>JANQPB010000009.1 GCA_028285495.1 Acidimicrobiales bacterium
AAACCCGGACACCCAGTCCCCGTGTTCGAACGGGCTCCGCCCACACCAACACCCCGGCCCCCCCGAGCCGGCACGCCGATTGCTCAGCGGTCTCCTAGCGGGGCGCACCACGCAGGCCGCCTCGTGCCCGCATCCGGTCGAGTGTGGTGGTCGGCCCAGCACCCTCCGTGGGCTCACGCACCGGGCGGTGACGAGGCGCTAAGCTGATCGACACTGTGGCAACGTCAACTCGGAACACCTCCCGTTCCGGTCGAGGGGCTACGGGCGGACGGAAACCGGCACGCAAGAAATCGTCGAAGCGTCGCGCCCAGGAAGATCGTCGGGACATTCTGGGCCTCCTCCTGATGGCCTTCGGGGTCATCGTCGGTCTCGGGCTCTACACCGGGACAACCGGCCCCGTCGGTCGCGGCCTCGGCGCCGCCTCGGGCGCCCTGTTCGGCCTCGCCCGCTTCCTGGTCCCGCTCGTCCTGCTGGCCGCCGGCTGGGTGGTCCTGCGCAGCAAGGGCCGCAGGAAGCGCAAGCGTCGCCCGATCGGCGATCGGATCATGGCTGCGCTGCCGTGGGTCTGCCTGTTCATCGCCGGTTTCACGATCCTCGACCTCGTCGGCGGTCGGCCCTACTGGTCGTCCCCCTCCGAGGACCTCGGCGGAGCCGGCGGCTGGATCGGTGTCTTCTTCGGCGGCACCCTCGACCGCTACCTCGGCCCGGTTGGCGAGGCCATCATCGCCGCCGTCCTGCTGCTGATCGCCGCCATCCTGCTGACGTCGATGTCGCTGGCCGGTGTGGCCGACGCCGTCGCCGATCGGCTCGGCCCGCTTGGCGACGCGTTCCGCGTTCGCATCGCCCGGGTCTCGCTGCCCCGGCCCCGCTTCGGTCGCTCCGCCCGGGGCGACCGGTCCGACGAGGAGCCGAGGCCAGAGCCCGACCGGCACCCCGGGCTCGCCTCGATGTTCGAGGAGCCCCCACCCCCGAGCGAGCAGGCCGACGTCTACATCGACCTCCGGCCCGAGGCCGAGGAGCCGTTCCCGCCCGAGCCGAACATCGACGACGTCCTGCCCCCCGAACCGGACGACGTCGGCGCCGCCGTGCCGTCCGCCTGGGAGGAGCCGGTCGCCCCGGTCATCGAGGTGCCCCAGGCCACCGTGGTCGAGGGCCTGGCCATGGCCGTGCCCCAGCCGCCGGAGGGCTCGTGGGACCTGCCGGTGCTCGACCTGCTCGACCGCACCGAAGCCCAGGACGTCGACCGGGCGTCGGTCGAGCAGACCGGCCGCCAGCTCGAGCACGCCCTGGCCGAGCACGGTGTCGAGACCCGGCTGATCGGCGTCGTCGTCGGCCCGACGGTCAGCCGGTTCGAGCTCGAGCTCGGCCCGGGGGTCAAGGTCGCTCGGGTCACCGCGTTGCACAAGGACATCGCCTACGCGATGGCCACCCCCGACGTGCGGATCCTGGCCCCGATCCCGGGCAAGCAGGCGATCGGGGTCGAGGTGCCCAACGTCCGGCGCCAGGTCATCACCGTCGGCGACCTGCTGGTCTCCGAGGAGGCGGCCGGCGCCACCCACCCGCTCGAGGTCACCCTCGGGCGGGACATCACCGGCCGCACGATCATGGCCAACCTGGCCAGGATGCCCCACCTGCTGGTGGCCGGCCAGACCGGCTCGGGCAAGTCGAGCTGCATCAACTCGATGCTGACCTCGATCCTGATGCGGTCGACCCCCGACCAGGTCCGCCTGATCCTCGTCGATCCGAAGCGGGTCGAGCTGACCCAGTACCAGGGCCTGCCCCACCTGCTGACCGAGGTGGTAACCGACCCGAAGAAGGCGGCCAACGCCCTGGCCTGGGCGGTGCGGGAGATGGAGCGCCGCTACGACCTGTTGAGCGAGGTCGGGGTGCGCGACCTCGACGGCTACAACTCGGCGGTCGACGAGGGCAGGTTTGCACCGAGGCCCGGCGTGTCGGCCGATGGCCGACCTGACGGCCAGCCCCAGGAGTACCAGCGGCTGAGCTACATCGTGGTCGTGCTCGACGAGCTGGCCGATCTGATGATGGTCGCCGCCCGCGACGTCGAGGAGTCGATCTGCCGGATCGCCCAGAAGGCCCGAGCGGTCGGCATCCACCTGGTGATCGCCACCCAGCGCCCGTCGACCAACGTCATCACCGGCCTGATCAAGGCCAACGTGCCGGCTCGGCTGGCCTTTGCCGTGTCCAGCCTCACCGACAGCCGGGTGATCCTCGATCAGCCCGGGGCCGAGCGCCTCGTCGGTCGGGGTGACGGCCTGCTCAACGACGGCACCACCTCGACCCCGACCCGGTTCCAGGGGGCCTGGGTCACCGAGGACGAGGTGGCGGCCATCGTCGCCCACTGGACCGAGCAGGCCCCCGAGGTCCGCTACGACAGCCGGGTCCAGGGCGACGAGGTCGGTGGCGACGCCGCCACCCTGCTGCCGGGCGGCTCGACCGGCGACGAGGACGACGACGATCTCCTGCTCCAGGCGATGGAGCTGATCGTGCGGTCGCAGCTCGGCTCGACGTCGATGCTGCAGCGCAAGCTCCGGGTCGGGTTCGCCAGGGCCGGACGCCTGATGGACCTGCTCGAGGAGCGGGGTGTGGTCGGGCCGTCGGTCGGCTCGAAGGCCCGCGAGGTCCTGATGACGCCGGACGACCTCGACGCCGGCCGGTGGCCCGGCCGGACCCCACCGGGCCCCGGGGGTGCGCCGTCGCCTTCTCCTGCGCCGTCGGCCGGGGGGCCGCCGTCGCCCGGGCCGGCGCCGGCCGCACCGTCGGCCCTGCCGCCGACGCCGCCACCCCGGTCGGCCCTCGACTCGCCGGCCCTGCCGACCCGCCAGGATCCGCCCCGGCCAACCGACCCGTCGCCGACGGCCTCCTCGGCCGCAACGGGCTCGACGGCGGCCGTCGACGGGTCGACCCGCTCGGCCAGGGAGCGCCCGCGCACCAGCCCGCGGCCGAACGCAGACCAGCCGACCGTCGACGAGCCGAAGCGTCGGCGCCGGACCCTGGCCGACATCCCCAACCCCGAGCCGGTTCGCATCCCCGAGCGGCCTCGCGCCGGCTCGGGCCCGGTCCCGGGCGTCGACCCGACCAGGCTCGACGCCGACCTCGGCCCCGACCCCGATCTCGGGATCGAGAAGCCGACGGCCGGCTCGGAGCCGGCGGCCCCGCCACCGGGGGCCGCGCCGCCGGACACCCCGGCGATCCCGACCCTCCGGGTGGTCGAGGACCTCGACCCCGACGAGGTCGACCCCGAGCCGACGCCGTTCGACATCGACGACGAGGAGACGGATCACGGCCTCGGGCCCGCAGGCTCCGCCGATGGGGCGGCCGCCGCACCCGTCGACGACGAGGACGGCGAGGACGACGACGAGCTCGCCGGCTTCGACGGCGGGATCGACCCGGCGCTCGCCCCACCGCCCGGCTATCGACCGCCCGAGTGATCGCCGCCACGGGGCGTGGCCCCACGGGTCCGTCGGCCGGTTCGGCGCGCCGCATCGATAGCCTCCGACCGTGGAAGTCCTGACCGAGCCGGCGATCCCGGTGGCGATCCTCCAGGTCCTGGTCGGGATCATCCTCCTGGCCAAGGCGGCGGATGCCTTCGTCGACGGCGCCGCCTCGGTCGCCTCCACCATGCGGATCTCGCCGGTCGTCATCGGCGCAGTCCTGATCGGCTTCGGCACCAGCCTGCCCGAGCTGCTCGTCTCGGCTCTGGCCGCCACCGATGACAACGTCGACCTCGGCGTCGGCAACATCGTCGGATCCAACGTGGCCAACCTCACGCTGGTGCTCGGCGCCGCCGCCCTCCTGGTGCCACTGTTCGTGACCAAGGCCGTGCTGGCCCGGGAGGCGCCGCTTTCGCTGCTGGCCGTCCTCGCCTTCGGGTTCATGACGATCGGCGGGCTGTACCGGTGGGAGGGTGTGATCCTGCTGATCGGTCTGGTCGTCGTGCTCGGCTGGATCACGTTCGGGAGCCGGGAGGACCTGCTCGAGGTCGTGCCCGACACCCCCGAGGGATCGCTCGGGCGGGAGCTGGCGACCACGGTCGTCGGCCTGGTCGGCACCGTCGTCGGCGCCCAGTTCCTCGTGTGGGGGGCCATCGCCATTGCCGACGCGGCCGACATCAGCGGCGGCCTGGTCGGCTTCACGCTGGTCGCCATCGGCACCTCGCTGCCCGAGCTCGTCACCGCGGTCGCCGCCGCCCGCCGCAACGAGACCGAGCTGATCCTCGGCAACCTCCTCGGCAGCAACGTGTTCAACAGCCTCGCCGTCGGCGGGGTGATCGCCGTCCTGGCCAATCGAGAGATCGAGGACGAGGCGTTGGCCACCTACGGCGTCGGTGGGATGGTCCTCGTCGCCCTGCTGGCGTGGGGCTTCATGGTCTCCCGGCGTCGGCTCCACCGGGTCGAGGCCGTGGTCCTGATCGCGGTCTGGTTCGCTTCGGTCGTGCTGATGGCCGGCGAGGAGGGCGACGTGGTGGCGGTCGCCATGGCCCTTCTCGGCCGGAGCTGAGCGCGGCGTGACCGACTCGACTTTGGCACCGCCACCGGGCATCATCGCGAGGGTCATCGACCGCGGGCGCCGCCTCGGACGGGCCCGGCCGGGTCGTCCGGCGCCAACGGCGGAGGCCGCCACCCGAGCCGATCGAGCAGCCGACCGTGCAGATGGGAGATCACGTGCCAAGCGGTAGCAACGCATCCCCGGTCGAGACCACCGTGCTGGCCACCGACCTGCGATTCCCCGAGGGCCCGATCTGGTTCGAGGACGGCTCGATCGTCCTGGTCGAGATCGCCAGAGGCACGCTGACCCGGGTCTCGCCTGATGGCGATGTCGAGGTGGTGGCCGATCTCGGCGGCGGACCGAACGGGGCCGCGGTCGGGCCGGACGGCAAGGTCTACGTGTGCAACAACGGTGGCTTCGTGTGGCACGAGGTCAACGGCCTGACCATGCCGGGCAACCAGCCGGACGACTACACCGGCGGCAAGATCCAGCGGGTCGACGTCGAGACCGGCGACGTCGATGTGCTGTACGACGAGGTCGACGGGATCATGCTCCGCGGCCCGAACGACCTGGTCTTCGACTCCTCCGGCGGCTTCTGGTTCACCGATCACGGCAAGACCCGACCCCGCCAGCGGGATCGGGGCGGTCTGTACTACGCCAAGGCCGACGGCTCCGAGGTCCGTGAGGTGGTGTTCCCGCTCGATGCCCCGAACGGGGTCGGCCTGTCGCCGGACGAGGACGTGCTCTACGTGGCCGAGACCCACCAGGGCCGGATCTACCAGTGGCCGCTGTCGGGCCCCGGCGAGATCGCCGGGTACTTCGGTCCCGAGCACCGGGGCGTGGTGCTGGCCGACCCGGAGGGCGGCCCGCTGTTCGACTCGCTCGCCATCGACTCGCTCGGCAACGTCTGCGTCGCCACGATCCGCAACGGCGGCATCACGGTCGTGACCCCCGAGGGCGCCCACCGCCACATTGCCTTCGACGATCCGTTGACCACGAACATCTGCTTCGGTGGCGACGAGTTGCAGACGGCGTTCGTGACGCTGTCGGGGAGTGGGCGGCTGGTGTCTCGCCGCTGGGAGGTCAAGGGCCTGCCCCTGGCCTACTCCCGCTCCTGGTCGTGACCGACCGTCCCCGCCCTCGCCGGCGGGCCAGCGACGGTCGGCCCCGCGGTGCCGTCGAGATCCTGGTGGCCGCGCTGGTCGTCGTGTCGACGCTCGTCGCGCTGGCCGCCGGTGCCGGCCCGGCGGCGGGGCATACCGATCTCCTGCAGGGCTCGCCGGGGCCCGGTCAGCAGGTCGGCGGGACGGTCGACTTCGTCGACCTCGCCTTCGTCGGTCCGGTCACCGACGTTCGCATCGTCGTCACCGATCCCGATGGGCGGCCGGTCCCCGGACAGATGGTGGTGGCCGACGGCCAGATCGTGCGGTTCACGATGGAGCCCCTGACCGTGCCCGGCCGCCACGTGCTCGAGTACGACATGATCTCCGAGGACGGCGACCCGACCGAGGGCTCCTACTTCTTCTCGTACACGCCGGAGGCGACCCAACCGTTCCCGCTCAGCCGGGTCAACCTGCCCGACCCGCCGAGCGAGACCGGGGAGACCGTTCGGACGGTGGCCCTCGTCGTCGCCGTCGTCGCCCTGCTCGGGCTGTGCGTCGTCCTGCTGGTGACGCTGCGCCGGCGCCAGGCGGCGCTGGCCGCCCAGCGGGCGTCATCGCGGTCCTGAACGGTGGGTCACCGCTACCCTGAACGGGTGGCTGAGCAGTTCTGGATCGAGACCCTGGGGTGCCCGAAGAACCAGGTCGACTCCGACAAGCTGCTCGGGCGCATGCTGGCCGACGGGCTCCGGCCGGCGTCGTCGCCCGGTGAGGCCGATGTCGTCGTGGTCAACACGTGTGCGTTCGTCGAGGAGGCCAGGCAGGAGTCGATCGACACGATCCTGGCCCTCCAGGAGGCGAGGCCCGAGGCCGAGCTGGTGGTGACCGGCTGCCTGGCCGAGCGCTACGGCGACGAACTGGCCGAGGCGATGCCCGAGGTCGATCGGGTGGCCGGGTTCGGCGTGCCGGTGACGCTCGGTCGGACCCGGTCGAGCGGGGGCGGACGCGCGACCGCCGGCGACCCGGCCGGCGGCGCCGAGGCCGCACCCTCGTTCGACCTCCTCGAGCTGCCCCGACCGGCCAGCCCGGTGCCATGGGCCTACGTGAAGATCGCCGAGGGCTGCGACCGCCGGTGCGGGTTCTGCGCCATCCCCCAGTTCCGTGGTCCGCAGCGGTCGCGCTCGATCGAGTCGATCGTGGCCGAGGTCGAGGCCCTCGAGGTGCAGGAGGTGGTGCTGGTGGCCCAGGACCTGGCCGCCTTCGGGCGCGACCAGGGGGTCGGCGATCGGCGGATCGTGCCGCTCGTGGACGAGGTGGCCAGGCGGGTGCCGTGGGTTCGGCTGCTGTACCTGTACCCGTCCGACCTCGGCGACGAGTTGATCGACGCCATCTGCCGGACCGGGGTCCCGTACTTCGACCTGTCGCTGCAGCACGTGTCACGCCCCCTGCTCCGCAGGATGCGACGCTGGGGTGAGGGATCGGTGTTCCTCGACCGGATCGACACGATTCGGGCCCGGGAGCCCGAGGCTGCGTTCCGGTCCAACTTCATCGTCGGCTATCCGGGCGAGACCGAGGACGACCACGATCGACTGCTCGACTTCGTCGAGGCGGCCAGGCTGGACTGGTGCGGGTTCTTCGCCTACTCCGAGGAGGCCGGGACCCACGCCGCCGACCTCGAGCCCAAGGTGCCGCCCGGGCTGCGCGACGAGCGCCTGGCCGAGCTGCGGGAGCGTCAGGACCGCATCACCGCCGAGCGGCGAGACGAGCGCATCGGCCGCGAGATCGTCGCCCTGGTCGACCGCGCCGGCGTGGCCCGCTCGGCCAGCGAGGCCCCCGAGATCGACGGGATCGTCCGCTTCGACCCGGCGGCCAACCCGGCCATCGAGCCCGGCACGTTCGTCCGGGGTGAGGTGGTGTCGGCCGAGGGGCCCGACCTCGTGGCCGACCGTCTCCGACCGGTCGGCGGCGGCGTGACCGGCCTGATCCCGTCGGCGGTGCGATGAGCTCGACGGCGGAGGTCAGCTTCATCGGTGGCTCGCGCTGGAGCCTGGCCGCCAACTCGTTGACGATCTTCCGCTTCGTGACGGCGCCGCTGCTGGCCGGGCTGGTGCTGGAGCGCAACCCGTGGTGGCTGACGTTCTGGTTCGGCTGGTTCCTCGGCGCAACCGATTACCTCGACGGGCACATGGCCCGGCGGGCCGAGCCGACGCGGGTCGGCGCGTTCCTCGATCCGCTGGCCGACAAGGTCGTCGTCCTCCTCGTCGGCTTCGCCCTCGTCGCCGTCGACCGGTTCTCGTGGATCCCGATCGCCCTGATCACGGCCCGCGAGGTGGCGATCATGGCCTACCGCAGCTACTGGGGACGGCGGGGGTTGGCCATACCGGCCAGGCGGTCGGCCAAGTACAAGACCCTGGTCCAGGGCGTGGCCCTGGCCGCCGCCATGTGCCCCCCGCTCGACCCGTATCCCTGGGTCGCCGACTGGCTGTTGTGGCTGGCGGTGGCCTTCACCCTGATCAGCGGTGCCCAGTACGCGCTCGACGGGCGGGACGCTCTCCGCTCGACCGGCCGACGCTGAGCGGCGCTGGCAAACGACCTCCAGGAGGAGCATCGACCGTGAAAGTCGAAGTGGTGGCCATCGGCACGGAACTGCTGCTCGGGCAGATCGTCGACACCAACTCGTCGTGGATCGGCGAGCAGCTGGCCCTGGCCGGGCTCGACTCCCACTACCAGACCAAGGTCGGCGACAACCCGGCCAGGATGGAGGAGGTCCTCCGGCTGGCGCTGTCCCGCAGCGACGCCGTCATCTGCTGCGGCGGGCTCGGCCCGACCCAGGACGACGTGACCCGCGAGGTGATCGCGACGGTCATGGGGGTCGAGCTGGTCCGCGACGACGCGGTGGCGGCCAGGATCGAGACGATGTTCGCCAGCCGGGGCCGGACCATGCCGGCCAACAACCTCCGGCAGGCGATGGTCCCGGTCGGGGCGTCGACGATCCCGCAGCAGCCGGGCACGGCGCCCGGTCTGATCTGCCCGGTCGGCCCGGCCCCGAACGGGCAGGTCATCTATGCCGTTCCCGGCGTCCCCTACGAGATGAAGGAGATGGTGGAGGGCACCGTCATCCCCGACCTGATCGCCCGGTCGGGCGAGCCGGCCGTGATCCGGTCCCGGGTGTTGCGGACCTGGGGCACCTCCGAGTCGGGCCTGGCCGAGCAGCTGGCCGGCAGGATCGCCGAGCTCGACGGCGACGACGGCGGGGCCGGCAATCCGACGCTGGCCTTCCTGGCCAGCGGGGTCGAGGGGCTCAAGGTCCGGATCACGGCCAAGGCCCCGACCGAGGACGAGGCCATCGCCGTGCTCGACGCCGAGGAGCCGATCATCCGCTCCCTGGTCGGCGACATCGTGTTCGGTGTCGACGACCAGAACATGGAGGCCGTGATCGTCTCGCTGCTGGCCGAGCGGGAGCTGACGGTCGCCGTGGCCGAGTCGTTGACCGGCGGCTACGTGGCCGGCAGGATCTGTGCGGTGCCCGGGGCCAGCAATGTGTTCCGGGGCGGGGTCGTCGCCTACCAGCGCGACATCAAGGTCGGTCTGCTCGACGTCGAGGACGGGCCGGTGATCACCGAGGGCGCGGCCCTGGCCATGGCCCACGGCGTCCGGCGGCTGCTGAAGGCCGACATCGGCCTGGCCACCACCGGGGTGGCGGGTCCGGACGAGGCCGAGGGTCAGCCGGTCGGCACGGTCTGCCTGGCCGTGGCCGGTGACGAGGCCGAGCGCTCGGCCACGGTCCGCCTCCCCGGCGACCGGGAGCGGATCCGGCAGTTCTCGACGATCACCCTGCTCGATCTGCTGCGGCGGGCCCTGCTCGAGGGCCGCTTCGACTGAGAGCCGGCCGGGCGGTCGGACGATCCTCGGCGCGAGGCCGCTCGACTGGGCCGGGACGCTCAGCCCTCGACCGGAGTGCGCCAGCCGTGGGGGTCGTCGGCCCGACCGAGCTGGATGTCGGTCAGCGCCTCCCGGAGGCGGAGCGTGTTGGCCCCGGGCTGACCGTCGCGGACCTGCAGGCGGTCGCCGGCGATCGTGATCGTCCCGACCGGGGCCAGGACCGCGGCCGTGCCCGAGAGGAAGGCCTCGCCGTGGTCGACCCAGGCCTCGAGCTCGTCGAGCGGGACCGACCGCTCTTCGATCTCGTAGCCGAGGTCGGCGGCCAGGGTCAGGACCGACGCCCGGGTCACGCCGTGCAGGAACGACTCGTCGAGGTTCCTGGTGATGAGCCGGTCGTCGTCGACCAGGAAGAAGTTGGAGGCGCCCGTCTCGGTGACGTCGCCACCGGTGGCGAACAGGACCTGGTCGGCGGCGTGGTCGCGCTTGGCGTCGAGGGTCGGGCCGAGGGCCATGACGTAGTTGGCCCCCGACTTCACCATCCCGAACTGGGGGGTGGTGCGGGGGATCTCGGTCTCGATGTGGATGGTCAGGGGCCGGATCCCGCCGGCGAAGTAGTCGCCGACCGGCGAGGTGATGACATAGAGGAAGCCGGAGTCGCTCGGCGCCGCGGCGGCGCCGATGTTGACCAGGGTGCCGATGAGCGTGGGGCGGATGTAGAGCGAGCCGGGGGGATCGGGGGTGAAGGAGGCGTTGGCCTCGACGGCGTCGACGATCATCGTGCGGACCAACTCGGCCGTCGGTGGGACCATGCTGAGCCGCTGCACGCTCTGGACCATCCGCTCGGCGTGGTCGTCGACGCGGAAGATGGCGAGCGAGCCGTCGGCCTGGCGGTGGGCCTTGAGGCCCTCGAAGCAGGCGCTGGCGTAGTGGAGGGCGTGGGTGCCGGGATGGAGCGACAGGTTCTCCAGCGCCACCGCGTGGCCGGGGTAGCGGTAGCCGCTGCCGGGCTCGAGGGTGGCCAGCGTCATCCGATCGCCGAACAGCGACCCGAACGGGGCGGAGAACGGATCCTGCTCTGCGGCCCCGGCGCTCATCGGCCAGCCCCTGTCGCCATCACTGCCTCCCCAACTCGGCCGTCGATCACGGGCCGAATGTACTCCCGTCCGGGGCGGGCCACCACCCTTCGCGTCGGCGGGCCGAGGTCGGTCGGGAGCCGCTAGGGTCGGCCGATGCGCTTCAGCTTCTGGATCGGTGCCGGCCACAGCTGGCCGGAGATTCGGCGCTCCGCCGTCCTGGCGGAGAGCCTCGGGTACGACGGGCTGTGGTTCGCCGACCACTTCCTGCCACCGGCGGGGGAGGCGACCGACCCCTGCCACGAGGTGTGGACCATCCTGGCCGCCCTCGGCGACGCCACCTCGTCGGTCCGCCTCGGCCCGCTCGTGTGTGGCAACACGTACCGGAACCCCGGCGTGCTGGCCAAGCAGGCGGTGACGGCCGACCACATCTCGGGCGGCCGGATCGTGCTCGGCATCGGGTCGGGGTGGATGGAGTCCGAGCATCGGGCCTACGGCATCGAGTTCGGCACGTTCACCGACCGGTTCGAGAAGCTCGAAGAGGCGCTGCAGATCCTCATCTCGCTTCGTGACCAGGAGCTGACCGACTTCGAGGGCGAGCGCTACCGGTTCACCGAAGCCCCGCTCGGGCCGAAGCCGGTTGGCCGGCTGCCGATCCTGATCGGCGGCGGCGGCGAGCGCAAGACCCTACGGATGGTGGCCCAGTACGCCGACGAGTGGAACGTGTGGGCCGACCCCGAGGTCATGGCCGACAAGATCGGCGTGCTCGACCGGCACTGCGACGACCTCGGCCGCGACCCGGGTGAGATCGAGCGGTCCGCCGTTGCCCTGCTGTTCCTCGTCGACGACGAGGCGAAGGCCGAGGCGCTCCGCAGCCGCGACATCGGTCGCCCGGCTCTGATCGGCACGCCGGATCAGCTCCAGGAGCAGCTCGGGGCCTTCGCCGAGGCCGGGGTCGACGAGTTCATCGTCCCCGACTTCAACCTCGGCGAGCCGGGCCAGAAGGACGAGGTCATCGGCCGCTTCCTGACCGAGGCCGCCGCCCCCTTCCGTTCCTGATCGACGCCCGGTTGCCCCGAAGCGGGGCCCGGCCCCCGGTGCCCGCCCCGGCGATCGCTTCGCCGGTCAGCGGGACGTGGTCGAGCCGGTCGGGTTCGTGCCGGCCGTCGTGGCCGAGGACGTCGTCGACGAGGTGATCGAGGTCGTCGAGGTCGCGGCCGTCGTCGAGGTCGTCGATGCCGTTGTTGCCGTCGTGACCGAGGACGTCGTCGACGAGGTGGCGCCACCGTCGGTTCCACTGTCCGGATCGGTGCCGGTGGTGGTGCCGGCGCTGGTGGCCGGCCCGATCACCGGGCGGGTCCCGGTGGTGGCCGGGGTGGTCGACGTGGTCGGGGCCGGCCGGGTGGTGCTGGTCCGGACCCCGGACTGCTCGGCCTCCTCGGTCACGAACCGGCCGGTGTGGCCGGCGTAGAGGATGGCCCGCTCGGGGCACAGGGTCGCGAACACGATGTCCTGGAAGTCGAGCTGGTCCTCGTCGAGCTGCTGCCAGAGCTCATCGAGGATCTGGTCGTCGAGCTGGCACAGGGTGGCCCCGACCTCGGCCCGCTCCGACACCTCGGCCAGCGTCAGCTGCCGGCCCTCCAGCTCGACCAGGAGGTCCTCGAAGGTCAGCTCGGGCTCCTCCTCGCCACCGCAGGCGGCCGCCCCGAGCGTCAGCGCCAGCACGAGGGCCGACAGGCGACGGGAGAGCGAGCGGTTCCGGCGAGTGAGCCCGCCGGCCATCAGACCAGCGTGGCGTGGGGCTGGTTCTCCCGGACCCCGTTGGCGGTGACCCGGACGAATTCGGCCTTGGTCCAGAACTCCTCGATCGTGCGGGCGTCGCTGTAGCTCATGCCCGAGCGGAGACCGGCGACCAGCTTGGCGATGACCCGGCTGGCCTCGCCCCGATAGGGCACGGTGCCCTCAACGCCCTCCGGCGACCGCTGCTCGAAGTACTCGCGGTCGACCACGCCACCCTCGCGCAGGGCTCGGGCGCTCAGCGCCTCGAACGACGCCATCCCCCGGATGCGCTTGACCAGGCCACGGGGGGACTGCTCGAGCTCGCCCGGGCTCTCCTTGGTCCCGGCGAGCAGGCTGCCGACCATCACGCTGCTCGCCCCGGCGGCGAGGGCCTTGGCGATGTCGCCGGAGGTGCGGATCCCGCCGTCGGCGATGATCGGCACGGCGACGCCGTCGCCGTCGAGCAGCGGCTCGGCGGCGCAGTTGTCGATGGCGGTGAGCTGGGGCACGCCGACACCGGCCACCAGCCGGGTGGTGCACACGCCACCGGGGCCGACCCCGACCTTGATCGCATCGGCACCGGCCGCCACCAGGTCCTCGGCGCCTGAGCGGGTGGCGACGTTGCCGGCGATCAGGTCGACGTCGGGTACCTCGCTCTTCAGCTTCACCACCAGGTCGATGGCATGGCCGGCGTGGCCGTGGGCGATGTCGAGGACCAGCACGTCGACCCCGGCGTCGACCAGGGCGTGGGTGCGGGGGATCGCGTCGCGGTCGGTGCCGATCGCCGCCCCGACCCGCAGGCCCTCACCCTTGACGTCGGCGACCATCGCCGCTTGGGCCTCCGTGGTCAGGAAGCGGTGGATGATCCCGATGCCGCCGAGCCGACCGAGCTCGGCCGCCATCTCGGCCTCGCACACCGTGTCCATGTTGGCGGCCACGATCGGGATGTCGAGCTCGACCCGCTTGGAGAGCCGGGTCGCCACCGAGACGTCCTGTCGGGAGCGGATGTCCGACCGACGAGGTACCAGCAGGACGTCGTCGAAGGTCAGACCGAGGGGGAGTTCAGAGAGGCCCACGTCGCTCCATCGTATCCGTGACCGGTCGGCACACCGAGCAGACCCCTGCTGCACCTCCGGGCGGGCAGCCCGGAGGCACAGCAGGCTCCCGCTTGCTGTCGACCGGTGATCGATGACCGCGCTCGGCCGAGCCGAGCCCAGCCCGGGTGGCGGAGGTCAGTCCAGGGTGATCGGCTGATCGTCGGGATCGAGATCGTCGGCGTCACCCCCGGCTTCGCCGTCGCCGATCAGGCCGACCTCACGCAGCACCCGATCCTGGATCTCCATCACGAGGTCGGGGTTCTCGCCGAGGAACTTCTTGACGTTCTCACGGCCCTGGCCGATCTGCTCGCCCTCGTAGGTGTACCAGGCGCCCGACTTCTTCACGATGTCACGATCCACGGCGATGTCGAGCAGCGAGCCCTCACGACTGATGCCCTTGCCGTACATGATGTCGAACTCCGCCTGCCGGAACGGGGGAGCGACCTTGTTCTTGACGATCTTCACCCTGGTGCGGTTGCCGACCACCTCGGCCCCGTCCTTGAGCGACTCGATCCGGCGGATGTCGAGCCGGACGGAGCTGTAGAACTTCAGGGCCCGGCCGCCTGGGGTGGTCTCCGGGGAGCCGAACATGACCCCGATCTTCTCCCGCAGCTGGTTGATGAAGACGCAGATCGTGTCGGTCTTGTTGAGGTTGGCCGTGATCTTGCGAAGGGCCTGCGACATGAGCCGGGCCTGCAGGCCGACGTGGCTGTCGCCCATGTCGCCCTCGATCTCGGCCCGTGGGGTCAGGGCGGCGACCGAGTCGACCACGATCACGTCGATCGAGCCGGACCGGACCAGGATGTCGGCGATCTCGAGCGCCTGCTCGCCCGTGTCGGGCTGGGAGATCAGCAGCTCGTCGACGTCGACCCCGATGGCCTGGGCGTACGTGGGGTCCATGGCGTGCTCGGCATCGATGTAGGCGCAGATGCCGCCGTTGCGCTGGGCCTCGGCCACGACGTGCATGGCCAGGGTGGACTTGCCCGACGACTCCGGGCCGTAGATCTCGACCACCCGGCCACGGGGGAGGCCGCCGACACCGAGGGCGAGATCGAGGGCCAGCGCACCGGTGGGGACCGTCCCGATCTCCATGTCGGTCTTGTCGCCCATCTTCATGACGGAGCCCTTGCCGAACTGCTTCTCGATGTTGCTGAGCGCCATTTCCAGCGCTTTGTCCTTCTCCACGGAATGTCTCCCTGTAGGTGGGTCCTGCACATGCAGGATGGGTTCGGGGGGAATGCAGGCTCGAACCTAGTGACGGGGTGTGACACGCAGTTCGCCGGCCTCGCTGGACACCCGCCGGCGTGGGGCCTCGGGGCACGGGTCAGCAAACGACACCGGTGTAAGTACGCCGCTCACCCTAGTGGCGAACGCTCGTTCGTTCAACCCTCTCGGACGGATTCCGGCGGCCGTCGGCCCGACGCGCCGCCACCGCGATTCCTAGACTCGGCGGCGTCATGACCGAGACCTTCTTCCCGTACCGGCTCGATCGCCGCTGGCGCCCGATGTTCCGGGCGCTCGGCGTCACCGCCGCCGACGGCGTCACCCTGATCGAGCCGGGCGACGAGCATCCGGACGGGCTCCTGCTGGCCACCTACGGACGGGCCCGGGTCACGACACCGCTGACCAACGTCGACCACACGGAGATCTCGGGGCCGCACCGCTGGTGGACGGCCGTCGGCCTGCGGCTCAGCCTGGCCGACGACGGCCTCACGATGGGGACCAACCACCACGCCGGGCTGTGTCTCGGGTTCGTCGAGCCGATACCGAGGGTCATCGGTCTCCGCTCGCACTCGGCGCTCTGGGTCAGCGTGGCCGAGCCCGAGGCCCTGGCCGCCGCCATCGGTCGCTGAGGCGGTGGGGTCATGCGCCGCCATCGGTCGGCGAGCCGGTGGGGTCCGCGCGCCGCCGTCGGTCGTCGACTCGCCGCGGCATCGGGGGTCGCTCATCGCCCGCCGCCCCCGCATCGACGAGCCGGACCGGCCACCGCCAGGACCAACCCCCTGCGGCGCCTGGCGGGCGCTGGTAGACAGGGCCAATGCCGAGACTGCTGTGGGAGATCGCCCGGCGGAGCTTTCGCCGGGCCTCCCACTACCGCCTGGCCACCGCCGCCGGGGTGTTCGTCAACACGGTCTTCGGCTACCTCCGGGCCGCCGTGCTGGTCGTGGTGGCGGCCAGGGCCGGGGGCGAGGTCCGCGGCCTCGACGAGGTCGACCTCGCCACCTTCGCCTTCGTCTCCCAGGGCTTCATCATGGTCGTCGGCGTCTTCGGCGACCGCGAGCTGGCCCAGCGGATCCGGACCGGTGACGTCGTCATCGACCTCTACCGCCCGGCCGACATCCAGCTCTGGTTCCTCGCCATCTGGCTCGGCCGGGCCGGCTACCAGGTGCTGGCCCGTGGCGTCCCGCCGGTGCTGCTCGGCTCCCTCGCCTTCGAGCTCCGCTGGCCCGACCCGTGGTGGCACTGGGGGGTCTTCGTCGTCTCGACGGTCCTGGCATCGATCATCGGCTTCGGCATCCGCTTCTGCTCGAACCTCGTCGCCTTCTGGCTGCTCGACAACCGCGGCGTCGAGCAGATGGTCACGATGGCCGTCAACTTCTTCACCGGCCTGCTGCTGCCGATCGACCTGTTCCCGCCCTGGCTGGAGGCGCTGACCCGGGCTCTGCCGTTCCCCTCGATGCTGCAGTTCCCGGTCGACGTCTTCCTCGGGCGGGTGTCGGGTTGGGGCCTGATCTGGCTCCTCACCCAGCAGCTGGCCTGGGTGGTGGCCATGCTCGCCCTCGGCCGGCTCATCCTCGCCGCCGCGACCAGACGGGTGGTGGTCCAGGGTGGCTGAGCTCCCCGTCGCCTCGACGAAGGCCCCGCCAGCCCCGCCGCCGCCGGCTGCCGGCGATGCCGCGCTCGGCCCGCTCCTGGACGAGTTGGTGGCGCTGTGGCGGCTGTACCGGCGACTCGTCGGGGCCCAGATCCGCTCCGAGTGGCAGTACCGAACCTCGTTCGCCTTCTTCCTGCTGGCCCAGGCCCTGATCACCGCGCTCGAACTGGCGGCGATCGTCATCCTGCTCGACGTGGTCCCCGACCTCGGCGGCTGGTCGCCGGCCCAGGTCGCCCTCCTGTACGGCCTGGCCACGGTCCCGTTCGCGCTGACCGACCTGATCGTCAGCCCGGTCGAAGAGCTCGCCGTCCACGTCCAGGGCGGTACGTTCGACCGGCTGCTGCTCCGCCCGGTCTCGGCCCTGATCCAGCTCTGCGCCCTCGAGTTCGAGCTGCGCCGGGCGGGCAAGCTGATCCCGAACGTCGCCACCCTGGTCGTCGGCCTGGTGGCAACCGACGTCGAGCTGGACGTCCGGTCGCTCGGCCTGCTCGCGATCGGCCTGGCGTCCGGCTCGGCCATCTACGCGGCGCTGTGGATCCTGTCGGCCTCGATCTCGTTCTGGGCGGTGTCGGCCCTCCAGGCGACACACGCGTTCACCTACGGCGGCCAGTTCGCCAACCAGTACCCGCTCCACCTCTACCCCGGCTGGATCCGAGCCATCCTCGGCTGGCTCATCCCCCTCGCCTTCGTCGCCTACGTGCCCGCGATCGAGCTGATCGGCGCCCCCAATCCGCTCGGCCTCCCCGGCTGGCTGGTGCTGCTGTCCCCGCTCGCCGGCGTTGGGGCACTCGCGGTCGCCCTCACCGTCTGGACGACCGGGATCCGTCACTACCAGAGCACGGGGAGCTGAGGCGATGACCGGAGCGACGGCAACTGCAGTGGCGACGGCGCCGGTGCCCGGGCCGGCCATCCGGCTCGACGGGATCGACAAGACCTACGTCGTGCGGACCCGGGCCGGGCGGTTGCGGCGCCACCGTCGCGAGGTCCGGGCCGTCGAGGGCGTCTCGTTCGTTGTCTCCCCCGGCGAGATGGTCGGCTACCTCGGCCCGAACGGTGCCGGGAAGTCGACCACGATCAAGATGATCACCGGGATCCTGACCCCGTCGGCCGGCGAGATCGAGGTCCTCGGACTGCAGCCGACCGGCGACCGGCGGGCCCTGACCCGACGGATCGGGGTGGTGTTCGGCCAGCGGTCGCAGCTGTGGTGGGACCTGCCACTGGCCGACTCGTTCGAGCTGCTCCACCACCTCTACCGCACCGACGCCGCCCGCCACCGCCACAACCTCGACGCCTTCGTCGACCGACTCGACCTCGGCCAGCTGCTCCCCGTGCCCGTCCGGCAGCTGTCGCTCGGCCAGCGCATGCGGGGCGAGCTGACGGCGGCCCTCCTGCACGATCCGGACCTCGTGGTCCTCGACGAGCCGACGATCGGCCTCGACGTCGTCTCCAAGTACGCCGTCCGCGAGTTCCTGGCCGAGACCAACCGCGAGCGGGGCACGACGGTGCTGCTGACCACCCACGACCTCGACGACGTCGAGCAGCTGTGCCGGCGGATGCTGATCATCGACCGCGGCCGGGTGCTGCTCGACGGCTCGGTCGAGGGGTTCAAGGAGGAGCACGGGACCGACCGGACCCTGGTGGTCGACCTGGAGCGGCCCGCTCCGGCCCTCGATCTGGCTCGTGGGGCCGTCGTCCGGACCGACGGTCCCCGGCAGTGGGTGCGGTTCGACCGCGAGGTGTCGGCGGCCGAGGTGATCGCCGAGGTCACGGCCCTGGCCCCCGTTCGGGACCTGACGATCGAGGAGCCCGACATCGAGGACCTGATCCACCACGTCTACGCCTCGCTCGGTGGCGAGCAGCGCCGCGACGGGCGGTCGGGTGACGATCGACGGGCCGGCCCGGCCGGCGAGGCCGGATGACCACGTCGGTGGCCCCGCCCCCGGGGCGGATCGACCACGTGGCGGTGGCCGTGCTCGGCCTGGTCACGATCGCCGCCTACGGCTCGTGGTACTACGCGTTCGGCGTGTTGTTCGACCCGATCCTGACCGCCACCGGCTGGCGGGAGTCGACGGTGGCCGCCTCGTTCTCGGTCGGCATCGTGGTCAACGGGTTCGCGTCGATGGCCGGTGGTCGCCTGCTCGATCGCCTCGGCAGCCGCACGGTGTTCCTGATCGGTGGGATCGGCGGCGGTGCGGCCCTGGCCGCCACCTCGCTCGCCCCCGATCCGCTCGTGTTCGCGCTCACCTCGGCGGTGGCCATGGGCCTGCTCGGCGGCTTCGGGTTCTACCACGTGACGATGACCTGTGCGGTCCGGCTCCACCCCGAGCGCTCGGCCAGGGCCATCGCCGTGCTCACGATCTGGGGCGCCTTCGCCTCCGCCATCTACCTCCCGGCCACCGCCGCCCTCGTCGACCGCTACGACTGGCGCCCGACGATCCGCATCCTGGCCGTCATCGTCGCCGCGGTGTTCGTGCTGGCCGCCGTCGTGCTGCGACCGGTCCGCCCCGAGCCGAGCGATGAACCGCCCGCCTCGATGCTCCGCATCCTCGCCCGCACCGTCGACCGGCCGGACCGGCGGGCCTTCACCCTTGCCCTCGCCCTCGGCTGGATCGCCATGTCGACGATCCTCGTCTACCAGGTGCCGGTGATGACCGCCGCCGGCCTCCCGCTGGCCACCGCAGCCACCGTCGCCGGCCTCCGCGGCTTCTCCCAGACCGCCGGCCGGATCCCGCTCGGCCCGATCGTCGAGCGCCTCGGGTCGGCCCGCTCGATGTCGCTGGCCCTCGGTGCGATCGCCGCCGGCGGCGTCGTCCTCGCGTTCGCCGGGCACATCGCCCCGGCCATCGCCTTCGCCCTGCTCGCCGGCTTCGGGATCGGGGCGATGAGCCCCCTGCAGGGCATCGTCGTCGAGGAGCTCTTCGACCGCGACACCCTCGGGGCGACGATGGGGTCGTACAACCTGATCGGCATGGGTGGCGGGGCGCTCGGTCCGGCCCTGGCCGGCGTCCTCGCCGACAGCTCGGGAAGCCGCCGGCTCGTCACCGGGGTCATCGTCGTCTGCGCCATCGCCGCATCGATCCTGGCGCTCCGCATCGGCACCGGCGCCGCTCCGCCGGGCCGACCGTCCGGCGGCGGGGACACCCCCGACCGTGCTTCGGAGTAGGTTGGCCGACGATGACCACCTCGCCTCCCGCTCCCGCCCGACGTGACGGCGCCGGTGCCGTGATCGGCACCCCCGTCCTCCGGGTCGAGGACCCGCCGCTGCTCACCGGCCGGACCACGTTCGTGGCCAACCAACCGCTCGACGACGCACTGGCCGTCCACTTCGTCACCTCGATCGAGGCCCACGCCCTGATCCGGGGGATCGACGTCGACGAGGCCAGGGCGATGCCGGGTGTCGTCGACGTCGTCACCGCCGCCGACCTGGAGGCCGACGGCGGGGCGCCCCCCGTGCCGGCCCGGTTCCACGGCCTGCCGGAAGGCACCGGCCGACCGGTCCTGGCCGTCGACCGGGTCCGCTACGTCGGCGAGCCCGTCGTCGCCGTCGTGGCCGAGACCGTCGCCCTGGCCGCCGACGCCGCCGAGCTCGTCGTGATCGACTACGACCCGCTCCCGGCCGTCATCGACGTGGCCACCGCAGCCGACGCCGAGACACTGCTGTTCCCCCACACGGGGACCAACGTGCTGGTCGAGGCCTCGGGCGGCCGCGAGGAGCCGCCCGATCTCGCCGAATGCGAGGTCACGGTCGAGCTGACCACGGTCAACAACCGGGTCGCCGCCTGCCCGCTCGAGACCAGGGCCGGGGCCGCCTACTGGACCGACGACGGGCGCCTCGTCCAGTACGCGTCGTGCCAGGGCGTCCACCCGGTCCGGGCCGCGCTGGCCCGCCACCACGGCCTGGAGAACGACCAGGTCCGGGTCATCACCGCCGACGTCGGCGGCAGCTTCGGGGCGAAGGGCGGCGTCTATCCCGAGGACCTGGTGCTCGGCCACCTGGCCAGACGGGCCGGTCGCCCGGTGCGGTGGACACCGCCCCGGAGCACCGACATGGTCGGCCTCGGTCACTCCCGGGCCCAGATCCAGGCGATCGCCATCGGCGGCACCAGGGCCGGTCGGATCGAGGGCATCGTGGCCGACGTGACCGGCGACGCCGGCGCCTACCCGGTCACCGGCCCGGCCCTGATGCGCAACGCCGGGATGGTCCTCCCCGGCCCGTTCGACGTCCCCGCGGTGGCCTGGACCGGTCGGGTGGTGGCCACCAACACCACCCCGATCGCCGCCTACCGGGGCGCCGGCCGGCCCGAGGGCGGGGCCATGCTGAACCGGGCCATCGACGCCTTCGCCCGCGAGATCGGGATGGACACCCTCGACGTGATGCGGGCCAACGTGATCGACGTCGCCGACATGCCCTGGACCAACCCGACCGGTCTGGCCTACGACTCGGGCGACTACCGGGAGACGCTCGAGCTGGCGGCGACCGCCGTCGGCCATGACGCCGTCCGGGCCCGCCAGGCTCGCGAGCGGGCCGATCGCTCGACCGTCCGCACGGGGATCGGCTGGGCCGGCTTCATCGACCGGACCGCCGGCCTGCCCGGCGACGACTGGGGGCGGGCCGAGCTCCAACCGGACGGCTCGCTCGAGTTGCTGACCAGCTCGTCACCCTACGGCCAGGGCCACTACACCGCCTGGGCCATGCTGGCGGCCGAGCGCACCGGCATCCCCGTCGACCGGATCCGGGTGTTCCACGGCGACACCGACGTCGTGCCGAAGGGGCCGGTCACCGGCGGCTCCCGGTCGGCCCAGCGGGCCGGGGTCGCCGTGGCCAAGGCGACCGACGAGCTGGTCGAGGCGGCCAGGGCCCGGGCCGCCGATCTGCTCGAGGCCGCCACGAGCGATGTCGTGCTCGACGTCGAGCGCGGCGCCTTCCACGTGGCCGGCGCCCCGGCTGCGGCCACGGTCGACTGGGTGGCCGTCGCCGCATCGGTCGCCGGCGGCTCGGCCATCCCCGCCCGGGGCGACGCCGACGACGACCTGCTCCTGGCGTGTGAGTCGGACGGCATCGGCGACGGCCCGTCGGTGCCGTTCGGCTTCTACGCCGCCGTCGTCACCGTCGACACCGAGACCGGGGCGGTCACGCTGGAGCGGATGGTCGGATTCGACGACGCCGGCACCGTGCTCAACCCCCTGCTCGTCGAGGGCCAGCTCCAGGGGGCGATGGCCCAGGGTGTCGGCCAGGCCCTGTACGAGGAGTTCGTGTACGACGACGACGGCAACCCGCTGACCGGCTCGTTCCTCGACTACCCGGTGCCCGGCGCGACCGAGCTCCCGAACTTCGAGGTCAACGTCGTCAGCTACCCGTCGCCGAACAACGCGCTCGGGGTCAAGGGGATCGCCGAGTCCGGCTGCATCGGCACGGTGCCGGCCATCCAGAACGCCGTCATCGACGCGCTGGCCGACCGGGGCGTCCGCCACGTCGACCTCCCGCTCACGCCCGAGAAGGTCTGGACCGCCATCGCCGAGACCGACCCCGCCCGTCACCACCAGGTACGGCTCGGGCGCTAGCCCCCGGCGCGATTCGGGGGTCGGCGAAGCGCATGGCCGCGTCGACGATCGAGTTCAGCACCACGTACACGGTGACGACGTAGGTCGTGAGCGCCAGCAGCAGGTAGAGGTCGCGGTTGATGGCCGCCTCGAACACCAGCTGGCCGAGCCCACCGATCCCGAACACGATCTCGAGCACCATCGCCCCCGAGAGCAGCGAGACGATGTTGAGCCCGACGACGTTGAGCAGGCCGAGCGACGCCGGCCGGAGCACGTGGCGGGTGAGCACGTACCACGGGCCGAGGCCCTTGCCGACCGCAGCGACGATGTAGTCCGACTGCAGCACGCGGAGGGCGTCGGCCCGGATGATGCGGGCAACGATCCCGAGCTCGGCGAACACGAGCGCCGCGGCCGGCAACAGCAGGTTGCGCAGGTTGCCGGGCACGGAATCGCTGATCCGGGTCCAGCCGGCGGCCGGCAGCAACCGCAGTTGGAGGGCGAACACCCAGATCAGGAACACCGGGGTGATGAACACCGGGATCGACTGCGACAGGCCGAACACAACGTTGAGGACCGTGCCCCGCCGGCGGCCGGACCAGGCTGCGGCCAGCAGCCCGAGCGGGATGCCGAGGAGGATCGTGCCGAGCACGCTGACCAGCACGAACTGCAGCGAGATCGGCAACCGCGGTTGGATCAGGTCGGCCACCGGCATCCCTCGGGTCGAGCGGCCGAGCTCACCGGCGAGGAGGTCGAGCACCCACCGTCCGAAGCGGACCGGCACCGGCTCGTCGAGGTGGTAGGTGTCGATGATCGACTTGGCCCGGGGCGAGCCGTCGTCGATCCCGCCCGGCAGGACGACGGTGGCGAAGCCACGGGGGATCGAGATCTCGATGGCGACGAAGACGGCCAGCGCCGCCCCCGCCACCGTGCCGGCGAGCCGGCGGACGAACCGCAGGACGCCTCGCAGCGCCGACACGGGCAACAACGCCGACGGCCAGCGTCGGAGCAACGGCCAGCCCACGTCCACGCCGGTCAGTGTGGCACGGGTTCGGCGCCGACCGGCAGCCCCGATCGACCGTCGGTGGCCTGGTTGCGGCGCCACGGGTGACATTGCCCGGTCGACGACGCCCGTCGTAGCCTTCGTTCGTGGCAGCGCAGCAAGCAACATGGCCCGGTACCGAGGCCAGCGAGACCGGAACCGGCGTGGACGCCGACGGGGTCGAGACCCACGACGTGATCGTCGTCGGGGCCGGCGTGTCGGGCATCTACCAGATCAAGCGGCTCGTCGACGCCGGGTTCGACGCCGTGGTGCTGGAGGCCGACCCCGACCTGGGCGGCACCTGGTACCGCAACCGCTACCCCGGGGCCCGGTTCGACTCGGAGAGCTACACCTACGGCTACTCGTTCTCCCGGGAGCTGCTCGACGAGTGGCACTGGACCGAGCGGTTCTCGCCCCAGCCCGAGAACCTGAAGTACCTGCAGTTCGTCGCCGACAAGTTCGACCTGCGCCCCCACATGCGCTTCGACTGTCGAGTCGAGACGATGACCTGGGACGAGAACGACCGCCGCTGGACCCTCGACCTGGTCGGCGGTCGTCGCTACCGCTCCCGGTTCGTGATCACCAGCGTCGGCCCGCTGTCGATCCCGACCCTGCCGAGCTACGAGGGCATGGACACCTTCGACGGCCCGTCGTTCCACACCTACCACTGGCCGGCCGAGCCGGTCGAGCTCGCCGGGAAGCGCGTCGGGGTGATCGGAACCGGGGCGACCGGCATCCAGGTCATCGCCGAGATCGCCGACAAGGTCGGTGAGCTGACCGTCTTCCAGCGGCGACCCAACTGGAGCACGCCGCTCAACAACTCGCCGATCTCCGACGAGGAGATGGCGGAGATCCGGGCCCGCTACGACGAGATCTTCGCCAACTGCGCCGCATCGCCCGGTGGGTTCGAGCACGTCCCCGACTGGCGGGGTTTCTGGAACCTGACGGCCGACGAGCGGCGGGAGCGGTGGGACGAGCTCTACGACCAGCCGGGGTTCGCCATCCTGGCCGGCAACTTCGCCGAGATCTTCTGGGACGAGCAGGCCAACCGGGAGATCTCCGACTACATCGCCGACCGCATCCGCCAGCGGGTCGACGATCCGTCCCTCGCCGAGAAGCTCATCCCCCGTGATCACGGCTTCGGGATGCAGCGCCTGCCGCTGGAGACCAACTACTTCGAGGCCTACAACCGCGACAACGTGCGCCTGGTCGACCTGTCGGAGACGCCGATCGAGCGGATCACCGCCGCCGGCATCCAGACGACCGGGGAGCACCACGACCTCGATCTCATCGTCTACGCAACGGGCTTCGACGCCATCACCGGCGGCTACGACCGCCTCGACGTCCGCGGCGTCGACGGCGTCCGCCTCGGCGACAAGTGGCGCAACGGCCCGTCGACCTACATCGGGGTGTTCAGCAGCGGGTTCCCGAACCTGCTCATGGTCGCCGGACCCCAGAGCGTGTCTGGCTCGACCAACTTCCCCCGGGCCATCGAGACCGGCGTCGACTGGGTCACCGATCTGCTGCTGCACGTCCGGGAGCGAGGCTGCACGAGGGTCGAGGCCAGGCCCGAGGCCGAGGAGGAGTGGGTCGATGAGGTCGTCCGGGCCCACGAGCGGATGCTGTTCCGCCGATCGAAGGGCTGGTTCACCGGCTACAACTCCAACGTCGCCGGCCACCAGGAGGGCCAGGTCCGCTACCAGGCCTACTTCGGCGGCGCCCCCCGCTACACCGAGGTGATCGACCGGGCGGCCGCCGATGGCTACCCGGCCCTCGACCTCCGCTGACCGCTCGCCGTCTCGACCGCCGCCACCACACCGCTCGGTGACGGGGGCTCGGCGGTGGCGCCGCCGTCGACCAGCCGGTCGACCAGACGGGCCAGGCTGCCCGCCGAGGGCCAGGAACACCAGGGCCAACCCGGCGCCGTTGCCGGGCTCAAGCCCGAGGCCGACCCCGATGTGGGGTATGGGGTCGGGGCCGACGAGCCCGGACACGACGAACGACCAGCGGAACAGGTCGTACATGAAGGTGGCGAGCGGGCCGATCACGACGGCCGAGGCCACCAGGGCCCAGAGGGGGCCGGGTCGGCGGGTCGGTCGGTCGGCGTCGCTCGATCAGCGCAGCTCGCGGCGGAGGATCTTGCCGGAGGCGCTCTTCGGGATGGCGTCGATCACCTCGAGCACCCGGATCTGCTTGTAGCTCACCAGGTGCTCACCGACGAGGGTCTGCACGTCCTCCAGCGTCACCGTCCTGCCATCGACCGGGACGACGAACGCCTTCGGCAGCTCGCCGGCCTCGTCGTCCGGCACGCCGATCACGGCGACGTCGGCCACGTCGGGGTGGGTGACGATGAGCGCCTCGAGCTCGGCTGGCGGGACCTGGAAGCCCTTGTACTTGATCAGCTCCTTGAGCCGGTCGACGATCGACACGTGCTGGTGCTCGTCGACGATGGCGACGTCGCCGGTGTGCAGCCAGCCGTCCTCGTCGATGGTGGCGGCCGTGGCCTCCGGGTTGTTGAGGTAGCCGACCATCACCTGTGGGCCGCGGACCCACAGCTCGCCGCGCTCGCCGACGCCCTGGTCCTCGCCGGTGGCCGGATCGACGATCCGGCACTCGGTGTTGGACACGGTCACGCCGGACGTGCCGGGCCGGTAGTCGCCCTCGACGGTGCAGTGGCTGACCGGGCTGAGCTCGGTCATGCCGTAGCCCTGCACGATCTCGCAGCCGACCCGGGCCGCCGCCTCGTCGGCCAGCTCGGCCCCGAGCGGGGCCGCCCCGGAGAAGATCTGGCGGAGCGACGAGAGGTCGTAGTCGTCGACGATCGGGGCCTTGGCCAGACCGAGCACCATCGGGGGCACGGCGAAGAACCGGGTGACCTTCAGCTCCTGGACCGCGGTCAGGGCCTCGACCATGTCGAACCGGGGCATGGTCACGACGGTCACGCCGTTGGCCAGCAGGCCGTTCATCAGCACCTGCATGCCGTAGATGTGGAAGAACGGCAGGGCGGCGAGGGCGACCTCGTCGTCGGTGTAGAGGATGGCGTGCTTGCACTGCTCGATGTTGGCCACCAGGTTGCGGTGGGTCAGCATCACGCCCTTCGGCAGCCCGGTGGTGCCGGACGAGTAGGGGAGGACGACGGTGTGGCCGGCCGCATCGATGTCGACCTGCTCGATCGGGTCGCCCATCAGGTCGGCAAGCGGGACGACGCCGTCCGGTAGCTCGCCGCCGTCGACGCCGGGCACCGGCATGGCCACGATCGTGGACACGTCGGTCCCCTCGGCGGCGGCGAGCGCCGTCTCCAGGAACGGGGCGAAGACCACGAGCATCGTGGCCCCGGCATCGTTGAGCTGGAACCGGACCTCCTCGGCACCGTAGGTCGGGTTGATCGTGGTCACGGCGCCGCCGGCGGTGGCGGTGCCGTGGAAGACAACGGCGTAGTCGGGCAGGTTCGGGGCCATGAGGCCGACGACGCCGTCCGGCCCGATGCCGCGGGCCCGCAGGCCGCCGGCCAGCGAGGCGATGGCCGCCGACAGCTCGGCGAAGGTGTACGAGCTGGCGCCCGTCGTGTCGCGGATGGCCACCCGGTCGGCCAGCTCGTCGGCCCGCCGGAGGACGTGGGCGGTGATCGGGACGTCGGGGATGTCGACGTCGGGCAGGGGACTGGTGTGGATGATGCTCATAGCGCTGGCCACCCTAGACCGAGAGGGCCTGGCGACGCCCACGACCGGACCGCCGGCTCGCCGCCGGCGAGGGCCGCCGGGGAAATTGCCCATCGCGCGCAACCGGCGGGCACGTCGGCGTCGAACACTCGGACATGAAGGACTTCAGCCTGTTCCACAGCCCCGTCCGGGCCTGGCTCCCGGTGCTGGCGATGGCTGCGATCGGCATGATCCTCTTCCTCAACCAGAACTCGGGTGCCGCCGGCCCCGACTGTCCGACCGACGGCTCGGTCGTCTCCGCCGACTGCCCGGCCCCGCTGCCGGCCCGAGGCGAGCTCCTCGTCGACGATCGGGTCCCGATCGGCTCGCCGACGGGCGCCGACGCCCGACCGGCCGAGGAGCCGTCGCCATGGGACCGGGCCACCCGCCCGGGGCGTGACGTGCCGTTCGTCTCGCTCCAGCCCTCGCCCGAGCCGATGACCGACGCCGGCGAGCAGCTGGTTCGCTCGGCCGCCGACGACGACGGCTGACGGCCCGCAGGCCGCACGGCCGTCGGGCCGCCGGCGGTGACCGACGGCCACCGTCCGTACGAAATTCGCGGGAGCCTGCCACACCGATCACCTAGCGTTGCTGGGGTGACCGCCCCGTCGTACCGCGCGACGCTGGTGGCCTACCTCGGGCCTCAGCGGGGGAAGGTCGGTGTCCTCGCGGCCGTGCTGGTCGCCACCACCGGCCTCGAGCTCGTCGTGCCGCTGTTCCTGCAGCGATTCATCGACGGGGCGCTCGCCGGCGAGGCCCAGTCGGTGCTGGTCGCAGCCGGCGTCGCCTACCTCGTCGCCGGCGTCCTCAAGCAGCTGTTCAACGGCGTGACCACCTATCTCGGGGCCGACGTCGGATGGACGGCGACCAACCACCTGCGGGAGGACCTGGCCGAGCACCTGCTGACCCTCGACATGGGCTTCCACACCAACACCACCCCGGGCGAGATGATCGAGCGGATCGACGGCGACGTGACCGCGGTGGCCGAGTTCCTGTCGCGCTTCATCGTCCGCCTGCTCGGCGCCGGGCTGCTGCTCATCGGCGTGATCGCCGTCGCCTGGTGGCAGTCGGCGCTGATGGGCATCGCCTACACCGCCTTCGTGGTGGTGGTCCTGGCGTCGGTGTGGCGGATGCGCAACATGGCGGTCGACGCCGCCGAGGAGGAGCGCGAGACGTCGGCACTGCTCTACGGGTTCATCGAGGAGCGCCTCGCCGCCATCGAGGACATCCGGGCCAACGGTGCCGGCCGGTCCACGATGCGCCGGTTCGTCGGCGTGATGCGCGACTACTTCTTCCGGACCTGCGCCGCCTGGCGCAAGCGCACGGGCTTTCAGGTCACGATCAACACGATCTTCTGGTCGGGCAGCGCCCTCGCCGTCGCCCTGGGGGCCTGGCTCGTCACCACCGGGCGGGCCACCGTCGGGACCGCCTACCTGCTCTACCAGTACGTGTTGCTGATCCAGAACCCGATCGAGCAGGTCACCCGGCAATTCTCGGAGCTGCAGAAGGCGGCCGGTGGCATCGTCCGCATCGATCGCTACCGGGCCATCGGCTCCGTGCTGCCCCCCGGCGGTGGGCGCGAGCTGCCGGACGGGCCGCTGTCGGTCGGCTTCGAGCGGGTCACCTTCTCCTACGAGGAGCAGCGGATACTGCACGGGCTCAGCTTCGAGCTGGCCCCCGGCACGGTGCTCGGCCTGCTCGGCCGTACCGGCGGCGGCAAGACCACCACGACCCGCCTGATCTCGCGGCTGTACGACCCGGCCGGCGGGGTGGTCCGCCTCGGCGGGATCGACGCCAGACAGGTGTCGAGCGCATCGCTGCGGCGCCGGGTCGGCGTCGTGCCCCAGGACGTGCAGCTGTTCCGGGCCTCGGTGCGCGACAACCTGACGTTCTTCGACCACGCCCGCTCCGACGACGAGCTGCTCGACGAGCTCGACCGGGCCGGTCTCGGGTCGTGGGTCCGCGAGCTCGGGCTCCACACCGAGCTCGGCGCCGGCGGCAGCGGTCTGTCGGCCGGCGAGTCCCAGCTCCTGGCCTTCGCCCGCGTCTTCCTGCAGGACCCCGGGATCGTCATCCTCGACGAGCCGGCCTCCCGCCTCGACCCGGCCACCGAGTTGCTGGTGGCCGAGGCGGCCGAGCGGCTGTTCGCCAACCGGACCGTCGTGATCATCGCCCACCGGCTCGAGACCGTGCGGATGGCCGACGAGATCATGGTCATCGACGGCGGTCGCATCGCCGAGCACGGTCCCCGCGACGTCCTGGCCGAGACCCCCGGCACCCGCTACGCCAACCTGCTCGCCGCCGGCGGTGGGGCCCTGCTCGAGGGGGTGACGGGATGACGACCGACGCCACCTCACCGTCGCCAACCGATGGGCCGGCCGAGGCCACGGTCTCGCCGGAGGCGCCCGCCGGGCCCGGCTCGGCCAGGATGGGCACGTTCCGGATCGGCTGCGAGCTGCTCCGCTACCGGCCGGGCGTGTTCGGCTTCTGCTTCGTGTGCTGGACGCTCATCCACGCCACCCCACTCGTGGTCGGGCTGCTGATCGGCCGGATCTTCGGGATCCTGGCCGACGGCGCCGAGGCCGGGTTCGACTCGGCCGGCTCCCCGTGGACCTGGGTGGCGGCGTTCGGCGCGCTGGCGGTGGCTCGCAACGGGCTGATCTGGATCGGCGACATCCGCTGGATCGCCTACTGGAACGACCAGACGCTCCAGCTGCAGCGCAACCTCCTCCGCTGGCTGCTGGAGGCCGACGGCTCCCGGGTGCTGCGGTCCTCGCCCGGCGAGGCGATCAGCACGTTCCGCGACGACGTCGAGGACCTGCTCGAGTACGCCGAGAACTACGTCGACGGTGGCGGCATCCTCGTCTACGCCGGCGGCTCGATCGCGGTGATGGCCTCCATCGACGCCCAGTTGACCGCCGTGCTGCTCGTCCCGCTCGTCTTCGTCGTCGGGGTGGCCCAGGCCCTGGGGCCCCAGATCCGCCAACGGCGCCGGGTGATGCGGCGGGCGACCGAGGAGGTCACCGGCCTGATCGGCGAGACCTTCGGGGCGGTGCAGGCGGTCAAGCTGGCGGCGGCCGAGGGTCCGATGCTCGACGAGTTCGCCCGCCGAAACGAGGTCAGGCGAAAGGCGGCGCTGCGCGACACGTTCCTCACCGAGGCCCTGCTGTCGATCAACACCAACATGTCGACCCTGTCGGTTGCGATCGTGCTCCTCGCCGTCGCCTTCGGCGATGGCACCAGCCTGTCGGTCGGCGAACTGGTGATCTTCCTGACCCTCCTGCCCCGCCTGACCTTCTACATGGCCTTCGTCGGCCACCTGATCGCCCAGCACCGCCGCACCGGCGTCGCCTTCGACCGGATGCGGAGCCTCGCCGTCGACGCCGACGACCTCGATCTGCTCGACCGGACCCGGGTCCCGCTCGAGGGCTCGCTCGGCGAGCTGCCGCCCAGACACCGTCCGGCTGGCGACCGGCTCGACCGGCTGCGGGTCGAGGGACTGTCGTTCACCTACCCGGACGACCGGTCGGATCGCCCGACGGGGATCGACGACGTGTCGTTCGAGCTGGCCAGCGGCTCGTTCACCGTGCTGGCCGGTCGGGTCGGCGCCGGCAAGACCACGATCCTGCGGGCCCTGCTCGGCCTCGTCCCGGCCGACGGTGACGTGTGGTGGAACGGCCGTCGCATCGACGACCGGGCGTCGTTCCTGGTCCCGCCCCGCTCGGCCTACACCCCCCAGATCCCGCGCCTGTTCTCCGACACGCTGTCGTACAACATCGCCCTCCGCGGCAGCGACGCCGACGGGGATCTGCCGGTGCGCGACGCAGCCAGGCTGGCCGTGCTCGACGACGACCTCGACCGACTCGCCGGCGGCATCGAGACCGTCGTCGGGGCCAGGGGGGTCAAGCTCTCCGGCGGGCAGATCCAGCGGTCCGGGGTGGCCCGGATGTTCGCCACCGGGGCCGATCTGCTCGTGTTCGACGACCTGTCGTCCGCCCTCGACCTGCACACCGAGGCCGAGCTGTGGACCCGGCTGTTCGACCACCGCGACGCCACCTGCCTGGTCGTCTCCCACCGGCCGGCGGCGCTGGAGCGGGCCGACCAGATCCTCGTCGTCGACGACGGGCGGATCGTCGACCGGGGCACGCTGTCCGAGTTGTTGCAGCGGTCGCCGGTGATGGTCGAGCTGTGGACCGCCGGTCGTCGGTTGCCCGGCGTCGAGGATCCGGCCGGCGGCGGCTGACCGCTGGTCGGCTCGGGGCCGGCCAACCTAGCCTCGGGTCATGGAGATCGACCTGCTGTCGGTGGCCAACTACGCCGGGAGCCAGCCGAACGACCAGTTCGCCTGGCTGCGGGCCAACGCGCCCGTGTATCGCCATGCCGAGCCGGACGGCCCGGGATTCTGGGCCGTGACCCGCTACGACGACGTCAGGACCGTCGGCCGCGATCACCAGCGGTTCTCGTCGCAGCCGACGATCATGCTCGGCGACCCCGACCCAGGCGACTCGCTGTCCGGCGGCGGCGACCACGTGATGATGCTGACCGCCGACCCGCCTGTCCACACCAGGATGCGGCGGCTCGTCAGCCGACACTTCACCCCCCGGGCGGCCCAGGCCCTCCGGCCACGGTTGGCGGAGCTGGCGACCCGGATCGTCGACGAGGTCATCGAGCGGGGCTCGTGTGATCTGGTGACCGACCTGGCCGGCGAGATGCCGAGCTTCGTCATCGCCGACGTCCTCGGCATCCCGCTCGAGGACGGGCGCGAGCTGTACCACCACACCGAGACGATCCACTCGAGCGAGGAGGTGGTCAGCCACGACGATCGCCGGGCCGCCGTCGGCCACATGTTCGCCTACGCCCAACGGGTCTACGAGGCCAAGCGGGCCGACCCGGCCGACGACCTCGCCACCCTCCTGGCCACCGGCGAGATCGCCGGCCGACCGATCGACGGGATCGACTTCTTCCTCTGGTTCCTGCTCCTCGTCGACGCCGGCGGCGACACCACCCGCAATCTCCTCGGCGGCGGCTTCGACTCGCTGTTCGAGCATCCCGACCAGCTCGACCGGCTCCGGGCCGATCCGGAAGGGCTCGCCCCGAGCGCCATCGAGGAGCTGCTGCGGTGGGTCAGCCCGGTCATCTACATGCGCCGGACGGCGACGGCCGACACCGAGCTGGCCGGCCAGGCGATCACCGCCGGCGACAAGGTCGTCATGTACTACGGCGCGGCCAATCGCGATCCGGCCTGCGTCGACGAGCCCGACCGCTTCGACATCGCCCGGGCGACCAATCCCCATGTCGCCTTCGGCGGCGGCGGTCCCCACTTCTGCCTCGGCGCCCATCTGGCCCGGCTCGAGATCGAGGCCATGCTGGTCGAGATGCTGCGCCGGTTGCCCGACCTCCAACCGGCCGGCGACGTCGACTGGATGGGCTCCAACTTCATCTTCGGCCCGACCAGGCTGCCGGTCCGGTTCACCGCCGGCCCTCGGGTCGGCGCCGTACCGGCAACACCGTGAGCACGGCCGGCGGCCCCGTCAAGGCAGCGGGCCCCCGGGTCGTCGCCCTGGCCTACGACGGGCTGTGCACGTTCGAGTACGGCGTCGTGGTCGAGATCTTCGGCCTGGCTCGGCCCGAGCTGCCGCCGCTGACCACCCCGTGGTATCGCTTCTCGACCGTGGCCGTCGACCCACCGCCGCTCCGGGCCGCCGGCGGGCTCACCGTGTCGGTCGACGACACCATCGACGCCATCGGCGAGCTGCGGGCCGGCGACACGATCGTCGTACCCGGGTGGCGCGACCTCGACGACCCGCCCGCCCCCGAGCTGGTGGCGACCCTGGTCGCCGCCGCCGCTCGTGGCGTGCGCCTGTTGTCGATCTGCTCCGGGGTGTTCCTGCTCGTCGCCACCGGGCTGCTCGACGGTCGCCGGGCCGCCACCCACTGGCGCCACGCCGACCGCCTGCGGGCGATGAACCCGTCGGTCGAGGTCGACGCCGACGTGTTGTACGTCGACGAGGGCTCGATCATCACCTCCGCCGGCAGCGCAGCCGGGATCGACGCCTGCATGCACCTCGTCCGCCGCGACCACGGGGCCGAGGTCGCCGGGATCGTGGCCCGCCGGCTGGTCGTCCCCCCGCACCGGGACGGCGGCCAGGCCCAGTACGCCCCCCGGCCCCACCTCGACGACGGGGTCGCCTCGGGCGAGCGCTCGCCGGTGGCCCGGGCCATGGACTGGGCCGCCGGTCGGCTCGACCGGCCGCTCACCGTCGACGACCTGGCCCGCTCGGTCGCCCTCTCGTCCCGGACGTTCACCCGCCGGTTCGCCGAGCAGGTCGGCACCAGCCCCTACCGGTGGCTGATCGCCCAGCGGCTCGGCCGGGCCCGCGACCTGCTGGAGACGACCGAGCTGCCGATCGACGAGGTGGCGACCGCATCGGGCTTCCTCACGGCGGCGGCGCTCCGCCACCACTTCGCCAAGCAGCTGGGCACGACCCCGACGGCCTACCGGCGGAGCTTCGGCCCCGGCGATGGGTCCCCGCCGGGCTCGGGCCGCGCCGCGGGAAATGGCCGGACAAAGATCGGCGACCCTACACTCGGCTGGTGAGTTCCGAGCCCTCTGTCGTGTCGAGCGGCGCCGTCGGCCTCAGCGCCGAGGAGCGCCAGGCCATCCAGCGCCGCACGCTCGGCGTGCTGTTCGCCAGCTCGATCTTCGGGCGGGCGTCGATGTCGCTCGGGTTCGTGGTGGCCGCCGTCATCATGAAGGACATCCTCGGGTCGAGCACCTGGGCCGGCGCCTCGACCGCGGCCATCACCGTCGGCACCGCGCTGAGCGCCTCGGCCCTCGCCGCCTACATGAACCGCAAGGGTCGGCGACCCGGGCTCACCCTCGGCTACGTCGTCGCCACCGTCGGCGGGTTGATCGCCGTCGTCGGCGCAGCCCAGCTCTCGCTCGTGCCCTACCTGATCGGCCTGGCCCTGATCGGGGTCGGTCAGGGCGGCACCAACCTCGCCCGCTACGCCGCCGCCGACCTGGCCGAGCCGTCCGGCCGCTCGAAGGCGATCAGCTACGTCGTGTTCGCATCGACGGTCGGGGCCGTCGGCGGCCCGGCCCTGGCCGGTCCGGCCGGTGACCTCGGCGAGCGGTTCGGCTACGACGAGCTGGTCGGGCCCTTCGGCTTCGCCGCCCTGTTCTTCCTGCTCGGCGGGGTCGTCGTCTGGGCCGGTCTCCGGCCGGACCCGCTGGTGGTGATCGGCGGCACGACCGAGCAGAGCGATCCCGGGTCCCGGCCGCAGGCCAGCTTCTCCCGCAGCATGCGCATCATCTGGGCCAACCCGATGGCCCGGCTGGCCCTGATCGGCCTGGTGATCTCGCAGGCGGTGATGGTCATGGTCATGGCCATGACCCCGCTGCACATGGAGGAGCATGGGCACAGCATCGGCCTGGTCGGCTGGGTCCTCTCGGCCCACACCGCCGGCATGTTCGCCTTCGCCCCCCTCGCCGGGTGGGCCTCCGATCGCTACGGGCGGGTGGCGGCCATCGCCGTCGGCGGGGCGGTGCTGGTGGCGGCGACGGTGATGACGGCCCTCGCCGGCGAGGCTCCCGCCATCCTCATGTTCCCCGGCCTCTACCTGCTCGGCCTCGGCTGGAGCTTCGGCATGGTGGCGTCGAGCGCGCTGCTGACCGAGTCGGTGCCGGCCGAGGACGCCGTCTCGGCCCAGGGCGCAGCCGACCTCGTGACCAGCTTCGCCAGCGGGGCCGGCGCACTCGGGTCTGGCCTGGTGTTCACGATGGCCGGGTTCCACATCCTGTCCGGCATCGGGATCGTGGCCTCGGGCCTGATGATGGTGGCGGCCTACGCCAGGGGTCGGCTGTCCGGCCCCGGCCCGGTCGTCCGCCCCGCCGGCTGATCGCCGCCGTTCGCCGGGCCGGCCGTTCGCCGGGTCAGCCGACGGCCGCCCGGCGACGCCCCGGCGCCGTGGCCAGGGCGAGCAGGTGCGGCCCGAGGCCGAGCAGGTCGGGCGCCGACTCCATCGACCGCAGCACGAACAAGAGGCGCTCCCGTTCACCCGGGTCGTCGAGCCGGGCCTCGAGGTCGCCGAGCGCAACCGCCACCCCCTCGACGCTGACCACGTCGTCGACGACCAGGCCCGCCTCCTCCACCTCCCGCCGCAACTGGTCGGGGCGGTGGGCGTAGCCGTTGAAGCTGCCGTCGAACAGCGGTGGGATGACGCCGGTGTCGCGGACCCCGTCGAGCAGACCGAGGATCTCCGGGAACGCGAGATCGGCCCGCTTGAGCAGCACGCCGTCGACCAGCACCGAGTGTCGGCTGATGGCGGCCGCCGCGACCGCCCCGCCGGGCCGGACGATCCTGGCCGCCTCGGTGAGGGCCCGGCGGCGGTCGGCCGGGTCGACCAGGTGATAGAGGGGCCCGAGCAGCAGCACGGCGTCGACCGAGCCGTCGTCGAGGTCGAGCCGGCGGGCGTCGCCGACGGCGGCATCGAGCCGGTCGCCGGTCGGCGTGCCCGGTTGGTGGTTGGCCCGCACGTGGTCGACGTGGGCGGCGACGATGTCCCGGTGCGCGACGCGATGGCCGAGCGACAGGAGGTGGTCGGTGTAGATGCCGGGCCCGCCGCCGATGTCGGCGACCACCGCCGGGGCCGGCGGCAGCACCCGGTCGAGCAGCTCGACCGTCCGGAGGTACTCGACCCGGCCGAGGCCCTCGGTCAACCGAGCCGCCTCCTTGCCGAGGGCGTAGTAGGACTGCAGCGACGCGTCGGTCACCGGTAGCGGCGGCTCGCTCGGCGTCGTCGGTTCCATGGGGCCATCGTCGTCCGCTCGCTCGCCGGGGGCCAGCGAGTTCGGGGCGGCGGCGGGTGGCCGCCCTGCGGTCGGAGGTCGACGACTCAGCCGCTGAGGTCGACGACGACCTTGCCGGCGAAGGCGTTGGCCTCCATGCCCTCGTGGGCCTCGACCAGCTCGTCGAACGGGATGACCCGGTCGATGCCGGCGGCGTAGGTGCCGTCGCCGACTCGGTCGACGATCGTCTGCAGGATCGGCGTTTCGATCGCGGCGTCGAGCGTCTCACTCGAAAAGAAGTCGACGTCGTCCCGCTGGAAGGCCCCGGGAACCGAGCCGACCGCAGCGGTGCCGTAGCTCTCGGCCAGCGATCCGGCGAGGCAGATCCGGCCGCCGGCGGCCAACGCAGCCCGGTCGTCGGCCAGGCTGTCGTCGCTGGCCACGGTGTCGATGGCGCCGGTCGCTCCGTCCGGCCAGCGCCGCCTGACCTCGTCGGCCACCGGCTCGCTCGTGACCAGCACGTCGGTGAAGCCGCCGTCGAGCAGCGCTGGGCGCTTGTGCTCGCTCCTGGTCACGCCGACCACCTCGCCGCCGGCGTTGGTCACGATCTGGGCCACCGCCAGGCCGAGGGCGGAGGCGCCGGGCCGCATCAGGATCCGGGCCGCGTCCGGCCGCTCGCCGGCCTGGCGCTCGGCGCCGGTCATGCCGCCGGCGACCCGGATGCAGCCCCAGGCGGTGAGGAACGTCTCGGGGATGGCGCCGAAGGTGGCCCAGTCGAGGTCGGTCTCGATCGGGAACACGTTGGAGCGGGGGAGCAGCGTCTTCTCGGCGTACGAGCCGTCGTGGCTCCGGCCCATGCCGCCCATCGCCGCGGCCACCCGCTGGCCGGCGACGAGGTCGGTGCCGCCGCCGTCGGTCACCACACCGACGCACTCGATGCCGATGATCCGGGGAAAGGGGACGGCGTCGCCGGAACCGCCGGCCCTGGTCACGGCCTCGGCCCGGTTGAGCCCGAACGCCCTGATGTCGATCGAGACCCAGCCATCCCGGGGCTCGGGATCGGGGACCTCGGTCAGGTCGAGGGCGTCCGGGCCGCCCGCTTCGTGCACCACCCATGCTCGCATGGTCGCCAACCTACCCCGGGGGCCTAGACCGGTCCGGCCACGTGGCTCGAGTTGACCACGAGGGTGTTGCCCTCGGGGTCGGGGGCGGTGAACAGCCGGTGCGGACCGGCCCGGCGGATCTCGGTCGGCTCGGCGCCGAGGGCGAGGAACCGGTCCCGGGTGGCGTCGACGTCGTCGACCATGAGGTCGAGCGTGGTCGAGCCGGCGGGTCCGCGGGTGATGGCCAGGTGGGTGCCGCCCCGGAGCTCGAGGATGGCCACACCGGGGAGCCGGACGACCTTGCGGAGCCCGATCGAGCGGTAGAAGCGGGCCAGCTCGCCGATGTCGTCGCCGGTCAGGGGCACGTGGCCGATGGCGACCGCCGGACGCCGATCGGGCTCGTTGCGGTCCCCGGCGGGATCCGCCGCTCGGCGGGGCAGGCGGTCGAGCAGCCGGGTCACGCCCTATCCCCGTCGCCGGCCACCCGGACGAGCGGGATCTGGAGCTGGTGGGGGCGGCGGTCGGGCCGGTCGAACGGCGTGCCGTCGACGTGCTTGGCCCCCATGAACAGCAGGCCGTTGACGAAGTAGATGAGGTCGTAGTCGGTCAGGATCTGGCCGGCGGCGATGTCGAACAGCGGGAACGCCTTGCCGAGGATGTCCTGACGCACCCCCGGGGCGAACTCGTCCAGCTCGTCCGGTCGGCCCCGGTTGAGCATGGCGACGACGTCGGGGACCGTCGGGGTCACGGCGAAGGCCTCGTCGAGCACGTAGTCGATCTCGAACGCCCCGTCGGCGATCGGGTGGGGCCCACCCCAGACCAGGCGGCCCCGGAACTCGAAGTCGAGCAGGTGGAGCTCGCCGTCGTCGTCGCCGTACTGGCTGATGACGCCGGTGAAGGTGTCGTCGGGCCGGTAGTGGAAGTGGCGGCGGAGGCGGGTCGGCTCGATCACCCCGTTGCCGGCCCGGTCCTCGGTCGGCCGCAGCTCGACGGTCAGGCTCTCCCAGCGGCCGACGGCGAAGGCCTTGACCTCGTCGAGGGTGCGGGGGTCGGCGGTGCCGGTCGTCTCGGCGTCCATGATCGGGTCTCCTCGGATCGTGTTCCGCATTTACGGAACGGTTCGTATCGTCAATATAAACAGAACGATCTGTATCGTCAACCGTCGAGCGTGGGTTTCTGGTACGGTTCGCACTGTGAACCCGCCGAACCCGCCACGCCAGGTCGGCCGGCCGCCGGGCCCGCACGAGGAGACGCTCGGCAAGCTCCTGCCGGCCGCCCTGCGCATCTTCCTGAGCGAGGGCGGCGGGGCGCTGACGCCGACCCGCCTGCATCGTGAGACCGGCGTGTCCCGGGCCACGATCTACCGGAACTGGCCCGATCCGGCCGATCTGATCGAGGTCATGTTGCAGATGGCCACGCGGCTCCCCGACGAGCTGACCTGCACCGATGACGTGCGGGCCGACCTCCACCTCGCCATGCGCACGCTGCTCGTTCGCTTCGAGCAGCGCCCGGCCAGGGCGTTCTTCGCCGCCTGCCTGGAGTACGGACGACGATCGGAGGCGGTGGCCTCGACGGCCGAGGCTTTCGTGGCCGGCATTCTCCAGCCGTTCCACCTCGTGCTGGCCGGCGCCATCGAGCGGGGCGACCTCGATGGCGATCTCGACACGCTCGTCGCCGAGGTGGCCGGACCGGTGATCCTGCGCCACGTCGTCATGGGCCAGACGGTCACCGAGTCCCAGGGTCGGGCCGTCGTCGACAACTTCTGCGACCACCACCTCGGTCCGGCCGCCTGAGCGGTCGCCAGGGCGAGCGGCGTCTGGCTCAGCGGCGGGGCGGGACCTCGACGGTCGCCAGGTCGGCCGCCTCGACCACGTCGGGGTGATGGGCCGACGCCTCGGCCGCGAACACCCCCGGCTCGGGGTACCGGGCCGAGAAGTGGCTCAGCAGCAACCGCCGCACCCCGGCCTCGGCCGCCAGCCGCCCCGCCTGGTCGGCGGTCAGGTGGCGGTAGTCGGCGGCCAGACGACGGTGCTCATCGAGGTACGTCGACTCGAACACCGCCAGGTCGACGCCGTCGGCCAGCCGACCGATGGCCGGGCACGCTGCGGTGTCCATGACGAAGGCCATCGACTGGCCGGGACGGGGTCCCGACACCTCGTCGAGGTCGACCCGACCGTCCGACGTGTCCAGCCAGCCCCGCTCGACCAGCCGGCCGACGTCTGGCCCCGCCAGACCCCGCGCCGCCAGCCGTTCGGGATCGAGGCGGATGCCGTCCGGCTCGGTCAGCCGGTAGCCGAACGTGGTCACCCGGTGGTCGAGCGCCTCGGCCCGTAGCTCGAGCCCGCCGATCGTGGCGACCGGGCCGGGGCCGTCGATCGGCCGGGGTTCGACGTTGGCGGTGTCGTGGTAGATCGACGACCCGCGCATCCGCTCGAGGTAGACCGCCCCGTCGCCGGGATGGAAGATCGGGAGCGACGGCAGCGAGCCGCCGCTCGATCTGGCGTCGAGGGCCCGCCGCTGGATGATGCCGGGCAGGCCGAGACAGTGGTCGCCGTGGAAGTGGGTGATGCAGACCGCGGTCAACCGGGCCACGGCGACGCCGGCCAGCAGGCACTGGCGCTGTGCCCCCTCGCCGGGGTCGAACAGGATCAGCTGGTCGTCCCACCGCAGCACGTAGCCGTTGTGGGCCCGCAGGCGGGTCGGGGCCTGGCTGGCGGTTCCCAGCACGATCAGCTCGCGAGCCGACATGGGCCGAGTCTAGGAGCGACCGTCGGGTCGGACGGCCCCGATCCCGGTCGGTCCGATCGGTCGCCAAACCGGTCGGCGGGAGTAGCGTTGCTGCATGAGCGCTCCCCGAGCCGACGGGCTCGTCCTCTTCGGCATCACCGGCGATCTCGCCCGCCGCAAGCTCTTCTCCGCCCTGTACGGGTTGGAGGCCGACGGCCTGCTCGACGGCCCGATCGTCGGCGTCGCCACCCGGGCCTGGGACGACGAGCGGCTCCGGACCGAGGTGGCCAAGGCCCTGGCCGACGACGGGATCGACGTCGACGACGCCGTGCACACCCGGCTCGCTGATCGTCTGCGCTACCTGGCCGGCGACTACCGGGAGCCGGCGACCTTCGAGCGACTGGCCGCCGAGCTCGATGGCGTGACCTGCCCGGTCTGCTACCTGGCCATCCCCCCGTCGCTGTTCGAGACCGTGATCGAGGGCCTGGGCGCCAGCGGCCTCAACCGGGGTCGGGTGGTGCTGGAGAAGCCGTTCGGGCGAGACCTCGCCACCTCCCGCGAGCTCGACGAGACCGTCCGCCGCCACTACGACGAGGACCGGATCTACCGGATCGACCACTTCCTCGGCAAGGAACCGGTCCTCAACATCCTGGTCTTCCGGTTCGCCAACTCGATCCTCGAGCCGCTGTGGAACCGCCACCACATCACCAAGGTCACGATCACGATGGCCGAGGACTTCGGCGTCGAGGGTCGGGGCAAGTTCTACGACGGCGTCGGCGCCCTGCGCGACGTCGTCCAGAACCACCTGCTCCAGCTGATGGCCCTGCTGGCCATGGAGCCGCCGGTGTCCGACGACGCCGACGCCCTGTCCGACGAGGTGGTCAAGGTCTTCAAGTCGACCCTGACGATCGACCCGGGTGAGGTGTGGCGAGGCCAGTACGAGGGCTACTGCGACGAGGAGGGCGTCGCCCCCGACTCCGACACCGAGACCTACGTCGCCCTCACCTGCTGGATCAACTCGTGGCGATGGGCCGGCGTGCCGTGGTACATCCGCACCGGCAAGGGGCTCGACCGCACCAAGACCGAGGCCGAGATCGAGTTCAGCTGCCCGCCCCGCCCGCTGTTCACCGACCCGTCGTGTGCGCCCGAGCCGAACCGACTCCGGTTCGTGGTCAAGCCGAACGACCACATCGAGTTCGACATGCAGGCCAAGCGACCGGGTCCGGCGCTGGTCAGCGAGCCGGTCGAGATCGGCCTCGACCACCGGGCCCTCGAGGACGGTCCGAGCCCCTATCAGCGCCTGCTCGGCGACTCGCTGGCCGGCGACCGGCGCCTGTTCGCCAGGGGTGACCAGGTCGACGAGGCCTGGCGGATCGTGCAGCCGGTGCTCGACGCCCCGCCGCCGTCGGAGCCCTACCCGGCCGGAGCCAGCCGACCCGAGAAGGGTCGGTAGGCGGCCGGCGACCGACGCCGGTCGCACCCCGCCATCCGCGCCCTATCTTGAGCCCGTGTCCTCCGACACCAGCGCCCCCGCCACCAACCCAGACGACGGCTCCGAGGCGGTCGACGACGGGACGACCCTCGCCGTCGACCTCGGCGGCACCCACCTGCGAGCCGCCGTCGTCGCCGCCGACGGCACGGTGCTCAGCCGTCGCCGCCGGACCACGCCGGTCGACGCCGCCGTGCCAGATGCCCTCCCCGAGCTCGTCGTCGAGCTGCTCGACGCCTGGACCGGCACCGCCGCCGGCGGCGAGGCGGGCGAGGCTGGCCCGCCGCGGCGGGCGGTCGTCGGGGTGCCCGGGATCATCGACCACGAGCGGGAGGCGCTCGTCCACGCAGCCAACCTGCCGCCGGCCTGGACCGCGCACCTCAACGAGGGCTGGCTGGCCGAGCGGATCGGCTGCCCGGTCTCGCTGGCCAACGACGCCGACCTCGCCGCCGTCGGCGAGTCGACGTTCGGGGCCGGCCGCGACCATCGCGACGTCGTGTTCGTCACGATCTCGACCGGCGTCGGGGCTGGGCTGGTCGTCGACGACCGACTCGTGCGGGGCGCCCACTCGGGCGGCGAGCTCGGTCACACGGTGATCGATCGGGTGGCTGCCGTCGCCGGGCAGCCGGCCACCGTCGAGGATCTCGGCTCCGGCACCGCCATCGGTCGTCGGGCGGCCGAGGCCGGCCTGGCCGAGCGGGGGGCCGAGCTGGCCGACCTGGTGCGGTCCGGCCACGAGGTCGCCTCGGGGATCTGGCGCTCCGCGATCGAGGCGGTGGCCATCGGCCTGGTCAACCTGGCCTGGGTCGTCGCCCCCGGCATCGTGGTCGTCGGCGGCGGGGTCGGGATGAACGGCGACCTCGTCCTCCCGATCATCCGCGACGGGCTGCGTCGCTTCGGTCCGGCCGAGGTACCGGAGATCGAGGTGGCCAACGCCGCCCTCGGTGACGATGCGGCGCTGGCCGGTGCCGCCAACTGGTGGAAGGCGGTCGGCCGTGACTGACGATCTGCACACCCTCGACATCGCCGCCCCCGGTCGCTGGGCCGATCGGGCGGCCGATGTGATGGCCGCGGCCATCGCCCAGGCCATCGGCCGGTCCGGCCGGTGCCTGATGGCGATCAGCGGCGGCTCGACCCCGCTCCCCGTGTTCGAGGCCCTCGCCGGGCGGGACGTCCTGTGGGAGCACGTGACGATCCTGCAGGTCGACGAGCGGATCGTCCCGGCCGACGACCCGGCCCGCAACCTGGCCGAGCAGAAGGCCGCCCTCGGCTATCTCGGGGCCACGTGGTTGCCGCTCCCGGTCGACGACCTGTTGGCCATCCCGAACGATGCCGACCCCGCCGACCGGGCCGCAGCCGAAGCCACCGTCGTCGAGGAGTTCATCGCCGACCTCGTCGGCCTGGCCGACGATCCACCGATCCTCGATCTCGTCCACCTCGGCCTCGGCGACGACGGCCACACGGCCTCGTTGTTCCCCGGCGACCCGCTCGTCGACGAGCTCCGGGCTCCCGCCGGCCTGACGGGCATGCAGAACGGGGTCCGGCGCATGTCGCTCACCCGGCCGGTGCTCGACCGGGCTCGGATGGTGGTCTGGCTCGTCCGCGGCGCAGCCAAGGCCGAGCCGCTCGGTCGGCTCCTCGCCGGCGACCTGCGGATCCCGTCCGGCCTGATCCGTCCCGCCCACTCGGTCGTGCTCGCCGACGGCGACGCCGCTCGCCAGTCGTAGGCCGCCGGCCGCAGCCTACGACGAGGGGTCGGTCGGGTCGACGGCGCGGGAACCGAGGCGAGCCTCACCGAGCCGCAGCTCGGCGATCACCGGGACGTGGTCACTCCCCGCCGGGTCGCCGAGGCGAACGTCCAGCACCTCGAAGTGGTCGGTGACCAGCACGTGGTCGAGCCGGTAGAACGGGACCGGGATCGGTCCCCGGGCCGGCCAGGTGGCGTCGAAGCCGCAGCCCTTCGGCTCGTGGACGTCGGTCCAGCCCCCGTCGAGGAGCTGGCGGAACGGTCGGTGGTCGCCGGTGGCGTTGAAGTCGCCGGCCAGGACCGCCGGCTCGGCGGTCGGGAGCTGGTGCAGTTGCTGGAACTGGACCTGCCACGGCCACACGGTGGTCCGCGACGACGGCGCCGCGTTGTGGATGTTGGTCAGCCGGAAGCTGCCCTGCGGGCTGTCGACCGTGGCGGTCAGGGATCGGGAGGTGACGAACGGCTCGACGGTCACGTCGTTCAGCGGCCAACGACTCCAGATGACCTTGCCGCTCACCAGGCCCCGTTCGCCGCTGTCGCTTCGGTGGGCGTACACGTCGAGTGCCGGCTGGGCCCGGAGCTCCTGCAGCGTGTTCCAGGTGACCTCCTGGAGCACGATCACGTCGGCCCCGCTCGCCACCGCCGAGGCCGCGATGTCGGCCGGACGGCCGGTGTCGAACAGGACGTTGGCGGAGTAGACCGTGATCGCGTCGGCTGGGGCCTGGCCCCGGCAGCCGACGACGGCGCTGACCGGGTTCATCGTCACCAGGAACACGGCGGTCACCACGGCGGTGGCGGCCCGGGTGGCGGTGCTCCGGCTCCACCAGGCCCCGAGGGCGGCCAGCGTGAGCGGGATGATCAGCGTCGGCGTCAGGCCGACCAGCGCGACGGTCAGGGGACGGTCGGCCCCCTGGTAGCGGAGCAGCAGCGCCCCGACGACGGCGACCAGCGCCGGCCATGTCAGCACAACCCAACCCCACCGGACCCGCGAGGGCCGGCGGCCGCGACCGCCCGGCGGTCGGCCGGAGCCCGCCGGTGGTGGCGGGGGCGGGCCGGGGGTGACGGACGGCGGGTCGCTGATCAGGATGGGACTCGTTCTCCGGGCTGGGGGCCGATGAGCTGCTCGTCGGCCGGTTCGGGTGCCTCGGAACGGACCCTAGCCCGGACCCCCGTTCCATCGGCTGTCGGCCCTGTGGGGTAGAGACCCTACGCTTGAGCGGATGGAGCAGGCCAAGCGCTACAAGCTCGTGACCTACGGCTGCCAGATGAACGAGCACGATTCCGAGCGGATCGCCGGTCTGCTCGAGGCCGACGGCTACGAGGCGACCGAGTCGGTCGACGACGCCGACGTGGTCGTGCTCAACACCTGCTGCATCCGGGAGAACGCCGACAACAAGCTCTACGGCGCCCTCGGTCACCTCAAGGCGGCCAAGACCGAGCGGCCCGAGCTGCAGATCGCCGTGGCCGGCTGCCTGGCCCAGAAGGACCGGGACCAGATCCAGGCCCGCGCCGGCCACGTCGACGTCGTGTTCGGCACCCACAACGTGCACCGGGCGTCCGAGCTGCTGATCGAGGCCAGGGCGAACGGACCGATCACCGAGATCTGGGAGGAGGCCGGCCTCGACGACGACGAGCGGTTCCCGTCCGCCCTGCCGGCCCGGCGGGAGACCGACTACGCGGCCTGGCTGACCATCCAGATCGGCTGCGACAACTCGTGCGCGTTCTGCATCGTCCCGGCCGTCCGGGGGGCCGAGATCAGCCGCCCGTTCGACGACATCGTCGGCGAGGCCCGCCGGCTCGCCGCCGACGGGGCCACCGAGGTCACCCTGCTCGGCCAGAACGTCAACTCCTACGGCCGAGACCTCGCGCTGGCCGCCAGGCGCGAGGGCCAGCGGGTCTCGCTGCGGCCCCGCTTCGCCGAGCTCCTCCGCTCGGTCGGCTCGGTCGACGGGATCCGCCGGGTCCGTTTCACCAGCCCCCACCCGAAGGACATGACCACCGACGTGTTCGAGGCGATGGCCGAGACCGAGTCGGTGGTCGGCCACCTCCACTTCCCGCTCCAGTCCGGGTCGGACCGGGTCCTGGCCGCCATGCACCGGGGCTACACGGGTGAGCGCTACCTGGCGAAGCTGGCCGAGGCCCGGGCCACGATCGACGACCTGGCGGTGTCGACCGACATCATCGTCGGCTTCCCCGGCGAGACCGACGACGACTTCGAGGCCACCCTGGCCCTCGCCGCCGAGGCCGAGTTCGACTCGGCCTACACCTTCGTGTTCTCACCGCGGCCCGGCACCGAGGCGGCGGGGCTGACCGACCGGTTCTGCGATCCCGATGAGGTCAAGGACCGCTACGCCAGGCTGCGGACCGTGATCGAGCGGTCCGCCCTGAGCCGCTACCGGGCCAGGATCGGTCGGGTCGAGGAGGTCGTGATCGAGGGCCGGTCGAAGAAGGACGACACGCAGCTGACCGGCCGGACCGCCCACAACAAGCTGGTCCACGTGCCCACCAGGACCGACCTCGGGCCGCTGCGGCCCGGCACCTACGCAACGGCCCGCATCACCGACGCCGCCCACCAGTACCTGCTCGGCGAGCTGGTCGACGTCGTGGCCCGCCCGAGCCACCGCACCCGCATCCCGGTGATGTCGGCCTGAGCCGACCGTCGGCCGACCGCTCCGCGTGCCGGCGCCGACTACCCGGGCTCGTAGGTCCAGTCCGGGCGCTTGCGCCGCTGGCGCTCGTCGAGGGTGAACCGGCCGGCAGCGCCCCCGCCCGTGTCGCCCTCGCCGGTGACGAGATCGACGATTTTCGTGATCAACAGGCCCCGCTTCGGCGCCCGCAGGGCCGGGTCGCGCATGTCGGGGACCAGGCTGGCCACCAGGCGCTGGGCCTGGGCCGGCAGGAAGCAGCGGGAGCTGTCGGTGACGTTGGCCAGGCGAGCCGACAGCTCGCCGAGCACCGGGGCCTCGATCGGCAGCTCGGGATCGTTGAGCGCGGTCTGTGACGCCAGGATCTCGGTGATGCGACCGGTGCCGAGTTTGCAGGCCGGGCACTGCCCGCACGACTCGACGGCCAGGAACCGCGACACCGCCTCGGCCAGCTCGACCGGGTCCGTCCGGTCGTCGAACACGAGGAATCCGGCCGTGCCGAGCCCGCTGCCGACGGCGGCGACGTGCTCGTAGGTGAGGGGCACGTCGAGGTGATCGGCCCGGATCACCGGGTTCGACACCCCCGACAGCACGTACTTCACCGCCCGGTCCGGCGGCAGCCCACCGCCGAGCTCGTCGATGACCGTGCTGAGCGGCGTGCCCATCGGGTACTCGCCGACGCCGTCGCGCACCGTGTCGCCCGACACCGTGCAGGTCAGGTGACCGGGGGACTCGTTCGTCCCGGTTGAGCGGAACCACTCGACCCCGCGACCGAGGATCAGCGGGACCAGGCTGAGGCTCTCGATGTTGTTCACCAGCGTCGGGTTGGAGCCGTCGCGGTCGGCGTCGTCGAGGGTGCTGCCCGCCGACCAACCCATCTGCGGGCTCTGGCTGAACAGCCCGTAGATGTATGGCGGGAACAGGCGGGGGAGCGGCTCCTCGCCCTCGATGACCTCGAGCAGCGCCTTCTCCTCGCCGAACAGGTACTCGTCCGGGCCCTGGACCAGCTCGATGCTGATCCCCGCGCCGAGGCCGGCGGCGGCGAAGTCGACCGCGGCGGCGGCCACCCGCTCGGCCTCGACCTCGAACGACCGCTTGAGGGCGACGAAGGCCCGGGTGGCGCCGAGCGTCTCGGCCGCGATCAACAGCCCCTCGACGAGCGAGTACGGATCGTGGCGGAGGATGGCCCGGTCCTTGAACGTCCCCGGCTCCCCTTCGGCCCCGTTGGCCACGACGAAGCGGTCGCCGGCGGCCGGTCCGCCGGCCACGATCGACCCCCACTTCACCCCGACCGGGAAGCCCGCCCCGCCACGGCCCCGGAGGCCCGAGGCGGTCAGCTGCTCGATCACGCCGGCCGGTCCGATGGCGACGGCGGCCTCGTAGCCGGCCAGCCCGCCCCGGCGGCGGTACTCGTCGAGGGAGCGGACGGGCTCGCCGGCCAGCAGGACCGGCGTCGACGACGGGGCCCGGGACACGTCGGCCGTCATGTGTCCTCGGCTTCGCGTAGGAAGGTGAGGACGGCCTCGTTCCACGCCTCGGGTTGCTCGAAGTAGGGGCTGTGGCCCGCCGCCGGGATCTCGACCCAGCCGGCGCCCCGGATCAGCGCCGCCGACTCGGCCAGCAGCGGAGCGGGGAAGATCCGGTCGTGGGCGCCGGCCACGAACAGCACGGGCACGCCGAGCGCAGCGATGCGGTCGTGGGCGATCGTCCAGGCGATGGTGGCCCCGAGCTTGTCCATCGGTGGCTGATGGAACGAGCCGAGCGCCTGGTAGAGGAAGGCGTGGGCCGGGTCGCGCTCGGCGGTCCCCGACCACAGCGCCGGATGGCCGCCAAGGGTGTTCCGGCCGTCGCCGGCCAACCCACCGGTGTCCTGGAACGCCCGCATAGCCTCCCGCAGCTCGTCGGTCCAGAGGCCGCCGACGGTGTCGGCGAACACCAGCGAGCGCACCCGCTCGGGGTTGGCGTCGGCGAAGGCGGCGATGTGCCAGCCCCCCATCGACTGGCCGACCAGGTTGGCGGTCTCGACGCCCAGCCCGTCGAGGACGGCGGTGAGGTCGGCGGCCGCCGCCTCCGGTGATGGGGAGTCGGTGTCGTTGGTCGAGTTGCCGAAGCCCCGGCTGTCCCAGGTCAGCACCCGGAATCGTCGGCCGATCACGGGGACCTGGAGGTACCAGACGGCGTGGCTGCCGCCGGCCCCGTGGGAGAGCACCACGACCGGGCGATCGTCGTCGCGGCCGGCGTGGGCCAGCTCCCAGTAGATCTGCTCGCCGCCACTCGCCGTGCGGCCGGTGACGATCTCCAGGTCGGTCGGGCTGATCTCGGACTGGCTCGGGCCGTCACCCATCGCCGCTCCCTTTCGTCGGTGGCCCTGGCGGTGCGTCCGGACCATCGCGGTCACGGTAGCTCACCCCGGTCCGGCGTCGCCCTCCGGCCGGGAGGTGTTCGCACCGGCGCTGCGACCGGCCCCGATCAGCCGCTCGATCAGCTCGGCTCCGACGGGGTCGACCGGGGTCGACCGCCGCCGGACGAGCACGAGCCGGCGGGTCAACAGCGGAGCCCGGCGGGCCCGGACCAGCGGGTTCGGCTCGGCCTCGGCCTGCAGCACGGGCAGCACCGTCCAGCCGAGTCCGAGGTTCACGAGCTGGCGCAGCACCTCGGGCTGGTGGGACTCGGCCTCGACCCGGAAGTCGGCCCCGGTGGCCCGGACGGCGGCGGCGACGAGCTGGCGGGTGTGGGAGCTCGGTGGGAACGTGACCCACGGGCCCCAGCGGTCGGGGGCGAGGGGGACTCGGCGGCCGGGCGGGGCGTAGACCGCCAGCTCCTCGACCAACAGCTCGACGGCGACCAGGTCGGGCTGACCGGGCACGTCCATCCCGGTGGCATCCCGGTCCTCGGTCGCCGGCCGGCCGGCCGGCGACCCAGGCCGGCCCGATCCGCTCGGCGTCGCCGGCTCGACGATCACCGCCAGGTCGAGACGACCGTCGGCCAGCTGCTCGACCAGTGGGCCAGACGGAGCGACGGTGAGGTGCAGCTCGACGTCCGGCCGGTCGGCCCGGAACCGCAGCAGGGTGCTCGGGAAGTAGCCGACGGCGGCGATGTCGATCAGGCCGAGCCGGATCGCACCTCGGCGACCCTCGGCCGCATCGGTGGCCCAGATCGTCAGGTCCCGGGTGGCGCCGAGGACGTGCTCGGCGTGGACCAGCATCTCCCGGCCCCGCTCGTTGAGCGTGCGAGCTCGCCCCCGGCGCTCGAAGAGGCTCAACCCGACCCGGCGCTCCAGCTCGGACAGCGCCTGGCTGAGGGCGGAGGTGCTGATGCCGAGCTCGGCTGCGGCCTGGCTGAGCGTGTCGACCCGGCCCATCGTGGCCAGGTACTGCAGCTGGTGGGTGGTGACGTTCAGCAGGGTCGGGGTCGGTTCCATCGGCGCTCACCTGCTCGGGTCGCCCCGGGCTCGATCCCGGGTCGCTTCCAAGTTGTTCGGTCTTCCTTCATCATACTTGTCAATGTTTTGATGTTCCTTACAGTCGAAGGATGGATCGAACCCCCGCCTCGCACCCAGTCCCGCCCGTCGCACCCGCCACCGGCACCCTCGGCGTCCTCCTGCCCGGTCTCGGCGCCGTCGCCTCGACCTTCATCGCCGGCGTGCTCGCCGCCCGCACCGGGCTGAAGCCGCCGATCGGCTCGATCAGCCAGCTCGGTCGCCTGCCCGCCGACCTCGACCGCTCGGGCGCGACCGGGGCCGATGGCGCCGGAGCGGGTCGGCCGATCGCCGAGGCGGTCCCGCTGGCCGCGCTCGACGACCTCGTGTTCGGCGGCTGGGATCCCATCTCGGCCAACGCCCTCGATGCCGCCACCACCGCCGGTGTCCTCAACGACGGCGACCTCGGCACCGTGTCGAGCGAGCTGGAATCGATCGTGGCCATGGACGCCGTGTTCGACCAGCGCTGGGTCGCCCGCCTCGAGGGTCAGCGGGTCAAGACCGAGACCACGAAGTGGGACCAGGCCCTGGCCCTCATCGACGACATCGAGCGGTTCCGGGCCGCCAACGGGTGCGATCGGCTGGTCATGATCTGGTGCGGCTCGACCGAGGCCTACCAGGAGCCGAGCAAGGTCCACGAGACCGTCGCCGCCTTCGAGGAGGGCCTCAAGGCCGACGACGACAACATCTCGCCGAGCCAGATCTACGCCTACGCCGCCATCCAGTCTGGCGTGCCCTACGCCAACGGCGCCCCCAACCTGTCGGTCGACCTCCCCTGCATGGTCGAGCTGGCGGCCGAGCGGGGTGTCCCCCTCGCCGGCAAGGACTTCAAGACCGGTCAGACCCTGATGAAGACCCTCATCGCCCCCGGCCTCAAGGCCAGGATGCTCGGCCTCCGGGGCTGGTACTCGACCAACATCCTCGGCAACCGCGACGGCGAGGTCCTCGACGACCCCGCCAACTTCCGGACCAAGGAGTCGTCCAAGCTCGGCGTGCTCGACACGATCCTCGAGCCCGAGCAGAACCCCGAGCTGTACGGCGAGATCGACCACGTCGTCCGCATCAACTACTACCCGCCCCGCGGCGACAACAAGGAGGGGTGGGACGCCATCGACATCTTCGGCTGGCTCGGCTACCCGATGGAGATCAAGGTCGACTTCTCCTGCCGCGACTCGATCCTGGCCGCCCCGCTCGTCCTCGACCTGGTCCTGTTCCTCGACCTGGCGGCCCGGGCCGGCCAGTCGGGCATCCAGGATTGGCTCAGCTTCTACTTCAAGGCGCCGCAGACGATCGACGGAACCGAGCCGTCGCACGACCTCTTCGCCCAGGAGCGGGAGCTGCACCGGACGCTGGCCTCGTTGGCGTCGTAGCGCCGACGACGAGGGGGTCGGCCGGGCGCCCGCTCGGGCCGAACCGGGTCCGCCCCAACTTGCGGGCGGACCCGGACCTTTGACAGGGTGCGACAGGCCGCAGTTCGTCCTGGCGGAGCTCCTTCCTTGTCCACATCCCGACCCCGATACGGCTGGTTGTTCGTCCCCAGCCCCCTGCTCGGCCCCACCAGCTGGGGTCAGGTGGCGGCGACGATGGTCGGGCTCGGGCAGGAGCCGATGATCGTCGACGCCCGGATGACGTCGACGTCGGACGACGATCACATCCGCCCCTGGCTCCGTCAGATCGTGACGATGGATGCGCCGGGCGACGGCGCACCGATCGTGATCGTGAGCCACTCCGCCGCCTGCCCGAGGACGCCGCTTCTGGTGGCGGAGCTGCTCGATCGGGGCTGGCCGATCTCGACGATGCTGCTCGTCGATGGGCGGTTCCCCGACGGCCAGCCGTTCACCGCCCGCCAGCACTACGCCACGATGCTCGACCGCATGGTCAGGCCGGACGACTATCTGCCCCCGTGGCCCCGCTGGTGGGGCTCGCTGGTCGAGGGCCTGGTCGTCGACCCCGAGGCGAGGAACCTCCTGTTGACCGAGGCGCCCCCGATCCCGAGGACGTGGTTCGATCAGGGGTGCCCGGTGCCCGAGCTGCCCGACCACATCGGGCGGGGGTTCCTGTCGTTCGGGCCCGGCTACGCCCAGTCGTGTGATCAGGCCTTCGACGCCGGCTGGCTCACGATGCGGCTGACCGGCGACCACCTCCACCAGATGGTCGCTCCCGAGAAGGTGGCCGCCGCCCTGCTGGCGATGGTGGCCGGCATGTCGTGCGGGCGGGGCCTTCCCCTGCCGGACGGGCCGCCCGAGCGCGACGACGACTGACCGCGACGGGCCGCTGCGGGCCATGCGGGGGTCCGGCGGTGCTCGCCGGCGGGCGCCAGCCAAGCTGTTGCCCGCCGGCCTCGTAGGCTGGCGGTGTGAGCGACTCCCCGTGGCCGGCTGCGGTCGAGGCCATGGCCGCCGATGCGCCCGACCCGGTGACGATCACCCGTCTCGACGGGCCGGACGGGTACCGGTCGGCCGGTGGCCAGGCCGCCATGCTGACCTGGCTCGCCGAGGCGGCGCCGTTCCCCGTGCCCGAGGTCGTCGGCGTCGACGGGCCGTGGGTCGTGACCACCGAGCTTCCGGGCCTGCCCGCCGATCGCACCGACGCCCACCCGGAGCCGGCGGCGCTGCCCGGGGCCATCGGGGCCGGTTTGGCCGCCCTCCACGCCCTCGTCCCGCCGTCGGCGCTCGCCCGGTCGGACGGGAGCGATCCGGCGGTACCGGCCGACGGCTGGACGCCGATCGTCGAGCGGTGCGCCACCCGGGTCGAGGCCGGGCTCGTCGACGGGCTGCCCGCCCCCTACGATCGCTACGAGCCCGACCGCCTGCTCGAGCTCCTGTCCGAGGGGGTCGGCGCCGCCGGTGACGTCGACGATCCGCCGGTGCTGTGCCACGGGCGACCGAGTCCCGGTCGCACGATGATCGTCGGTGACCGCTTCGCCGGGTTCGTCGACCTCGACTCGATGCTGCTGGCCGATCGCCACCTCGACCTGGCCACGGCGCATCTGTGGGTGGCCGAGCTGTTCGGCGGTGAGTCGGTGTTCGCGCTGTACGAGAGCTACGGCGCCGACCCCGACCTCACCCGGCTCGACCGGGCGGTGCTGGCCGTTCGGCTGCTCGGCACGGGTCCGCCGGTGTCGTGAGCGGCATGGACGATCGCTCGGCCCGCCCCGCCACCGGGTCGACGGTGACGGCGCCACTGGCCATCGTCGGCCCGACGGCGAGCGGCAAGTCGGGCCTGGCCGTCGACCTGGCGCTCCGGGTCGGCGACACCGAGATCGTGTCGGCCGACGCCATGGCCATCTACCGGGGCATGGACATCGGCACGGCCAAGCCGACCGTCGCCGAGCGGCGAGGGGTGCCCCACCACCTGCTCGACGAGGCCGACCCGAGCGAGGACTACACGGTGGCCCGCTTCGCCGGCCGGGTCGGCGAGGTGGTCGGCGAGATCGAGGCCAGGGGGCACCGGGTTGTCGTCGTCGGCGGGACCGGGCTGTACGTGCGGGCCGTCGTCGACGACTTCGACGTGCCACCGCGCTTCCCCGAGCTGCGGGATCGGTTCGAGGCCGATCCAGACACCGCCGGCCTCCACCGCCGGTTGACCGAGCTCGACCCCGAGGCGGCGGCCAAGATCCTCGCCACCAACCGCCGTCGGATCGTGCGGGCACTCGAGGTCTGCGTCGGCTCCGGGCGGCCGTTCTCGTCGTTCGGGCCCGGCGTCGACCACTACGGACCGACCCGGTTCCGGCTGGCCGGGCTCGACATCGACCGGGACCTCATGGACCGCCGCATCGACGAGCGCTACGACCGGCAGCTGGCCGACGGCTTCCTCGACGAGGTGGCCGGGCTGGTCGATGGGGGACTGTCGCCGACCGCGGCCCAGGCCCTCGGCTACCGGGAGCTGGCGGCCCACCTCCGGGGCGAGACGACGCTCGACGAGGCGCTTGCGGAGGCCAAGCGGCGGACCAGGCGGTTCGCCAGGCGCCAGCAGCGCTGGTTCCGGCGCGATCCCCGGATCCGCTGGTTCCCGGTCGGTGGCGACGATCTGGTCGACCGGGTCGCGGCCTGGTGGATCAATCCGGATGCCGACGGTCGCTCGGAGCTGCGAGACTAGAGGGCTGATGTCTCCGGAACCACACGCACCGGCCGATCGCGGTTGGCCGCTCGCCCTGACCAAGCACCACGGCCTCGGCAACGACTTCCTCGTCGCCGTCGATCCGTCGCGCCCGCTCGACGGCGCCGACGCCACTCGCTGGTGCGACCGGCGGGAGGGCATCGGGGCAGACGGGCTCATCCAGGCGGTCCCCATCGTGTCGCCGGCCGACGGCGAACGACGCCCGCTCCGCTACCGCATGACGCTGTGGAACTCCGACGGCGGGCGGGCCGAGATCTCGGGGAACGGCCTGCGCTGCCTGGCCCAGGCCCTGGCCGAGCGGCTCGGGCACGATGGGGGTGACGATCTGACGCTCACCATCGAGACCGACGCCGGGACCAGGGAGGCGATCGTCCTGGCCCGGCCGGTCGACGCCGCCCCGGGGGAGGACCAGGTCCGGGTCGGGATGGGCAAGGCGGTCGACGGGCCGGGGCCGAGCGACCGCTGGGCCGGCCTCGGCGTCGAGGTGGTCGATCAGGTCGGCGTCGACGTCGGCAACCCCCATCTGGTCGGCTTCGTCGACTCGACCACGCCGGTCGGCGGGTTCGACATGGCCGCCATCGGGCCGCCCATCGAGGGTGACCACCCGGGCGGGCTCAACGTGCACGTCGTCCGAGTGGTCGACCGGGGACGGATCGAGATGGTGATCTGGGAGCGGGGCGCCGGGGTCACCAGGGCCTGCGGCTCGGGCGCCTGTGCGGCGGCCTTCGCCGCCGACCGGGCCGGCCTCGTCGACGGTCGATCCGGGGTCGACGTGGTCATGCCGGGCGGGGCGGCGAGGGTCGAGGTCTTCGACGACGAGGTGGTGCTGACCGGACCGGCGGTCCGGGTGGCGGAGGTCCGCGTCGATGGCTGAACCGAACGGGTCGAACGGCGGGGGCGAGCCGGTCGACGACGACTTCGACGCGCTGCTCGCCGCCAGCGGCGCCGGGGCGCCTGCCGGTGGCGGCGAGCAGACGATCGGGCCGGATGGCGAGGCCGTCGGCGACCACCGGGGGGCGCTCGGCGAGTTCGGGGCCGACGCCCTCGACGGCGACGGCGGCTTCCTCGATCAGAGCTTCCGGGAGCGGATCGTGCTGGTCGGCGTGACCGTGGCCGGCCAGTCGCCCCAGCAGACGGCCGAGTCGCTCGACGAGCTGGAGCTGCTCGTCGACACCGCCGGGGCCGACGCCCTCGACCGGGTGGTCCAGAAGCGGGAGCGGCCAGATCCCGGCACGTTCGTCGGTCGCGGCAAGGTGCAGGAGATCCTCGACTCGTCGCTGGCGATCGACGCCGACACGGTCGTGTTCGACGACGAGCTGTCGCCCGGCCAGCAGTTCAACCTCGAGCGGATGCTGAAGCGCACCGCACTCGATCGGACCGCCGTGATCCTCGACATCTTCGCCCAGCACGCCACCTCGGCCGAGGGCAAGGCCCAGGTCGAGCTGGCTCAGCTCCGCTACCGGCTGCCCCGGCTCCGCAACAAGAAGGACTACAGCCAGCAGGGCGGCGGCATCGGCACCAGGGGCCCCGGTGAGACCCAGCTCGAAGTCGACCGCCGGCGCCTGGTCCGCCGCATGCACAAGCTCGAGCGGGACCTGGCCAGCATCTCGGCCAGGCGGGCCAACCAGCGCAAGGCCCGTCACCGCTCGCCGTACCGAACGGTCTCGATCGTCGGCTACACCAACGCCGGCAAGTCGTCGCTGCTGCACCGGCTCACCGGGGCCGAGGTCAAGGTCGAGGACCGGCTGTTCGCCACCCTCGACCCGACCACCCGCAAGCTGCAGCTCCCCGGCGGCGAGCAGATCCTCCTCACCGACACCGTCGGCTTCGTCAAGAAGCTGCCCCACCAGCTGGTCGAGGCGTTCAAGTCGACCCTGGAGGTGTCGGCCGGTGCCGACCTGCTCGTGCACGTCGTCGACGGCTCGGGCTCCAACCCCGACGCCCACATCGACGCCGTCCGGGACGTCCTCGGCGAGATCGAGGCCGAGGAGGTGCCCCAGCTCCTGGTGTTCAACAAGGCCGACGTCTCCCCGGAGGAGGTCGAGGCCCTCGCCGCCCGCCATCCCGGCTCGGTTGCGGTGTCGGCGGTCAGTGGGCGGGGGATCGACGAGCTGCTGGAGGCCATCGGCGACCGCCTGCGGGACCGCACGGATCTCTACGAGCTGTTCGTCCCCTGGGCCCGCGGCGATATCCTCGCAGCCGCCCACCGGGAGGGTGAGGTGCTCACCGAGACGAGCGAAGACGAGGGGATGCGGCTCCGGGCCCGCTTCGAGCCGGCGTCGGCCAAGCGGCTCGGCGACTTCGTGATCCGCCGGCTCGAGCAGCACGCCACCACCCCGCGAACCGAGACCGAGGAGTGACGCCGATGGCCACCGGGTTCGTCCCACCCCCGTACCCCTACGACCGGCTCGACGAGCTGAAGGCCATCGCCGACGACCACGATGGCGGCATGGTCGACCTGTCGATCGGCACGCCGTTCGACCCACCGCCGGACGCCGTCACCAAGGCCCTGGCCGAGTCCGGGGCCGAGCGGGGCTACCCACCGTCGATCGGCACCCCGGAGTTCCGGGAGGCGGCCGCCGGCTGGCTCAACCGGCTGGTCGGCTCGGCCCTGACCGCGGCCGACGTACGGGCCACCATCGGGTCGAAGGAGTTCGTCGCCGGCCTTCCCCACTACCTGCGGCTCCGCACCCCGAGCCGGGACACCGTGCTGTACCCGGCGATCAGCTACCCGAGCTACGCCATGGGGGCAACCCTGGCCGGGTGCCGGGCGGTGCCGGTTCCGGTCGACGACCGGTGGCGCCTCGACCTGTCGGCCGTCGACCCGGCGGATGTCGACCGGGCGCTGTGCCTGTGGGTCAACACGCCTGGCAATCCGGCCGGCGGGCTCGACGACCTCGACGCCGTGGCCCGTTGGGGGCGCGAGCACGACGTGCTCGTGGTGTCGGACGAGTGCTACATCGCCTTCACCTGGAGCGGCCCGCCCCGCTCGGTGCTCGCCACGGGAACCGACGGCGTGCTCGCCGTCCACTCGCTGTCGAAGCGGTCGAACCTGGCCGGGGTGCGCGCCGGGTTCTACGCCGGCGACGCCGAGCTGGTCCACTACCTCGGCGAGGTCCGCAAGCACGCCGGGTTCATGGCCCCCGGGCCGGTGCAGGCTGCGGCGGTCGCCGCCTTCGCCGACGAGGTCCACGTCGAGGCCCAGCGCGAGATCTACCGCCGCCGGCTCGAGCTGATGCTGCGCATCACCGACCGCCTCGGGTCGGCAGCCGAGATGCCGGGCGGCGGCTTCTACCTCTGGGCCCCCGCCCCCGACGGTGATGCATGGGCCTTCGCCCGCCGGTTGGCCACCGAGGCCGGTGCCCTGGTCAGCCCCGGCGAGTTCTACGGCGAGCAGGGGAGCGGGCACGTCCGCATCGCCCTGGTCCAGCCCGACCACCGCCTGGCCCTCGTGGCCGAGCGCCTCGGGGTCTCGATCGACGCCGCCTGATCGCCCGTCGGCACGGTTGGCGGTCGTCGTGCGTCGGAGGTCCAGCTCGACAAGACTGTGACTTCCGCCACCAGAGACAACCGAGGGGAACCATGACCGCAACGCCGACCGACGCGGCCTCCACCTGGCTCGCCGCCTTCGACGCCGCCCTCACCGCCGGTGACGTCGACGCCGCCACCGCCCTGTTCGCCGACGAGTGCTACTGGCGCGACCTCGTCACCATCACCTGGAACCTGACCACGGTCGAGGGTCACGACGGCGTCCGGGACCTGCTGACCAGCTGCCTGGCCTCGACCGCCCCGTCCGGGTGGGAGCTCGACGGCGAGGCCAGCGAAGCCGACGGCGTCGTCGACGGGTGGATCGCGTTCGAGACCGGCGTGGCCAGGGGCAACGGCCACCTGCGCCTCATCGACGGCAAGTGCTTCACCCTCCTCACGGCGATGACCGAGCTCAAGGGGCACGAGGAGCCGTCCGGGGAACGGCGGCCGAAGGGCGTCGAGCACGGGGCCGACGCCGACCGCCAGACCTGGCTGGAGGCCAGGGCGGCCGAGGAGGCCGACCTCGGCTACGGCACCCAGCCCTACGTCGTCGTCATCGGCGGCGGCCAGGGCGGCATCGGCCTCGGGGCCCGGCTCCGCCAGCTCGGCGTTCCGACGATCATCGTCGAGCGGAACGAGCGGGCCGGCGACTCGTGGCGCAACCGCTACAAGTCGCTCTGCCTCCACGACCCGGTCTGGTACGACCACCTGCCGTACCTCAAGTTCCCGGAGAACTGGCCCGTGTTCTCGCCCAAGGACAAGATCGGCGACTGGCTCGAGATGTACACCCGGGTCATGGAGCTCAACTACTGGAGCTCGACCGAGTGCCTCGGCGCCAGCTACGACGAGGCCGCGGGGCACTGGACGGTGAACGTCGTCCGCCACGGCCAGGACGGCGACGAGGCGGTGACCCTGCGACCGACACAGCTGGTGCTGGCCACCGGCATGTCGGGCCGACCCAACGTGCCCGAGATCCCCGGCGCCGACACGTTCGCCGGCGACATCCACCACTCGTCCGGCCACCGCGACTCGGCCGGCTACGCCGGCAAGCATTGCGTCGTGCTCGGGTCGAACAACTCGGCCCACGACATCTGTGCCGCGCTGTGGGAGTCCGGTGCCGCCGAGGTCACGATGATCCAGCGGTCGTCGACCCACATCGCCCGGTCCGAGACGCTGATGGAGTTGGCCCTCGGCGACCTCTACTCCGAGCGGGCGCTGGCCAGCGGCGTGACCACCGAGATGGCCGACATGGTCTTCGCCTCGATCCCGTACCGGATCATGCACCGGTTCCAGATCCCGGTGTACGAGGAGATGGCCCGCCAGGACGCCCAGTTCTACGAGGACCTGGAGAAGGCGGGCTTCCTGCACGATTGGGGCGACGACGGGTCGGGGCTGTTCATGAAGTACCTGCGGCGGGGGTCGGGTTACTACATCGACGTCGGGGCCTCCCAGCTGATCATCGACGGTCGGGTCAAGTTGCGCAGCGGGGTCAACATCGCCGAGATCAAGCCGGACGGCGTGGTGCTGACCGACGGGAGTGAGCTGCCGGCCGACCTGATCGTGCTCGCCACCGGCTACGGCTCGATGAACGGGTGGGCCGCCGAGCTGATCTCCCAGGAGGTGGCCGACAAGGTCGGCAAGTGCTGGGGCCTCGGGTCCGACACGACCAAGGACCCCGGTCCGTGGGAGGGGGAGCAGCGCAACATGTGGAAGCCGACCCAGCAGGAGAACCTCTGGTTCCACGGCGGCAACCTGCACCAGTCACGCCACTACTCGCTGTACCTGGCGCTGCAGCTGAAGGCCAGGCTTGAGGGGATCCCGACGCCTGTCCACGGGCTCGGCCCGGTCCACCACCTGAGCTGAGCCGAGCCGGACCGGATCCGAACGGGTTCGACCGCTCGGGGCGGGGCAGTAGGGTGGCCCCATGACGATCACCGCAGTGGGACACAGCTACGTCGACGTCGCCACCGGCGCCCGCCTCGATGTGTGGTACCCGGCCGACGGGGTCGAGCCGGCCAGGAGCTGCCTGGCGGAAGACGTCGGCCTCGTCCGGGGTGAGGTCATCACCACCACGATCGCCGACCTCGCCGCCCCGCCCGTCGACGCCGCCGACGCCTACCTGCGGCTCCACCTGTTGTCCCGCCGGGAGGTGATCCCCAACTCGATCAGCATGGACGGCGTCTTCGGCCGGCTGGCCAACGTCGCCTGGACGTCGGCCGGTCCCGTCGCCCCCGAGCAGGTCGACCAGCTCCGGTCGCTGCTGGCCAAGCGCGGCCACCACCTGACCGTCGAGTCGGTCGACAAGTTCCCGAAGATGACCGACTACGTCGTGCCATCCGGCGTCCGGCTCGCCATCGCCGATCGGGCCCGTCTCGGCGCCCACCTGGCCGATGGCACCACCGTGATGCACGAGGGTTTCTGCAACTTCAACGCGGGCACCCTCGGGCCGGCGATGGTCGAGGGCCGGATCAGCCAGGGCGTCATCGTCGGCGCCCATTCCGATGTCGGCGGTGGGGCCTCGATCATGGGCACCCTGTCCGGCGGCGGCACCGAGGTGATCTCGGTCGGTGAGAACTGCCTCATCGGGGCGAACGGCGGGATCGGCATCTCGCTCGGCGACGGCTGCACGGTCGCCGCCGGCGTCTACGTGACCGCCGGGACGCCCGTCACGCTGCCGGACGGGACCGTCGTGAAGGCCAAGGAGCTGTCCGGTCGCGACGGGATGCTCTTCATCCAGAATTCGCGGACCGGCGCCATCGAGGTCCGCGACGCCGATCCCGAGCGCTGGGGCGGCATCAACGAGGCCCTCCACTCGAGCCAGTAGGTCAACCGGTCGCCGACCGTCCGGACGAGGCGCTCGATCAACTGGGGGTGGCCGGCGACGGCGTCGACGGCGAGGCGGTCACCGGCCGGTCGGGTCGAGCCCGCGCTCGGCGAGCACCGTCTCCCTGGTCGGCACGCGGAACCCGACGTACCACACGCCGATGAGGCCGAGCACGCCGACCAGCACCCGGATGGGCAGGTTGTCGATGGCCAACGTGATGCTCAACAGCACGGCCAGGCTCATCGACCCGATGGCGAAGAACTTGGCCCGCCTCGGCATGCCGAGCCCCGATCGGTAGTCGGTGACCATCGGCCCGATGCCCGGCAGGTCGAGGATCCAGTTCTCGAGCCGCTTGCTCGACTTGGAGAAGAACCAGGCGGCGAGGATGAACGGCCCGACGGTCGGCAGCCCGGGCACGACGACGCCGATCCCGCCGACGCCGACGCAGATCAGGCCGGCGCACAGGTAGACGATGCGCATCAGCCCAAGAGTTCACGCAGGTCGAGCACCATCAACACCGCGAGCAGCGCCAACACCGCGCAGTGCAGGACGGTGGCCTGCACCTTCCAACGGTGGTCGGCCCGCCAGAACCGGCGGATGCTGAACACGTTGGCGGCGATGGCAACGACGCCGACGGTGAGCCCGATGGTCGGCCCGACGTTGGGGGCCAGCCCGATGAACGGCGCCACCAGCGGCAGGATCACGTAGGTCAGCGTGCAGCGGATCCCCGAGATGACGACCGAGGTGCTGAACCCCCGTTGCGCCGCTTCCTGCTCGAGAACCGTCGAATCGTTGGCCGCTCCGGTCACCGTCATCGCCGACCATGCTACCGGGTACGGTTGCACGATGACCGATCTGCTGGCCCTCACCGCCGAGCTCGTCGACACCCCGTCGGAGTCGTTCGCCGAGGGCCCGCTCGTCGATCGTCTGCACGAGGAGCTGTCGTCGCTGGCCCACCTGGACGTGACCCGGGTCGGTGACAACCTCGTGGCCAGGACCGAGCTCGGCCGGCCGCGGCGCCTCATCCTGGCCGGCCACACCGACACGGTCCCCGCCAACGGCAACGCCGGCGCCCGCATCGACGGCGACACCCTGTGGGGGCTCGGCTCGGTCGACATGAAGGGCGGGTTGGCCGTCTTCCTGCAGCTCGCCCGCACGGTCGCCGAGCCGACGGTCGATCTGAGCTACGTGTTCTACGCCCGTGAAGAGGTGGCCCAGGAGCACAACGGGCTCAACGAGCTGCGGGCCGAGCGGCCGGACCTCCTGGCCGCCGACTGTGCCATCGTCGGCGAGCCGACCGGCGGCTGGATCGAGGCCGGCTGCCAGGGCACGCTGCGGATCCAGGTCCACCTGGCCGGTGCCAGGGCCCACACCGCCAGGCCGTGGATGGGTCGCAACGCCGTCCACCGGCTTGCTCCGATCCTGGCCGCGCTCGACGCCTACCAGGCCCGAGCCCCGACGATCGACGGCTGCGAGTACCGGGAGGCGGTGCAGGCCGTCTCGGTCGAGGGTGGGGTGGCCGGCAACGTCGTCCCCGACGCCGCCGTGCTCCGCATCCACCACCGCTACGCGCCGGATCGGTCGGCCGACGAGGCCGAGACCTGGCTCCGGGACCTGCTCGCCCCGCATCTCGACGATAGCGACCGGATCGTCGTCGAAGACCGGTCGCCGGCCTGCCCGCCGTCGCTCGCCGACCCGCTGCTCGCCCGGTTGGCGGCCGACGAGCGGATCTCGATCCGGGCCAAGCTGGGGTGGACCGACGTCGCCCGCTTCGCCCAGCTCGGCGTCCCGGCCACCAACTTCGGGCCGGGTGATCCGACGCTGGCCCACCGGGCCGACGAGCACCTCGAGCGGGCGTCGATCGAGCTGGTGCACGCTGCGCTCCACGGGTTGGTGGCTCCGTGAGCGTCGCCGCCTCGGCGCTCGACATCGAGGCCCAGTTGCCCCGACCCCGGCACCGGGAGGGTCGATCGTTGACCATGGCCGAGGCGCTCGACCTGATCCCTGACGGGTCCCGGGTCTACGTGGCCCCGCTGATGGCGCCCCCGACAACGGTGCTCGAGGCGATGGCCGCCGACGCCGATCGATGGACGGCGCTCGAGACGACGTGCGACTACCTGGCCGAGCCGCTGCCGACGTTCGCCAACGCCGGGGCCCCGTTCCGCCACCTGACGGTGCAGGCGTCCCGGGCCCTGGCACCGATGGCGGAGGCCGACGCGCTCGGCGTGGTCTCGGCCTGCTCGTCGCAGCTCAGCGGGCTGTATCTCCCCGGCGGGCCGCTGGCGGTCGACGTCGCCATCGTCCAGGTCAGCCGCCCAGGGCCGGACGGGCGCTTCAGCCTCGGGGTCAGCGGCGGCACGGCGGCCGAGCTGGTCCGGGCCGCCCCGCTCGTCCTGGCCGAGGTCAACCCGACCATGCCGTACCTGCGCGGGGTGGTCGAGTGCGAGCGCTCCTGCTTCGACGGTCTGATCGAGGTCGACCCCCACCCCCTGGTCGAGTTCACGACGCCGCCGAGATCGGACGCCACGGATCGCATCGGGGCCAACGTCGCCTCGCAGATCGCCGACGGCGCCGTCATCGAATACGGCATCGGGGCCATACCCGACGCCTCGCTCGCAGCCCTGGGCGACCATCGGGACCTCGGCCTGCACAGCGGCATGCTGGGCGACGCGGTGATCGACCTCGTCGAGTCCGGCGTCATGAACGGCCGGGGCAAGACCTTCGACGCCGGCCTGCTGGTCGCGGGCATGATCGTCGGCACCCAGCGGGCGGCCGAGTGGGCGGCTGCCCGCGACGACGTGGTCCTCGTTGCCTCGAACTACAGCCACGGGGCCACCGCGTTGGCCCGCCAGGACCGGTTCACCGCCATCAATTCGGCGCTGCAGGTGGCGCTCGACGGGTCGATCGGGGCCGAGGTGGTCGGGGGCCGGGTCGTGTCCGGCCCCGGGGGCCAGCCCGACTTCGCCTTCGCCGCCTCGGCCGCATCCGACGGGGTCAGCATCGTCGCCCTCCAGGCGACCGCCGCTCGGGGCACGGTGTCCCGCGTCGTCCCGGCCATCGACTCGGCCGACCGGGTGACGGTGCCCCACTACCTGGCCGACCGGGTGGTGACCGAGCACGGCGTCGCCTCGGTCCGCGGCCTGGGGGCCGAGGAGCGGGCCGCCGCGCTGCGGGCGATCGCCGACCCGGATCTCGTGGCCGGCTGAGCCTCGGCCCGGTCCCGGTCCGGACCCGGCACCCCGTCAGGCTGGCCCGAATGTCGGCGCCGACGACCCGGGCGACAGCGTCCGCCTCGTCGAGGGCCGGTCGGCCGACCGCGACGTGCGGTCACCGTGGAGCGGAACCGACCGGCCGAGCTGACGACGAGCCGCTCGATCGACTCGATGACCCCGATGGAGGCGTCCGAGACGTCGTCGCGCCAGGGAATGGCATCCGTCACATCAGACGGGTACCATGGCACTACATCTAGATCGTTGACTGGCCGCCTCGTCGACATCCGCACAGGCACACGCCGCCTGTGGCGACACCGTTCCGGCGGCCGAGGGAGACGAACGGACACATGCGCAAGAACATCCCGCCATCGTCGCTCGCCCGTGACCGGCGCTTCAACCGGATCGACACCGAGCAGCGGATGCGGGATTTTCGGGACACGATGGTGGTCGGCAACGTCGACCCAGACGCCGAGGACGTCGCCGATCGGGCCAGGCGCCGGATGCACGGGATCTTCGTCGGGGAGATCCAGGCCCTCGAGGGGGCGGGACGGACGGCGTTCGACTTCGGGACCGACGAGGTGCCCTACGAGCTGAAGCTCGACATGGCCCGCCAGTGCTGGGACGAGGCCCGCCACTGCGAGATCTCGGTCAAGCTGGCCGAGCACATGGGGGGCGAGCTCGGTGAGTACGCCGAGGCCACCACGCTGTTCGAGGCCGCCTGTCACGCCGACCCGGTCTTCCGACTCGCCGGTGTCAACCGGGCGCTCGAGGGTCTGGCCATCGACGTGTTCACCCAGATGCGAGAGGTCGGCCAGGCGCTCGGTGATCCGATCCTCGAGTACTGCGAGGACTACATGCTGGCCGACGAGGTGACCCACGTGAAGATGGGCTCCCGCTGGCTGCGTGAGGTCACCGAGAACGACAAGGAGCGCCGCAAGGAGGCGTTGGAGTTCCAGCGCATCGTCGATGGCCTGTTCAACTTCCGGGGCCAACGCGGCGAGGAGGCCGATTCGCCGATCCGCCTGGCCAGGGAGTTCCGCAAGATGGCCGGGTTCAGCGACGGCGAGGTCGATGACATCGCCGAGATGTCGGCGAAGTCACGGGCCGAGCTCGAATCGGAGCGAATGGCCGCCGAGTTCCGAGCGGAGGCGGTCGCCGACTGACGAGATCCGAGGGGGAAACAGGGGTTCCTCGGAACCCGGTGGATGGGGTGGCCCGATGCAAGGGTCGCCCCATCCTCCGTTTTGCGCCTCGTCCGGCAGGTCGTGACCGTGCGTGGCGCCAGCCGGTCAGACCCGGCGCATCACGGTGACCACCCGGCCATAGATCTGGACCTCGTCCGGGGCGAACTCCATCGGCTCGAGGTCCGGGTTGGCCGGTAGCAGCACCACCCGGCCCCGCTTGGCCGTGTAGGTCTTCACCGTCGCCTCGTCGCCGGGGATGCCGGCCACGACGATGTCGCCGTTGTCGGCCGTCGTCTGCACCCGGGCCACCACGTAGTCACCGTCGAGGATGCCGGCCTCGATCATCGAGTCGCCCCGGACGGTCAGCATGAAGAGGTCACCGTCGCCCGTCAGGTCGGTCGGGACCGGCAGCATCTCCTCGATGTGCTCCTGGGCGAGGACGTCGGTGCCGGCTGCGACCTGGCCGACGAGTGGGACGTGTCGGAACTGGCGCCGCTCGACCTCGACGGCGCCGCTCACCGGGTCCCACATCACCTTGAGGGCCCGCGGCTTCGACGGGTCTCGCATCAGGTAGCCGTTGCGCTGCAGGGTGGCGAGGTGCGAGTGCACCGACGAGGGGGAGGTCAGCCCGACCTCGGCGCCGATCTCCCTCACCGACGGTGGGTACCCGCGATCGCGCATCTGCTGCTCGATGAAGGCCAGGATCGACTCCTGCCTGGCCGTCAGCTGGTGTTGGCCCATGGCTCGTTCCCCTTTCGGCAGTCGACCCCGCTCGGTCGGCTCGGTGGTGACCGCACGGACGCCGGCCCCGAACCGGGATCGAACGTCTGTTTGTGCGACGGGGTCACTATGCCACAGCTCGGCGTACGAGCGTTCGATTTCCCCGAAGTTTCTCCCCTTGTGGTGAACGAACGTTCGGCCTACGCTTCGAACGTTGGTTCGACGAGGCCGGGTCGGGCTTCACTGTCACACCCCCGGAGGAGACTGTCGCCATGGTTGCCCTGTTGCATGAATCGCCCGCCGGTCCGCGGCGGTCCGGTGCTCCGCATCTCCGGCTCGTCGCCGGGACGGAGCCGAACGCCGAGACCGTCGCGCCGGTGGCGGGCCCGTCGCTGCGCCTGGTGCCCGACCGCGACGATCGGGCTCGCTCCCAGCGGGCGGCCGTCGTGGCCGTCCTGGCCGTCGCACTGGTGGTGGCGGCGCTCCTCGCCGGCGTCCGGGTGGTGCAGGGCGGTCCGTCGGCGGGTCCCCTCGCCGGGCCGCCGGCCGAGCCGACGGCCGAGGCGCTCGACCGGGCCGGGGCCGTCGTGGTGGTGCAGGCCGGCGACACGCTGTGGTCGATCGCCACCGAGGTGGCGCCTGGCGAGGACCCTCGACCGGTCGTTGCCGCCCTGATCGAGGCGAACGGTGGTGAGTCACTGCGAATCGGTCAGCAAATCGTTATCCCGAGCCACCTCCTTGATTGAGTGTGTGGCGCTATTTTGGATGGAGTGTTGTGCCCGTCGTGCCGATCGATCGATACGAAGGTGGTCGACAGCCGAGCCGCCGAGGGTGGTTCGGCCATCCGCCGCCGGCGAGAGTGCCTGCAGTGCAGCCGACGGTTCAGCACGTTCGAGCGGGCCGAGGAGGCACCGGTGACCGTCGTGAAGCGGTCGGGCGAGCGGGAGCCCTTCGACCCGGCCAAGATCACGGGCGGCCTGCTCGCCGCCTGCAAGGGCCGCCCACTGACGTCGGCCGACTTCGACCGGCTGGCCGACCAGGTCGAGGAGGCCGCCAGGTTGCAGGGCGCCGAGGTCAGCTCCGAGTGGGTCGGTCTGGCCGTGCTCGAACGGCTCCGGCCGCTCGACAGCGTCGCCTACCTGCGCTTCGCCAGCGTCTACAAGTCCTTCGACGGCATCGACGACTTCGAGCGCGAGGCGCGTCTGATCAAGCTCGATCCGTCCGAGTCCTCACCGAGCTGATCGCCGGCCGGGCCGGGCCGCCGACCGATTCAGGCGTCGTCGGGGTCGAGGCGAACCCAGCGGCAGAACAGATAGTCGTCATCGGTCCAGATGCGGCCGAGCCGCATCGCCGGCGGCGGACCCCCGTCGACCGGACCGATGGCCGCCCGCCGGCTCGGTCCCCCGAGCAGATGGGGCGACAGCGTCAGGTTCCACTCGTCGATGAGGCCGTCGGCGACGAGCTGGCCGTTCAGCGACGGTCCGCCCTCCGACAGCACGGTGCGCACGCCCCGCTCGCCGAGCAGCCGGAGCACGCGGCCGAGGTCGACCCCGCCGTCGCGGCCGTCGACGTCGACCACCTCGGCCACCGGCTCGAGCGCCGCCCGGCGATCGGCCGGGGCTCCGGCCACGGTGGCGATCACCGGCCGGTTCGTCTCGTCGGAGAAGAGCTCGAGATCGGGATCGAGCCCGAGGCTGCCGGTCACCACCACGACCCGGGGGTCGGGTCGGCGGCCCTCCGACGCCCGGCGCTCGCGCGTCGCCGGTGGTTGCCTCGGCGGCCGGTAGCCCTCCTCTCGCACGGTGGCGGCCCCGACGAGAATGGCATCGGCCACCCCTCGCAGCGCGCGGAACATGGCCTTGTCGCCCGGTCCGCCGAGCCCCCCGGAGAGACCATCGACGGCCGTGCCGCCGTCGGCCGAGGCGATCATGTTGCTCAGCACCCAGGGCCTGGAGCCGTCGCTCGGGCGGTGCTCGGCGGCAACGGCGGCGTCGACGTCGTCGATCGGCGCGGTCACGCCGGTCCCGGTTGCCGGTTCGAAGGGGAACAGCTGGATCATCACGCTCCTGAACGGGTGGGGTCGTGTGGCGCGAGGTGGAGTGTACGGTTCACGGCCATCCCCAGGCTGGTCGCGCCCAGCGCGCGTGGCGTCTCGCCACCGGTGGTCGTCAACAGGCCAGCGGCCCGTCGTCCACCAGTACGGCCTCGAATCCCCACGAAATCCACAGTGTCATCCTCTTTCGTTCCACAGCGGCGGCTGCGTAGTCTGCTCGTCGGTGCCCACGTGGGGCAGAGAGTGCCGGAGGTTGGGTGTCGGGCATCAGTATTGTGGGGTCCGACGGCGGGCGGGCCTGTGGGTACGGCGCTGGGTTTGGTGGGGATCGTCCTCGCTTGCTGTCACATTCCGGGCGCAACCTCGACCTGATGTTCGGACGACACCCAGCTTCCGGCATGACTCGCCCTGCCGGCACCGCCGAACGTGAACGGGCGCACCACCCGGGCCCACCCGGGTGGTGCGCCGTCCGAACCGATCGAGCACCGTGGGGTGTCCCGTCGAGGTGCGCGCCCAGAAGCGCTAAAAGTTTTTGACTACCCATTGACACGAACGTAATTACAGTGATGTAATGTCGTCTACATCTTGTGCGTCGACCCCTCGGGGCTGGCGGTGAGCACAAGATCTAGTGTTCGATCCGAACACGGTGAATCGCAGACTGGAGGCGCCCGGCAGCCAGCTCCACGCACGGAGCGGGCCCGGTTCGGGGGTCACGAGCTGGCGGTTGGTTCCCCGGGGAGTACTGCACGACCGAACCGACCACCGGATTCACCGCCGAGGAACGGCACGACACCTGGGAGTTGCCCGGCCCTTCGGGGACGGGGAGGGAAGCATCGACAACGGCACTCCGGTGACGGGCGAGATGCGACGCACATCGGGACCGGCGAGCCATGCGGCTGCGGTAGCCCTCCGGGGCGCAGCGGCGACCGGCTCGCCGCCTCCGAGGAACTCCGGGACGCACGACACGCACGACCACGCAGCGGGCACCGATCTCCGAGCGCAGCTGACACCGAGCACGAACCGACACGACCGTCCGTACCAGACGCCCAGACCACCGACTGCGAATCCCGCCACCCACACCGAACTGGCCGAGCCAGGCACTCGGCAAACCAGATCAGAACCGGAACAGCCCGTGGTCGCCTCGACCGACGGGCCCGGTCATCCGCCAAGCCTCCCACCCGGGGGCTGAACAGAAAGAGAAACCAAGGTATGGCGCTCGCCTCTGAGCAGACTCGGATCGGACTCCGTCGGTACTTCACCACCCCAGGCGTCGATCCCTACGACACCGTCACCTGGGAGAAGCGGGATGCCCGAATCTCCAACTGGAAGACCGGTGAGGTCGCCTTCGAGCAGACCGACGTCGAGGTCCCGTCCACCTGGTCGGTGAACGCCACCAACATCCTCGCCCAGAAGTACTTCCGGGGAACCCTCGGCACCGACGAGCGTGAGCGGTCGCTCCGCCAGGTCGTCGACCGGGTCGTCAACACGATCACCCGCTGGGGCATCGAGGACGGGTACTTCGAGGCCGCCGAGGCCGAGATCTTCAACCACGAGCTCCGCCACCTCATCGTCAACCAGATGGGGGCCTTCAACTCACCGGTGTGGTTCAACATCGGCGTCCGCGGCGTGCCCCAGCAGGCCTCCGCCTGCTTCATCCTGTCGGTCGACGACGAGATGGACTCGATCCTCAACTGGTATGTCGAGGAGGGCGTGATCTTCAAGGGAGGCTCGGGCGCGGGCATCAACCTGTCCCGCATCCGCTCGAGCGTCGAGCTGCTCAAGGGTGGCGGCACCGCCTCCGGCCCGGTCAGCTTCATGCGGGGCGCCGACGCGTCGGCCGGCACGATCAAGTCGGGGGGCAAGACCCGCCGTGCGGCCAAGATGGTCATGCTCGACATGGACCACCCCGACATCGAGGAGTTCGTCTGGTGCAAGGCGGTCGAGGAGCGCAAGGCCAGGGTGCTGCGAGAGGCCGGCTTCGACATGGACCTCGACGGCGCCGACAGCCACTCGATCCAGTACCAGAACGCCAACAACTCGGTCCGGGTCACCGACGAGTTCATGCAGGCCGTCCTCGACGACGGCGAGTGGAGCCTCGTCGCCCGCACAACCGGCGAGATCGTCCGGACGGTCAAGGCCCGCGATCTCATGCGCCAGTTCGCCCAGGCCAGCTGGGAGTGCGCCGACCCCGGCATGCAGTTCGACTCGACGATCAACCGCTGGCACACCTCCGCCGCCACCGGCAAGATCAACGGCTCGAACCCGTGCTCGGAGTACATGCACCTCGACGACTCGGCCTGCAACCTGGCGAGCCTCAACCTCCTGAAGTTCCTCGGCGACGACGACCGGTTCGACATCGAGGGCTTCAAGGTCGCCGTCGAGCACTTCTTCACCGCCCAGGAGATCCTGGTCGGCCGGGCCGACTACCCGACCGACCCCATCGGTCGCACCTCTCGGGCCTTCCGCCAGCTCGGCCTCGGCTACGCCAACCTCGGTGCCCTGCTGATGAACCTCGGTCTGCCCTACGACTCCGACGAGGGCCGGGCCCTCGCCGGTGCCATCACCTCGCTGATGACCGGCCACGCCTACGCCACCTCGGCCCGCACGGCGATGCGGATGGGCCCCCACGACGGCTACGCCGACAACCAGGAGCACATGCTCCGGGTCCTCGACCAGCACCGGCAGGCCTCGCACCAGATCGACGCCGACCTCGCCCCGGACGACCTCGTGCAGGCCGCTCACGAGGCGTGGGACTCGGCCTGTGAGCAGGCCGTGCTGTCCGGCACCCGCAACGCCCAGGCCACCGTGCTCGCCCCGACCGGCACGATCGGCCTGCTGATGGACTGCGACACCACCGGCGTCGAGCCCGACCTCGGGCTGGTCAAGATGAAGAAGCTGGTCGGCGGCGGGACGATGATGATCGTCAACCAGTCGGTTCCCCGGGCCCTGCGCCGGCTCGGCTACGACGCCGACCAGATCAAGGCCATCACCGACTACATCGACGAGAACAACACGATCCTCGGTGCCCCAGGCCTGCACCCGATGCACACGGCGGTGTTCGCCTGCTCGATGGGTGACAACCCGATCCACTACCTGGGTCACGTCAAGATGATGGCGGCGGTCCAGCCGTTCATCTCGGGTGCCATCTCCAAGACGGTCAACATGCCGGAAGAGGTCACGGTCGACGATGTGATGCAGCTCCACATCGACGCTTGGCAGATGGGCGTCAAGGCCATCGCCATCTACCGCGACAACTGCAAGGTGGCCCAGCCGCTGTCCACGGCGACCAAGGACGACGAGTCCGATGACGGCACCGACGGCGAGCAGGCCGACACGGTCGAGATCGAGCCGCCGGCGATGCCCGAGCCGACCGTGATCTACAAGCCGGTTCGGGAGCGCCTGCCTCGGGATCGGCGCTCGCGCACCTTCGAGTTCCGGGTGGCCGACTGCAAGGCGTTCGTGACGGTCGGCGAGTACGACGACGGCCGGCCGGGTGAGGTGTTCCTCCGGGTGTCCAAGCAGGGCTCGACGATGGCCGGGATCATGGATGCCCTCGCCCTGTCGCTCAGCCACGGGCTCCAGTACGGCGTGCCGCTCCGGGCGTACGTGGAGACCTACACGGGGATGCGGTTCGAGCCGGCGGGCATGACCGACGACCCCGACATCCGGATCGCCACGTCGATCATGGATTACCTGTTCCGGAAGCTGGCGGTGCTCTACCTGAGCCACGAGGAGCGGTCGTCGCTGGGGATCTTCACCACCGGTGAGCGGACCCAGCAGACCCTCCCCGGGGTCGACGAGGCCGTGACCTCATCGCCGGGCCAGCTCCCGGTCGACCCGCCGTCGGTCGAGTCGGCCGACGAGCTCGTGGCGGCCATCGAGGCCGCAGCCGATCCGGTGACCGACCCCGATGCCCCCATCTGCATGCAGTGTGGTGTCACCATGCAGCGGGCCGGCAGTTGCCACGCCTGCCCCGGGTGTGGCAACACCAGCGGCTGTTCCTGACCCCCCGAGGGACAGCTTCGAGCGCGGGGCCGGGGCGGCCGCCCGCTGGCGTCGATCCACGGTGATCGACATCGGCTGGGCGGTCGCCCCGCATCGCGGTCCAGACCCGGGTCGGCGCGTCGACCGCCCGCCGACCCGTCGCTACACCGGGTCCGGGACGTCAGCGCGCCGGTCGAACCACACCGTCTGGAGCGGATGGCGATCGGGGCGATCCAGATGGATGACGCCGTCCGGTCGGCGGCCGATGGCCAGGAGGTCGTCGACCAGAGCGCGGGGCGTGGCCCCCCGATCGGTGTAGGAGCTGAGGATCAGCCGTCCGCCTGGCTCGACGAAGCGCCGCAGCAACCGGTCGACCAGCCCGTCGAGGCGGTCAGGCGGGGCGAACTCGGCGAGCGCCGTCACGTAGCGGAACGGTTCCCGAGGTTCCCAGGACATCACCGAACCGGTCCAGATCCGCTTGCCCAGGTCGGGGCGGAGGGAGCGGGCCAGGTCGGCGATCGGAGGCGACAGCTCGAGGCCGTACGGCTCGATGGTCAGCCCCCGCTCGGCCGCCCAGGTCGGCAGCGTGGCCAGCAGGTGGCCGTTGGCGCAGCCGACGTCGAGCCAGCGGCCATCGGCGTCCATCGGCACCGCCAGGTGCTGGCGCTTCGCCCGCCAGTCGCCGGCCTCACCGCTCGATGAGCCCGAGCCACGGGGTCCGGCGCCGCCGGCCAGATAGGCGTCGGTCAGCGCCGCCATCGTGCCGGCCTCCCAGGCCGCCTGGTCGGGATCGACCGCCGATTCTGCGTCGCCGTCGCCAGGGCGAGTGCTCATCGATCCGTCATCACCGGTCGCTGGTCCGCCTGCGGGCCTCGCTGGCGGCCGGTGGCCGTCCGGCCCGACCTAGGGCATCGGCAGGAAGTTGTTGCCCGGATAGTTCTGGAGGTTGTTCAACTTGGCGAACATCCGGGACGTGCCGGTCTGCCCGTAGGAGCAGTTGCGAGAGGCCCGGATGCAGCCGTTGATCCACAGGTCCATCGCGTCGTCGTTCCAGCCGCCGAACCAGTCGGCGTGCAGCGTGGCCCCCGGGCCGGTGTTGAAACCGCCCGATCGGTCCGATGACAGATACCACCCGCTCGTGTTGCCGGCCGGGAAGTACAGCAGGATCGTGATCTGCGGGAGACGAACCGGATGGCTCGACGGGCAGGTCTCGTTGTCGTTGGCGAAGTACATGTGGGAGATGTGGTCGGACGAGTCCAGGTTCCGACCGTCCCAGCAGTTGGGGAACTGCACGTAGGCGTTGATCGGGTCGTTGCCGCAGTTGTTGGGGATGCGGTTCGAGCGGTTGTACGAGGTGCCGCTGGCCCCGCACGACCACCCGAGTCGCTGGCTGGCGGTGAACGACTCGCTGGTCGTGTTGCCGACCACCATCTTGAGGCCCTGGGGCATGGCCACGGTCTGCGACGGCATCGTGGTCTTGTAGTAGAGGATGATCTGGTCCGGGACCACGAGGTTGCCCTTGCCGTCGTGCACCGCTGGTGTCCAGTAGCCCGACCGGTTCAGCTCGAAGCCGTTGCAGCTGCTGCCGCCGGAGTTGACCAGGCTGTCGGTGGTGGTGTTGGCGTCGACTGCGGTGTTGCCGAAGAACATGTGCAGGTGCGAGCGGCCGGGCTGGCCCGGGAAGACGATCGGGTCGTCGTAGGCGAAGTGTGAGTACGCACACGCCATCCGGAAGTTGCCGTGGGGGTGGGCCCCGTTGTCAGGCTGCGAGGTCGGGATCGTCAGCTCGTTCATCGGGAGCTGGGCCGACGGCACGTTGGCGAAGCGGCCGAACAGCGGATCCCGGTTGCGGATCGACTCGAACTGCCCCCCGCCGTTGCCCCCGCTCGGCCGGGTGGTCGGTGCGGTGGTCGGGGGACTGGTGGTCGTCGGCGCCGCCGTGGTCGGCGGGCGTGCCGTGGTCGGGGCGGCCGTGGTCGGCGGCCGGGTCGTGGAGGCGCCGTTGCCCCCAGACCCGGTCCCCGAACCGGATCCCGCGGTCGGTTGCGGCGTCGTGGCCGCCGTCGACGGGCTCGGCGAGCTGCCGCGGCCGGTCGACCCGTCGGTGGCCCCGATGGCGCCGCCGGCCGGCGCCCCGGTCGACGGGACGGTGCCGGCGGCCGTCGAGCCGTCGACGGAGATGGTGCCCGGCGTCCCGGTGTCGTCGCCGCCGGTGCCTGCGGGCTCGGCCCCGGCCCCGGCGGCCGCGGGCGCACCGGCCTCGCCATCCGGATCGACGACCCGGAGCAAGCTCCGATCGGCCACGTCGGCCAACGCCACGACGGTGGCGGCGTCGTCGGCTGCGAAGCCCTCGTCCGCCGGATCGCCGGCGGCATCGTCGTCGGTGACGATGCGCTGGGCGTCCGGCTCGTCGCCGGACGAGTCGACGACGATCAACGTGAGGCTCAACCCGGCGGTGAATGCCGCGCCGAGCACGGCCAATCCTCGACCTGGTGTCATGTCAAGCAGCTCTCCTGCGACTCGCTACCCGCCAAGGGAACTCGATTTGTTTGTAACGGGCTGCGATCCGTTTCGCAACCCAAACGCAATATTACATCGGCGATATTGCGTTCCGGGTGGATGCCCGTCATCGGCGTACCCCCATGATGGCCTGGGCAAACCTCCCCGGAGGTGATGCCCTGGCGGGCGAGCTACCGTGCTCTGGGTTCTCGATCCGGGCCTGCGTCGCCACGCCCGGCCTCCGAAGGAGTGGCATGCAGCCAGTAGAAGTGGTCGGCGTCGGCAACGCCATCGTCGACGTGCTGGTGACGACCAGCGACGAGTTCGTCGGCGAGCAGGGCCTCGCCAAGGGCTCGATGACGCTGATCGACGCCGATCGCGCTGCAGACCTCTACGGGTTGCTCGGCCACCGTGCGGTCAAGGCGTCCGGCGGGTCGGCCGCCAACACCGTGGCCGGCGTCGCCTCCTTCGGCGGCTCGTCCGCCTACATCGGCAAGGTCAACGACGACGACCTCGGGCAGTTCTTCGCGGACGACATGAACGCCATCGGTGTCAGCTTCGACCAGCCCCCCGGCGTCGGCGGCCCGACCACCGCCATGTGTGTCGTGCTGGTCACCCCGGACGCCCAGCGGACGATGAGCACCTACCTCGGTGTGTCCGCCCTCCTCGAGCCGCACGACGTCCGGCCAGAGGTGATCGACGGTGCGGCGCTGCTGTTCTGCGAGGGCTACCTGTGGGACGTCGACTCGGCCAAGCAGGCCATCCGCAAGGCCATGGACATCGCCGCCGCCGGTGGGACCCGGGTCTCGCTGACCCTGTCGGACACCTTCTGCATCGAGCGCCACCACCAGGAGTTCCTCGAGCTGGTCGCCGGCCCGGTCGACGTCGTGTTCGCCAACCGGGCCGAGGTCACCACCCTCTACGAGTGCGAGCTCGACGAGGCGGTCGACCGGATCGGCCAGGCCTGCGAGCTGGCCTTCGTCACCCTCGGCGAGCGGGGCTCGCTGATCGTCGACAAGGGCGAGATCATCGAGATCGCCCCGGTGCCCGTCGCCGACGTGGTCGACACCACCGGTGCCGGCGACCAGTACGCCGCCGGCGTGCTCTACGGCCTGGCCAAAGGCCTGCCGCTGCCCGAGGTCGGTCGGCTCGGTTCCGCTGCGGCCTCCGAGGTCATCTCCCACATCGGGCCACGGCCCGAGCGCCCGCTGTCCGACTTCCTGTAGGTCGCGACCCGATCGGTCGGTCCGTCGGGACGCCGGCCGCAGCCGGCGTCTCAGCCGGCGGGCCGGACCTCCGGCGGCCCGAACAGCACGCCCTGGCCCCAGTCGACCTCGAGCGTCCGCAGCAGCTTCGCCTGGGCCTCCGTCTCGACCCCCTCGGCCACCACCCAGGCCCCGGTCCGGTGGCCGAGGTCGACGACGGCCCGGATGATGGCGGTGGCCTCGGCGCTCGGCAGCGCCGCGATCAGGTCGCCGGCGAGCTTGAGGACGTCCGGTTTGAAGCTGGTCGCCACCCGGAGGCTGGAGTAGCCGTCGCCGACATCGTCGATGGCGATCCGGACCCCGGCGTTGCGGAGCTTGGTCAGCTGGGCCGCCGCCAGGTCGATGTTGGCGTAGCGGTTTCGCTCGGTCGCCTCGAACACGAGCTGGTCGGCGTCGAGGCCGATGTCTTCGGCGTGGCGGATCGTGCGCCTGGCCGCGGCCAGGTCGAAGGTCCCGTCCGGGGCCATCATGTTGAGGAACAGGAGCCCGGCGCCGAGCCACGGGCCGACGCCCCGGATGGCCAGCTGGCGGGACAGCTGATCGAGCTCGTCGAGCCAGCCGCCACGGCTGGCCCGCTCGATCAGCTCGGCCGCACCGAGGATCTCGCCGTCGAGCCGTGCCCGGATCAGCGCCTCGAACCCGACGACCGAGCGGTTCCCGAGCCGGACGATCGGCTGGTAGCGGACCTCGTAGTCGAGCTGGGCGTTGGTCAGCGCCTCCTGCTCGAGCAGGGTGGCCACCTGGTCGAGGTCGGCGGCCATCAGCGCCTGCTGCACCAGCTCCTGTGGCGAGGAGTCGACGTCGGCGACGGCGACCTTGACCGCCACGTGTGGCCCCGGTTTCGACCCGTTCGACAGGCTGTCGACGAGGTGCCCGAGGAAGGCCCGGCCGTTGGTGACCTCCATCCAGAGCACGCCGGAGCGGATGTCGACGGAGTCGGCCTCGGCGATCAGCGACTCGTCGAGGTGTTGGACCACGGCCGGGTCGCTGGAGCCGAGCAGCACCAGCACGGGATCGGCCCCCGGTAGCTGGAACGTCCCCTTGACCGCGTTCACGACCCCCAACGTTACTCAAGCAGCTCCAAGCGTGTGGGCATGGTCGCCGTCGTCGTCCCGGGCCGTTTGGCGGCCCGGGACACGGCTCGGGCTACTCCTCGCTCGCCGGCTCGAACGACAGTGGCAGGTCGCCGAGGCGGACGAGTGTCGAGGTGATCCAGCCTCCGATCGAGCCGAAGTGCTCGTCGAGGGCGGAGCCGTCCTCGAGGGTCTTCTCGTCGAGCTCGTAGGCGCCCGTGTAGGTGATCTCGACCGCATGGGACACGACGTTCAGGTCGCTGTCGTAGACCGTCTCGACCGTCGGGCCGAGCCCGGTCAGCTCCTCGTCGCCGATCTGGGGTGACGTCGGCGGCAGCCCCTCCATGATCAGCATCGGGTTCGGTGTCTCCGAGAGCCGCTGGACCCGGAACACCACCTCGATCTCGATCGCCGGCCCCTCGGTGAACTCCTCGCCGAGGACCCACGTGCGGTACGCCGATTGGGCCCAGGTCGGCCACTCGAGCGTCAGGTCGACCTGCACCCGGGGTGGCAGGCCCTCGCCCGGCAGGCCGTAGATCGTCTCCCACGTGATGTCGCCGAGGAGCACGTCGGTCTGGAACCGCTCCTCCAGCGCCTGCCGCTCCAGGAGCGCGGACTCCAGGGCGTCCCGGAGGGCGCCGATGGCGTCGGTGAAGACGTGGTCAAGCACCGCTGGCCGCCTGGTCGCCCGGCACGGCGGTCATCTGGTTCGGAATTCCTGGCGGATCATGGCTTCAGCGTAGTCTCGACCGGCCCGGCGTCGACCGTCGACCTCAACCGGACGGGTCCGACGCCCCGGCGGGATCGACGTGGGGGGTCATCACGGCGAGGGCGGTGCCGATGCCGAGCGAGCGGGTGTCGATCGTGGCGATCCGTCGCCCCGGCTGCACGGCGTCCTTCGGTACGGACAGGCGGTCGCCGAGCAGTTCGACGGCGCCGTCGAGATCGGTCGTGGTCAGGGCCAGGCCCCACACCGCAGCGGGCCGTTCGCCCCGCCCCGGCTCGGGCGCAGCCGCCGGGCCGATCACCTCGAGGATCGTCTCCCCGGCCCACAGGAACACCTGCTGTCGGAGCGGCTCGGTCCCGGGCACGTCCCGGGTGCGCCTGGCCTCGAACCCCGCATCTTCGAGCGCGGCGATGGTCCTGGCCAGGTGCGGGGTGGCGATCACGACGTGATCGAGGCGGCTGACGCCATTCGGGTGGTCGACGGGGTCGCTCGCCGGCTCGTCGACCCAGGTGGTGGCCAGGCCGTCGACGTCATCCGGGCCATCCGGTCCGGCCAGTTCCCAGGCGACCACCCCGGCCTCGGTGCCGTCGCCGAACCGCAGCTCGATCGATCCGATGCGGGTGCGGTCGCCGTCGACGGCGAAGCCGGCCGACGCCCAACCATCGGGCCGGTCGCCGATGTGGAGCCGCCGGAGCTCGGGCGACGGGACCTGGTCGGACATGGCGGCCAAGGGTAGTTGGTCGCCGCCGAGCGAGCCCGTCCGCCCCGCCGCCCGACCGGTACCGGCGTTGCCTGCTGTGCCGCCATCCCCGGAGGTGCTAGACACGGCAGTGATCCGCCCGACCCGGGCGGACCCGACCGACGGTGGCCGACGAGGCCGAACGAGCGAGGGAGCCCGATGAGCGCCGAGCCCCACCAGTTCAGGACCCTGCGGGTCGCGGTGGCCGACCACGTTGCCGTGGCCGAGATCGACAACCCGCCGATCAACCTGCTGACCCCCGAGGTGTTCGGCGACCTGCGGGCCCTGCCAGACCACCTGGAGAACGACACCGACGCCAGGGTGCTGGTGCTGCGGAGCGCCGATCCCGACTTCTTCATCGCCCACTACGACGTCGCCGAGATCCTCGAGTTCCCGATCGACGGGCCGGCGGTGCGCGACACCGAGCTCAAGGGCTTCCACAAGATGTGCGAGCGCTACCGCACGATGTCGATCCCGACGATCTGCGAGATCAACGGCCGGGTCGGTGGGGGAGGGGGCGAGTTCTCGGCCTCGTGTGACATGCGGTTCGGCACCGAGACCACGACGCTGTGCCAGATGGAGGTTCCGCTCGGGATCCTTCCCGGCGGCACGGGGACCCAGCGCCTGCCCCGCCTGCTCGGGCGGGGCCGGGCGATGGAGGTCGTGCTCGGCGGCGACGACATCGACGGAGCCACCCTCGAGCGGTGGGGGTGGCTCAACCGGCTCCTCCCCGCCGCCGACCTCGGTCCGTTCGTCGATGCCCTGGCGGCCCGGATCGCCGGCTTCCCGCCGGAGGCCGTTGCCAAGGCCAAGGCGTCGGTCCTGGCCGCCGGCCCCGATCCGACCGAGGGCCTGCTGACCGAGGCTCACCTGTTCCAGGAGACGCTGCGGGTGCCGTCGTCGCAGGAGCGCATGCGGGCGTTCCTCGAACGAGGCGGGCAGACGCGGGACGGTGAACTGCGGGTCGGTGCGCTCGGCGCCGAGCTCGGGCCGACGGGGTCGGGCGATGGCGAGGTCGGGCCTTCGTGAGCCGCACCTCCGGCCTTCGGGCCGCAGCCGAGCGCTGGGCCGAGATCGACGTCGAGCACGGCGACGAGATCCGGCGTCTCCTGGCCGACGCCGACCCGGCCACCGGGCAGCTCGGCGAGCTCTTCGGTTCCCGGGTGGCGTTCGGGACGGCCGGTCTCCGTGCGGCGATGGGGCCGGGCCCGGCCAGGATGAACCGGCTCGTCGTCCGCCAGACCACCGCCGGTCTGCTCGACTGGCTCGACCCGGAGCCGATCGTGGTCATCGGCTACGACGCCCGGCATCACAGCCGGCGCTTCGCCAACGACGTCGCCGCCGTCGTGCTCGATCGCGGCGGGCGGGCCCTCGTCGTCGACCGGCCGGCTCCGACCCCCGTGCTTGCCCTCGCGGTCCTCGATCACGGCGCCGACGCCGGGGTCATGATCACCGCGAGCCACAACCCGGCGGCCGACAACGGCTACAAGCTCTACCTCGGCGACGGCATCCAGCTCGTCCAACCGGCCGACGCCGAGATCGCCGCCCTCATCGACCGCGTCGCCGCGCTCGATCCGCTCCCCGCCGTCGCCGGCGCCGACGAGGATGGGCCGCTACCGGCCGGCGCCGAGGACATCGCCGCCGCGGCCCTGGCCCGTCATCGGGAGGTGGCCATCGCCGCCCTCCTCACCGACCGCCGGCAGGTCAACGTGCTCTACACGGCCATGCACGGCGTCGGCGGAGCCCACCTGCTCGGCTGCTTCGAGGCCGCCGGGTTCCCCACCCCATCGGTGGTGGACGAGCAGTTCGAGCCCGACCCCGAGTTCCCGACCGCCCCGTTCCCCAACCCCGAGGAACCGGGCGCCCTCGACCTGGCCCTGGCCGCGGCCGCGGCCTCGGTCGGCACCGACACCCCGGTCGACGTCGTGATCGCCAACGACCCGGACGCCGACCGTCTCGCCGTCGCCGTGCCCGATCGCTCCGGTCGCTGGTCGCGGCTGACCGGCGACGAGGTCGGCGCCCTCCTGGTCGACCACGTCCTCCGGCACCGCCCGGGACACGCCGACACCGGCCCCGGCGCCCGCCGGCCGGTGCTGGCCTCGTCGATCGTGTCGTCCCGCTTCATCGACCGCCTGGCCGAGGCCGGCGGCGCCGACAGCGTCCGCACGCTCACCGGTTTCAAGTGGGTCGCCCGCCCGATCGTCGACCGGCCGGACGACCCCTACCTGCTCGGCTACGAGGAGGCCCTCGGCTACTGCGTCGGCGACCGGGTACGGGACAAGGACGGCGTCTCGGCTGCGCTCGTGCTGGCCGAGCTGGCCGCCGGCTGCCGGGACCGGGGAGGGACCCTGCGGGACCGGCTCGACGAGCTGGCGGTGGCCAACGGTCTGCACACCACGGGCCAGGTCACGGTCCGCCTCGACGACCTCGACGCGGACGAGCGGGAGCGGCTGATGGCCGCCGCCGTCGCGGTCGACCCCCACGAGCTGGCCGGCGTCGGCGTCGTCGGTCGCGAGGACCTGGCCGAGGGTCGTCACCTCCCGCCGACCGCCGGCGTGGTGCTCGACCTGGCCGACGGGGCCAGGGTGATCGTGCGCCCGAGCGGGACCGAGCCGAAGATCAAGGCCTACCTCGAGGTCGTGGTCGACGGCGTCTCGGCCGAGGGGATCGACGCGGCCCGAGACGCGACGAACCGCCGCCTGGCGGACCTGGCGGCGGCCGTCGAGGAGCTGCTCCGAGGCCGCTGAGGGCCCCCGGAGGGCTCGGGTCAGTTGCGGCCGACGGTGGGCTTGCGCCCGTGGTTGGCCTTCTTGCGGCGGGCCAGGAGCCGCTTCTTGCGCCTACGCTTCGACATGGGCACCAAGCCTATCGGGGTCGGGCGCCGGTCCCTGCCGGCACCGGGCCCGGCCGACCCGGCCGACCCCTGGTCCGGCTCAGCCGCCCACCAGGTCGAGCAGCTCGTCAGCGGAGCGGGTGTTGATCACCCGGTCCGGCTCGACCCCGAGGCGCTCCGCCCGCTCGCAGCCGTAGGCCACCCACTCCAGCTGACCGGGGGCGTGGGCGTCGGAGTCGATGCTGAGCCGGCAGTCCCACTCCATGGCCAGCGACAGCAGCTCGTCAGGCGGGTCCTGGCGCTCGGGCCGGCAGTTGATCTCGACCGCGGTGCCGAACCGGGCGCAGGCCGCGAACACGTAGTCGGCGTCGAACTCCGACGGCTTGCGGCCCGTGCCGCCCCGCCGGTCGCCGACCGGGAGCTTGCGGTTGGTGCAGTGGCCGAGGATGTCGACGTGCGGGTTGGCCACTGCGGTGACAAGCCGCTTCGTCATCTCGGCGGCCGGCTGGTGGATCTCGTGATGGACCGAGGCCACGACGACGTCGAGGCGGGCCAGGAACTCGTCGGGCAGGTCGAGCCCGCCGTCGGTCAGGATGTCGACCTCCATCCCGGTCAGGATCCGGAACGGGGTCAGCTCCTCGTTCAGGGCCTCGATCTCGGTGATCTGGCGGGCCAGGCGCTCGGGCGAGAGGCCCTTGGCCACGGTCAACCTGGCCGAGTGGTCGGTGGCCACCAGGTAGTCGTGACCGAGCGCCGCTGCGGCTGCCGCCATCGCCCGGAGCTCGGCCCCGCCATCCGACCACGTCGAGTGGGAGTGGCAGTCGCCCCGCAACGCCGCCCGCAGCTCGGCGCCGCCGTCGACGTCGAGCGCGGTCGAGACCTCCAGGTCGTCCAGGTAGTCGGTCGGGCCGAGACCGTAGGCGCCCCTGACCACCGCGTCGGTCGACGGCCCGATCCCGTCGATCGCCTGCAGCTTGCCGGCCCGGACCAGCGTCTCGACCTGGTCCGGCTCCAGGTGACCGAGCAGCTCACGGGCCTTGACGAAGGCCCGGACCTTCTGGACCGGGGCGAGGTCGCGGTCGAGCAGGTAGATCGCCCGATCGATCGCGGTCCGCCACGGCGGCTGCTCGCTGCCCATGCCTCCAGACTACTTCGGCCCGGTGACGGCCAGCCCCGCCCGGGACCGGGCCCCATGTGAGCGGCCCGAGCCGACCACCGCCTCGTCCCGTCGCAGCTCGATCAGCGTCATGACCATGAAGCCCATGGCGATCGGGGCCAGGAGGAACGGGATCATGGCGATCGGGAACCGGTTGGTGGCATGGACCGCGTCGAGTGAGAACACCTGGATCGGCGTGTCGAAGCTGAGCACCCCGATGGCGTAGGCCCAGGCGAAGTCGGCGAGGCCGAACAGGATCGTGGCGTACACCGCCCGCCGTGGCATCCGCCCCGTCGTCCAGAACGCGAGCAGCACGGCGCTGGCGGCGACCCCGGTGACGACGTCGCCGATGCCGGCCCAGGTGGCGAACTCCGGGCCGACGTTGCCGCGCTCGTGCTCGAACAGGTACAGCCCGCCGATGACCCGGAACGCCTGGACGCCGACCAGCCACGACAGCCCGATCCCGGCGGGCACGAAGACGTCGGGCCAGCGCAGGACCAGCAGCGGCGGCACCGCCAGGCTCGCCACCATCGCCGCCGGCACGACGTAGGGGCCGTCGAACGAGAACTGCCAGTCGACCACGAAGGCGGTCGCCAGGGCCCCGTAGACGAGCACCCCGATGGTCAGGAGCCCGGCCCGGCGCCGTCCGACCCCGGCGGACCGGTAGGTGGCGAAGAGGTAGAACGGCACGACGGCCATCGCCGCGACGATGACGGCGGTCGTGAAGGGTGAGAACTCAACCATGGCTCGTCGCTCCCATCCGGTCGACTCGACGGGGCCGTGGCCCGGCGGCGGTCTGGCCCGGTCCGGCGACCGGCGTCGCCCTCACGAGAGGTCGTCGAGCAGCCCGGCCAGCTCGGCCGGCGAGGGTCTGGGCCGCGAGCAGGGCCAACAGCGGGCCGGGCGTGGCCAGGTGACGGGTGAGGGGTCGCAAAGGGTGCTCCTACCGGCGAGCCGACCGTTGGTCGTGCCCGCCGTTGTCGGTGGGGAATTCGGGGGCTACCCGCATCGTCGGTGGCGGAGGTCGCGACGACCATGTCTGGCGCGGACAACGACGTGACCGAGTCGGACAACCGCCGGTGGCCGGCGGGCGTCGGCGTCGCCGGACGGGCCCGCCGGCCAGCACGGTCGGGATCAACGGATAGATTCGACCGGGTATGGAGAAGTTCGGATTCGTCGGGTTGCCCAATGCCGGGAAGTCGTCGCTGTACAACGCCCTGACCGGCGGCGGTGCCCTCGCCGCCCCCTACGCCTTTGCCACCACCGACCCGAACATCGGGGTGGCCAAGGTGTTCGACCACCGCCTCGACGCCCTGGCCGAGATGAGCGGGTCGAAGAGCGTCGTGTCGGCCAGCGTGCAGTTCACCGACATCGGTGGCCTCGTCGAGGGCGCCCGGGACGGTGAGGGCCTCGGCAACCGGTTCCTGGCCAACATCCGCGAGGTCGACGCCATCGTCTTCGTGCTGCGGGCCTTCCGCGACGACGACGTTCCCGGCCCCCAGGACCCGCTCGAACACCTGCGGGTGGTCGAGCTGGAGCTGACGTACGCCGACCTGGAGACCGTCGAGAAGCAGCTGGAGAAGAAGCGCAAGGCGGCGAAGGGCGATCCGGCGGTCCGGGTCGAGGTCGAGGCCGCCGAGGCGGCGCTGGCCACGCTGGAGGCCGGCACCCCGCTGTACCGCGGCGACCTGTCGAGCGAGCACCTGGAGACGCTGAAGCCGTGGTTCCTGCTGACCAACAAGCCGGTGCTGGCCGTGGTCAACCTCGACGAGGAGCAACTGGCCGACGTCGACGCGGTCATCGAGCCGGTGCGGGCCGAGCTGGGCGAGCTGGCCCCCGTGTTCGGGGCGTGTGTGCAGCTCGAGGCCGAGGCGGCCCAGCTCGACCCGGGCGACCGGGCCGAGATGCTCGACGCCTTCGGGCTCGGCGAGGGGGCGCTGGTGCGGTTCATCCAGGCCGCCTACCACACCCTCGGACTCCGGACGTTCCTGACCACCGGCGAGAAGGAGAGCCGGGCCTGGACGTTCCGGGTGGGGTCGACCGCCCCGGAGTGCGCTGGCCTCATCCACACCGACCTGCAGCAGGGCTTCATCCGGGCCGAGACGATCCGATGGGACGAGCTGCTCGAGATCGGGTCGATGGCCAAGGCCCGCGAGATCGGCAAGGTCCGCCAGGAGGGCAAGGACTACATTGTCGAGGATGGCGATGTGCTGGAGATCCGGTTCAACGTCTAGACAGCTGCCCGATCAGCGGATGCCCGACCGGCCCCCGGTGCGGTCCCGAGCGTGCGGCCTCGCCGTCGCCCGGTCACGGCGGTGAGGCGGGATCGGGCGGCCAGGGCGCTGTCGGACGAACCCGTCAACGGCTGGCTCGTGCGCGACGGTCAGGTGCTGGCCTCGCTCGAGGTCGCAGTCGGGCGGGTGGCCAAGGCCAGGGGCCTGCTCGGTCGCGATCACCTCGACGGCGCGCTGGTCATCCCCGGTCGTCGGTCGGTCCACAGCTTCTCGATGGGCTTCGAGCTCGACGTCGCCTTCCTCGACGCCGACGGGGTCGTCATCCGCACGCTGCGGCTGCGGAGACGCCGCGTGACCCTGCCGGTGTGGCCGGCCCGCTACGTCGTCGAGGCGGAGGCGGGCGCCTTCGGCGAGTGGGAGCTGAAGGTCGGCGACGTCCTCGAGATCCGGCTGGCCGGTGACGGGGCCGAGCCGCTCGTCGCCACCGATGCCGGCGGCGACGGTGATGCCGGCCAGGACGGCCACGGCCCCGGCGACAACGGCGACGGGGGCGGGCCCGATGCCGGATGACCCGGCGCCGGGCGCCGGGCGGCTGTCGGTGGTCGGCACCCCGATCGGCAATCTGGACGACCTGAGCCGGCGGGCGGCCGACGTGCTGGCCGCGGTCGACGCCGTCGTGTGCGAGGACACCCGCCGAACGGGCAAGCTGCTGGCCCATCTCGGCGCCCGGCGCGACGGCAGGCCGGCGCTGCTGGTGGCGAACGAGCACACCGAGGTGCCTCGCCTCGGCGAGATCCTCGACCGCCTGGCCGCCGGCCAGCACCTGGCGCTGGTCACCGACGCCGGGATGCCGACCGTGTCCGACCCGGGCCGCCACGTGGTGGCCGCCGCGGCCGAGCACGGCCACGTCGTCGACGTGGTCCCCGGCCCGACCGCGGTCTCGGCTGGGCTCGCCCTGAGCGGGCTGCCGGTCGATCGCTACGTGTTCGAGGGATTCCTTCCCCGCAAGGGTCGGGAGCGCACCGTCCGGCTGCAGGCGCTGGCCGGCGAGCAGCGGGCGGTCGTGGTCTACGAATCGCCACGACGGGTGGCGGCGACGCTGGCCGACCTCGCCTCGGTCTGCGGTGGCGATCGTCGGGTGGCGGTCGGGCGCGAGCTGACGAAGCTCCACGAGGAGGTGCTCCGCACGACGCTCGGCGAGGCGGCCGAGCGCCTCGGTCGTCAGGAGCCCCGCGGCGAGTTCGTGCTGGTGGTCGACGGCCGGGCCCCCGGTGACGAGCGGCCGAGCGACCACCAGGTCATCGCGGCCCTGCGGCGCTGCCTCAACGACGGTCTCAGCAAGCGCGACGCCGTCGCCGAGGTGGCCCGTCGGACCGGCGAGCCCCGCCGGAGGATCTATGAGCTCTCGATCGCCCTCTGATCTCGGCGACGGCGCCGGCGACCGCGAGCCGGTTCGGGTCGACAAGTGGCTGTGGGCGGTCCGGGTGTTCAAGACCAGGACGGCGGCGACGGCCGCCTGCAACGCCGGCCGGGTCAGGATCGGTGACGAGCCGGCCAAGCCCGCCACCAAGGTCCAGGTCGGCGACGTGGTCGAGGCCAGGCGGGGCGACCGCACGATCGTCTACCGGGTGGTTGGCCTGGTCGACAAGCGCGTCGGGGCCAAGCTCGTCCCCGAGCTGGTCGAGGACCTGTCACCACCGCCGACCCGTCGACCGTCGCCGCTCGAGGCCCCACCGGGCGGCGCCCGCGACCGCGGTCGGGGCCGGCCGACCAAGAAGGAGCGTCGCGACATCGACCGGCTCCGGGGTCGCCGGTGACCGCCACCGACCCCGGCGCACCCCGTCGCCCGGACGGTCACCCATCGCCGCCACGGGACGGGATCGTCCTCGGGTCGTGCCCGCTCGACTGCCCCGACGGGTGCTCGTGGCTGGTCACCGTGTCGGACGGGCGGGCGGTCCGCCTGCGGGGCAACCCCGACCACCCCTTCACCAGGGGTGGTCTCTGCCGCAAGGTCAACCCCTGGCTGACGATGGCCGCCGACCCGAGCCGGATCCTCGAGCCGATGCGGCGGGTGGCGCCGAAGGGCCCGGGCCTGCCGGTCGCCGAGGCCTTCGAGCCGATCACGTGGGACGAGGCACTCGGCGAGCTCGCCACCCGCTTCACCGACATCATCGACCGATCCGGGCCCGCCGCCATCTGGCCCTTCGCCGGCACCGGCAACGTCGGCTTCATCCAGGGTGGGGCCGGCCCGGCCGGGGCCAGGCTGTGGAACCACCTCGGCGTCTCCGGCCACCAGATCTCGATCTGCTCGGTCAGCGGCCACGTCGGCATGTCGTACACCACCGGCTCGGCGGCCGGCATGGACCCCGAGGACGTCGCCGGGGCCGGCACGATCGTCATCTGGGGCTCCAACACCCTGGTGACCAACCGTCACCTCTGGCCGTTCATCGAGGGGGCCAGGGCCGACGGGGCCCCGCTGATCGTGATCGACCCCGTCCGTACCCGCACCGCCGACCGGGCCGACATCCACATCCAGCCCCGGGTCGGGACCGACGGGGCCCTGGCCCTCGGCCTGGCCAGGGCGATGATCGACGCCGGTGTCGTCGACACCTCGTTCATCGCCGCACGCACCACCGGCTACGGCGAGTTCGACGCCGCCCTGCGGCCGTGGACCCCGGAGCGGACCGCCGAGGTGTGCGGGGTCAACCCCGCGGTCGTGTCGAGCCTGGCCCGGACGCTGGCCGGTCGCGGTCCGCTGGCCATCAAGCTCGGCCAGGGCATGCAACGCCACGCCGGCGGCGGTCAGACCGCCAGGATCGTGTCGTGCCTGCCGGCGCTCACCGGCGACTACGGCCGGCGGGGCGGCGGACTGGTGTACTCGACGGCCGACCGGTACCGGTTCGACCTGGAGGCCGCCGGTGGCGGAGGCGTCGAGGGGCGGCCCCGGCACCTGGCCATGACCAACCTGGTGGCCAACCTGACGACGCTCGACGATCCGCCGGTCGAGGCGCTGCTCGTCCACGGGGCCAACCCCGTCGTGTCCAACCCCGACACCGACGGCGTCCGGGCTGCGCTCTCGCGACCCGACCTCTTCACGGCCGTGATCGAGGTGTTCCCGACCGAGACCGTCGACTACGCCGACCTCGTGCTGCCGTCGACGCTCCAGCACGAGCAGTACGAGATCAACGACTCCTTCAGCCACCTCTACGTGAGCCTGAACCGGCCGGCGGTCGACCCCCCGGGCCAGTGCCTCCCCCACACCGAGATCTTCCGCCGACTCGCCACCGCCATGGCCATCGACGAGCCGTCGCTGCAGGCCTCGGACCTGGAGCTGGCGGCGGCCCTGCTCGACACCGAGGAGTACCGCTCGGCCGGGATCACCGTCGAGGCGCTGGAGGAACGGGGGTGGGCCCGGCTGCCGTCGAGTCCGGCGCCGTGGCTGCCGTTCGCCGACGGCTTCCCGACGCCGTCCGGCCGCTTCGAGTTCGCCTCGGATCGGGCCGAGCGGGAGGGCCACGGCCGGGTCCCCACCTATCGCCCGCCGACCGAGTCCGGCCGGGTCACGGCCGGCGGACCGGGTGGCGCCGAACGGACGGTCTACGACCTGGTGGCCGCCGCCAGCGACCACCACGTCAACTCGGTCTTCGCCGGCACCGAGGTCGTCCGGTCCCGGACCGGGGCGCCGCCGCTGCGGATCAACCCCGGCGACGCCGAGCGCGAGGGTCTGGCCGACGGCGACGCGGTCGACGTGGCCAACGACCGGGGCCGGTTCCGGGCGGTGGTCCGCCTCGACGACGGCGTCGGCCCCCGCACCGTGGCCACCGACAAGGGCTGGTGGGGGATGGGCGTGAACGCCACGGTTCGTGAGGTCGACTCCGACATGGGTCGCGGCGCCGTCTTCCACGACAACCGGGTCTGGCTCGAGCCGGCGTCCGGCCGCTGAGCGGCGGCTCACCGGGCGTCGCCGTTGCGTCGGGCCACCGGTTCGACCCCCATCCCCGACCCCGGATCGGGCAGGGGCTATGGTCGGCGTCGCCGAACTGGCAACCGCTCCGATGCGCCGAGTGGGGCAAACACGGGCCAGGAGCGAACCAGCCGCCGCCGTCTGGTTCGTCGCGTCTGAAGTGGTGTTGAGCCATCCCTGAAAGGTGGATCGCACGATGCCGACCCTGCTCGACAACCTGCTCGCGCGACTGGACGAGGCCGACGCCGCCTCGGCCCTCGCCTCCCGCATCGACGGCGACCGGACCGCGGTCGACGTCGCACTCGGCCCGGCGCTGGCCCGCGTCATCGACGGGCTCGCCCGGCTGGCGGCCGATCGACACGGTGCCCTCGTCGTCGGCGGCCTCGTCGACCGACCGGCCGACGAGGGCGGTGCCGGGCCCGGCAACGTGATCCTCGACCGGGTCTTCGGGGCCGAGCGGGGGCTGGTGGTGATCGGGCTGGCGTCCGGCCTCGGGCTCGCCCCGTCGCTCGTCGGCCGTCTCCTCCCGCTGGTGACCCCGTTCGTGACCGCCGAGCTGGCCGACCGCCGCCGGGTTGCGTCGCTCGACGACGGTCAGGTGGCCGAGCTGCTGACCGTCGAGCGGGGCCGGATCGCCGCCGCCGGGATCCTGGCCGGCACGAGCTTCGCCGACAGCGGCCTCGGCGTCGCCCGGCCCCGGGCGGGGCGCTCGCCTGCGGCCGGACGGCGGTCGGGTCGGCACCGCGCCGGCCCGGCCGGGGCCGGCCTGGCCACCATCGAGGTGACCCAGCCCCTCCCGGTGGTCGTGCCGGTCGATCCGGACGAGGAGCCGCCGCCGGGCCCGTCCGACGCGGCGCCGCTCGACCCCGGGACCGTCGACCCCGGGACCGTCGACCCCGGGACCGTCGACCCCGGGACCGTCGACCCCGAGCCCGTCGACATCGAGCAGATCGACACCGAGCCCATCGACGCGGCGACGCTGGGGAGCGTGGCGATCGACATCGCCACCGTCGACGCTGCGACGGTCGAGACGGACCAGGTCGCGGCCGACCCGGGCCTGGCGGAGGCGGTGGTCGAAGCCCGGTCGGTCGCCCCGATCGCCGACCGACGTCGGGGTGGGTCCGTGACCGGCCCGGAGGTCGACGACGGGCCAGGCGCTCACCCGGCCATCGGCGAGCCGGCGATACGCGAGGACGCCGACGATCGGCCCGTCCTCCGGCTCTCCGACGAGGCGCCGATCATCTCGGCGCCCCTCGTCGCCCCGGCGGGGCCGGCACCGGCCCAGCAACCGGTCGACGCCCGAGGCACGGCGCTGGCCTGGCTCGGCTGGGCCGTCGGGTCGGTGGTCCTCGTGCTGCTCCTGGCCTGGCTGCTGTCGACGTGCGCCGGCGGTCGGGCTGCGCCGGGCGGGGCCCCGACGGTCGTCGGCCTCGGCCCGGCCGGTGGCGACGCTCCGATCACCGACGCGGTCGGTCCCGCCGCCGAGGGGACGGCCGACGACGACGTCGAGTCGATGGCCCCGGCCGGTGCCGAGCTCACCCCGGTTCCCGACGTGGCCGCCTCGGTGGCGGCCACCCTCATCGGCACCGGGATCGACGGTCTGGCCGACGGGGGCCACGTCGTGTTGACGGGCAGCGTGGCTGACGAGGCGGCCAGGGCCGAGCTCGAAGCGCGGATCGGCACCCTGCTCGGCGTCGAGTCGATCGACAACCGGATCACGGTCGTGCCCCCGCTGGTCGACCCGTCGACCGACGGCCTCGTCGCCCCCGGCCCCGACCCGATCGAGGGGCCCGCCAACCCGGCCGGCTCGACGCTCAACGAGGCGCTCGACCTCGCCCCGATCGCCTTCGCGTCCAAGTCGGCGGAGCTGACCGACGAGGGTCGGGCGATCGTCGACCGGGTGGCCCGCTACCTGCACCGGCATCCCGAGCTGCTGATCTCGATCGACGGCCACACCGATGCCGACGGCGACGCCGAGGCCAACCTCGAGTTGAGCCAGCAGCGGGCCGATGCGGTCCTGGCCCGGCTGCTCGAGCTGTCGGTCGAGCCCGAGCGGGTCATCGCCGTCGGCCACGGCGAGGCCGTCCCGGCCTTCCCGAACGACAGCCTCGACAACAAGGCGGCCAACCGGCGCATCGAGTTCACGGTCCGCTGAGGGCCGGGCGATCGGCGGCCGCTGGCCGGATGGCCGCCGATCGAGCGGCCTCGGCCTTCGTCGACCGTTCGCTGTCACACCCCGTCTCTACGGTCGGGAGCCATGGACGCCGCAACCCTTGTCATCCTGCTGATCGTCGTCGCCGTCGTGGCGGTGGCCGGAGGTGCGCTCGTCGGCTGGTTGGTCGGCGGCCGGGGGGCGGCCAGGGCCGCGGCCCGAGCGGCCGAGGAGGCGTCGATCCGCACGATCGAGACGCTCCGGGCCGAGCAGCACGACAATCTCCGGGCCGCGGTCGACACGGTGACGTCGGTGGCCTCGACCAAGCTGGGTGATCAGCTGGCCGCGGGGAAGATGGTGATCGATCGCGAGCGGGAGTCGGTGGCGCACCAGGTGAGCTCGGTGTCGACCGAGCTCCGCCGGGTGTCCGACCTGGTGGCCAGCCTGCAGCGGTCCCAGGCCGAGCAGACCGGTCAGTTGTCGTCCGGCCTCGAGCAGGCGGTCCGGGTCAGCTCCGCCCTGGCCGACACCACCCAGTCCCTCCAGCGGGCGCTGGCGTCGCCGAACTCCCGCGGCCAGTGGGGCGAGCGGATGGCCGAAGACGTGCTCAGGGCGGCCGGCTTCCTCGAGGGCACCAGCTACCACCGCCAGACGAAGCTGGCCACCGGCGGCGTGCCCGACTACACGTTCCCGCTACCGACCGGTCACGTCGTCAACATGGACGTCAAGTTCCCGATCGACAACTACCTCCGCTGGCTCGACGCGGGGACCGACGACGAGCGCCGCCGCCACGGCACCGCCTTCCAGCGAGACGTCCGCGACCGGATCAAGGAGCTGACCGGCCGGTCGTACATCGACCCCGCGGTCACGGTCGACTACCTGCTGCTGTTCGTCCCGAACGAGAGCGTCTACGGGTTCCTGCACGAGCACGACAGCGAGCTGATCGACTATGCGCTGTCCCATCGGGTGGTCCTGTGCTCCCCGACCACGTTGTTCGCGGTGCTGGCCGTGATCCGCCATGCGGTCGACAACTTCATGGTCGAGCAGCGCGGCGAGGACATCCTCGGTGCCCTGGGCGAGCTGCGGGTCCAGTGGGAGCGCTGGGAGGAGCCGATCGAGAAGATGAAGCGGGGCCTCGACTCGGCCCAACGGGCGTACGACGACCTGGCCGGGCCGCGCAAGCGAGCCTTCGAGCGCCAGCTGGAGAAGCTGGAGGCGTTCCGCGACGACGGGCTGCCGGACGGTCGCCGGGGACAGGGGTTGCGCCGGGTGATCTGAGCGGGCCAGCCGCCGCCGCGTCGGCCCAGGGGTCGAACCGGACCGCCAGTACGCTGGCTCCGAGACGTAGACCGACCGGAGGCCGGGCGACCGTGTGGTTCGACAATCACTGCCATCTGACCACCCTCGCCCGTCGCGACGGCGAGGCGACGGCCGACGCGGCCGTCGCCGAGGCCCGGGCGGCCGGCGTCACCCGCCTGCTGACCGTCGGCTGCACGGTGCCCGACTCGGCCCAGGCCGCGGCCGTCGCCGAGCGCTTCGACGAGGTCTGGTCCACCGCCGGCGTGCACCCGCACGACGCCTCGGAGGGGATCGACGGCCTCGAAGCCATGCTCGACCACCCTGCGGTGGTCGCGGTGGGCGAGTGCGGGCTCGACTACCACTACGACCACTCGCCCCGCGACGTCCAGGCGGACGTGTTCCTCCGCCAGGTCGAGCTGGCCAATCGCCACGACCTCGCGCTGGTGATCCACACCCGCGAGGCATGGGACGAGACGTTCGGCCTGCTCGATCGGGCGGGGCAGCCGGCCAGGACGGTCTTCCACTGCTTCACCGGCGGTCCGGCCGAGGCCAGGGAGGCCATCGAGCGGGGTGGCTGGCTGTCGTTCAGCGGCATCGTCACGTTCAAGAACGCCGAGGAGGTCCGGGAGGCTGCCCGGTTGACCCCACCGGACCGGATGCTGGTCGAGACCGACTCGCCGTACCTGGCGCCCGTGCCGCTCCGGGGCAAGCCCAACCGCCCGGCCAACGTCGCCATCGTCGGCGCGTTCCTGGCCGACCTGCTCGACCGGCCGGTCGACGAGGTCGCCGCCACCACCACGGCAAACGCCAACGCCCTGTTCGGTCTCGACGGGTGAGCGCCGACCGACCCGACGGGTGCGCGCTGTGACCCTGAGCCGGACCCAGGTCGCCGACCTCCTCGACCGCCACCACCTCGCCCCGAGCCGGGCCCTCGGTCAGAACTTCCTCGTCGATCGGGGCACGATCGACAAGATCGTTCGCCTCGCCGGCGTCGGGGAGGGCGACGCCGTCGTCGAGATCGGCCCCGGCCTCGGCTCGCTCACCACCGGACTGCTCGGTGCCGGGGCCGACGTCGTCGCCATCGAGGTCGACCGCTACCTCGTCCCGGCCCTGGAGGAGGTCACCGCCGAGTGGTCGGGGCAGCCCGGCACCCGGCTGGATCGGCGCCTGCGGCTCGTGGTCGGCGACGCCCGCGAGGTCGCGTGGGACGACGTGCTCGACGGCGGGCCGTGGACGGTCGTCGCCAACCTGCCGTACAACATCGCCACCCCGCTGATCCTCGACCTGCTGGCGGCCGAGCCCCGACTGGCCCGCTGGCTGGTCATGGTCCAACGGGAGGCCGGCGAGCGGCTGTGCGCCGAGCCGGGCTCCCGGACGTATGGCATCCCGTCCGTCCTCGTCGCCTACTGGGGCCGCGCCCGCCTCGTCGGCTCGATCCGACCCGAGGTCTTCCTGCCCCGGCCGCGGGTCGACTCGGTGCTCGTCGCCATCGAGCGCGGCCCCGAGCCCCGGGTCGACGCCGACTTCACCCGCTTGAGCGAGCTGGTCCGAGCCGCCTTCGGCCAGCGGCGCAAGATGCTTCGCCGCAGCCTGTCCGCCGACGTGCCCGATGGGGCGATGCTCGCCGCCGGCATCGAGCCGACCGCCCGCCCCGAGCAGCTCTCGGTCGAGGACTGGGCCCGCCTGGCCACGGTGGCGCCGTGACCGACCGTCCCCCGCCCGTCGTGCTCACCGCACCGGCCAAGCTGACCCTGTCGTTGCGGGTCACCGGCGTCAGGCCGGACGGGCTGCACCTGATCGACGCCGAGATGGTGACCCTCGACCTCGCCGACACGCTCGAACTGGCCGAGGGGTCGTCCGGGCTCACGGTCGTCGACGCCGACGGCCGACCGATCGAGGGCATACCGCTCGGGCCAGACAACCTGGTCAACCGGGCCCTCGACCTCGTCGGCCGCACGGCGTCGGTCACGCTGACCAAGCGCATCCCGGCCCAGGCCGGGCTCGGCGGCGGCTCGTCCGATGCCGGCGCCGTCCTTCGGTGGGCCGGCTTCGGCGACCTCGAGGCGGCGGCCCGGCTCGGGGCCGACGTCGCCTTCTGCACCGTCGGCGGGCGGGCCCGGGTCGGGGGCATCGGCGAACGCGTCGAGCCGCTGGTCGACGTCGACGAGACCTACACCCTCCTCACGCCACCCGTCGGCTGCCCGACCGGTGCCATCTACCAGCGCTGGGACGCCCTCGGCGGCCCGACCGGCGAGGCCGGCAACGACCTCGAGCCGGCGGCGCTCGACGTCGTGCCCGAGCTGATCCGCTGGCGCGACGAGCTGGCCGACGCCACGGGCCGCCGCCCCCGCCTCGCCGGCAGTGGCTCGACCTGGTTCGTCGACGGCGCCCACCCGGGCCCCGGTCGGGTCGTCGCCCGCACCGTTCCCCCGGATGCGCCCCTGACCGTTCCCGCCGATCGCTGAAGCCGGTCGCTCGACCGTGGCCTGCGACCGCTCTTCGAGGCCCGGCGGGCCGTTACTTCTTGTTCCGCCGCTGCACGCGGGTGCGCTTCAGAAGCTTGCGGTGCTTCTTCTTGCGCATGCGCTTGCGGCGCTTCTTGATCAGCGATCCCATGAGGCCCGTGAATCTACCGGGTTCGGCCCGCCGGACCACCCTGTCGACGCCGCAAGAGCTACCGTGGAGGGCAGGAACAACCGCTCGCGGGTAGTTCAATTGGCAGAACACCAGACTTTGAATCTGGGGGTTGCAGGTTCGAGCCCTGCCCCGCGAACCCGCTGGTCCCGCCTCCGGCGACGGCCCGTGCACCGCTCCCGATCCATCCGAACCACTCATCGAGGAGCGCCCGCGGTCGATGGAGGAGCATCTCCCCGATACTGCAGAGGTCGGTTGCTCCAACGGCGGCCGGCCTTTGCGGCTTTTGGGGAGCCACTAGAATGAGCACCTCCGACCGAGTTGGTTGGTGGCGGTTGGCCCCCGGCCCCGCCCCAACGAGAAGGTGGCCATGACCGATCGTTCGACCTCCGCCCTGATTGTCGCAACCAGCCCCGGCGCGCCGATGCGCTCGACGAGGCCGAAGCCCATCCACCTGCTGTGTGGCCGGGCCATGGCCTCGTTCGTGCTGGAGACGATGGCCGCCACCGGCGTCCGTCAGGCCGTCGTCGTCACCGGTGCAGACGGTGGGCGGGTGTCGAAGCGACTGCTGGAGGATCCGCCCGGCTTCCCCGTCCGCTTCACCGAGCAGCCGGCCGACCTCGGCCTCGGCGACGCCGTGCTCCTCGGGGTCAGCAGCTTCGACGACTTCGACGACGACGAGGACCTCTTCATCGTCCCCGCCGACGTGCCCCTCCTGCGGCCGTCGACCCTTCGCCTCCTGCTCGAGGCCCATCGCTCGAGTGGCGCCGCCTGCACGGTGCTCACCGCCGACGCGGCCGAGCCGAACCTGCGCCCGGCTCCCAATCGGGCCCTGACCGACCGCATCGTCCGCGACCGGCACGGTCGGGTGGCCTCGATCGAGACCGAGGACAACCGCCTCCGGTTCGACGTCGACGACGACCCCGACCCCGACGAGGTCGACGAGGTCTCCCTCGGCGTCTTCTGCGTCCGCCGGGGGCTGCTGGCCCCGGCGCTTCGCCGCTCGTCGGCGGAGAGCCTGGAGGGCCGGGTCAGCCTGTCCGACATCGTCGAGGTCCTGACCGGCTCCGGTCACGCCTGCGAGACGGCGATGATCGACCACCCGACCGACCTCATCCCGGTCAACGACCGCGTCCAGCTGGCCGAGGCCGAGGCCGAGCTGCGGCGCCGCACCAACCAGCACTGGCTGTCGATGGGGGTCACGATGGTCGACCCCGAGCGCACCTACATCGACGTCACCGTTCGCCTCGGCACCGACGTCACGATCTTCCCCGGCACGATCCTCCAGGGGGCCACCACGATCGGTAGCGGCTGCGAGCTCGGACCCGACGTGCGGCTCGACCGCTGCCAGGTCGGGGCCAACTGCCGGATCGAGAAGACCACCGCCTCGCTGGCCAGCATCGGCGACGACTGCGTGGTCGGTCCCTTCGCCCACCTCGAGCCCGGGGCGGACCTTGCTCCCGGAACGAGGACTGGACCATTCTATGCTGGAGGCACCAGCACGTGACCTGCCGGAGCCGACGGCTCCGGGCGAGCGCAGCCGGCTAGGGGTTGCGAGTGGGGTGAGACAGTGGAAGAAGTGGTGACCACGAAGCGACTGCACCTGTTCTCGGGTCGCCACAACGTCGAGCTGACCGAGCTGATCGGCCAGCACCTCGACACCCACGTCACCGACGCCGGCATCGGCCAGTTCGCCAACGGCGAGTTCCACTGCAAGTTCGGCGAGTCCGTCCGGGGCGCCGACGTCTTCATCGTCCAGAGCCATGGCGAGTTCGACGGCCGCTCGGTCAACGACGCGATCATGGAGCACCTGATCATGGTCGACGCCGCCAGGCGGGCATCGGCCAAGCGCATCACGGCGGTGATGCCGAGCTACGGCTACGCCCGCCAGGACCGCAAGGCCGAGGGCCGCGAGCCGATCACGGCCCGACTGGTCGCTGACCTGTTCAAGGCCGCCGGCGCCTCCCGGCTCGTCTCGGTCGACCTCCACTCGGGCCAGATCCAGGGCTTCTTCAACGGGCCCGTCGACCACCTGACGGCCATGCCGGTCCTGGTCGACCGCCTGTCCCGGCTGGCCGATGACCTGGTCGTCGTCTCACCGGACGCCGGCCGGGTGAAGGTGGCCGAGCGCTACTCCCAGCAGCTGCACGCCGACCTGGCGATCGTTCACAAGCGCCGGGTCAACGGCGTCAAGAACGTGGCCGAGGCCAAGGACGTCGTCGGCGAGGTCGAGGGCCGCAACTGCGTGCTGATCGACGACATGATCGACACGGCGGGCACGATCTGCCAGGCCGCCGAGCTGCTCACCGAGCGGGGTGCGGCCACGGTCACCGCCGCCGCCACCCACGGCGTGTTCAGCGGCCCGGCCGTCGACCGGCTGAAGAACTCGGTCCTGGAGCGGGTGATCGTGACCGACACCCTCCCGATGCCGTCCGAGAAGCGGTTCGACTCACTCGAGGTGCTCTCGGTTGCCGCAGTCATCGCCGATGCCATCCGGGCCGTGTTCGAGGAGAGCTCGGTCTCGCAGATCTTCGACGGTCAGAACCAGCAGTAGGGCCGGCGAGCGTCCGGCGCCGACTCAGATGCCGCCCTCGGGCTCGAGCGGCTCGTCCGGCAGGTCCTTGACCTTGACCCGCCGCTTGCGCCTGGCCGGGATCAGGCCCCGCATCTTCTCGAGGTTGCCGTAGCACAGGAGCCGGTCGTCGGCCTCCAGCACCCGATCGCCCCGCGGGTTCGGCACGACGATGGCGCCCCGAAGCAACGACAGCACCGTGATGTCGTCGTCCGCGAAGTTGGCCTCGGCCATCGTCTTGCCGACGTAGCCCGAGTCGTCCTTGATCAGCAGCTCGGCCACGCCGTACCCGGTGCTGACCGAGAGCCGCTGGCGGACGTCGAGCTCGGGGAACGCCACCTGGTTGGCGATGTGGTCGATGACGGCGCCGGCGATGTCGAGCTCGGTCGCCTGTTCGATGCCCTCGAGGCCGGGGGAGGAGTTGACCTCCAGGATGAGCGGCCCGTCGCGACCCTCCAACATGTCGACGCCGGCCACCCGGAGCCCCATGATCTGGGCCGCCTGGACGGCGGTGCGCTCGTAGGCCGGTTCGAGATCGATCGCCTCGGTGCTGCCGCCCCGGTGCACGTTGCTGCGGAACTCGTCACCCTTGGCCACCCGCCGCATCGCCGCCACCACCCGGTCGCCGACCACGAAGGCCCGGATGTCGCGGCCCTTGCTCTCGGCCACGAACCGCTGCAGCAGCACGTTGGTGCCGGTTGTCTGCAGGGTCTCGATGATCGCCTCGGCGATCTTGGCGTCGGGGGCCAGCATCACCCCGACCCCCTGGGTGCCCTCGAGGAGCTTGATGATGACCGGGGCGCCGCCGACCCGGCGGATGGCGGGGATCACGTCGTTGCGGTCCCGGACGAAGGTCGACGGCGGGATGCCGACGTCGTGGCGGGACAGGATCTGCAGGGCCCGGAGCTTGTCTCGGGAGTTGGCGATCCCGTTCGACGTGTTCGGGGTGTAGACGTCCATCTGCTCGAACTGGCGGACCAGCGCGGTGCCGAAGTACGTCACCGACGCGCCGATGCGGGGCAGGACGGCGTCGTAGTCGGACAGCGGCCGGCCACGGTACTGGAGGTCGGGCTCGTCACCCGAGAGGTCGATGGCGAACCGGAGGGTGTTGAGGACCCGTACGGCGTGGCCACGATCGAGCGCCGCCACCCGCAGGCGGGTCGTGCTGTAGCTGTCGGGGGAGCGGGACAGGATGGCCAGCTTCATCGCTCGCCGCCCCCGTCCTCGGTGCCGTGCACGGCGTCGCGGTCCTCGACGCCGTCACCGCCGGCCCGCCCCGGTTCGTCGGTCTCGGCGATGTGGACGACAGCGTCGCCCTGGTTGACCACCGGATCGAGGTTGAGGCCGACGACGGTTCCGCTGGTCGATGCCATGATGCGGCTGAGCCGGTGGCCGAACGTGTCGTGGATGCGGCCCATCATCTCGCCCTGCTCGACCCGCTCGCCCAGCTCGACCTGCAGCTGGGCCAGCCCGGTTCGGCGGGCCCGCACCCACCTCGATCGCCTGGCCACGAGCGGTCCGGCGAGCTCGGACGCCCTGGCGTCGTCGCGGCGGAGGTGCTGGCGGATGTCCTCGGGCACCATGTCGAGCTGGGCCAGGACCCGGATGATGCCGCTCACCCCGGTCCGGATCGACGGCTCGTCGAAGCGCCAGGCCTCGCCGGCCTCGTAGAGCAGCACGCTCACGCCGAGGTCGGCCGCAACCTGGCGGAGCGACCCGTCCCGGAGCGACGAGTGCATCAGGACCGGCGGGGCGAAGGCCCGGGCCAGCTCGGCGGTGGTCGGGTCGTCGAGGTCGGCCCGGATCTGGGGGAGGTTGGTTCGGTGATCGGAGCCGGTGTGCAGGTCGATCCCGACCTCGCAGCGGGTCACGACCTCGTCGGTGAAGAGCCGGGCGATCCGCGACGCAAGCGAGCCGCGGTGCGAGCCGGGGAACGAGCGGTTGAGGTCACGGCGGTCGGGCAGGTAACGGCTTCCGTTCATGAACCCTGGCACGTTGATCACCGGGACCGCGACGAGCGTGCCGGCCAGGCGCCTGGCGTCGAGCAGCCCGAGCACCCGGCGGATGATCTCGACCCCGTTCAGCTCGTCGCCGTGGATGGCCGCACCGATCCAGACCGTCGGACCGTCCCGCACCCCGTGCAGCACCCGGACCGGGATCGACAGCGGCGATCCGGTGATCATGCGGGCCACCGGCAGCTCGATCTCGAGCTTGCGGCCGGGGCTGACCGTTGCCGAGCCGATGGCGAACGGCGGACGGGCCTGGCGGGGCGACCGTCGCCTCGGTCTCGACCGGTCGGCCACCGGTCGAGCGGGCTCCGACCGTGGTGGGGCCACGTCCTCGATCGGTCTGGCCTCTGGCGGTGCCTCGTCGGTCACGGCCGCCGCCGCCGGTTGAGCCGGCGGACCTCGATCGGCGGTCGGCCGGCGACGAACGACCGGTCCGGGGTGACCGAGGCCCAACCCCGGAGGCCCTGCCGGCCGATCAGGAGGCGGAACCCCATCTGGCTGCGCTCGGTGAGCGTGGTCTCGAACGGCAGCGTCAGCTCGCCGACCCGGAGGGTCGTGGCGACGACCGGCCGGCGCTCGGTGGCTCCGTTCGAGCTGCGCACCGTCCGGGTATCGACGACGGGGAGCTCGGCCTTGACGGCGTCGGCGTCGGAGCGCTGCCACGGCTGGACCGTGAAGCGGGCGATCGGGCCGTCGCCACCGTCGACGAGCTCCAGATCGACGGCGTGCAACGCCGAGGACCTGGCCCCGGTGTCGACCTTGGCCTTGATCCACGGGACGCCGAGATCGGGCAGCCCGACCCACTCGCGCCAGCCGACGATCGAGGTGGCTTCGCCACCGCCTCGTTGGACCTTCATCACCACTCAGCGTACCGCCAGCGCTCGGACCGTCTCGACGAACGCCACGGGCCACCCGGCCCCGTTCAAGCAATCCGGCCGGACGGTCGATCCATCCTCCGTGAGGAAGCCGCTGCTCCTGGTCCTCGTCGCCTTCGCCTCGGTCCTCCTGCTGCCGGCGGCCGGGGAGGCCAGGACGCGGGACGACGGGAGCCTGTGGTTCTTCGACGGGGAGGCCGGCCGCTACGACCTCTGGGAGAACACCCGGCTCCGGGTGGACCCGGCGAGAGGGCGACTCTTCGACGGGTTCAAGCTGGTCGACCCCGACACCGGCGTCGAGACGATCCTGCCGGTCCGGGCCACCAGCTCCTTCGACGGCAACCTCATCGTCGGCTGCGAGTACGGACGCCTGGTCGTGTTCGACGTCGCCACCGACACGGTCGTCCACGATCTCGGGCCGGACGACCTGCCGACGCCATCGATCGGGTACTGCGAGCTCCGGGACGGCAAGGTCTACATCGCCAACGTCGCCGGGGTGCTGGTGGTCGACCTCGGCGACTACTCGTCCAGCCTCCTCACGTACCCCGGCCACACCATGCTCACCGTCATCCCCGGCGTCGGCCGCGAGGACGGCGTGCTCCACGTCCGCAGCGCCTGGGAGTACTACGACATCGATCTCGCCGACCCGACGACGATCATCGGCCCCCGCCAGGCCCGGTTGCCGGTGACGGCCAACACCAACAGCACATTCGACACCGAGGGGACCGACATCGTCGAGTACGACCGGCAGGGTGCGGTGCTCCGGACGGTCCCGTGCCCGGGGGCCGACGGCTGCGACGACCTGCGCGACCTCTATCCGCTCGATCACGATCGGCTGCTGGTCGCGGGCTCCCGGAGCCTGGGACTGCTCGACCTCGCCTCCGGCGAGACCCTGGCCCAGGTCGACACGACGCTGACCGAGCACCTCAACCTCGTCGACGACGACCACGTGTACATGAGCCGCGACAAGGACGTGATCCGCATCGATCGGGACGCCGGGTACATCACCAAGGCCCCGGGCCTGGTCGATCTCCGCACGGCGACGACCCGGTACGTCAGGACGTGGTCGCTGTTCGAGCCGGTCGCGGTGACGGTTGACGGCGTCGCCGTTCCCTTCACCCGGGCCACGGCCGGCGTCGACGTCGACCTCAGCGGCCTCGCTTCGGGGACGGCGACGATCACGGTGAGCTTCGCCAACGGCGCGACGACGCCGCCGGTGTCGATCGAGGTGATCGGCCTCCCCGTCTCGACCACGGTCTTCGTCACCGCCCACGACGAGGTGGGACAGTCGAACGACGCCACCATCACGATGCGCTGCACCGGCGTGTACGCCCAGGTCGAGGCCAAGACGATCTCGTCCGGTCAGCGGATCCCCTTCGACGTCCCGCTCGGCGCACCCTGTGAGGCAACGGCGGCCGGGGGGCGCTTCGGCCCGCTCGCCGCCGGTGGCTTCGTCATCGACTACTCCACGACGTGGCCGGACCCCCAGCTGGGCGATCCCGGCACCGAGTGGCACGTCTGGGTCGGGGCCGACCGGGTCGATCCGGTCCACTGGATCGTCCTCGACAAGAGCGGCGGCTCGATCGCCCAGCGCCCGGCGACGCTGACCTGCGCCGGGCGACCGGCCTGGCGGGGTGACGTCGAGTACGGCCAGTTGCACCGCTTCGTCAACGACCTCCGGACGGGCGGCCCCAACCCGTGCCAGTGGGTCGTCGACGAGATCGACGGGTTCGACGGCGTCCTGGTCGAGACCTTCGGCCCGGTGACCAGGACGCCGTTCGTCTACCACGGCGACTCGTCGACGCTCACCATCGTCACCGACTACTACCTCCACCCCGACGTCGGACCCGAGGCCTTCCTCGACGCCGTCAACCGCCGGGCCAACGGCCGCGTCAGCACCCCGGGTGAGCTGAACTGGTGGACGCCCCGCATCAACGACAATCCGGGCTTCCGTGGCCTCGCCGTCGACGCCATCGTCCGCAGTGACGAGTACCGGTCGAGAACCGAGACGATCGCCAGGCTGTACCAGGCCTACTTCGACCGGCTCCCGGACGCCGCCGGGCTCGCCTACTGGGCCGACGTCGCCAGCCGGGGGACGAGCCTGCTCACCATCTCGAGCTACTTCGCCGACAGCGAGGAGTTCCGTCGAAAGTACGGAGGCGCCGACAACGCGAGGTTCGTGTCGCTCGCCTACGACAACGTGCTCGGCCGACCGCCGGACGGGCCCGGGTACGACTACTGGCTCCGAGCGCTCGAGGCCGGGACCCTCGACGGCCCCGGCGTGCTGTTCTACTTCTCCGACGGTGCGGAGTTCCGCACGGCGATGCGGGAGCGCCTGGCGGTGACCGGGACCTACACGCTCGTGTTGAACCGGGCCCCGACGCCGACCGAGCTGCAGGCGGGGATCGACTCGTTCCGGGCGACCGACAGCCTGGCCCTGCTGGCCAACACCCTGCTGGCCAGCCCGGACTTCGCCGCGAGCTTCGCCACCCACCTGCGGCCCTGAGGCCAACCGATCGTCGAGCGGCCGCCGGCTCGGATCCGGGGAGCGCCACCCGGTCGCCGCCGGCCCGGCCCGCCCCGCTCAGCCGAACGAGTCGGCGAGGGCCGCCACGGCGGTGTCGGCGGCGTCGGTGATCGGCTCGCCGTGACCGACGAGCAACGTGTTGAACGACAGCTGGGCCAGCTGGCGGATCGTGTCCCGGGACCGGGGGATGTCGTCGAAGAACCGCTCCGGCCCCTCGATCACGCCGCCGCCATCGGTGAAGATCGCATCGCCGGCGACGAGCAGGCCGGCGGTGTGATCGATCACCGCCATGTGGCCGGCCGTGTGACCAGGCGTCGACAGCATCTCCAGGCCGAACACGTCCTCCCCGCCGGCCAGCCCGACGATCGACTCGGCCGAGATCTGGTCGAGGTCGGCCTCGCCGGCGTACACGGTGGCTCCGGCGGCCAGCTCCATCACCTCGCCGATCGAGCCGGCGTGGTCGCCGTGGTGATGGGTGAGGACCACGTGGTCGACATCGTCGTAGTTGAGCCCGAGGGTGCCGAGGCTCTCGCCGATGGCGGCCGCCGACCCGGCAACGCCGGTGTCGACGACGGCGGCGCGGTTGCCGCGGGCCAGCACGTAGGCCGACACGAAGCCGAGGTTGGCCCTGGCCCACCGCAGCTCGTCACCGGCATCATCCGTGGCCTCGCCGGAGCCGGCCCCCTCCTCGGCGACGCTGTCGTCGGCCGCCGCCGTCGTGGTGGTGGTGGAGCCGCCGGTCGGGTCGTCGCCGCCCGACGGTGACGACGGGCTCGCCTCGTCGTCGCCGCCGGCGCAGGCGGCGGCCAGCGGGGTCACCACGGCGAGGGCGAGGGTCCCGCGGCCGACGTCGCCGAGGAAGGCGCGCCGGGAGCGCACGGCGGCCCCTCCGCCGACCGACTGGAGCCGGGGGCGGGGGCGGAAGATCGGCCCCGTCGGCGCCGGGTGGGGCAGGGGCTCACCGTTCGGTCCGGTGTGGTGGTTGCCGCACATGGTGACGTCAGCTCCTCGTAGGCGGTTGGGGGGACAACCACGGCGCCGAGCCGCCTGTTCCCCGATCTCGATGTGCCCCACGGTAGGTGACGGGCGATCGGCCGTGGCGGCGCCGCCGCAGCGGCGTGGCGGGAGGGCCGCCACCCTTGGTGGGGCCCGACACGCCTGCGGGTATCATCAGACGTTGGCTGCGACGACCGCCACCGGTCGTTTCGGGGCCAACACAGACCGTCCGACCGGGCGAGGTCGGCCGAGCCGCTCCCCGAGCGGCCGCCCGGACCGGCCGGCATCAGGCCGGGTGAGCGCCACTGCGGTGGCACCGATGTGGCAAGGAACTCTCAACATGCAGCAGACCGTGGTCAAAGCAACGCTCGGCCGCCCGACCGGATCTCGGGCCTCCCGCCGCCTTCGGGCCGAGGGCCGGCTCCCCGGCGTCGTCTACGGGCTTGGCAAGGACCCGCAGCCGGTCGCCGTCGACTTCGCCGAGCTCCGGGCCGCCCTGACGGGCTCGGCCGGCATGAACGCCGTGTTCACCCTCGATCTCGAGGGCGACGAGGAGCAGGTGCTGGTCCGTGACGTCCAGCGCGACCCGATCCGCCGGGTCGTCACCCACGCCGACTTCCTCCGCATCGACCCGGACCAGAAGGTCCGGGTCAACGTCCCGATCGAGTTGATCGGCGAGGCCAAGGAGGTGCTCGAGGCCGGTGGCCTGGTCGAGCAGGCGATGTTCGAGATCGAGGTCGAGGTGGCGCCGGACGCCATCCCCGAGTCGATCCCGGCCGACGTGTCGAACCTGACGCTCGACAGCCGGATCGCCGTTGCCGACCTCGAGCTCCCCGACGGGGTCACCACCCTGGTCGACGAGGAGATCTCGGTGGTCGTTCCGGTCGTCTCCCGGGCGGCCAAGATGGCCACCGACGACGAGGCCGACGACCTGGACGAGCTCGACGAGACCGAGGCCGGCGACGACGGCGACGAGGCCGCAGCCGACGAAGAGGAGTAGGCGGCACCCGTGTCCGCCTTCTCTCGCCGCCTGGGAGGGCAGGGACGGAGGGGCACGCCCGCCGATCTCCTGATCGTCGGCCTGGGCAATCCCGGGCAGCAGTTCGAGGGCACCCGCCACAACCTGGGAGCCGACGTCGTCGAGGTGCTGGCCGAGCGGGCCGGCACCCGCCTGAAGAAGACGAAGGCCCGCGCCCTCGCCGCCGGTGTCCTGATGAGCGACCAGCGGGTGGTGTTGGCCTTCCCGCAGACGTTCATGAACAACTCGGGTGAGTCGGTTCGCATGCTCGTGCGCTCGTTCGGCATCCAGGAGGCCAACCACATCGTCATCGTCCACGACGAGATCGACCTCGACGTCGGCCGCCTCCGGCTGAAGGCCGGCGGGGGCCTGGCCGGCCACAACGGCCTCCGGTCGATCACCCAGCACATCGGCACGACCGAGTACATCCGCCTGCGGATCGGCGTCGGCAAGCCGCCGCCCTCCCAGGAGGTCTCCGAGTACGTGCTGCGCCGTCCGGGCAAGGCCGAGCAGGCCAGCCTCGACGCTGCGGTCCAGGAGGCGGCCGACGCCGTCGAGCTGCTGACCGAGGTCGGCGTCGACCAGGCGATGGCCTCCGTCAACCGCCGCACCAAGTCGAGCTGAGCCGCGCCCGACCGAGATGACGAGCCGAGCGGGGACCAGATGAGCCATCGGGGATTCCGCCAACTCGTCCGCCACCTGGCCGGCGATCCCGTCATCGCCCGCGTCGTCGGCCGGGCCAGCGACGTGCTGGCCGTCGCCGAACCGGCGAGGGCAATGGCCATCGCCGCGCTCGGCGAGGCCGCCGACCGCCGCCCCGTCGTGGTGGCGGTGCCGACGACGGCGGAGGCGGACCGCCTGGCCGCCGACCTGTCGGTCTACCTGGGGCCGGACGAGGTGTTGTCCTACCCGGCGTGGGAGACGCTGCCGTTCGAGCGGATCAGCCCGTCGATCGAGACGATGGGTCAGCGGGCGCGGGTGCTGTGGCACCTCGGCGGCGAGGACCGCCGGCCCCGGATCATCGTCGCCCCGGTCCGGGCCCTGATCCAACGGCTCGGGCCCGGCGTCGACGAGATCGACCCGATCGTGATCGGTGCCGAGGACCGTGTCGACCTCCAGGAGCTGGTCGAGCAACTGGTGGGCTTCGGCTACCGGCGGGAGGCCCAGGTCGAGCACCGGGGCGAGCTGGCGGTCCGTGGCTCGATCGTCGACGTCTTCCCGTCGACGGCGGACGGGCCCTACCGGATCGACCTGTGGGGTGACGAGGTCGACCGGCTCAGCGAGTTCACGATCGCCGATCAGCGATCGACGGTCGACCGGGCCGAGGTCGAGATCTTCCCCTGCCGCGAGCTGCTGATCACCGACGAGATCCGGGCCAGGGCCGAGGAGCTGCGGGCCACCGAGCCGTGGGGGGTCGAGCAGTGGCAGCGGCTGGCCGACGGCGAGCTGTTCGACGGCATGGAGTCGTGGCTGCCCTGGCTCGTCGAGCCTGGCGGCGCCGGCGACCGGGTGCTGACCGACCTGCTCGGGCCCGACGCCATGGTCGCCCTGGTCGAGCCCCGGCGCATGCGGGACCGGGCCGCCGACCTGCTGGCCGAGGAGTCCGACCTGGCCGCCAGCCTGGCCAGGACCTGGGGCGCCGCCGGCGACCCGGCGGCCGACCCGTCCGGCACCGGTGGCGCCGATGGCGCCGGCGCGTTCCCCCAGCTCCACATCCCCTTCGACCGGCTCCTGGCCAAGACCTCGGTCCCGGTCGTGACCGTGTCGGCCGTGCCCGAGGGCCCCGACGTTGCCCAGCTCCCGGCCTCGGGCTGGGAGCCCCCGGGTGAGGCGCTGGCCGACCACCTCAACAAGGTCGTGGCCGACGGCGCCCGGCTGATCGTGGCCGCCGATGGCGCCGGGACGGCAGCCAGGGCGGCCGACGTGCTGGCCGAGTGGGGCCTCGGCCCGACCGACCACGGCGACGTCGAGCCCGAGGTCTTCACCCCGGGGGCCCATCTCGTGCTGGCCGGGATCGAGCGGGGCTTCGTGCTCCCGGACGCCGGCATCGCCGTGCTCACCGAGGCCGACCTGACCGGCCGCCGCCGGGCCCACCGCCGGGCCAGGACCCGCAAGCGGCAGAGCGAGGGCTTCTTCGACGACCTGCGCCCCGGCAACTACGTCGTCCACCACCAGCACGGCGTCGGCAAGTTCGCCGGGATGGTCAAGCGGGCCATCGGCGGCCACGAGCGCGACTACCTGCTGCTCGAGTACAAGGGCGACGACAAGCTCTACCTGCCGTCCGACCAGATCGACCTGATCCGCCGCTACACCGGCGGCGAGACCCCGACCCTGCACAAGCTCGGTGGGTCCGACTTCGCCAAGACCAAGTCGAAGGTCCGCTCGGCGGTGGCCGAGATCGCCCAGGAGCTGGTCGTCCTCTACCAGAAGCGGATCACCACCGAGGGCCACCGCTACGGGCCGGACACGCCCTGGCAGGGCGAGGTCGAGGCCGCCTTCCCCTACGAGCTGACCCCCGACCAGGCCGAGGCCATCGTCGCGGTCAAGGAGGACATGGAGGGCGGCTCGCCGATGGACCGATTGGTCGTCGGCGACGTCGGCTTCGGCAAGACCGAGATCGCCCTCCGCGGTGCCTTCAAGGCGGTGCAGGACGGCAAGCAGGTGGCGGTGCTCGTGCCGACCACGCTGCTGGCCCAACAGCACATGCAGACCTTCACCGACCGGTTCGCCCCGTACCCGATCCGGGTCGAGGTGCTCAGCCGGTTCCTGACCAACGCCCAGGCCAGGGCCGTGGTCGAGGCGACGTCGGCCGGCGAGGTCGACGTGCTGATCGGGACCCATCGGATCCTGTCCGAGGACGTGCGGTTCGCCAAGCTCGGCCTCGTCGTGGTCGACGAGGAGCAGCGGTTCGGCGTCTCCCACAAGGAGGCGCTGAAGCAGTTCTCGGCCGGCGTGGACGTGTTGACCCTGTCGGCCACGCCGATCCCCCGGACGCTCGAGATGAGCCTGACCGGCATCCGCGACCTGTCGCTGCTCAACACCCCGCCGGCCGACCGCCAGCCGATCATGACCTACGTCGGTGAGTACGACGAGCGGGCCGCGGCCGAGGCCATCCGCCGTGAGCTGCTGCGGGAGGGCCAGGTCTTCTTCGTGCACAACCGGGTCCAGAGCATCGAGAAGGTGGCCCAGGACCTCCGCAACCTCGTGCCCGAGGCCAGGATCGCGGTCGCCCACGGGCAGATGGACGAGGGCACGCTCGAGAAGACCGTGCTCGACTTCTGGGAGGGCGAGTTCGACGTGCTCGTCTGCACGACGATCATCGAATCGGGCATCGACATGCCGACGGTCAACACCCTCGTCGTCGATCGGGCCGAGCTGCTCGGCCTCGGCCAGCTCCACCAGCTTCGGGGCCGGGTCGGACGATCCGGTCAGCGGGCCTATGCCTACCTCTTCACCCGCCCCGAGGCCGCGCTGTCCGAGGAGGCCTACGAGCGGCTGAAGACGATCGGCGAGGCCACCGACCTCGGGTCGGGGTTCAAGATCGCCATGCGGGACCTGGAGATCCGGGGCGCCGGCAACCTGCTCGGCACCGGCCAGTCGGGCCACATCGCCGCCGTCGGCTACGACCTCTACTGCCAGATGGTGGTCGAGGCGGTGGCCGAGCTCAACGGCAACCCGATCCCCGAGCCGGTCGAGATCCAGATCGACCTCCCGGTGGCCGCCAACCTGCCTGCTGGCTACGTCGAGGCCGAGGCCCAGCGGCTCGAGGCGTACCGGAAGCTGGCGGCCGTCGCCGACCTCGACGACGTGGCCGCCATCCGCAGCGAGTGGGAGGACCGCTACGGCCCGGTGCCCGACGAGGCCGAGCGGCTGCTGTCGGCGGCAACGATCCGGGCCCACTGCAGCCGGCTCGGCGTGACCGAGCTGGTGGTGATCGGCGGTCCCGGGTTCGGCGGGCCCGAGTACGTGGCCAAGCTCGGCCCGGTCCGGCTCAAGGTGTCGGAGGAGACCCGGTTCGCCCGGTTGTTCGCCAAGGGCCTCCACAAGCCGAACGAGTACCCCTCGGGGGAGGGTTCCGACGGCGGCGGTCAACTGCAGGTGCCGATCATGCGCAAGTCCAATCTGCTCGGTGACCTGATCACGTTCTTCGAGACGATGTTCCCGGCCGACGACGAGCCGCGGGCCGGCGCCGTCCGCTCGGCCGGCGCCCCGGCGTGACCGCCGCCTCCGACTCGTCCGGCGGGCCGGCCGGACCGGCCGACGAGCCCGTCCGGTGGCAGCGGGCGCTGGTCACCGGCGCCTCGTCCGGCATCGGGCGGGCCTTCGCCCGGCTGCTGGCCGCACGGGGCACCGACCTCGTCATCACGGCCCGCGACGGCCACCGGCTGCGGGCGCTGGCCGGCGAGCTGCGTGAGAGCGGCGGCGGATCAGCCGGCGTCGACGTCGAGGTCATCGTGGCCGACCTGGCCGACCGGGAGCGCCTCGACGTGCTCGTCGACCGGCTGGAGGCCGAGGACTCGCCGATCGATCTGCTGGTCAACAACGCCGGCTTCGGGTTCTCGGGCGACTTCATCACCCTCGACCGCGACGGCGAGACCGCCGTGGTCGACGTCAACATCGTCGCCCTCCACCGCCTGGCCCACGCCGCCGGCACCGCCATGTCGGCCCGCGGCCGTGGCGGGATCCTGAACGTGTCGTCGATCGTCGGCTCCGGTCCTGCCCCTCGGGCCGCCACCTATGCCGCGACCAAGGCGTTCGTGACCAGCTTCAGCGAGGCCCTGCACGTCGAGCTCGGGCCCCAGGGCGTCACGGTCAGCTGCCTCTGCCCCGGCCTGACCCGCACCGAGTTCCAGGACCGGGCCGGCTCCGACTCCAGCCGCACCCCCGACTTCCTGTGGCAGTCGGCCGAGGACGTGGCCGCCGCCGGTTTGGCCGGGCTCGACCGCGGTCGGGCCGTCGTGGTGCCCGGCGCCCACAACAAGATCCTGTCGGCCGGGATCGGGCTGGCCCCGATCACGCTGATCGACCGGGTCCGCCGCCGCTTCCGCTGATGCTCGACGACCTCGCGGGGCCGGTCGTGCCGGTCGCGCTCAGGCGGTCGGCTGACCCTGGACCTGGACCCGGTGCATGGTCCGTGGGTCGTCGCCGTGGTCATGCACGGCGTAGTGCAGCACCGAGCGGTTGTCCCACATCACGAGGTCGCCGGCCCGCCACTCGTGGCGGGCCTGGAAGTCGGGCCTGGCCGAGTGCTCGAACAGGAAGTCGAGCAGGCCACGGCTCTCGTTGCGCCGCCACCCGTCGAACCGCGTGGTGAAGGCCCGGCAGACATAGAGGGCCTCGTCGCCCCGCTCCTCGTGGCGACGGACGACGGGATGGACGGCCCGGGGCGCCTCGGCCGGGTCCTGGCGGTAGAGCCGGGCCAGCCCCTCCGCCGAGTGCACGGCCCGCATCGAGCGGAGCTGGTCCCGCAGGGTGTCGGACAGCTCCGCCAGCGCCAGATGCTGGTTGGCGAAGGCGGTGGCGCCGCCGAGCTCGGGGGCCTCCAGGGCGTGGAGCATCGTCAGCTTCGGCGGGACCGGCTCGTAGCTCATATCGCTGTGCCAGTGCTCGTTCGGGTCCTTGGCCTTGCCCCGGTTCTCCAGTCGCATCACCTCGGGATGCTCGCTGGTGCCGTTGTAGGGGTGACGCTGCAGCGGACCCCATCGGGCCGCGAAGTCCTTCTGCTCGATCGGGGTCAGCGACTGTCCGGGGAAGGCCAGCACGTGGTGCTCGGCGAATGCAGCCTGGATGGCGGCGAACGTGTCGTCGTCGACGTGGCGGACATCGACCCCGTCGACCACGGCTCCGAGCGGGGCGGCGAAACGGGTGACCTCCACCCGCTCAGTGTCGCACGAGCCCCGGCGACCAGCGAGTGCGGCACGAGGTGACGTGGGTCAGCGTGGTCGGCCGGCGCTGGGGTGGAGCGTCGGGACGAACCCGTTGGCCAGGGCCAGCAACGAGGTCGGCGGGGTCAACACCTCGATCGACGTCCCGACCGGTCGCTCGATCGGTTCGGCCCATCCCTCGAACGAGAACGGCTGGAGCTCCGGGCCGAGCACCAGATGCGGCGAGTCCCGGTGCACCACGACGACCCCGTCCGGTAGCCGGTCGAGCGGCCGGGTCGTGAGCAGGCGATCGTCCCGTCGCTCCAGCCGCCGGCCAGGCACGGCGCCGGACCCCGAGCTCCGCCCGGAGCGGCGCCGGCGGGGCCGCAGCCGTTCGGCGGCCAGGCGACGGTTCAGCTCGGTGGCCAGGACCGGCCGCTCGGCAGCGAGCCCCCGTCCGACGGCGGCCTGGTACGACCGGTAGTCGTCGCGGCGACACAGCCCGCACGGTCGATGACCGGCGGCCAGGCCGACGGCATCGTCGAGGAAGAACAGCGGCGTCCAGGTCCGGGGGGCGTCGAGCGGCTTGCGCCACCCCCGGTACCGGAGTCGGCACAGGATCCACAGCGAGCCGTTGTGATGGCGGACGAGGTGACCGTCGTCGTCGACCAGGCAACCCCGGTTGCCGGTGAACCCCTGCCTGGCCGCCACCGCCTGCAGCTCGCCGAACGGGTCGACCCGGTTCCGTCTTGGCACGCCCGCAGGCTACGGGATCGCGCCCAACGGGCGGGATTCCGATCCGAGCCGCTCCGCCCTCGCCCGCCGAACGTGTCCATTTGGCTCGACCGCGCTGATGGGGAAGAGTGGTGGCGTCGGACGACCGTCCGACGACGGGAGGTCGTGCGATGGCAACCACAGAACAACCGGTCCACCTCGACGGGGGGCCGATCGACTGGAACCAACTGGTGGCCGACCTCAACCGCCTGCTCCGGCTCCGCACGACACCGATCGGGATGAAGCTCTTCGAGAGCCGGGACGAGATGGAGGCGGTACCGAAGATCCGCCGGCCCCGCGACATCCACACGACGGACCAGATCGTCGGCATGGCCTCGCGCCTCAACTGGACCGTCGGCATCACCAACGACGACCTCGTCGGAGCCCAGTGCGGGGCCGTCATCGGCCTCCATCCCCAGGACGACACGTGGCTCTCGGGCGAGCACATGGCCGGCGTGTGGTTCGAGACGGTCGAGGACTCGTCGGCCCACCAGCACGCCATGCACACCGTCCCGTTCGGGACCTACGAGGCGATGGCGGTGTCGCCGTTGACCACCGGCCGCCTCGACCCACCCGACATCTGCCTCATCTACGCCACCCCGGCCCAGATGATCCTGTTGATCAACGGGCTGCAGTGGTCGGGCTACCAGAACTTCGAGTGGGGCTGCGTCGGCGAGTCGGCCTGCGCCGATTCGTGGGGCCGGGCCCTCAAGCTCCGGGAGCCAAGCGTGTCGATCCCGTGCTTCGCCGAGCGCCGCTACGGCGGCGTGCAGGACGACGAGCTGCTGATGGCCACCCCGCCGAGCTTCCTGCCGAAGGCGGTGGCCGGGCTGGAGGCGTTGAGCCGCAACGGCCTGCGCTACCCGATCCCACCATACGGCATCCAGACCGACGCCCGCGCCGGACTCGGCGCGTCGTACTGACCGCCGGACTCGGCGCGTCGTACTGACCGCCGGATTCGGCGCGTCGTACTGACCGCCGGCCGCAGGGCTCAGCTCCGGGCCAGCGCCATCGCCCGCTCGACGGCGGGGCGGATCGCCTCGTAGTCGTCCGCCGCGATCGAGCCGAAGCCGGTCAGCCCGAACGCCCGGACGGCCTCGGTCAGCTCGGGCCGGGCCAGCTCCCGGGCGACGGCGTCGACCAGCTCGGCTGCCGCACCGGCCCGCACCACCACCGGCTGGACCGGATAGGGGCCGAGCACGTCGACCGACCGCAGCGCGGCCCCACCGTCGGACCGCTCCCGCCGCCAGGTCCGCAGCACGTTGGCATCGATGGCCGCCCCGTCGAGCTCGCCGGCCTCGATCAGCTCGAGGGCCCGGCGGTGACTCCCGACCTGTCGCAGCTCGCCGAAGAACCCCAGGTCGAGCCCGTCGGAGTCCAGCCGGGCCAGCACGCTGACGAAACCGCTCAGCGACGCCCGCTCGTTGAACCCGACCACCCGGCCGGCGAGGTCGGCGAAGCTCCCGATGTCGGCGTCGGCCCGCACGACGACATCCGAGGCGTATCGCGGGTGGCCCTCGTTGCGCGGATCGTCGTAGATCGGGGCCCGGGGAACGAGAGCGACGCTCGGCTCGTCGCCATCGGTCAGCCAGAGGTACGACGGCGGGCAGATGAAGCCGATGTCGGTCAGGCCCTTGGCGAACCGGTCGTCCTCCGGGGACAAGGGTCCGGAGATCTTGGGCTCGACCGACAGCTCGTAGCTGCGTCCGAGCCCGGCCGAGACGTTGGCGGCGATGGTGTCGAACAGATCGTACGGCAGCCCGGGCGCGAGCCACGTCGTGAAGCGGAGGGGCTGGGCCGCAGAGGTCGACATCACGACAACCTAACCCCGCCGGCGGCCGAGCTGTTCCTCGGCCGCCGGGTACCGTCGCCCCATGAGGAGCACCCGGGTCATCCACACGGTGAGCTGCCATGCCGCCGGCGAGGTCGGCGACGTCGTGGTCGGTGGGGTGACGCCCCCGCCCGGGGCCACGCTGGCGGAGCAGTCCCGGTGGCTGCTCGACGACGGCGAGCTGCGCGACATCCTGCTCAACGAGCCACGGGGCGGCGTGTTCCGTCACGTGAACCTGCTGGTTCCCCCCGTCGATCCCTCGGCCGACGTCGGCTTCGTCATCATGGAGCCATGCCACAACCCGCCGATGTCGGGCTCGAACGCGATGTGCGTGGCCACCGTCGTGCTGGAGACCGGGATCGTGGCGATGACCGAGCCCGAGACGGCGCTCACGATGGAGGCGCCCGGCGGGTTGGTCGCGGTCCGGGCCCGCTGCGCCGACGGCAGGGTCGAGGCGGTCACGCTGACCAACCTGGCGTCGTTCGTCGACCGACTGGACGCACCGCTCGAACTGGATGGCCACGGCACGATCCGGGTCGACACCGCCTTCGGCGGCGACAGCTTCGTGCTGGTCGACGCCGCCGACCTCGGCGTCGACGTCGAGCTGGCGGCGGCGGCCGAGCTGGCGACGCTCGGGGCCAGGATCACCGCCGCCGCCAACGAGCAGCTCGGCTTCGACCATCCCGACCCCGAGCTCGATTGGAGCCACGTGTCGTTCTGCCAGATCGCCGGGCCGCTGGAGACGGTCGACGGGGTGCCGACGATGCGGAGCACGACCGTGATCGATCCGGGCAAGCTCGACCGGTCGCCGACCGGTACCGGCGTGTCGGCCAGGATGGCGGTGCTGGCGGCCCGTGGGCGCCTCACCGTCGACGACTCGATGGTCATGCGATCGATCATCGACTCGACGTTCGAGGGGCGGGTGGTCGCCGCCACCACCGTGGCCGGCCGCCCGGCGATCGTGCCCGAGATCACGGGCACGGCCTGGATCACGGGAACCCATCAGCACCTGCTCGACCCGGACGACCCGTGGCCACGAGGCTACCGGGTGGCCGACACCTGGCCGGGTGGGTAGCGCCCCACGCCCGACCCCGATCATCCGGCCAGAACGACGATGGTCCCGGTTCGGCCGTGACCACCAACACGACCGAACCGGGACCAGAACTGGAGCGTGGCCCGACCACCACCAAGATCGGGCCACGCGGCTTCCCAAGAAGTGGGAGCCAGGAAGCTCGTGCCGGGGATCCCGGTGAGCTCCGTTGGACTCAGTGTGCAACAAGGTGGTTGGGCCGCACGGGTACAGCTCGTGGGTAGTGTTCTCCACGCTGTTCCCAGCCCTCGATCCGCCCAGAACCCCGGAGGTCGAACGGTGAGTGACATCGATGCCGTGTTGTTCGACATGGGTGGCGTGCTCGTCGAGCTCGGACCGCTCGACGAGCTGCTCGGCTCGACGATGACCGGCGACGAGTTCTGGCCCCGGTGGCTGGCCAGCCCCTCGGTCCGCGGCCTCGAATCGGGAACGCGCTCGGTCGACGAGTTCGGTCGGGGCCTCGTCGAGGAGCTCGAGTTGACGATCAGCCCGGGGGAGGTCGTCGAGCGATTCGGCCGCTTCCCCCGTGGGCTCTATCCCGGGGCCCGCGAGCTGGTGGCCTCGGTTCCCGCCGGGGTCGTGACCGGCGTGCTGAGCAACACCAACCCGCTCCACTGGGACAACCAGACCGACGGCGAGGCGATCCGCCACCTGTGCCAGCGGGCATTCCTGTCCTACGAGCTCGGCCTGGTCAAGCCGGACCGCGCCATCTACGACCGGGTGGCCGCTGACCTCGACGTGGCCGCCGACCGGATCCTGTTCATCGACGACAACCAGATCAACGTCGACGGGGCCAGGGCGGCCGGCTGGCGGGCCGAGGTGGCCGAGGGGCCGGCCGCAGCCGGTGCCGTGCTCGGGCGGTTCGGTCTCGTTGCCTGAGCGGCCGAGCAGCCGATCAGTTCTGGCTGACGCTCTCGAACACGAACGTGCGGCGGCCGAGGGCCACCGTGTCACCCGACCGGAGTGCCACCGGCGTGCCGGCCGCGAGCTGGTTCCAGTGCTCGTTCACCTGGTCCCACACGTAGGTGCCGTTGGTCGAGCCGAGGTCGACGAGCTGCACCGTCCAGTCGTCGAGCCGGAGCGTTGCGTGGGTCCTGGACAGCGTCTCGTTGTTGTCCCGCAGAACCAGCAGCTGGGCCGGCGACCCGTCGGCCGGCTTCGGCTCGCGACCGATGACGTAGGCGCGATCGAGCCCGTAGGTCGAGCCGTCGTCGAATACGATGAACCCGAGCGTCGGCCGGAGCCCGGTGACCAGGTTGTCGCTCAGGTGCAGCAACGACAGGCCGCAGACCATGCATCGTGCGGCCTGGGGGTTGTTGAAGTGCTGGCGAGGGCAGAGGACACCCTGGACCTCGACCCGACCGGCGGCGATGTCGGCCGGGGTGAGCGGGCCGGAGGCCTCGCCGGCGAGGGGGAGCGGGGTCGGGTCGATCGGCGGGGCCGAGCCGACGAGCACGACCGAGCGGAACGGCACCTCCAGTGGGCTCGGCTCGACGGCCGGGGCCCGCCGCTCGGCTGACTGCGCGGGATCGTCGCCGTTCTCGGGAAAGCGGCCGGAGCGGACGCCGGCCGGCGGGGCGTCGACCGGTTCGGCCGGCGGGTGACCGTCGCCGTCGATCGGGAGGTCGGTCGGGTCGTCCTGGGCCGCGGCCGGCGCATCGGTGTCGGCGCCGGCCGGTGGCGGCGCCGAGGCGACCGGCTGGACGGAGGCGGCGACCGGCTCGGGGGCCGGCTCCCCCTCGGGCTCCGGGGCGGCGACCGCCGGTCCGGGGTCGGGGGTCGACGGGGGTGCGGGAGGCGCCGGCGGGGCCGGTGCCTCGGGGTCGAGCTTGGCCGGCCCGACGACGCCGATCGTGACCAGCGTCAGGCCGGCGCCGGGGGCGACACCGCGGCGGAGGTCGTAGGGCGCAACCGGCTCGGCCGCCTTCGACAGGTTGGCCGCCCGCAGGATGAGCCGGCTGGCGGTGGCCGGCACCTGCTGGCGCACCCCGCCCTGGGAGCCGTCGAGGACGATCTCACCGTCGACGAGCACCTCGACCGGGCCGTAGGCCATCGCCATCGGCCCCCCGGTTGCCTCGACCAGCATCGCAACCGACCGGAGCTGCTCGGCGGCCAGGAGCTGGTTGACCGCGGCCACGATCTGGGGAGCCTCGGGCTCGGGGCCGAGCTCGTGGAACATCTGGTCGACGGCGGCGTCGTGGGCCGAGTCGCTCGGTATGACCACGGCGACGTCGGGCCAGCGGGCGACGACGCCGAGGCCGCGATGGATCTGTCCGGCCCGCAGGTCGAGGTCGGTCATCGGGCCAGGCCCCCGACCGGGGCGACCGGCGAGGCCGTCGCCGCCCTCACGATGCCGCCTGCCTGGCCTGACGGTCGGCCTCGGCGAAGATCTCGGTCGCCAGCGCCTCGCCGGTGGCCGGTCGGTCGGCCGGATCCGCGGCCACCGTCGACTCGATGATGCGGAGCTCGGCGTTGCGCAGGGCGTCGCTCAGGGTCGGGCGCTCGTTGAGGATGTGGCGCAAGGCTGCAACCAGCGAGTCGGTCGGCATCGACGGGTAGAAGGCCATGCCGGTCAGCGCCCGGTGCAGGGTGGCGCCGAGGGCCCAGATGTCGCTGGCCCGGGAGGCCTGCTGACCCTGGATCAGCTCGGGCGAGAGGTACTCGATCGTGTTGACCTTGGAGGCGCCGGTGATCGTGAGACCGGGGCTGAGCAGCTGGGACAGGCCGATGTCGCCGAGGCGGGCCCCGTCGTCGCCGAGCAGGATGTTGCCAGGTCGGATCGAGCGGTGGGGGATGCCGACCTCGTGCAGCGCATGGGCGCCGAGCGCAGCCCGGCCGACGCTGCGGAGCACGTCGACCCGGGACAGCGGCCTGGCCGGCTGGGCCATGGAGCCGCCCGTGCGGTAGCGGGCGGCCATGTAGATGATGTTGCCCTGCTGGCCGATGTCGAGCAGCTCGACGAGGTACGGCGAATCGATCGAGGCGTACCGCCTGAGGTAGTCGGTGAGGCGCTCGAAGTCCTCGTCCGACGCCGGGTGGGCGACGGTCTTGACGGCGACCTGATCGTCGTCGATCTCCATGCGGGCGGGGGTGCGGGCCAGCCAGAACTGGCCCTGGCTCCCCTCCCCGAGCGCCTGGATGATCTCGTAGTCGCCGATCTGTTGCATCGCGTCCCTCGTTGCTGCTCCTGTGACCCTACTGGCTCGGCTGGCCGGCGCGCCCCCGGCTGCGCAACGGATCGGAGACGGACGATTCGTGCCGCTGGCCGATAGCTTCGAAGGCAGCAGAGAGCGGCTGACCCGGTGGGGAGGTCGCCGAACCGAGGAAGGGTGACGAGCGTGGGCTTGTTCGATTTTGTCAAGGAGGCCGGGGCCAAGATCGGCATCGGCGAGAGCAAGGCAGAGAAGGCGGAGAAGGAGGCCAAGGCGGCCGCCGCCTCGGCCGAGCGGGCCGCCGAGGTGGCAAAGCGGGTGCGGGATCGCAGGGCTGCGGCGGCCAACGCCGAGCGGCTCGAGCGCATCTCGGAGGCGAAGAAGTCCACCAGCCTCGAGAGCTACGTGAAGGATCTCGGGCTGGAGATCAGCCACCTCGACATCCGCTTCGACGACGGCCGGGCCGACATCAGCGGCAAGGTGGCCGACCAGGCCACCCGTGAGCGGGTCATCCTCGCCGTCGGCAATGTCGAGGGCGTCGCCCAGGTCTCCGACGAGATCGAGGTCACCGCCGACTCCGAAGAGTCGCAGATGCACGTCGTCCAGTCGGGCGACACCCTCAGCGCCATCGCCAAGGAGTACTACGGCGACGCCATGAAGTACCCGGCGATCTTCGAGGCCAACAAGCCGATGCTGAAGGACCCCGACCTGATCTACCCGGGCCAGGTGCTGCGGATCCCCGCCGACGCCTAGATCCGGGCTCGGCCACACGGTCGACAGGAACGTGACGGTGCCGGGGTCGAGGCCCCGGCACCGCCCGTTTTGGCCGTGCGGCTACAGTCACAGGCCCGATGGACACCGAGGCCGAACGCCAACTCCTGGCCCGGCACGCACCGATCCTCCGCTTCGACCGGCGAGAGCTGTTCTTCCCCGCTGCCGTCGACGGCTACCTGGCCGCCAGCTCCCTCCACGGCCCGGATCGCCACCAGCTCATCGCCCCCGGTCGGGTGACCGACGGCGACCTCGGGTCGGCCCTGCCGGACGGCGCCTACCTCCAGTTCGTCGACGAGACCGAGCGCCGGTCGGTCGTCCGGGATGACGCCAGGCGGGTGGCCAGGCGGCTGTTCGGCCCCCGTCTCGGCCGCGTCGGGCTGTTCGGTCGCATCCTCGATGCGCTGTTCCTGCTGAGCGTCTTCATCCGGCCGACCACCCCGACCCTGACCACCGCCGCCGCCGCGCTCAAGGTCGAGCGACTCGGCCTGCAGCGTCGGCCCGTCGTCTACGGCCGGGTGGTCGAGGTCGCCGGCTGGTCGGTGCTGCACTACGCCTGGTTCTACGTCATGAACGACTGGCGCACGAGCTACCGGGGCCTCAACGACCACGAGGCCGACTGGGAGCAGGCGTGGGTGCTGTGCGACCCGGTCGACCACCGCCCGATCTGGGTCGTCGCCTCCAACCACGAGAACCGGGGAGCCAACCTCCGCCGCCACTGGGACGACCCGGAGTGCCATCACGTCGAAGGTCGACCGATCCTGTACGCCGGCGCCGGCTCCCACGCCCTCTACTTCCGGCCGGGCGACTACGTCAGCCGCATCGACGTCGCCGGGCTGCGCTGGCTGCTGCGGCTCCAGCGATGGGCGAGGGGGGCGCTGAGGATCCGCGACCAGGCGGCGGAACGGGGACTGGGCCCCGCCCTCGGTGTCCCCTTCGTCGACAGCGCGCCCGGCGACGGGCGGGAGATCGTGACCTGGGACGTGCAGCTCCTCGATGCGGAGCGTCCGGCCTTCGGGACCTACCGGGGTCTGTGGGGGCTCGACACCGGCGACCCGGCCAACGGCGAGCGCGGCCCCGGCGGCCCAAAGTTCGACCGTGGTGGCGCCATCCGCCGCTCGTGGGCCGACCCCGTCGGGTTCGCCGGCCTGCACGGCATGCGGCCGCCGTCGGCGGCGCCGCCCGGCTCCGAGCTCGACAACCTCGGCCGGACCCTTCGCCACCTCGACGCCGAGATCGCCAGGACCTCCAACCTGTTGCCCCTCGTCCAGCAGACCGAGGCCCCCGACGCGTTCCAGCGCGAGGCCCAGCGGCTCAGCGATCTGTTGCAGCAGCGGGCCGAGCTCCACGATCAGCGGGGGCGGCTCCGGGCCGGCGATGCGACCGTCGTCGACCTGCGGGCCCACCTCACCAGCCCGGCGACGCCGCTCGACCCCCCGGCCGCCTCGGGTTGGCTGCTCGCGCTGTGGGCGGCCGCCAGCGTGCCCCTGCTGCTGGCGTCGGTCGCCGCCGTGTTCCTGTTCGACTCGCTCGGCGTCTCGACCGTGCCGCTCGTCGTCTTCGCTGCGTTCTCGATCCTGGAGCAGCTCGTCCGACGCCACTTCCAGGCGGTGCTCCGGCTGATCGGGCTCTATGCGGCCGTGGCCACGCTGTTCCTCGTCGTCGGCGCCCTCTTCTCCGGCGTGGTGACGGTCAGCCGCCTGGTGATCGGCGGGGTGGTCGCCGCAGCCGCCGTGCTGCTGTTCGTCGCCAACCTCGGCGAGCTCAGTGCCGTCCAGCGCCGAGCCGAGGCGGCGGCCGAGACCGACGGCGAGGCGCCCGCGGTCGACCACGCAGCCTGATCGGCGCCGACCACTCCGTTGGCAGCCCGTCCGGTCACGACCCGTCCGGTGACGGCCGGCCGTGCCCGCACGTGTGCTCAGGCGGCGCCCCTGGCGCCGGCCAGGGCGGCGATGAGGCGCTCCCCGGCCTCGGTCAGCACCTCGTCCCGCTTGGCGAAGCAGAAGCGGATCAGCGAGGCGCCGGCCCCGGGAGCCTGGTAGAACACCGCGCTCGGCACGGCGACGACACCGGCCAGCTCGGGCAGGCCGAGGCAGAACTCGATCCCGTCGTCGTGGCCGAGCGGGGTGATGTCTGCGGTGACGAAGTAGGTGCCCTCGGGCACGAGCACGTCGAACCCGGCCTCGGTCAGCATCGGGCACAGCAGGTCGCGTTTGGCCAGCAGCTCGCCGACGAAGCTCTCGTAGTAGTCGTCGCCGAGGCGGAGCCCGGCGGCGATCGCCGGCTGGAACGGTGCGCCGTTGACGAAGGTCAGGAACTGCTTGGCCGTCCGCACGGCGGTGATCAGCTCGGGCGGGCCGACCGCCCAGCCGATCTTCCAGCCGGTGAAGGAGAAGGTCTTGCCCCCGGACGACACGGTGAGCGTGCGCTCGGCCATGCCGGGGAACGTGGTCAGCGGGTGGTGGGTGCCGTCGAACACGAGGTGCTCGTAGACCTCGTCGGTCACGGCGATCACGTCGTGGCGAACGCACAGCTCGGCGATGAGGGCCAGCTCGTCGTCGTCGAAGACCTTGCCCGTCGGGTTGTGGGGGGTGTTGAGCAGCAGCAGACGGGTCTTGGGGGAGAAGGCCCGCTCCAGCTCGTCCGGGTCGAAGGTGAACCGGCGCCGACCGTCAGGACCCGAGCCGCGCCCGTCCGGGCCGACCCCCTCGGGCGACAGCAGCACGCCGCGCATCCGGGCGCCGGCCATGGCGATGCCCGCCTGGTACGAGTCGTAGGTCGGGTCGAACGCGATCACCTCGTCGCCGACCTCACAGAGACCGATGAGGGCGGCGGCCAGCGCCTCGGTCGCGCCCGCGGTGACGAGCACCTCGGTGTCCGGGTTTGCGTCGATCCCCCAGAAGCGGGCCTGGTGCTCGGCCACCGCCCGTCGCAGCTCGGGCTCGCCGGGACCAGGCGGGTACTGGTTGCGACCGGCCCGGATGGCGTCGATCGCAGCCTGTGACACCTCGGCCGGGCCGTCGGTGTCGGGAAATCCCTGTCCGAGGTTGATCGCCCCGGTCTCGGTGGCCAGGGCCGACATCGTGGCGAAGATCGTGGTGCCGAAGCCCTGGAGGCGAGCCGACAGGTGGGGTACCCGGGTCATGGCCACACAAGCTAGTGCCGCCCCGGCGACCTCGGGCCATGTGGTCGCATCGACAGGCGGCACGGCGCCGATCGGGCGGCGGCCACCGGTCGGCTTCGAGCCCGGGTGAAACTGCTCGGCGAGCTACGAAAATCGCTCCCGACCGAGGTACGGTGTCAGGTGTACAGATAGTCAAGAAAGGGCTGCATCGGTGACACTCGCTCCCGGTGGCAACGGACTGCGTGGACAGCCCTCATCGACCTAGGGGATCACGTGACAGACACAGTTGATCGCGTTGACGAGACGACCCTGGACCATGTGGTCATCCGTTTCGCCGGCGACTCCGGTGACGGGATGCAGCTCACCGGCGATCGTTTCACCTCGGCCAGCGCGCTGGCCGGCAACGACCTGGCCACCCTGCCCGAGTTCCCGGCCGAGATCCGGGCGCCGCAGGGCACCCTCGCCGGCGTGTCGGCGTTCCAGGTCCACATCTCGGACCACGACATCCACACCCCGGGCGACGCGCCGGACGTGTTGGTGGCGATGAACCCGGCGGCGCTGCGGAGCGAGCTCGGGCGCCTCCGATCGGGCGGCACGGTCATCTTGAACGACGATGCCTTCGACGAGCGGAATCTCGACAAGGCGGGCTACGCCGCCGACCCTCGTGACGACGGCACGCTCGACGGCTTCATCGTCCACCGGGTCAACATGACGAAGCTGACCCTCGACGCCACCGCCGACCTCGACGTCAAGAAGCGAGACGCCGAGCGCTCGAAGAACTTCTTCGCCCTCGGCCTGATCTCCTGGATGTACTCCCGCCCGACCGAGCCGACCCTGCAGTGGATCCAGCAGAAGTTCGGCAAGATCGAGGCGGTCGCCGCCGCCAACACCTCGGCCTTCAAGGCCGGTCACGCGTTCGGCGAGACCACCGAGATGTTCGGCTCGCCGTTCAAGGTCGCGGCCGCACCGCAGCGCCCCGGCCTCTACACCAACATCACCGGCAACACCGCCACCGCCTGGGGCATGGTCGCCGCCGGCCAGCTGGCCAACCTGCCGGTCTTCCTCGGCAGCTACCCGATCACGCCGGCCTCCGACATCCTGCACGAGCTGAGCCGGCTGAAGAACTTCGGCGTCCGCACCTTCCAGGCCGAAGACGAGATCGCCGGCGCCGGCTCGGCGCTCGGTGCGGCCTTCGGTGGCGCGCTGGCCTACACCACCACGTCCGGTCCCGGCGTCGCCCTCAAGGGTGAGACGATCGGCCTGGCCGTCGGCATGGAGCTGCCGCTCGTCATCATCGACGTCCAGCGCGGCGGCCCGTCCACCGGCCTGCCGACCAAGACCGAGGCCAGCGATCTGCTGATGGCGATGTACGGCCGCCACGGCGAGTCGCCGATGCCGGTGGTCTCGGCGTCGACGCCGGCCGAGTGCTTCCACGCCGTGATCGAGGCCTCCCGCCTCGCCATCAAGTACCGCACGCCGGTGATCCTGCTGACCGACGGCTACCTGGCCAACGGCTCCGAGCCCTGGCTGCTGCCCGACGTCGACTCGCTTCCCGACATCAGCACCACGTTCACCACCGAGCCGAACGGCACCGACGCCGATGGCAACGACGTGTTCCTGCCCTACCTCCGCGACGAGGTGACCGGCGCCCGGCCGTGGGCCATCCCCGGCACCCCGGGCCTCGAGCACCGAATCGGCGGCCTCGAGCGCCAGCACGAGACCGGCAACGTCAACTACGACCCGGCCAACCACGGCCTGATGACCGACCTCCGCCAGGCCAAGATCGACGGCATCGCAGCCGACATCCCGCTGATCGAGGTCGACGGGCCAGGCGACGCCGAGATCCTCCTCGTCGGGTGGGGCTCGACCAAGGGCTCGATCACCGCTGCGGCCGAGCGGATGCGAGCCGAGGGCGCATCGGTCGACCACATCCACCTGACCCACCTGCACCCCTTCGCCCGCAACCTCGGCGAGGTGCTGTCCGACCGCAAGCACGTGTTCGTGCCCGAGATGAACAAGGGCCAGCTCGTCAAGCTGTTGCGGGCCGAGTTCCTGGTCGACGCCCACCCGATCAACAAGGTGATGGGCACCCCGTTCACCGCAAGCGAGATCATCGACGCCATCAACGACCGGCTGCTGAAGGCCGAGGCCGAGGCCTGAGCGGCTCTCGGCACGGAAGGACTCGACAAAGATGACCGACGTTCAACTCGACCCGACCAAGCGCGGCTACTGGACCTCCGACCAGGAGGTCCGCTGGTGCCCCGGCTGTGGCGACTACGGCATCCTCGCGGCGATGCAGTTCATGCACACCGAGCTCGACGTGAAGCGCGAGGAGACCGTCTTCGTGTCCGGCATCGGGTGCGCCGCCCGGTTCCCCTACTACATGTCGACCTACGGGATGCACACGATCCACGGGCGGGCCCCGGCGATCGCCACCGGCCTGGCCATGGCCAGGCCCGACCTGAACATCTGGGTCGTCGGCGGCGACGGCGACATGCTGTCGATCGGTGGCAACCACCTGATCCACGCCCTGCGCCGCAACGTCAACATGACGATCCTGCTGTTCAACAACCAGATCTACGGGCTGACCAAGGGCCAGTACTCGCCGACCAGCGAGGTCGGCAAGGTCACCAAGTCGACCCCGATGGGGTCGATCGACCGCCCGTTCAACCCGATCAGCGTCGCCCTCGGGGCCGGCGCCACGTTCGTCGCCCGCACCCACGACATGGATCGCAAGCACATGATCCAGGTCTTCAAGCGGGCAAACGAGCACCAGGGCGCAGCGCTGGTCGAGATCTACCAGAACTGCAACGTGTTCAACGACGGCACCTATGACCCGATCCTCAAGCGGGACAATCGGGCCAACATGCTGATCGACCTCGAGCACGGCCAGCCGGTCCGCTTCGGGGCAGACGGCGAGCGCGGCGTCGTTGTCGTCGACGGGCAGGCCAGGGTGGTCGACGTCGCCGATGTCGGCGAGGACGCCCTCGTGGTCCACAACGAGAGCCAGGACGATCCCGCCCTGGCCTTCGCCCTCGGCAACCTGGCCAACGACAACGAGTCGCCGACCCCCTTCGGGGTGTTCCGCGCTGTCGACGCCCCGGAGTACGCCGGCGCCGCCAACCAGCAGCTCCTCGCCGCCAACGAGGCCTCCGGGCCGGGCGACCTCGGCGAGCTGCTTCGCTCCGGCGCCACCTGGGTGGTCGAGTAGACGCCGTCGCCGAGCGGCGCCGAACCGTTGGCAACCGTCGGCGACAGCACGCCATTCCTGGCCAGCCGGACCCGTTGCACTTTGCCGACGGTTTGACCGGCCGCGGCGCCGAGCGCCCACGAACAGCGCCGGTTCGGGGCTAGGGTGCCCGGGTGAAACGTTTGATCCCCGCCCTGATCGGCCTGGTCCTGGTGGCCGCGGCCTGCGGCGTCGAGCGCGAGTCCGACGATGTGTTGAGCGCCGAGGCCGACGCCGCCGATGGCGGTCAGCCCGACAGCAGCGCCGCAACCGAGGAGGACACCGACTCCTCGTCGTCGAGCGGGGGCGACGCCACCGAGAGCACGCTGGCCCCGCCGGCCGCACCGACCCCGCCGACGACGGCGCCGGCCGGGGACGTGGCGCTGACCGCCCAGCTCGGCGACGCAACCGTCGAGATCACCCACGGGCAGATGAACGACCTGGTCGTCCCGTCGACCGAGAACCAGGAGTTCCTCGAGCTCGCCCTCGGCGGCGCCAGGCCGGAGGGCTTCGAGTTGAGCGTGCTGACCGAGCAGCTCGTCTCCGAGGCGCTGCAGCTGGAGATCGCCGACTCCGGGCGCGCGGTGTCCGACGCCGATCTCGAGCAGTCGCGGGAGCGACTGCTCGGTCAGGTGGCGACGCTGTACCCGGCCGCCGAGGATCCGCTGGCCGAGGCCGAGCGGCTCTACGACGAGGTCCCGTACCTCCAGTTCCTGACGGTCTACCAGGCCGGCCAGGACGTGCTGACCGCAGCCGTCATCGACGACGCCGACCCCGGCGCCGGCAGCCCCTGTGTCAGCCACATCCTCCTCGACACCGAGGCCGACGCCCAGGGGGCCATCGACCGGTTGGGCGACGGCGAGGACTTCGCCGAGCTGGCCATCGAGCTGTCCACCGGCCCGAGCGGGCCGTCGGGCGGCGACCTCGGGTGCGCCCCGTCCTCGAACTACGTGCCGGCCTTCGCCGAGGCGGTCGACAACGCCGAGCTCGGTGAGTTCGTCGGCCCGGTCGAGACCGAGTTCGGGTTCCACGTGCTGGTCGTGAACCGCTACGAGGTCGACGGACGGACCCTGGCCGCCGAGCAGCTCCGGGAGCGTCTCGCCGAGGCCGTCGTCGACGTCGACGAGCGGCTCGGCGAATGGGACCCGACCCGGCTCGCCGTGCTGCCCGCCGGCTAGCGGCTGCGACCGGAGGGCGGCGTGGCCCGGATCACCGTCTGCGGGCTCGGTCCCGGGGGCGCCGATCGCCTGACCGAGGCGTCGACCGCGGCGCTGGCCGGCGACTCGCCGGTCTATCTCCGCACCGCCCGCCACCCGAGTGCCGACCGCGCGGTCGGCGCCGTCTCGTTCGACGCGCTCTACGAGCGGGCCGACACCTTCGACGAGGTCTACGACTCGATCGCCGACGAGCTGGTGGCGGCAGCCGAGCGCCACGATCGCGTCGTCTATGCCGTGCCCGGCTCGCCGCTCGTGCTGGAGCGGTCGGTCAGGAACCTCCTGGTCCGGGCGGCCGACGATTCCCGGTTCGACGTCGAGGTCCTGCCGGCCCTGTCGTTCCTCGACGAGGCCTGGGCCCGCCTGGGGGTCGATCCGATCGACGACGGCGTCCGCCTCGTCGACGGGCACCGCTTCGCGATCGAGGCGGCCGACCAGCGCGGTCCGCTGCTCGTGGCCCACGCCCACGCCGACTGGGTGCTCTCCGACATCAAGCTGGCGCTCGACGCCGGCCCCGAGCAGCGGGTCGTCGTGCTGCAGGCGCTCGGGACGGCAGACGAGCGGGTGGTCGAGCTGCCGTGGCCTGAGCTCGACCGTGCGGTCGAGGCCGACCACCTGACGACGCTCTACCTGCCGGAGGTCGCCGCCCCGGTCGGGGCCGAGTTGGCCCGCAGCGTCGAGATGATGGCTCGGCTCCGGCGGGACTGCCCGTGGGACCGCTCGCAGGATCACCGCACGCTCCGGCGGTTCCTGATCGAGGAGGCCTATGAGGTCGTCGAGGCCATCGATCGCCTGCCGGTCGACGGCGGCGATGGTGCCGACCGGCCCGGCGCCGCCGACGCCGTCGTCGAACTGGAGGAGGAGCTCGGCGACCTCTGGTTCCAGATCCTGTTCCACGCCCAGCTGGCCACCGAGGCGGGCTGGTTCACGCTGGCCGATGTGGCCGGGACGCTCACCGACAAGATGATCCGCCGCCATCCCCACGTCTACGGTGACGCCGACGCGTCGACCTCCGCCTCGGTCGGGGGCTGGGAGCAGCTGAAGGCGGCCGAGAAGAGTCGGGCGTCGGCCATGGACGACATACCGGCGGCGCTGCCGGCGCTGGCTCGGGCCGAGAAGACGCTGAAGCGGGCCGCCGGGGCCGGGGCGCCGGCCGACCACGGCCCGCTCGGCGCCACGGTCGAGTCGCTGCTACCGGACGGGTCAGGCGAGCGAGAGGTCGGGCTCGCACTGCTTGCCGTCGTCGGGCGGGCCCGCTCGCTCGGGGTGCCGGCCGAAGAGGCGCTGCGTCGGGCGACGGTACGGGCCGCGGCCCGGTTCCGGCAGCTCGAGGCGGCGGCCGGCGCCCCGACCGGTGGCGCCTGGGTGCGCGGCTGACGCTCGACGGGCCCCGCTCAGCCGGAGAGGATGACGGCCGGGGCCGACGCGGTGTCGTCGCCCGATGGGCCGGCCGACGAGTCGTCGCCGAGGGTCCGCATGATGAGGAACAGCAGCACGCCGCCGACGACGAGGGTGGCGGCGTAGGCCAGCACGAACAGGCGGACGTTGCTCGAGCGGCGGTCGGCGGTGACCGGATGGGGGAGCGGGGTCGGGCGGACGGCCCGCTCGGGGCCCTGGGGCGCCACGATCGGGCCCGAGTCGGTCCGGATCGGGGCGGCTGCGGGGCGGGGGCCGGTGGTGACCCCGTTGCGGACCGGGGCCGCCGGGGCCGCCCCGCCGGGGACCATCTGGGTGGCGTCCGAGGCCAGGAGCCGACGGGCCCGGAGCGACTCGAAGTCGGCCTTGAGCTCGGCTGCGCTGGTCGGCCGCTGGGCCGGGTCCTTGCGCAGGAGGGCGTCGATGATGACGGCCAGGTCATCCGGTACCCCGTGATGCCGGGTGTCCGGTGGGCGATCGGTGAGCACCCGGTTGATGATGGGGTGGATCGACGAATCGCTCTTCTCGACGTACGGCACGGACCGGATGATGGCCGCCAGCAGGCAGATCCCGATGCCGTACAGATCGCTGGCGACCGTGGCCCGCTTGCCGCTCAGCACCTCGGGGGCGGCGTAGGCCACGCTGGCGGTGATGGCGGCCGACGTGGTGCTGGCTCCGTCCTGGAGGCGGGCGATACCGAAGTCGCCGAGGACCGCATCGCCATTGGATCGGATGAGGATGTTCTCGGGCTTCAGGTCACGGTGGAGGACGCCGGCCGAGTGGGCGACGTGCAGCGCGCCGGCCAGCTGTCCGCCGATGGCGATCAGCTCGTCCTCGTTGAGCGGGCTTCGCTTGAGCCGCTGCCACAACGTGCCCCCGCTGATGTACTCGAGCACCAGGTAGGGGCGACCGTCGCCGAGCGATCCGGCGGTGTAGACGTCGATGATGTTGGGGTGCCCGGAGAGGCGGCCGAGGGCCTTGCACTCGCGGTCGAACCGGAGCCGGATCGTCTCGTCCTGGATCGGAGCGTGGCCGACCTTGACCGCGACCTGGCGGTCGACGTTGGTCTGCCGGGCCAGCCACACGTCGCCGAAACCGCCGCCGCCGATCCGCTTGATCGGCTCGAAGCCGTCCAGCTCGAACGCGCCGTTCATCGACTCGGTCGCCCGCCTCGGCTGATCACGCCGTCCCTCGCTGCTCTCGATTCACGGTTCACTCGGATCCGGGGCTGCGTCGTGCCCCTTGAGACTCTACAAGGGTGCTGTGGTGGGAACGGGGTCGCCCTCGGGGGTCGGTGACCACCGTCACTCGGCGCCGTCGGAGGACGGCCGCTCCTGGTCCGGCATCGGTGGAGGCCCGGCGATGGGCTCGGACTGCGGCGGCGGGAGCAGCCGGAGGTCGTCGCCCGGCATCGGAGGCTGCCCGGTCGATGGCAGAGGGTCGCCGTCGCCATCCGGATCGGCGAAGGACAGCCGGTCCGGGAGCGGCGGCTGCTCGGCGGCGGGTGGGTCGATCGGCATCAGCGGTTGTGCTGCCGACGGGGGTGGACCGGGCAGCGGTGGCGGGCCGGCGATCGGCTCGGCCTGCGGCGGCGGGAGGTGGCGGAGGTCGTCGCCCGGCATCGGTGGCTGGCCAAGGGATGGCAGGTGGTCGCCTGGCATCGGTGGTTGTGCGGTCGACGGTGTGGTGTCGCCCAGCATGGGGGGTTGATCGAGCGACGGTGTGGTGTCGCCCGGCATCGGTGGTTGGGTGAGTGATGCCGGGTCGCCTGGCATGGGGGGTCGATCGGTCGACGGTGTGGCGTCGCCCGGCATGGGGGGTTGGGTGAGTGATGCCGGGTCGCCTGGCATCGGTGGTTGGTCGAGCGAGGGCAGGGCGTCTGGCATCGGTGGTTGCTCGTCGAGGGGCTGGTCGCCCGGCATCGGTGGCAGACCTGCGGCGGGCGGCGCTCCTGGCATCGGTGGTTGCTCGTGGCCGACCGCCTGGTCGCTCGGCAGCGGTGGCGGGCCCGCGATCGGTGCCGCCGGATCCGGGGGTGGGTCGGTCAGCGGGTTCGGGGGTGGCGGCATCCCGACACTCGACGGCTCGCCGTCCGGCGGCGGCGGGTCGGCGGGGTCGGTCGCCCAGTCGGAGCCGACCGGCTGGGTGCCCACCGGGCCGACGGGGCCGCCGTTGCCGTGCTCGCCACCGTTCTCCGGCTCGGGTCGCTGCCAGTGCTGGCTGATGAAGGCCGCGAGCCCGCTTCGCAGCGAGCGACGGCCGGGGGCCGAATCGTCGCTCGGTGGCGGCGGGCCCTCGCTCTGCCGTGGCGCCGACAGGGGGTGGATCTCGTCGTCGACCGCCCGGCCCTGGACCGATGCTGCCTCGCCGCCCTCGGCCGGTGCGGTGGCGTCGGAGGCATCGGCCGCCGGCTCGCCCGGTGTGCCGGCCTCGGGATCGACGGGCGCCGGCCCCAGTTGCTCGGGCGCCCACCTGGCGGTCACGGACTCGAAGGACGGCTCGTCGACGGCCGGCGCGTCGTCGGATCGCGCCAGGTCGATCGGATCTGGGGGCGGTGGGGCGAGGTCAACGTCGCCCATCGCTGCGTCGATGGAGGGCGGCACGTCGACCGACGGGGGAACGTCGACCGGTGGACCCGTCTCCTCGGCGGGCGTCGAGGGCGGGGGTGCGCCCATCGCCGACGTCATCGACAGCGGTGGGAGGGCATCGTCGTCACCGAAGTCGGTCGGCAGGTCGGCGAGCGACACCGGCGGCGGCACCGCAGCGACCACCGACTCCGGGGGCTCGGCGGTTTCCCAGACGGCGGACCCGTCCTCCGCCGGGCCCTCGTGGCCCTCCCCGGCGATACCGGCCGGTTCGGAGACGGCGTCGTCGTGGTCGGGCTCCTGGTCGATCGGCGATGCCTGATCGTCGCCTGCGGGCCATCCTTCGTCGTCGGTCGGGTCCGAGCCGGACACGTCGAACTGGTGGGACGCGGCCTCGATCGGGTTGGCTGCGTCGGGGGATCGAAGCGGCGAGGAGGGCCCGAGCACGGCCGTCGTCTGGTCGCTGTCGGCCGGCTCGCCGGCGTCGGCGTCGAGTACCGCGACGAGGTCCTCGTCGATCGGCTGCTCCCCGGCCGGTTCGACGTCGACGAGGGTTGATGGCGGCACTGCGTCGGATCCGAATCCGTCGAGGACGGGGGATGCGGACCCGTCCTCGGCCTGGTCGGCCGGCCCCGGGCCGTCGAGCGCATCGGGAGCGACGGACTCGTCGACGAGGGCCGGCCCGTCGGGTTGGTCGGCGTCCGTGCCGGCAGCCGTCTCGACGTCGCCGGCCAGCTCGGGCGCTCGCTCGTCGGTCTCGGGTGGCCCGTCGGCGGCATCGGCGCCGTCGCCCGATTCGGTCGGGGCGGCGGTCGACGCCGCGACGTCGTCGGCCTCGGTCTCGGGTGGCCCGTCGGCGGCGTCGGCCGCGTTCGCCTGCCGGCCGATTGCGTCCTCGACCCGGTCGCTCGGCTCGGCGATGAGCTCGGCGGCCGTCTCGGCCGCCGGCCCGACGGGCGATGCGACGGCGTCGGCAACCGCCTCGGCGGGCTCGGCGGCCACGTCGTCGGTCGGCTCGGCGAGCGCGTCGACGGCCAGCTCGGCGGGGTCGACGATCCCGGCCACGGGGTCGTCGGCCTGCTCGGTCGGCTCGTCGCTGGCTCGGGCGGAGCCGGCGGAGGGGTCCGTCGATGGGGCGATGGCGTCGGCTGCGTGCTCGGTCGGGTCGGTGAAGACCGCCCCGGCCCGGGCGAACGCATCGCCGGCGCCGTCGGTCGGCGGGGCGAAGGCGTCTGCGGTCGGTCTCGACCCCATGTCGTCCGCGGTGCCCGGGCCCCCGGCCGGTGTCGCTCGGACCTCGTCGAACACCAACCCCGACAACTCGGGCTCGGCCCGCTCGCCGATGGATCGCCGGAGCTCGTCCTGGTCGATGGTGCCGTCGGTTGCCGTGCCCGGTGGCTCGGCGAAGTCGTCGGTGGCGAGCCGGGCTGCGCCTGCGGCGGCGGCCACTGCGGTGGCCCCGGTCGCACCGGCGTCGCCGGCGCCCGGCCCGATCCCGGCGCTCGGGTCGACGGCGGCTCCCCCGCCGAACCCGGCGTCGGCCGGTGGCTGCCGACCCGGTTCGACCGCAGGATCGGGGCCCGGCGGCTCGGTCGGCGGCTCCTCGACGACGGCCTCGGGATCGTGGGAGCGGGTCAGCTCGACCTGGGCCCCCTGCCCGGGGGCGACGCCGGCCCAGAGCCGGCTCCAGTCGATGACGGCCTGCTCGGGCCCGGACCCAACGACCAGGCTGACCGACTCACCCTCGACGAACACGGTCGTCCAGCCGGCCCGTCCCGAGGCCCGGTGCGTGGCGCCGTTGCTGACGGCGCCGGCCTGGTCGAACAGGAAGGCGATGGGATCGGGCGCGATGTCGAGCACGGCGGCAACGCCGCTCGGCTGGTGCTCGATCACGAACTGCTGCAGGCCGGCGGCGACGGGACCGAAGCCGAGGTCGCCCTGGTCGATGAGATCTGCGACGGCCTTGGCGATGCCGGCGGCCACCCGGTCGACATCACCCTGAGCGGTAACTACCACGGTGAGTGGCGTGCGGTGGACGACGATGCCGTCGCCCGGCGCAAGCCTGACGGCGCACTCGGCCGAGATCGGTGGTAGGCGGTTGCTCATCTTTCGGACCTTCACCTCCGTGTTGGACCTTCGCCCGCCCGGGTCCTGTCGCCCCGACGGCACGGAGCGTCGTCGGCGGTGGCGCTCCGCGCACCCGGAGGAGACCGGTGCCCAGCACGCCGTACGATAGCGCACCGAAACGGGCACGATTACCCGGTGACCAGGTCGAAAGCGCAGTTGTCACCGAGGGCGGTCGGCACCGGTGCCCTCGATCCGCCCTGGCAACCGCCGGGGGTGGCGGCTAGGGTCGATCACCGTGAGTCGCACCACCCCGATTGCGGGGTGTGTTCGGGGGCGATGCTGCTAGCATTTCACGGCGGGCGGTAGGAGTGTCACGCACCGTGAGGTGCCCGAACGTCAGCGGTGAGCCATGAACAGCCCACGGACCCGGGAGGGTCTCCAGCCATGAGCACGATCCAGCACGTCCTGGGTCGCGAGGTCCTCGACTCGCGAGGCAACCCGACCGTCGAGGTCGAGGTCGTGCTCGCCTCCGGCGCCCGGGGTCGGGCCCTCGTCCCGTCCGGGGCCTCGACCGGTCAGTTCGAGGCCGTCGAGCTCCGCGACGGCGGCGACCGGTACGGCGGCAAAGGCGTCCAGACCGCCGTCGGCAACGTCAACACCGTGATGCAGGAGGCGCTCGACGGCCTCGACGCCTACGCCCAGCGTGAGGTCGACCAGGTCCTGCTCGACCTCGACGGCACGCCGAACAAGAGCAAGCTCGGTGCCAACGGCATCCTCGGGGTCAGCCTGGCCGTCGCCAGGGCCGCCGCCGACGACCTCGACCTGCCGCTCTACCGCTACGTCGGCGGGGCCGGCGCCCACCTGCTGCCCGTCCCGATGATGAACGTCCTCAACGGGGGCGAGCACGCCGACAACAACATCGACTTCCAGGAGTTCATGATCATGCCGGTCGGGGCGGCCTCGTTCTCGGAGGGCCTCCGCTGGGGTGTCGAGACGTACCATGCGCTCAAGGCCGTGCTCGGCGAGCGGGGCCTGTCGACCGCGATCGGCGACGAGGGCGGCTTCGCCCCGAACCTCGGCTCGAACGAGGAGGCGCTCCAGCTGCTCGTCGAGGCCATCGAGCGGGCCGGCCGGGTCCCCGGCGACGAGATGGCGCTGACGATGGACGTCGCCTCGACCGAGTTCCACACCGACGGCACCTATCACCTCGCAGGCGAGGACCGCTCGCTGTCACCCCAGGGCATGGTCGAGCTCCTGGCCGACCTCGTCGGCCGCTACCCGATCGTCTCGATCGAGGACGGCATGGACGAGGAGGACTGGGACGGCTGGGCCGCCCTCACCGAGTCGATCGGCGACCGCTGCCAGCTCGTCGGCGACGACCTCTTCGTCACCAACGTCGAGCGGCTCGCCCGGGGTATCGACCAGGGCGTCGCCAACTCGATCCTGGTCAAGGTCAACCAGATCGGGTCGCTGAGCGAGACGCTCGACGCCGTCGGCCTGGCCGCCGCCAGCAGCTACACCTCGGTGATGTCACATCGGTCAGGCGAGACCGAGGACACCACGATCAGCGATCTGGCCGTCGCCACCAACTGCGGCCAGATCAAGACCGGCGCCCCGGCTCGGAGCGACCGGGTGGCCAAGTACAACCAGCTGCTGCGCATCGAGGACGATCTCGGCTCGGCCGCCCGCTACCCGGGGGCCGCCGCCCTGCGGCGGGTTTGATGCCCGGCAGCTCCTCGCACCGGGGTCGGCGAACGGCCCGCGGTCTCGGACCGCTCCTCGTCGTCGTCGTCCTCGCCGCCATCGTCCTGGCCGGACTGGCGGTGCTGCCGGCCAAGACCTGGTTCTCGCAGCGGTCGAACATGGCCGATGCCCGGGCCGAGCTGGCCCGGATCGAGGCCGAGACCGTCGAGCTCGAGGAGCAGGTGCGTCGGCTGGCCACCGACGACGAGGTCGAGCTGCGGGCCCGCCGCGACTTCGACCTGGTCTATCCGGGCGAGGAGAGCTACCGGATCGTCCCGATCGAGCCCTGATCGGGCAGGATGGAGCCATGGCAACGATCCTCATCCAGCTCCTCAACCTGGTGACCCTCGTCCTCGTGGCCCGGGCCATCCTCAGCTGGTTCCCGATCGGCTACGACTCCCCGGTCCGGCCGATCGCCGACGGGCTGCACCGGGTGACCGAGCCCGTGCTGGCCCCGGTCAGGCGGGTGCTGCCGCCGATGGGCGGCTTCGACATCTCGGTGATGCTGGTCATCCTGGCCATCCAGGTGATCCTCATCCCGGTCATCCGAACGTCGCTCTGACCGGCGCGCCGGCGCCCGCCGCCGTTCCGGACGGCCGCGGCGGGAGCCTGCGAGGCCCCCGCCGCTGCCATCGAAACGCTGGCCCGGGTGCCGAAGGCACGCTGGGCCAGGTTCGCCGTCCGGGAGGGAATCGGCCGGCGACGAGAGACAGTATCCCGGTCAACCGCCCATTCGACAAGCAGGGTGACTGGGCAAACACGCCCCTGGGGGATGGGCCGTCGTTCCCGGCGTCCCCGCTGGCCGTGCTCCGGAGGCGCCGGGAGTGTGCGCAGCGGGCGATTTGTGCAAGAATCCCCGACGGCAACGTCTTCCGAAAGGGGCCCCCGTGGAGATATCCGTTGATGTCAACGGTACGAGTCATGCAGCCGACGTGGAGCCGAGGACCCTCCTGGTCCACTTCATCCGCGACACCGTCGGCCTGACCGGTACCAACATCGGCTGCGACACGTCGTCATGCGGGGCCTGCACCATCCACGTGAACGGCGAGGCCGTGAAGTCCTGCACGATGCTGGCGGTCCAGGCCGACGGCCAGCAGGTGACCACCATCGAGGGCTTGGCGAACGGCGAGCAGCTGCACCCGATGCAGGAGGCGTTCATGGAGTGCCATGCGCTGCAGTGCGGCTACTGCACGCCAGGCATGGTGATGGCCTCGGTGTCGCTGCTCGACGAGAACCCGTCCCCGACCGAGGCCGAGGTCCGCGAGGGCCTGGAGGGCAACCTCTGTCGTTGCACGGGCTACCACAACATCGTGAAGGCCGTCCTCAGCGCCGCCGGAGGTGACCAGTGATCCCCGTCCAGTTCGACTACGTCCGTCCCGAGTCGGCCGACGCTGCGCTCGCCGCCCTGGCTGAGCACGGCGACGAGGCGAAGCTCATGGCCGGCGGCCACTCGCTGCTGCCGATGATGAAGCTGCGGCTGGCCTATCCGGCCGTCGTGGTCGACATCGGCCGCCTCAGCGACCTCTCGTACGTCAACGACGCCGGCGACCACCTCGCCATCGGCGCCCTGACCCGCCACCGCGACGTCGAGACCAGCGAGCTCGTCAACGAGCACGCCCCACTCCTCGCTGCGGCAACCGCCAACGTCGGCGACCTCCAGGTCCGCCACCGCGGCACGATCGGCGGGTCGCTGGCCCACGCCGACGCCGCCGCCGACCACCCCTCGGCCCTGCTCGCCCTCGGCGGGTCCGTGGTCGCTCGAAAGGCCGACGGCTCCGAGCGGGTGATCGACGGCGCCGACCTGTTCGCCGGGTTCCTCGAGTCGAGCCTCGACCCGACCGAGATGATCACCGAGGTCCGGATCCCCAAGCACACCGGCGCCGGCTGGAACTTCCAGAAGTTCAACCGTCGGGCCCAGGACTGGGCGATCGTCGGGGTGTCGGCCCAGCAGGTCAACGGGTCCGCCCGGGTCGCCCTGGTCAACATGCACCCGACCCCGGCCAGGGCCACCGCCGTCGAGGCCGCCATCTCGGGTGGTGCGTCGGCGGCCGAGGCGGCCGAGCAGGCGGCCGAGGGCATGGAGCCGTCCAGCGACCTCAACGCCAGCGTCGAGTACCGCCAGCACCTGGCCCGGGTCCTGACCAAGCGGGCCCTCCAGGAGGCCGGCATCAGCTGATCGCACGGGCGGTCACCGTCCCCGGCCCTGGACCGACCCGACGGGACGGGCCAACGGAATCGGGGGTGGTTGGGCCCGCTCGGTAGACTGGATCCATGAAGGAAATCCTCGGCGATCTCGAACGGTGGCGGCGCCAGGGCAAGCGGGTGGCGCTCGCCCGGGTTGTCGACATCGAGGGCTCCGGGCCCCGCCTGCCCGGCGCGGCCATGGCGGTCAACGAGGACGGTGAGGTCGCCGGCTCGGTGTCGGGTGGCTGCGTCGAGGGCGCAGTGGTGACCGAGTCGCTCGAGTGCCTGGAGACCGACTCGCGCCGGATCGTCACCTTCGGCTACTCCGACGACGAGGCCTTCGCCGTCGGGCTGACGTGCGGCGGGACCATCCACCTCTACCTCGAACCGCTCGACTGGTAGGTCGGCGGCCACGATGAGCGATTCGATGTTCGACATCCTCGGCGCGGCGATCGCAGCCGAGGACCCGGTGGCCCTGGCCACGATCGTGGCCATCGACGGCGAGGCTCCCGGCCTCGAGGTCGGGGCCAAGATCCTGATCCGCCCTGACCACGAGCCGATGGGCACGCTCGGCAACGACGACCTCGACCGGGTCGTCGTTCGTGACACCAGGGGCGAGCTGGCCGCGGGTACCACCGGGATGCGGCACTACGGCCCGAACGGCGAGGCCAGGCAGGAGGAGGTGGCGGTCTTCGTCGAGTCCTACGCCCCGCCGCCCCGCATGCTGATCTTCGGCGCCGTCGACTTCACCGCCGCCCTCAGCCGGGTGGCCAAGGTGCTCGGCTACCGGGTGACGGTGTGTGACGCCAGGCCCGTGTTCGCCACCACCCAGCGGTTCCCGTATGCCGACGAGGTCGTCGTCGACTGGCCCCACCGGTTGCTCGACAAGGTCGGGCCCGAGCTGACCGTGCGCGACGCGATCTGCGTGCTCACCCACGACCCGAAGTTCGACGTGCCGGCCGTGATCGCAGCCCTGCAGACCGACGCCGGCTATCTCGGCGCCATGGGCTCCCGGCGAACCACCGACGACCGCAACCGGCGGCTGCGGGAGGAGGGCGTGACCGACGAGCAACTGGCCACCATCCAGGCCCCGATCGGGCTGGATCTCGGTGCCCGCACCCCCGAGGAGACCGCCATCTCGATCTGCGCCGAGATCATCGCCCTGCGGTCCGGTCGCACGGCCCAGTCGTTGACCAACACCACCGGCGACATCCACACCTGATGGCCGTGTGGCCACCCGTGGCGTCGCCGACGCCGCCGGACCCGCTCGGCCCCGGCGCGCCGCAACCGTCGGCCCGTCTGCGGCTGGAGCCGGTCCGATGACCGTCGCCGCCGCCGTCCTGGCCGCCGGTGCCGGCAGCCGGTTCATCGGCGAGCATCACAAGCTCGTGGCCCCGTTTCGCGGTCGGCCACTCGTGCAGTGGGCCGTGCTGGCGGCCGACGCCGCCGGCTTCAACCAGCTGTACGTGGTCACCGGCGCCCCCGAGACCGGTGCGGCCGTGGCCGAGGCGGTGACCGACGCCGTCGACGACCGGGCCACCCTGGTGCCCAACCCCCACTGGGCCGACGGCCAGGCCACGTCCCTCGCCGTCGCCGTCGAGGCCGCCGGCCGGGACGGCCATCGGGCCGTCGTCGTCGGGTTGGGCGACCAGCCACTCGTCCCGGCCACCGCCTGGCGATCGGTCGGAGCCGCCGCCGGACCCATCGTCACCGCCACGTTCGACGGCCACCGCCGGCCGCCGGTGAAGTTCGAGTCGTCGGTCTGGGACGAGATCCCATCCGAGGGCGACGAGGGCGCTCGGAGCCTGCTCCAACGGAGGCCCGAGCTCGTTTGTGAGCTACCGTGCTCAGGTAACCCTGTTGACATCGACACCCTGGAGGATCTGCGGCGATGGAGTTGACCAACGAGTTCGTGATCGACCGCGACGTCGAGGAGACCTGGAAGATCCTCAACGACCTCGAATTCATCGCACCCTGCATGCCCGGCGCCCAGCTCACCGAGATCGAGGGTGACGAGTACCGGGGGTTGGTCAAGATCAAGGTGGGTCCCATCACCGCCAACTACAAGGGCAAGGCGAGCTTCGTCGAGCAGGACGCCGCCAACAAGGTGGCCAAGCTCAAGGCCGAGGGCCGCGACCCACGCCAGGGCAACGCCAACGCCATGGTCACCGCCAGGATGAACCCGGTCGGCGACAACCAGACCAACGTCGAGATCCACACCGAGCTCGGCCTCAGCGGCAAGATCGCCAGCTTCGGTCGTGGCGCCATCGAGGACGTGTCCAAGAAGCTGCTCGGGCAGTTCACCGACAACCTGCGCGACAAGCTGGAGGCCGGCGAGGACGCCTCGGCCGACGAGGCGGAGGCGGCCGAGTCCACCGCCCCGGCCGCTGCGGCCGCTCCGGCGGCCGACGCCACTGCACCGGCTGCCGACGCACCGGCCAGCGCCAGCGACGGTGCCGCCTCGGCCCCGTCCGCGTCGGCCGGCGGCGGCGTCCGCAAGATCGAGGCCCCGGAGGCCGAGGCGGTCGACCTGCTCGACGTGGCCGGCGGCACGATGGCCAAGCGGCTCGGCCCCGTCGCCGCGGCCGCGGTGATCCTGGCCATCATCTACTGGATCATTCGTTGACCGATCCCGCTCGGCGGGAGGCGGAGACGACCGAGGTCGATCCCGCCACCCTCGATCGGGATCGGGTGCGGGAGCTGCTCGGGCGCGAGCCCCAGGGGCGCTACGAGATCGTGGTCCGTCGCGCCGACGGTTGGCCGGTCGTGTTGCGCAACGCGCCGCTCCTGTGCTCCGGCCGCCCGATGCCGACCCGATTCTGGCTGATCGATCGCGAGCTCAACCGCGACATCGGCCGCCTCGAGTCCGAGGGCGGCGTCGACCGGGCCGAGGGCGAGGTCGACGCCGGCGAGCTGGCTGCAGCCCATGCGGCCTACGGCGCCGAGCGTGATGCCGAGCTGCCGGCCGACCACGACGGACCGGCACCGAGCGGTGGCGTCGGCGGGACCCGCCTCGGCGTCAAGTGCCTGCACGCCCACTACGCCAACTTCCTGGCCGGCGGCACCGACCCGGTCGGGCGGTGGGTCGACGAGCGGCTGCGGGAGCGGGGCCGGGCCTTCGACCCGGCGAGGCCGGCCCGATGACCGTTGGCGTCGCCCTGAACGTGTCGGGCCGTCGGAGGCGGGCGGTGGCGGTCGCCCCGGTGGGTCGGTGAGCGTCGACGTCACCCCGGTCGCCGTCGTCGAGATCGGCTCGGGCTCGGTGAAGCTCCTCGTGGTCGACGGGTCCGGTCTGGCCGGCGGGGCCGCCGATGGCGCCGCCATCGGGCGGTCGGTCAAGACCCGTCTCCTGGCCGGTGACGCCACGGCGTTCGATCCGGAGGCCCTGGCGGCCACGGCGGCGGCGTTCCGGTCCTTCGCCGACGAGATCGCCGCCGCCGGGGCGACGACCGTGTCGGTTGTCGGCACCTCGGTCGCCCGCCGGGCCGCCGACCTGGAGCCGCTCGACGCGCTCAGTCGCCAGGCGTTCGGCGTCGACGTCGAGGTGCTGTCGGGCCAGCGGGAGGCCGAGCTGGCGTTCGCCGGGGCGGCGGCCGGTCGTGACCTGCCCGGGCCGTTGTCGCTGATCGACATCGGCTCAGGCTCGACCGAGCTGGCCACCGAGCTGGTCGCTGAACAGGGTGCCGAGCCGGGCGGCGGCGGCCGTCCGCTGCGCTCGGCGTCGCTGCCGATCGGGTCCCGGGTGCTGACCGAGGCCTACCTGCACGGCGACCCGCCCGGTCCGGACGAGCTGTCGTCGGCGCTGTCGGTGGCGGAGCTGCACTACGACGACCTGCGCCGCGACCTGCCCGAGCTGGGCTCGGCGATCGAGACCGGCACGCTGCTCGGTGTCGGCGCGCTGACCGAGATCGCCGCCGTCGAGATCGGTCTGGCCGACCCGAGCGAGTCGGTCGACGGGTATCGCCTCGTCAAGCCGGCGGCCGAGGAAGTCTTCCGGGCCCTGGCCACCGAGACCGCCGAGGACCGGGCCCACAACCCCGGTCTCAAGCCCGAGCACGTCGGCGACATCGTCGGGGCCCTCTGCGTGCTGGTCGAGTTCATGCGCCGGTTCGACGTCGACGAGGTCGTCGTGTCGGAGCGAGGTCTTCGCCACGGCCGGGCGGCCGAACTGTTGGTGACCAACTAGGCTCGGTCCGGTGGCAGAGAGTCTCCTAGGTCGACGAATCCTGCTGCGCCCCCTCCGCCCCGAGGACTTCTGGAAGTGGCAGGAGGTCCGTCGACGCAATGCCGAGTGGCTGACCAAGTGGGAGCCGAGCCGCCCGCCGGGCTCGCCGGACGTCATCGAGGATCGCAGCGCCTTCTCGCTGCGGTGCCATGCCCGCGACCGCGAGTGGCAGCTGGGCAGCGGGTACGGGTTCGGTGTCTTCGTCGGCGGGGTGTTCTGCGGGGAGATCAACCTCAACTCGATCCAGCGCGGTCCCTTCCAGAACGCCTACGTCGGCTACTGGATCGACGAGGAGATGGCCGGGCACGGCTACACCCCCGAGGGGGTGGTGCTGGTGGCCCGCTTCGCGTTCGAGCAGCTGCGGCTGCACCGCATCCAGATCTCGATCGTGCCCCGCAACCAGGCCTCCCGCCGGGTGGTCGAGAAGCTGAAGATCCGAGACGAGGGGGTGGCCGAGCGCTACCTCGAGATCAACGGGGTCTGGGAGGACCACGTCCGCTACGCGATGACCGTCGAGGAGTGGCTGGAGCGACGCGACGAGCTCGTCGGGCAGTGGCTCTGACTCGCCGGTGATGCCGTCGACGGGCCCGGTCGCCGCCGGCCGCCCGAGCCGTCAGCTCGACGACGAGATGCGGGCCTTGAGCTTGGCCAGCTGCTCCTGGAACGCCGGCTGACGGGTCGACCAGGCCTGTGGGCCGAGCTCGTGGTCGACCGCCGCCCGCTGGCTGGTCACCCAGCGGATGTCCTGGATGGTCTGCTTGGCCTTGAGCACCAGGTCTCGCGGCACCGACGACGCCTTGGCCGCCATCGCCTGGGCGGCGTCGAGCAACTCGTCGTCGTCGTAGACCTGGTGGGCGAGGCCGACGCGGGCGGCCTCTTCGCCGTCCATGACCTGGGAGAAGACGACGGCGGCCATCGTGGCCTGGGGGCCGCAGATGTTCTGGAACATCCAGGTGTGCCCGCCCCCGGGGTGGATGCCGAGGTTGAGGAACCGGTCGTCGAATCGGGCGGAACGGCCGGCCAGGCGGACGTCGCAGATCAGGGCCAGGTTCATGCCGGCGCCGACGGCGGCGCCGTTGACCGCGGCGATCGACGGCAGCGGCGACCGCCCGACCCGCAGGAAGCCCTCGTAGATCGCCAGCAGGCCCTCCTCGGCCGAATCGCCGAGGTGGGTCAGGTCGGCCCCGGCGCAGAACGCCGGTGGAGCGCCGGTGATCACCATCGAGTTGACTCCGGTGTTGGCCTCGAGCTCGGTGACCGCCTGGTCGAGTTGGTCGCACATCTCCAACGTCACGGCGTTGCGACGGGCCGGGTCGTCGAGGGTGATCGTGGCGACACCGTCGTTGATGTCGACGTTGATGAGTTCCATGGGCGACAAGTGTGGCAGCGGCCACAGGCCCGGGCCAACCGTCCGCTCGCGGTCTCTCCGGGCCGCAAGGTCTACCATGGACGGTGTGTCCCGGGTAGGCCAAGGCGCGCCGGCCGTCGTGCTGGCTTCGGCCTCGCCGCGGCGGTTGGCGATCCTGAGGGACATCGGGGTCGAGCCGACGGTCGTGGCGGCCGCCGTCGACGAGCGACCGCTCGACGGCGAGAAGCCGGTCGACCTGGTGGAGCGCCTGGCGCTGGCCAAGGCCCGGGCCGTGGCCCGTTCGATCGCCGACGAGCCGCCTGCCGCCGGTGGCCGAGTGGTCGTCGGTGCCGACACCGTGATCGACCTCGACGGGGCGACCTTGGGCAAGCCGGTCGATCGGGCCGATGGACAACGGATGCTCGAGCGCCTGGCCGGGCGGGCCCACCTGGTCCGCAGCGGCGTCGCGGTGATCGCACAGGTCGGCGGGCGGGAGGTCGAAGCGTCGGCGGTGGCGACCACGGACGTCGTCATGCGGCCCTACGGCGCCGACGAGATCGCCTGGTACCTCGACGCCGGTGAGTACGAGGGCAAGGCGGGCGCGTACGCCATCCAGGGGCTCGGGGCGCTGCTGGTCGAGGGCATCGAGGGCTCGTACCACAACGTGGTCGGCCTGCCGGTGACGACGCTCGACCGCCTGGTGGCCGAGGTCGGGCTCTCCCTGCGAGGCCTGCCGTGGTGAGGCGCATGCAGCCGATCCAGCACGACGATCCGGTCGTTCTGGAGGAGATCCGCAGCTCGCCGACCGGTGGCCGGCACATCCGCCGCATCCTATGGTCCGGCCTGCTGCTGAGCATCGGCGCCGCAGCGCTCTACATCATGCAGGACCAGCTGCGCGAGGTCTTCCAGTCGGGCGAACGGCTGCGGACGATCCGACCCGGTTGGTTCGGCGTGATGCTCGTGCTGGAGATCCTGAGCTTCGGTTGCCTGTGGTGGCTGACCCGGATCGTGCTGCCCCAGGTGTCGTGGTTCCTGGCCGCCACCAGCCAGCTCGTGTCCAACGCGGTCAGCCGGGTCATCCCCGGCGGCGCCGCCACCGGCGGGGCGGTGTACTACCGGATGTTGGCGGTCTCCGGCGTCGAGCCGGCGAAGGCCGGCGGGGCCCTGGCTGCCACCTCGATCCTGACCACGGCGGCGTTGGTCGCCATCCCGGCCGTCGCCGGCCTCATGGCGCTTGCCGGGGCGCCGATTCCCGAGAGCCTGCTGCCGGCGGCGGTGGCCGGAGGCGTGATGTTTGTCATCCTGGCCGGGATCGGCTCGATCGGCATGGCGTTCGATCGCCCGCTCGACGCCGTCGAGCGAGCCGCCAACCGGGCGCTCGGCTTCGTCGGCCGCGTGTTCAACCGGTCGATCCGGCTGTCGCCCGGGCAGCTGCGCCAGGAGCGCGACCGGCTGGTCGAGGTGCTCGGGCCCCGTTGGCCAGCCGCCATCGCCGCCTCGGCCGGGAAGTGGGCGTTCGACTACCTGGCCCTGATCGCCGCCCTGTACAGCGTCGGCGCCGATCCTCGGCTGAGCCTGGTGCTGCTGGCCTACGCCGGAGCCCAGGTGCTGGCCATGATCCCGATCACCCCGGGCGGCTTCGGATTCGTCGAGGTCGGCCTGTACTCGATGCTCGTCATCTCCGGCATCAGCGCCCAGGACGCCAGCCTGGCCGCCATCGCCTACCGCCTGGTGTCGCTCTGGGTGCCGATCGTCAGCGGCCTGGCCGCCTACCTGCTGTTCGCCGGGAGCGGGCAGCGGGTGCCGGCCGGCTCGGGTGACCGGACCGACCTCTGAGCGCCCGGCTGGCGGCTCCCGGCGGTGACCGGGCCCGGCGGTTGCCGCCGGATGACGCTGCGCCCGAGCGGCCGCTGATCGCGCCCATCACGAGGGCCGCCAGTCGTCCTGGTCGGAGCCGTCGAGGAACTGCCGGCCCTCGGCGCACTCGTCGTTGATCGGGCACCATCGGCAGTTGAATCCGGCAACCGGCCTCGGATCGCGGGCGCCGGCCCCCGTCAGATCCGTCAGCAGCCGGACGCCGTCGACGACCCGCCGAGCGGCCGACCACAGCAGGTCTTCGGTCACCGCTTCGCTCCGGGGGGTGCCGGCGTCGAGGTAGTAGTTGACGAGGAGGCGGGGCGGCACGCCCATCTTCAGCGTCTCCAGCAGGGCGTAGAACCGGAGGTCCTCGAGGTGGCCGTGACCGGGCTGGCCGGTCTTGAGGTCGATGAGGACCTTCCCGGCCTCGCCGCCGTTGCGCACGTAGCCGAGGCTGAGATCGACCTTGCCCCGCAGGGTGAGCCGGTCGGCGCACAGCAACGCCCGCAACGAGTACTCGGACACCGGTTTCCACCGGCGGGCCAGTGGGGGGAACGTCTCCATGAACGTGGTGACGAAGTCGTTGGCCCGGCTGGCCAGCTCGGCCCGCTCGCCCTCGTCGAGCCCTCGGAGGAAGCCGCCGAGGGAGAACTCGTCGTCCTCGATTCGATCGAGCGCCCGCTCGACCAGGTCGAGCGGGGTCGGCGTGTGGCGGTGGGTGACCATCAGCTCGATCGCCTTGTGGGCGACCGATCCGCGGGCGGAGGCGATGGTCCAGGCGAACGGCACGCTTCGCTCGGCCACGAACCGGGCCTCGCAGCCGTGCAGCAGGCCCAACTGGTGCTTGGACAGGAACAGGGCCTCGTCGGCGCCGGCGACCGCCTCGTCGACCTCCTCCTCCAGGTAGCTGCGGAGATCGTGCCGCAGCTCGTCCCTGAAGCGCGGCCGGTCGGTCGATCCGAGCTCGTCGAGCACCTGCTGCTGGGCCGGGTTGAGCATCGGACCGAGGGATCGGGCCGACCGCTCCTCGGCGCCCGGCCCGGCTGACGTGGTCGGTGCGTCGGTTGCGTCGGTTGCAGCGGGTGCCGGTGGCGGCTCGGCCGGATCGGTGGGCCCGCCCATGACCGTCGCCGGGCCCGTTGCCCGGTCGACCGCGAGCTGGTGGCCAGCGCCGGCACGGGAGGGCCGTTCGTCGGCCTCGAGTGTGGGGACATCGGTCACGGTGAACATTCTGCCCGAGCCCTGTGACAGCTTCGGGGAGGGCACCGGTGAACGCGCCGGAACGACCCGTTCGTGCGAAGCGTCGACGGTCGAGCTCCGTCGGAATCGGTCCCGTCCGGCCTCGCTGTCACACCCCCTCGGCAGAGTGGACGACGTGGAGAAGTGGCAGGAGCGCCCCGCACTGGCGCCGTCTTCGGCGACCCCGACCGGCGAGATGACGTCGGTCGGGTTCGCCGAGGCCGCCCGGCTGATCAACCGGGCGGCGGTGTCGGCCGGTCTGACGGTGCCCGCATTTCGGAGCCCGCCTCGCCGTCCGGGTCTCCAGCGGTCGATCAGCCGCCGCCCGGACGGATCGGCCACGGTCTCGGTTGCGCTGCGGGGTCGTCCGGCCGTGGCCGTGCTGGCCGACATGATCGATGGCGTCCTCGCCGCCAACGCCGCCAACGCCGCCAACGCCGCGAACGTCGCCGGGTCCGTTGGGTCCGTTGCGATCCGCGATCGCCTGTGGGCGGCGGCTGCCTCGTCGCTGACCGACGTCGAGACGACCGCCGGTCGCAGCGGTGCCGCCAGGCCGGCCAGGCGGCGGAGCACTCGCCGGCCGGTCGGCCGCCCCCAACCGTCCGAGCGTCCGCCCGAGCGGGCCGATCAGGCCGAGCGCCCGGCGGCATGATCGAGCGCCGCAGTGCCGCCGAACGGGGCGGGTGGGGCCGGCTCCTCGCCGTTGCGGCGGGTCGCCGTTGCGTGGTGCGCGCCGGCGTGGCGCCGGGATTGGCATACTGGGCGCATCCAGACCGAGCACCTCCGTGAACCCTTGAGCCGTTTCAGCCTGGCCAGCATCGATCCCGCCCGGATCCTGATCGTGTTGGCGTTGATCGTGGCGTCCCTCTTCGTCTGGTCGCTGGCCCGCGATCGGATCGTCACGCCATTCGACGATCTCGTCACGGAGCGGCTCTGTCTCGACCACGGCGAGACGATCGAACGGGAAGCCGTCGGGCACGAGCGGTCCAACCGGTTCGGTCTCTCCAATCGGTCCGAAGGCTTCTGCTCGTTCGGCGAGGGTCCGAACGGTGAGGCGCCGATCACCAAGACGATCGCCGAGACCGAGCCGGGTCTGCTGTACCGGGCGGCCAAGTGGATCGGGATCATCGTGCAGCTCGGGATCGTCAGCATCTTCCTCCGGCTGACGATCGACCCGGCGCTCGACGTCTATCGCTACCTGCGCTCCTGGTCGTCCTGAGCGCGTCTCGCCGATCGGGCCCTCGGCCGGTGGGCGGCAGGCTGGTCGACGTATCTCGCCCGTGATCGGCCGTGATACTTGGTTGTGGCCCACATCGGCCGACGGGATGCGGTATGGAGCATCGTCGCCTGGTGGTTGTCGAAGCCAACGAGGTCCCGCTGCGGGTGGTCGAGGATCTCGCCGCCGCAGGTCGGGCGCCGTTCTTCCGGCGGCTGCTCGACGAGGGCACGCTGCTCGAGACCGAGGTCGACGAGGTCATCGAGCGTGAGCTCTACCCGGCCCAGACCTGGGCGTCGCTGAACACCGGCGTGCCGTGGTCGGAGCACGGCATCTACTGGTACGGCGATCGCAAGCCGGAGGAGTTCCCGCTGTACTGGCAGGTGGCCGCAGCGACGAATCGTTCGGTCGGACTCGTGAACACGCTGCACTCGTCGCCGCTGGCCGTCCAGTGCGCCCGCGGTCGGTACTCGTTTGTCATCCCCGATTGCTTCGCTGACGACGAGTCGACGCTGCCGGTCGGCTACCGGACGTTCCAGCGGGCGAACCTGTCGTTGACGGCGGCCAACAGCCGACGGGTCGGGGGTCGACCGGAGCTCTCCGACGTACTCCGGTTGGTCCGCTCGCTGCCTCGACTCGGCCTCAGACCGCGCACGCTGGCGGCGCTGACGGCGCTGGTTGGCGGTGTCGCCTCCGGCCGGTTGCCGCGCGAGCGCCTCCGGGCCGCTCAGTTCCTGCTCCAGCGCGACCTGTTCGGTCGGCTGGTTCGGCGCCATCAGCCCGATCTCGCCGTGGTCTTCACCAACCACGTCGCCGCCGCCATGCACCGCTACTGGTACGCGCTCTATCCCGAGGACTTCGGGCGCGAGCACTACGCCCCCGAGTGGGTCGAGCGCTACCGCAACGAGATCCCGGTGGCGCTCGGACTGCTCGACCGGTTCCTGGACGATCTGGATCGGTGGTGTCGCTCGACCGATCGGACGTTGATGGTCGTGTCGTCCATGGGGCAGGGGCCGAGCTCTCGGCTGGACACCGAGGCCAAGGTCGAGGCCGTCGTCGCTGACGGCGCCGCCTTCCTGCGAGCGCTCGGCATCGGCGAGGGCGTGCGGGTCACCGGATCGATGAACCCGCAGTTGACGCTGCTGGTCGACGACGTCGGCCGAGCCGAGCGGGTCGCCGGTCGGCTGTCGGCCGCCGGCGGGGGCGAGGTGTTCTGGGTGGTCGACCGCAGGGACGATGTCGTGACCTTGACCTACGACATCGAGGTGGTCGGCGACGCCGAGGTCCGGCTCGACGGTCTGCGTCGCCCGGCCGCCGAGGTCGGCGTCGAGATCCACCCGATCGACGACCACTCCAGCGGTCGCCACATCGCCCGGGGGATCCTGGGGGTGTCGAACTCACCCAGCTTCAAGCCACCGATCGACGACGTCGTCGCCCACCTCGATGTCGCCCCGGCCGTGCTCGACCACCTCGGTCTCGAGCGCCTGGCCCACCACCGGAGCCCCGACTTCCGGATCTGAGTCGGCCAGGGCCGATCCACACCGCCGGCCCGGTCCGGGCGCCCTAGCCTGGGCTCATCGGCCCGGGTGGCGAAACTGGCAGACGCAGAGGGCTTAAACCCCTCGGACCCCCCAGGGGTCGTGCGGGTTCGAACCCCGCCCCGGGCACTCTTCTACCAGGGAAACGCCGATTCGGTCTCGCTCTGCCTGGTGGGTCTGAACGGCGCGCCCGAGACGCGCACAGATGCCAACGCTGAGGCATGGCGAGGGGGTCTGTCTTCCAGCGGAACGGTAGCTACGGCTATCGGATCGACCTGGAGCCCGACCCGGCCACCGGCAAGCGCCGCCAGTCCTCCCGGCAGGGCTTCGCACCAAGCGAGAGGCTGAGACCGCCCTCGGGACGGCGATCCAGGACGTGGCCCCGGCATGGGCGTCAGCCGGTCGTCGCTCGATCTGGGCGCGTTCCTGGACGACTGGTTGGGGACCCAGCGCCAGCAGCTGAAGGAGACCACCTGGGCCAGCTACCGGGTCGCCGTCGAGCGCATCAAGCCGGCCCTTGGGCAACGGAAGCTCAAGGCTCTCGCCCCGCTCGACGCCGAGCGCCTGGGCCTCGCTCCCCGCAACGCCGCCGCAGCAGCCAAGCCGCCGGCCGCCCAGCCGGTCGAGCACCAGACCTGGGACTCTGACCAGCTCGTTCAGTTCTTCGAGCACGTCACCGACGACCGCTTCTTCGCCCCCTACGTCCTGGCCGCCACCACGGGCATGCGCCGGGGCGAGGTGCTCGGCCTCCGATGGTCGGACGTCGACATCGACGCCAACCAGCTCGCCGTCCGCCAAACCGTGATGACCGTCAGCTACCAGCCCGTGATCACCACCCCGAAGACCAAGCGCAGCCGCCGAGTCGTGTACCTCGACGACCACACCGTCGACGTCCTCCGATCTCATCGCCGTCGCCAGGTCGACGAACGCAAGGCCGCCGGCCCGGCCTGGTCCGACGAGCACGACCTCGTCTTCCGTGACGATCTCGGCGACGTGGTCAACCCCGATTGGTTCTCCCGAGAATTCGCCCGCCAGGTCAAGGCGTCCGGCCTCGGGAGGATCCGTTTCCACGACCTCCGCCACAGCTACGCCACCCTGGCGCTCAAGGCCGGCGTCCACCCAAAGGTCGTCTCCGAGCGCCTGGGCCACGCCACCGTCGGCATCACCCTCGATCGATTAAGCCACGTGACCCCAGCCATCGCCGCGGTGCGGCGGACGCAGTGGCGGCTCGACCATTCAGTCGTGCTACTTGAAGGCCAGCTACGAGAAGGCGGCGGCGTGCCTTCGTGCCGATGCGTTACAGGGCGCGATCGATAGGAGTGCCAAGCTCCAGAATCCGGTTCGCCTCGGCGTGAAGAAAGTCGAAGAGCAGCGAACCCGGAAGACAGATTGGAGTTCCCCCGCTACGTGAGACATCTGAGCCTGGGAGACTGGTCCCGGGAAGGAGTCCACGTTGGGCACACATCGCTACCCGGAGGAGTTC
>JANQPB010000029.1 GCA_028285495.1 Acidimicrobiales bacterium
GCCCGAGGTGTGGTTCGACTCGCCGTCGGCGGCCGAGGCCGCCGGGTTCGAGCTGTCGCCGACCCATCCCCGCGACTCGACCGGCGTCGAGTACGAGCCCGGTCGATCGGGTCACCCGTGCACGGTCGATCAGGTCGACCGCACCAGGGCCATCGTCGGCGGGGCCGCCGTCGCCGGCGTTGAGGCCGGCGACCGGGTTGCCGTCGGTGCGGACGCCGCCGACCCGGCGATGCATCCCTACGGGGTCGGGTCGCATGCGCTGTTGGGCGACGAGTCCGAGATGCCGGCCTGCTACCCGATCAAGGGCAACATCCGACCGGACGGCTCGCGCCTCTACCACCGGCCCGACAGCCGCAACTACGGCGCCACCGGGGCCGAGGTGTGGTTCGACTCGCCGTCGGCGGCGGAGTCGGCCGGGTTCGTGCTCGCCCCGACCCATCCGCGGCGGGCCAACGCCGCCGACTTCGAGCCTGGTGGCCAGGGCCACCCGTGCACGGTGGCTCAGGTCGACGAGCAGCGGTCGCTGACCGCCGGGCTGGCGGCGGTCGGGTTGGGTCTCGGGCTCGTCGGCGCGCTCGCCGGTGCAGCCGACGGCGACAGCGGTTCGTCCGATGGCGGGTCCGTTGCCGATGGCGAGGCCGACGACGGGGGTGCAGAGGTCGTCGGCGGCGGCGATGCCGACCGGGACGGCGAGGGGGTCGGCGGGCGGCTGGCCGCCGCCGGGGCCGGTGCGGTCGCGGCCGGTGCGGCCGCGCTCGGCCGCCTGCGTGGCGGCGACAGCGAGGACGGGGCGGACGCCCAGGACGAGGCGGACGCCCAGGGCGAGGCGGACGCCCAGGGCGAGGCGGACGCCCAGGATGCTGGCGATCCGGTTGGCGACGCCGGTGTCGACGTGCAGGGTCTGACCGGGGATGCAGCCGGCGGTGGCGATACCGAGCGGGACGTCGCCGGAGCGGCGACTGCCGCAGCCGGCGGCGATGTCGAGACGGTTGGCGACGCCGACGCCGACGCCGACGGGGGGTCCGGTGGGGGTCGTCTGGCCGCAGCGGGTGCCGGTGCGGTCGCTGCCGGTGCGGCGGCGTTGAGCCGGCTCCGTGGCGGCGACGATGATGACGACACCGCCGCCGGTGCCGATGCAGGAGCGTCCGGCGACGCGGGCACCGGGCCCGAGGATGCCGAGGCCGGCGCAGCGGTGGCGTCCGCTGCGGATCCCGGCGCCGACGCCGACGCCGACGCCGGTGCCGACGGCGATGTCGACGGTGACGCCGACGACGATGTCGATGATCCTGAGGGGTCCGGAGGGGGCCGGCTGGCGGCCGCTGGTGCGGCCGGTGCCGGTGCGGTTGCCGCCGGTGCGGCGGCGTTGAGCCGGCTTCGCGGCGGCGACGACGATGTCGATGTCGATGTCGATGTCGATGTCGACGGCGATGTCGACGGCGATGTCGAGGCCGGCGCCGATGGTGACGTTGAGGCCGACGCCGACGCGGACGCGGACGCAGACGCAGACGCAGACGGTCATGCCGATGAGGGGTCCGGCGGGGGCCGGCTGGCGGCGGCTGGTGCGGCCGGTGCCGGTGCGGTTGCCGCCGGTGCGGCGGCGTTGAGCCGGCTTCGCGGCGGCGACGACGATGGCGAATCCGACGTGGCCGATGCCGATGCCGATGCCGACGCCGACGTGGCCGACGCTGACGCAGCCGATGGCGCCGACGCCGATGCGGCCGACGGCATCGACGGTGGGTCAGTCGGCGACGGTTCGGGATCGGGTGCCGGCCTGGCCGCCGGTGCCGGGGCGGTCGCCGCCGGTGCGGCACTGGCCGGTGCGGCCGACGCCGACGTCGCTGATGCCGCCGACGTCGAGGTTGCTGATGCCGCCGCCGACGCCACCGAGGAGCTCACCGCCAGCAACCTCGCCGGCACGACCGACGCCGGCGATGCCGGGGAGGCGGGCGACGACGATGACGGCGGACTCGGCATCGGTGGTGTGGCCGCCGGGGCTGCGGCCGCCGGAGCGGCCGGGCTCGCCGCCGCGGCCGCCGGTGGGCGGGGCGCCACCGACAAGGTCGGCGATCTCGCCTCCGGCGTCGGTGACGCGGCCTCCGGTGCCGTCGATGCTGCGGGCGACGCGCTGTCGGGTGCGGCCGACGAGGTCGGTGGGCTCGCCGGTCGCGCCTTCGGTCGCGACGACGATGACGGCAACGACGACGACCATGGCGAGGACGACGGTCGTGCCGCGGTCGGTGCCGGTGGTGGTGGTACGGCCGCGCTCGCCGGTCGGGCCGGCGGCGATGGCGGCGGCTTCGGCCTGGCCCGGTGGCTGTGGACCGCGCTCGCCATTCTCGCCCTGATCCTCTTGGTCGGCTGGCTCCTGGCCCGGTGCGGCGACGATGACGACAGCAACGCCGCCGGCGGCGACGACACCGAAGAGATCGATCCTGCCAGCCCCGACGCCGAGGACGGCGCCGGTGCCGACGATGCGGCCGATGCCGACGACGCCGACCCCTCGATCGTGTTGCGTGAGGCGGCGATTGCGGCGCTGGCTGCGGCTGGTGTCGAGGGTGTCGATGTGGAGGTCGACGGTGACGTGGTTCGTCTGGTTGGCGAGGTTGGTTCGGCTGATGATCAGGCGGCGGCCGAGGCGGCGATTGCTGGTGTGGCCGGTGTCGGTGCCGTGACCAACGACCTCGTCGTGGTCGCCGCCGAGACCCCGGCGGCCGACGCCACCGAGGGCGACCCCGACTTCACCGGCTGATCGGGCGCCCTCCGCCGGCACGATCGTGAGCCTCGATGCCCGGCCCCGGTGGCCGGGCATCGGCGCTCACCACGACATCTGGCCCGGTCGCGCCGTCGTACCTCGGTTGCGCCCGATGCTGGGATCCTCGGCCTGGCCGAGTCCGATGCGATAGAAGGCCACGATCTCCGCCACCACGGCCACGGCCATGCAGGCGGCCATGGCCGCACAGGCCACCAGCCCGACGAGCGGCGCCCCGGCGAGCACGGTCACGATCGCCAGCAGGCACTCGATGACGACGCAGATGACGAGCGCACGGCCGAGGTAGGGGCGGCGGCAGGTGCACCCGTCTCCGTGGATGCACGTTCCGTCGTGTGACGGATCCGGACTGGCGGGGGAGGGGAGGTCGAAGGCCATCGGCGGTCCGATCAGGGTGAGGGAGGGCAGGGGAGGGCCGCAGGTGCCGCCTGGGAGTTCTGTCGTCAACGCCGGGCCCGAACTTGACGGACCGTGACCGATGGCACCGGCCTCAGCCAGCGGCCAGGCGGACCAGGACCACTGCGCCGGCGACGGCGCTCAGCGTGAGCACCGCGGGGCGGGTCCGCCCCCGGTCGAGCACCGGCACGACCCAACGGGTGAGGCCGAAGCCGAGCATCGCCGAAGGGGCCAGGACCAGGCCGTACCCGATGCCCTCCCGGTCGAGGATCCCGGCCAGCGCCAGGCCAGCGAGCGACAGCACGTTGCCGACGCTGAACAGCACACCCATGGCCCCCCGGATCTCCGGGCCCTCGGCGTCGGCGTAGAGCACGGCGAGGGGTGGTCCGCCGATGCCAGCGGTCGAGGCCCCGAAGCCCGACACCGCCCCGGCGGCCACCAGGTTCCTCCTGGTCCGCCGGACCTGGAGTCCGCCCGCGGTCAGGGCAACGGCGACGAGCACCGTCGACCCGACGAGCAGCTCGAGACCCCGCGGGCCGATCGCAGTCAGCGCCAGCACGCCGATGACCGTGCCGGCGAGGCGTCCGCCGAGCACCGTCGCCAACGGTCGGAGCGACGTGGCGCGACCGTCGCGGGCGACCATGAGCAGGTTGAGCCCGGCGACGGCAACGAGCGCCGGTCCCGGGACCAGGCGGGGGTCGATCAGCACCAGCGCCGGGACGGCGATCAGGTTGGCGCCGAAGCCGACCGAGCCCTGGACCGCGCTGGCCACCAACATCACGGCTGCGGCCAGCACCAGCTCTGCGGGGCTCACCGTGCGTCCGGTCGTGCGCTCGCCCGGCTCACCGGGCGGCGATCGCCCGTGTCTGGAGTCGCTCGTAGAGCGGCCCGGCCTGCTCGAGCACCGGCTCGAGTGCCGGCAACAGCTCCGCCTCCTTCGGCCGCCACGGGCTCCAGCCCGTCGACCGGTGGACGGCGTCGTACCAGTAGGGCGCCCACACCCCGTCCTCGGGCTTCGGCCCCGCCGGCCACGTCAGCATGGCCGGATCGAACTCGAGGCCGAGACGGCGGCAGAGCTCGGCGAGCACACCGGGGGGATCGTCGAGCAGGGTCCTGGCCTCGACCACGATCGGCTCGGCCCCCGACGCCTCGGCCGCCTCCAGGATCTCGACCATCTCGACCAGGCCGGTGTCGTCGATGGTGGTGTCGGGGACCTGGCGCTGGAACGAGGTGAGCATCTCCCACGGGTCTCGGGTCAGCAGCACGTTGTGGCACCGGCCGAGGAACCCCCGATCGAGGTCGAGCAGGTGCTTGGCCATGTGCTTGAAGAACGCAACCGGCCGGTCGTGGGGGCCGAGGATCAGGCGCTTGACCACGGCGGCGCCGTCGTCATCCTGGGCGGCCAGGACCTCGTCCCGCCCCGGGTGGATGCGGCCGCTGCGCCGGAGGTAGTGGGCGTAGAGCGGCTCGTCGTGGACGGCCGTGTCGGTCCGTTGCCGCCAGGCGTACATCATGGCCGTCGAGACGTTGCGAGGGCTCGACCAGAGGTTGACCAGGACGGTCACCGACCCCCTCCATCGCCGGCGGCCTGCTGGCGGTCGAGGTCCCGCTCGACCGCGTCGGCATAGAGCCGGCGGAGCGCAACCGTCTGCGGTCCGGGGACCTGCCCGTCGGCGATCGTGCGCCCGTCGACCGACACCACGGGTGTCAGCCCGCCGAAGGTGCCGGTCACGAACGCCTCGTCGGCGTCGTAGACGTCGGTCAGCGAGAACGGTTGGCACGCCGTCGTCATGCCCGCCGCCTCGGCCTCCTCCAGCACGACCGCCCTGGTGATGCCGTGCAGGTTGTAGTGGCCCGTCGAGGTCAGGAGCCGCCCGCGGTGCACGATGAAGAAGTTGGTGGCGTTGCAGGTGGCGACGGCGCCGGTCGGGTCGAGCATGAGGGCCTCGTCGGCGCCGGCCTCGACCGCCTGGATGAGGGCGATGACCTCGTGCAGCTTGGAGTGGCAGTTGAGCCGTTGATCGAGCGTGTCTGGCGGAGGCCGGCGCACGGTCGCCGTGAACAGGCTGATGCCGGTGTCGGCGACGTCGGGGTCGGCCCGCTTGTGCTCGGCGATGATCACCACGTTCGGTCCGCCGACCAGGTTCGACGGGTGCTGGGACGGCGTCTTCTTGTCGCCCCGGGTGACCATCAACCGGACATGGACGTCGTCGACCATGTCGTTGCGCTCGACGGTGCTCAGCAGGGCCTCGACGAGCCGCTGGCGTGGGCCGATGTCGATCCCCGTCGCCCGGGCGGCGGACCGCAGCCGGTCGAGATGTCGGTCGAGGAAGGCGAACCGGCCCCGGTGCAGCCTGAGGCCCTCCCAGATCCCGTCGCCGACCAGGAACCCGCTGTCGAACACCGAGATCCTGGCCTCGGCCCTCGGGAAGAACTCGCCGTTGATGTAGATCTGGACGTCGGCGTTGCGGGGGTCGTCCACCGCCGCATGGGTGCTCGCAGCCATGCCATCACGCTAACGGGACGGGCCCCATCGGAGCCGTGCTGCCGGGGCCGGTCCTACAGGATGGCCGGCGGCCAGCGGAGGCGGGCCGCCCCAGGGACCTCACCGACGATCGAAACCGGGGTGCCGAGTGGGAGGAACCCGGCCATAGCCTCGATGGTGTCGTTGTAGACGCGGATGCAGCCGTGACTGGCCGGCCCGCCGAGCAGCTCGGGCTGGTTGGTGCCGTGGATCCCGATCACGCCCTCGCCGCCGTTGAAGCGCTCGAGCACGTCGCTGTAGCCGGACAGCCCGTAGGCGTAGCTGCCGTATGGCCCGTTCGGCTCCGGTGGCTGGAGCAACTCGATGAGGTAGAAGTCGCCGACCGGCGTCGGGGTGCCGCCCTGGCCGATGGCAACCGGGGCCGAGATCTCGACCAGACCGTTGCGCTCGACGGTCAGCTCGAAGCGGTCGAGGTCGACCTCGATCCGGTACGGGTTGCGGCTGAGCTCGACGTCGTCGAGTCGGATCCAGCCGGTGGTGCCGTTCGGTCGGACCGGCAGCAGGACCTCGAGCCAGCCGTCTCCGGGCTGGCCGATGGCCTGGAACACGAGCGGTCCACCCCGGTCCGTCGGGTTGGCGAACTCGGCGACCGTCTCGGACCGGTCGTCCGGCCGGGCCAGGGCGACGACCGAGCGCGTCAGGGCCGTGGCCACGATCGTCGACCCGTCCTCGCCGGTCGGGTCGACGACGGGAGCGATCCGGTCCGGCGTGGTCGCCGATGGCGTCGTCGGCCCGGTCGGCGCAAGCGGGGTCAGCGGATCGATGGCCGCCGGACCGGCCGCCGACGGTGAGGGGTTGGCGACGGGGGATGGCGCTGCGATCGGCGCGGTGCGGACATCGGTCGTCGTCGAACGGGGCAGGTGGTCGGCGGCGACGGCCGTGCAGGCCGAGACGCCGATCACCGACAGGGCCAGGATCGCCAACCGGACGCGTCGACGACCGGCCGGTGGCCGCCGCGACCGCGCCGGTTCCGCTCGGTTGTGCAGCCGCCGAGGCCGGGACTGGATGGTCCGCTGAGACACGCTTCCGTTCCGTTGGTTCGCCCTGAAGCTCGCCGACCAAGCTAGCCGATCGCCGCGGCCCCATCGACACCGGTGTCGAGCGGCGTCGGTGCCCCGACGGCCCGCCTCGCCACCATCGTGACCGACGCTCAGGTCGCCGACGGATCGGCCGATACCCAACGGGTGAACGACGATCAACCGGTAACCGACACCCTGACCGTGTCCCGCTACCGCCGCGTCGGTCTGCGGATGAGCTGCTGGCCGTGTGAGGTCGCCTGGACCGGCGCCGGCGACTCCACCTGCTGGGTCTGCGGCGGTCCCGGCGTCCCCGGGCCGCCGCCCTCGATCTACCCCGAACTTGACTAGCAGGGTGCTGGAGATCGCCGACGAGGGTGTCGGCGTCCGGACGCCGACACCCGGTCGAGGACGCAGGGTTCGCCACAGCTCGTGAGCGCTCTGGCCGATCCGAGGACGAAGCGTGGGCCAGTGGCTGGGCGTCGAGAGCCCGTCATGTGATCGTCGGCACCCTAGGTGGCCCCGGCCGTGTGGTCGCCGTCCGGCGACGGCACCCAGGGGGCGTCGACCCGGTCGCGGAAGGCGACGATGCCGACCCTGGCCTCGTCCGATTCGAACAGTTCCCGCGAGCGGACCGCCGTCCAGTCGAACGCGGCATCGCGGTCCATCGTCGGCACCCGGAACACGAGATCCTTGGCCGCGGCCAGCGCATCGGGCCCGCCTCGCAGACACATGCCGACGAGACCGTCGACGGTCTCGTCGAGCGACTCGGGCTCGACGGCCCGGCTGATCAGGCCCGCCTCGACCGCCCGGGCCGGTGTGATCCGATCACCGGTGAGGAACAGCTCGAGCGCATCGGACCGGGACATCTTCGGCAGGCAGACGACCGAGATGACCGCGGGGGCGACGCCGATCCGGACCTCGGTGAACCCGATCTTGGCGTCGGCCCGCATCACCGAGATGTCACACGCTGCCACCAGGCCGACCCCGCCGCCGGTGGCGTGTCCGTCGATGCGACCGATGACCGGCTTCGGCGAGTCGAGCATCTGGGCGAAGACGTCGACGAACGACCGCTTCGGGGCCTCGTCGGCGATGCCGTCCGCTGGCCCGGCTTCGTCGTCGGTGTCGGACAGGCCGGGGGTCGCCGACTTCAGGTCGGCCCCGGCGCAGAACGTGTTGCCGGTGTTGGTGACGACGATGGCCCGGACCGCGTCGTCGTCGACCGCCCGATCGAGCATGTGGCTGAGCGCCCCGACCAGCTCATCGGACAGGCTGTTCTTGCGCTCCGGACGGTTGAGGGTGATCGTCGCAACGCCCGCCGACACCTCGTAGAGGATCGGTGACTCCTGGCTGGTCTCGTTCGACATCGTCACAGCATGACCCCGACGCTGCGACGAAGCCAATGCCCGCCCAGCACGTGGTGGGGCGACGGCGGACTACCGTGTCGCTGGTGTCCTCCAGCACCCATCCGTCGCCCGACTCGGTCGGTGCCGGCGACTGGGCCACCAGCCTGACCGCCGACGAGCTCCGGGTTCTCGCCTGCCTGATCGAGAAGTCGCACACCACCCCGGACCAGTACCCGCTGTCGACCAACGCCCTCACCACCGCCTGCAATCAGAAGACCAGCCGGGAACCGGTGGTCGACTACCCGGCCAACCTGGTCGACCGGGTCATGCAGCTCCTGCGGGACGGCGGCTGGGCCCGCTCGATCAGGGGTTCGGGCAACCGGACCTTCAAGCATCGGCACGTGATCGACGAGCGGCTCGGCCTCGGCACGCCCGAGCAGGCGGTCATCGCCGTCCTGGCGCTCCGGGGCCCACAGTCGGCCGGCGAGCTGAAGACCAGGACCGATCGCTACCACCCCTTCGCCGACCCGGACGAGGTCGAGGCGGTGCTGGAGCGCCTCGCCTCCCGGGAGACGCCCCTCGTCGTCAACGTCGGCCGGGCCCCCGGTCAGAGCCAGGACCGCTGGGTCCAGGTGCTCGGACCGACGCCGGACGGCGGGGCCCCACCGCCAGCCCAGGCCGGCGTCGCCGCCGGTCCCCCAACCGCCCCGACGACGCCCGCCGGCTCGGCCGCGGCCCCGCTCGACGCCCCACGGCCGGCGTCGGCGCCGGTGGCCGCCCCAGACGGCGGTGACGGCGAGCTCGGGCGGCTGCGCGATCGGGTGGCCGAGCTGGAGCTCCGGCTCGGCCGGCTCGAGCGGGAGCTCGGGGTGGGCGACGGCTGATCGTCGGCGAACTCGGCCCCAGCCCTTGCACAGATCGCCCCGTCGCCTACCATTCGAGGCGGCATGCCGGGAGTCACCCTCATCGTCGCCGGCGGTGCTCGCCCCGATCCCCTCGTCGTGGCCGCGCTGCCCGAGATCGACCGCTGCATCGCGGCCGATTCCGGCGGCGACCTCGCCCTCGCCATCGGCATGCGGGTCGACCTGCTCGTCGGTGACCTCGACTCGGTCTCGGCCGAGGGCCTCGACCGCATCCGGGCCAGCGGCGCCGACCTCCAGGAGCACGCCAGGGACAAGGACCGGACCGACCTCGAGCTGGCCGTCGACGCCGCGGTGGACGAGCGCCCCGACCGGATCGTGATCATCGGCCTGGCCGGCGGCCGGATCGATCACGCCCTGGCCAACATCGGCGTGCTGGCCGCCGCCGCCCGACCCGGCATCGACGTCGAGGGTTTGCTCGGCTCGGCCAGGCTGGCCGTCGTCGACGGCGAGCGGACCCTCACCGGTGCGCTCGGCGAGACCCTCTCGCTGCTCCCGATTCTGGGTACGGTCGATGGCGTGACCACCGCCGGCCTCGAGTTCCCGCTCGACGACGAGCCGCTGCCGGCCGGCTCGGCTCGGGGCATGAGCAACCGCTTCGTGGCCAACGAGGCGACCATCGAGGTCCGATCCGGCGTCCTGCTCGCCGTCCAGCCCTTCGCCCTGCGGGAGCGCCGCCGAACGTGACCCCCCTCGTCGAGCGGCGGGGCAGAACGTGGTTGCAGCGTGGGGTGATCGCCCTCAACGTCGTGCTGATCGCCGCCACCCTGGCCTCGGCGCTGTTGCTCGACTACGCCTACGGCCGCGCCGCCTCGATCAACCGGGTCGCGCTCGACCGCAGCCTGACCGACGTGCCGCCAGGCCAGGAGCCGGGGGAGCGGGTGATGAACATCCTGTTGGTCGGCTCCGACTCCTCGGCCGGGCTCGACGAGGACGACCCCATCCAGATCGGCCGCCAGGGCGAGCGGTTCGGCGACGTCATCATCATCGCCCACATCGACGAGCGGACCGGGGGCATGGCCCTGTTGTCGCTGCCCCGGGACCTGTGGGTCGAGATCGCCGACACGGGTCGGGAGGCCCGCATCAACCGGGCCTTCGTCGATGGCGGGCCGGCGGCGCTGATCGAGACGATCGAGAACCAGTTCGACGTGCCGATCCACCACTACGTCAACGTCGACTTCGCCGGCTTCCGCGGCCTGGTCGCAGCCATCGACTCGGTGGACGTGTACTTCGAGACCCCGGCCAGGGACTGGAACGTCAACGCCAGGCCCGAGCCCCGCAGCCAGACCGGCTTCCTCATGCCCGTCGCCGGTTGCCACAGCCTCGACCCCGAGACGGCGCTGGCCTACGTGCGGTCCCGCTACTACCAGACCCAGAACGAGGACGGCGAGTGGGTGACCGACCCGACGTCGGACCTCGGTCGGATCCGCCGTCAGCAGGACTTCCTGCGCCGCGTGCTGAAGCGGGCGATCGACATGGGGGCCCGCAACCCGTTCGTGCTGCGGGATCTCATCGACACCGGCCTGGAGAACGTCGCCATCGACGAGCGCCTGACCCCGCAACTGCTGCTCGACCTCGGCATGGCCTACCGCTCGTTCGATCCCGCCCAGCTGCAGACCTACAGCTTCCCCGCCGTCGACGGGCGCGTCGGCCGCAACCAGGTCCTGCTGCCCCAGTTCGACGAGGCCGAGCCGGTGCTCGAGCTGTTCCGGGGCGCTCCCTTCGACGATCCGTCGACGGTGGACCTGATGGTCCACCGGGTCGCCGGCGAAGGCGACGACCAGCTCCAGGCCCTCCGCAGCCGAGGCTACCGACCCGAGGTGACCGAGCTGACCGCCGCCTCCGCCACCCCGGGGTTGGTGGTGCGGCACGGCCCGGACGGCCGCCACGCCGCCCTCCAGGTGGCCGACGTCATCGACGGTGGAGCCTCGATCGAGCAGGTCGATGGGCTGCTCGGCCGGTCGGTGGTCGTGCGGATCGGGCCGATGCCGGTGGCGGGGCCGGACATCGCGGCCCCGACGCTCGAGGATGGAGCCGCCGATGGGGCGACCGGTTCGGATGCCGCCGATGGGGCGACCAGTTCGGATGCCGAGGCGGCGGGGGAGCCGACCGGCGAGCTCGCATCCTGTGGCTAGTGTCCCGAGTCACGGGTTCGTTCAGTCGTCGGGGGAGCGATCCGGGAGATCCGGGCATGACGGGTGACTCGTGCTGCTGGCGCCCGGCCGGACACCGCAGACGTCCGTGGTCAGGGCACGAGGACCGACGGTAGGTCGTCGGCCCGATGCCAACCCGCACATTCACCCACCAGCCGGAGGGGTGAACCGGCTACGGTTGACATGTATTTGTCATACGACGCGACCTCCGGGTCGGGGAGGGCAACGATGGCCTCGATCGCCATAATCGGGACGGGCTACGTCGGTCTGACGACCGGGGCCTGCTTCTCGCATCTTGGCCACGACGTGGTGTGCGCCGACATCGACGAGCCGAAGATCGCACGGCTCCAGAACGGTGAGATCCCGATCGTCGAGAAGGGTCTCGATCGGCTGGTCGACGAGGGCCTCCGGTCCGGCAAGCTCCGCTTCGTCGTCGGGGCGGCCGAGGCCTCCAAGGACGCCGAGTTCCACTACCTCTGCGTCCCGACCCCGCAAGGCGAGGACGGCGCCGCCGACCTGAGCTACCTCGAGGCTGCGGCCTCCGAGATCGCCGGCGTGCTGCCGAACGACAGCGTCGTGGTCAACAAGTCGACGGTGCCCGTCGGCTCGACCAGGGTCGTGGCCCGGGTCCTCGGCCGGTCCGACGTCGCCGTCGTGTCCAACCCCGAGTTCCTGCGGGAGGGCACGGCCGTCGCCGACTTCCTCAACCCCGACCGCGTCGTCATCGGCTCGCGCGACCAGGAGGCCGCCATCCGGGTCGCTGCGCTCTACTCGAGGGTGGCGGCGCCCATCATGGTCACCGACCCGGTCTCGGCCGAGACGATCAAGTACGCCTCGAACGCCTTCCTGGCCTCGAAGCTCTCGTTCGTCAACGCCATCGCCACCCTGTGTGAGGCGGTCGGGGCCGACGTCAACGACGTCGTGCTCGGTATGGGCTACGACTCGAGGATCGGTCGCGAGTTCCTCCGTCCCGGTCCCGGCTGGGGTGGCAGCTGCTTCCCGAAGGACACCAAGGCGCTGGCCCGGATCGCCGAGGACGCCGGTTACGACTTCTCGTTCCTCAACGAGGTGCTGCTCGTCAACGAGCAGCAGTTCGACCGGACGGCGGCCAAGATCGTCGACTCGGTCGACGCTGCGGCCGGCCAGGGCCACGTCGCCGCCCTCGGCCTGACCTTCAAGGCCGGCACCGACGATCTTCGCGACTCCCCGTCGATCGAGGTGCTCAAGCGGGTCACGGCGGCCGGCGTGAAGGTCAGGGCCTACGACCCGGCGGTGCTCGTCGACGACAATCACGTCGGGCGGATCTATCCCGATCTCGACATCGAGATCGTCGGCGATCCCTACACCGCAGCCGAGGGCGCAGCCTCGCTCGCCATCCTCACCGAGTGGGACGAGTTCACCTGGCTCGACTTCGACAAGCTGGCCGAGATCATGGGTGGCCGCAACATCGTCGACGCCCGCAACCTCCTCGACGACACCATCCCCCGGCGGAGGGGCTTCAAGTACCGCGGCATCGGTCGCTGACGATGGCCCGCATCGTGGTCACCGGCGGAGCCGGCTTCCTCGGCTCCCACCTCTGCGATCGGCTGCTCGGACGCGGCGACGAGGTCGTCGTGCTCGACAACCTCGTGACCGGCTCGATGGCCAACATCGCCCACCTCGACGATCACCCCGGGTTCCGGTTCGAGCGGCAGGACGTCAGCGAGCCCTTCGACGTGCCCGGCCCGGTCGACGCGGTGATGCACCTCGCATCGCCGGCCTCCCCGGCCGACTTCACCCGCATCCCGATCGACATCCTCAACGTCGGCAGCCGCGGCACCGAGCACGGCCTGCAGGTGGCGGAGGCGAAGGGGGCCCGGTTCTTCCTGGCGTCGACCAGCGAGGTCTACGGCGACCCGCTCGTCCACCCCCAGCCCGAGCACTACTGGGGCAACGTCAACCCGATCGGGCCCCGAGGGGTCTACGACGAGGCCAAGCGCTTCGCCGAGGCGATGACGATGGCCTACCACCGGCTCAAGGGCACCGATGTCCGGATCGTCCGGATCTTCAACACCTACGGCCCGCGGATGCGGCCGGAGGACGGCCGCGTGGTGTCCAACTTCATCACCCAGGCGCTGCGGGGCGACCCGCTGACCGTCTACGGCGACGGCTCCCAGACCCGCAGCTTCTGCTACGTCGACGATCAGGTCGACGGTCACCTGGCCCTGCTCGACGGCGATGTCACGGGACCGATCAACATCGGCAACGACGGTGAGTTCACCATGCTCGAACTGGCCCAGGTCGTGATCGACGTCATCGGCAGCAGCAGCGAGATCACCTTCGAGCCGCTGCCGGCCGACGACCCGACCCGCCGCCGCCCCGACCTCGGTCAGGCCAACGCTGCGCTCGGCTGGAAGCCACAGGTCGACCTCCGCGACGGCGTGGCCCGAACGGCCGAGTACTTCGCCGCCGTCCTCGCCCGCTGACCCGCAGCCAACCCGGCTGGCCGGAGCGACCACTCCCGAACCACCGCCCGCTACGGTGAACCCGTCGTCCGGCCCGCCGCCAGCCGGCTGACGACGACCGCCGCAACCGCCGCCAACCCGCCCTCGGCCCCCGTCGAGGGTCTCATCCGCCGTGCGTCACGAACCCGCCGCCACCTCCCACATCCTCGCCGTCGTCGAGCAGTTCTGGCATCGCCTGCCCGGCGGCACCGCCCTGGCCACCGAGCGGACCCTCGGCGCCCTCACCGATGGCGGACGGTTCCGGATCACCGGCCTGGCCGCTCGACACTCACCGCCAGGCCAGGGCGACCGGGCGCCGTGGCAGCGCATGCCGGTCGGCTCGAGCCTGCGGTTCCATCGGTTGCCGCGGCCGGTGCTCTACGAGGCGTGGCTGCGGGCTCGACGGCCGAACATCGACCGCTACGGCGAGCCGGACAGCGTCGTCTGGGCATCGAGTGGCGTGGTCCCGGCGACCGGGCGGCCCGTCGTCGCCACCGTGCACGACCTCGACTTCCTGACCAACCCGGATCGTGTCGGCCTGCGGCTCCGTCGGTTCTTCGCGCTCATGTGGCGGAGGATCGTCGAGCGGGCCGACCTCGTGGTCTGCCCGACCGAGTGGGTGGCCGACGACTGTGTGCGACGGGGCCTGCGGGGAGACCGGATCGTGGTCGTCCCCTGGGGGGCCGACCACCCGGCCTGCCCCCGCCAGGAGGCCGCCGGTGTGCTGGCCGACCTCGGCCTCCGACCCGGCTATGTCCTGTGGGTCGGCCCGTTCCTGCCTCGCAAGAACCCGAAGAACGCAGCGCTGGCCCTCGGGCGAGTCGACGCCGAGGTGGTCGCGGTGGCCGGCGGGTCCGACCACCCGGACTGTCGGGCCGCATGGGGGTCGCTGGCCGATCGCCTCCACCGATTCGATCGGGTCGACGCCCGTCAGCTCAGCGCGCTCTACCGGGGCGCCGGAGCACTGCTCTACCCGTCGCTGGCCGAGGGCTTCGGGCTGCCGATGGTCGAGGCGATGAGCCACGGGACGCCGGTGGTCACCTCGATCGGTGGCGCCACCGAGGAGGTGGCGGCCGGGGCCGCCCTGCTCGTCGATCCCCGCCGGCCCGACCACATCGCCGAGGGGCTGCACGCCGCGCTGTGGGAGCCCGGGGTCCGATCGCGACTGATCGAGGCAGGCCGGGTGCGGGCGGGTCAGCTGACGTGGGAGGCGACCGGCAAGGGGTACGCCGAGGCCTTCCGGTCGCAGCGATGAACGCGAACCGCCCGGCGACCGGCCCTCGCCCCAGCCAGGCACTGGCCGCACCGGCACCGGCCGTGATCGGGGTCAACCTGACCTGGCTGGTGCCCGGTGTGGTCGGCGGGTCCGAGGAGTACACCGTCCGCCTGCTCGAGGCCGCCGGCCCCCGCCTGCCCGCCGACACCCGGCTCCGGCTCTACGCCAGGCCGGACCTGCTCGAGGCCCACCCCGGTCTCGGCGAGTACCACGAGGTCGTGCCGGCTCCGATCCGGCCGGGGGGCCGGGCCGCCCGGGTGGCCCAGGAGGCGACGTGGCTGGCCGAGCGGAGTCGGGACGACGACGTCGTGCACCACGCCGGCGGTACCGTCCCCATCCGCCGGACGGCACCGGTGGCCGTCACCGTGCACGACCTCCAGCCGCTCGATCAGCCAGCCAACTTCCACCCGGTGAAGCGACGCTGGCTCGCCTGGAGCCTGCCCCGGGCGGTTGCTGCGGCCCGGCTCGTGCTCTGCCCGAGCCACCACACCGGGGATCGGTTGCGGGCCGTCCTCGGCGTCCCGGCCGACCGGATCCGGGTGGTCCACCACGGCCACCGCCCGCCGTCGACCGAGTCGCTCGGCGATGCGCCGGGCGACGCCGCCGTCGACGGCCCGGTCCGCCGCTTCGGGCGGTACGTGCTCTACCCGGCGATCACCTACCCCCACAAGCGCCACGTCGACGTCGTCAGGGCGCTGGCCCGGCTCGGTCCCGATCTCGACGACCTCGCCGTCGTGTTCACCGGGCGACCCGGGCCCGAGACCGATGCCGTCGCCGCCGAGGCCGGTCGCCTCGGCGTCGCCAACCGGGTCAACCAGCTCGGTCGGGTGCCGTGGTCGGAGCTGGCCGCGCTGTACCGATCCGCCGTTGCGCTGGTGTTCCCGTCGGCCTACGAGGGGTTCGGCAACCCGGCGGTCGAGGCCATGGGGCTCGGCTGTCCCGTCGTGGCCAGCGACGCCGGCGCCCTGCCCGAGGTGGTGGGCGACGCCGGGCTGCTGGCCCCCGTCGGCGACGTCGACGCCATCGCCGCCGCCATCCGTCGCATCGCAACCGAACCGGGCCTGGCCGACGTGATGCGGACCAGGGGCCGGGCCAGGGCGGCCGAGTTCGACGTCGACATCGCCGCGGATCGCCTCCTGTCCGTCTATCGTGAGCTGGCCGGTCCGAGCCGACCCCGATCCGCCGTCCGTCGCTCGACCGCCCCCCCGCCGTGAAGCTGCTGCTGTTCTGCCCCCATTTCCGCCCCGATCTGCACGCGGCCACGGGCGAGGTCATGACCCAACTGGTCGAGCAGCTGGGCTCCCGCGGCCACCACGTCACCGTCGTGACGTCCCTGCCCTGGTACCGGGGCCATCGGGTGGCCGAGGAGTGGCGAGGGCGGCCGTGGCGTCGGGAGCGGACCGAGTGGGGTGAGGTCATCCGGGTCTGGCCGTTCCCGACCGACAAGACCAACATCCCGGCCAGGGCGATCGGCTTCGGCGGCATGACCTCGGTGGCCACCGCCCTCGCGCTGACGGTGAGCCGGCCGGACGTGGTCATGGCCATGTCGCCGCCGGTCTTCCTCGGCGACGCCGCCTGGCTGCTGGCCAGGCGATGGCGAGTCCCGTTCGTGCTCAACCTGCAGGACATCTTCCCCGACATCGCCGTCGAGCTCGGTGCCCTCAACAGCGAGCGGGTGCTCGGCGTGGCCAGGCGTCACGAGCGGTCGTTGTACCGGCGGGCCGATGCCATCACCGTGCTCTCCGAGGACCAGGCCCGCAACGTCCGCTCCAAGCTCGACCGGGACACGCCGGACCGGATCACCGTCATCCGCAACTTCGTCGATCTCGACCGGATCGCCCCGACGGGGCGGGACAACGAGTACCGCCGCCGCCACGGCCTGGCCGGCAAGACCGTGGTGATGTACTCGGGCAACGTCGGCCTGTCCCAGTCGTTCGAGCTGATGCGTCACGCCGCCGACCGCAACGCCGCCGATCCCGACCTCGTCTTCGTCATCAACGGCGAGGGCGCGGCACGACCGTCGATCGACCGCTGGGCCGCCACCCGCGACAACGTCCTGGTCGTCGACTTCGGGCCGAGGAGTGAGGTGGCCACGATCCTCGGCGCCGCCGATCTGCACCTGATCCTCCTGCGGAGCGGCCTGGCCCGTTCGAGCACACCATCGAAGTTCTATGGCATCCTCGCCGCCGGTCGGCCCGTCCTGGCCTCGATCGACGAGGGCAGCGAGGTGGCGTCGGTCGTCAAGGAGGCCGACGTCGGGCTGGCGGTCCCGCCGGACGACCCCTGGGCGTTCACCCAGGCCCTCGACCAGCTCCTGGCCGACCCGGACGAGCTGGTGGCGATGGGGGAGCGGGCCAGGGCCCATGCCGCCTCGTGTCTGACCGCCGACGCCCAGGCGGAGGCCTACGACGAGCTGTTCGAGCGCCTGGTTGCGTCACCACGGCACTGACGTGCCCGGCACAAGTCATTGTGCCCAGAGCGACACGGATAGGCCGGCGGGATCATGGAATCGCGATGGAATCCTGCTGTACTTGTTCCCTCGTCGAAACCAGGCAAGGGAGCCATGAGTCGACCGGTTGCAGTGATCGTCAGCGGGTACTTCAGCCCGCTCCACGTCGGACACCTCGACATGATCGAGGCGGCGGCCGCGCTCGGCGACAAGCTGGTCGTGATCGTGAACAACAACGAGCAGCAGATCGCCAAGAAGGGCAAGCTGATCATCGATCAGTCCGACCGGCTCCGGCTCGTCGAGGCACTGCGGGTCGTCGACGAGGCCATCATCGCCGTCGACGACGATCGCACGGTCTCGGCCTCCCTGCAGGCGGTGGCCGAGTCCCACCCCGACCACGACCTGATCTTCGCCAACGGCGGTGACCGCCGGCCGGAATTCGTTCCCGAGTCGGAGGTCTGCCGACAGCACGGGATCGACCTGGTGTTCGGCGTCGGCGGCGAGGACAAGGCCGACTCCTCGACCAGGATCAACATGGAGCTCGGCGTGGAGTCCGAGGCCTCGGCCCTCCCGTCCGCCTCGTCCTGACGTCGGCGGCGTCCGCCGACGCCGGGCCCGGTGTGAGGCCGGCGTCCGACTCAGATGCTGAACGCCTCGACCCAGTCGACGACCGCTCGGCCCTCCTCGTTCGAGCGGTCGCGATCGACGCGACCCTCGATCCGCCAGGCGTCGACGCCGTCGGGGTCGTGGAGGATCTGGGTGGCCAGCCCACTCGGGGCGTCGTACTCGAAGTAGCCCGGGCCTCGGGCCTCGGCGTCGACCACGATGGCGTCGAACTCGTCCCAGTAGTCGTCGAGCTCCGACGGGTCGGCCCCCTCGGGCAGCTCGCCATGGCGCCCGGTGGCCAGCAAGGTCACCCAGCGGAACAGCTCGTTGCGGACCATCACCCGGAACGCCCGGTGGTTGGCGGTGATGTCGTCGATCTCGGGCGGCAGCGGCGCTGCGCCGTCGGCCTCGACCCCGCCGTCTGACGACGTGAGGCGCTCCCACTCGTCGATCAGGCTCGAGTCGACCTGGCGGACGACGGCGCCGAGCCACTCGACGATGTCGTCGAGGTCGTCGCTCTTGGCGTCGTCCGGGATCGTCTGGATCAGCGCCTTGTAGCAGTCCGAGAGGTAGCGAAGCACCACCCCCTCGGAGCGCTTGAGCCCGTAGTGGTTCACGAACTCCTTGAACCCCATCGCCCGCTCGAGCAGGTCGCGCACGATCGACTTGGGTCGCACGTTGTCGCCGGCCACCCACGGGTGATGTGACCGGAAGGCGTCGAAGCTGGCGTACAACCGCTCGGCCTCGGGCTTCGGGGCCTCGACCTCGGCCAGGCCCTCCATCCGCTCCTCGTACTCGACCCCGCGAGCCTTGAGGTCAGACAGCAGCTCGGTCTTGGCCCGGTCGATCTGGGCGGCGATGATCACGCCGGGCGATTCGAGCACCGATTCGATCGTGGTCAGGGCCGACAGGGCATAGCCGGGGTCGTCCGGGTCGAGCTGGTCGATGGCCTCGATCGCCCACAGCGACAGGGGCTGGTGCAGGGCGAACTCGTCCTGCAGGTCGAAGTTGACCCGGACCAGGCGGCCCTCGTCGTCCGGCTCGTCGAGGATCTCGAGCAGGTCGGCCTCGAGCAGCGACCGGTAGATGGCGATCGAGCGGCGGATGTGGTTGCGCTGACGCTTGCGGGTCTCGTGGTTGTCCTGCAGGAGGCCTCGCAGGGCCCCGCAGCCGTCGCCCGGTCGGTCGAGCAGGCTCAGCACCATCTGGTGGTTGACCCGGAACGACGACGTCAGCGGTTCCGGCTGGCCGTTGACCAGCTTGGTGAACGTGTCCTCGGTCCAGTGGGCGTACCCTCGCTCCGGCGGCTTCTTCTTGACCGCCTTCTTCCTCTTCTTGGGGTCGGCGGCGGCCTTCTCGTCGGCCCGGAGGTTCTCGACCACGTGGGTCGGGGCCTGGACCCAGACGTGGCCGATGTCGTCGAAGCCCTTGCGGCCGGCCCGGCCGGCGATCTGGGCGAACTCGCGGTTGGTGAGGATCCTGGTCTCGTTGCCGTCGTACTTGCACAGCTGGGTGAACAGCACCGACCGGATCGGCACGTTGACCCCGACGCCGAGCGTGTCGGTGCCGCAGATGATCTTCAGCAGCCCCTCCTGGGCCAGCTTCTCGACCAGGAGCCGGTACTTGGGCAGCAGGCCGGCGTGGTGCACGCCGACGCCGCCGAGCACGTAGCGGCGGAGGTCCTTGCCGACGGGGGAGTCGAAGCGGAACCCGCCGATCGTCTCCTTGACCGCCTCCTTCTCGTCCTTGGTGAGCGGGTCGAGCGACAGGTACCCCTGGGCCGCCTCGGTGGCCTCCCGCTGGGTGAAGTGGACGAGGTAGATCGGGGCCAGGCCGTCGTCGAGCAGGGCCGAGACCGAGCTGTGCAGGGTGGTGGTCCGGTACTCGAACTCGAGCGGCACGGGGCGGTCGGACGAGTGGACGAGCACGGTCGGCCGCCCGGTCCTCGCCGTCAGGTCCTCCTCGAAGAACGCGGTGTTGCCGAGCGTGGCCGACATCAACAGGAACTGGGTGTCACCCAGCTCCAGCAGCGGTACCTGCCAGGCCCAGCCCCGCTGGGGGTCGGCGTAGTAGTGGAACTCGTCGACGATGACCACGTCGGCGTCGCTGTGGCGACCGTCCCGCAGGGCCCGGTTGGCCAGGATCTCCGCCGTGCAGCAGATGATCGGAGCGTCGGGGTTGATGCTGGCGTCGCCGGTGACCATGCCGACGAGGTCGGCGCCGAAGTCTCGGCGGAGGGCGAAGAACTTCTCCGACACGAGCGCCTTGATCGGTGCGGTGTAGACGCTGCGGCGGTCGTTGGCCAGGGCCGCGAAATGGGCGGCGGCGGCGACCAGCGACTTCCCAGAGCCGGTCGGGGTGTTGAGGATCACGTGGTTGCCGTCGAGCAGCTCGAGGATCGCCTCCTCCTGGGCCGGGTACAGCTCGATGCCCTGGGTGGCGACGAAGTCGACGAAGCCGTCGAGCAACTCGTCGGCGTCCGGGTGCCCGCCGGACGGCAGGTGGTCGGTCAGCAACGCGGGCCGCCCGTCACCGGAACAGGTCCTCGCTCGGGTCGCGCACGATGTCGTCGGCCACCGAGCCCTCGCCGAAGAAGGACTCGTCGACGCCCCGGATGAGGGCGACGGCGATGCCGGTCGCCTTGCCCCGGACCAGCTCGGCCGCCCCGGCCAGCTCGTCGACGATGCAGACCTCGGTGACCTGCAGCTCCCGACCGACGGCGTCGTCGGTCCCCCGCAGGTCGAGGATCGGCTTGATCCCCGCGCAGCCGATGGCAACGTCGGTCAGGCCCCGTCGCCACGGCCGGCCGAACGTGTCGGCCACGATCACCGCGACCTCGACCCCAGCCCGACCCCGGACGGCGTCGCGGATCCGACGGGCCGACCGGTCGGAGTCCTCGGGCAGGAGGGCGGCGATGTCGGGCTCGACGTTGGACCGGTCGATGCCGGCCGACGCGCAGACGAACCCGTGCTTGGTCTCGCTGATGATCAGGTCACCCCGGCGCCGGACCACCCGAACCGACTCCTGCAGCACGAGCGGCTTGTGGGACTGCGGATCGTCCGGGTCGACCCGAACCAGCTGGTCCTCGGCCTTGGAGATCACCTTCTGGCTGATGACCAGCACGTCACGGTCGGCCAGGCCGACGCCATCGGCCCCCCGGCAGGCGTCGATCACCATCCCGGCCAGGTCGTCGCCTGGTCGGATCTCCGGCAGGCCGGGGACGGGGAGGATCTGCAGGGGGCCGGGCATGGGCCAACCCTACCGGCTGCGACCGACCGGCCCGGAAGGCGGCCGGCCAACCCGCGGCGGCCGCTGGTGGGGCCGATCTTCCATCGTGAGGCGACTTCTCACGCCTGGGGTTCGAAGGCTCAGCGAAAGGAGCAGACGATGCAGACAACGAGCACTTCGACCGGTCGGATCCATCCGACCATCCAGACCCGGGTCGCCCTGGTGGTGATCCTCGTGGCCGCCGCCCTGGCCCTCGCCGGGGTGGTCGCCGCAGCCCGAAGCGACACCGACCGCTCGGCCGGTCCACCGGGCGACGGGGGTGCGTCGGTGCCGGCGCTGACGATGCCGGCGAACCCCGGAGCCACCGGTCCGGCCGGGCCACCGATCGACGGTGTCGACGTGGCCGAGGACGGCACCCGCTTCGTCTTCGACCAGAACGGTCCGTTGCTCGACGACGGCTACCCCGACTACGGCAACGGCTTCGTCACTCAGGGCTACCTCTACCCGGCGGGCACCATCGGCGAGAGCGACGGCGTCCTCGCCGACGGCTCGCCCGAGTTCCCCGACCTGGTCATCGGCAACTGGACGTGCTGGGGCTACTTCGTCGGCGACGGCGCCGACACCACCGACGGCCCGTGGGTCATCACCACCCAGGTGTTCGACTTCGACGTCGACCAGCCCGGGGCAACGACCATCATCACCGCCGGGATGGAGACCCCGGCCGGCACCGGGCCGATCGCCAGGGCCATCACCGGCGGCACCGGCGCCTTCCGGGCCGCCGGCGGCCAGATGAGCCAGGAGACCCTCGGCCACAACGTCTCGGAGGGCGTGAACGCGACCTTCGTGTTCGACCTGGTCGAGACCGACACCGACACCGACACCGACGACGAGGAGGACGAGCGATGAGCGAGGCGACCATGATCCCCACCCCGACCGCCGACCTGGACAACGAGGCCGGCACGGTCCCTGAGCCGACCACCACCGGCCTCGACGAGCGGCTGTTCGAGGCCGCCGTCGGCACCCTCGAGCTGCTGTCGATCCACCTCGGCCGCCGGCTCGGGCTCTACGAGCACCTGGCCGAGGCCGGCACGGTCGCCGAGCTGGCCGACCGGGCCGGCATCGATCCCCGCTACGCCAGGGAGTGGCTGGAGCAGCAGGCCGTCGCCGGCCTGATCCGCACCGACGCCACCGTCGCCGAGTGGGATCGCCGTGCCTACTGGCTCGACGATGAGCAGCGAGCGGTGCTGGTCGAGGCCGAGGACCCGGCCCACGTCTCGCCCTTCGCCGAGATGGTGGTCGGCATCGCCAACGCCATCGGCGACGTCGAGGCCGCCTACCGCACCGGCGGCGGTGTCCCCTACACCACCTACGGCAAGGCGTTCCGGGACGGTCAGGCGGCGATCAACCGCCCGGCCTACGCCTCGGAGCTGGCCGACTGGGTCGAGGCCGCCCCCGAGCTGGCCGAGCGGCTGCGCGCTGGTGGGCGGATCGTCGACGTCGGCTGCGGCGGCGGGTGGTCGACGATCGCCCTGGCCCGGGCCTTCCCCGACGCCGAGGTGGTCGGCATCGACGCCGACGCGGCCAGCATCGACGACGCCAGGGCCAACGCCGCCTCGACGGCACCGGACGTCGACGTCCGCTTCGAGCTGCTCGACGCAGCCGACCCGATCGAGGAGCGCGGCGCCGACCTGGTGTTGATCCTCGAGGCCCTGCACGACATGGCCAGGCCGGCCGAGGCCCTCGGGACCGCACGTCGGATCCTGGCCGACGGCGGTGCGGTGCTCGTCGCCGACGAGAAGGTCAGCCCGACGTTCGTCGCCCCAGGCGACGAGCTCGAGCGGATGATGTACGGCTGGAGCGTCAGCCACTGCCTCCCCGTGGCGATGGCCGAGGAGCCGTCGGCCGCCATCGGCACCGTGATCCGGCCGTCGACGGTCAAGGCGCTGGCCCGGGAGGCCGGGTTCGCCAGCACCGAGCTGTCCGACATCGATGCCGGCTTCTTCAACCTCTACGTGCTCCGACCCTGACCGGGGAGGAACGTGAGGACGGCGCCCGTGCCGCCGCCGGTCGATCCGGCGGCGGCATTCGCGTCGTGGCGGCACCGCCGAGTAGCGTCGCGACCATGGACCCGGTGACCGACTGGACAACGGACTTCGACATCACCGACGCCGACTACCAGAACGACCCCTACCCGGTCTGGGACGAGCTACGGGCCGGCTGTCCGGTGGCGACGTCCGACCGTCGGATCCGGACCGTGCTGCCCATCCGCTGGGACGACATCTCCGCCGTCGCCTATGACACCGAGCACTTCTCGTCCGTCGATGTCGGGACGCTGCCGGCGCCGAGCGGGACGAGCACCCTGGTCGCCCCGCCGATCACCTCGGACCCGCCGTTCCACACCGCAGCCAGACGGATCCTGCTCCCGCACTTCAGCCCGGCGGCGACCGAGCGGGCCCGGCCCCACACCGAGGCCATCTGCCGTCGCCTGGTCGACGAGGTGGCCGACGCCGCAGCCGCCGGCGACGGGACGGTCGATGCGGCCGAGGCCTACGCCCAGCACATCCCGGTCGGCGTCATCGCCCACCTGCTCGGCATTCCGGACGACGACATCCCGACGTTCCTCGACTGGGCCATCCGCATCTTCCAGAGCGGCGAACCGGCGATCATCCGGATCGCGACCAAGGAGATCCTGGCCTACTTCGCCGATCAGGTGGCACAGCGCCGGGTCGAGCCGAGCGGCGATCTCATCAGTGCCCTCCTCGAGGCCGACCTCGACGGCTCGCCGCTGACCGACAAGCACCTGACCGGGACGTGCTTCCTGCTGCTGATGGCCGGGATCGACACGACCTGGTCCAGCATCGGCGCCGCCCTCTGGCACCTGGCCACCCACCACGACGACCGCGACCGGCTCGTCGCCGAGCCGGAGCTGCGACCGACCGCGATCGAGGAGCTGCTCCGGGCCTACGCACCGGTGACGATGGCCCGGATCGCAACCGACGACGCCGAGATCGGGGGTTGCCCGGTGCACGCCGGTGACAAGGTGCTGCTGCCGTTCCCCGCCGGCAACCGCGACCCCGAGAAGTTCGAACGACCGGACGAGGTGGTCATCGACCGCGAGCGCAACCGCCACTTCGCCTTCGGGATCGGCATCCATCGGTGCCTCGGCTCCAACCTGGCCAGGATGGAGATGCAGGTCGCGATCGACGCCTGGCTCGACCGCTTCCCCGGCTTCACCATCGCCCCCGACACCGAGGTCCGCTGGGGCGGGACGCAGGTCCGCGGACCCCGCGCGTTGCCGGTCGTGCTGCAGCCGCCGACCGGCTAACGGGCCGACGCCGGATCGACCGCGGTCTCGGCCAGGCGGCGGGTGATCGCCGGCTCGGCCATGATCGTCTCGGTGACCACGACCTCGAGGCCGAGCGCCGCGACCTCGTCGGCCAGGTCCCGGTCGACCTCGTCGATCACCAGGGTGCCGACCAGGTCCCGGTACCAACCGGCGACGCCGACGACCGACGACTCCCGGCCGAGCTCGACCAGCAACCGGTCCGCCGGTCCCTTCAAGGCCTTCCCGCCGACGATCGGCGACACGGCGACCACGGCCTCGCGGCGGCGCCGCAGCACCTCGGCCACGCCGGGGACGGCGAGCACCGGGTCGATGGACACCGCCGGGTTCGACGGCGCGACCACGATCCGATCGGCGCCGTTCAGCGCGTCGAGCACGCCGGGCGCCGGCCGGGTCCGTTCGGCGCCGTCGAAGCGGACGCTGGTCACCGGGACCGAGTGCTGGCGGCCGACGAAGTACTCCTGGAACGAGATCTCGCCGTCGTCGGGGACCGTGACCATCGTGCGCAGGCGATCGTCGGTCACCGGGAGGATCGTGAAGTCCAGGCCCCAGGCGCTGGCGATGTCAGCCGTGACCTCGCTGAGCGGTCGACCGAGACCGAGCTGGTCGGTCCGGAACAGGTGGGTGCCGAGGTCACGGTCGCCGAGGCTGAACCAGTCGGCGCCGCCGTAGCGCCCCACCATCTCCATCGCCTGCCACGTCTCGCCCTCCAGACCCCAGCCCCGCTCTCGGCTGACCTGGCCCGACACGGTGTAGACGACCGTGTCGAGGTCGGGGGAGATGTGCAGGCCGTGCAGCTCCATGTCGTCGCCGACGTTGACGACCGCGGTCAGCTCGTCGGCCGCCACTACCTCGACCAGCCCGTTCAGCAGCCGGGCCGCACCGACCCCGCCGCACACAACCGCAACACCGCCCATGCGTTGAACCCCCGGCCCGATCTAGCGGCTCAGCTGGTGCTGCTGCTGGGCCACCAGCTCCAGGTCGGCCTCGACCATCATCACCACCAGCTCGCGGAAGCTCGTGCGGGGCCGCCAGCCGAGCACCTCCCGGGCCCTGGCTGCGTCGCCGATCAGCAGGTCGACCTCGGCCGGCCGCATGAACGCCTGGTCCTGGACGACGAACTCGCGCCAGTCGAGGTCGACGTGGCCGAAGGCGATCTCGCAGAACTCCTGGACCGAGTGGGTCTCGCCGGTGGCGACCACGAAGTCCTGTGGCTTGTCCTGCTGCAGCATCAGCCACATCGCCTCGACGTAGTCGCCGGCGAAGCCCCAGTCCCGCTGCGGGTCGAGGTCGCCGAGGCGCAGCTCGCCGGTCAGCCCCAGCTTGATCCTGGCCACGTGGTTCGAGATCTTGCGGGTCACGAACTCCAGGCCCCGGCGGGGGCTCTCGTGGTTGAACAGGATCCCCGACGTGGCGTGCAGGTTGTAGCTCTCCCGGTAGTTCACCGTGATCCAGTGGCCGTAGACCTTGGCAACGCCGTAGGGGCTGCGGGGGTAGAACGGCGTCCGCTCGTTCTGGGGGACCTCGACGACCTTGCCGAACATCTCCGACGACGAGGCCTGGTAGAAGCGGATGTCGCGGTCGGCCTCCCGCACCGCGTTGAGCAGCCGGGTCACCCCCAGCGCCGTCGTCTCGCCGGTCAGCACCGCCTGCTGCCACGACGTCTGCACGAACGACTGGGCGGCCAGGTTGTAGACCTCGTCCGGCTGCTGGCGCCGGATCACGTCGATCAGCGACATCTCGTCGAGCAGGTCACCCTGGACGATCTGCACGTGGTCCTGGATGTGGGCGATCCGCTCGAAGTTGACCGTGCTCGACCGACGGACCATGCCGGTCACCTCGTAGCCCTTGTCGAGCAGGAACTCGGCCAGGTAGGACCCGTCCTGGCCCGTCAGGCCCGTGATCAGCGCTCGTTTGCTCATGGGGAGACTCCCGTCGTGACCGCCATCGATCGAATGCCCGAGCCGGTCAACGCTATCCGGCGCCGGGCCGGCCGGTCGGCAGCGGTGGTTCGGCGCCGCCACCGACCCGGGTCCTGGCGTCGTCGAGGACCTCGCGCAGGGTCTGGTCGAGCCCGATGCCCGGGGTCCACCCCGTGACCTCGGCCAGCTTGGCGGGCGAGCCCAGCAGGGCCGGCACCTCGACCGGGCGAAGCCGGGCCGGATCGACCTCGGGCCGGATCGGGGCCGGGCTCAGCGCCAGCAGCGTGTCGAGCACCGTGTGCATCGCCACCGCCCGACCGGAGCACACGTTGTAGGTCTGGCCGGCCTCGCCGGCCTCGGCCAGCAGCCGGTAGGCCCGCACGACGTCGCGGACGTCGGTGAGGTCGCGCTCGGGGCTCAGGTCGCCGTGGCGGAGCGGGACCGGGGCATCCGGCTCGGCGGCCTCGGCCTCGGCGATCTGGCAGGCGAAGGCCGGGGCGGCGAACCGGGGGCTCTGACCCGGGCCGATGTGGTTGAACGGGCGGACGACGACCACGTCGAGACCGTGACCCCGGTGGTACTGGGCCGCCGCCGCCTCGGTCGCCTCCTTGGACGCCCCGTAGGGGGAGCGGGGCCGGACCGGATGCCCCTCGGTGATCGGCAGGTCCTCGGCCCGGACGGTGCCGTACACGTCGGCGCTGGACACGAGGAGCACCCGCCCGGTCCCGGCCAGGCGAGCCGCCTCCAGCACCGAGATCGCTCCCATCACGTTGACCTCGAAGGTGGTGAACGGGTCCTGCCACGAGCCGCCGACGTCACTCCAGCCGGCCAGGTGGTAGATCACGTCCGGGCCGACGCCGGCCACCGTGTCGGCCCAGCCGGCCCGGTCCCGTAGATCGGGTCCATTGTCGACGTCGATGGGGACGACGTCGTCGCCGGACGCCCGCAGGTGGTCGGCCAGGTGGGGCCCGACGAAGCCGCCGGCCCCGGTGATCAGGGCCCTCACCGGTGACGCCGGGGGGAGCGGGCGGGATCGGTCACAGAGGGTGAGCATACCGGGCGTCCCGGCACGCAGCGGGATGTCGGGCCGGCCGCCGCGACCTGCGTCACGCGCCCGGCGGCGATGCCGAGGGGGCACCCAGTTGGTCGTCGTGAGCGAGTAGCATGCTCACCTCGTGGGTGTCCCGTCACCAACGCTGATTCAGGAGGTCCCACCGGCCTCGATCTCCGACGCCCTCGGCGGCGGGAGCCGACGGGGAGCACCCGAACCTCACCCGGCCCCCGTCCGGGTGCGAAGAAGGACTCGATGACCGACAGCGGCCAACCGATCGAGGGGAGCGGACCGGTCCCCGCCATCGTCGGCGTCGATGCCGGCGCCCGCGGCCCCTCCGCCCCGGCCCCACCGGACGAGATCGTCGACGCCCCGGCCGTCGTCGCCGTCGTCGTCGCCTGCGACCCGGGCGAGCACTTCGCCGAGACGCTGGCCTCACTCGGCCAGCAGGACTACGAGAACCTGTCGGTCCTCGTCGTCGACGCCGGCAGCCAGGAACCGATCGCCGACCGCGTGGCCGAGGTGCTGCCCGAGGCCTACCTGCACCGGCTGGCCGGCGACCCGGGCTGGAGCGTCGCCGCCAACCAGTCGATCGAGCTGGTCTCCGGCTCGCCGTTCCTGCTGTTCTGCCACGACGACGTCGCCCTCGCCCCCGACTGCGTCAGCGAGCTGATGGGCGAGCTCTACCGGGCCAACGCCGGCATCGCCGGCCCCAAGCTGGTCAGCTGGGACGACGACCGCCGACTCCTGCAGCTCGGGATGGGCTCCGACCGCTTCGGGGTGATGATCGACCTGGTCGAGCGCGGCGAGTTCGACCAGGACCAGTACGACGCCGTGCGTGACGTGTTCGTCGTTCCCGGCGGTGTCCAGCTGGTGCGGTCCGACCTCTTCGCCGCCCTCGGCGGTTTCGATCCGACGATCAAGACGCTCGGCGAGGACCTCGACCTGTGCTGGCGAGCCCAGGCCGCCGGCGCCCGGGTGCTGGCGGTGCCGTCGGCCAAGGCCAGGCATCAGGAGGGGATGACCGAGCGGATCACGCCCGGTGAGCGACGCCGGCTGCTGACCCGCCATCGGCTGCGGACGGTGCTGGCCACGGCCTCGAGCCGCCGGTCGCTGCTGACGGTGGTCGGCGCCTTCGTGCTGATCCTCGTCGAGAGCCTCTACTCGTTGCTGGCCGGTCGCCGGGGCCAGGCCCGAGACGTGCTCGGCGCCATTCCCTGGAACCTGACCCGCCTCGATGACCTGCGGCGCAAGCGGCGTCAGATCAAGCGGATCCGGAGCGTCTCCGATCGCGACATCGCCCAGCGACAGGCCGGCGGATCCGCCCGCCTGTCCGCCTTCTCCCGAGGTCAGTTCAGCGCCGGCCAGGACCGCTTCAGCCTGATGTGGGGATCGGTCCGGTCGTCGTTCCGCGGCGACGACTCGGGCAACGTGCGCGACGCCACCGTCATCGGGGTCATCCTCGCCGTCGTCCTCCTGTTCGGCAGCCGTCACCTGCTGACCCGGGGGGTGGTGCCGGTCGGGCAGTTCCCCGATGTTCCCGGCGCCGGCGTGCTGCTCCGGGAGTGGCTCGGTGGCTGGCGCACGGTCGGCACCGGCGGTCCCGGCAACGCACCGACCGCGCTGCTCCTCCTCGGCCTGCTCCGGAGCCTCTTCTTCTGGGCGCCGGGGCTGTTCGACACCCTGCTGGTCATCGGGCCGCTGTTCATCGGTCCGATCGGGGCCTACCGGTTGGCCAGGCCGCTGAACAGCCCTCGGGCCGGCGCCGTCGCCGCCCTCGTCTACGCCGGCAACCCGGTCACCGTGTCGGCGATGTCGGCCGGCCGGTGGGAGGCGCTCGTCGTCCTCGCCGCGGCCCCGTTCCTGACCGCCGCCCTGCTCCGGGTCAGCGGCCTCAGCCCGTTCGGATCGGTCGGCGGCGAGGCCGGCCCGTCCGTGGCCGACCGGAACCTCCCGGTCCGCCTCCTGCGGTTCGGGTTCCTCGTCGCCGCCGTGGCGGCGTTCGCTCCGGCCATCGTGCCGATCGCCGTCCTGATGGCGCTGCTCGTCGCGGCCGGTGGGCAGCTGGCGGGCGAGCCAGGGGATCCCCGTGACCCGCTGCTGGCCGCCGTCGTCGCCGTCGTCGGCTCGGTCGCCCTCCATGCGCCGTGGAGCTTCGACGTGCTGCGCAGCCTGTCGTGGGGCTGGCTCGTCGGTCCGGTGTCTCCCGAGAACGACTACGAGACCCTGCTCGACCTCATCCGCTTCGCGCCCGGCGCGCCGGCGGCCCGATGGGTGGCGCTCGGGCTCGTGGTGGCGGCCGGCCTGGCGTTCACCGTCGCCCTCGGCCGGCTGTTGCACCTGGTGGTCACCGGGTGGACGTTGGCCGTCGCCTTCATCGGCCTGGCCTGGGCCGGTCGCCGGGGCTGGGTCCCGTTCGACCTGCCGACGGCCGAGATCCTGCTGGCCCCGGCCGCCACCGGTCTCACGCTTGCGGTGATCGTCGGGGTCCGGTCGCTCGAGGATCGCCTGATCGGCGCCGACCCGCGCCCCCGGTTGCCCCGCCTCGCCGCCATCGGCGGCGGCGTGGCCGTCTTCGCCATGGGCTTCACCGCACTCCTGTCGTCGCTGAGCGGGGTCTGGGAGGCCCCGACGCAGAGCTTCAGCTCCTCGACCTCGCTGCTCGTCCGCCAGCAGCAGGCAGACGATCCGACCGCAACCCCCGGTCGGGTTCTGTGGATCGGCGACCCGAGCGTGTTGCCGCTCGACCCCTTCACCAGCGAGGGCGGCATCCGCTACGCGGTGTCCGAGGGCGGCCGGCCGGACGTGCGGGGCCGTTGGATCACCGGTCCGGTCGGCGCGACCGACGGGGTCGGGGCCCAGCTCGACCTGGCCCGCGACGGACAGGTCGTGCGGCTCGGCCGCCTGCTCGCCCCTTACGGGATCGACAACGTGGTCGTCGTGCCCCAGCTCGCCCCCGCTCCCTACGACGGCCCCGAGGTCGACCCGGGGACGGGCGTGGTGCGGTCGCTCTCGCAGCAGCTCGACCTCGAGCGGGTGCCGGGCGTGCTCAACCTGATCGTCTTCCGCAACACCTCCTCCGGTGGTCTGGCCCCCGTGCTGCCCAATCCGGACGCGGCCAGGGCCCAGACGCCGGTCGACCAGCTCGACGTCAACCTGGCCCAGGAGTCGAGCTTCGTGCTCAACCACCGGCCCGGGCAATGGGTGGTCGACATGCCGGCCGATGCCGAGGTCCTGCTGGCCGTCGACCGGTTCGGCCTCCAGGCCAGCGGCGCCCGCACCGAGGTGTCGACCGGGTTCGACGAACTGACGGTGCTCCCGGCCGGCCCGGCCGGCGAGGTGCTGATCGAGTACGGCCCCAGCCTGCGCCGCCAGGCTGCCCTGGTCGGTCAGTTCCTGCTGGTCGCGCTCGGCGGCATCCTGGCCCAGACCCGCCGGGAGGGCGCCCGATGATGCCGGAGCTGCGGAGCAGCTCCTCACCGAGTTCGGCCTGTGGCCGAACGTCGTCGGCGGTGGTCGTCGTGGCTGGAGATCGGTGGGGATGGCGGCCGATGATGCCCGAGCTGGTCGGCCGGGAGGTCCGAGCATGATCACCCGTTGGGGGCTGGCGTTCATGTTGGTCGGTCTGCTGGTCGCCGGGCTGCTGTACGACCGGGTGGCCCCGCTCTCGGCCGAGGTCGACGACGCCGAGGCCGACCGGCTGGTCGTCAGCCCGTCGGTGGCCGACCCGCCCCGGCTCGATGTCGCCTGGTACTGCCCGGTCGGTTCGAGCAGCGCCGGCGGCTACGCCGATCACACGGTCAACATCGCCAACCTCGACGACGAGTCGGCGGTGGCCAACCTGACCGTCATCACCGACACCGGCCCCGGTCCCCGTCGCCGCCTCGAGCTGCCCCCGCTGTCCACCCAGCGGATCCGGCTGGCCGACATCCAGACGGCGGACGTGGCCGGGGCGGTCGTCGAGGTCATCGGCGGCCGAGGTGCGGTCGGCCACACGGTGACCACCGCCAGCGGCGTGGCCGAGGGCCCGTGCGCCACCGAGGCCTCCAGCACCTGGCACTTCGCCTCGGGGCGGACGACCGCCGACGCCCAGGAGTACCTGGTGCTGATGAACCCGTTCCCGGAGACGGCCGTGTTCGACGTGACCTTCCAGAGCGTGGCCAGGACCCGGAAGCCGGGCGCCCTCCAGGCGGCGTTCGTCGAGGCCCGATCGATCCGCGTCATCGACGTGAACGACGTGGCCAGCGGAGACGACGTCCTGGCGGCCAAGATCACCACCAACCGGGGCCGCCTCGTGGTCGAGCGCCTGCAGCTGCTCGACGGGCAGCTCGGAGCAACCGGCGCCGCGCTGCAGCTCGGCGTGCCAACCCCGGCCCGCAGCTGGATGTTCACCGCCGGCCGCGTCCACGCCGACGGCGACGACCTGCTGACGATCTACAACCCGAACGAGTTCGACCTGACCGCCGACCAGCTCGCGGCCGCCGCCCTCGACCAGGGCGACGCCGCCGACGATGACGATGCGACGGCAGGCGACGACGACGCGGCCGACCCGGCGACCGCCGACGAGACCGACCCGGCGGCCGAGGAGGGGGAGTTGTCACCCCTGATCGGGGAGGACGGCACCACCACCGTGGCGATCGAGCTGTGGCCGTCGAATCCGACCGACCTCTCGACCTACAGCGTGGTCACGATCGAGCGCGAGGTCCGGCCGGGGAACCTGGTCACCATCGATCTGCGGGCCCAGGCCGAGCGCTTCGAGTTCCCGCTGCCCTACGAGCTCGGGGTCTTCGTGACCTCGAACGAGGGGGTGCCGATCGTGGCCGAGCGGTGGCAGTTCGCCGATCGGCTGATCTCCGACCTCGGCACGGCGGTGGCCGGCACCGGCACGGACGACGGCGACGCCACGGCCGAGGGCACCGAGGGGCTGGTCCCCGAGCTGCAGGCCCCCGAGGCGCCGCCGACCAACGAGCTACCGCAGCCGGTGGCCACCGAGGGCGTCTCGACCTCCCGCGGCCACGAGCTGTTCTCGACCCGCTGGGTCATCCCCTGGGTGACGATGGTCGGCGACTCCACCCTCATCGCCGTCTCGTCGGCCGACGAGGCCGCCATCGAGATCCGCAGCCTCGCCGCCGTCGGCCGCTGGGACGGTCCCCTGCGGGCCACGGTCCCGGCCGGTGGCCGGGTGATCGTCCCGGTCACGTCGGGGACCGGGGGTGCCGCCGTCGAGGTGGTGTCCGACACCCCGGTGTCGGTTGAGGCCATGGTCGTGCTGCCCGATCAGTCGCTCGACGTCGTGCCCGGCGTCCCCACCGTGGCCGGATGACGGGCGCTCGGCCAACGGCGGCGAACCGATGACCAGGCTCGTCGTCCTCGTCGTCCTCGTCGCCGTCGCCGTCGTCGTCGCCCTCGTCCTCCAGCGCCGCCGACCGGATCCGCCCTCGGCCCCCAGCTACCGGGCCCCGGCCCAGCTGGATCGCGACGACTTCGACCGGCCACACGACCCGTTCCTGGTCGTCGTCTTCGCCTCGACCTCGTGCAACACCTGCCCCGAGGTGTGGGCGATCGTCGAACCGCTCGGCGCGCCGGACCTGGTCACCCAGCGGGTCGACGTCGAGGACCGGAGCGAGCTGCACGAGCGCTATCGGATCGATGGCGTGCCGACCACCGTGCTGGCCGACGCCAACGGCGTCGTCACCGCCACCTTCTTCGGCCCGACGTCGCCGGACGATCTGGCCGAGGCCGTCGACGCGTTGCGCCGGACGGCCTCGGGTCCGTGATCGTGTCGTTGTGGCCGGGCCCGCTGGCCGCCGATCAGCCCTAGCAGGGTGCCCACGACCACATGACGGGCTCTCGACGCCCATCCATCCGCCCACTTCTCGTCGTCGGATCGGCCAGGGCGCTCACGAGCTGTGGCGAACCCTGCGTCCTCGACCGGGTGTCGGCGTCCGGACGCCGACACCCTCGTCGGCGCTCTTCAGTACCCCTAGGCGTCGGGGGCCCGGGTGCCGGGCGATGGCGGGGGAGCGTCGAGCGGGGCCGGGCCGTCGTTGCGGGTGGCGGTGTTGGCCGCACCGGCGCTCGGCGGCGCCATGGGTGCCGGGGCCGCCGTCTCGGTCGAGGTCGGGGGCGAGGTCGGGGTCGGGGTCGGGGTCGACGCCTCGGCGTTCGGGCGGCTGGCCTTCTCGCCGATGACCGGCATCGGGGCCTCGCCGTTGGCCACCGCGATCAGCCGGTTGACCTCCTCGCCGCTCAGCGTCTCGTGCTCGAGCAGGTTGCGGGCCACGAGGTTCAGTGCGTTGCGGTTGGTGGTCAGCAGCTCCCGGCAACGATCCTCCTGCTCCCGCAGGATCCGCTGGGTCTCCTCGTCGATCAGCCGGGCGGTGTCGTCCGAGTAGTCCTTCGACTGCATCATGTCGTCGCCGAGGAACACCGGCCCGTTCGAGCCGAAGGCCATCGGGCCGATCTTGTCGGACATCCCCCACTCGCTGACCATCCGGCGGGCCAGTCCGGTCGCCTTCTGGAGATCGTCGCCGGCCCCGGAGGACACCACGCCGAACACCAGGTCCTCGGCGTTGCGGCCGCCGAGCATCATGACCAGCATGTCCTCGGCGTGACTCTTGCGGACCGAGTGACGATCCTCCTCCGGCAGCGTCATCGTGACGCCGAGCGCCATGCCCGTCGGGATGATCGTCACCTTGTGGAGCGGGTCGTAGCCCGGCAGCAGGGCAGCGCAGAGGGCGTGCCCACCCTCGTGGTAGGCCGTCATCTCCCGCTCGGACTCCGACATCACCAGCGAGTCACGCTTGACGCCCATGATCACCCGGTCGCGGGCCATGTCGAAGTGGCGGGCGTGGATCTTGTCGTCGCCGCCACGGACGGCGAACAGGGCGGCCTCGTTGACCAGGTTGGCCAGGTCGGCGCCGCTCATGCCGGGGGTGCCACGGGCGATCACGTCGATGTCGACGTCGTCGGCCGTCCGCTTGTGCTTGATGTGGACCTTGAGGATGGCCTTGCGGTCGTCGAGCTCGGGCAACGGGACGACGACCTGACGGTCGAAGCGACCGGGCCGCAACAGGGCCGGGTCGAGGATGTCCGGCCGGTTGGTGGCCGCCATCATCACGATGCCCTCGGTCGCCTCGAAGCCGTCCATCTCGGACAGCATCTGGTTCAGGGTCTGCTCACGCTCGTCGTGGCCGCCGCCGAGGCCGGCGCCCCGCTTGCGGCCGATCGAGTCGATCTCGTCGATGAAGATGATGGCCTTGCCCATCTTGCGGGCCTCGTTGAACAGGTCGCGGACCCGGCTGGCGCCGACGCCGACGAACATCTCCATGAAGTCGGAGCCGGTCACCGACAGGAAGGGAACGCCGGCCTCGCCGGCCACGGCTCTGGCGATCAGCGTCTTTCCGGTACCGGGGGGCCCGACGAGCAGCACGCCCTTCGGGATGCGGGCGCCGATGGCCCCGAACTTGCCGGGGTTGCGGAGGAAGTCGACCACCTCGGTGATCTCCTTCTTCACGGCGTCGTAGCCGGCGACGTCGTCGAACATCGTGCCGGGGCGCTCCGACGAGTAGGTCTTGGCCTTGGAGCGGCCGATCGACATGATCCCGCCCATCTGCGACTGCTGGCGGCGGGCCATCCACCAGAAGAAGCCGATGATGATCATGAACGGCAGCAGGATGGGCAGGAGGCTGATGAAGAAGTTCGTCGTCGGGGTGATCGGCTGGTACTCGACACCGTTGTCGTCGAGCAGCTGGCGCTCGGTCTCGGTGAACTCCTTGAACCCGGTGGTGTTGAAGGTGGTGCCGTCGTCGTACTCACCCTCGATGCGGAACGTGTTGTTGTCGAACTCGAGGCTGGCGACCTCGCCGGCCTCGACCTGCTCGAGGAACTCGGTGTAGGAGATCTCGTCTGCGTCGGTCCGGTTGGTGGTCGACGCCACCGCCAGCAGGGTCACCAGGATGCCGACAACGACCCACGCCGACCAGCGCGGCCAACCGCCGTCCGCCCGGCCAGGGAGCTTCGGATTCCGGCCCTGGGGTGGGGGAGGGGGAGATTCGGACCCTTGGGGACTCATAGCACCAGCCTAATCAGCCATTGGCGTCGTGCCGAGATCGCACGATCGGGCACGTCGTGACCTGTCGGTCGATGGACGGACGGAATGAGGCCATTCCTACCGACCCCGGGGAAAGCGAGGATAAAGGGCTCCTGGCCGCCGGATCGTGCATGCCGGCCCGTCGACACCGGCGCTCCTGCACCGTGTCGGAGGGCCGGTACGGTGGCTGGCGTGTTACGCGCTGCGACCGACGATGCGACCGACCCGGTCTGGCCCCGGGCCGACGCCGAGGTCAACTGGGGGGTTGGCGCGGCGATGGCCTGCTTCCTCGGCGCCCAGGTGCTCGCCGGCGTCTGGGCGACGATCGTGGTGGCGACCTTCTTCGTCGACGGTCTGCCCGACCTGGCCGACCGCCCGATGTGGGCCCTTCCCGTGCTCGGCATCGGCCTGTGGGCCGGCTACCTCGGCGGCCCGGTCCTGATCAACCGCCTGAGCGGCAGCGGCCCCATGCTCGACTTCGACCTGCGGGTCAGCCCGGCCCAGGCGGCCGTGGCCGCAGCGATCGGTGTGGCCATGCAGTTGGTCGTGCTGCCCCCGCTCTACTGGGTGATCGAGCGGTTCGTGACCGCCGACCCGAGCGAGACGGCCGAGGCCATCGTCGGCGCCGCCGACGGCCCGCTCGACGTGCTGCTCCTGGTCTTCGCCGTCGTGATTATGGCCCCGCTGGCCGAGGAGTGGTTCTACCGGGGCATGGTCCTGTCGTCGCTGGTTCGACGGGTCGGCCCGATTGCGGGCGCCGTCATCTCGTCGGCCGTGTTCGCCCTGATCCACCTCGAGCTGATCCTGTTCCCCGGGCTGTTCCTGCTGGCGCTCGTCCTGGCGTGGCTGACGATGCGGACCGGGCGCGTCGGGGTGGCGATCGTCGCCCACCTGGCGTTCAACGCCACCACGGTCGTGCAGCTGCTGGCCTTCGGCTGACCCGACCGCCAACCCCTCACCCACCGGTCTGCGGCGGCGCGGCCGCCAGAGCCGACCTGCTGCTCGTTGAGCCGTGTGGACCATTTTCCGTGGTCGGGCCTCACGCTGGGCGGGCAACCGTCGACGGAGCCGTGACGGGAAACGCTCCCGTGTGGGGAGACATCGACCGTCGAGGATCCGGAGGTCCGGCGTGAGCGCAGGAGATCGCAACCAGGGGACCGCCATCGAGGACGACTCGAGCGGACCGAGCTCGGGTGAGCCGTGCGACCGCTGCGGCGGCGAGCTGTCGGTCATCCGGATCGTCGTCGACGGCAACACGCTCCTGATGGAGTCGTGCGACGGCTGCGACACCCGTCGGTGGCAGCTCGCCGGGGAGCGGATCGACCTCCAGCAGGCGCTCGACCAGGTCGGTGAGCACGCCGGGCGGCGCCGCTAACCAGCGATTTCTTACTATCGTCGCTGGGGTGTGCCGTCGCGTCCGGTCAGGTAACGACGATCCCGAAGCCGGCCCCCGTCCCCGGGGCCTGACCGGCGACCGCTCCCGTCCGGGAGCGGGCCGATGACCACCCGGACGCCGCCCGCAACCCTCCCCGATCCGCCATCGGTGCTCACACCAACCGACGACGACCGGCCCGACCGCCGCCCGGCGACCACGGCGACCACCGCGGCCCGACCGGCCGACGACGCCGGCCCCTGGCGCCCCTCGGCCGGGCTGATCGTCGCCTCCATCCTGTCGTTGTTCGTCTTCGCCCTGCTCAACTGGCCCGAGCCCGCCGGCTGGAGCGACCTCTGGCGGCCGCTGCTGTTCCTCGACACCACCCCGTCCGGTGGTGACATGGGGGCCCACGTCTGGGGGCCGGCCTTCCTCAGGGACGAGCTGCTGCCGGCCGGCCGATTGAGCGGCTGGACGCCAGACTGGTACGCCGGCTTCCCGGCTTTCCACTTCTACATGGTGGTCCCGGCGCTGGCGATCGTCTGGCTCAACGCCGGGTTGCCCTGGTTCGTCGGTCTGCCCGTCGCCGCCGGTGTGCTCGACGGCGCCCGCCGGCTCGCCGCCACCCGGGCCACCACCGGCCGCTGGGTCATGGCGGGCGGGGTCCTGGTCGCGGTCCTGGTCGTCGGCATGCCCTACGGCGTCGCCTTCAAGCTGGTCAGCGTCAGCGGCCTGATCCTGTTCCCGGTGGCCGCCTGGGCCATGGGGCGCCTGGCCAGAGCCCCCGAACCGATCCCGGCCTTCCTGGCGATGGCCGCCTTCGTGTTCCTGTTCGACACCAACTTCTCGATCTATGGCGGCAACCTGCTGTCGACCCTGGCCGGCGAGTTCGCCTTCTCGATCAGCCTCTGTCTGAGCCTGCTGGCCATCGGCCTGGTCCTCCGGGGCATGGACGACGAGCGCTGGCGGGCACCGGCGGCGATCGTGGTGGCGCTGGTCGCCCTGTGCCACATCATCCCGGTGTTCTTCCTGATCCCTGCCCTGCTGCTCGGTGTCCTGGCCGCGGTCGACGGTCCCCGCTCGTGGACCCTGGCCGGCATGATCGCCTTCGCCCTGATCCCGATCGCCTTCGCCGACGGCACGGGGATCGGGATCAAGCTCGTCGCCGTCGCCGCCGCCATCATCGTGATGCTGTCGGCCATGGCCGCCGAGCCCGTCGTCGCCGCCAGGGCCCGGTGGCTGCTGCTGGTCGGCCCGACGGCGATCCTGCTGACCGCCTTCTGGCTGGTGCCGTTCTACCTCCGCGAGCCCTACTTCAACGACATGGGGTGGGAGCGCCTGAACGCGGTCGGCGCCCCGCTGCTGACCGTGCCGATCAAGATCGCCCTGCCGATCGCCGCCGTCGGCTTCCTTGCCGCCATGGCCAACCGTGAGCGGCTTGGCATGATCTTCACCGGCACCGCGGTGCTCGGGGCCTCGGCGGTCGCCAACCTGGGCGAGGGCCCGCTCTGGAACGCCCGGCTGCTGCCGTTCTACTACCTGTCGGTCTACGTGGTCGCCGCCGTCGGCCTCGGTTTCGTGGCCCGCTACCTGGCGTCGACCGTCAGCGGCGAGATCGATCGCCCCGACGGGCGGATCCTCGGGTCGGCCGTGGCGGCCGGCGCGGTCGCCGTGCTGATCGCGGTCTCGATGCCGTTGCGGATCCTGCCCTTCGCCAGCGACGACGGTGCCGGCTACCGATGGCTCGGCTTCACCAACACGGCCGCCAGCCTGGCCCCGACCTGGATCCAGTGGAACTACTCCGGCTACGAGGAGAAGCCGTCCTACGGCGAGTACCGCCACGTGGTCGCCACGATGGCGACGGTCGGCGAGGAGCAGGGCTGCGGCCGGGCGATGTGGGAGTACGAGAAGGGCCTCGACCGCTACGGCACCCCGATGGCCCTGATGCTGCTGCCGCACTGGACCGACGGCTGCATCGGCTCGATGGAGGGCCTCTACTTCGAGTCGTCGGCCACCACCCCGTTCCACTTCCTCAACCAGAGCGTGCTGTCCGAGGCCCCGTCCCGGGCCCAGCGAGACCTGCCGTACCTGGGGTTCGACATCAACACCGGCGTCGACCAGCTGCAGGTCATGGGGGTCCGCTACTACCTGGCCCAGTCCGACACGGCGATCGCCGCAGCCCGCGAGCACCCCGACCTCACCGAGATCACCGAGGCCCAGCCGTTCGTGGTGTTCGAGGTGGGCGGCTCCGAGCTGGTCGAGGGGCTCGCCGTCGAGCCCGTGGTGACCGAGGGCCGCAGCGCCGAGGAGGTGGCCGGTCCGGAGGGCGACCCCGAGCAGATCGCCCGCTTCGAGGTCGGTTGGGTCAGCCAGGCCGTCGCCTTCTACAACAACCCGACCGCTTACCCGGCCATCCCGGCCGAGGACGGGCCTGACGGGTGGGCCCGGGCCACCACGCTCGGCGACGCCGTTCCGGTCGACATCGACCCGGTCGAGGTCACCCTCGACGGTGTCGACACCGACTCGATCTCCTTCACGGTCGACCGCACCGGCGCCCCCGTGCTCGTCAAGGTCTCGTACTTCCCCAACTGGGAGGTCGACGGGGCGGACGGGCCCTACCGGGTCGGTCCCAACCTGATGGCCGTCGTCCCGACCTCGGAGCGGGTCGAGCTGCGCTACGGGCGCACGGCGGTCGACCTCGGCGGCCAGGGTCTGACCGGGCTCGGCCTGGCCGCCCTGCTCGGCCTCGGCCTGCTCGATCGGGGTCGGCTGTCGCTCCGCCGCCGCATCGACGACCGGGTCGATCCTGCGGTCACCGAGGCTGGTCTGGCCGGCCTCGGGCTGGCCGACGACGGTGCCGGTGGCGACCCGGAGGGTCCGGACCCGGTCGACGGGTTGCGGTCGGCCGTGCCGGCCGAGCGCGACGTCGTCGAGCCGACCGCAGCGATCGCCGGCGGTTCGAACCGCACGTCGACGACGGTCGGCCGCGACGGGAACGGCACGTCGACCTCGACCTGGTTCACCCCCGCCGTCGATCCTGAGGCCGCCGACCCGGTAGCCGCCGACACCCCAAGCGCGCCCGACGCTCACGACGACGACGGGACGAACCGGCCGTCGCCCGTCGAGCCGGTGAGTGACCCGAGCGATGCCGGCGGTGACGGCGGCTCGGCCGTGGACCACCCCAACGGCGCCAGCATGGATGCCGATGGCCCGGTCGTCGGCGACGACGTCGCCACGGGCGACGGATCCGACGGCAAGCCGACGGTCGATCAGGCCGACCCCGCCGATCGCCCTGGGTGGGGCGAGGCCCCGACCGGCGACGACGAGTCGGGAGCAGCGGTCGACCCGGTCGACGACTCGATCGAGCCCTGGCCAGACCGCCCGTGAGCGTCACGGTCCGGGAGGGGGCGGGCCCGACGAGCACCAGAATCGGGCGCCGGCGCAAACCGGTCCCCGGTCGTCGTGCTCGCGCCGCACGATCGATCGATGCCGGGGAGGCCAGGCCCTGAGGAGCCGGCTGCGGCTGTTCGCCCTCGTCGGGCTGGTGGCCACGGCCACCGACGTCGGGCTGCTCCTGCTGCTGGCCGGCGGTCCGTTGCCGCTCGCCGTCGCCGACCTCGTCGCCCTCGCCGCCGCCGCGCTCGTTGCCTACCTGCTCAACCGAGAGCTCACGTTCCGCGGCGATCCCGAGGCCCGCTGGGTCAGCAGCCCCGGCCTGTTCGCGGCAACGGCGGCCGCGGCCGGCGCCGTCGACCTGGCGGTGCTGGCGACCCTCGACCGCATCGGCCTCTCGCTGCTGGTGGCCAAGGCCGTCGCGGTCGGTGCCGCGGCCGTCGTCCGCTGGACCGCCTACCGGTGGATCCTGTTCCGCTGGGTTCGCCGGGATCTCGCCAAGCGGGTCGACCGACCCCTGCCGGACCGTGCGCTTCGCCTGTCGGTCGTCGTTCCGGCCTACAACGAGGGCTCGCGGGTGGCGTCGACCATCGAGGCCATCGATGGCGAGCTCGGGCGGTGGATCGATCCAGGCGACTACGAGATCGTCGTCGTCGATGACGGCTCGTCCGACGACACGGTCGACCGGGCGGCCGCTGCCGGGGCCCGTGTCCTCCGCCAGGGTCGGAACCGGGGCAAGGGCGCGGCGGTGCGGGCCGGCGTGCTCGATGCCAGGGGTCGCTCGGTGGTGTTCACCGACGCCGACCTCGCCTACCCGCCGCCGCTGCTGCTCCGCCTCCTCGACGAGCTCGAGGCCGGCTGGGACATGGTCGCCGGCAGCCGTCGCCACGACGACACGTCCACCCTGGCCGAGCGGCCCCAGCTGCGGGAGCTCGGCGGGGCCGTGGTCAACCGGCTGACCCACCTCGTCCTGCTCGGCCACTTCCGCGACACCCAGTGCGGCCTGAAGGGCTTCCAGGGCGACGTGGCCAGCACCCTGTTCGAGCGAACCCGCATCGACGGCTTCGCCTTCGACGTCGAGCTGTTCCTGATGGCCGAGCAGGACCACCTCTCGGTCGAGGTGGTCCCCGTCTCGGTCAAGAACCGGGTCGGTTCGTCGGTTTCGGTCCTCGGCGACGGCCTGGCCCTCCTGGCCGATCTGTTCCGCATCCGCCGGTGGGCCGGCGAGGGGCGATACGAGCCGAGCGCCGACCAGCGGGCCGTCCTCGACGCCCGTCGCTGAGCGGCGGGGGGAGGTCACGTCGACCCGGCCCCTGGCCGGCCGTTGGGCGTTACCCTGTCGCCCGTGACCGAATCAGCGCTCTCCGCTCTCGACGCCATCGTCAAGGCCTACGACGTCCGCGGGCTGTACCCCGACCAGCTCGACGCCGAGGTCGCCCGGGCCCTCGGGGTCGGCTTCGCCACCTTCCTGTCCGAGGACGAGCCCGGCACCGCCGCCGTGGTCATCGGCCGCGACATGCGGCCCTCCGGTCCCGAACTGGTCGACGCCTTCGCCACGGGGGTCGCGTCGGTCGGTCTCGACGTCGTCGACATCGGGCTGTGCTCGACCGACATGATGTACTTCGGGTCCGGGTCGCTCGGCCTGCCGGGGGCGGTGTTCACCGCCTCCCACAACCCGGCCGAGTACAACGGCGTGAAGCTGTGCCGCGCCGGGGCCGCCCCGATCGGTGAGGACACGGGCCTCGGTCGGATCAAGGAGGTCGCCGGTCGGGCGATCGAGGCCGGGCCCGGTGCCGCCGGGTCCGGGACGGGGACCCGGACCCAGCAGGACCTGCTGGCGGCCTTCGCCGACCACGTCCGCAGCTTCATCGACACCGACGGCCTCCGCCCGCTGAAGGTCGTGGCCGACACCGCCAACGGCATGGGCGGCCTCGTCGTCCCCGAGGTGTTCGCCGCCCTCCCGTTCGAGCTCGAGGTCATGTACCCCGAGCTCGATGGCACGTTTCCCAACCACGAGGCCAACCCGATCGAGGTGGAGAACCTGGCCGACCTCCGGGCCCGGGTGCTCGAGGTCGGGGCCGACATCGGGCTGGCCTTCGACGGCGATGCCGATCGGGTGTTCCTGGTCGACGAGCAGGCCGAGCCGGTCTCCGGCTCGCTGACGACGGCCCTGCTGGCCCGGTCGATCCTGGCAACCGACCCGGGGGCGACGGTCATCTACAACCTGATCTGCTCGAAGGTCGTCCCCGAGGTCATCACCGAGTCGGGGGGTCGGCCGCTGCGGTCGCGTGTCGGTCATTCGTTCATCAAGCAGCACATGGCCGAGACCGGCGCCGTGTTCGGTGGCGAGCACTCGGCCCACTACTACTTCCGCGACAACTGGCGGGCCGATTCCGGCCTGATCGCCTCGGTGATGGTGCTGGAGCAGCTGTCCCGGTCGGGCGGCACCCTGTCCGAGCTGCTGGCCCCACTGCGGCGGTATGCCGCATCGGGCGAGATCAACACCCGGGTCGGCGACGCCGCAGCCGTGATCGAGCACGTCGCCGGCCACTACGACGGCGGCGAGTCCGATCGGCTCGACGGGCTGACCGTCGACCACGGCGACTGGTGGTTCAACCTGCGGCCGTCCAACACCGAGCCCCTCCTCCGGCTCAACCTCGAGGCCCCGAGCGCCGACGAGGTCGACCGGCGGGTGGCCGAGGTCCAGGCCGTCATGGCCGAGGTCGGCTGAGAGGAGCCGGAGAACGTGGAGCGGCTCGCCGGCGTCATCCGCGACTACGACTGGGGCGATCTCGACGCCCTGGCCACGATCCTCGGGCACGAGCCGCCCGGCCATCCCGAGGCCGAGTACTGGCTCGGCGCCCACCCCGGCGCTCCGTCCCGGCTCGGCTCCGGCGGCACCCTCGATGCCGCCATCGCCGCAGCGCCGGCCGAGCTGCTCGGAGCTCCGGTGGTCGAGCGGTTCGGGCAGCTGCCCTACCTGGTCAAGATCCTGGCCGCCGGCAAGGCGCTGTCGATCCAGACCCACCCGAGCCTCGACCAGGCCAAGGTCGGCTGGGCCCGGGAGGAGGCGGCGGGTCTGCCGGTGTCAGCCCCCGACCGCAACTATCGCGACGACAACCACAAGCCCGAGCTGATCTGTGCCCTGACGAGGTTCGAGGCCCGTTGCGGGTTCCGCGATCCGGCGAGGACCGACGAGGTGCTGGCCCGCCTCGGCCCCGAGCTCGACGACGTACGGCGCGAGTTGTCGGCCACCGGCCCGGCGGCCACGACCGCCTGGTTGCTGCGTTTGCCGGCCGATCGGGGTCGGGCACTGGCCGCTGCGGCCGCCGCCGGCGCAGGTGCCGCCAGCGCCGCGGCCGCGGAATCGGGCCACGACGAGTCGGCGCTGGTCGACGAGCTGGCGTCGGTCGTCGAGGTCGAGCGGGCGTTCCCGGGCGACGTCGGGGTCGTCGTCGCCCTGCTCCTCAACTTCGTCGTCCTCGACCCCGGGCAGGCGCTGTTCCTGGAGGCGGGCACCCTGCACGCCTACCTCGCCGGGGTCGGGGTTGAGGTGATGGCCAACAGCGACAACGTGATCCGCGGCGGTCTGACGCCGAAGCACATCGACGTCGAGGAGCTGCTCGCCATCGTCGACGACCGGGTCGGTCCGGCCCCCGTCCAGGTCCCCGGCGGCCCGGTCCACACCTACGACAGCCCGATCCCCGAGTTCGCCGTCACCAGGATCGACGCGACGGACCTCGAGGCTGGGTCCGCAGGGTCCGCGGTCGAGCCGATCGACCTCGCCTCAGGTGGCCCGGAGGTGGTGCTGGTCACGGCCGGCTCGGTCGTGCTCACGTCGGCAGCCGGTCATCGCCTCGAGCTGATCAGGGGCGATGCCGGCTTCGTCGCGCCGGGCGACGGGCCGGTCACCCTGACCGTCGAGGCCACGGGGCCGACCCAGGCGTGGCGGGTGACCGTCGGACGGTCGGGATAGCCTGACCCGCACGCTGCCGATCCGGAGGACGTGATGGCGCTCGACCCGCAACTGCTCGAGATCCTGGCCTGTCCAGACGACAAGGGCCCGCTGCTGTACTTCGCCGACGACGAGTTCCTGTACAACCCTCGGCTGAAGCGGCGCTACCGGGTCGACGACGACATCCCGGTGATGCTGATCGACGAGGCCGAGTCGGTCGACGACGACGAGCACCAGCGGCTCGTCGCGCTCGCCGACGAGCGGGGCATCACGCCGACCTTCTCGGCGTAGCGCCCCGCCTCGACACACCGCCCGGTGGCGATCCTCCACTACGCTTGAGCCCGACTTCGGGCTGCCGTGATCCGGGCCAGCAGGCCTCAGCCACGCCACCGGGACCACCCGGTGTCGAGTGAAGCCACGACCGAACGAACGACTCACCAGGAGTGTGACGATGACCGCGACCGAATCGCGCCCGCGGACGGTGGCCGAGGGCGACTACAAGGTGGCCGATATCGATCTGGCCGGCATGGGCCGCAAGCAGATCGAGCTGGCCGAAGTAGAGATGCCGGGTCTGATGGCCCTGCGGGCCGAGTACTACGACGAGCAGCCGCTCAAGGGGGCCCGGATCACCGGCAGCCTCCACATGACCATCCAGACCGCCGTGCTGATCGAGACCCTCACCGCCCTCGGGGCCGAGGTCCGCTGGGTCAGCTGCAACATCTTCTCCACCCAGGACGAGGCGGCGGCCGCGGTCGTCGTCGGCCCGTCGGGCACCACCACCCACCCCGAGGGCGTGCCGGTCTATGCCTGGAAGGGCGAGACCCTGGAGGAGTACTGGTGGTGCACCGAGCAGGCGCTCCGGTGGCCCGACTCGATCGGTGCCCCCAACCTGATCCTCGACGACGGCGGCGACGCCACGATGCTGGTCCACAAGGGCCTGGAGTACGAGAAGGCGGGGGCCGTTCCCGACGCCACCGATGACGACCCCGACGAGTGGCACGTCATCATCGACCTGCTCAAGAAGCTGCAGGTCGAGGACAACACGATCTTCACCAAGATGGCCCCCCACATCCGGGGGGTGTCGGAGGAGACGACCACCGGCGTCCACCGCCTCTACGAGATGAAGGAGGCCGGCACCCTCCTGTTCCCGGCCATCAACGTCAACGACGCGGTCACCAAGTCCAAGTTCGACAACAAGTACGGCACCCGCCACTCCCTGATCGACGGGATCAACCGCGGGACCGACGTGATGATCGGCGGCAAGGTGTGCGTCGTCATGGGCTACGGCGACGTCGGCAAGGGCTGCGCCGAGTCGCTCCGAGGCCAGGGGGCCCGGGTCGTGATCACCGAGATCGACCCGATCTGCGCCCTCCAGGCGGCCATGGACGGCTACGAGGTGACCACGATCGAGCGGGTCCTCGAGACCGCCGACATCTTCATCACCTCGACCGGCAACAAGGACATCCTGTCGGCCGACATGATGAGCCGGATGAAGCAGGGCGCGATCGTCGGCAACATCGGCCACTTCGACAACGAGATCGACATGGCCGGCCTCTACCGCAAGAGCGACATCCAGCGGATCAACATCAAGCCACAGGTCGACGAGTTCCGCTTCCCGGACGGCAAGAGCATCATCGTGCTGTCCGAGGGCCGACTGCTCAACCTCGGCAACGCCACCGGGCACCCGAGCTTCGTGATGTCGGCCAGCTTCACCAACCAGGTGCTGGCCCAGATCGAGCTCCACAAGAACGCCGAGGCCTACGGCATCGACGTGGTCACGCTGCCGAAGATCCTCGACGAGAAGGTCGCCCGCCTCCACCTCGACGCCCTCGGCGTCAAGCTCACCGAGCTGACCCAGGAGCAGGCCGACTACATCGGCGTCCCGGTCGAGGGCCCCTACAAGCCGGATCACTACCGGTACTGACCGGCGGCGATCGTCGACGGTCGGCCACCGGCCCCGGCCCCGCCCCGTCTGCCGCACCGGCCCTGAGGACCGGTCGGGTCGTCGAACGAGGTTCCGCGACCCGACCGGGGCCTCAGCGCTGCCCACTCGGCCTCGACCGGTCTGCCCCAAAGACCGTCGGTCCGGCCACCGGAGACCGCTCATACTTGGTCGAATGGAGACCAGATCGGGGCGGTCGATCGCGGCCCGGCGACCATGAACCGCCGCCACCCACACATCGAGCCGCACGAGAACGAGGCGACCGGCGAGCGGGCCGCCTCGGCCGGGCGAGCGGCCAAGCGGGCCACGCCGATCGCCCCGGAGACCGAGGTCCCCAATCAGGCCATGGCCAGGGCGGCCAGGGCGCTGGCCGCAAGGCGGGGGGCCGAGCCGGTCCCTCGACCGGTCGCCGACGAGGCGGCGGCCAGCGGCATCGACACCGGCGGCATCGGCCTCACCCGCTCCGAGCCGCTCGTCGGTGAGCTCGGGGCCGGGGCGGTGACCGCCGGGTCGTCCGTCCACTTCGCGCCAGGTCGCTATCGGCCGGGCTCCCGGGCCGGCCGGGCCCTGATCATGCACGAGCTGGCCCACGCCGCCGGGGCCACGCCGGTCCGGCCGGACGGTCCGCTCCGGCTGGCCGCCGAGAGCGACCCGGCCGAGCGGGCGGCGGCGAGGGTGTCGGCGAGCGTCCTGACCGGTCGCCCGGTCGACCAGGCGACGGTGGCCGCCGCTTCGGCCGGACCGCAGACGCTGCACCCTGGCGAAGCCGGCGTGCACCAGGAGATCACGTTCGAGGCCATGGGCAGCGTCGAGCGTCCAGGACTCGGCAGCCTCGACAACCCCAACACGACGGTCGACGACTCGCACGGCCTCGGCGGCCTGCGCCATCGCGACTCGGAGAACCTGACGGGGGAGCAGCGGGCGGCCCTGCAGATCTACGCCGGCAACTTCATGAGCGACTTCTCGCAGGCCAACGTGCCGAAGCTGATCTCGATCCTCGGCTCGATCCCGTCGGCCACCGTCCCCGGTGGCTCGATCGGCGCCGTCGGCGCCGGGCACCTGGTCCAGGCCATCATCAGCGCCGTGGCCATCCTCGACCTCGGCACGGAGGCCGGCTCGCTGGTCACCGCCGCCACCACCGAGATGTACGAGGCCGAGCGTCACCTCGACAACCCGATGGGAACGGTGGCCGAGGACTACGTGATCGACAACGACGACTCGCTGATGTCCGGGGTGGCCCAGGCCCCCAGGGCCTTCTGCGTCGAGACCCGCCCGCCGCCCGTCGAAGGCCCGCTGCCCCCGCTCCGGAACATGGGCACGGTCGGGACGGCACCGTTCGGCGAGCGACAGCACGAGACCGTCGAGACCCACGGTGGCTCGGCCGTCCCCGGTCTGCAGATGGAGAACCCGGAGCTGTACCGGGTGTCGGACGGCGGGTTGTCGACCCATCTCTACAACAGCATCGAGGCGTCCAAGCGCTCCTACCTCCTGGCGGTGGAAGCCGGGCCGACACCGATCGGTCGGGTCCACACCGGCTACGCCGACCACATCATCCAGGACTACTTCTCCCACTCGAACTTCATCGAGGTCGCCCTCAACAGCCACATCAACGACGCGCTGCGGGCGCCCCACGACGACGCGCCCGGCCCGGCCGGTGCGGCGCCGGCCACCGCCGGACAGTTCTACGCCGCCATGCCGGCGGTGGCCGAGCGGTTGGCCGCCACCCGGGAGACCGGGACCGGCCCGAGCGTCGACGCCCTGTTCGTCGATCCGCTGTACGACACGCCGGGCGGGGTCCCGGTCCGCGACGAGCAGGGTCGGCTGGCCATCACCACCGGGACGTTCGGCTCGACCGACACCCTGATCTCGCTGGCCCACGTCTTCCTCCCCCTGATGCCGAAGCTCCACGCCTCGATCCAGCGCAGCATCGACGAGCTGCTCCGGGTGATCGACACCGCCCCCGAGCAGCCGGGTTGGGCCGGCCTCGGCGAGGTGCTGGCCTCCCAGGGGCGTGACGGGGCCGCCCTTCGGGTGCTGCTCGACGGCTCGGACGCCGCCGGCGTGACCGTCCGGCTGCCGACGTCGATCGGCCTCAAGCCCCTGACCGAGCTGGCGCTGAACCCGCTCGCACCCTTCGAGGTCGGCTACTCCGAGCTGCCCGTGACCAGTGCCCTGTCCGCCTTCGCCGGGCTCCATCGCACGGTCCAGTCGATCAAGGACCGGGTCCGCTCGACGCTGTCCAGCATCGGCCTGACCGGCCTGGTCGAGAGGATCGACGCCGCCTGGGACGGGCTCAAGGCCAACGTCGGCGGGTTGTTGAAGGAGAAGTTCCGCGAGCTGCAGGCCTCGATCATCGACGGCATCATCCAGGAGATCAGCGACGGCCGGCTCGACGCAGACGAGGTCAGGACCTTGACCAACGACGTGCTGGCCGGCTCGATGGAAGGGGTCAATCAGCTGGTCCACGGGGCCGAAGGCGGCACCAGCATCGAGGAGCGGATGGCGTCCGGCGACCTGTCCGAGCTGACCAGGGAGGAGCTGGAGCGCCGGGTCGGTCCGGTGTCGGGCGACGGCTCGCCGACGAACCCCTGGCGGCCCCTCAACCCGCTGCCTCCGTCCCACTCCGAGATCAGCAAGGACCACCCGCCCCACAATCCGGCACACCACGAGCACGACGAGCATGGTGCGGATGCCGACCCGGAGGTGCTCCACCCCGGGTCCGACCCCGTCGAGATCTTCGACACGACCCGCGACGACCAGGAGCGGGCGGCCGAGTCGGCGGCCCGGATCGAGGAGCAGGCCGCCGCCAGCGCCGTCGACGGCGGCGGGGCCGGGGGGTTCGAGCACGAGCACGGATCGCCGTTCTACGGTCTCGCCTTCGCGCTGGCCGTCGAGGCCCAGCGCCACATGTACGCCCAATTGGAGGGGGCGTGGGCCGAGATGATGAGCGACGTCGACTCGGGTCGCCAGGTGGCCGACCTGACCGACGCCGACGGCCTGATCGAGGAGGCGGCCCCGGCCGACGTCGCCGGCACCCGCGACGACGACATGGCCTCCGATCACGAGTCGGTGCTCGAACAGGCCCGGCACCGGGCCCAGGCCGAGCGGCGGGCCAACGAGCGTCGTGGCTTCCAGCGGGTCCAGGAGACGGCCGACGCCCAGGAGATCATCGCCCTCGCCCCATCGACCAGCGGCCTGCTCGACCTGGTCGACCTGTTCATCAGCCACCCGGACGACAGCACCTGGTGGCAGCCGGTGATGTCGTCCTACATCGCCGACCACCCGGCGGAGGTCTACCACCACATCCTGCGCCGGAACGAGACCCGACTGTTGCGGGGTCGGTCGGTGCTGGAGCAGGGCCTCGCAGTGCCCCGGGCCATGGCCGAGGCCTGGCAACGGGCCAGGGCCCACCGCTGACGGACCGGCGGCGGGTCCGCTGTCACCGGGCCGCCCTAGGGTCGGCCCCGTGCTCTTCGGTCGGCGGTGTCGGCGGTGTGGGGCCCGGCCCGAGCCCGGGCGGCCACTGTGTGCGGGGTGCCGCCACCTGCTGTGGGATCTGCGGGTCGATCGGCCGCCGGTGCCGCCGCCGGGGGTCGACGGGCTGGTCGTCCTCCACCCCTATCGGGCCGAGATCCGGTCGCTGGTCCTGGCCGCCAAGAACGGTGGCTGTCGCCCGCTGCTGCGGGTCTGGGGCCGATGGCTCGGCGAGCGGGCGTCACCCGGATTCGACGCCGTCACCTGGGTGCCGGCCAGCCGCCGGGGCCGCCGCCGTCGGGGCTACGACCAGGGCCGCGACCTGGCTCGGGCCGCCGCAACCACGTCCGGCGTGCCCGCCCCCCGCCTGCTCGTCCGGCGCCCGGGGCCCGACCGAACCGGGGCCGGCCGCGACCAGCGGCTCCAGGGGCCGTCGGTGCGTTGCCCGATCGCCCCGCCGCCACGGATCCTCCTGGTCGACGACGTCATGACCACCGGCGCCTCGATCGCCGCCGCAGCGGCGGCGCTCCGGCGGGCCGGAGCGGGGTCGGTCACGGCGGCGGTGGTCGCTGCTGCTGGCACGAATCGGGACCTTTGCCCGCAGGACCATGAGCGGCAGATGAACTAGGATCGATTGGCTCCCCTCGGCGCACCCACCCAACCGCAGCACCGGCGCTGCGTGACCAACAGGAGGACCCCCGATGGAGATAACCGTCAGCGGACGGAACACCACGGTGTCGGAGTCGCTGAAACGTCAGGCGGAGGAGAAGATCGGCCGCCTCGACAAGTACCTCACCGGGATGGACCGGGCCGAGGTGCACTTCTGGGAGGAGAAGAACCCCCGGATCGACGACAAGGAGATCTGCGAGGTGACGATGGAGGGCCACGGCCACCACGTCCGGTGCAAGGTCTCCGCCCCCGACGGCTTCACCGCCGTCGATCTCGCCGTCGACAAGCTCGAGCGCCAGCTCCGCAAGCTCAAGACCAAGGTCCACAAGCGGACCCACGCTCGGGAGAAGCTGCAGCTCGAGCCAGATCTGGTCCCCGAGTCGCTGCTCGACAACGGCGAGGCACAACCGGAGCCCGTCTATCAGATCGTCAAGACGAAGCGGTTCGACATCACCGACATGGATCCGGCCGGCGCGGCCCTGCAGATGGACCTGCTGAACCACGACTTCTACGTGTTCCGCAACGCCGAGACCGGCAATGCGGCCGTGGTCTACCGCCGTGACGACGGCGACATCGGCCTGATCGACGTCGATTAGCGCCCCGGTCGTGCCCGTTCGCCCAGGCGACCGCGGCAACGGTCGTGATCGGGGCCGGGCGGGTCGAGTGGCGCGCCGCCGTCAGCCCTGCCGGCTCAGCGGGACCCGGGGGCCAGTAGAGTAGACGGTGACATGAAACTTCTCGACAAGCTCCTCAAAGCCGGTGAAGGCAAGCGCCTGAAGGCGGCACAGAGCATCGTCGGGCCCGTGAACGCGCTCGAGGATGAGATGCAGGGCCTGAGCGACGATCAGCTCCGGGCCCGCACCACCGATTTCAAGCAACGGATCGACAACGGCGCCGACGTCGACGACCTCCTGGTCGAGGCCTTCGCCGTCGTCCGGGAGACGGCCTCCCGGGTCATCGGTCAGCGCCACTACGACGTCCAGCTGATGGGCGGCGCCGCGCTGCACTGGGGCTCGGTGGCCGAGATGAAGACCGGCGAGGGCAAGACCCTCGTCTCGACCCTCCCGGTCTATCTCAACGCGCTGGCCGGCAAGGGCGTGCACGTCGTCACGGTCAACGAGTACCTGGCCAGCCGCGACGCCGACTGGATGGGCCAGATCCACCGGTGGCACGACCTGAGCGTCGGCCTCGTCGTGCCGGGCAACAACGACCCGGCCGACAAGAAGGCGCAGTACGCCTGCGACATCACCTACGGCACCAACAACGAGTTCGGCTTCGACTACCTGCGGGACAACATGGCCCGCAAGCTCGACAACCTGACCCAGCGGGGCCATCACTACGCCATCGTCGACGAGATCGACTCGATCCTGATCGACGAGGCCAGGACGCCACTGATCATCAGCGGCAAGGTCAGGGGCGCCGCCGACCTCTACTACCGCTTCGCCGAGATCGCCGGGCGCCTCCGCCGCGACACCGACTACGAGGTCGACGAGGAGAAGCGGGTCGTCGCCATCACCGACGACGGCATCACCCGGGTCGAGGGCTTCCTCGACATCGACAACCTCTACGACGGCGTCCAGGGTGACCTCGTTCACCAGCTCAACACCGCGCTGCGGGCCAAGGAGCTGTTCCACCTCGACAAGGACTACCTGGTCGCCGGGGACGAGGTGAAGATCGTCGACGAGTTCACCGGCCGCGTCCTCGACGGGCGGCGCTGGTCCGACGGCCTCCACCAGGCGGTCGAGGCCAAGGAGGGGGTGCGGATCAAGGAAGAGCAGCAGACGCTGGCCACCGTCACCCTCCAGAACTACTTCCGCCTGTACGGCAAGCTGGCCGGGATGACCGGTACGGCCCTGGCCGACGCCGCCGAGCTCGAGACCACCTACGGCCTGCAGGTCGTGCAGATCCCGACCAACCAGCCGATCCAGCGCGACGACAAGCCCGATCTGATCTACAAGACCGAGTCGGCCAAGTTCGCCGCCGCCATCGACGACATGGCCGAGCGGGTGGCCAAGGGCCAGCCCTGCCTGATCGGTACGGCGTCGGTCGAGAAGTCCGAGGTGCTGAGCCAGTTGATGAACCGGCGTGGCCTGGCCCACGAGGTGCTCAACGCCAAGCAGCACTTCCGGGAGGCCGACATCGTCGCCCAGGCCGGCAAGCCCGGCTCCTTGACCGTGGCCACCAACATGGCCGGTCGCGGGGTCGACATCATCCTCGGCGGCAACCCCGAGAAGCTGGCCGAGGCCGACACCAGGTCCGAGGGCTACGACCTCGAATCGGACGAGGGCCAGGCCCACTACCAGAAGCGCCTCGACTACTGGACCCCGATCTGCGAGGAGGACGCCGGGAAGGTCATCGACGCTGGCGGCCTGTACGTGCTGGCCACCGAGCGCCACGAGAGCCGCCGGATCGACGACCAGCTCCGCGGTCGCTCCGGCCGGCAGGGCGACCCCGGGGAGAGCCGGTTCTACCTGTCGCTCGAAGACGACCTGATGCGGATCTTCGCCACCGGGGCGATGAACTGGGTGATGGACCGGGCCCTGCCCGAGGACGTCCCGATCGAGTCCAAGATGGTGACCAAGTCGGTCGAGCGGGCGCAGAACACGGTCGAGCAGCGCAACGCCGAGACCCGCAAGAACGTGCTGAAGTACGACGAGGTCTACAACCAGCAGCGCAAGGTGGTCTACGGCCGGCGCATGCAGATCCTCGAACAGGGCGACCTGCGGGAGGACACGATCGCCGCCGTCGACGACGTCGCCGACCACCTGGTCACCACCCACTGCCTGCAGGAGCTCGACGACACGTGGGATCTCGAGAGCCTGGCAACGGAGCTCGGCACGTTCTGGGACACCGACATCACCGCGGGTGATCTCGGCCAGAGGCGCAGCCTCGAGGAGCTGCGAGCGCACATCACGGATGACGGCGTGCGGCGGTACGAGACCCGCGAGGGTGAGCTCGGCCCCGAGATCATGCGCCAGATCGAGCGCCAGATCATGCTGCAGATGATCGACCAGCGTTGGCGGGACCACCTGACCGAGATGGCCCACCTCCGGGAGGGCATCCATCTCCGGGGCATGGGTCAGCGCGACCCGCTGACCGAGTGGCAGGCCGAGGGCTTCGACCTGTTCACCGAGATGATGCAGTCGCTCAACGTCGACTACATCCGCTACGTGATGCACGTCGAGGTGGCGGCGGCCCAACCGGCGCCCGCCCCGGCGGTCGACGCCGCAGCGGCCAAGGCCGAGGCCGCGCCCATCACCGCCGGCGTCGCGGCCGAGCGCCCGGCGTCGACGGGCAACGGCGGATCGCCAGGTGCCGCGGCCGGCACGGCCGTCGCCGGTACCGGCACGGCGACCTCCCTGGCCCCGACCGAGACCAACATCACCACCTCGACCGATGGCCAGGCCCCAGAGGCCGACCCCAGGGCCGAACGCGGTCCGGCCAAGCCCTACATCAAGGACGAGTGGGACAAGACCCCACGCAACGCCCCCTGCCCGTGCGGGAGCGGCAAGAAGTTCAAGCAGTGCCATGGCCGCTAGGACACAGCGCCCCGATGTGCGGGGGTGTGACGACGGGCCACGTCCCGACGGGCTCGGTCGGTGACCGATGGCCGACCTGAGCGATGATCTGAAGCGGATCGGCAACGAGCTGGCCGAGGCCGAGGAATACCTGCGGGTCGACGAGCTCCGGGCCCGGCTGCCCCAGCTCGAGGCCGAGATGGGCCGACCCGACCTGTGGGACGACGCCGAGCGGGCCCGCAAGGTCCAGACCGAGTTCACGGCGGTCAAGGACGACCTCGACCTCTACGACCGCCTGGCTGGCCAGGTCTCCGACGCCGAGACGCTGTCGGAGCTGGCCGACGAGGAGGGCGACGACTCGCTCGTCGCAGAGGCCGAGGAGCTGATCGCCACCCTGGCCAGGGAGTTCGCCGAGCTGGAGCTCCGAGCCCTGTTCAACGGTCAGTACGACGAGGGCGACGCCGTCTGCCAGGTCAACTCCGGCGCCGGTGGCACCGACTCCCAGGACTGGGCGGAGATGCTGCTGGCCATGTACCGCAAGTGGGCCCAGGACAAGGACTTCGGCTTCGAGGTCACCGACGTCCAGCACGGCCAGGAGGCCGGCATCACGTCGGCCGAGTTCGTGATCAGCGGTCGCTACGCCTACGGCTGGCTGCAGGCCGAGCGGGGCGTCCACCGGCTGGTCCGCATCTCGCCGTTCGACTCCCAGGCCCGCCGACACACCGCCTTCGCCTCCTTCGGTGTCGTCCCCTACATCGAGGACGCTGCCGACCAGGTCGACATCGACGACAAGGACCTCCGGGTCGACGTCTACCGGTCGTCCGGCGCCGGGGGTCAGCACGTCAACACCACCGACTCGGCGGTGCGGATCACGCACCTCCCGACCGGGATCGTCGTGTCCTGCCAGAACGAGCGCAGCCAGCACCAGAACAAGGATCGCTGCATGCAGATGCTGGCCATGAAGCTCGTCGACCTGGAGCGCCAGAAACGTGAGGAACTGCTGGCCAGCGAGGCCGGTGAGTCCAAGAAGGTCGAGTGGGGCAGCCAGATCCGCTCGTACGTGCTCCAGCCGTACCAACAGGTCAAGGACGAGCGCTCGGGCTACACCTCCGGCAACCCGGACGGGGTCCTCGGGGGCGACGTCGGGCCGTTCATGGAGGCCTGGTTGCGCTGGCGGCGGGCCGACAACGGCGTGGCCTGAGCCAGGCCGGCGGCCCCGGCACCGTGACCGTCATCGATCGTCGACCGGTGCTATCACCGACAGCGATGGTGTTGGCGCAGTGGCACCGAGCCGGCCCCATCCCGAACTAGACTTTCCAACGGGCCGAAGCGCCGTGGTGTGAGCCCGGGCCATCGGCTGTCGAAAGGCTCAGGTCCATGATCAAGTTAGAAGGCGTGTCGAAGGCGTACCCGGGGCAGACCAATGCCGCCCTGTACGACGCGCACGCCGACATCGCCAAGGGCGAGTTCGTCTTCCTCGTCGGCCCGTCCGGGTCCGGCAAGTCGACCTTCCTCCGCCTCCTCAACAAGCAGGAGGAGCCGGACGAGGGCCGGATCTTCGTCGCCGGCAAGGACATCGGCGAGATGTCGAGCTGGAAGGTGCCGATGCTGCGCCGCAACATCGGCAGCATCTTCCAGGACTTCAAGCTGCTGCCGACCAAGACGGTGGCCGAGAACGTGGCCTTCGCCCTCGAGGTGATCGGTCGGCCCCGCGGCGTGATCCGCACCCAGGTCCCGGCCATCTGCGACCTCGTCGGTCTCGGCGACAAGATGGCCAAGTACCCGGACCAGCTCTCGGGTGGCGAGCAGCAGCGGGTGTCGATCGCCAGGGCGTTCGTCAACCGGCCGCTGATCCTGCTGGCCGACGAGCCGACCGGGAACCTCGATCCCCAGACGTCGATCGGCATCATGCGACTGCTCGACCGCATCAACAAGACCGGCACCACCGTGGTGATGGCCAGCCACGACCGCGGCATCGTCGACACGATGCGGAAGCGGGTGATCGAGCTGTCCGACGGCGTGATCGTCCGCGACCAGGACCGCGGCGTCTACGAGTAGCGAGTGACGGCACCGAACCATGGCTTTCCGCGCTGACTACCTCCTCCGCGAGACCGGACAGAACCTGTTCCGGAACCCGTCGCTGAGCATCGCCACCATCCTCACCGTCGCCGTGTCGCTGTCGCTGATGGGCGCGTCCCTGCTGGTGCAGCAGGGGGTCGGGCGGATCAACAACGTGTTCCGCGACGAGGTCGAGTTCATCGTGTGGATGGACGTCGGGGTGCTGCCCGAGCAGGTCTCGTCGACCCAGGACTTCCTCAACCGCAGCCCCTACATCCGCGAGACCCGCTACATCGACCAGGACCAGACCTGGGAGCAGTTCCAGAACTTCTTCGCCGACGAGCCCGAGATCCTCGAGCTGGTCGAGCCCGAGCAGCTGCCGACCTCGTTCCAGGTCACGCCCCAGGACGCCGAGGTCGACTCGATCCAGGCGCTGGCCGACGAGATCGAGATCCTGGCCGGGGTCGAGGAGGTCGAGTTCGCCAGCGACAACATCAAGGCGATCAGCACGTTCTCCCGGGGCAGCTCCCAGGTGATGCTGTTCGCCGCGCTCCTCTCCGCGGTGGCGGCGGCGATGCTGATGTACAACTCGATCCGCACCGCCGTGTTCGCCAGACGCCGCGAGATCGAGGTCATGCGCCTCGTCGGGGCCACGAAGTGGTTCATCCGCATCCCGTTCATGCTCGAGGGCCTGCTCCAGGGCCTGATCGGGGCGTTCCTCAGCATCTTCTCGGTTTTCGCCCTCAACCGGGCGTTCGACAACTTCTTCGGTGGCCTCGACAGCTTCGTCTTCCGGGACTTCGCGCTGCCGAACGGCCAGATCCTCACGATCGGGATCGCCCTGATGATCGCCGGCGCCGCGCTGGGGGCCATCGGAGCCGGCGTCGCCGTGACCCGCTACCTCGACGCCTGACGGGCCGGCGAGCGCCCCGACGCCGGGCTCAGGCCACCAACCGGATGGCGGCCGTCACCCCGGCTGCGACCACCAGGACCAACCAGAACGGCGCGCCCCGCCAGACCGCCACCGCGCCGGTGAGCACGCCGGCCAGTCGGGCGTCGACGACGAGCTCCTGACCGTCGCCGACGGTCTGGTTGACGACGAGGGCGGCCAGGAGCGCCGGCGGCAGCAGCTGTCCGAGCTCGAGCACCCGACCGCCACCGCGCTCGACCGTGTCGCCGTCCCGGCGTCGGGAGACCAGCGGCCCGACCACGACCAACCCGAGGGCCTTGAAGGCGTAGGCCCCGGCGGCCAGCACGAGGATCGCCGTCCAGCTCATCGCCGCTCGCCCGAACCGTCGCCGGCACCCGAGCCTCCGGTCGCCGGCCGGACCGCCAACGCGACGACGGCCCCGACCGAGGCGAGCAGGATCGGCACGCCGGGCCGGACCAGCGGCGTGGTGACCAGGGCGACCGTCCCGCCGACGAGGGCGGCGACGAGGCCTCGCCGGTGGCCGAACGCCGGTGCGGCCAGGGCGATGAACCCGGCCGGGAAGGCGGCATCGAGGCCGAGCGCCGCCGGGTCGCCGACGGCCTCGCCCCCGACCACGCCGAGGAGCGTTCCGAGGTTCCAGAACGTGAAGACCGAGAGTCCGCAGGCCAGGAACGCCCGCTCCCGATCGGCCGGGTCGGGTTGAGCCAGGGCGAGTGCCGTCGATTCGTCGATGACGAGTTGGGCGGCGGCGGCCCGGCGGAGGAACCGGGCCCGGACGTGCTCGGCCAGCGCGATCCCGTAGAACCCGTTCCGGGCCGCGAGGAGCAGCGCCGAGGCCACGGCGGTGACCTGGTTCCCGCCGGTGGCGACCACGCCGACCGCGGCGAATTGCGAGGCGCCGGTGAAGACGAGGAGCGAGATGGCCATCGTCTTGGCCACCCCGAGCCCCGTCGAGCCGGCCAGGACCCCGAAGGCGGCGCCGAACACGCCGGTGGCGGCGCCGATGATGAGGGCATCGCGCCGGTCGTTCGCACCCGTCACATGGCCGAGGTTAGTTCGGGGCGAACCGGGGTCCGGCGCCGGCGCCGGCGCCGGTGATCGGGCCCGGTCAGCGGACGGGGCCGGCCGACGACGCCCCCTCGGACGCCGGGGCGCCACCGCCGACGGCGCCGGGATCGTCGCCCTCCGGCCGCCAGCGGCACCGGTTGGCCAGGGCGACCGCCTCGAGCTGCGACCCGACCCCGAGCTTGCGCAGCAGGCTCTTGATCTGGGTCCTGACCGTGGCCACCGACACGAAGTTGCGCTCGGCCATCAGCGCCGGGGCCTGGCCGTCCATGAGCCCGGCCAGCACCTGCTGCTCCCGCGGTGAGAGCTCGGTGAACGGGGCCAGCCGTTGCCCGTCCTCGGCCTCGAGGCGCTGGCGCTCGGCCCGGAGCTCGGCCAGCAGGCGGGTCTGGACCGCCTCGCCGGCCGCGAGCCGCAGGATCGTGTCGACGATGTCCGACAGCGGCTCGGACTTGCCGAGCACGGCGCTGGCGCCGAGGCCGACGGTCCGGGCCAGCAACCGGCGATCGGTCTCGCCGGTGAGCACCGCGACCGGTACGGCCCGCTCGACCAGCGGGCCGATCAACGCCACTCCACCGCCAGGGATCGGGAGACCGAGGTCGATCACCGCGCAGTCCGGTCCGGCCTCGGCCACGGTCGCGACGAGCGCCAGCGGATCCTGCCCGGGCCCGGTGGTCGGGTCGACCAGCTGCACGGTCGCTCCGGCCCGCTCCAGCTCCCCCTGGAGCCCCGACGCCAGCAGTGGGTGGTCGTCGACGATCACCACTCGGCGGCCCATCACGCCACCGCCGTCGCCGGCTCGGTGCGGAGGCTGAGCACGAACGACGTCCGACCGGCTTCGGCCGGACCGACCCGGAGGTCGCCGCCGTTCAGCCCGGCCAGCATCCTGGCCCTGGCCAGGCCGAGGCCTCGCCCCTCCGGGTGGGTGGTCACGCCCCGCCGGAAGAGCACCTCGGGGTCACCGACCCCGAGCTCGCCCGGGTTCGTGACGGTCAGCCGGGTGGCGTCGGCCCCGGTCAGCAGCTCGACCTCGATCGGGCCGTCGGCGCCGTGGCGCTCGGCGTTGGCCAGCAGGTTGTCGACGATGGCCAGTACCTCCGACTCCTCCCCCCAGGCCATCGCCCGCTCGGGCCCACGGAAGCGGAGGTCACGCCCGCCCTGCTGCCTGGCCGCGATCATGGCCGACGTGCCCGCCGCCAGGTCGAAGGCGTTGACCGTCCTGGCGCCGGTGAGCGTCAGCCGGCGAAGCCGGGCCGCTTCGGACCTCAGGGGAGCGGCCAGCTCGTCATCGACGGAGCCGATGGCCGCCTCGATGGCCAGCAGGCCGCTCCGCAGATCGTGGAGCAGTTCCTCGACCCTGGTCACCTCGTCCTCGATGCGTCGCCGCGACTCGACCAGCTCGACCAGCGAGCGGTGCTCGGCCAGCTCGAGGTCGACCAGGAGCCCGTAGACGCAGGTCATGCCGGCCACGGCGGCCAGGAGCGCCGGGACCGGCCCGGCCCGATCGAGCGATCCCATCGGGAGCACGAGCAGCGCCACCAGGCCGAGTCCCAGGGCTCCGAGGCCGCTGAAGACCTCGAGCCAGTGCGTTGACCGGATCCCGGCGAAGACCAGGCCGGCGGCGAGCCCGACGCTGGCGACTGCGACGAGGAGGGTCGTGAGCGGATGGGGTGGTCGGCTGGCGACGAAGGCCGCCCACGACCAGATCGCCCCGGGCCCGACCAGCACGGCGGCAACGGCTCCGATCCAGGCGTTGCGCACCGCGAGCGATCGGTAGGCGGCCAGGCCGGCGGCGATGGTGAACGTCGTGACCGCCATCACCCCGAACTGGGACGGCGGGCCGTCCGGCAGCCCGATCAGCCCGAGTGACTCGGCGGCGATGGCCAGGGCCAGCGCCGCCATCGTGGCTCCGAACACGGCGAATGCCAGCATGGCCGGCGGCTTGAGGCGATGATCCGGCGCCGGCGACTCCGGGTTCCGGGTCGTGGAGATGCTCACCAAGTCGACAGTCCTCCTCGTCCGGTGGTCATGGCCCATGGGCCGCCGCCGACACCGACATCATTCGACAAGCAACGCGTGTCGTCTGGAGAGGTTTTCGCCCGGTCACGGGTCCGACCTTCGTCGTAATGGATCTCTCTCCATCGGCAAACATCCGGGGTCGTCTCGCTTCTTGCTGTCACGAGCTGTCGGACATTACCGCATCTGGGGGATGCCACATCTGACACCCAGGTCCAGGATGAAGGGGCAAAGTTGCAACAAGGCGAGGAGTAATTCATGACCTACATGGTTGTTTGGACACTTGGACAGAAGGCGAGGTTCGAGCAGCGGCTCGGCCAGGATCGAGGGGCAGGGTTGGCGGAGTACGCCCTCCTGCTGTTCGTCGTGGCAGTCGCCGCCGCCACCATCATCGGTGCCTTCGGGCAGAACATCATCAACGCTTTCACCGGTGCCACGAACGAACTGCCGGCGGCTCCGCCGGCTCCCTAGTAGGTCCGTTCCGATCGGAGAGCTGAAGGAGGGCTAAACCGGTGAGCCCTCCGATCGGAACGGTGGTCCCCTGCGCCGCCGCTGAGGGAGTGTCCTGCCGCAATCGCCGCAAAGCGGTAGGGCACTCCCGACCTCGCCGATCAGAGACCTTCGACCGGAGAGAACTTTGCGGTGGCGAGGTGTTGTATAGACCAGAATGACTTCTGATGTCCAACACTTTTTGTCGATCCATTTTCGTGGTTCAGGGCATACCTCTTTCTACAACATGTGCTGTCTTGCTGGACATAAATGCATGTCGAAACAACTATGAGGTACGGCAAGGACCGTGATCAGGAGACACCTGACGGAATCTCCTCTTGAAAACAATGACGCTTCTCTCCAACCAGAATCAAGCAAAAACTCGCACATAGAATTCTCTCGCTATTGACCCTTGTCAAAGGGTGTCCTTGTCGCTAGGTTGCTCCTTCACAGGTGCGGGCCTGGCCGGCCTGGGCGTCATGCGCCCAGGCGGAGGAAGCGATGCGGCGACAGCGAGGCACGGCACCGGACGGCCGGCGGCATCGCGTCGATGGCGAGGCCGGCGCCCGCCGGTCGAGGCGTCGACGTGGGTCGCACGGGCACGATGGCGTCACCACGGCGGACCAGGGCAACGCCATCGCCGAGTTCGCCCTGGTGCTCCCGCTGCTGATGATGCTCGTGTTCGGCATGGTCGAGCTCGGGTTCGCCCTGTCGGCGTCCCAGGCCGTCGAGTCCGCCGCCCGGGAGGGTGGCCGGCTCGCGTCGCTGTCGTCGACCTCCAGGTCCGACGTGATCAGCCGGGTCGACGCCTCGCTCGCCGACGCCCCGCTCGAGTCCGGCCCGGTCGTCTCGGTCAGCCCGTCGGTGTGCGCCGGGCGGGAAGGCGAGTCGGTCTCGGTGACCGTCAGGGGCACCCGCCGGATCGACATCCCGTTCGTCCTGACCCACGACCTGACCCTGACCGGGAAGGCGGTCTTCCGTTGCGAGGCGTGACGGGCCGCATCGGTGCGGCTGGACCGGTCCGTTGGCCACGCCGCGCGCTGGTGACCGCAGCCGACGAGCGGGGCGCAACCCTGGTCCTGGTCGCCCTCCTGCTGACCGCCATGCTCGGACTGACCGCCCTCGTGGTCGATGTCGGGGGGATGCGGGTCGCCAGGCGAGCCCTCGTCCCGGCCGCCGATGCTGCGGCGCTGGCCGCCGCCCAGGACCTGGTCGAGCGGCCATGGGATCGGGCCGGGGCCTGCGCGACCGCCAGGACCTACGTGACCGCAAACGACGTCGACGCCACGATGACCGACTGCGAGGTCACCGGCAACAGCGGTGGCGGGGTCGTCACGGTGTGGACCACCAGGGAACGGACGTCGTCCTTCCTCGCCCCGCCCGGGGGCTCGTTCGAGCCGGCCGAGGCCTCGTCGGCCGCGGCATGGGGCCCACCGAGGGCGATCACCGGCCTTCGTCCCGTCGGTCTCTGCTACGACGGCTCGCCCGAGCTCAAGCAGCTGATCGACAACCCGCCGAGCTCGGTCGTCTACCTCGAGCTGCCGTTCCCGAAGGTCGACGCCACGGCGTGCGGCGGCGTCAGCACGACCGGCAACTTCCTCAGCGTCGACTTCGAGGGCGGGGCCAGCACGGCCGAGGTCGGTCAGTGGGCGGTCGACGGCTATCCCGAGCCGGTTGCGCTCGACGGCCCGACCACGACCGGCTGCTCCGGCCAGCCCTGCGCCGATCGGCCCTACGCCATCCCCGCCATCTCCGGCGACCTCGACGAGCTGGTCGACAGCGGCGACTACGTCCCGTGGCCGATCTACGACTACGCCGACAGCGACGGCGTCCACGTGATCGGGTTCATCCGGGCTCGCCTGTACTGGTATGCGTTCCAGGGGCCGCTCGAGTACTGGACGCTGGCGTTCAAGGTCGAGCCCGGCCTCGTGATCGGCACCTGTTGCGGAGGTCCGGGGCTCGACGCCGGCAACCGGGTCGTCGCCATCTGCGGCGTCGACGGGTGGCGGAGCCCGGAGTGCGGCGGGGGAGGATCCTCGTGACCGGGCCGATCGGTCGGGTGGCGACGGTCGGAGCGGGTCGGGAGGCACGGCGATGAACCGGCGGATCGTCGGATTGATCGGGGCGCTGGCCCTGGCCCTCGTCGGGACGGCAGCCCTCGTGTTCTACGTCGGCACGGCCGAGCAGCGAGCCCTGGCCGGTGAGCGGCTGGTCGAGGTCTACGTCGTCGATCAGCCCATTGCGGCCGGCACGGCCGTCGAGCAGATCGGACCGCTCGTCTCGGTCGAGCGGGTCCCGATCAAGGTGGCCGCCGCCGGGGCGGTCCAGGACCTGGCCGTCGTCGCCGGGCTGGTCGTCGCCCTCGATCTCGTGCCCGGTGAGCAGCTGGTGACCTCCCGATTCGTGGCCAGGGCCGCCATGAACGACCGCCAGATCGGCATCGACGTGCCGGACGAGATGGTCGAGATCACGGTCGAGCTGGCGGCCGAGCGGGCGGTCGGCGGCTTGCTCGAGCCCGGTCAGACCGTGTCGGTGCTCGCCTCGTTCGAGCCGTTCAGTCTCAGCCGGACCGTCGTCGACGTGAACGGCGAGGCGGTGCCACTGCCGTCGTCGGTCGGTGAGGACGTGCAGGGCACGACCCCCAACTCGACGGATCTGCTGCTGCGCAAAGTCCTGGTCACCGCCATCCAGGAGCCGATCGGCTCGCGCCCGGCCGAGGGCGAAAGGTTGACGGATGCGCCCGAGGACTCGGTCTTCGTGACGCTGGCGGTCGAGCCGTTCGACGCCGAGCGGCTGGTCTTCACCGCCGAGTTCGGGGAGATCTGGTTGGCGGCCGAGCGCGAGTCGGTGCCGGAGAGCGACGAGCCGGGCCAGACCCGGGGCAGCGTGCTGATCGATCGGCGGCCACGCCGGTGACGGGCGGCGAGCGGGCGACGGGTGAGCGCATGGCCGACGGTCGGCGACGCCCGGGCCGGAACGAAAGGGCGGAGCGATGAGTGGAATCACGCTGGTGTCGGGCAACCCGAACCTCGAGGCGGTGTTCGTCGAGGAGTTCGGGCGGTCGACCCCGGTCCGGCGCGTGTGGTCGGACCAGTGGCAGGACCCGGCCGAGGTGGCGATGGACGCCTGTGCCGCCGACCCGGCGCTGGTGGTGATCGGCGCCGATGCCGGCCAGGAGCTGACGCAGGTGGTGCTTCCCGAGATCGACCGCCTGTTCCCGGCCACCACGATCCTGTGCCTCACCCCCCGGGTCGACACCGCCACCTCGATGACCCTGCTCCGTCTCGGGGCCCGCGACGTCGCCTTCGAGGGTGGGACCCGGCGCGAGTTCCGGGCGTCGGTCGAGCCCGTGCTGCAGCTGGCCCAGTCCCGCCACCAGCGGCGGAGCGACACCCCGGCCGAGATCAGGCGCCGGGTGATCACCGTCATCAGCCCGAAAGGTGGAAGCGGCAAGACGACGGTGGCGGTCAACCTGGCGGTCGGCCTGGCCCGCCGGGTGCCGAAGAAGGTCGTGTTGCTCGATCTCGACGTCCAGTTCGGCAACTGCATCGGCTCGCTCGGGCTTCGCCCCGACTACTCCCTGATCGAGGCCGTCGACGCCGCCAACAACGAGCGCAGCGCGCTCAAGGTCTTCGTGTCGTCCCATCCGTCCGGGTTGGCGGTGCTGCCGCCCCCGCCCGACCTGGTCACCGCCGACGACATCGAGCAGGACCAGCTCAAGCGGGCGGTGGCCGCCTTCGCCGAGGAGTTCCCCCTCGTCGTGGTCGACACCGCCTCCGGCGTCGACCGGTTCTCGGTCGCGGCGATGGAGCAGTCGACCGACCTGCTGGTCATCTCGACGACCGACGTCCCCTCGATCCGGGCCGTTCGCCGCCAGCTCGACGTCCTCGACGAGGTCGGGTACGTGTCCCAGCGCCGGACGTTCGTGCTCAACCGGGCCAACGCCCGGGTCGGGCTGACCGTGGCCGAGATCGAGGCTGCGGTCGGCCTCCCGGCCAGCTTCCAGATCCCGAGCACCCGGCTCATCCCGGTCTCGACCAACGAGGGCATCCCGGCCATCGAGCGCGGCGGGGGCGGGAACCTGGCCGAGCGGTTCGAGCGCATCGCCGAGTTCTACGCCCCGACGCCCGACCGCGACCGCGAGAAGCGCTTCCGCTGGAGGGGTCGTCGGTGAACCTGGCCCAGCTGCTGCGGGAGTCGTCGGCCCGGCGCCAGACCGGCCCCGGGCTGGTCGTCGACCAGCCGGTCGAGGACGCCCGGGCCTCGGACCCGCTGTTTCGTCTGCGGACCCGGGCCCAGAAGGCGCTGTTCGAGCGGCTCGGCAACCGCCTCTTCGATCCGGAGCTCCGGGAGGACCAGGTCAACGCGCTGGTCGTCCGCGAGCTCGACGAGATCCTGGCGACCGAGGCCACCCAGCTCGCACCAGACGAGCGGCGCCACCTGGTCGACGCCATCGGGGCCGACATCCTCGGGCTCGGGCCGATCGAGCCGTTCCTGGCCGACTCGACCGTCACCGAGGTGATGGCCAATGCCGACGACGCCATCTTCATCGAGCGCGACGGCCGGCTCCACCTGACCGACGCCCGCTTCGTGTCGGCCCAGCACCTGCGCCAGGTCATCGAGCGGATCGTGGCCGCCGTCGGCCGTCGCATCGACGAGTCGTCGCCCCTGGTCGACGCCCGCCTGCCTGACGGCAGCCGGGTCAACGCCGTCATCCCGCCATTGGCCGTCGACGGTCCGATGCTGACGATCCGGAAGTTCGCCGAGACCGGGTTGAGCACGGCCGACCTGGTCAGGAGCGGGTCGCTGACGCCGGCCGCCGTCGAGTTCCTCGAGCGCTGCGTCCGCGGCCGGCGCAACATCCTGATCAGCGGCGGCACCGGTTCGGGCAAGACGACCCTCCTCAACGTGGTCTCCTCGTTCATCCCCGAGGGCGAGCGCATCGTCACCATCGAGGACTCGGTCGAGCTGCGGCTCCGCCAGCGCCACGTCATCCGCCTGGAGGCCCGCCCACCGAACGTCGAGGGCCGAGGCCAGATCTCGATCCGCGATCTCGTCCGCAACTCGCTGCGGATGCGGCCCGACCGGATCGTGGTCGGCGAGGTCCGCGGTGGCGAGGCCATCGACATGCTGCAGGCGATGAACACGGGTCACGAGGGCTCGTTGTCGACCCTGCACGCCAACACACCGGCCGACGCCGTCTCCCGCCTGGAGACCATGGTGCTGATGGCCGGGCTCGACCTGCCGGCCCGGTCGATCCGGGAGCAGGTGGCCTCCGCCCTCGACCTGGTGGTGCACCTCAATCGGATGCCGGACGGGGGCCGCCGGGTCACCGAGATCGCCGAGGTCGCAGGGATGGACGGTGAGTCGGTCGCCCTCCAGACGCTGTTCGCGGTGGACCACCGGGCCGACCCGACCGGGCTGTTGCGCCGAACCGGGGCCCGCCCTCGGTTCGCAGCGGACCTGGATCGGCTGGCCGACCCCCTGGCCAGGGCGTTCCCCGAGTGGCCGGGCGAGCCGGGTGGCGGCGCAGCCGGGGACGGGGCGTTGTGAGCCGTCGCCCCGCCGGATGCCGGCCGATCGTGGCGGGGCGGTCCGCCGCAGCCCGATCCGCGGCGACGCTGGCGGTGACCGTCGCCATGGCGGTCGCCATCGCCGGCGCCGTCGTCGTCCGGTCGACCGGGGCGGCCGCCCAGCCAGCGGACCCGCCCGAGACGGTGGACCCGCCCGTCGAGGGTGCGGCCCCGACCGACGATCCGAGCCAGGCGCCCGAGCCGGAGGGCCCCGTGGAGCCGGACGGCACCGGCGGGTCGGACGCGCCGGTCGAGTCGCCGGCGTCCGCCGATCCGACCAGGCCGGCCGAGCTCGGTGGGACCGCCGGACCCACCGACCTCGCAGCGGCGGCCGAGCCCGCCGACCCGGTCGCCGACGCCCGGGCCAGGTTGGCCGGGCTCATCCAGATCCTGGCCGTCGAGGCCGAACCGGGCGCCGACCCCGAGGTCGATCGTGGCGTCGTGCTCGAGGTGGCGGTTCCGGAGGCGATCGGCCTCCTCGGTCCCGAGACGACCGACTTCGCCGTGGCCGACGGCGGTCAGCTGGTCGGGGTCTCGGTCGAGGCGGTCGACGACCCGACCGAGGCCGTCGTCGTGCTCGACACGTCCGGCAGCATGGCCGGTGAGCCGCTCGCCGCCGCTCGTCTCGCAGCCGCCCGCTTCGTCGACGGCCTCCCCGACGACACCAGCGTCGGCCTGGTCAGCTTCGGTGAGACGGTGACCGTGCACCGGGAGCCGACCACCGACCGCGATGCGCTCCTGAGCGACCTGGCCGCCATCGACCGGGCCGGCGGCGAGACCGCCCTGTGGGACGCACTGACCGCCGCCGCCGGCCTGCTCGACGACGACGGCGACGCCGGCCCGACGTCGGTCATCGTCCTGTCTGACGGTGGTGACACCGCCAGCAGCGGCACCAAGGCCGACGCCGTCGCCGCCCTGCTGGACGTGGCGGCCCTGCTCTACGCCGTCGCCATCGAGACCCCGGAGGAGGACCAGGCCGCCCTCGAGGCGACGGCGATCGACGTCGGCGGCCAGTTCCTGGCCACCGAGGAGCTCGACCAGCTCGGCGACCTGTACGCCGACATCGCCGGGCGCCTGGCCAACCGCTACCGCCTCCGGTTCGATCTGGGCGGCGACGGTGCCCGCAGCGTCGTTGTCTCGGTCGCGGTCGACGGCGCGGTCGCGACCGCCAGGGTCGTCATCGACGGACCGAGCGCAAGCGCCTCCGGGGGCGACGACGTCGACGGCATCGGCCCCGGTGCCGGCGCATCCGCGATCGACGCCCGGCCGCCGTCGGTCGTGATCGCCTCGACCGGCTTCTGGGCCGACGCCCGCCTCCTCCCGATCGGGCTCGGCACCGTCTTCGCCTCCCTCTTCCTCGTCGGGCTGCTGGCCGCCCGCCCGGCGGCGCGGATCCGGCTGGAGGCGGCATCGAGCGCCGATCGCCTGGCCGGCGTCCACACCCGCCTCGGCAACGCCGTCGATCGCCTGGTCAGCCGCCACGCCTTCGGCCGGCGGCTCGATCTCCAGCTCGACGCAGCCAACATCAGCCTCCGGGCCGGGGAGTTCGTCATCGGCTGGGTTGCGGTTGCGGTCCCCCTCGGCCTCGTGCTGGCCGCGACCGGACGGCCCCTGGTCGGGCTCCTCCTGGTGCTCGTGCTCGTGGCCGCAACCGGTGGCACGCTCCGGGTCCGGGCCGAGCGCCGGCGGACCCGGTTCGCCGACCAGCTCACCGACACCCTGGCCATCCTGGCCTCGAGCCTCCGGGCCGGGCAGAGCCTGCCCCGCTCGGTCGAGCTGGTGGCGACCGAGTCGCCGGCCCCGACCGGCCCCGAGTTCCACCGGATCGCCTTCGAGGTGCGGGTCGGGCGGGACCTGACCGAGTCGATGCGCAACGCCGCCGACCGGCTCCAGAGCCCCGACCTGGCCTGGCTGGCCCAGGCCGTCGACATCAACCGGGAGCTCGGCGGCGACCTGACCCAGATCCTCGACAACGTGGCCGGCACGATCCGCGAGCGGCGGACGGTGGCCCGCCAGATCGAGGCCCTCTCGGCCGAGGGCAGGGCAACCGGCTGGATGCTCGAGGGCATGCCGGTCGTCCTCTTCTTCTTCTCCTGGTGGCGGACGCCCGAGCACATCGACCGCCTGCTCAACGAGACCGCCGGCCGGATCCTGCTCGGGATCGCGCTGTCCGGCATGGTCATCGGCCATCTCTGGATCCGCCGGCTGGTCCGGCTCCGCTACTGACCCCGCAACCCGGCAAGGAGGACCCCGTGCCCATCGTCGTCTGGCTGGCCTCGGCCATGATCGCGGCGTCCATCCCGCTGGGCTGGTGGTCGATCATGAGCGACCGGGCGGCCAGCAGCCGGGCCGGGCGCAACCTCCTCGGCGATGGGCCGACGCTCCGCCACACCCTCCTGGAGCGGTCGCTGGCCGAGCGGATGGTGCTACCGGTGGCCCGGCGGGTCGGGACCGTTCTCGTCCGGTTCACCCCGATCGGCTGGGTCGAGGGCCGGAACCGGGCCCTGGCCCGGGGCGGGCTGTCGGGGCGCATCACGGCCGAGCAGGTGCTCGGGGCCAAGCTGCTCCTGCCGCTCGTCGCCGCCGTCGTCCTGTCCCTGCAACTCATCGGCGACACCCAGCCCAGGGCCATGGCCCTGATGGCCGCCTGCGTGCTCGCCGCCTTCTTCCTGCCGGACCTCGCCATCCGGGCCATCGCCGATCGCCGGGCCGAGGCCATGGTCGTCGCCCTGCCCGACATGCTCGACCAGATCACGATCTCGGTCGAGGCCGGGCTCGGCTTCGAGGCAGCCCTGGCCAGGACGGCCGAGGGCCAGGACGACCCGCTGGCCCAGGAGCTGCTGCGGATGCTGCAGGACGTCCGCCTCGGCGCATCCCGGGCCGACGCCCTGACCGCACTGGCTGAGCGCTCCCAGGTCGACGACGTTCGCACGGTCGTCCTCTCGCTCCGCCAGTCGGATGCGCTCGGCGTCCCGCTGGCCAGGACCCTGCGGACGGTGGCCAACGAGATGCGTGAGAAGCGGCGCTTCCGGGCCGAGGAGCGGGCCCACCGCCTGCCGACGGTCATGATCTTCCCGCTCGGCCTGTGCATCCTCCCCGCCCTGTTCATCGTCATCCTCGGACCGGCGATGCTCTCGGGCTTCAGCTTCGGCTAGCAGGGTGCCGGAGATCGCCGAGAGCCCGTCGCATGGTCTTCAGCACCCTGCGAGGGAGATCGGCGGCTCGGCGAGCCCGACCGCCGCGGCGGCGACCCCACCCGGCTCGGTCGGCCCGGTCGGGGTGGAAGTATCGTGCAGACCATGCCGTGGATCCTGCTGTTGGTGATCGTGCTCGCGATCCTGGTCGTCCTAGCCGTGATCGACGTGGTCCAGACCCGCCACGCCATCCGGCGCAACTTCCCGCTCATCGGTCGGCTCCGCTACCTGCTGGAGAAGCTCGGGCCGGAGCTGCGGCAGTACATCGTCACCGACAACGACGAGGAGCGGCCGTTCAGCCGGGACCAGCGGCGGTGGGTCTACTCGACGGCCAAGCAGGAGAACAAGTACTTCGGCTTCGGCACCGACAACAAGTTCCAGGCCCCGTCCTACCCGCTCATCCGCCACGCCCCGTTCCCGTACCGGCCGCCGAACCCCGAGCCGTCGACGTACCTGCCGTCGGCCAAGGTGCTGGGGGAGTGGCGGGCCCGCGACCGGGCGTTCCGTCCCGAGTCGCTCGTCGGGATCTCGGCCATGAGCTTCGGCTCGCTGTCGGGCCCGGCGATCGAGGCCATCAACCGGGGCTCGCGGGAGGCCGGCTGCCTGCACAACACCGGCGAGGGCGGGGTCAGCAACCACCACCGCCACGGTGCCGAGCTCGTCTACCAGCTCGGCACCGGCTACTTCGGGGCCCGCACGCCCGACGGCCGCTTCGACCTCGACGCCTGCGTGGCCCAGGTCGAGCGGTCGCCGATCCGGGCCATCGAGATCAAGCTCAGCCAGGGGGCCAAGCCGGGACTCGGCGGCGTGCTGCCGGCGGCCAAGGTCACCGCCGAGATCGCCGAGGCCCGCGGGGTGCCGGTCGGCATCACCGTGGCCAGTCCGGCCAACCACGCCGAGTTCTCGTCGGTGCCGGAGCTGATCGAGTTCGTCGAGCGGGTGGCCGATGCCTGCGGGGTGCCGGTCGGCATCAAGTCGGCGGTCGGGCAGCAGGCGTTCTGGATCGAGCTGGCCGACGAGATGCGACGAACCGGTCGGGGTCCCGATTTCATCACGATCGACGGCGGCGAGGGCGGGACGGGGGCGGCGCCGCTGGTGTTCAGCGACCACGTCGCCCTGCCCTTCCGTCAGGGCTTCACCGAGGTCTACCGGGCGTTCGCCGAGCGCTCGATGCACGAGCGGGTCACGTGGATCGGGGCCGGCAAGCTCGGGTTCCCCGGCGAGGCGCTGGTGGCGATGGCCCTCGGGGTCGACGTGTTGAACGTCGGCCGGGAGGCGATGCTGGCCATCGGCTGCATCCAGGCCCAGGAGTGCCACACCGGCCACTGCCCGACCGGCGTCGCCACCCACTCCCGGTGGCTGACCCGCGGCCTCGACCCGACCGACAAGGCGGCCAGACTGGCCAACTACGTCATGAACCTCCGCCACGAGCTGTTGCAGCTGGCCAACGCCTGCGGGGTCGCCCACCCGGCGATGGTGTCGCCGGCCGTGATCGATCTGCTGGTCGAGGGCGAGCGCACGGTGACGCTGCTCGACCACTACGGCTACCGGCCCGACTGGCGCACGATGGATCCCGAGCGGTGCCGGGAGATCGAGAAGCTGCTCGCCGACCCGCCGATCGGCGCCACCGCCGGCTGACCGCCGGGCGCTCGTCGACCGCGGTTCTAGGCGTTGTAGCTGCCGGAGGTGGTGTCGCCGCCGGTGCCGGTCCAGTCGGTGTGGAACCACTGGCCCCGCTCCCGATCGACCCGCTCGTAGGTGTGGGCACCGAAGTAGTCGCGCTGGGCCTGGATCAGGTTGGCCGGCCCGGTTGCCCGCCGGTACCCGTCGAGGAACGACAGTGCGCTGGCGTAGGCCGGGACGGGGATGCCGGCCCCGATCGCTGCGGTCACCACCCGACGCCAGCCGTCGCCGACATCGTCGAGCCGGCCGGCGAACGTCGGGTCGACGAGGAGCGAGTCGAGCTCGGGCATGGCGGTGAAGGCGGCCATGATGTCCTCGAGCAGAGCGGCCCGGATGATGCACCCGGCCCGCCACAGCGACGCCACCGTCGACAGGTCGAGCCCCCAACCGAGCTCGCGGGAGGCGTCGGCCAGCAGCAGGAATCCCTGGGCGTAGGACACGACCTTGGCCCCGTAGAGCGCGTCCCGCAGGTCGTCGAGGGAGAAGGCATCGGCGGCGATCCCGCCGGACGGGCCGGCGAGGATCGACGCCGCCGCCACCCGCTGGTCCTTCATCGACGACAGGATGCGGGCGTTGACCGCCTCGCCGACCAGCGTCACCGGCTGGGCCAGCTCCATGGCCGAGATGACCGTCCACCGGCCGGTGCCCTTCTGGCCCGCGACGTCGAGGATCTTCCCGACCAGCGGCTGACCATCGTCGTCGTCGGTGGCCAGGATCTCGGCCGTGATGTCGATCAGGTACGAGTCGAGCAGCCCCTCGCCCCAGGCGGTGAAGGTCTCGGCCATCTCGGCGTGGGAGCGACCCTGGGCCAGCATCAACGAGTACGCCTCGGCGATCACCTGCATGTCGCCGTACTCGATGCCGTTGTGGACCATCTTCACGAAGTGGCCGGACCCGCCGGGGCCCAGCCAGTCGGCGCACGGTCGGCCGTCGTTGGCCACCGCGGCGACGCTCCGCAGCATCGGCACCACCAGGTCCTCGGCCCCCGGGTCGCCGCCCGGCATGATCGATGGGCCGTTCCTCGCCCCCTCCTCGCCGCCGGAGACGCCGGCGCCGACGAAGCGGAAGCCCATCGCCGCCACCTCGGCCACCCGGCGCTCGGTGTCGTCGTAGCGGGAGTTGCCGCCGTCGATGATCACGTCGCCGTCGTCGAGCAGGGGAGCGAGCTGCCCGATGACGGCGTCGACCGGTGGGCCGGCCTTGATCATCAACATGATCCGGCGGGGCCGCTTGATGGCGCGGACCAGGTCGCCAAGCTCGACGCAGGGAACCAGCCGCTCGTTGCCAGCCCCCGGCCCGGACATCAGCTCGTCGATCGGTGCGGTCGACCGGTTGTGGACCGCCACCGTGTGGCCGTGGTCGGTGAAGTTCAGGGCGAGGTTCTGGCCCATCACGGCCAGGCCGATGAGTCCGAGGTCGGCGATGGCCTCGCCTGGCGTTGGGTGGCTGTCGGGCACGGGCGCTCCTTGTTCGACCAGCACGTCAGGCAGACGCTAGAGGGTTTTCTCCCCGCCCGGCGGGGTCGTAGTAAAACCCGGTGATGACCTACGAGACCCTGCTCTACGAGGTGGATGGCGGCGTGGCCACGATCACCCTCAACCGGCCAGACCGGCTCAACGCCTTCAACGACGTCATGCGGCGGGAGCTGCTCGTTCTGTTCGACGAGATCGACGCCGACGACGACGTGAGGGCGGTCGTGATGACCGGCGCCGGGCGCGGGTTCTGCGCCGGGGCCGACCTCGGCTCGGGCGGCGACACGTTCGACGCCGGGGCTCGCGGCCGACCGACGGATCGGACCAACCGCGACGGCGGGGGCACGGTCAGCCTGCGCATCTTCGAACTGACCAAGCCGATCATCGCCGCCATCAACGGTCCCGCCGTCGGCGTCGGGATCACCATGACGCTGCCGATGGACGTGCGGCTGGCCGGCGAGAGCGCCAGGATCGGGTTCGTGTTCGCCAGGCGGGGGATCGTTCCCGAGGCCTGCTCGAGCTGGTTCCTGCCCCGGGTGGTCGGCATCAGCCAGGCCGCCAGGTGGTGCTACTCCGGCCGGGTGTTCGACGCGGCCGAGGCCGGTCGTGGCGGGCTGGTCGAGGTGGTGCCGGACGACGAGCTGCTCGACCGGGCGACGGCCATCGCCTCCGAGATCGCCGTGCAGTCGGCTCCCGTCTCGGTCGCCCTCACCCGCCAGATGCTGTGGCGGGGCCTGACCTTCGACCATCCGATGCAGTCCCACCGGGCCGACTCGCGGGCCATCCAGTCGCTCGGCTCGATGGCCGACGCCCGCGAGGGGGTGACGAGCTTCCTCGAGAAGCGCGAGCCGTCGTGGTCGCTGCGCCCGTCCGAGGACAGCCCCGACATCTTCCCCTGGTGGGAGGATCCCGAGTTCTCCTGACCGGGAGTCGGAACGGGCCGACCAACGGGGGTGCTACACGCCGGCGCCCTCGAGCGAACCGATCCGCTCGACGTCGTCGACGAAGGCGCAGGCGTAGCGCCGATCGCCCTGCTCCCAGCCGGCCTCGTTCGGGTACCAGAACGGGAAGTTGACCAGCTCGGACTCGAAGGGCGAGATCCCGACGAAGTCCTCGAACAGCCGCTCGCACTCGGCCCCGGCCGCCTGCTCGACGTCCTGCTCGCCTGGATAGGTGGCGCCGGCCTCGGTGTCGAGCCGCCCGCTGCCGATCATCTGGCCGGCGTGGCTGCGCTGGCAGTCGACCGGTCGCACCTGGTCGTCGAGCCCCAGCGACAGCGCCGTCTCCTCGGGGCCGAGGTGGAAGCAGTCGCCGGTGGCCAGCTCGAAGAAGGGCTGGAACTCGACCGGGTCGAACGCGCCGGTGAGCGGCTCGGCGTCGAGGATGGCGCACAGGATCTCCCGGTCGCCGAGGTTCCAGCTCTGCTGGTTCGGGCGCCAGTAGCGGTAGTTGAAGCCGTCGGCGTCCTGGCCGAAGGCCTCGCGGAACAGGACGCTGCAGCGCTCGCTGGTCAGCTGGCCGACCTCGACGTCGCCGGGGAAGGCCGCGCCCGAGACCGGCGCATCGAGGGCCCCTCGACCGAAGAAGACGCCGTTGTAGGTTCCCTCGCAGTCGACGAGCTCGACCTGGCTGTTGCTGTTGAGCTCGTAGCTGCCGACGTCGCCGGCCGGCACGAAGCAGTCGCCGACCATCAGCCGCGAGACCGGGACCTGGTCACCCCGGGCCAACTCGGTGCCGCGTCCCTCGACCGAGCCGGTCAGTTCCTCGTCGTCGAGGCGGGAGACGTAGCAGGTGACGTTGGTGTCGCCGTCGGCCCAGTCCTCCAGGTCCGGCAGGATCGAGTCGGCCTCGAGCACGGTGGACAGCAGGGGAGCGCCGAGGTAGCCGTCGGCCGTGGTCTGGCACTGCTGGCCGACCCAGAGGCCGAGCTGGTCGGCGCCCGGGTACTCGCCGTCGGCCTCGGGGAAGGGGAGGCGGGCCATGACCTGGGCCTCGTGCGGCGCAGCGCAGTCCTGCAGGACGACCGGACCACCGGCCCCGGTCCCGGGGTCGATGCAGTCGCCAACGGCCAAACCGGCCAGCTCGATGGTGTCGCCGACCCGGGGCCGCTCGTCGGCGGCCGCGCCGTCGTCGTCGCCGCCGATGGCCACCAGGACGACGGTGACCAGGGCGAGGGTCAGCAGCCCGGCCAGGACCCCTCCGCCGATGGCGAGGCCCGGTCTGGACTCGCCGATCAGCGGTTCGACGGAGGTCATGGGCTACAGCTTGCACGGAAAGGCAGGCCTCAGCAACGCGACCCGTGGCCGATCCGGCCACACGTATTCCCAGGTCAGCCACGGTCACCGCCGCTCGCTGGGAACCGTTGCCCAGGCCGACGAGGGGGTGCGGGCCGGCGGCAACGGCCGGCCCGCGTCGGCCGGCCGCACCGAACCCGGTGCCCGAACGTGGAGCTGGGGGGAATCGAACCCCCGTCCGTCGAGGGGTCATCGCCCGCGCTACGACCATTCCCGAGACGCAGCTCCTACGGCTGCTGCACCGCCGGGTCGGGGTGCCCCCGAGGGGGCCTGCCGCTCGGTCTTTCCCGAGGGTCAGCGGTCTTTGCCTGCTGTCAGCGGTCTCTCCCGCCGTCCATCCCCGCTTCTGTTGCCGGGCTGCAAGGATCTGGCCCCGCGTGGCCTTCCGGCTCGCAGTTTGCTCAGGTCACCTAGTCGGAACTAGGCAGCGAGAGCGAAGTCAGCTTGAGTTTTGCCGCTTCTGTGAATGCCCCGTTTTACGAGTCTGAGCAACTCGGGCCGCACAGACGACTTCCCATCTCGGCGTCGAAACCGATCAGCCCCGAGAGGTGCCCGACCGCTCGCCGGGCTGGCCGGAGGGGTCGGGGGAAAGATCGAAGGTGGCTCAGCTGGGTTGGCCCAGCTGGCTGGTGGATCGCGTTGTCAAGGAGCGGCCCGGACGGCGGTCCGGGGGTCGCTCAGCATACCCGGCCGGCGGTCCGGGTCGATGGTCCGGCCCGGCGCCGATGTGTCACCGCCGGTTGCGGCGGGCCAGGGCTCGCCTGGCCTCCAGGTCGGCGTCGCGCTTGGCGATGAGCTGGCGCTTGTCGACCGTCTTGCGCCCCCGACCGAGACCGAGCTCGACCTTGGCCCGGCTGTCCTTGAAGTAGAGCGCCATCGGCACGAGGGTCAGGTGCTCCTGGTCGACCTTCGAATTGAGCCGATCGAGCTCGGCCCGGTGGAGAAGGAGCTTGCGCCGGCGGGTCGGGTCGGGCAGCACGTGGGTGCTGGCCCGGGTGTATGGCGAGATGTGGAGCCCGACCAGCCACAGCTCACCCCGCTCGAAGCGGGCGTACGACTCGCTGATCTGGACGTTCGACTCCCGCAGCGACTTGACCTCGCTGCCCCGGAGCACGATCCCGGCCTCGAGGGTCTCCGAGATCTCGTAGTTGCGTCTGGCCTGCTTGTTGGTGGCGACCATCTTCACGGCCATCGGTCCAAGGGTAGCGGCGGTCCCGGGCACGGCTCGTCCGGGCGACGGGGAGGGCGATAGGGTTCGCCCGTGCTCGAGATGGATCGCCTCCACTGGCTCCAGATGCTGGCCGCAGCCTGGGACGCCTACCCGCTCGAGGGGTGCGGCCTGCTGATCGGGGCCCCGGGTGGCGGCCGGGTCGAGCGGTTCGTCACGATCGACAACGAGGCCGGGTCGTCCAGGATCTACCGCCTCGACGGCAACCAGTACGCAAGGGCCGCGCTCGACGCCGACGACGAGGGGCTCGACGTCATCGGCGTCATGCACTCGCACACCCACACCGCCGCCTACCCGTCACCGACCGACGTCGCCGAGGCGACGAAGCCCCTCGTCCCGCCGGACTGGCACTGGGTGATCGTCAGCCTGGCCTGGGGATTCCCCGAGCTGCACAGCTTCAGGATCGACGCCGGTGGCGGAATTCACGAAGAGCCCGTCGGGTTGTCCATCTAGAATCCTTAGTTATCGGATCAGGTTTCTAGGTTTGGACCTCCGGCCCAACGGGTATGCGGTTGAGCGAGAGGTCGAGGCCACCCCTCAGGAGGTTCCGTCATGGTCACCGTGTCCGTCCGTCTGCCAACCGTGCTCCGACCAGCCGCCGGCGGTCAGTCGAAGCTGTCCGTCGCCGGCGCCGCCGTCGGTGACGTCGTCGATCGCCTGATCGAGGACTATCCGGCCCTGGAGTCGAACCTCGTCGACGACGAGGGCTCGGTCCGGAAGTTCGTCAACATCTACCTGAACGACGAGGACATCCGGTTCCTGGAGAGCCTGGAGACCCCGCTGTCCGAGGGCGACGAGCTGGCCATCCTGCCCGCGGTCGCCGGCGGCCAGTAGCGGGCTCGGCCCCGCCGATGGCGGTCTTCTCCTCGGTCGTCGACCTGGTCGGCGACACGCCGATCGTCGACGTCTCCCAGCTCAGCCCCAATCCCCGGGTTCGCATCCTGGCCAAGCTCGAGGGCCAGAACCCGGCCGGCTCCGTCAAGGACCGGATCGCGCTCGGGATGATCGAGGCCGCCGAGGCGGCCGGCGAGCTGCGGCCGGGATCGGTGCTCCTCGAGCCGTCGTCGGGCAACACCGGTATCGCCCTGGCCATGATCGCCCGCATCCGGGGTTACCACCTGAAGATCGTGCTGCCCGAGAACGTGACGGTCGAGCGGCGGCAGCTCCTCGAGGCCTACGGGGCCGAGATCATCGACTCGCCCGGTGCGGAGGGGTCGAACGGCGCCGTCCGCCTGGCCGAGAAGCTGGCGGCGGAGAACCCGGAGTGGGTGTTCCTCTATCAATACGGCAACGAGGCCAACCCCGAGGCCCATCGCACCGGCACCGGACCCGAGATCCTGAAGGACGTGCCCGAGATCACCCACTTCGTCGCCGGCCTCGGGACCAGCGGCACGCTCATGGGGGTCGGCAGCTACCTCAAAGAGCACAAGCCCGACGTCGAGATCTACGCCGTCGAGCCGCCGAGCGGCGAGCGGGTCGAGGGGCTCCGCAACCTCGACGACGGCTACGTCCCGCCGGTGTTCGATCGCTGGGGTGGCATGGAGCTGCTCGACGGCAAGCGGATCGTCCGCCCGGTCGAGTCGCTCACCTGGACCCGCCGGCTGGTGTCCGAGGCCGGCATCTTCGCCGGTATCAGCAGCGGGGCGGCGATGGCCGGGGCGGCCAAGGTGGCCGAGCGGATCGACGAGGGCGTGATCGTGTTCGTGGTGTGCGACGGCGGCTGGAAGTACCTGTCGACCGGGGCCTACACCGAGCCGATCGACGAGATCGCCGAGCGCCTCGACGACGTCATCTACTTCTGAGGTCGGCTCCGCCGCGACGAACCGGCCACTCGGCCGGCCGCAGCGTCAGCTGGTGGCTCGACGGCGACGATCGGCGGCCCGGGGGCGGACGCTCCACTCCTCGGGGCCGAGGGCGACACCACCCTGGGTCCGGCGGAGGCGGCGGCGGGCGATCCAACCGAGCGCACCGTGGAGGTCGTCTCGCTCCCGCTCGAGCGAGCCGATGCGTTGGGCCAGGAAGGAGCGCTGAGCCCGCTCGTGGGCCAGTTGCTGTCGGATCTCCTCGGTTCGGGCCTCGGCGACCGCCCGCTGCTTGTCGAGCTCGGCGTTGACCGCCTGGATCTCGTCCAGCTCGGCGGCGGCCCGCTCGCGCTCGGCCCGCTCGGCATCGAGCGTCTCGGCTGCGGCCCTGAGTCGGCGGGTCATCTGCTCGGTCTCGGCCCTGGCGGCCGTCGCCTGCGTCTTGGCCAGCACGACGGCGGCGTGGGCGGCCAGCGTCTCGGAGATGTAGCGGTCGAGGTGCTCGGGGGCGTCGGCCCCTGGCTCCCGGTCGTTCGTCAGGTCGAGCGACCAGCCCTCGCGCTCGGCGATCGCAGCCAGCGCTGCGACCGGGAGGGCCCAGGACTCGTCACTGCGGACGGCCTCGGGGACCGCACCACCGACCAGCCGCCCCTCGAGCGTGGCCTGGGAAACGCCGAAGGCTCGGGCTGCCTCGTTCAGTTCGACCAGCTCAGCGCCATGCACGGGACGAGCTTAGGCACGAATGTCAAGATAATGGAAGCATCCGAATGCAAACATTTCTGACGAAATAGGTCCGTCATATTCTCGCATTGGAGGCAAATGACGGAGCCGCACGCTTCCGGCTATGACAAGAAAGAATGACATCCGACCGGTCGCATGGCCACGGATCGACCTCGGCGTCAACCCAGGTCAGGAACGATGCTGTGAGCGGAGCAACGTCGCCAGTGTATCGGCCAGGTCCGGGGCCGTCTCGTCCTTGAAACCGGCCAGTTTTTCGTACACCTCGCCGGCTCCTTCATGGAAACCAGGCGGGAGGCCAGCACCCTCCATCGAGGCGGCGATCTGGGCCATTTCGCCGACCCAGCGCCACGCCTTCGGCCCGGAACCGGCGGCGGTCCGACCCGACCGCTCGACGAGACCCGGCTGCGAGCGCTCCCACTCGGCGTGGAGCGCATCGAGCACGCCGGACCGCTCGGCCATGGCGTTGATCGCCAGCAGCAGGGCGCTCGAGCCCTTGGTCCAACCGGCGTAGGCCATCTTCAGCGCCGAGGCCGCCGTGTCGCCCGCTTCCTCCGACAGGGCCAAGACCTCGAGCGGTGAGCCCGCCCACAGGGCGGCCAGCTCGCCGGCGCCCGGTCCGGACAGGTAGAGCCGCGTCGTGCCGGCCCGCATCGCCGGCGGCCCGATCACGCCGCCGTCGACGAAGCGCTCGCCGACCAGGGCGCCGATGTGGTCGGCGGTGGCCTGGGCGATGGCGTTGGCATCGATGTAGGTGCCGTCGTAGCCGGTGGCCATCACCGACTCGGCCACCTCGACCGCGGCGGCCGGCGGGCAGATCGAGACGATCACGTCGCTGCGCCGGCAGAGCTCGCCGAGATCGCCCGCGTCGTCGAGGCCGGCCGCCTCGGCCCGGGCCCGCGTTGCCGCCGATCGGCCGTCGCCGGCCCACAGGCACCTCGCGTCGGCCGCGGCGGCGATCGTGGCTCCCATGGAGCCCGGATGGAGGAAGCCGAGAGCGGTCATCGGCCCATGTTGGCCGTCGGCGGCGTCAGCGGCAACGGAGCGTGCCGCCCGGTAGCCTCTGCCCGGTGCCCGCCCGACCGATCGGAATGTTCGACTCCGGATTCGGCGGCCTCACCGTGGCCAGGGCCACCATCGACCTGCTGCCGGCCGAGGACCTCGTGTACGTCGGCGACACCGGTCGCTATCCCTACGGGCCCCGCCCGCAGGAGCAGGTGCGGGGCTTCGCCAGGCAGATCGCCAGCCACCTGGTCGAGGTCCACGACGTGAAGCTCGTCGTCGTCGCCTGCAACACGGCGACCGCCGCGGCGCTCGACGACCTCGCCGCCGACCTGCCGGTTCCGGTCGTCGGGGTGATCGACCCGGGAGTGGCTGCGGTCGTCCAGGCGTCGAGGTCCGGCCGCCTCGGCGTGATCGGCACGGTCGGCACCATCGACTCCGGCGCCTACGACGACGCCGTCGTCCGCCTCGCCCCCGACGCCGAGCTCGTGTCGTGCCCCTGCCCCGGGCTGGTCGAATTCGTCGAGCGGGGCGTCGTCAGCGGCCCCGAGATCGAGATCCTGACCCGCCGCCTGCTCGAACCGCTGCTCCGCACGGGGATCGACGCCCTCCTCCTCGGCTGCACCCACTACCCGTACCTCGGCCGGGTGATCGGTGACGTGGTCGGTCGCGGTGTCGTCCTCGTCTCCTCGGCCGACGAGACCGCCTTCGCCCTGGCCGCACTGCTCGACGAGCTCGACCTGCGCCACCCCGATCCCGACCGCCTCGGCCGGCACCGCTTCATCACCTCGGGCGACATCCGGGCCTTCACCGAGCTCGGCAGCCGGCTGCTCGGACCCGAGCTGATCGACGCCGAGCGCTGGGATGCCACGGCGAGCGACGTCGTCACACGACCGAGCGGCGGAGCCGAACCCGTCGTCGCCGGCGGCGGCGACCACGCGAGAACCACAGAGGAAAGGCAACGAGTATGAGACCAGACGGACGAGCCGTCGACGAGCTGCGACCGGTCAGCTTCGAGCGCGACTTCACCGACATGGCCGACGGGTCGGTGCTCGTCGGCTTCGGCCGGACCCGGGTGCTGTGCACCGTGTCGATCGAGGGCGACGTGCCCCGCTGGATGCGAGACACCGGCAAGGGCTGGGTGACGGCCGAGTACAACATGCTGCCGGGCTCGAGCCCCGAGCGGATCCGCCGGCGGACGTCCGGCCGTGACCAGGAGATCCAGCGCCTGATCGGGCGGAGCCTCCGGGCGGTGTGCGACATGGAGCTGCTGGGCGAGCGGTCGATCACCGTCGACTGCGACGTGCTGTCGGCCGACGGCGGCACCCGCACCGCATCCATCTGCGGTGGCTGGGTCGCCCTCCACGACGCCCTGGCCCGTCTGGTGAACGCCGGCGAGCTGGGTGAGCACCCGCTGACCGACCACTGCGCCGCCGTCTCGGTCGGGATCATCGACGGCCAGTGCCGGCTCGACCTGCCCTACGCCGAGGACGCCGGGGCCGAGGTCGACATGAACATCGTGATGACCGGCTCGGGCAGCTTCGTCGAGGTCCAGGGGACGGCCGAGGGTGCGGTCTTCGGGCGGGACCAGCTCGACGAGCTGCTCGACCTGGCATCCGGCGGCATCGCCACGATCGTCGACCTCCAGCAGAAGGCGGTGGCCACCCCGCCGCCCCCTCGCCCCGGCCGCGACTGAGATGACCGCCGGCGCCACTGGCCGCGACGACACCGGTGTCGCCGGCGAGCCGGTCGGCCCCGATCTGGTGCTGGCCACCGCCAACCAAGGCAAGCTGGCCGAGCTGACCGACCTGCTCGGGGACCGCTACCGGGTCAGGCCCCGGCCGCACGGCCTGGCCGACACGATCGAGGACGGTGACACGCTCGAGGCCAACGCGATCAAGAAGGCGACCGAGGTCTCGGCCGACACCGGGGCGATGGCCCTGGCCGACGACACCGGCCTGTTCGTCGACGCACTCGACGGCCGCCCGGGCGTCCACACCGCCCGCTATGCCGGTCCCGATGGCGACGACGCGGCCAACCGGGCCAAGCTCGTGGCCGAGCTGGCCGGGGTCGACGGTCCGGCCAGGCGAGCCGAGTTCCGGACCGTCATCGCCCTGGTCCGCCCGGACGGCACGTCGCTCGTCGCCGCCGGCCGGGTCGAGGGACTGATCGCCGAGGAACCGCGGGGCGAGCGCGGCTTCGGCTACGACCCGCTGTTCGCGCCGATCGAGGGCGACGGTCGGACCTTCGCCGAGATGGCGCTCGACGAGAAGCAGGCGCTCAGTCACCGGGCCAGGGCGCTCGCGGCGTTGCTCGATCGGCTGGACGCCGGCTGAGGCCGCCGCGGCGGCGACGGGCGGACCGCCACGCGGGCGCAGGCGGCCCGGCCGGTCCGGGCCGGTTGGTCGGTGCGGACGGGGAGAGTCGAACTCCCAAGCCCCGAAGGGCGCCAGGACCTAAACCTGGTGCGTCTGCCAATTCCGCCACGTCCGCAGGGTGTGGCTCGCCGCCCGGCGGCCCGGCACCGGGCCGGCCGTTGCGGGATGGGGCGAACATTTGTCGGTGAGACGGCCGTCTCTCCGTTCCACCGTAGCCGCTGCGGCGGCGGTAGATTGAGCGATATGACAAGCCCCGTACCGCCACTGTCGCTGCCCACCGCCGAGGTCCCAACCACCGGTTTCGGGTTCGACATCTTCCAGCAGCTCCTGCGGCAGCGAATCGTCTTCCTCGGGCAGCAGGTCGACGACACGATCGCCAACTCGCTCGCGGCCCAGATCCTCTACCTGGCCGGTCAGGACGACGACCAGGACATCTGGCTCTACATCAATTCGCCCGGCGGCTCGGTCACGGCCGGCATGGCCATCTACGACACCATGCAGTTCGTCAAGCCGGACGTCGCCACCGTGTGCCTCGGGCTGGGGGCCTCGATGGGGCAGTTCCTCCTGACCGCTGGCGCCCCGGGCAAGCGGTTCGCCCTTCCCCACGCTCGGATCCTGATGCACCAGCCGAGCGCCGGTGTCCAGGGCCAGGCCACCGACATCGCCATCCAGGCCGAGAACCTGATCAAGATCAAGCGGGAGATGGCCGAGCTGATCGCCCAGCACTCCGGCCAGGACGTCGAGCGGATCATCGAGGACTCCGACCGTGACCGCTGGTTCAGCGCCGAGGAGGCCCGCGAGTACGGTCTGTTCGACCACGTCATCTCCCAGGCCGGTCAGCTGACCGGTGCCACCGGCGACGACGACAGCGACGACGACGAGTAGCCACTCAGGGGAGCGATCGGCTCGGGCCAGGCTCCCCGGATCGTCAGATCCGGCCGGAGCGCCGGTCCCAGGCGGCGACGGCGAGGCGGCGCAGCTCGGCCACCCCGGCGGCCAGCCCCTCCGGGTGGCCGAACAGCGACGAGCCCGAGATCAGGACGTTGGCCCCGGCGCCGGCGGCACCGCCGATCGTCGACGGGGAGATCCCGCCGTCGACCTCGAGGTCGATCCAGTGGTCGGCCCGATCGAGCAGGGCCCGGGTGGCCTCGATCTTCGGCTCCATGCTCGACAGGTAGGCCTGGCCACCGAAGCCCGGATTGACGGTCATGACCAGCACCATGTCGAGCAGGTCGGTGACCGAGGCGATCGTCTCGATGGGCGTGTGGGGATTCAGGGCGACGGCGGCCGCGGCGTCGAGCTCTCGGATGAGCGAGAGCGTCCGGTGGAGGTGCACGCAGGCCTCGGCGTGCACGATGATCAGCTGGCAACCGGCCTGCACGAACCGGGGGATGAGGTGGTCGGGGTCCTCGATCATGAGGTGGGCCTCGAACGGCACCGACACCGCCGAGCGGACCGAGCCGATCACGTCCGGTCCGAACGTGAGGTTCGGGACGAACCGGCCGTCCATCACGTCGAACTGGATGCGGTCGACGCCCGCCTTCTCGAGGGCCTGGCACTCGTCGCCGAGCCTGGCGAAGTTGGCCGGCAGGACGGATGGGGCGATCAGGACCGGGGGTGGCGCCGTGGCCGGGCGGGCGCCGTCGCTGGCGATGGCGTCATCGGCTGAGTGGGTCTGGTGCTCGTCTGCGGGGCTCGGCATACGCTCACAGGATGCCAGCACGGGGCCACAACCGGGTCGAGGCCGCCGAGGCTGCGGCCGCGGGCGGGACCGGCGGTGACAACCGGCCGTTCGAGCTGACCGTCGACCGCGCGGCCACCGGCGGCGCCGCCATCGGCAACGGCCCCGACGGTCGGGTGGTGTTCGTTCCCGGAGCCCTCCCCGGTGAACGGGTGCTGGTCGAGACCGAGGTCGAGCACAGGAACCGGATCGAGGCACGGCTGCTCGACGTCGTCGAGACCTCGCCCGATCGGGTCGAGCCGGCGTGCGGGCACGTCGCCGATGGCTGCGGCGGCTGCGACTGGCAACACGTGCGGCCCGAGCGCCAGTCGACCTTGCGGCGGGAGATCGTGGCCGATTGCCTTCGCCGCCTGGCCCGGCTCGACCCGGGGACGGCCGGGATCGACATCGTCGCCGGACCGGCGCTGCCGGCCACCGGGTACCGCACCACCGTCCGAGCGGCGGTGGTCGACGGTCGGGCCGCCTACCGCCTCCGAGCCAGCCACGACACGATCACCATCGAGCGGTGCCCGATCGCCGACCCTCTGGTCGAGGAGCTGCTCGTCGAAGGGCGGTTCGGCTCGGCCACCGAGGTGGTCGTCAGGGCCGGGGCCAACACGGGGGAGCGACTGGTGGTGGTCGACCCGACGGTCGACGGGGTTCTCGTGCCAGACGATGTGAAGGTGGTCGGGGTCGACGAGCTGGCCGCCGGGGCCAGACCCCACTATCACGAGGAGCTCGCCGGCCTCCGGTTGCAGATCTCGGCCCGCTCCTTCTTCCAGTGCCGCCCGGACGGGGCCAGGGCCCTGGCCGAGCTGGCCGGTGACGCCGTCGCCGACGCCGAGGGCGTGCTGCTCGACGGCTACTGCGGTGTCGGGCTCTTCGGTGCCCTGGCCGGGATCGGGCGCCTGGTGATCGCGGTCGAGTCGGACCCGTCCGCCGTCGCCGACGCCACGTGGAACCTCCGTCCTCACGGCCGGGTCGTCAACGAGCGGTTCGAGCGGTGGACGCCCGAGCCGGTCGGGGCGGCGATCGTGGACCCGGCTCGCGCCGGCCTGCGGGCCGGCGGCTGCGACACCCTGGCCGCCACCGGCGCCGAGCTGGTGGCGCTGGTCTCGTGTGACCCGGCCTCCCTCGCCCGCGACGCGGCGTTGCTCGGCGATCGGGGGTACCGCCTCGATCGGGTGACGGTGCTCGACCTGTTCGGCCACACCTCCCACATCGAGGCGGTCAGCCGCTTCGTGCGCACCTGAGCCGGGGCCTCCTGCCGTCGATCCGGCGATCGATGATGTCGCCGATCTCGTCGGCGGCGTGCAGCTCGGCGAGGACCTGGTCGATCGGCTCACGCCATGGCGGCCGTCGGGCCGGCCCGAACGCCCCGAACTCGGTGTCGAACCCGGCCGGTCGGCCGTCGCCGTCCTCGACGAACGATCGGAGCCCCGCGATCACCATCCAACTCGAGTCGGCCGGCGGTTGCGCCCGGTCGATCCCGCCGGTCGGTCAGCCCCCGGTGCGGGCCAGCTTGGCCGCGGTCTGCTCCCGGCGCCGCGCCTCACCGGCGGCCGACAGCTCGGCTGCGTTCTCGGCGGTGACCGCCATGTAGTCGTCGCGCCAGCGATTGTCGTCCGACCAGACCACCGGCGCCTGGACGGTCGTGCGGGCTGCGAGCGCACCCTCGAGCACGTCGAGGGCCAGCGTGATGATCCGCCGCTGGTCCTCGACGTCGTTCGGCTTGCCACACGGGTTGCCGAGCGGATAGTCGACGAACAGGAAGCGGGCGACGCCGCACTGCTCGACGATGTCGCGCCCGCTCCCGACGACGATGGTCGGGATGCCGGCGGCTTCGAGGTGGCGGGCGACCAGACTCACGGTCTGGTGACAGACCGGTCAGAGGGGGACGAGCAGGACGACGTCGACGTCGTCCTCCCGGCACCACGCCTCGATCGCGACCGCGTCCTCGGCCGTCCGGCGCTGGCTGTACTCGGTCGGCACCCCGTAGAAGCGGTCGGCGAGGCGTCCGATCCGGCCGTCGGCCTCGAGCTCGCGGAGTCGGCGGATGGGGAGGAACGTCTCGACGTCGTCGGTGTTGGTCGCCTGCTTGTCCCACGACAGGTCCATCGTGAACATCCGCTCCGGCGCCGGGTCGGTCGGTGCGGCGTACACCCGCTTCGGCTCGTCGGCCGGCCCGTCGCCGTGGTCGGCGAACCGGCTGCTCGTGGTGACGAGCCCGACCGTGGCCGACGACAGCGGCGCCGCCAGCGGCGTGAACGGGGCGTCGGTGTTGGTGGCCCAGCGGTAGGGCTGCTCGTAGCCGTGGGCGGAGTAGTACTCCCGCGACTTGTCGATGTAGCTGACGGCGTGGCGGTGCGTCGGCGACGGCGGCCGACGCCGATCGCTGGCCGAGTCGGTCATGCCACGACGCTAGGCCGCCCCCCGATCGAGGTCGAATCCGCCCGGCCGGCACGAGTCGCCTTGCCACCCGGAACCGGTCTTGCCACAGTGGATGCCCGACCCGCAGCCGCTGTGACCTCCGCCCACGGAGGGTGGCGTGCGAGCGTCCGCGCCGGCGTTCGCACACCGGACCAAGGCCGAGATGGGTATGCTGACCCGTGCGCGGCGGGTTGCGCTGACCGGGAGGTCCCAGAAGCATGTGGCGAGCCAGAACCGAAGGTGACGACCGACCGTCACGCGGTGCCGGAGCCCGGTCCGACAACGGAGCCCGCAACGGACAGGGTCGCTCGCTCGGCGGTCGCGCCGGGGGCGAGCCACCCGACGATCCCCGTAGCGAGCTGACGGGTCGGAAGATCCGACGGATCGAGTCCGGCCCGCCCGGGCTCGGCGACCGGCCCGCCGGGGCCAGGCCGGACCATCGACTCGCCCGTCGCCCCGGCACCGACGACGATCCGGCGATCGGTGGCCGCCAGAACGGCCGCCCCGGCCGCCACATCGGCCGCCCCGAGCTCGGCGGCGTCCCCGATGGCCTCGGCCTCGACGACGACGGCGACCTCGGCCTGCCCCCGCTCCGCCAACCGACCGGCGAGGTCCCTCAGGTCGCGGCCTCGCTCGGCGACGACGGTGGGGTGATCGACGCCAGGACCGGCCGTCCGGAGGGCACCGGCCTCGATTGGCTGGACGACACGGTCAACGGCTCGGTCGGCTCCGGCAACGGCGTCGGCGGCGTCTTCGACGACCCACCGAGCAGCCTCAGCGGCGCCATGCCGTCGGCCCTGGCCGCGGCCGGTGCCGGCCGCATCGACCAGGCCAACGGCGGGCAACCGCTCGACGACCGGGGCGAGGCCGACGGTGGCATCAGCGCGCTCGCCCGCCCGGGTCGCGGCGAGGCGGACCCATTGGCCGACGCCATCACCGACACCGATCAGACCGCCGCCATCCCGTCCGCCTTCCCGTCGCTCGACGATCGCCAGGCCGGCGACCCGTTCCCGAGCTGGAGCAGCGCCCGCCACGACGACACCACCGCGGTCGCACCGGCCCGGGCCCGCGCCGGTGCCGGCCCCGGTCGTCTCGACGAGCCGGGCGGGCTCGGATCGCCCGGTCGCGCCGCTGGGCGTCCCGTCGCCGCCAACCGCCTGCAGGAGACCGAGATCAAGCTCGCCGGCCGCAAGGACCCGGTGAAGCCGAAGGAGCCGAACCGGGTGCTGCTCGGCCTGGCCCTCGCGCTGGTCGTGCTGGCCGGCGCCGCCGTCGCCTGGTGGCTGACCCGCGACGACGGCACCACCGAGGCGGTCGACGACGCAACCGAGTCGGCCGACGTCACGACCGACACGACGGCCATCGAGGCGGCGCCGGCCACACCCGAGGCCGAGGCCGCACCGGCGGACGAGCCGCTGCTCGACGTGCCGCTGCTCTCGCTGGTCGGCGTCGAGCCGGGCCCCCTCGACCCCGCCGCCACCTACAGCATCGACCTCGCCGGTGAGGCGCCCGGCTCGCTCCTCCAGGTCGTGGTCGACGGCGTGCCCCAGGGTGAGGCGGCCACGGTCCTGCCCGACCTGATCCTCCCGCCCGGCCGCCACACCCTCTCGGTCAACGTGACCAACGGGGCCGACGTCACCTCGTCGACCCCGGTCGAGGTCTACGTGCTCGGCTCGGTCCCGGCCGCCGGCACCCTGGCCAACCTGGCCTCGGTCGACATCGTGAACGAGGGCTGGGACGAGGCGATCCGCCGCTTCGACGGCTTCCGGGCCGCCGGCCACGAGGGCATCGAGCTCCTGCCGATCACGCCGGGCTACTGGAACCTGTTCATCCCCGACCTCGGCGACGCCGACGCCGTCGGCACCTACTGCGAGTCCTTCGGGCTGGCGGTGCCGGACGAGTGCTTCCCCCGGCCGTTCGACCCGTCCGAATACCAGGGCCCATCGGCGGCACCGGCCGCCCCGGCCGACGGCGGCACCGACACCGCCGACGACGGTGCCATGACCGATGACGACGGGGCGATGACCGACGGGGGCGAGGCCGAGACGTCGACCAGCACCACGACCGGTGGCTGATGACGAACTCGGCATAGATCTCGGTATCGAAGGGATCGGCCCGGCCGAGCACATCGGTCGAGGCGGATTCGCCGACGTCTACCGGGCCGAGCAGCTCAGCCTGCGCCGGCCGGTGGCGGTCAAGGTCCTGCGGGGCCAGGCCAGACAACCGGACGCCGACGCCCGCTTCCAGCGTGAGTGCCACGCCATCGGCGCCGTCTCCGACCACCCACACATCGTCGCCGTCCATCACGGTGGGTTGACCCGCAACGGCCGGGCCTACCTCGTCATGGAATACCTGTCCGGGGGCTCGCTGGCCCAGCGCCTCGACCGGCTCGGGGTGCTCCCGGTTCCCGAGGTGGTCGACACGACCGTCAAGATCGCCAGGGCGCTGGCGGTGGCCCACCGGGCCGGGATCCTCCATCGAGACGTGAAGCCGGGCAACATCATGATCTCGGCCTACGGCGAGCCGGCCCTCGGCGACTTCGGGATCGCCCGGATCGAGGGCGGCCACCAGACCACCACCGGCCTGGTCAACGCCAGCATCGTGCACGCCGCCCCCGAGGTGCTCGAGGGGCACAAGCCGACCCCGGCGGCCGACATCTACTCGCTCGGTTCCACGATCTTCGAGCTGATCGTCGGTCGCGCCCCCTACTACGACCCGGCCGACGAGTCGGTCTGGCCGGTGATGAAGCGGATCCTGTCCGAGCCGATGCCGGCGCCCGAGTCGGTCGGCATGAGCCCGGCCCTCGGCGCCGTGTTCAGGCGGGCCACTGCCCGCCTGCCCCAGGACCGCTACCAGGACGCCGATCAGATGGCCGACGAGTTGGCCGTGCTGCTCGACGACCACGGCGCCCTCGCCCTGCGACAGCCGACGGTGGCGCCAGCAGCGGCGACGGCCGTCGACCCGTCGCCGACCGTGCCGGTCGAGTCGGGGGTGATGGCCACCGTCCCGACCGCCGGCATGCCGCCGCCGAGCCAGCCCGACCTGACCGCCGTGCAGGCGGTCACGTCGGTGGCCACGCTTCCCCAGACCGCCGAGGCCGCCCCGGTTCGGGTCGCGGCCGGCCGCCGGTCGACCGGCGACGTCCTCGCCGCCCTCCTCGCGGTCGTCGCCGTCGCCGCCGCCATCGGGGCCGCGGCGTGGTTCCTCCTCCTGCCCGCCCTCGACGACGACGGCGGCGACGCCATCGCCGGCGGCTCGTTGCCGGCCGCGGTCGACGGCGCGACCTCCGGCCCGCTGGTGGCCGGTGTCGGCTACGCGATCGCCGTCGACGACGCCCCGGCCGACGCCACGTTCCGCCTCGTGCTCGACGGCGAACCGATCGGCGAGCCGAGCCCGACCGTGCCGACGCTGGCCACGCCGGTCGGTCGCCACCGGCTCCAGGTCGAGGTGACCTCCGGCGGCGGAACCGACTACACCGACGTGGTCGACTTCATCGGCGTCGACGATCAGCCGGGCGCCGGCTTCCGGGCCCATCTGGCCCGCCTGCCCGCGGTGCCCGAGCGGTGGGGTGAGCTGATCGCCGTCGTCGACGCCCTAGCCGCCGACGGCCACGACGCCATCGAGGTGGTGGCCTCGGACGACGTCGCCGGGGTGGCGCCGGGAGTCTGGCTGGTCACCGTGCCCGGCTTCGCCGACGGCGAGGCGGCCGAGGGCTACTGCCAGCAGTTCGAGCTGGCGATCCCCGACCGCTGCTACGCCGCCGACGTCGCCCCCGCCACTTCGTGACCGGGACCGCAACCGGCGGTCGACTCCTTCGCAACCGCCGCCCGACCGGCGAGCCCCGTCGAGGGCTGTTCCACGGCTGGAAGCTGGTCGGGGCCGGGGCTGCGATCCAGGCCTTCCAGAGCGCGCTGCTGACCCAGGCCTTCGGCAACTACGCCGTGCTGCTCGAGCGTCAGTTCGGCTGGAGCAAGACCAGCTTCTCGCTGGCGTTCTCGCTGATGCGGGCCGAGAGCGGCCTGCTCGGCCCGGCCCAGGGCTGGGCCCTCGACCGCTACGGCACCAGGCGCATCATGCAGCTCGGCGTCGTGATCATGGCCGCCGGCATGCTCGGGCTCAGCCAGATCCAGGAGCTGTGGCACTTCTTCGTCGCCCTCGGTCTGGCTGCGGTCGGGGCCAGCCTGTCCGGCTTCCTCAGCATCACGTCGGCCACCGTCCGCTGGTTCGAGCGGAACCGGGCCAAGGCCCTGTCGCTGTCGGGAACCGGCTTTGCCATCGGCGGGATCGTCACCCCAGGGGTGGTCTGGGTGCTGCGGACCTTCGGCTGGCGGTGGACGGCGGCGCTCAGCGCCCTGGCCATCCTCGTGGTCGCCCTGCCGCTCTGCTCGCTGTTCGGACCGACCCCCGAGGATCGGGGCGAGTTCGTCGACGGCATCGACCCGCGGGACCTGCCGCCGGACCGGGCGAGGGCCGAAGGGGTGTCCGACGTGCACTTCACCGCCGGCCAGGCGATCAGGACCCGGGCCTTCTGGATGATCTCGCTCGGGCACGGGACGGCGCTGCTCGTGGTCGGGGCGGTGATCGCCCACCTGGCCCTCTACCTCACGAACGAGCAGGGCTTCACCCTGCAGCAGGCCAGCTTCGTCGGCGGGGCCATGCCGCTGCTCCAGTTCGTCGGCCAGATCGGCGGCGGCGTGCTCGGCGACCGGGTCAACAAGCGCCTGCTGGCCTCGGTGGCCATGATCGGCCACATGATCGGGCTCCTGCTGCTGACCTACGCCACCGCCCGGTGGATGATCTGGCTGTTCGTGCCCTTCCACGGCCTGGCCTGGGGGGTACGGGGGCCGCTCATGCAGGCGTTGCGGGCCGACTACTTCGGTTCGACCGCGTTCGCCCAGATCATGGGCGTCTCGTCGCTGATCGTGATGATGGGGATGATGGGTGGACCGCTGGTCGCCGGGATCCTGGCCGACCAGACGGGCAGCTACCAGCTCGGCTTCACCGTGCTGGCGATCCTGGCCGGACTCGGGATGGTGTTCTTCATCCTGGCGTCGCCTCCGACGCCGCCGACGACGCCGGCGACCCCGGCGGCTGGCCAGGACGGTCCGCCGGCTGGGGCGCCCGGCCGACCGAGCTGAGGAACCCGACCACCGCAGGGACGGCGAGCAGCCCGGCCCCGACGAAGGCGCCGGTGACCGTCGAGTCGAGCAGCGGGACCCAGATCAGCGGGCCGAGGGCGAACCCGAGGAACCGGAACGAGAGGACGACCGAGAGCGCCCCACCGCGGTTGGCCGGCACCACGACCGCGGCGACCCGGTGGAGCACCACCGTGGCCATGGCGAAGACCGACCCGGCGAGCAGCCAGAGCCCGACGACGACCGCCGACGAGCCGACCGGACCGATCGCCGCGGCCAGGGCGCCCGCCGCGGCGATCGACGCCACCCCGCAGCGTCCGGCGCCGTAACGATCGGTCAACCGACCGAACGCCGGGCCGAGGACGATCGGGCCGACGAAGCCGGCGGCCAGGATCAGGCCGGCCGGGCCGGGATCGATCGCCAGCTCGTCGCGGAGCTTCAGGCCGAGCAGCACCTGGGCCCCGACCGGTCCGGCGGTGACCGCCAGCGAGGTCAGCGACAGGGCGACCAGCCGCCGGTCGAGCAGTGAGCGGGCCGATGGCCGGGTCGTCCGGCCGGTCGGCCGGGGGCCGGGTGAGGTCACGAGGATGACGAGGGTCACCCCTGCGGTGACGGCGAACGCCAGCCGCCAGTCGACCTCGGCCGCCAGCCCGCCGACGAACGGCGCCGCGGCCCCGCCGATGGCCTGGAAGCTGCTGTAGGCCCCGATGCGGCGACCGAGGCCTGACTCGGGGGTGATGTCGGCCAGCTCCGCCAGGAGCAGCGGGGTGAAGAACGCATTGGCCGCCCCCTGGAGGGCCCGGGCGGCCAGGAACGGGGTGAGGGTCGGGGCGGCGGCCACCAGCAGCGACGCCCCGAGGTAGACCGCCAGGCTGATCCGCAGCACCCTCGACCGCCCGAACCGCTCGCCGATCGTGCCCGAGACCAGCAGCAGCGCCGCCATCGGCAGCAGGTAGGCGGAGATGGCCCAGCTGATGGTGGCCGAGTCGACGCCGAAGTCGGCCCGCAGGTCGGGAAGCATCGGCACCGGGACGAGCGTGCCGAACGGGCCGAGGAAGCCGCCCAGATAGAAGGACACCAGGCGGGCGCCGGTGGGGGCGCCGCTGGGCGAGGACCCGGGCTGGTCGCCGGCCGTTGACACCCGAGCGAGTATCGCCCTCCACCAGGGCCGGCGGCCATTCGACGAGTCGACCTATCCTCGGCTGCGTATCCGATCGACCCACGACGTGTGGTCCGGCGGCGAACCGGGAGGTGCCCGACGATGAACATGCAGGTGATCGACGAGCTGCTGGTCGACCGGCAGCGGTTGTGGTCCCGGTTGATGGAGATGGCCGAGATCGGGGCCACGGTCAACGGCGGCAGCAACCGCCAGGCCCTGAGCGACGAGGACGCAGCCGGCCGGGCCCTGTTCCAGCAGTGGGCCGAGGCCGCCGGCTGCACCGCCGAGACCGATCGCATCGGCAACCTGTTCCTCCGGCGGCCCGGCACCGACCCGAGCGCCGAGCCGGTGCTCGTCGGCAGCCACCTCGACACCCAGCCGACCGGCGGTCGCTTCGACGGCGTCTACGGCGTCCTCGGGGGGCTCGAGGTCGTCGAGCGCCTCAACGACCTCGGGATCGAGACCAGGCGGCCGATCGACATCGTCGTGTGGACCAACGAGGAGGGCTCGCGCTTCCAGCACTCGATGATGGGCTCCGCGGTGTGGGCCCAGAAGCTGGAGCTCGAGGGGGCGCTGACGCTGGCCGACGTCGACGGGATCACGGTGGCCCAGGAGCTCGACCGGCTCGGGTGGGCCGGGTCCCGTCCCGCCGCGCCCGGCGCCGCCGCCGCAGCGTTCGAGCTGCACATCGAGCAGGGCCCGATCCTGGAGGACGAGGGGGTCGAGATCGGGATCGTCACCGGGGTCCAAGGACTGCGCTGGTTCACGATCGAGCTCGGCGGGTTCCCGGCCCACGCCGGGCCGACGCCGATGGCGGGGCGCAAGGATCCGGCCAAGGCGATCGCCGCCATCGTCACCGACGTGTATGCGGCGGTCGAGGAAAAGGGGGAGTGGGCCAGGGCCACGTTCGCCCAGTTCCGCTCCCATCCCGTGTCACCGAACACGATCCCCGAGACGCTCACGTGCACGCTCGACCTGCGCCACCCCGACCAGGACGTGCTCGACGCCATGGAGCAGGAGATGCGCGAGATCGTGGCCGACCGGTCCGCTGTGCTCGGGGTGACGGCCGGGGTCCGCATCGGCAACGACTCACCGGCGGTGCACTTCGACGACGGGCTGGTCGATACGGTCGAGCGCTCGGCCGCCGCCATCGGGGCGAGCCATCGGCGCATGATCTCCGGCGCCGGTCACGACGCCTGCTACGTGGCGGCCCACCATCCGACGGCGATGATCTTCGTGCCCTGTGAGGACGGCTTGAGCCACAACGAGGCCGAGGCGATCACGGCGGACCAGGCGGCGGTCGGCGCATCGGTGCTGCTCGGCGCCGTCCGGGAGGCGGCCGAGTCGGGGTGAGCAACCGAGCGGGCCCGCCGCCCGGGACCGGCCGGACTGCGCTCGGGCTCAGTGCACGTGGTCGTGGTCGTGGTCGGCCGGTCTGGCCGCCAGCTCGGCCGAGCGGGCCGCCAGGTCGGCGGCGCTGACCACGCCGGTGGCGGCCAGCAGCTCCTCGAGCGCCCGCTGCCAGCACCCCCAGTAGTCGTAGGCGGTGACCTCCGGCTCACCCCCGTCGGCCAGCCGCCGTTGGTGGCGGTCGATCTGGGTGATCAGGCCGTGACGGAACCGCTCCCAATCGAGGCGGCCCGACTCACGCAGCTGCATCGTGGTGCCGAACAGCCGGGACTGCCACGGCTCGGCGAACACCAGCTCGCCGTTGGCCCGGGGCGGCGCCGCCGGACCCTCGTCGTCGAGCGGATCGGCGTCGGGCGGGTCGGCGTCCACGGGGTCCGGCCCGTCGGGCGCCCGGCTCATCCGGCCCGCTCGGGCGTGCGGGGCCGGGCCACGCCGATCATCGAGTCGCGGGTCACCAGCCCGACCAGCTCGTCCTCGGTCATGCCCTCCGTGCCGGCCGGGCGCTCGGGCACGACCAGGTAGCGCACCTCGGAGCTCGAGTCCCAGACCTGGACGGTCGTGTCGTCGTCGAGCTCGAGCCCCATCTCCCCGAGCACCGCCCTCGGCTCCCGGACGATGCGGGAGCGGTACTCGGGCGACTTGTACCATGCCGGGGGCAGGCCGAGCAGCGTCCACGGGTAACACGAGCACAACGTGCAGCAGACGACGTTGTGGACGCCCGGCTCGTCGATCACCACCTCGAGTCGCTCCAGGCGCCCGGGGTCGATGCCGACCTCGGTCACCGCGGTCGTCGCGTCGACCAGCAGCCGCTGCTTGAACCCCTCGTCGACCCAGGCCCTGGCCACCACCCTGGCCCCGATCATCGGTCCGATCCGCTCGCTCCATGTCTGGATGTAGTGGTCGACCTCGGTTGCGGTGAGGATGCCCTTGTCGATCAGCAGCCCCTCGAGGGCCTCGGCCCGGATCGCCTGGTCGGCGGCCAGCCCGGGTTCGTGGTGGTGGTCGGTGGCCATCAGTTGGCCTCCCTGCTCGTCGGGTCGGTCTCGGTCGGGTCGGCGACGTCGGCCGGTTCGAGGTAGGGCTCGAACACGTCGAGGTGGCAGCGCTGGTTCACGTCGGCGTCCGGGCCCCACAGCTCGGTGGCGTCGAAGGCGATGGCGTAGACGTAGGCCGGATCGTCGGGGCCGCCGTGGGCCATCGCGTCCGGCAGCGTGAACGACGGGTAGGTCCTGGCCACGACGCCGGTCCGGCCCCTGGCGTAGCGGGGGAGCCGGTGGTGCCCGGCGTTGGGGGCGTGGGCCACGGTCCTGACCCGTTGCCCGACGGCGAACCGATGTGGGCGATCGGTCGGTCGCAGGAAGCCACGGGTGTTGTCCCTCGACTCGAACCCGACGGTCGGGCTGAGGCGGGGTGGGGGAGCGGTGGCGCCGGGATCGTGACCGGTCGCCCGGACGGCCGCCACCACCTCCTCGACGCTGGCGATCCCCTGCTCGACCACCGCGGCCTCGACCGCCGCCAACCACCGACCCCAGTACGACAGCGGGAGGTAGCGGGTCGGGTCGAGCCGCTCGATCCGGTGGCGATGGGCATCGATGTTGGTCCGCCCCGATCGCTCGAGAGCGAAGAACGCGGCCCCGGCGAACGACTCCCACCGCTCGCCGACCGAGATCGGCTCGTCGGGAACGTAGGGAACCGGGCCGAAGCCCTCGACGCCGCCCATGTCGTGGATGCCGTCCATGTGTCTCGTCCTCCCTGCCGGTCCGGTCGGGCGATCAGGCGGTCATGCCGCCGTCGACGACGAACTCCGAGCCGGTGCAGTAGGCGCTGTCGTCGGAGGCCAGGAACAGGGCCAGCTTGGCCACCTCGTCGGCCGAGGCCTCGTAGCCGATCGGGATGCGCTCGGCCACCATCTCCCGAACGCCGGCCCGGTCGAACTCGTCGGCCATCGGGGTGTCGATGATGCCGGGGTGGATCGAGTTGACCCGGACCCGGCTCGGCGCCAGCTCCTGGGCCAGGCTGCGGGTCATCCCCCGGACCGCCCACTTGGTGGCGCCGTAGGCCAGGGCCATCCCGGCCCCCCGGAGGCCGGCGATGGACGAGATGTTGATGATCGAGCCGGATTGCTGCTCGACCATGATCGGGGCGACCGCCTTGCAGCCGAGGAACACGCCGGTCTGGTTGATGGCCAGCATCGTGTCCCACAGCTCCCGGTCGGTGTCGGCCAGGCCGGCGATGCGGAAGATCCCGGCGTTGTTGATCAGCACGTCGACCCGGCCGTGCTCGGCCACGATGTCCTTGGTGATCGCCTCCCAGGCCGCGGCATCGGTCACGTCGTGCTCGAAGAACGTGCCGCCGATCTCGTCGGCGACGGCTCGGCCCTCGGTCAACACGTCGGTCAGGTACACCGTGGCCCCCTCGGCCGCGAACAGCCGCCCCTCGGACGCTCCCTGGCCCCGGGCACCACCCGAGATCAGCACCACCTTGTCGTCGAGCCTGCCGGTCATCGCCCGAACCCCCTGCGTCGTCGTGTCATGACCGGATCGTAGTTGGTCGACATCAGCGGCCGTCCAGGTCGGGGTCCAGGTGGCGGGCCAGGTCGCCGACGGTGGCGACGACCGCCCTGGCCCCGGCGGCCGCGAGCCGGTCGGCCAGACCGGGGCGGGCGTGGCCGCCCGCCACCAACCCGACGACGTCCATCCCCGCGGCCCTGGCCGCCGTCACCCCGGCGGCCGAGTCCTCGACCACCAGACACGCGGACGGGTCGACGCCGAGGGTTTCGGCCGCCAGCAGGAACAGGTCGGGCGCCGGCTTGCCCCGCTCGACCATCTGGGCCGAGAAGACCCGGTCGGTCGTGAAGTGCACGTCGAGCCCGGTCAGCCGGAGCGAGAGGGCGATGCGGTCGAGGTTCGACGACGACGCCACGCACCGGGGCCGGTCCGAGCCGGCCAGCAGCTCGGGCATGCCGGACACGGGGCGCAGGTGGTCGGGGAACCGGTCGAGCGCCGCCTGCTGGATCCGCTCGCTGAGGCCGTCCGGCACCGGTCGGCCGTGGTGCCGGGCCAGCTCCGCCATCATCGAGTCGTAGCTGAGGCCGACGAAGCGCTCGGCGATCTCGTCCGCGGTGATCGGGAATCCGGCCTCGGTCAGCATCCTGGCCTCGACGTCGACCACGAGCACCTCGGAGTCGACCAGCACGCCGTCGCAGTCGAAGACGACGAGCTCGGGGGTGTCGGCCACGGGACGGGATCTCGCTCGCCGCTCAGTTGTCGCCGTAGATCTGGCGCCAGTCGAGCTGGTCGTCGGCCGGGAGCGGAGCGACGATGGCGCTCATCAGCTCGTGCAGCCGGTCGCAACCAGCGGATCCGAGCCGGTCCCAGCGGCGACGGTCGAGGCGGTCGGTGGTGTCCTCGATCAACCGGCGCTCGTGCCGGCCCCGCTCGGTCGCGGTGCCGTCGGGGCGCAACCAGCCCCGCTCGACCAGGCGCTCGACCGCGGCCGTGGCCTCGTCGTCGCTCCAGGCCGCCTCGTCGGTGATCCAGGCCCGGGGCGCCTCGTCGACGGCGACGTGGGACACGACCGACTCGCAGCCGTCGAGCCCGGCGGCCCCGAGGGCCAACAGGTGGCAGCCGCTCCGGTACTCGCGCTGCAGGGTGGTCAGGTGCCAGAGCGCCAGATGCGGCTCCGGGGGCTCGGCGAGGGCGGCCCAGCCGGCGAACAGGGGCTTGCCGAGCAGGTCGGCACCGGTGAGCGACCGCCGGTGCAGCTCGACCGCCTCCTCGATCTCGGGCCGGTCGGCCATCGGGCCGAGCTCGCGCCGAAGGGCGGCATCCATCGCCCGGTATCGGGCCTCGAGCACCCGCTCGGGGGTCGAGAACGACCAGGCGTCGGGGATCGCCCGCCGGACGCGCGTCGGTGCGTAGTAGAAGAAGACGGCCTCGACGACCTCGGGCGGGACGGGCCCGAGGGGGGCGGCACGGGTGGCGAAGTAGTTCATCCAGAAGCCCTTGAGCCCGGCTTCGGTGCCGGCCTCCCTGACCTCGGGGGCGACGTAGCAGACCTGGTGGTACCGCTCGGTGACCTCCCACATGCGGCGGGCCAGGTCGGGCCCGGCCTCACCGCCGGTCGGCGCCGACGGGGCCGGCTCGGTCGCCGGCGCCGCCGGTCGGTCCGGGTGGTCGTGCGGTCGATCGGACATCGGGCGATCGTAGCGGCGGCCGGCGGGTGCGTCCGGTCCGGGCGACCGGCGGCGGGCCGACGGCACGGCGCCCGGGTCTGGGTACGCTCCTGGCGGTGAGCTCCCCGGTCGTCACCGTCGGCCGCCCGGCCCGGCCCCGGGCCGTCGTCGGTCTCGTCGCCGCCCTGCTGCTGGCGCTCGCCGTCACCGCCTGCACGTCGGGTGGCGACACCGACGGGGACGAGGCCGTCACCGGCTCCTCGGACGAGGGGTCCTCCGAATTCCCCGCCCGCGACGCCCGCCGACCGACCATCCGCCTCGGCGTCACCGACTGGACCGGGGCCCGGATCAACGTCGCCATCGCCGAGCTCCTGATCGAGCGCCGGCTGGGCTACCCCGTCGAAGCGGTCCCGGTGCTCGACATGGCCCCGATGCTGCGTGACCTGGAGAGCGGCGAGCTCGACGCCGTCCTCGAGCTGTGGCCGTCCGGGTTGATCGAGAGCGAGCGCAAGGCGATCGACGACGGCCCCTTCGTCGATCTCGGCCCGCTCGGGGTCGAGGGCAAGGTCGGCTGGTGGGTGCCCCGCTACGTGGTCGACGGTGAGCTGGGCGTGCGGAGCTGGGAGGACCTCGGTGATCCGGACGTCGTCGCTGCGCTGGCCGTGCCGTCCGGCGGCGATCGGGGCCGGTTCCTCGGCACCGACCCGAGCTACGAGCAATACGACGAGGAGCTCATCGAGGCCCTCGAGCTGCCCTACGACGTCGACTACAGCGGATCGGACGCCGCCACCGAGGCCGAGGTGGCCGCGGCCACGGCGGCCGGTCGCCCGATCCTGCTCTACTGGTGGACACCAACGGCGCTGGTGGCCCGCCACGACCTCGTGAACGTCGCCCTCCCGCCGCGGACCGACGAGTGCCTGGCCGAGCGCGCGGCCGGCGGCCCGACCCGCTGCGACTACCCGGTCGACCGGCTGTTCAAGCTGGGGTCGCCGGCGCTGGCCGACAAGGCCCCAGACGTCGAGGGCTTTCTGCGGGCGTTCCGGCTCGACACCGACGACCAACTCGACCTGATCGACGCCGTCGAGAACGAGGGCCGCGCCGTTGGCGAGGCCGCCGGGGCCTGGGTCGACGCCAACGGCGACCGCTGGTCGGCCTGGCTCCCGTAGGCGCTCGTCGACCGCCGACCGGGCACGCCAGGTGGGATGACGCCCACAGGTTGTGGCCATGACGGCCGTTGGACGTTACAGAACCGCAACGTCCTGGCGTCCCATGTCGTTGGACTCGATGGCGCGATCCGTGTTGTGTATGGTCGTTTTTCGAAGGGACGACCAGTGGAGCACGCCGCCGCGGCCGAATTTCGGCCGTTCTTCGGTGGCGTGTCCGAGGGAGTGGAGTGCATGGCCGACTTCGGCGAAGAGATCATTCACCTGCGGAACGTCTACAAGATCTTCGGAGATCAACCCCGGGGGCGGGCGCTCGAGCTGGCCAAGGCCGGGGTGAACAAGAACGAGGTCCAGGCCCGCACCAACCACGTCGTCGGGCTGACCGACGTGAACTTCTCGGTCCGTGAGGGTGAGATCTTCGTGGTGATGGGCCTCTCCGGCTCGGGGAAGTCGACCGCCATCCGGACGGTCAACAAGCTGCACGACGTGACCGATGGCGAGGTGATCGTCGAGGGCGAGGACGTGCAGAAGATGACGGGCGCCACCCTCCAGGCGTTCCGACGCCAGAAGATGGGCATGGTCTTCCAGCACTTCGCCCTCTTCCCCCACCGGTCGGTGGTCGAGAACGTCAGCTACGGGCTCGAGGTGCAGGGCGTCGCCCGCTCGGAGCGCTTCGATGCCGCCATCCGGGCCCTCGGCCTCGTCGGCCTCGAGAGCTACGCCAACAGCTATCCGGACGAGCTGTCCGGCGGCATGCAGCAGCGGGTCGGGTTGGCCAGGGCCCTGGCCAGCGATCCCGACATCCTGTTGATGGACGAGGCCTTCAGTGCCCTCGACCCCCTCATCCGCCGCCAGATGCAGGACGAGATGATGGCGATCCAGAACGACCTGAAGAAGACGATCCTGTTCATCACCCACGACCTCAACGAGGCCCTGCGCATCGGCGACCGGGTCTGCATCATGAAGGACGGGGCGGTCGTCCAGATCGGCACCCCCGAGGAGATCCTGACCAAGCCGGCAACCGGCTACGTGGCCGAGTTCGTCCAGGACGTCGACCAGGGCCGGGTCATCCAGGTCCACGAGATCATGGTCACCCCCGATCCCGTCTCCCAGACCGCAACGCTCTCCGAGGGCCTGCAGCACGTCGGCGACCGGGCCGGGGCCTTCGTGCTCGACGCGGCCGGGGCGCCGGCCGGGGTGCTGACCACCGGCGATGCCATCCGGGCCAGCGGCATGGGCAGCAACCGGCTCGAGGACGGTCTGCGGACCGACTTCGCGGTGTGCAAGCCGACCGACACGCTCAACGAGGTCTACGCCGCCGCCGGCCGGGGTATCCCGATCGCCGTCGTCGACGACGACGGGCGCCTCGTCGGCAACCTCGACCCCCGCCACATCATGGAAGAGATGGGTCGAGTCGAGTCACTCATAGACGATTTCGAGCGAGAGGTGTTCATGTGATGTCGACCCATCTCCTGGCCCAGGACAATCCCGGAATCGCCGACAACGACGTCCTCGATTCGTTCGAGATCCCCTTCGGCACGTGGATCGAGCAGGCGGTCAACTGGACAACGCTCAACCTCACGTGGCTGCTCGACGCCATCGCCTGGCCGTTCGAGTTCCTGCTGTCGAACCTGGTCGACAACTTCCTGCTCCAGATCCCGTGGGTCGTCCTCGTCGGGCTGATGTTCGCCATCGCCTGGCTGGTCCGGAACCTGACCGTGGCCACGGCGACCGCCATCGGTCTGACGGTCTGCGGCCTCCTCGGCGAGCAGTACTGGGAGGAGACGGCCAGGACGATCGGGCTCATCCTCGTCGCGGTGATCGTGTGTGTGATCATCGGCATCCCCGTCGGGATCCTGGCCGGTCGGATCGACTCCGTGTGGCAGGTGGTCAGACCGACCCTCGACGCCATGCAGGTGATCCACGCCTTCGTGTACCTGCTCCCGTTCGTCTACTTCTGGGGCGTCGGCCGGGTGGCCGCCACCATGGCCACCATGGTGTTCGCCCTGCCGCCGCTCATCCGCCTCACCAACCTCGGCATCCGCCAGGTCCCCGAGGACGTGGTCGAGGCGGCGAGGGCCTACGGCGCCCCCGAGCGTCGGGTGCTGACCGACGTGCAGCTCCCCCTGGCCAGGCCGGCGATCATGACCGGCGTCAACCAGACGCTGCTGCTGGCCTTCTCGATGCTCGGCATCGCCGCCATCCTCGGTGCCGGCGGCCTCGGCTCGCTGCTGTTCCGGGCGCTCGGTCAACAGGACGTGTCGCTCGCCGCGGCCTCCGGCCTCGCCTTCTTCATCCTGGCCGTCATCCTCGACCGCATCTCCCAGACCGACGGCAGCGGCTCGAACCTGCTGAGTCGGATCACCACCGCCTGGCGAGCCCGGTCGAACCCCGAGGTCCTGCTCGACAACCCCGATTTCAACCCCGAGGCCGAGCGGGTCGAGGAGGAGCAGCCCGCCTTCGGCGAGGGGCGCATCGCCGAGCTGTCCAGCAACGAGCGGACGGCGATCACGGTCGCCATCGCCGGCGGTGTGGTGATGGTCGTGTCGGTCTTCCTCACGTGGGCGAACGACGCCGGCCTGATGACCGGTTACTCGCGGCGAGACGACGCCGACCTGGCCGGTCAGTCGTTCAGCGGCCTGGCCGCCGAGGGCGGCTCCTGGTTCGCCTACATGGTCGCCCTGCTCGGGTTGATGGTGATCGCCGCAGGAGCCACGGTGTGGTCCGGTTGGCAGGGCGGTGGGCGCTGGCTCGCCCCGGACGGCGCCCTGTTCGCCGGCATCGGCGGGCTCATCGCCGCCCTGGGCTACCTCCTGATCCCGACCAACGCGGCGGCCTCGGGCTACAGCGACGGCATCGGCGTCTACGTGGCGATCGTCGGTGGGCTCGTCGCCACCGTCGGCGCTCTCCTGTGGGTGCTCCGGGCGCCCTACAGCCCCCGCCGCCCGCTGAAGCCGAAGGTGGTCACCGGTCCGATCGTCATCGCCGGTGTCGGCGTCGCGCTCGCCCTGATCTCGATGTTCTCGTCGTGGATCCTCGACGAGCGGGGCGACACGATCATCACCCCCGAGCTGCAGGCCGAGATCGACGAGCTCCGGGCCCAGGCCGATGCCGGCGAGATCGAGCCGGCGGTCGCCGCGTCCGAGATCCAGATCATCCGGGCCCGGGCCCAGGCCGCTGACAGCATCGTGATCGACGGTGCGTCGAGCGACGGTCCCCAGCTCGGGCTGTGGAGCCTCGTCCTCGCCGTCGGTGGCCTGGCGGCCGCTGCGGTCTGCGCCGGGGCCGCCGGGCTCGACGATCGTCGCCAATGGCTCGGCGGCATCGTGGCCATGGGCCTCGGCGTCGGCGTGACGATGTTCTCGATCGGCTGGGTCGGTTCGCTCGCCCGGGCCGGCGACCCCAACTACTTCAGCGGTGTCGGAGCCATGATCGGCGGCGTCGCCGGCGTCATGCTCTACGTGGCCGGCAGCTCGATCGTCGCCGGTTTCGAGCGGTCGAAGGTGTACCGCGATCTCCCGGCACTGGAGCCGGACCCGGCCGAGACGACCGCCGCGACCTCGGTGGCGGTGCCCGACCCGGTATAATTGCTTGTTGCGGCATGGTCGGGTGACCCGTGCCCATTTGCGCATGAACACCCCCAAGGGAGAGTGATACCAATGAAGAAGCGCAACGCCTGGTTGGCGCTGCTTATCGCGCTCGGGCTCATTGCAGCCTCGTGCGGGAGCGACAGCGATGACACAGAGGCCGGCGAGTCGTCGGACGACGAGTCGTCCGAGGAAGCGGCTGGTGACGCCGATGCCACGCCCGGAGCCGGAGTCTCGGTCACCATGGGCAAGGCCGACTGGACCACCGAGGACCCGAACGCCTACGTGATCCACAACCTCATGGAGGAGCTGGGTTACGACGTGACCGACCCGGCCGACCTGGAGCTCGGCCCGGCCAACGCCTACCTGGCCATGGCCCAGGGCGACATGGACTTCTGGATCAACAGCTGGTATCCGGGCCACCAGAGCTGGCTCGAGGCCGATCTGCCGGACGGATCCAAGGTCGGGGACGCGCTCACCATCACCGGCGAGATGATGCTGGCCGGTGGTCTCCAGGGCTACCTCATCACGAAGTCGTTCGCCGACGAGTACGGGATCACCTCACTCGACGACTTCAACTCCAACCCGGAGGCCATCGCCGCCTACGACGCCCAGGACCCCGAGCCGAACAACGGCGTCGCCAACATCTACGGCTGCCAGGAGAGCTGGACGTGTGACGACATCATCACCAACCAGATCCTGTTCTCCGGCTGGGAGAACATCGAGCAGACCATCGCCGGCTACGACGCCATGGTGGCCGAGGCCGTGACCAAGGCCGATGCCGGTGAGCCGGCCATCATCTACACGTGGACCCCGAGCGCCTACATCACCCAGCTCCGTCCGGGTGACAACGTGCTGTGGCTCGAGGTCGAGGACGTGATCGACGACTCCAACCCGTCCGGTGTCGACGGTGGCGCGGAGCACGATCAGCGCCCCGGTACCGCCACGATCGGCGCCGACTCCTGCCCCGGCTCCGACGGCACGTGCCAGCTCGGCTGGATCGCCGCCGACATCCAGGCGACGGCCAACACCGAGTGGCTCGAGGCCAACCCGTCGGCGGCCAAGCTGCTCGAGCTGTTCGAGATGGACGTGCTCGAGGTCTCGCTGCTGAACGTCGAGATGGCCGACGGCGCCGCCGTCGCCGATCTGGCCGAGCGCTGGATCGAGGAGAACCGCGACCAGGTCGACGGCTGGCTGGCCGAGGCTCGGGCCGCGGCCTGATGACCCGACGATGACCTCGCCGAGGTGATCGGCGGTCATCGACCGGCAACGCACATCGGGGCGGGTCCGCGAGGGCCCGCCCCGATCGCGTTCGGCCAGCGGCGGTCAGCCGGTGCGATCGGTCGTCTGGACGGGGGACCCGACCGAGAGCCCGGCCAGCGTCGCCGCCACGTCCCGGAGGGCGTCGGCGACCGCTCCGACCTCGTCGGTGGCGTTGGAGACGGCGCCCATGATGGTCGACAGCTCGCCGACCGCCGTGGTCAGCTCGCGGGCCAGGGTGTCGATCGAGTCGACCGACTGCTTGGTCACGGTGGCGAGCGACTTCACCTCGCCGGCCACCACGCTGAAGCCCTTGCCGTGCTCGCCGGCCCTGGCCGCCTCGATGGTGGCGTTCAGCGCCAACAGGTTGGTCTGGTCGGCGACCTGGCCGATGTTGTCCGAGAGGCTCGCGATCTGCGACATGCGCTCGCTCAGGCGCTCGGTGAGGTTCACCGCCTTCGCCATGTTGCTGGTCAGGCTGACGTCGTCGGCGACGTCGGTCAGCGTCCGGAGCTCGCCGGCCCACTCGACCAGCGCCTCGGCCTGGGAGCCGACCCTGGTCGACAACTCGTGCTCGTCGGTGATGTCGCGACCGATCGAGCAGATGGCCTCGATCCGGCCGCCGTCGTCGAAGATCACCCGGTCGGTCCAGCGCTGCCAGCGCTGCCGACCGTCCGGACCGAGCACCGGATGCTCGTTGACCGTGACCGGATCGCCCGGTGTCCGCCGACCGAGGTCCCGCAGGTGCTCGGCCACCAGGGGCCTGCTGTCGTCGTCGATCAGATCGAGGAAGCTGGTGCCGATCAGCCGCTCCGGGGTCGAGCCGTTCTGCTCGGCATAGGCCTGGTTGCACATCGCCAGGACGCCGTCGGTGTCGAAGCTGCAGATGTAGTCCGGCAGCACGTCGAGGACCGCGTGATCGAGCCGGTTGGACTCGAGCGCGGCCAGCGCCTCCAGCTCGGACGGGCTCGGGCCCGCCGGCACCGGGGGCGACGGGTCGGGCCCCGGCGGCTCGGGCGCGACGGGCGGTCCGTCGATTCGTCGGCGACTCCTCCACAACCAGTTCACACGGTTGGAGTCGGCGCCGCAGCCGAGGAACTGAGCGCCGAGCCGTTGTCGGCCCCCGGTGGCGGTCGGGTCAGCTGCGCTTGCGGCGCCGGGCCGGCTGCGGGAGGGCGGCCGTCGACCAGTCGCGGGGCAGATCCTCCGGCGGTGTCCGGAAGTCCTCGATGCAGCGCTCGGCCAGGGGGACCGCCTGCCCGGACCGCTGACGGTCACGGGCGGACACGTGGAGGCTCGGTGGAACCCGGGGGCTCTCGAACGAGCGCAGGTAGCCGGGGGACACCTTCGACAGCTCGTCCCACCCCTTCGAGTACATCCAGCCGGTGACGCCGGCGACGTCGCGGGCCTGGCGGCGGATGTCGTCGGGGACGTGGCGGCGACCGGCCCGCCTCGACACCCAGCCCTGGCCGGCCTCGCGCAGGCGGCGGCGGAGGCGTCGGAGCCTGGATTCGGTCGGTCCGCTGACGGAGCTCACAGTCAAATCGTAGCCGTGGCCGATGACACGGAGCCGATCGACCCATCCGGCGGCCCGGGGCGTTGGTGGCCGGCGGTGCGACCGGCAGACTGTCGGACCGATGGCCGCCTCGACCCTCCGCCTCCGGCCCTGGCAGCGCCGTGCCCTGGACGCCTTCCGGGACGGCAACAGGGACGGCGACCCCCGCGACTTCCTCGCCGTCGCCACCCCGGGGGCGGGCAAGACCACGTTTGCCATCACCGCAGCCCGGCTCACGATGCCGAACCTGCCCGGCCGGTTGGTGGTCGTCGCTCCGACCCGCCACCTCAAGGAGCAGTGGGCCGACGCCGCCGCCCGGTTCGGCCTCGGTCTGGTCACCGACTGGAACCCCGGCGACCTCCTCCCGGCCGACAGTCACGGCCTGGTCACCACCTACCAGCAGGTCGGCAGCTCACCCGATCCGTTCTTCGCCCTGTCCCAGGGCGGGTTCGTCATCCTCGACGAGATCCATCACGCCGGTGAGGAGCGGTCGTGGGGTGAAGGGGTGAAGGTGGCCTTCGACGCCGCCGGTCGTCGTCTCGCCCTCTCGGGCACCCCGTTCCGCAGCGACACCCGGTCGATCCCGTTCGTGCGCTACCACCTCGACGAGGCGGTGCCCGACATCGAGTACGGCTACGGCGATGCCCTGGCCGACGGCCGGGTGGTCCGCCCCGTCTACTTCCCCCGCTTCGGCGGCCACATGGAGTGGACGGCGCCGGACGGGGCCCAGCTCGCCGCCAGCTTCGACGACCCGCTGGCCCGGACCCAGGCCAACCAGCGGCTGCGGGCGGCCCTCAGCCTCGAGGGCGAGTGGCTGCCGACCGTGCTCGGCGAGGCCAACCAGCAGCTCGTCCGCATCCGGGAGCGCCATCCGGATGCCGGCGGTCTGGTCATCGCCATCGACCAGGACCACGCCAGGCGCATCGTCGAGCTGCTCCGCCGCCGGTTCCGGGTGAGGGCCGCCATCGCCACCAGCGAGGATCCCGATGCCTCGAGGAAGATCTCCGACTTCGCCGCCGGCACCGATCCGTGGATCGTCGCCGTGCGGATGATCTCGGAGGGGGTCGACATCCCCCGGCTCCGGGTCGGCGTGTACGCGACGACCACGACGACGGAGCTGTTCTTCCGCCAGGCGGTCGGCCGCATCGTCCGCCACGTCAGCGGCATCGGGGCCCAGCGGGCCTACATGTTCCTGCCGGACGACCACCGCCTCCGCCACTTCGGGCACACGATCGCCGACGTCCGCCGCCACAGCCTCCGCAAGGAGACCCGCGACGGCGCCGACGAGCGCGAGGTCGCCGACGGCGCCGACCAGATGTCGCTCTTCGCCGTGCACTCGGCCACGGCGTCCGAGGTCGAGGCCGACATCTTCCTCGACGAGCCGGACGATCCGGACCACCACGAGGCCGACGGTGGGGCGGAGGGCGGCGGCGTCGACCCGGAGCTGCTCATCGACCTGACGTCGGTGCCGCTGCCCGGATTGGCGACGGCCGCAAGCGGGCTGGGCGCCACCCCGGGCGACCGCAACGAGCGGGATCGGCTCCGCCGGGTCAACGCCGACCTGGCCCGCCAGCTCGTCGACCTGACCGGCATGCCACACAAGACGGTCAACGGCGAGCTGAACCGTCGGGCCGGGGTGACGAAGATCGCCGAGGCCACGATCCTGCAGCTCAACAAGCGGTCCCGAGCGGCCGAGGAGTGGCTCAGGCAGGAGAACCGCCGCCGTCGGTTCTCGGCGTTCTGACGGCACCGACCCGCGCCGCCACCGGACGGGATCGACGTGCACCGCCAGCGGCTGGTGTCGGCCGCCTCAGGCCCCCGGTAGGAGGGCCCGCACCGCGTCGATGGTGTCGGCGGTCGCCGGGTCGCGGTCGGGCCGGTAGCCGCGGACCCGGGCGAACCGGAGCGCCACCCCGCCGGGGTAGCGGGTCGAGGACTGGGCCCCGTCGAGTGCGATCTCGACGACCAGTTCCGGCCGCACGTGCACGGTGTGTCCGGACTCGCCGACCTGGCGGTGCAGGAACTGCTCGGTCTGCCAGCCGAGCAGCTCGTCGGTCAGGCCCTTGAACGTCTTGCCGACCATCACGAAGTCGCCGGTGTCGGGGTTGCGGGCCCCGAGGTGCAGGTTCGACAGCCAGCCCTGCCGCCGGCCGTGCCCCCACTCGGCGGCCAACACCACCAGGTCGAGGGTGTGGACCGGCTTGACCTTGCGCCAGGACTTGCCCCGCCGCCCGGCCTCGTAGCGGCTGTCGGCTCCCTTGACCATGACACCCTCGTGGCCCCGGGCGATGGCGTCGTCGAGGTGGGCCTGCGCCTCGTCCCGATCGGTCGTGAACCGCTGGGGCACGCAGCGCTCGGAGGCCAGCCGGTGCAGCGCCGCCAGGCGCTCCCGCAGCGGTCGGTCGATCAGGCTCTCGCCGTCGAGTGCCATCAGGTCGAAGAAGTAGGGACGGAGGCCGGCGGCGGCCCCGTCCGAGTCGGTGCCGAGCGCGCTCATCGTCTCCTGGAAGGCGAGCGGGTTGGCCGCCGTGGCCTCGGCGGGGTCGTCGCCGCCGCTGTCGCCGAGGTCGCCGTCGCCGAACAGGCCGAGGATCTCACCGTCGATGACGGCGGAGCGGCAGTCGAGGTCGCGGGCGGCGGCCACGACCTGGGGCAGCCGCTTCGTGACGTCGTTGAGGTTGCGGGTGTAGACGGCGACCTCGTCGCCGTCGAGGTGGATCTGGACCCTGGCCCCGTCGAGCTTCCACTCGACCGACACCTCGCCGCCGGCCGCCTCCAGCGCCTCGCCGACGTCGGCCGCGGTCGAGGCCAGCATCGGCTGGATCGGTCGCCCGACCACGAGGTCGACCGCATCGAGCGCCTCGGCACCGTCGAGCAGGGCGATGGCCGTCGCCTCGCCGAGGTCGCCCCGGAGCATGACGGCGCGGCGCATCGCCGCCGCCTTGACCCCGGCGGCCTTGGCCGCAGCGTCGGTCATGACGCCGGCGAGCGCCCCCTGACGGGCGTCGCCGATCAGCACCCGCCTGACGAACTCGCGCTCGGCCGGCTCGCACCGACCCAGGAACTCGCTCAGCAGGGCCTGGCGCCCGGCCTCCGAGCCGGGGCCGGTCGTGACCGCGATCTCGCTGAGCAGGGCATCGAAGGCCAACACGTCGGCTCCGGTCCCGTCGTCGGCCGGGGCGTCGGCGTCATCGGCGGCCGTCGCCCCGCTCGGAGCGGTCGGGACCTTGGCCACGGTGGCCCAGCCGACGCCGATGGCTCCCTGGCGGGGCTTGGCCAGCAGCATCCCGACGGCCGGCACGATCTCGGCCGGGGCCAGCCGCCGCAGCAGCGCCGCCAGGAGCTCACCCTTCTCCTTGCGACTCGACGTCGCCCGCAACGCGTCGGTCGTGTCGGCCAGCTCCCGGAGTCGGGTCATGCCGGGGCCAGCCGGTCGGGACCGGTGACGATCATCGCCAGGCGAACACCGGCTGCTCGTAGCCGTCGACCCTGGTGGCGCGACCGTCGTAGGCCACGGCCCGGAACTGGTGGATGATGGCCCCCGTCGGCGCGTGGATCAGGTCGCCGCCGACCGGGACCTGGATCACCGGCCGATCGCTCTCGGGGATGGCGACGAACCTCGGCTCCCGCTCGAGCTCGGCGATCGCCACCCGGTGGACCGACGCCACCTCGGCCGGGTTGGCCACCGGCTCGGCCCCGGCGGGAGCCCAGAACACGAACGGGCTGATCACGTAGCCGGAGCGGGTCGGGTAGTCGTCGAGCCGCCCGAGCAGGTCGCCGGCGCCGAGCCGCAGGCCGATCTCCTCGTCGACCTCCCGCATGGCCGCCTCGAGCGGCGTCTCGCCGTCGTCGATGCGGCCACCGGGCAGGGCCCACTGGTTGGTGTGGGACCGCAGGCCGGCGCCGCGTCGGGTCAGGATGATGGCGGCCCCGCCCGCGGTGCCGTCGATCCGGCCGGTCAGGCCGTCGAGGTCGACGCCGGGGATGTCGGAGATCAGGTGCAGCCGCTCGATCTCGGTCGGATCGTCGCCGTGCTCGTCTGCGTCGGAGTCGATGACCACGACGGCGACGGCGGCGTGCCGTCGCCCGTCGAGCCGGTGGTCGCGAGCGGCGTGCCGGTCCAAGTTGGCCCGCAGCCGGCGATGGAGCTCGGGGTCGAAGTCGATTGGCGGCGCCACGCCACCACCGTAGGCCACCACCGGGCGGCTCGTTCACTCCGAGCGCGCCGCCCCGATCGCCGGCCGGCGCAGCGGCGCGACCCGGCTGGCGCAGCGGCGCTACTCGGCCGCCGCCGCTCTGGCCAGACGCCGCCGCTGGCGTCGGCGCCGCCATCGCTGCACGAGGCGCATCGCAGCACCGCCGGCCAGGGCCAGCTCGACCGGTGAGGTGCCGGCCGGCGAACCGGTCCCGTTGCGCCCCCGGCGGGCGAGTCGGTTGGCGGCCGCCCCGACCAGGGCCACGTCGGAGAGCAGACCGACCACCGGGAACCGGCGATCGAGACGATTGCGGAGGAATCCCATGCCAGACAAACTACTGTCGGTCCGTCGTCGAGCGAAGGGTGACCGCCCCGTGGCATCTGAGGAGCAGCGGGCCCAGGTCCCCGACAAGCTGACCGGGACCGGCTTGACCATCGGCATCGTCCGGGCCCGTTGGAACGGTGAGATCGTCCGGCGGTTGGCCGGCGGCGTCGAGCGCGGACTCGCCGGCCTGAAGGTCACCCGCACGGTCGAGGTCGAGGTGCCGGGCTGCTTCGAGATCCCGCTGGCGGCCCAGTACCTGGCCGGCTCCGGCCAGGTGGATGCGGTGGTCTGCATCGGTGCCGTGATCCGGGGCGAGACCACCCACTACGAGCTGGTCGCCGAAGGTTGCGGCCGCGGCGTCCAGGACGTGCAGCTCGCCACCGGGGTCCCGGTCCTGTTCGGCGTCGTCACCGTCGAGAACGAGGCGCAGGCGCTGGCTCGCAGCGAGGGCGCCGGCGGTCACAACGTCGGCGAGGAGGCGGCGACGGGCGCGGTCGAGATGGCCCGCCTGGCCCAGCGCTGGGCCCCCTACCGGCAGCGGTCCTGACGCCAGCTGCGCCCGCCGAACCGGGCGCAGCCGATCAGCCCCGGCCGGATGCGGTCAGGCGCCGGTAGCGGCGCCTGGCGAGCCACCCCATGACCGCAAAGGCGTTGGCTGCGTCCCGCTCGGCCCTGGCCGAGCGGTCGATGGCCTCGCCGCAGGCCTGACGCTCGGCCTCGGCCAGCGCCATCTCCCTGGTCACCCGGTTGCGCAGCTCGGTCACCTTGGCGTCGGCGGCGGCCCGGGCCAGCCGCTCCTCGCGGTAGCGGTCGGCGGTCACCAGCCGCTCGTGACGCTCGATCTCCAGCTCGCTGGTCAGCCGGTTGTGGTTGTGGTTGAGCGCGCTGAGGGCGTTCGCGGCCTCCTGGGCCCGCGTCTCGGCGAGGACGCGCTCCTCCTGCGCGCCGAGCAGCCGGTCGAGCAGCGCGAGATCGATGACCTCGCTGACCGACGGCGGGCCCGCGACCGGTGCCTCCGCCGGCTCCGCCCTCGGCGGTCGGGCTGGCCGGGGCGACGGTTGGCTCGCTGGGGTCGGCAGCTGTGGTGGCGCCGGTGCATCCGGCGTCGCCGTCGACTCGTCGACGGGCACGACCGAGGCGGCGTCGAACGCCACCAGTGCCCTGGCCCCGCGGAGATCGATCGTCCAGCCGTTGCGGGCGGCGACCACCGGGAGCGAGCGCTCGGGAATGACCCAGTCCGACTCGTGCCCGTCGCCCGCCCGGCGGGCCTCGGGCAGCGCTCCCATCCGGATCAGACGGGAGAGGGCGCCATCGTCGACGCCCAATTGCCTGCCCGCCTGACTCAGTGTGAGTGTCGCCTCCATCGGCTTGGTGTGCCTCCAACTCGTTCGACAAACAACGACCAGCGGAGTCGCGCCCGCTGTAGCCGCCGAACAACGTAGAGCGCGAACTGCGCCGACGGGTGGATGCTCGGCATTCGTGACGATCGCGCCCGAACGGAGGCGGCCGGGGCCGTCGACCGCCTCGGCCGATCAGCCGCTCGTGGTCCCCGGCTCGATGATCTCGAGGGCCGGAACGGCCCGTACGAGCTTGCCGCCCCACTCACCCACGCCGGCGAGCTGGGTCGAGATCTCGTTCATCAGGTTCCACGGCAGCACCAGCACGTAGTCCGGTCTGCGGTCGAACAGCACCGCCTGGTCGACGATGGGCACATGGCTGCCGGGGAGGAACTGGCCCTGCTTGTGGGGGTTGGCGTCGACGACGAAGCCGATCCGGTCGGCGGTCACCCGACTGTAGTTCAACAGGGTGTTGCCCTTGGCCGCCGCCCCGTAGGCCGCCACCGCCTTGCCTTCGCCCTCGGCCCGGTCGAGGAAGGCCAGCAGGCCGTCGCGGATCTCGTCGACCCGGGCCTGGAACCCCTTGTAGTAGTCGACCGACGAGACGCCGTCGGCCTCCTCCCGGGCCAGCAGGTCGGTCACCGCCCGGGTGACCGACCGGGTGCCGGTGTCGAGCCGCTGGGCGTAGACCCGGAGGCTGCCCCCGTGGGTCGGGAGCTCCTCGATGTCGAATACCGACAGGCCGTTGCCCTCGAAGATCTGGCGGACGGCGGTCAGCGACAGGTACGAGTAGTGCTCGTGGTAGATGGTGTCGAACAGGCACTGCTCGACCAGCACGCCGAGGTGGGGGAACTCGAAGGTGGAGACGCCGTCGGGCTTGAGCAGGGCGGCGAAGCCACCGACGAAGTCGTTGATGTCGGGCACGTGGGCCAGGACGTTGTTGGCCGCCGTCAGGTCGGCGGACCGGCCCTCGCCCGCCAGGCGCTTGCCCAGCTCGACGCCGAAGAACTCCTCGACGATCTCGATGCCCTTGTCTCGGGCCGCCTTGGCGGTGCTGGCCGTCGGCTCGACGCCGTAGCAGGGGATGCCCGCCTCGACCACGTACTGGAGGAGGTAGCCGTCGTTGGCCGCGATCTCGACGACGCACGAGCTGGCGTCCAGCTCGAACCGCTCGACCATGGCCTGCACGTAGCTCCTGGAGTGCTCGAGCCACGAGGTGGAGAACGACGAGAAGTAGGCGTAGTCCTCCTCGAACAGCTCGTCTGCGGCGGCGTAGTCCTCGGTCTGGACCAGCCAGCACTGCTCACACACCAGCACCCGGAGCGGGTACTCGGCCTCGGGGCCGTCGAGCGACGTACGGTAGGCGTTGGACGGCGGTGAGCTGTCGAGATCGACGAAGACGATCGACAGCGGATGAGAACAGAAACGACACTGCATTCGAACCCCGACCTCCACTCCGTGTGAGCACTGCGGTTCAGCGCCCCGGCCCGGCCCCGAGTCGGCCTGATCGGGCGCCATCGAGGCCTCCCGGGCGGAAGCGCTTGATCCCGAGTGGGACCCGCCGATGATAGCCGTGGGCGGCTGGACCCGGGCACGACACCGGCCGGCAGCCCCGCTACCGTACGAGGCGACGCGGTTCCAACGGTTCTGGGATCGGGCGGCGTCGAAACCGGACCGCCAGAACACGGGAACACGCGTCGATGACATCTCCGAAACGAGCTCGGCGGCTACTGGCCGCCACGGCCGCCGCCGTCGTGCTGCTCGCCCCGCAGGCCGGTGCCGACATTCTCATCGAATTCGACCAGCTGATCTCCGGACCCGAGGGTTGGGTGCGGACGGTCGCCGAGGCCGACGTTCCGGCCGACCTGGTCGGCAACACCTGCCGGGTGTCGGTCATCGCCGAGAACCAGGCCTCGGTCCATCCGGGCAACGACCTGATCATCTCGACCGGCACGTCGCAGGCAGTCATCGTCGGTGTCGAGGACGAGGCCAACGGCGGCACGTCCGAGACCTACGAGCTGGTCGTCGGTCCCACGATCGTGGTCCAGCTGCGGTTCGGGCCGGACGAGATCTCCAGCCTCGGCTTCGCCCTCTCGTTCGACTGCGAGCAGCCGGTGACGACCACCGCCCCGCCACCGTCGACCGTCACCACCGCCATCGACGGTGGCCAGCAGACGGCGACGAGCACGACGGCGCCGCCGACGAGCCTGGTCAGCACCTCGGTCACCAACTGCGTCGCCGGCAGCTCCTCAACGGCTGGCGCGGGCGGGGCCAACTCGGACGACGGGGCCGCCACCGCCGCCGGCTCGACCGGTTCGGGGCCGACGACAGACGGCTCGACCGCCGACCCGACGTGCCCCGACACGCCGGCCAGCGACGGCAGCTCGACTGCGGCCACCGTCCCGCCGGCCACGACGACCACAACGCTGCCGGTGACCACCTCGGCCCCGCAGGCCTCCTCGACGGCTCAGCTGCCGCTCGCCCCGCCGGCCAGCGCCATCGTGGCCGCCCCGGCCTACGCCGGCTGAGTGACGGCGATGGGGTCCCGTCCCCCCGGCCGCCACCGGCGGTCGGGCCCGGTCGTTGCCACCATCGCCACGCTCGTCGTCGGTGCGGTCGCATGTGCGCCCGATCCGGACCGCCCGCCGCCGGGAGCGCTGTCGTTCGACGCTCAGGTGACCTTCGGCGGCTCGTTCGACCAGGACGCAGACCCGGACGAGCTCGAGGCACTCGGTGGGGTCATCGTCGGGCACGTCCTGGGGCCGTCGATCGTCGCCAACGAGGAGCCATCGGCCGACAGCCCGTCGGTGGCCGAGCTCGACAATCCGACCGACGTCGGCGGGCCGCTCGTCCTGCAACTGGTCGACGAGGAGGTGGCCGGGCTGTCGTCCGATGCCTGGGTCGAGGTGTACCTGCCCGTTCGACCGAACGGCACCACCGGCTGGGTCCGTCTCGACGAGCTGTCGCTCAGCCGCAACCCGTTCCGGATCGAGATCGACACCGGCGACCACCTGTTGGAGGTCTGGCGCGGCGATCGGCGGTGGCTGTCGACCACGGTGGCCATCGGCACCGGGGCGACGCCGACGCCGATCGGCGAGTTCTACATCATCGAGCTGCTCCAGCCGCCCGACCCCGGTGGGCTCTACGGCCCGTTCGCCTTCGGGCTCTCGGGGTTCAGCGAGACCCTGCAGTCGTTCGCCGGCGGTGACGGCGTCATCGGTATCCACGGCACCGACGAGCCGGAGGCGCTCGGCACCGACGTCAGCCACGGCTGCGTCCGGGTCCGCAACGACGTGATCACGGAGCTCGCCGGGATCATCCCGCTCGGCACACCGGTGGTCATCACCACCTGAGACCCCTCCGCCGTGGCCGCGGGCCCGGGCCTAGGCCTTCCCGCCCTGCCGTTTCTGGATGTTGGCCCACTCGTCGCGCAGGCCGACGGTGCGGTGGAAGACCGTCTGGTCGTCGAGGTCGGCGGCGAAGTAGCCGAGCCGCTCGAACTGCACCACCTGCCCGGCGACGACATCGGCCAGCGCCGGCTCGGCCTTCACTCCGGTGAGGGTCTCCCGAGACCCGGGGTTGAGCGCCGCCATCGGGTCGGTCCCGTCGGCACCGGGATGCGGGTCGGCGAAGAGCCGGTCGTAGAGGTGCACGGTCCGATCGACCGCATGGGCGGCCGAGACCCAGTGGATCGTCGACTTCACCTTGCGCCCGTCCGCCGTCGACCCGCCTTCGCTCTCGGGGTCGTAGGTGCAGTAGACGGTGGTGACGTTGCCGTCGGCGTCGGTGTCGGCGTCGGTGGCGGTGATGTAGTAGCCGGCGCGGAGGCGGACCTCCCGGCCGGGCGTGAGCCGGTAGTACTTCGGCGGCGGCTCGAGCTTGAAGTCGTCAGACTCGATCCACAGTTCACCCCCGAACGCCACCGGCCGGGTGCCGGCCGAGTCGTCCTGCGGATTGTTGATGGCCTCGACATCGGCCACCCGACCGTCCGGCCAGTTGGTGATGACGACCCTGATCGGGCGGAGGACCGCCATCCGTCGCAGCGCCGTCTCGTTCAGCTCGGTGCGGACGAACGACTCGAGCAGCTCGATCTCGACCGTCGAGTTGGTCTTGGCCACGCCGATGTGGTCGGTGAAGGCGCGGATGGCCGACGCCGGGTAGCCCCGGCGTCGGAGGCCGCGGAGGGTCGGCATCCTCGGGTCGTCCCAGCCGTCGACGTGACCGTCGTCGACCAGCTGGGCCAGCCTCCGCTTCGACATCACCGTGTGGGTCAGCCCGAGTCGGGCGAACTCGGTCTGCTCCGGCTGGTCGCTCGGCAGGTCGAGCTGGTCGAGGAACCAGTCGTAGAGCGGTCGGTGGTCGGCGAACTCGAGCGTGCAGATCGAGTGGGTCACACCTTCGATGGCGTCGGACTGGCCGTGGGCCCAGTCGTAGGTGGGGTAGATGACCCAGTCGTCCTCGGTCCGGTGGTGGGCCGAGCGCCGGATCCGGTACAGCACCGGGTCCCGGAGCTGCATGTTCTCGCTCTGCATGTCGATCTTGGCCCGCAGCACCCTGGCCCCGTCGTCGAAGGCACCGTCGCGCATCTGGCGGAACAGGCCGAGGTTCTCCTCGGCCGTGCGGTCGCGGTGCGGGCTCTCGATCCCTGGCTGGCCGAACCCGCCCCGCTGCTCGGAGATCGTGTCGGCATCCTGGTCGTCGACGTAGGCCAGACCCTTGGCGATCAGCTCTTCGGCCCAGGTGTAGAGCTGCTCGAAGTAGTCGGAGGCGTACAGCACGCCGTCCGGCTCGAAGCCGAGCCAGGCGAGGTCGTCCCGGATGGCGTCGATGTACTCCTGGTCCTCGGTGTCGGGATTCGTGTCGTCGAACCGGAGGTTGCAGGTCCCGCCGAACTCCGACGCCAGGGCGAAGTTGAGGCCGATCGACTTGGCGTGACCGATGTGCAGGTAGCCGTTCGGCTCGGGAGGGAACCGGGTCTGGACGCGTCCCCCGAAGCGCCCGGAGGCGTTGTCGGCGATGATCTTGGCCCGGACGAAGTCGACCGGGGCCGACGGCTCTTCGGTGGTCACCCGGTGCAGGCTACCGCCGCCACCGGTCCCGGTGGCGGGCCGGGAGGCGAGCCGGTCGCGGCCGGTGGGCGCGGCTCGGGCGGAGCTGTCAGACTGCTCACATGGCCACGACCAACGGGTCCGATGGGGGCGGGCGACAGCCAAACGTGCTGTTCCTCTGCACCGACCAGCAACGAGCCGACCACGTCGGCTTCATGGGCAACGAGGTCGTGTCGACGCCGAACCTCGATGCGTTGGCCGCCGGCGGCACGGTGTTCGAGAACACCTGGGTGTCCAACCCGGTGTGCATGCCGAACCGGTCGACGATGATCACCGGTCGGCTCCCGTCCGCCCACGGCGTGCTGTTCAACGACCGGTCGCTCGACTGGGAGGCCAACACCTACCCCCGGATGCTGCGGGCCGCCGGCTACCGGACGGCCCTCATCGGCAAGTCGCACCTGCAGCACGGGATGAGCGCCGACACGGCGGTCCCGGCCCCGGGTGAGCCGGTCCGGTGGAGCGGTCGTCCGGAGGGGTGGGACACGCTGGAGCACGCCGAGCGCTATCGCCCCGACCACGCCGACCTGCCCGAGATCGACGACTTCTACGGCTTCGACCACGTCGAGTTCTCGATCGACCACGGGGCCAAGTTCTCCGGGCACCATCTCCGCTGGGCGTTGGAGAAGGGCGGGCGGCTCGATGAGCTCGACGTGCCCTACGGGCCCGATGCCCCGGTGGCCAGGCGGGACGGCCCGTGGTGGCAGATCTACCAGCCGCCCTACGACGAGGAGCTGCACTCGACCAACTTCGTGGCCGAGCGGACCACGGCCTTCATCGAGCAGGCCTCGGCCCAGGGTCGCCCGTGGATGGTCAAGGCGTCGTTTCCCGACCCCCACCACCCGATGACCCCGCCAGGCCGCTGGTTCGACCGCCACCGACCGGAGGACATGGAGCTGCCGTCGACCCTCGACGACCCGCTCACCGGCGCCCCCGAGCACCTCAGGCGATTCCAGCGGTTCACCCCGTTGAAGCAGCGCAACTTCGTGTCCCCGTGCGGCGCCACCGATCCCGACATCGTCCGTCAGGCCATCGCCGCCACCTACGGCATGATCGAGCTGATCGACGACGCCGTCGGCCGCATCCTGGCCACCGTCGAGCGGGTCGGGGCCGGTGCCGACACGATCGTGGTCTTCACCTCGGACCACGGCGACATGATGGGCGAGCACGGCCTGCTGCTGAAGGGCTTCATGCACTACCGGGGAACCCTCCAGGTCCCGCTGGTCATCAAGGCCCCCGGCCGGATGCCCGGGCGGACCGCGGCGCTGGCCTCGACGCTCGACCTGTGCCCGACGATCCTCGACCTGACCGGTGTCGCACCCTTCCAGGGCATCCAGGGCCGCACCCTCGTGCCCGTCCTGGCCGACCCGGCCGCCGTCGTCCGCCGCCACGTGCTGGTCGAGGACGACTTCCCCCCGGCCGAGCAGATCGGCAGCTTCGTGCCGGCCAAGACCAGGACGGTGATCACCGACGACGCCCGCTACTCCCGGAACTCCAAGGGCGAGGAGCAGCTGTTCGATCTCCAGGCCGACCCGGACGAGTTGGCCGATCTCAGCGACCTCGACGACGGGCTCGGCCGGCGGATGCGGGACCTGATGATGGATGCCCTGATCGACGCCGACGACCTGGCCAGGGAGGCGCCGGTCGGCTGAGACCGAGGCTCGCCGCCGATCGGCGGCGACCGGATCCGAGGGCCACCCCGGCGCGTTCCGGTCGAACCGGCCGATTGGCGCGGCCCGCCGCCGGGGCCGTGATTAGGCTGACCGCCATGTCCGATACCTCCACCGACATCTTCGACGTCAGCGACCGGGCGGTCGATCGCCTGGCCGAGGACAACCCGATCCTCGCAACCGAGATGGGCATCGGAGGCCACGAGGACCGCTGGCCCGATCTCTCGCCAGACGGTCTCGGTCGGATGCGTCTGACGCTGAGCGAGATCCGTGGCGAGGCGCAGGCCTGCGACATCGCCGACGGGCGCGACGCCCTGGCCAAGCGGGTCCTGGTCGACTACTGCGACGGCCACCTGGCGCTCCACGACGCCGGCTACCACCTCCAGGACCTCAACAACATCGTCTCGCCCCATCAGGAGCTGCGGTTCACGTTCGGCTCGATGGCGGCCGACACCGCCGATGACTGGGAGGCGGTCCTCCGTCGGCTCGAGACGATCGACCAGCCGCTGACCGGTTACCGCCAGAGCCTGGACGAGGGCCGACGGGGCGAGCTGGTGGCCAGCCGCCGACAGGTCGAGGCCGTCATCGAGCAGGGTCGGCTCACCGTCGGCGACGACTCGCCGTTCGACGAGCTGCGGACCCGGTTGGCTGCGGCCGAGCTCGACGACGCCGGGCTGGAGGCCAGGCTCGACGCCGCCATCGCCGGGGCCAAGCGGGCGTTCGCCGACTTCAACGACTACCTCACCGGCACGTACCTGCCCTCGGCGGCCGAGGCCGACGCCGTCGGCGAGGACCGCTATCGCCTGGCCTCCGATATCTTCCTCGGCACCGACCTCGACCTCGTGGCCACGTACCGCTGGGGATGGGACGAGGTCGAGCGCCTGTGGTCGGCGATCCAGGAGGCGAGCGCCCGGATCGACCCCGACGTCGAGGTGTCCGAGGTGATCCGTCGCCTCAAGTTCGACCCGGCGTACGCGGTGTCCGACGTCGACGAGTTCGTCGAGCTGATGCGCGACCGGCAGATCCAGGCGCTCGAGGCGCTCGATGGCGTGCACTTCGACGTACCGACCGAGATCCGATCGGTCGCCGTGCAGGTCGAGCCGGCCGGCGGCGCGTCCGCCGCCCACTACGTCCCGCCGTCCGAGGACTTCTCCCGCCCCGGTTCGGTCTGGTACCCCGTCGCCGGCAAGACCCACTTCCCGCTGTTCCAGGAGGTCACCACCGCCTATCACGAGGGCTTCCCCGGCCACCACCTCCAGATGGGGGTGCAGCTGACCCAGGGTGACGCGCTGTCGCGGTTCCACAAGGTGGCCGTGTGGTACCCCGGCTCGGGTGAGGGCTGGGCGCTGTACGCCGAGCACCTGATGGGGGAGCTCGGCTACCTCGAGCGGCCCGAGTTCGAGATCGGGCTGCTGTCGAGCCAGCTGCTGCGGGCCTGCCGGGTGGCCTTCGACATCGGCGCCCACCTCGACCTGGCGATCCCCGACGACGTGACGTTCCACCCCGGTGAGCGCTGGACCTACGACCTCGGCGTCGAGCTGCTGGTCGATCGGGCGCTCTCGGCGGTCGACGACGCCGAATCGGAGGTCACGCGCTACCTCGGCTGGCCCGGTCAGGCCATTTCCTACAAGGTGGGTGAACAGGCGATCCTCGACCTGCGGGCCGAGGCCGAGGCCGCCGGTGGATTCGACCCGAAGGCGTTCCACGCCCGGGTGCTCGAGATCGGCTCGGTCGGCCTCGACCTCCTGCGCGAGCACGTCCGGGCCTCGTAGCCGGGGCCCCGGCCGGGCCCGACGCTCAGCTCGACGCGTCCGCGAGGTCGACCGCGGCCCTGAGGTCGGCGGTCAGATCGGCCAACGACGAGTTGGCGTTGAGCCCGCTGGTGCTTGGCATCAGGTAGACCGGCCGGCCGCCGAGGGGCGCCGGCTGCGGCCCGGCCGTCGCCGTGCGGTCGATGGCGGCCCGCCAGCCGGCCAGCCCGACGAAGCAGACCGCCCCCGGTTCGAGCCAGCGGACCAGGTGCTCAACCCGGTCGATGCCGTCCCGATACTCGGCGGTGGTCAATTCGTCGGCCCGGCGGGTCACCCGCTTGACGAGGTCGGTCAGCCCGATGCCGTGCTCGGCCAACGCCTCGACGGGGCGCCGGTCGAGCCGCTCGGGGATGAGCCCGGCTGCGGTGGCCGCCGGCCAGAACCGGTTGCCCGGGCGAGCGAAGGCGACGCCGGCGTCGGCCGCAGCCGGGCTCGGGTTGAGCCCGCAGATCAGCAGGCGCATGCCGGGGCCCACCGTGTCGGCCAGGTTCCGGATCCGGCGGAGCCGGAGCCCGAGCTCCCAGGGCCGATCGCCCGTCGCCGCGGCCCGGCGCTCGGTTGCGTCCGTCGACTCGATCTCGAAGCCGGCCCCGATGCAGAGCTGCTCGAACTCGCCGGGTGACCACGTCGAGAACAGCCGGCCGGCGAACCGGCCCCCGGCCCGGAGGTCCCGCCCGGTCCGCTGGCCGAGGACCCGAACGAACGCCGGGGCGTCGAGGGCGAGGGCCCGGTGGAGCTCGCCGAGGGCGAGCGGCACCCCGGTTCTCGGCAGGTGCAGCAGCACCCGGTTGGCCACGGCGCCGCCGAGACCGCCGCCCGCCACCGGGAGCCGTTCGGCCGCCGCCCGGATCCGGGCCACGTCGGGGACCCGCTCGCCGACCAGGTCGAGCATGGCCGCCGACACGTCGAGGGCGAGCCGGGGCGGTCGAAGGCCGTCGAGGCTCCAGCCCGGCCCGCAGCCGATGTCGAGCGCCGGTCCCGGCCGCCGCTTGGCGTCGACCCACGACACGTGTTCGCCGTCCTGGGGCCGGCGAGCCGCCGCCCAACGTTCGGCCTCGGCCTCGTAGACCTCGACGGTCGCACGGTCGGGCATGGCGCAACGTTAGGCGGACCATCGCCTCGCCCGAGCCTCGTCGCCGGTTCCGCCCGTTCGGCCGACCTCGGCGGTCTCGTCGCCCGGAGCCGGCGCCGACCGCGGGTTGCCCCCGAATTCCGCCGACGGTGTCGATCGGGCCGGCTAGCGTTGCTGCCGGGCGACATCGAGGGGGGCCGATGGGCCGATCGACCGAACGACCGCACACGTACGACCCGGCGGTGCTCGAGCAGCACCCCGCGTTCGCGATCGCCGAACCGGCACCGGACCTGGTCGAACGGGTGGTGGCGGCCGGGTGGCCCGCCGGCCTGCTCGATCGGGTCCTGGCCCTTCGTCGCGACCGGGGTGAGATCGACCGGTGGCTCGACACCGGCTTCCCGACGCCGGACATGCTGGCCAGCTGGGTCGAGACCCAGGAACTGCTGCTCAACTCGCCGCTGGTCGCGCGCCAGGCGACCTGGGAGGACGACGACCTCCTCGTCGACCTGTGCGCCAACGCCCCCGAGACGGTCGGCGAGTGGACGGTGACCGTCGAGCGGGGCCCGAACCCGTACGCCCAGTTCCGGCTCCAGGAGCACCCGAACGTCATCCTCCTCGAGGACCGCCGGGTGGCGCTCGGTATGGCCGCCCACTCGGTGCGGAACTCGCTCATCGGTGGCGAGCGGATCTCGGTCCACCACATGTCGGGGTGGCGGGTCCGCGAGGGCTTCCGGGGCATGGGGCTGTCGCGGATGCTGCAGTTCGCCGCCGGCCCCGGCGCCAGCTGGTTCGGCCTCGTCACCTATTACTTCGTGCGATCGGGCAACGCGGCGGCCGGCTGGATCTCCAAGGTCAACGCCGACCTGGCCGACCGCCCCGATGGCTGGGCGGTCGAGACCGGGGCCGACACGGTCTCGGTGGTTTCGCTCACCGCCGTCGACCGGGGCGTCCGCTCCGAGCGGGTGCGAGCGGCGACGGTGGACGACCTCGAGCGCTGCCTGGCGCTGATCAACCGGACCCATGACGGCCTCGACCTGTTCCGGCCCTACAGCGTCGACGATCTCGACATCCGCATGAGCGACCCATCGTGGGGCCCGAAGCCGGCGTTCTACCCGGCCGTGTACGGCCTGGCCGACTACCGGGTGCTCGAGATCGACGGTGAGATCGTCGCCTGCGCCGGCCTGTGGGACCGGGGACGGGACCTCCGCGAGATCTGGCACCGCCCCGACGACGAGGACCGAGCCGGCGACGGCCAGACGGTCGTCCTCGACCCGACGGCGCTGATGGACTTCGGGTTCGCCAGCGGCCACGACGCAGCGATGGGCGAGCTGCTGTCCCACCTGCTGGCCGAGACCGCCGACCTCGGTCGGTCCGGGTTGCTCGCCGCACTCCAGTTCCAGCCCGAGGTGCTGGAGGCGTGCGCCGACCTCGGCCCCCTGGTCGAGACCAGGAGCCTGCACACCAACCCGTTCACCTCACCCGAGCTGCGGGTCGAGTGCTCGATCGAGCGGCCCTACATCGACCTCGCCTACTGGTAGGTCGACGGTGAACCGCTGGTTCGATCCGCGCCAACCGCTGACCGAGGCCGAGTCGGCCCCGCCGGTGGCCCACATCTACCGGCGCATCGGGCGATTCCTGTTGGAGTTCCGCGGTCGCCTGGCCCTGGCCATCTCGCTGTCGTTCCTGACGTCGGTCGCCTTCGCCCTGTTGCCGTGGCCGATCCGCTACCTGATCGACGGGGTGCTGCTGACCGACCGGCTCGATCTCGGGCCGCTCGGCACGTGGGAGAGCACGACCGACGGCGAGCGGTTGCAGCTGGCCGTCATCCTCTCGGCCGTCTACCTCGGCCTGCAGATCGTGGCTGCGCTCGGGGCCGCGGCCAGCTTCTACGTGTTCGCCAAGACCGCCCTGTTCATGATCCACACCCTGCGGGGGAGGATGCTGGCCCACCTGCGGTCGCTGTCGCTCGGCTTCCACGCCACCCGCTCGACCGGCGACATGATCTTCCGGGCCATGACCGACGCCCGCGCCATCCAGGAGGTGATGATCTTCGGCGTCCAGGCCTGGGTGCTACCGCTGTTCCAGGTGACCCTGATGGTGGTCCTGATGCTGGTGCTCGATTGGGTGCTGACCGTGGCGGCGGTCGTCCTGGCCCCGCTGCTGGTACTGACCATCCGGCGCCTGACCACCAGGATCCAGCGGGCGTCGCAGGAGAGCCGTGGTCATCTCGGCCGCCTGACCGCGCTGATCGAGCAGACCCTGAACTCGATCCGGGCGGTCCAGGTCTTCGGATCCGAGGGCGACGAGGCCTCCCGGTTCGACGGGACCAGTCGGAACTTCATCCGCTCCCAGCTCCGGTTCCGCATGGCCGAGCAGACGCTGTCGGTCGCCACGATGACCCTGACCGGACTCGGCACTGCGCTCGTGCTCGGCGTGGCCGCCAACCGGGTGATCGCCGGGGCGGTCACGGTCGGCACGCTGTGGATCTTCATCGCCTACATGCAGCGGATCTACGAGGTGCTCCAGCAGAACATGAACCTGTTCGGCCTGCTCCAGGACTCGGTCGTCGGGGTCGGTCGGGCCTTCCAGATCCTCGACACGCCACCGGCGATCACCGACCGACCGGGGGCGGTGGCCCTGAGGACCGACCGCCAGCCCGGCATCGCCCTGGTCGACGTCGGTCTCACGTACGAGCCGGCGGCCGGACCGGTGCTTCGTGGGGTCGACCTGCACGTCGGCCCGAGTGAGCAGGTGGCGCTGGTCGGGGCGACCGGCTCGGGCAAGACGTCGATCCTCAACCTCGTCCCCCGGCTCTATGAGGCGACGACCGGCTCGGTGACCGTCGGTGGGGTCGACGTGCGCGACCTGACCCTCACCTCGCTGCGGGACCAGATCGCCCTGGTGCCCCAGGAGCCGCTGCTGTTCTCGACGACCGTGCGGGAGAACATCCTGTACGGTCGGCGGAACGCCGGTGACGACGAGATCGAGGCCGCGGCCCGGGCGGCCCAGGCCCATGCCTTCATCGTCGATCTGCCCGACGGCTACGACACCGAGGTCGGCGACCGGGGGGCCAAGCTCTCGCTCGGCCAGCAGCAGCGCCTGGCCATCGCCCGGGCGTTCCTCAAGGACGCGCCGATCCTGCTGCTCGACGAGCCGACCTCCGCCCTCGACCTCGGCACGGAGCAGGACCTGCTCGGCGAGCTGGAGGCCCTCATGGCGGGGCGGACGGTCGTGGTGGTGGCCCACCGGCTGTCGACGATCCGCTCGGTCGACCGGATCTACGTGCTCGACGGCGGGCGGGTGATCGAGGTCGGCGCCCACGACGAGCTCCTGGCCGGCGGTGGTGCCTACCAGCGCCTCTACGAGAGCCAGTTCGCGTAGTCGTCTACCCGGTCACGCCGGCCGCTCACTAGGGTGCGGCGATGACTGAGCAGACGAGTGGAGATGGCGACGGCCGGTCGAGCGACGTGCATCGGGTCGACGGGCGGATCGCCGTGGTCACCGGGGCCAGCCGTGGGATCGGGGAGTCGACGGCCAGGGCCCTCGACCGGGCCGGGGCCCGGGTGGTGCTGAGCGGCCGGACCGTCGACGACCTCGAACGGGTGGCCGCCGACCTGACCAACGACCCGGTGATCCTGCCGGCCGACCTGGCCGAGTCGGGGGCCGGGACCGAGCTGGCCGAGCGGGCGCTCGCCGCCGTCGGCGGGGTCGACATCCTGGTCAACAACGCCGGCATCCCGATGCGGCGGACCCCGGACCAGCTGACCGAGGACGACCTCGACCTCGTGTTCGCCATCAACGTCCGCAGCCTCCTCATGCTGACGCTCGGGCTCGGGCCGTCGCTGATCGAGCGGCGCAACGGATCGGTGATCAACATCTCCTCGATCGCCGGCCTCCGCGGCCCGATCGGTCGGGTCGCCTACGCCGGGACCAAGGCTGCGGTCGACGGCATGACCAGGGCCCTGGCCGCCGACTGGGGGCCACAGGGGGTGCGGGTCAACTCGATCTGCCCCGGCCTGATCGCCACGGCGATCTGGGAGGAGAGCCGCCGCACCGTGCCCGGTCTGAGCGAGAGCCTGGCCGAGCAGATCCCGTTGAAGCGCTGGGGCCACGGCGACGACATCGCCGACGTGGCCCTGTTCCTGGCCTCCGACGCCAGCCGCTACCTCACCGGCGAGACGATCGCCGTCGACGGAGGGCTGACCAGGCTGTCGACCGAGACCGTCCGTCTGCCCGAGCACGGCTAGCGGCCCGACCGCGAACCTCTGCCCCCGTCTGCCCGGGGCCTGGCGCCTGGCGTGCCCGCTCAGTCGAGGACCACGTCGGGGATCTCGACCACCCGGGCCCGGAGCCACTCGCCCAGGGCCTTGGCCTGGCCGTCCTGGCGGGTCGACGCCGCCACCCCCTCCTCCAGGAGCCCACGGACCACGAAGTTCAGCGACCGGATCGCGGGGTAGCGGTAGCGCTCGATCGCCAGATCGGCGGTCTCGGGCAACAGCTCTCGCAGGCGGTCGACGGTGAGCGTGGCTTCGAGCCACGCCCACCCCTCGTCGCTGCGGGCGTAGACACCGAGGTTGGCGTCGCCCCCCTTGTCGCCCGACCGGGTGCCGACGACCCGGCCGAGCGGGGCCGCCGTCGTCGACCCGCCCGGTGCGGCAGCCGGCGCCGCGACCTCGACGTCGACGGCCGGGCCGGTCGGGTTCACCGAGTCGACCTGCGTCGTCCTCCCGCCGACGTGCACGTACTGGGGCACCAGCTCGGCCGGCACCGTCGCCGGTCGGTACACCCCGAACACCGACCCGGCGCCCGGCCCGCCGCTCAGGCCGTACAGCCCGGGGATGCTGGACAACCCGGTGTGGGTGAGGGCGTTGGAGAACGCCCGACCGACCTTGCGCTCGTCCCGGTCCTTGACCGTGAGTCGCCAGATCGCCGTCGCCTCCTCCTGCGAGCCCGGGTCGGGCTTGCCGGTCGGGATCACCCGGCTCGTCAGCGAGTCGAAGTCGTCCGGCCCGTAGGGGCACGAGTTCCAGAACGCCGCCTGGGCGAACCTGGCCTTCTCCTCGACGTCGAGACCGGTCAGGGCCAGGGTGATCGAGTTCCGGTAGCCGCCGACCTCGTTCATCGCCACCTTGAGCGTCTCGGGCGGGGCCTGGCCCCGCGTGCCCGAGACCCGCACTCGGTCGCGTGCGATCTGCTCGAGGGCGATCGTGTCGAACCGGGCCGTGACGTCGGGCCCGAGGTACTCGGGGCCGCCGATCTCGTAGAGGATCTGGCTGGTGACCGTCTCGACGTTGACCACCCCACCGGTGCCGTCGTGCTTGCCGATGACCGATGAGCCGTCGGCCGCGACCTCGGCCCACGGGAAACCGAACCGGGCGCCGCCCGACTCGTCGTCGTAGCCGTCGATCTCGTGGAAGAACGAGTAGTTGCCGCCGGTGGCCTGGCCGCTGCACTCGATCACGTGGCCGGCCACGACGGCCCCGGCCAGCTGGTCCCAGTCGTCGCGGCCCCAGCCGTGGTGCCACGCCGCCGGCCCGCAGGTGACGGCGGCGTCGGTCACCCGGCCGGTGACGACGATGTCGGCGCCGGCGCTCAGCGCCTCGACGATGCCCCAGCACCCGAGATAGGCGTTGGCGGTCAGGTAGCGGTCGGTGTCGCCGAGGCCGACGTCGCCCGTCGCGGCCGGGTCGAACGGGAGGAGGTGACCGGACGCAGCCAGGTCGCCGACCCGGGGGAGGAGGTCGTCGCCGTCGACCCAGGCCACCTTCGGGGCGAGGCCGAGCCGGTCGGCCACCTCCTCGATCGCCCTGGCGCAGCCGTCCGGGTCGAGCCCGCCGGCGTTCGAGACGACCTTGATGCCCCGATCGAGGCAGGTGCCCATGACCTCCTCCATCTGGTCGACGAACGTCCTGGCGAAGCCGCGGCCGGGGTTCTTGGCCTGGATCCGGCTGAGGATCAGCATCGTCAGCTCGGCCAGCCAGTCGCCGGTCAGGACGTCGATCGGCCCGCCATCGACCATCTCCCGGGCGCCGGACGGGCGGTCCCCGAAGAAGCCGGAGCAGTTGGCGATCCGGATCGGTTCGGTCATGTTGATCTCGCTTCCTGCCCGGTCGGTGTCGGCGGCACCGCCTCGCTCACCGTCCGGACTGTAGGGCCCGCCCCGGGGGCGGTCACTTTCGGTCTGCCTCGTCTGGGCTGCCATACTGCTCGTCGTGGAGGCTGCCGTGAAGCCGTTGGATGGGATCAAGGTCGTCGAGTTGACCAGCTGGATGGCGGCGCCGAGCGCCGGGGCCATCCTGGCCGACCTCGGGGCCGACGTCATCAAGGTCGAACCACCCCGAGGGGACCCGATGCGGGGCCTGTCCCGACAGCCGAAGGTGGCCGACGGCGAACCGACGATCGACGCAGCATTCAACGTCGACAACCGGGGCAAACGGTCGATCGCCGTCGCCGTCGACCAGCCGGCCGGGGTCGACGTCGTGATGCGGCTGGTGGCCGACGCCGACGTCTTCCTCACCAACCTCCTGGCCCACCGCCAAGCCCGCTACGGGCTCGACCCGGAGTCGTTGCGGGCGGCCAACCCCCGTCTCGTACACGCCACGCTCACCGGCTACGGGCTCGACGGCCCCGAGGCGGCCCGACCGGGCTACGACGTGACCGCCTTCTTCGGGCGGGGCGGCGTCACCCGCAGCATCACGCCGCCGGGTGGCTCACCGCCCCGTGCCCCGACCGCGCAGGGCGACCACACCACCGGCCTGGCCATGGTGGCCTCGATCCTGGCCGCCCTTCGCCTGGCCGACCGGACCGGCGAGCTGCAGGTCGTCGACGTCAGCCTGCTCGGCACCGCCCTGTGGTCGATGGCCACCGACATCGCCCCGTCGCTGATCGACCATCGCCCGCTGCGGGCCCGCGAGCGACGGGAGGAGTTGAGCCCCCTGGTCAACCGCTACCCCTGCGCCGACGACGGCTGGATCCTGGTCAACATGCCCGAGGCCCGCTACTGGCCACCGTTCTGCGAGGCCATCGGCGCCCCCGAGTGGGGCGCCGACCCCGAGTTCGACACACCGAAGAAGCGCTACGACCGGATGGGGGAGATCGTCGAGCGGATCGACGCCATCACCGTCACGAAGTCGGCGAAGGAATGGGGTGAGATCTTCGACCGGGCCGGCCTGATCTGGGGCCCGATCCAGACCATCCCCGAGGTGGTCGACGACCCCCAGGCCCGAGCCATCGGGCTCTTCGTCGAGCAGGACTATCCGGACGGCCGCGGCACGTTCGAGACCGTGGCCGTCCCGATCCGGATCGCCGGCGCAGACATCGGGCCACGGGGCACCGCGCCCGAGCTCGGCGCCGACACCGACGCCGTGCTGGACGACCTCGGCCTCTCGGCCGACGAGATCGGCAAGCTCCGGGCCGACGGCGCCATCGGTTGAACCGGCCCGACGTCGGGCGGCGCGTCCGAGCCGATCGCCGGCGCCTGCCGGCCGGGTGACCGACGTTCGCCGAGCGTGACCTCGGGCCCCGGTCCGCTGCGCCGCGGACCCTCAGTCCGTGCCGGTGTCGGCCCCCTCCCGATCGGAGGCCAGGTGGCCTCGCCGGTGACCGCCCTGCCAGTCCTCCTGGGTCGGCGCGGCGCTGACCCCGCCGAGGATGTCGAGCTGGGGGACCTCGCGCAGGCTCCGCTTCATCTCGGCGAAGCCGGGGAAGGCGGCGAGGGTGGTCACCGCGTCCCACAGCCGCAACGCGTCGGCGTCGTCGGGGACCCGGGAGATGACCGGGCCGAAGAACGACAGCCCGTCTGGCGGCTGGAAGGTGATGATCGGCGTGCCGACGTCACGACCCGTCCGCGACAGGGCCAACTCGGTCTCGGCGTCGAGCAGCTCGTCCAACGACGTGTCGTCGAGGGCCTCGGCGTAGCCGGTCGGTAGCCCGGCCGACGTCAGCACCTCGGTGGCGTGCTCGGTCGTGCTGAGGTGGCTCCGCATGCCGGACCCCTTCGGCTTGTCCCAGTAGCTCTCGCCGTACGCGGTCACCAGCCTGCCGAGCGGCTCCCGCCCGAGGTCCTGGCGGATGGCGGCGGCCACCCGCAGCATGCGCAACCCGGCCGTGTGGCCCTGCTCGTACTCGGGTGGGAACTCGGTGGTGTAGTCCTTGTCCTTGTTGAGCAGCCGGAGGGAGATGAAGCGCCAGTCGACGGTGTAGTCGCTCTGGGCGACCACCTTCTCGATCCAGCGGGAGGTGATCCAGGCGAAGGGGCACACCGGATCCCAGAAGAACTCGATGTCGTAGCTCGGGTCGGATGCCGGCGGCAGGGTCGGGGTGTCGGCCATGGCGGTCGTCAGCTCTCGACCCGCTCGATGATGGTGGCGTTGGCCATGCCGCCGCCCTCGCACATCACCTGCAGGCCGTAGCGTCCGTCGGTCCGCTCGAGCTCGTTGACCAGCGTGGCCATCAGCTTGGTCCCGGAGCAGCCGAGCGGGTGGCCGAGGGCGATGGCCCCGCCGTTCACGTTGACCTTGTCGAGGTCGGCGCCGAGCTCCTGCTCCCAGGCCAGTACCACCGAGGCGAAGGCCTCGTTGACCTCGAAGCGGTCGATGTCGTCGACCGTCAGGCCCGACTTGTCGAGGATCTTCTTGGTGGCCGGGATCGGACCCTTGAGCATCGTGACCGGGTCGGTGCCGGCCAGGGCGAACGAGTGGAACCGGGCCCGCGGTGTCAGCCCGAGCTCCGCCGCCTTCTCGGCGCTCATGATCAGCACGGCCGAGGCGCCGTCGGTGATCTGCGACGAGTTGCCGGCTGTGATCTTGCCGTCCTCGGCGAAGGCGGGCTTGAGGTTGGCCAGGGTCTCGACCGTGGTGCCGGGACGGATGCCCTCGTCGGTCGTCATCAGCTCGGTCGTGCCGTCGACGTCGACGGGCACCGGGACGATCTCCCGCTCGAAACGCCCCTCGCTGGTCGCCACCTCGGCCCGGCGCTGGCTCTCGGCCCCGAACCGGTCGAGGTCCCCACGGGACAGGCCGTACTCGTCGGCGATCATGTCGGCGCCGATGCCCTGCGGCGGCAGGCCGGTCTCGGCGTAGCGCTCCTGCATCGAACCGGGGAACGGGAGACCCATCTTGCCCTCGACGACCGAGGCCCCCATCGGCGTGCGGGTCATGACCTCGACGCCGGCGGCGATGACCACGTCGTAGGCGCCCGCCATCACGCCCTGTGCTGCGAAGTGCAGCGCCTGCTGGCTCGATCCGCACTGGCGGTCGACGGTGGTGGCCGGCACCGACTCGGGCCAGCCGGCGGCCAGGACGGCGTTGCGGCCGATGTTGAGCGACTGCTCGCCGACCTGCATGACGCAGCCCATGATCACGTCGTCGACCAACTCGGGGTCGAGGCCGTTCCGCTCCTGGAGCGCCCGGAGGACGTGGGCGGCCAGATCGGCCGCATGCCACCCCGCGAGCTTGCCGTTTCGCTTGCCGCCGGGCGTCCGGACGGCGTCGATGATGACCGCTTCTGCCATCCCGTCACCATAGAGGGTCGGTCGGGCGGGCGGCCCATTCGTCGCCGCCCCGCCACCGCACGGCGGGACGGGCGGTCGGCTACTCGTCGGCTCGTCCGCCGGGGCCACCGAGCTGGCGCAGATCGTCCTTGTCGACGCCGGTGTCGTCGATCGGTGAATCGCCGCCGGTGCCGCCGGTCCCGGTCCCCCCGGTCGGCGTTCCGGCGACCTCGACGATGCCGCAGGCCGGGCAGTCGAGCGACAGGGTCCCCCGACCGCCGGCGGCGATGGCGACCACGGTGACCTGCTGGCCCGGCTGGAGACCGGCGACGTGGCGGTCGTAGGCCTGGTCGCTCGAGGTGAAGCCGGAGGAGGTCCGGATCATCTGGCCGTCGACCTTGATCCACGAGCCGCCATCACAGCTGATCTCGCCGATCGAACGGATCTGACCGCCGGGGGCCATGACCAGGTGGCTGGCACAGTCGGTGAAGACCTCGGTGAGCTCGCCGGCGATCGTCCGGATCGTGTCGTCGGTCGGGATCAACGACACGACGGTCGATGCGGTTGTCGGCGACGACGTGTCCTCGGTGGCCGGCGGGGTGGCCACCGTCGTCTCGGTCGAGGCCGTCGTCTCGGACGGGCCGGCGCCGTCGGCTCCGCCGGAAGCCGCGTCGGACGACGGGGACTCGCCGGCGGCGCCGTCCTGGCCGCCGGTCACGACCAGCGTGGTGGTGGGCGTGTCGTCGGCCTCGGCTCCGCCGTCGGCCCCCGTGTCGTCGACCGTGGCGGCCTCGATGGTCTCGACACCGGACGAGCGCCCACCGCTCGACAGGTAGACGGCGGCCGAGGTCGCGCCGATGACCACCAATGCGGCGGCGACGGCCAGGGCGCGACCCCGACCAGATCCGGTCGACCGGCGCTGCGCGAGCGAGACGGGGCGCGCTGCGGCCCGCAGGTCGAGTGCGGGGGGGTCGAGCCGCTCGAGCTGGCGGAACCGTTCGGCCACCTCGGGATCGAACGGCTCGTCACCCATGGGCCGTGAGGCGTCTTCGGCGGTGGTCATCGCTCCATCCTTTCTCGAAGCTGGGCGTGGGCCCGGTGCAGCTGGACCCGGATCGTGCCGGCCGAGGTGTCGAGAACCTCGGCGATCTCGGCCGGTCGGAGTCCGCCGGCGTAGCGGAGCACGACCGCGGCCCGCTGCTGCTCGGACAGCTCACCGAGCAGTGACAGGAACTCGACCAGCGGGACGTCGAGTTGCGAGGTCTCGCCGGGCGGGGGGACCTGCCGGCCACGATCGGCCAGCAGCCCGGCGGCGATTCGGAACGCGGCCCGCCAGATCCAGGCCCGCGGGTTCTGGAGATCGTCGCCCCGGGCCAGGGCCTGGCTGTAGGCCTCGGCCTCGGCCTCGGCGGCGACGTCGGCATCGCCGCAGAACCCGACCAGCGACCGCCACAGGCGGGCGTGATCGGTCCGGTAGACCTCTTCGACCGGGTCCATGTCGACCGGATGTGTGGCCATGGTCTGCATTCCGGAGTACTAGGGTCTCGACGTGGCCCGAACGTTAACGCACGGCGCCACATTCCCGTCGGCGGTCCGACCGCGTCGACGCCAGCGGCGCCGATGGCGTCGGGCCCCGCCGTCCGGTCCGGCCGCAGACGGCTACCGGAGGCCCCCGGCCGGCACGGTGTCGAGCTGATCGGTGTCGTGGCCGAACAGGAGGCGGCAACCGTCCTCCTCCAGGTCGGCGAGCCGGCGCATCGACGCCCGCTGGAGCTCGGTGTCGAACCCGAAGCGGGGTACGAGCATCTCGTCGAGCATCCGCTTGAAGTAGATGCAGTCGCCGGTCAGGACCACCGGCCCCGACTCCAGCTCGACCCGGAGGGCCTGGTGGCCGGCCGTGTGGCCCGGCGTGGCCACGCAGACCAGCCGGCCGTCGCCGAACACGTCGTGACCGTCGTCGACCTGCTCGACCTCGTGGCCGTGGTCGTAGTCGACCGGGTCGTAGACGCCGGCCTCGACCAGGGCCTGGTCCCGGCCGGCCTCCCACTCGGCCCGGTGCACGACCAGTCGGGTGTCGGGCAGCTGCCCGCAGCCCCCGGCGTGGTCGAAGTGGAGGTGGCTGAGGACGGTGACGGCGATGTCGTCAGGCCGGACCCCCTCGTCGTCGAGCCGGGCCGCCAGCTCCTCGCCGGGGTGGTAGTCGACGGTCAGGAACCGGGTGTTGGCGCCGAGCCGGCCGACGTCGGTCTGGAGGCCGGGGTGCATGCCCGTGTCGAACAGGACGAGGCCGGCCGGGTGGTCGATCAGCCACGACGTCACCGGCAGGTGGACGTCGCCGTCCTCGCCGGTGACGATCCGCAGCGCCATGTCGACGTGGCCGACGCGTAGCGGGATGAGGTTCACGATCCGAGCCCGGACCAGAAGGCCAGCAGGCCATCGGCCGCCGGACCCGGGTCCTGGGTCATCCACCAGTGTCCCTGGCCGTCGAGCCGGAGCCGCTCGGCCTCCAATCGATCGGCCATCGTGGCCCCGAGCTCGGAGGCGACGTAGGGGTCGTCGGTGGCGTCGATGACCAACCCGGGCGGGAGGGCGACGGCGCCGATGCGACGGCCGAGGTCGGCCAGCGCCGGCTGGGCCGCCGCACGGTAGAGGCCGAGGATGCAGCGGCCCATCTCGTCGTCGAAGGCCTCGGCCATCGACGCCGCGATGTCGGTCGGGAGCCCGATGCCCTCGTAGGCGGCCCGACGGTCGTCGGTCGACATGGCGGCCATCGCCCCGACGGCCTCCTCGCCGGCCTCCGGCGTCTGCCACACCTGGGCCATGTCGTGCCAGACGTAGTCGGGGTGGAGCAGGCCGGCGCAGTCGGCGGCCCACGATCGGACCAGGTCGGTCTCGGCCGCCAGCAGGCCGAACACGTGCCCGGCGCCCCAGTCGTGGCCGACGAGGTCGATCGGGCCGTCGATCGCCGCCAGCTCGCCGGCCAACCAGTCGACGTAGGCCGACGGCGTCGGATCCCAGCCGTCGGGACTGGGGGCGCCGAATCCGGGCGGGCTCAGGGCGACGATCTCGCCGTCGAGGCCCCGCTCGTTCAGCGCCGCCGTGAGCGGGCCCCAGATCGCCGCCGTCTCCGGATTGCCGTGCACGAACACCTTTGTCATCCTTGGGACCTCCGTGGTCGGAGCCGTCGAGCGGCTCGTCGGCCCGACGATAGGGGAAACGATGACCGCGAGCGGAAGCGACCAGGTCGGCGCCGGCGGCGGTCCGGCGGAGCGCAACGGCGCCGAGCCCGTGCTGGTCGAGCGGGCAGACGGGATCGCCACCGTCACCCTCGACCGACCCGAGGTCCGCAACGCCATCAACGGCGAGCTGCGCCGCCAGCTGCGCCGTGCGATGAGCGAGCTCGAGGATGACCCCGAGGTCGCGGTCGTGGTGCTGACCGGCACCGACCCGGCATTCTGCGCCGGGCTCGACCTGCGGGAGGTCGGCCGGGGCAACCCCGACGTGATCGGCGACCAGACCAGCGGCAGCACGCGCCCGTGGGCGCCGATGACCAAGCCGGTCATCGGGGCGGTCAACGGTCCGGCGATCACCGGCGGTTTCGAGCTGGCCCTCAACTGCGACCTGCTGATCGCCTCGGAGCGGGCCGCCTTCGCCGACACCCATGCCCGGGTCGGCGTCATGCCGGGGTGGGGCCTGACGCCGCTGCTGGTCGACGCCGTCGGGGTCCGCCGGGCCAGGGAGATCTCGTTGAGCGGCAACTTCGTGTCGGCTGACCAGGCCGAGCGGTGGGGCCTGGTCAACCGGGTGGTGCCGCACGACGAGCTGCTGCCCGCCACCCGGTCGCTGGCCGCCGACATCGCCGGCAACGATCAGGCCGGCGTCCGCCGCATGCTGGCCACCTATGCCGAGCAGACCGAGGATCGCCTGGCCTCGGCCTGGCGGCTGGAGGGCGACGCGTCGGCGGCCTTCCGGAGCGAGATCGAGTTCCGGCCGGCTGAGGTCGAGGCCAGGCGGCAGGCGATAATCGACCGAGGACGATCCCAGCTGTGAGCACCACACCGAGACCGGGGCCAACCAGGCCGGCCGCACCCGCAGTCGGGATCGAGGAGACCGCGAGGAAGGCGATGCACCGATGACCGCAATCACCGAGGACGACATCCGGGCACGGACCAGGGCCCTGATCGACGAGGTCGGGGCCAGCGCCTCCCAGGTCGAGTTCCGGTCCGCCCAATGGGACGCCGGGCTGGCCATGGTCCAGTACCCCGAGGGCAAGGGAGGTCTCGGCGCGCCCCCGAAGCTCCAGGGCATCGTCCAGGAGGAGCTGCGGTCGGCCGGGGTCACCTGGGAGTCGATGATGATCAACCCGATCGGCATCGGCATGGGCCTCCCGACGGTCTTGACCTACGGCACCGACGAGATGCACGAGAAGTACCTCAAGCGGATCTTCACCGGCGAGGACATCTGGTGCCAGATGTTCTCCGAGCCGACCCACGGCTCCGACGTGGCCGGTCTGGCCAGCCGGGCGGTGCGCGACGGCGACGAGTGGATCGTCAACGGCCAGAAGGTGTGGACGAGCCTGGCCCACAACTCGGCCTACGGGATGCTCCTGGTCCGGACCAATCCCGACGTGCCGAAGCACAAGGGGCTCTCGTACTTCGTGTTGGACATGGCCAGCCCTGGGGTCGAGATCCGGCCGCTCTACCAGATCACGGGTGACGCCGAGTTCAACGAGGTGTTCTTCACCGACGTGCGAGTGCCACACGAGAACCTGCTCGGCGAGGTCGGCGACGGCTGGCGGGTGGCGACCACCACGCTGATGAACGAGCGGGTGGCGCTCGGCGGCAGCACGGCGCCACGGGGGAGCGGCACGATCTCGATCCTGGCCGACCTGTGGGCCAAGCGGGGCCCCGAGCTGCCGGACGGCCAGCGTCGGATCATGGAGGACCGGGTCACCCGGCTCTGGATCGAGGCCGAGGTCATGCGGCTGACCACGATCCGGGCCAGGGCGAACGCCACCACCGGCAATCCCGGTCCCGAGGGGTCGGTCGGCAAGCTGGCCTCGGCCGAGCTCAACCAGAAGATCTGGAACACGGCGATGGACCTCCTCGGGGCCGACGGCTTCCTGCACGAGTCGGGCTACCCGCTCGACCGGGCCAGGCCGAGCGCGTTCTCGACCTCGAAGGGGTTCCTCCGCTCGCAGGCCAACACGATCGAGGGTGGCACGTCCGACATCATGCGCAACATCCTCGGTGAGCGGGTGCTCGGCCTGCCGGGCGACGTGCGGGTCGACAAGGACGTGGCCTGGAAGGACATCCCGACCTGAGCGCCGCCGGGGCGGTGCCGACCGCCGATCGGCCCCCGGTCGGGTTGCTCTACTCGATCACGCTGGTCGGCATCCTGGCCAACACCATGATCACGGCCAACATCCCCGACATCCTCGACGACCTGGGTCGTGGCGCCGGCAGCGCCGGCCCGCTCGTCTCGGCCGGCGCCCTCCCCGGCGTGGTCCTGGCCCCGGTCATCGGGATCCTCGCCGACCGCTTCGGCCGTCGGCCGATCCTCCTGCCGTGCCTGGTCGCGTTCGGGGCCGGGGCCCTCGCCGCGACCGTGGCCCCGACGTTCTGGACGTTGGTGGCGGCCCGCCTGCTGCAGGGAGTCGGCGGGGCCGGGCTGATCAACCTCGCCATCGTCCTCATCGGCGACAACTGGTCCGGCGCCGATCGGACCAGGCTCATCGGCCGCAACTCGGCCGTGCTGACCGCCGCCCTTGCGGTGCTGCCGACTGCGGCCGGGCTGATCGCGGAGGTCGGCAACTGGCGATGGTCGATCGCCCTCGGTCTGGTCGCCTTCCCGGTCGCAGCCGTCGCCTGGCGGCGGTTGCCCGATCATCGACCCTCGACCGGTCGCACCCTCAGCCGCCAGCTCCAGGACGCGGCCACGCTGGTCCGCCAACCGGTCATGGTCTTCGTGTTCCTCGCCGGGTTCGTGCTGTTCCTCGTCATCTTCGGGGTCTTCCTCACCGCCCTGCCCGTCCACCTCGAGGATCGGTTCGGACTCGGTCCCGGGGCGAGGGGGCTGGTCCTGTCGGCGTTCGCGATCGGGGCGACGATCGTGTCGTTCAACCTCGGGCCGATCCGCTCGGTCGTCCCGCTGCGGCCGCTGCTGGTGGCGTCGAGCTTCTTCATCGCCCTGGCCTCGCTCGGGTTGGCGCTGGCCCCGTCGCTGATCCTGGTGGTGGTGGCCGTGCTGCTGTACGGGTTCGGCGACGGCTCGATCATCCCGGCGCTGCAGGACGTCGCCACCTCGATCCCGCCGGACGAGCAACGGGCATCGGTGATGGCCGTGTGGGTCTCGGCCGTCCGGGGCGGGCAGACCGCCGGCCCGCTCGGTGCCGCAGCGCTGTTCGCCGCCACCTCGACGGAGACGGCGATGCTGGTCGGCGCCGGCCTGTTCGCCGCCGTCGGGGTGCTCTTCCTGGTCGGCCCGATCGACGACCGGGTACTGTCGGCTGGCATGGACGCCCGGACCGACGCCGGGTCGGATCGCACGGGGGAGCGACCATGAGCGACCGCACGCCGACGAACGGCGACATCGACGAGGCACCGATCGACGGGGACGAGTTCTCCCGCCGATGCCGGGACGACGGCGAGTTCCGGCTGGCCGCCCGGCACTGGACCGGTGGGCTCCGGCTCGAGCGAGGCGCCGACGTGATCGGCGTGACCGTCGCCGACGGCGATGTCGCCGCCGGTCCACCGCCGGCAGACGGCGACGGCGTCATCACCCTGGCCGCCGGGCCGGCGGTGTGGGCCGACATCGCCGCCGCCGTGCCCCCGCCGTTCCGCCACGATGCGGCAACGGCGCTGCGGGAGGGCCTCGAGCGTCGCAGCGACGAGCTGGTGTGGTGGCAGTACGCCCCGGCCGTCCAGCGGGCGGTCGAGCTCCTCGGTCCCGATCGGCCGGGCGGGGCCGTCGCGCCGAGCGACCGGGGATCGACGCCCCGCTTCGATTCGCCGGTCGGGCGCTACGTGCACCTGACGCTGCCGGACGGGTCGGGCGGCGACGGTGAGGGCGGCGACCACCGCATCTACTTCGAGCAGGCGGGGTCCGGCATCCCGCTGCTGTGCCAGCACACCGCCGGCTCCAACGGGGTCCAGTGGCGCCACCTGTTCGAGAACCGGGCCATCACCGACCACTTCCAGGTCATCGCCTACGACCTGCCGTTCCACGGCAAGTCGATCCCACCGGTCGGGCGCGACTGGTGGAGCGAGCCCTACCGGCTGACGGGCGGCTTCCTCCGCTCGGTCCCCGTCGCCCTGGCCGAGGCCCTCCAGCTCGACGAGCCGGTGTTCATCGGCTGCTCGGTCGGGGGGCTGCTGGCTCTCGACCTGGCCCTCCACCACCCCGACGTGTTCCAGGCCGTCATCTCGCTCGAGGGAGCGCTGCACATCGGGGGAGAGCACGATCGGCTGACCGGGTTCTGGGACCCCCGGGTCTCCAACGAGACCAAGGCCAGGCTGATGCAGGGCCTGACGTCGCCGACCTCGCCGCTGCCGTATCGCAAGGAGACCGTCCAGGCCTACGCCGCCGGCTGGCCGCCCGCCTTCCTCGGCGACCTCTGGTACTACATGGTCGACTACGACCTGCGGGACCGGGCGCACGAGATCGACACCGACCGCGTCGGGGTCCACATCCTGAGCGGCGAGTACGACTCCAGCGGCACCCCGGCCCACGGTCGGGCCGCCAACGAGGCCATCGTCGGATCGACGTTCGCCGAGATGACCGGCGTCGGCCACTTCCCGATGTCGGAGAACCCCGAGGCCTTCTTCGCCTACCTGGAGCCGGTGCTCGACAAGATCCGGGCTGCCCGTTGAGGCTCGGTGCCGCCCTGACCGGGGCCCCGATCGGCGGCGGCGGGCCCGGACCCGGCACGATCGCCGACGCGGCCAGACGGCTCGAAGCCATCGGCTTCCGCTCGCTCTGGGTCTTCGATGCCGTCGGGCGCGGCTTCATGCTGCCCGATCCGCTCCAGGCGCTGACGACCGCCGCCGCGGTCACGTCGCCTGCGGTCGAGCTCGGCACCGGCGTGCTCCAGCTGCCGATCCGCAACCCGGCCGAGGTGGCCCACCGGGTCCTGTCGCTCCGGATGGAGTCCGGGCCACGGGTCCTGCTCGGCGTCGGCCCCGGGTCGACCGCAGACGACTTCACCGCCTTCGCCTCGCCGGATGGCGTCGGTGCGAGCTACCACGACCGCTTCGGCCGGTTCGAGCGCCAGCTCGCCGAGCTCCGGTCGTTCCTGACCTCCGGCGAGCACGAGGGCCGGCGTCTCAGTCCATGGCCATCCGTTACCGGCGGGCTGGAGCTGTACCTGGCCGGCTGGCGGGGTCGATGGGTCGAGCGGGCCGCAACCGAGGCCGCCGGATGGATCGCCTCGGGTGTCTACGCCGACGACCAGGCGCTGGCCGAGGCCATCGCCCGCTTCCGTCGGTTCGGCGGCCGTCGGGCCATCGTCACCAACCTCCAGGTCGGCGACGACCCGGGGCCGACGATCGAGCGGCTGCACCGCCTGGCGGCGATGGGCTTCGACGACGCCGTGGTGCTCGACCCGGCACCGACCGAGGAGCGCCTGGCCCGGATCCGGGCCGAGGGGCCGGCCGAGAGCTGACCGGCCGAGGACCGGGGCAGCGGCGGTGCCCGATCGCCGGCCGCGGGCCCTGGCGTCGGCATCGGCGTCGACCGGGCCCTCGCCGACCGACTCGGCCGATGTCGAGAAGCCGACGAAGCGGATCGTCGGGCTTCCGGCCTCGTCGGCGGTGACGTCCGAACCGCCTGATCGGTTCCCTCCTCGGACCGGGCCACGTGTCGCGGGCCGCTCGCCGGTGAGACGGACCCGACCGGGCGCCGATACCCCTGGACAGGCCGCTCCGGCCCGTCCGGTCAGACGACCGGGCCGTCCGAGGTCAGGAGGAGGTAGCCGTCCTCGAGCGTCGGCTCGACCAGGTCGGCGCCGGGCGGCGGCAGTCCCAGGCAGCGGTGCCGGCCGTCGGCCAGGCGCCACGTCGCCCGGGCCCCGGCCGGCTCCCCGGCCTGGATCCAGGCCCGACCGGCGGCGGTGGCGGCCAGGGCGTCCGGCGGGCCGACGAACCGGAGCCGGCCGTCGAGCAACACGAGGACGGTGTCACCCACCGCGGCCTCGTCGGTCAGATGCGTCGAGACGACGACCGTGGCCTGATGGCGGCGACCCGACACGATCTCCCGCAGACGGAACCGCTCGTCGGGGTCGAGGCCGGCGGCCGGCTCGTCGAGCAGCAGCAACCCGGGCCGGCCGAGGATCGCCTGGGCCAGCTCCAGGCGACGGACCATCCCCCCGGACAGCTCCGACACCCGATCGGCGGCCCGGTGATCGAGACCGACCTGCTCGAGCGACCGGTAGACGAGGTGGCGTCTCGACCGCTCGTCGTCGTTGCCCTTCAGCACCGCCAGGTAGTCGATGACGTCGAACACCCGGGCCGATGGAGCCAGGCCGGGCCGCTGGGGCTGGTAGCCGAGGCGGCGCCGGATCTCGATGCGGTCCGACTCGTGCCTCGGGTTCATGCCGTCGATCAGCACCGAGTCGTCCTGGGCCACGTCGACGGTGGCCAGGCACCGCAGCAGCGTCGTCTTCCCGGACCCGTTCGGGCCGAGCAGTGTGATCAGCCCGCCTTCGAGGGCCAGGTCGACCCCGTCGAGCGCGGTGATCGACCCGAAACGGCGGCTGAGGCCGAAGGCCAGGACCTGGCTCGGCCGCCCGAGGGCCCATCGTCCGTGGCTCGAGCTCAACGGCGGATCTCCAGCACGTCGAACCGATCCCGTCTGGCCACGGCCACGGCCAGCCCGACAGCCCCGACGGCGATCATCAGGAGCTGACCGGCTGGCCCCCACGGGGCCAGCCGGTCGGTGGCCGCCGACGAGACGATCGCCACCCCGAGCACCCACAGCCCCGAGGTGGTGGCGGCGGCCAGACGGGGCCGGAGCACGGTCATCAGCGCGACGGTCGCCGAGGTCAACCCGAGCGCCGGGAGCAGCCAGGCGAACGCCATCGGCTGGCGCCCCGGGGCGAGGATGGCGGCGATGGCCAGCCAGAATGTCGAGAACGCGAGCACGGCAGCGGCCCGGGTCAGGATCAGGCGAAGGCCCCGGACCGGGGTGGCCAGCGCGATCTCGTGGGCCGGGTCGGCCTCGGCGCCGTAGGCCAGGGCCACCCCGATCACCGGGACCAGCGGGGCGACCAGCAGGAGGTTGAAGAGATCCTCGCGGGGCTGGCTGGCGCTGGTGCCGCCGAGGCCGATGAGGATGGCCAGCCCGGTTGCCAGGTACCAGGCCCGGCGCAGCGCCGGGGTGGCCACCACCAGCCGGGTGATGTGCGACGGCAGGCCGGCCCAGCGCAACAGCCGCTCCATCCGCCCCGGAACCGGGGCGTCGAGCTCGATGGTGATGGCCCGCCAGTTGGCCTCGATCCTGGCCGGGTCGATCGGCCGGCGGGGGTCGACGGGAGTGGTCATCGGAGGATCTCCTGCAAGTGATGGCGGGCGCGCTTGAGACGGGTCTTGACCGTCCCCTGGGGGATGTCGAGGATCCGGGCCGCCTCCCGGGTGCTCAGGCCGTCGATGGCGGTGGCGATCAGCACGGCCCGGAGGTCGGGGTCGATGGTGCGGAGGGCGGGGCCGAGGGCCCCGTGTGCTCCGTTGTCGACCAGGTCGTCCTCGAAGGTCATCGCCCGGTCGTAGTGGTCGAGGGTCGACGCCGGCACCGGGGTCGGTCGGCGCTTTCGGAGCTGATCGATGAGCCGGCGAACGGCGATGCCCCACAGCCACGCCCCGACCTGGCCGTCGCCCCGGAACTTGCCGGCCGAGCGCCAGACGGCGACGAACGTGTCCTGGAGGGCGAGGTCGGCGATGTCCGGGTCGCCACAGCGGCTCTCCAACCGCGCCGTCATCCAGACCACGTGCCGGCGGTACAGCTGCTCGAGCGCGCTGCGATCGCCGCGGGCGATCCGGGCCAGCAGGGCCCGGTCCTCGCCGTCGTCGCCGGGGTCCGGAGGTCGGTTCATCACCACCCTGTCGTGTCGAGCGCGCCGAGCGGTTCACCGGCGCCCGTCGATCGGGCCGATCCTACGAGGACCGCGGGTGAGAGCGGTCGGCTCGACCCGCCGTGAACCGCTTGGCGGCGTCGCGGCGACAGGGGGGCATGCAGACGGCGATCCGAACCTCCTGGCCGACACCGCCCCCGCCGGCGGCCCCCCGACCGGCGGCGCCATCCCCGCCGCCCCCGTCGTCCGAGCCCGCCGCCCGCCGTCGCTGGCCGGTCCGCGGTCGCCGCCTGGCGGCCGCCGCCGCTGCGGCCATCATCATCGCCGCCTCCCTGGCCTTCGACCGGGAGCCGCTCGCCGCCGTCGCCATCCTCTTCGTCCTCGTCGTCCCGTTCGAGAAGCTGTTCCCCCGCCACCGCCAACCCATCCGGCGGCCGCTGCTCGGCACCGACCTGGCCCACGCCCTCGTCTCGCCACTGATGACGGTCGTCGGCGTCGCCGTCGCGGTCGTCGTCGGCGCCCTCAGCCTGGCCTGGCTCCCCGGCCTCGCCCTGCGGCCGCTGGTGTCGATGGTGCCACCGCCGCTCATGCCGTTCCTCGGTGTGGCCCTGTTCGACCTCGCCATCTACTGGACCCACCGCTGGTACCACGAGGTGCCGTTCCTGTGGCGGTTCCACTCGATCCACCACTCGACCGAGCACCTCGACTGGATCAGCGGGCTCCGCTCCCACCCCTTCGACGGCACGCTGATCGCTCCGCCGTTCTTCTTCCTGGTCGCCGCCGGCTTCAGCCCCGAGTTCACCGGCGCCCTGGCCGTCGTGCAGGTCGTGCTCGGCATCTTCCTGCACGCCAACGTCCGGTTCCGGCTCCGCTGGCTCCACAAGCTGGTGATCACCCCCGAGTTCCACCACTGGCACCACGCCAACGAGCCCGTGGCGATCCACTCGAACTACTCGGTCTTCCTGCCGGCGTGGGACCTGCTGTTCGGGACCTACTTCATGCCGGACGATCGGCGGCCCACCGTCTACGGGGTCAACGAGCCGATCCCCGACACGCTCGTCGGCCAGCTGTGGCATCCGCTGCGGGGCATGGGCAACCCGCTGCGGATCGTCCGCCACCCGATCCGCTCGACCCGGGCCCTGTTCCGGTTCGTCCGCCAGCTGCTTCGCGACATCCGCCGCTCGACCACCCGCCGCCGCAACGTCGTCCCGACCGTGTCGTTCGCCGTCGCCGCCGAGCCGCCGATCCCGGCGCCGCCCGTAGCGGCGGCGTCCGGGTGGGTCCCCGACCCGACCTGGCCGGCGCCGACCGTCGAGCAGCTGATCGCCCCGGCCCGGCCGGCGATGTGGGGGCCGACGGCCACCCGGCCGATGCCGCCGCCGATCGCCACCCGGCCGATGCCACGGCCGGCCCCGCCCGGTCGGCGAGGACTGGCCGACCTCATGGGCTGGGACGACGACGGGCGCTGAGCGGTCGGGGGCGGAATCCGCCGACCGCCCCCGGGCCGGGGATGCTAGGTTCGACGGCGATGCTGTGAACACGCGCCCTCGCCCGTCGACCACGACCGCCGTCGACCCGTCCGGGTCCGGTCGTGGCTCCCTCCCGGAGGTCCCGCGTGTCCACACCGCCCTCGTCGCCAGCCGGCCGGCCGTTCTCCCTCGCCGCCCGTGGGCTCACGATCCACCGGGCCGACCGCCCGGTGCTCGTCGATGTCGACGTCACCCTGACCGAGCGATCGAGGCTCGCCGTCGTCGGACCGAACGGCGTCGGCAAGTCGACGCTGCTGCGGGTCCTCGCCGGGCGGTTGGCGCCGGAGCGGGGCCGGCTCGACCCGGCCCCGCCGGACCTGACCGTCGGTCTGCTCGACCAGGAGCCGCTCGCCGCCCCGGGCCGGCGCTCGGCGGGATCGTCCGAGGCCGAAGCCGCCGCCGATGCCGAGGCCGCCACCGCCGGAACCGTGCGGGCCCTGGTCGCCGACCGGGTCGGGGTGACGGCGGCGGAACGGGCGCTGACCCGAGCGGCCGACGACCTCGCCGCCGGTCACCCGGAGGCGGCCGAGTCCTACGACCGCGCCCTCGAGCGCTACCTGGCCATCGGTGCCGCCGACCTCGAGGTCCGCCTCGACGAGGTGGCCGACCGCCTCGGTCTGGCCCGCCGGCTCCTCGACGCCGAGCCGGCGACCCTGTCGGGCGGTGAGGCCGAGCGGGTCGGCCTGGCCCAGGTCATGGTCAGCCGCTTCGACCTGACGCTGCTCGACGAGCCGACCAACAACCTCGACCTGGCCGGCCTCGACCTCCTGGAGCGGTGGGTGGTCGAGCACCCGGGCGGCCTGGTCATCGTCTCCCACGACCGGTCGTTTCTCGAGCGGACGGTGACCGAGGTGCTGGAGATCGACGGCCACCACCACACCGCGACGTCGTTCGCCGGGGGCTGGGAGGCGTACCGGCGCGAGCGGGAGCGGGCGGCGGCTCTGGCCAGGCGGCGCTACGACGACTACGTCGACGAGCGGGACCGGCTGAAGGCCAGGGCCCAGCAGCAGCGGGAGTGGGCCGACCGTGGGGTGAGCCGGGTCCGCAAGCGGCCGGCGGACAACGACAAGAACATCAAGGCGTTCCGCCTGGCCCAGACCGAGCGCCTGGCCGGCAAGGCCAGGGCGACCGAGCGGGCGATGGAGCGGCTCGACGTCGTCGACAAGCCCTGGGAGCCCTGGCGGCTGCAGCTCACGATCGAGCGGGCGCCCCGCTCGGCCACGGTCGTCGCCGCCCTCGACCGGGCGGTGTTCCGGCGGGGTGCGTTCCGGCTCGGTCCGATCGACCTGGAGCTGCGGTGGGCCGACCGGCTTGCCCTCGTCGGGCCGAACGGCAGCGGCAAGTCGACGCTGCTCGACGGCCTGCTCGGCCGCCTCGACCCGGTCGACGGCCGGGCCGCGCTCGGGCCCGGCGTGATCGTCGGCGAGTTGGCCCAGGACCGGGACGGTCTGAGCAACGCCGCCGGCCCGGCCGGTCGCGCCCCGTCGTTGGTGCAGGCGGTGCAGGACGCCACCGGCGACACGATCGCTGCGACCCGCTCGCTGCTGGCGAAGTTCGGGCTCGACGCCGAGGCCATCGGCCGTCGACCCGACTCGCTGTCGCCGGGCGAGCGGACCCGGGCCCAGCTGGCGCTGTTCCAGGCCAGAGGGGTGAATCTCCTGGTGCTGGACGAGCCGACCAACCACCTCGACCTGGAGGCCATCGAGCAGCTCGAGCTCGCCCTCCAGACCTACGACGGGACGCTGATCGTCGTCTCCCACGATCGACGTTTCCTGGAGGCGGTCGAGCTGACGACCGCCCTCGACCTCGGAGGCGATCCGGGGGTGGAGCTACCGTGACCCCGTCCAGACCGACCCCGCCGCGCCCGAGCCCCCGCCGATGGAGGACGTGATGACCGACCGACTGGCCCCCGACTACACCGAGGCCCGGCGCCGCTTCCTCGCAGCGGCCGAGGTGGCCGGGGCCGCCGTCACCAGCCACCCGAACCCCGAGGCCGTCGGGCCGGACGGCGAGCAGCTGGCGGTCGACGTCGCCCGCATCGGTCCGGCCGACGCCCGCTCGGTCCTGGTCGTCGTGTCCGGCACCCACGGCGTCGAGGGCTTCGCCGGCTCCGCCCTCCAGACCCGGTGGCTGACCGGACCAACCGTCGAGGTCCGGCCCGGCCTCGCCCTGGTCTTCGTGCACGCCCTCAACCCCTACGGGTTCGCCTGGGTCAAGCGGACCAACGAGGACAACGTCGACCTCAACCGCAACTTCGTCGACTTCGCCGACCCGCCGGCCAATCCCGACTACGCCGAACTGGCGCCGCTGCTGGTGCCCGATCGGTGGGACGAGGCCACCCGGCAGACCAGCACCGAGGCGCTGCTGGCCGAGGCCGGCCGGCGGGGCTTCGACGAGACGCAACGGATCATCAGCGGCGGGCAGTACGACCACCAGGTCGGCGTGTTCTACGGCGGCACGGCGCCGGTGTGGTCGCATCGGTGGTTGCGCGACCACGCGCCCGGGCTGGTCGGCCCGGCCGGACGGGTCGGCGTGATCGACCTCCACACCGGTCTCGGCCCCTGGGGCCACGGTGAGCTGATCGTGACACCGGGCCGCGACCACCCGATCGCCGAGCGGGCCAGGCGGTGGTGGGGCGACGTCCGGTCGATGGTCGACGGCGACAGCGTCTCGGCCGAGCTGAGCGGCGACTGGCTGAACGTCGTCGAGGAGCTGTGGCCGGCGGCCGAGGTGACCGCCGTCTGCCTCGAGTACGGCACGGTCGACGAGGTGTCGGTGTTGCAGGCGCTGCGGGGCGAGGCGTGGCTGTTCGGTGAGAGCCGGCGGCTCGGCCACGAGCCCGGCCCCGGTGACGACGGCGAAGCCCCCGGCCCGGCGATCCGGGCCCAGGTCCGCGCCGCCTTCGCCGATGACGACCCCGCCTGGCTCGACGCCATCCGGCCCCGCTTCGACGAGGTGATGGTGGCGGCGATCGACCAGCTCGCCGGCTGAGCCATGCCCGACCGCGACCTGTCCCGGCTCCGGCGGCGACTGCACGCCCTGTCCTTCGTCGACGAGTTCGGGCCGGTCTACGCCGTCTACACCCTCTGGTTCAACGACAATGGGCTCTCGGCCGGCGACGTCTCGGCCGTGTTCCTGATCTGGGCGGTCGTCGCCCTCGCCCTGGAGATCCCGAGCGGCGCGCTCGCCGACCGGGTCGACCGGCGCCGGCTCCTGGCCGTCGCCTTTGCCATCCGGGCCGGCGGCATCTCGCTGTGGCTGCTCTGGCCGACCCTGCCGGGGGTGATCATCGGTGCCGTCGCCTGGGCGGTGCACGACGCGCTGGCCAGCGGTTCGTGGGAGGCGATGATCCACGACCAGCTGAGCGCGGTCGGCGCAGCCGAGCGCTACGGCCCCGTCATGGCCCGCATCGGCCAGTTCAGCCACCTCGGGGTGGCGGCCGGGACGCTCCTCGGTGCCGGCCTGCTCCGCCTGGACGTCGAACTGGTCGTGCTCGGGTGGTTGACCGTCGCCGCCCACGCCGGTTCCATCGGGCTCGTCGTGACGCTGCCGGCGGTCGCACCGATGGCCGAACCGGACGAGGCCGACCCGGTTGGGTCGTCGGCCGGCGACGTCCCGGCCGGCGGCGTCCCGGCCGGCGGGGGAGCGGTGGCGGGTGCCGCCCGGGCCGTCGGGCGCCCGACCGTCGAGCCGGTCGAGGCCGCCCAGCCGAGCTGGTGGTCGACCGTGCGAGGCGGCGTCGGCCAGGCTGCGGCGGAGCCCGCGGTCCTGCGCCTGGTCGTGCTCGGCGCGCTCCTGGAGGGATTGTGGCTGGTCGACGAGTACCTGCCGCTCGTCGCCCGGGCCCAGGGCGGCCCGGATGCCGCCGCCCCGATCCTGATCCTGATCGTGTGGCTGGGACTGCTGGCCGGTGGCGAGGTGGCCGCCCGACGACCCCACCTCGGCGGTCGAGTGGCCGGGATCGGGCTGGTCGTCGGCTCGGCGCTGATGGTCGGGGCCCTGGCCAGCGGCCGGGTGTTCGCGCTGGCGCTGGTCGCCGTCGGCTACGCCGCGCTCGAGATGACCCGGGTCGTGGCCGACGCCAGACTGCAGGAGCGGGCCAGGGGTGACGTGCGGGCCACGGTGGCCAGCGTCCGCGGCTTCGGCTCGTCGGCGATCAGCATGGTCGTGCTGGCCGTCATCGGGGCCATGGCCGACGGCGACGACCCGACGCCGGGGCTGTTCCTGCTGCTGGTGGCGATCGGCCTCGTCGGCCTGCTGGTGGTCCGGTGGCTACCCCGTCCCGCGGCGGGCGCTAGCGTCGTCGGCGATGGAGGCGCACCGGATGCGACCGCAGGCGACGGTTAACCGGTCGTTTGCCCCCACCGCCGATCGTTGGTTCCAACCCATTGGAACCGAGCAGAGGAGTGTGAGCCATGGGCACCATCAAGATCCTGGAAGAGCTGGAGAAGGCGTACGAGGACTATCCCCACGTCTACCTCGAGCTCGACCTCGTCGACGTCAGCTTCCCCGGCAGCGTGATCAACACCGACGAGGTCGTGTCGTACCGGATCCAGGCCATCAACCGGGGGCCGCTGGACATGAACGAGGTCGGCCTCCGGGTCACCGGCCTCAACGGCACCGAGGTCAAGTCGAACGGCGCCGCCGCCCAGTGGAGCAACTCCATCGAGATCTCCGGCGCCTGGTTCGGCAACGTCCCCGGGCACAACGGCAACAGCCCGGTGGTCAGCGGAGGCAGCCCGTTCCAGTTCCGGCCGACCGTGGCCTCGGCGACGGCCAGGGACCTGGTCAGGATCGAGGTGACCGGCTGGGACTCCGACGGCAGCCACCTGGAGATCGCCCACACCCGGGCCGACCCCGAGGCCAACGTCGTCTACCAGGCGGCCGTGAGCGCGGCCTGATGTCGACGACCGGGGCCGGCCGCCCGGCCGGGGCGGCGCCACCGGTGGCCTCGTCGTGATCGTCTGGATCAACGGGACGTTCGGGGTCGGGAAGACGACGACGGCCGGGCTCGTCAACGAGCGGACCGGTTGGCGGCAGTTCGACCCCGAACACGTCGGCTACCTCCTCGCCGGCAACCTCCGCGATCTCGCCTTCGACGACTTCCAGGACCTGCCCCCGTGGCGGGTCCTGGTGCCGATCGTCGCCGACGAGATCCTCCGATTCGCCGGAGGGCCGGCGATGGTGGCGGTCCAGACGGTGCTCGACGAGGCCTACTGGGACGAGCTGGAAGCCGGGTTGTCGGCCAGGAACCGCTCCGTGTTCCACGTCGTGCTCGACGCCGACGAGGAAGCCCTGCGCCGGCGGATCGACGGCGACCGCAACGAGGCGCAGGCCCGGCAGTGGCGACTCGACCACCTACCGGCTTTCGTCGAGGCCCGATCGTGGCTCACCCGCTCGGCCGACCTCGTGATCGACACGACCGACCGATCGGCGGACGAGGTCGCTGGCCTGATCGTCGAGGCCGCCGGGCCCCTGCTCGACGAGCGGTCGTGCCCGGGGAGGTGACGGTCCGGGACCCGGCGGACGCCCGCTGGCCCGTGTCGATCAAGGGCGTCGTTGTCGCCGACGGCCACGTCCTGCTGCTGCTCAACGAGCGCGACGAGTGGGAGCTGCCCGGTGGGCGGCTCGAACCGGGCGAGACCCCGGAGGCCTGCGTCGAGCGGGAGATCGACGAGGAGACCGGTCTGAGGGTGACCGCGGCCCGACTCGTCGACGCCTGGGTCTACCCGGTCCGGCCCGACCGCTCGGTCCTGATCGTCACCTACCGCTGCCAGGACCTCGACCTCGCCGACGGTCGGGTCCCGCCCCTGCGAACGAGCGGCGAGCATCGGGCGGCCAGGTGGGTGCCGCTCGACGCATGCCACACCAACCCCATGCCGGCCGGCTACCTGCGGTCGATCCGGGCCAGCACCTGAGCGCCTCGGCCGGATCGACCGGCGTCACGAACCGGACGGTCGGGGCTCGGCGCCCGCCTCACCGGACGGCCCATCGGTCAGCAGGGCGCTGATCCGGGTCAGCTGGGCCTCGATGCGGTCGAGCCGCTCGTCGATCTCGTCGGTCTCGTCCTCGACGTCGCCGGCCACGAAGAAGGCGGCCACGTTGGCGGTGATGGCCGACAGCCCGCTGATGCCGATCAGCATCAGGATGACGGCGATCGTGCGGCCGCTGGCCGTGACCGGGAACTCGTCGCCGTAGCCGACCGTGGTGCAGGTGACGAAGGCCCACCAGATCCCGTCGGCGATCCCGCCGATCGTCGAGCCGTCCTGCTGGTTCTCGGCCACGCTGACCAGCAGGCCGCCGAGCAGGATGCAGCCGCCGACGAGACCGAGCGTGGCCCCGAAGCCGGGTCGACCGAGGAGGCGCCCGGCCGCAACCGCCATGCGGGCAACGGCCGTTCCCGCCGTCGCCAGCCGCAGGAGCCGAGCCACCCGGAGCGGGCGCAGGATCGGGAGGGCGATCAGCGCCACATCGAGCTTGTGGGTGCGGACCGTCTCCCGGCGATCGGGCGACAGGTACAGCAGGGTCGCGAACTCCAGCACGAACGCCAGCCAGATCAGGGCGCCGGTCCACCACAGGACCCGCTCGGACCAGGGGCTCAGATCCTCGACGGCCGGCATGAGCAGCACCGGGATCAGCACGATCGACAGCACGAGCATGGGGATCTCAACCCGCTCGCTGAAACGGTCGTAGCGGGCTCGACGCGATGACTTCGTGTCCATGGTGGGCAAGGCTATGCGGCCGGGCCCGTTCGAGGCCCCGGCCAGGCGGGGATCGGTCGGCCGAGACCACGGCCACCGGCTGGCTGGCCCGAGGGCCGGTCAGGAGCCGGCGATCACGAGCCGGTAGCCGACGTCGAGCTCGGTCAGCTGGCGGAGGTGGCCGTTGCGCTCGTCCCAGCGGCCCGAGTCGAGGTCGGCCCGCAGCCTGGCCGCTCCCGCGGCCAGCTCACGGTCGGGGAGCTGGGCCAGCCACGACATCCCCTGCTGGACGTCCGGCTCCAGGTACGCCTCCGGCCGGCCCCAGAAGGCGGCCCCGAACCCGTCGGTGCAGTCGATCGGGACGGGCACGGTCTCGATGGCGACGACGTCGAGGACCTGACCGAGGTCGGCCGCCGAGGGGACGTCCTGCTCGGACGGGAGCGCGAGCGCCGCCGGCCAGTATTCGATCGCCCAGAACCGGTAGGTCTCGACCGGATCGAAGAGGAACAGCACCTGGCGCCGCGCCACCCGGCGCATCTCGGCCAGGCCTCGACGCCGGTCCCGCCAGTGGTGGAGGGTGAGCGACGCCATGGCTGCGTCGAAGCGGTGTGACCCGAACGGCAGGGCCTCGGCCACCGCCCGCACCACCGGTGCCGACCCCGGCGGACGCTTGGCGATCATGTCGCTCGACGGCTCGACGGCGGTCACGCTCCGGTCGCCCGGTTCGTAGTTGCCGGTCCCGGCGCCGACGTTCACCACCCGCTCGGCGTCACCGATGGCCCGGTGGATCCGGCGGGCGACCCGTTCGTCCGCCCGCCTGCTGGTGTCGTAGGTCGAGGAGATCGACTGGTAGAGCTGCGAATCCCTCACACCGACGATCATCGCGCATGCCGGGCTGCGGGGACGGCAGTATCGATCGGCTTCGACCGGGCCGGCCCTGGCGCGGCGGGTCAGCGGCGCAGGGGTTGCATCCGCCGGTAGGTCAACACTCGCCAGACCCACTCGAATGGCCCGAACCGGAACCGCTCGAGCCACGGCTTCGACCAGGCCAGCTGCAGCGCCCACACCAGGAGCACGAAGGCGAAGGCGCCGGTACGGGTCAGGTCGTCGGTGTCGACCAGGTTGGCCAGGACGAGGACCCCGAGCAGCGTCTGGGTGAGATAGTTCGTGAGCGCCATCCGCCCGACGGCCCGGATTCGCTCGTGGACCGCGCTGTCGCCCCGCCGGTTCCAGAGCGAGATCACGCCGACGTAGCCAAGGACGACCGGGATCGTCGCCGCGGTGTTGAGGGCGTGGGTCGGGAGGAACCAGCGGGGGGCGAAGTCGTTGACCGAGATCGCCAGGACGGCGAGCGCCGCCATCGGGAGCCCGACCCCGAGACCGAGGCGGGCCATCCGGCGGTCCGCCTCGGGGTCGCGGGTTCCGTTGAGCACGCCGAGGCGGAACAGGGCGACGCCGATCAGCATCATGCCGAGGGCTCGCCCGCCGAACTCGACGAGGAACCACAGCCCGACGAGGTCGGACATCTCGGCCTCCGGGTCGTTCGACCAGAGGTCGCCGAGCTCGGCGCCGTCGGCGGAGATCGTCGTGGCCACCGCCAGGCCGGCGGCGACGGCAACGGCGAAGATGCCGACCCCGATGACGATCAGCGTGCGGGGTCGCAGGTTGCGCAACACGACGACGACCGGTGATGCGATGGCGTAGACCATCAGGATGTCACCGTCCCACAGCAGGGCGTGCAGGAACCCGATGCCGAGCAGGAGCAGGTTGCGCCACAGGCTGAGGGCGACCGGGCGACCGCCCTTGGCCGCCGTCCGGTCGGCGAACAGCGCCACCCCGGCGCCGAACAGCAGCGAGAACAGGCCCATCATCTTCTGGTCGGCGACGACCTCGCCGAGGGCGCCGATGGCCCAGTCGAGCGCCGTCTCGGAGCCGCCACCGTCGAGATTGAAGTAGGCGGCCCCCGGCAGGCCGAACGACACGACGTTCATCACCAGGATCCCGAGCGTGGCCCAGCCTCGGATCGTGTCGAGGTTGGTGATGCGCTCGGCTCGGGACGTTGGCGTGCTCCGCTGGTCGACGTTCATCGCCTGCCGACGCTACCAGGAGGTCGGGCTCGGGTCTGCAGCCGGTCGTCCCCGGGGCCGAGCGCGCACCCCGGATCGACGACCTGGAGCCCCGCGCCGGCCCGACCCGAGCGCTCCTGCTGGCGACGGCGTGACCTGAGGGGCGGCCGTCCGGGCCGGTCAGTCCGCTCGGGCCCGTCTGACCCGGCCTGGCGTCTCGCCGTAGTGCCTGGCGAACGAGCGGGCGAAGCTGGCCGGCTCGGCGTAGCCGACACGCCTGGCCACCGCCTCGACGCTCAACCCGGCGGTCTCCAGGAGCTCGCGGGCGATCGAGAGGCGGGTCTCGGCGTACAGCTGCCGGAAGGTCGTGTGCTCGTCGGCGAGGCGCCGGCGCAGCGTGCGCTCGTTGACCGCCAGCCGCTCCGCCGCCCAGCCGACCTGGTGGTCGCGGGCGATGTCCTCGGTGAGGACGTCGCGGACACGGGCCGACCACGGTTGGGTCTCGGCGTCGAGCCGGGCGGTGAGCGCGTCGCACTGCTCGAGGCAGTACCGCAACGTGACCGGGTCGGACCTCGGCACGTCGAGGTCGAGCATCCGGCGGGGAAAGGCCAGGGCGTCGTGCGGAGCGTTGGCGACCACGTCGAGCCCGGACCGCTCGGCCAGCGTCTCGGCGTAGGACGCCGATCGCGTCGTCTCGATCCGGAACTCGCTCAGCTCCCGCTCGTCGACGACCTCGCGGGCGAAGTGCAGCGTCACGATCGACTGGCGCTCGAGGACGTAGGACCGGACGGCGGGCGGGAGCTCGGCCAGGTCGAACACCAGCCTGGCGTCGGCCCCCTCCTCCCGGAACTCGATGTGGGCGAAGGCGTACGAGAGCCGGATGTAGTCCATGGCGGTGTCGACGGCAGCCCGGAACGTCGGGCTCGTCAGCACGGCGAAGCCCCAGATGCCGAACGAGTTGACGTGCATGCGCTCGCCGACCGCCACCCCGAGGCCGGCCTCGGCCGGGTAGACGGCGGCGATGTTCTCGACGGCCTGCATCTCCTGGTCGATCGTGACCTCGCTGGCGGTGTCGCCGAAGTCGTCCCCGGTCAGGCCGGTGCCGGCCAGCGCCACGTCGAGCCCGATCCCCATCTCCGCAGCCGTTTCGACCAGGACGCGCAGGCTCGTCGCCGGGCGGGTCGTGCTGGCCGAGACCATCGACCCAGGGTAGGCGAGTGGTTGTCCGACTCGGTCACGTCCTTGTCCGCCGGGGACATGGTCCGGCCGGCCGACCAGGCGGACGATGGAGGTGTTCCCGATCCCATCCCCGTCGGAGCGACCGTGACCACGATCGCCCGGTCGACGACCGAAGAGGAGCTCCCGATGAGCCTCACCGAACGAGAACTGAACCAGATCGCCCGCATCGACGAGTCGGGCCGGCAACCGGTCCTGCTGGTCCACGGCCTCTGGCTGCTGGCCGGCAGCTGGGCCAGGTGGGAGCCGTACCTCGAGCGGCGCGGCTACGCACCGCTTGCGCTCGACTGGCCGGGCGACCCGGCGACCGTCGCTGACGCCCGGGCCGACCCGGCGCAGCTCGCCGGCCCGGGGATCCAGGAGGTGGCCAGCCACATCGAGGAGGCGGTCGAGGCGCTGACCCGTCGCCCGGCGGTCGTCGGCCACTCGGTCGGTGGCCTGCTGGCCCAGATGATCGCCGGACGCGGCAAGTCGGTCGCCACCGTTGCCATCGACCCGGCGCCGTTCAGGGGCGTCCGAAGCCTGTCCCGATCGGTTCTGAAGTCGTCGTTCCCCGTGCTCCGCAGCCCCGCCAACCGTCGGCGGGCGGTGACCCTGACGTTCGACCAGTTCGTCGACGGCTTCGCCAACGCCGTCCCGGCCGACGAGGCCAGGGCGCTGTACGACGAGTTCCACGTCGCCGCACCCGGGCGGCCGCTGTTCCAGATCGCCTTCGCCGACCTGTCGCTCTCCGGTGCCACCAGGGTCGACACCCGGACCGACGACCGGGGTCCGCTCCTCATCGTCAGCGGTGGCGCCGACCGCACCGTGCCGCCGGCCGTTGCCGCGGCCGCACACCGCAAGCAGGCCAAGAACTCGGCACCGACCCAACTGGTCGAGATCGAGAACGCCGGTCACTCCCTCGTCATCGACCACCGCTGGGAGGAGGTCGCGGCCAGCACCGTCGACTTCCTCGAGCGGGCCATCGTCGGCGCCGACCAGCGGCAGGCGTCATGACAACCGAGCGCACGGCGACCGGGCCGCAGGACGCCACGTCGGCCGAGGCGGCGCCGGCGGGGCGCCCGGCGCCGCGGCTGCTCATCATCGGCGCCGGCTTCGCCGGCGTCTGGGCCGCCATCGCCGCCGCCGAATCTGGTGCGGCCGACGGCGCGGTCCAGATCGATCTCGTCAACCCGACCGACCGCTTCGTCGTCCGCCCACGGCTCTACGAGGCCGATCCGGGCGACAAGACGGTTCCGCTCCGGGAGGTCCTCGAGCCTCGCGGCGTCGGCCTCATCACGGCCCGGGCGACCGATATCGACGTCGACGGCCGCACGGTGCTCGTCGTCGACGGGCACGGCGACGAACGGCGTCTCCCCTACGATCGGCTGATCCTGGCCGCAGGGAGCCGACTCGTCCGGCCGCCGATCGATGACACCCACCTCGACGACATCGACACGCTCGACGGGGCCGCCGCCCTCGATGGCCGACTGGCCCAGCTCGGGCCCGACGGCACGATCGCCGTCGTCGGTGCCGGCTTCACCGGCATCGAGCTGGCCACCGAGCTCCCGTCCCGGGTGCCGTCGGCCCGCATCACCCTGATCGACCGGGCCGAGGAGCTGGGCGCGGCGCTCGGGCCCGGTCCCCGGCCCGAGATCCAGGCGGCGCTCGACGAGCTGGGGGTCGAGGTCAGGACCGGCGTCGGCGTGACGTCGTATGACGGCACGACCCTCGAGCTGTCCGACGGGACCTCGCTCGGCGCCGACGTCGTCGTCTGGACGGCGGGCATGAGCGCAAGCCCGCTGACGGCGATGATCTCGACCGACGTCGATCCGCTCGGGCGCCTCGCCGTCGATCAGTACCTCCGCGTCGACGGTGCGCCCTCGGTCTTCGCCGCCGGCGACACCGCGGCGCCGCTCGACGAGTCCGGGCACACCGTGGCCCAGAGCGCCCAGCACGCGATCCCCCAGGGCACCTGCGCCGGTCGCAACGCCGTGGCCGACCTGCTCGGCGGGAACCTGTCCGAGCTGGCCACGTTGCCGTACGGCACCTGTCTCGATCTCGGCGCCGCCGGCGCCGTCTACACCGAGGGCTGGGATCGGCGGGTCGTGCTGGTCGGAGCGGAGGCCAAGGCGCTCAAGCGCGACATCAACACCGTGTGGCTCTACCCGCCGCTCGGGGTCGCCAACGCCTGACCGAGGTCAGCCCGCCGCCGGGGCCAGCGCGTCGAAGGCGAGCTCGATGGCCTCCTCCAGGCTCAGCTGGTTCCCCTCGGCGACGAGCCCGTCGTAGTCGTCGCCGAGTTCGTCCCGCAGGACCCGCTGCCGGCGCTCGTGCACGGGTTGGTCGACGGGGCCGTGGGTGCTGCCCAGCGCCTCGAGCGTCGCCTGGGCCGCACCGGTGAGCTTCGCGGCGAGCTGCGGCTGGCCGAGCACGTGATGGGCCGCCGCGAGCCCCGAGAGGTTCCAGGCCATCATCAGCCGGCTGCCGATGAGGCTGGCCAGCTCGATGCCTCGCTGGTAGTACGGCATGGCGTCGTCGGTGCGGTCCTGGGCCATGAGGGCGTGGCCCATGTTGAGCGTGTTGATCGCCTCGTAGTGCCGATCGCCGAGCTGCTCGTCGAGATCAAGCGCCTCCCGGTAGGCGGTCTCGGCCCGCTCGGGATGGCCGGTGGCCCGAGACAGCTCGCCGAGGACGGTCAGGCCGTGGGCCACGAGCTGGGCGTTGGCCAGCCGGCGGGCCTGGTCGAGACCGCGTTCGACCAGTTCGAGCGCGGCGGCGTGGTCGTCTGGTCTGGCGGCCATCACGGCCCCGATGTGGCACAGCGTCAGGGCCTCGAGCCGCTCGTCGCCGAGGTCCCGGGCCATCGCCAGCGCCGTCTCGTAGTGCTGGAAGCTGTCGTCCCGGCGCAGCTCGTAGGCGGCGAGGGTCCCCGCCGCCGAGTGGATCCAGGCGGCGGTCGAGTCGTCGACGACCGAGGTGTTGGCCAGCGCGTGGTCGACCCAGCCGCGACCCTCGCCGATGCGCCCCGTCCGGTACCACCAGAAGCCGAGCGCCTCGACGATCTCACACCCGGTTGCCACGTCGCCGTCGGCGAAGCACCAGGACAGGGCGGCGACGACGTCGGCGTAGTCGCTCGTGATGGCGTCGATCCAGCCGTCGCCCGAGCCGTCCCAGCGGCGGGCGCCGAGCGAGCGCACGGTGTCCCGCACGAACGACGCATGCCGTCGACGAGCCTCGTCCGGGCTGCCCGAGGCGTCCAGCTCGGCGCTGGCGAAGTCCCGGACCAGGCGCAGCATCGAGAACCTCGGCTCCCCCAGAACGCCGTCCGACCGCTGCACGAGGCTCTTGTCGACGAGGGCCAGCAGGTCGGGGGCGGCTCCGTCGACACCGGTCATCGCATCGGCCGCCCCGAGGGGCCAGCTCGCCCGGTAGACCGAGAGCGAGGCCAACAGTCGCTGCTGGCTCGGGGTCACGAGCTGGTAGCTCCAGGCGATCGTCGACTGCATGGTGTGGTGTCGCTCGGGCCGGTCGCGGGCGTGGTCGGCCACGGTGATCGCCGCCGACTCGAGGTGTGACCGGAGGTACGAGAGCGAGAAGTACCGGGTCTGCGCCGCGGCCAGCTCGATGGCGAGCGGCAGGGCGTCGAGCGTTCGACAGATGGCGACGATGTCGTCGCGTTGGCTCGGGTCGAGGTCGACGTCTGAGCGAACGCCGCGGACCGCGTGCTCGAAGAACGCCACCGCCGGGCCGTCGCCCGAGCCGTCGGGTGTGAGGACGAACGGCTCCAGCTCGAGCACCTGCTCACCGGCCAGACCGAGTCGCTCGCGGCTGGTCACGAGGAGTCGGAGGCCGGGCACGAGCTCGACCAGATCGGCGAGGGCCGTCGCCGCGTCGATGACGTGCTCGAAGTTGTCGAGCACGAGCAGTGCGGTCTTGCCCGACAGGGCCTCCCGGACGGCGCCGAACGCATCGACCGAGCCGCCGGTGCCGATACCGAGGGCGTCGCGGATGGCGACGAGGACCTCGTCCGGGCTGGCGATCGGGGCCAGGGCGACGAACGTCGTCGGCTCGTCGAACTCGGGGTCCCAGCTGGTGGCCACCTCGGTGGCCAGGCGGGTCTTGCCGACGCCGCCCGGACCGACGACGGTCACCAGCCGATTGGTGGCGAGCAGGTCGATCAGCGCAGCGAGCTCACGGTCGCGGGCGACGAGTGGCCTGGCCGGAGCCGGGACCCGGTTCGGCTTGGACCGGGACCGTGGCTGCGGCTCGACCGGCTCGTCGGTCGTCGGAGCGGGCCCATCGGCGGCCCCGTCGCCGCCACCGGCCGGGGACGACAGCTCGGCGACGAAGCGGTACCCGCGTCCGTGCGTCGTCCGGATGACCCGCTGCTGGCGGCCGTCGTCGCCGACCGCCTGGCGAGCGGACTTGATCCGCGATGTCAGGGCGGACTCGCTGACGAAGCGGTCGCCCCAGACGCTGTCGAACAGCTCGACCTTGGTGACGACCCGATCGCGGTGCTCGATGAGGTACCGCAGCACGTCGAACACCTGCGGCTCGGTGGCGACGGGCTCGCCGGCCCGGACGACCTCGTAGTTGTCGAGATCGATGACGACGTCGTCGAACGAGATCCTCGACGAGCCTCCGGGGCCGGCCGGCTCACTCCCTTTCATCCGAGCAGCGTACTTCCCAGCCGGAGACCGTGGGGAAGCGGCCCACTCCCGTCCGGCGGGTCGGATCGGCTCGGGGCCCGGCATGGCCAACGGGCCATGGCGGCCCAGCGCCGACGCTCAGCGGGGGCTGGTGGTCCGGTCGATCCAGTGGGTGCCGATGCCGGAGGTGAAGCCGCCATCGACGACGATGTGTTGGCCGTTCAGCCAGTCGTGCTCGCCGATGGCGAGCCAGGTCAGGACCTGGGCGATGTCGTCCGGCTTTGCGTGGCGACCGACCTGATCGTGGATCCACCCCATCTGCGCCTCGCCGACCTGTTCGGTGAAGTCGGCGAAGATCGGCGTCTCGACCGGCCCGGGGCCGACGTCGTTGACCTGGATCCCGCGCTCGAGACCGCGACCGGCCAGCCGCATCGTGTAGACGACCACCGCCTCCTTGGAGAAGGTGTAGGCGTCGGTGCCACAGGTCGGACCGTTGGCGGCCCACCAGTCGGCGCCGGCAGCGAAGTCGGCGGTCTCGAGCAGCTCGGTGTGCTTGTCGAGTCGCTTCTTCCACTGGTTGCCGGCGATCGAGGCCACGTTGACCACGGTGCCGCCGTCGGCCAGCCGGTCCCAGATGGTCTCGGTCAGGTGCCGGAGACCGAGTGTGTTGACCGCCAGCACCAGCTCGGAGGGGACCGTGCCCGGCACGCCTGCGATGTTGAGCAGCGAGGCGTAGGACCCGTCGAGCTCGGCGACGACCTCGTCGATCGAGGCCGGATTCGACAGGTCGCAGTGGTGGTGGGCGGACACGCCGGGCGGGGCGTCCTTGATGTCGAGCGAGATGACCTCGCGCCCGGCGTCGAGCAGGCGCCTGGTGGTCGCGTTGCCGATGCCGGTCGAGGCGCCGGTCACGAGTACGGGTCCGTCAGCTGTCATCAGCGGAGCATACGACGGTCGTCGCGGCCGGGGCGACCGCACGGAGGCCCGCCGATGGGCCGACGGGCCGGTTGGCCGGAACCCGGCCTAGCGGTCGAACTCACCGGCCTTGACCCCGGCGACGAAGGCGGTCCACTCGTCCCTGGTGAAGCGCAGCGTGGCGCCCGCTGCATCCTTCGAGTCCCGGACCTCGATGTCGGCGCCCGACGATCGGACTTCGACGCAGTTGTTGCAGCACGGGTTGCAGAAGCTCGACCGGTTCCAGTCGTGTTGCTCGGCCATGGTGGTTCTCCTTGGTTCGGCGAGTCGGTGATGGCGGACACCGTCGTCCGGGTCGGTCACGGCTCGAGGTCGCACGACAGGTCCCACCCGGGGAGTGGGTCGTGGTAGCCGGGCCAGGCTTCGGGCCCATGTTCGAACTCGTCCCCGGTGAGGACACAGCGGTCGAGCCGGGCCCGGATCGCGGCCTCGTCCATGTCGATGCCGATGAAGACGATCTCGGTCTGGCGGTCGCCGACCATCGGATCCCACCGGGCTGCGAGATCCGCTCGGTCCTCGTCCGACTCGAACTCCCACTCGTGCTCAGGCATGGCGGCGTACCAGAGACCGACCGGTTCGAGCATCACCGACAACCCGGCCTGGCTCCAGAGGGCCTGGACCTCTGGCCGGCTGGCGAGCCAGAAGAACCCCTTGCTGCGCAGGACGCCGGGCCACTCCTGCTCAAACTCATCGGCCAGCCGCTCGGGGTGGAACGGCCAGCGATGCCGGTAGACGAACGACGTGATGCCGTACTCCTCGGTTTCCGGCGTCTGCTCGCCGTTCAGTGCCGTGACCCAACCGGGCGCGGTCTCGGCCTCCTCCTCGTCGAACAGGCCGGTGTCGAGGACGGTGTCGAGCGGGACATCGCCGTGCTCGGCCACGACGATCCGGGCCCGCGGATTGAGCTGACGGACCAGGGCAACGACGCGCTCCAGCCGGTCGGATCCGACCAGATCGGGCTTGGACACGACCAGGACGTCGGCGAACTCCACCTGGTCGACGAGGAGGTCGGTGATCGACCGATCGTCCTCGTCGTCTCGGCCGACGCCGAGCTCGGCCAGCTCTTCGAGCACGGCGAAGCGTTCGAGGAACGTCGAGGCATCGACCACGCTGACCATCGTGTCGAGGCGGGCCCGGGACGACAGGCTCAGCCCGTCGACGTCCTCGAACAGGAAGGTCGCCGCCACCGGCATCGGCTCGCTGATCCCCGTCGACTCGATCAGGAGGTAGTCGAACCGGCCCTCGCCGGCGAGCCGGGCGACCTCGATCAGCAGGTCCTCGCGCAAGGTGCAGCAGATACAGCCGTTCGACATCTCGACCAGGCGCTCCTCGGTCCGGTCGAGCGTCGCCCCGTCGGCGACGAGCGAGGCGTCGATGTTGACCTCGCTCATGTCGTTGACGATCACGGCGACCCGACGCCCCTCACGGTTGGCGAGCACCTGATTGAGCAGCGTGGTCTTCCCGGCGCCGAGGAAGCCGGAGAGCACGGTGACGGGGAGACGATCGTCCATCCTCGGAACTCTACCGGTTGTCAGGAATGAGAACTATTCTCAACATAGAATCGATGGGCCGGTGAGCGATGGGCGCAGACCTCCGACGGTTCGCCCGAATCGGACGAGCCGGTCAAGCGGTCACCGGCGTTCCCCGGCCGTTCGCCAACCGCTCGGTGGTACCGTCGCCTCCAGTCGCGGTCGACCGAGCGGGTCCCCGATGACGTGCGACCACGGCGCCAACGGTGCCTCCGTCGTCGGCCAGCGCAGCCACGAACCGCCATCGGGGCGCCCGCCGGCGCTCCCCATCTCCCGACCCACGAGGAGTGCTCACATGTCAACCAGCGACAGCGCTGTCGACTACCTCTGGCGTGGCGCGTTCACGAACGACGAGATCCACGCCCTCCACGCCGAAGCGTTCGAGACCCGTCTCTTCGACGAGCACGAGTGGGACTGGGTCGACCAGTGCGACACCTACAGCCTCGGCTGGGTCGTCGCTCGCCGTGACCAACGATTCGTCGGGTTCGTCAACGTGCTGTGGGACGGACTCGTCCATGCGTTCATCGAGGACGTCATGGTCGACGCCGCACTGCGCCATCGAGGCATCGGCGTCGGTCTGGTCCGTGCGGCCCGCGACGGCGCTCGGGCGGCCGGATGTGAGTTCCTCCACGTCGGCTTCGACGCCGACCTGCGAGCCTTCTACATCGACGCATGCGGCTTCGAGCCCGTGCTCGGTGGGCTGATGGACCTCACGTCGGCCGACTGATGATCGGGGCCGCCGATCGCTCCCGGGTCGCCGACGCGGCGACGGTGCCGGTCGGCCGCGGACGACCCGCACGTCCCGCCTGACCCGGGGAAACGCCTCAGGCGAGGACGTCCTTGGCGATGATGGTCTTCATGATCTCCGACGTGCCGCCGTAGATCCGCGTGATGCGGGCATCCACGTAGGCCGGGCCGATGGGGTACTCGGTCATGTAGCCGTAGCCGCCGAACAGCTGGAGGCAGCGATCGGTCACCCGACCCTGGAGCTCCGAACCCCACAGCTTGGCCATCGCCGCCTTGGCCGGGGTCAGCTGGTCGGCGTTCAGCTCGCTCACGCACTGGTGGATGAACGGCGTCGTGACCTCGATCTCGGTCGCCAGCTCGGCCAGCTCGAACTTGGTGTTCTGGAACCGGGCGATCGGCTGGCCGAAGGCGGTCCGCTCCTTGACGTAGTCGACCGTCCACCCGAGCGCAGCCTTGGCCGCGGCCAGGCCGTAGAGCCCGATCGACAGCCGCTCCTGGGCCAGATTGAACGACAGGTACTCGAAGGCCCGTCCCTCCTCGCCGAGCAGGTTGGTCGCCGGGACCCGGACGTCACTGAAGAACAGCTCCGCGGTGTCGGCCGAGTGCTGCCCGATCTTGTCGAGATTGCGGCCCCGCTCGAAGCCGTCCATGCCCCGCTCGACGACCAGCAGCGACATCCCGTCGTGCCCGCCCTCCGGCTTGGTCTTGGCCACGACGATCACCAGGTCGGAGTTGATCCCGTTGGTGATGAAGGTCTTGGCCCCGTTGAGCACGTACTCATCGCCGTCCCGCACCGCGGTGCTGGCGACACCGGCGAGGTCCGAGCCGGTGCCCGGCTCGGTCATGGCGATGGCGGTGACCAGCTCGCCGCTGGCGATGCCAGGCAGCCACCGGGCGGCCTGCTCGTCGTCGCAGTACTCGATGAAGTACGGCGTCGTGATGTCGTTGTGCAGCGTCAGGCCGAGGCCGCCCCCGCCGGCACCGGTCTCGGCCAGCTCCTCGGCGATGATGGCGTTGAACCGGAAGTCGTCGCTGCCCCCACCGCCGTGCTCCTCGGCCACCGCCATGCCGAGGAAGCCGTGCTTGCCGGCCGAGCGATAGAGCTCGCGGTCCATGATCCCGGCCTCCTCGAACTCGTCGCGGCGGGGGAGGAGCTCGGCATCGACCCAGGACCGGAAGCTCGACCGGAAGAGGTCATGGGTGTCGTCGTAGATCGGCTGCATCGGCCAATTCTCGGTCTCGACGGTCGGGCGGTCAAAGGCACCGGCGACCGGGATGACCTCGGCTCGGCGCCGGCGTCAGTCGACGGGGTCGCCGACGTCGACGGTGATCGACAGCGTTGCCAGGTCGTCGATCATGACGCCGACGGCGTGGACCACCCCGTCGGCCGGGTCGGTGACCAGGCAGTCGAGCACCTCACCGGCGGCGATGACCACGCTGGCGTCTGCGCACTCGAATCGGTCCGGTTCGATCGGGCGCCCCGTGTCCTCGGCGATCAGGGCGGCGGCGAAGGCCTCGATCCGCTCGATCTGCTCCGCCAGCAGGAGGTTGGTGCTCGTCAGGTCGATGCCGTCGCCGTCGTCGCTGATCGTGGCCACGAATCGGATCGTCGGGTGGTCGGCCGGCTCGGCCGTGCAGGTGAAGGTCCGCCCGGCGTCGAGCCCGGTGCCCTCGCAGCTGGCGGGCAGGGGCCCGAGCCCGATGCGCTCGGCCAGCTCCCCCTCGATCAGGCGCTCGCCGGCATCGAGGTAGCGGGCGTCGTCGCCGACGAAGGGCAGTCGGGCGCACGCCGTCGAGCCGAGGGCGACCGTCGCCGCCAGGGCGAGCGCCAGCTGCCGGCCCCCGGCCCCCGACGCCGTCGACCGTCGTCGCCCCGGCGGCTCGGCGGCCGCTGCCGCGCCGCTCCGCCCGATCGCCCGCCGCCCCACCGAGTCGTCCGCTCAGGTCGCCGCGTCGTCGAGGGCGGCGTCGAGCGCGGCGTCGACGGCGGCCATGGCGTGCAGCCTGGTGGTGGGGAACCAGGGAACCGGCACGTCGTCGGGGCCGAGCAGCAGCTCGATCTCGGTGCAGCCGGCGACGACCCCCTCGGCCCCCCGGCCGATCAGCCGCTCGATGACCTCGAGGTAGGCCGTGCGGGAGCCGTCGTCGATCACGCCCCGCACGAGCTCGGTGTAGATCACGTCGTGGACCGTCGTCCGGTCGGGCTCGTCCGGCACGAGGACGGTCAAGCCGTTGGCCTCCAGCCGGTCGCGGGAGAAGTCGTGCTCCATCGTGTAGCGGGTGCCGAGCAGCCCGACGGTGGCGACGCCGGCCCTGGTGACCGCCCGGGCGGTGGCGTCGCCGAGGTGCAGGAACGGGACATCGATCGCCGTCTCGATGCGATCGGCCACCTTGTGCATCGTGTTGGTGCACAGGACGACGAGGTCGGCGCCGGCCTGCTCGAGCCGGCGGGCGTCTGCGGCCAGCAGGTCGCCGAGCTCGTCCCACCGCCCGGCCGCCTGGGCCACCTCGATGGCGGCGAAGTCGTAGGACCGGATGATCAGATCGGCCGACGCCGACCCGCCCCGGCGCCTCCGCATCTCGATGTTGATGAGCCGCTCGTACTCGATCGAGGATTCCCAGCTCATGCCGCCGAGCAGGCCGATGGTGCGCACGGCGCTCAGAGTAGCCGCAGCTCCCGGCCGGCCAGGACGACGGCTCGCTCCTCCTCGCAGGCGTCGTGGGCGAAGCAGCCGGCGTCGTGGTCGTTGGTCAAGCCCTCGGACTGCATGAAGGCGTAGGCGGTGGTCGGCCCGAAGAACCGCCAGCCACGAGACTTCAGCTCCTTGGCCAGCGCCGTCGACCGGCCGGTCGCGGTCGGAATCGTCGGCCCGTCCGGCCCGTCGACCCGCTCGGGGTCGACCAGCGCCCACGACCAGATCCAGTCGACCAGCGAGCCATCGGCCTCGATCAGCTCACGGGCCCGCTTCGCATTGTTGATCGTGGCCTCGATCTTGCCCCGGTGGCGGATGATGCCCGCGTCGCCGAGGAGTCGCTCGACGTCGGCGTCGTCGAAGCCGGCGACCCGCTCGACGTCGAAGTCGGCGAACGCAGCCCGGAACGCCTCCCGCTTGCGGAGGATCGTGAGCCAGCTCAGCCCCGACTGGAACCCTTCGAGGCAGATCTTCTCGAAGAGCCGGTTCGGGTCGGTGGTCGGTCGGCCCCACTCGTGGTCGTGGTAGTCGAGCAGGTCGTCGTGGCCGGTCGACCAGTTGCAGCGCGTGACCATGGGGTGACCCTACTCGTGGCGGCCGATGTCGACGTCGGGGATCGGTCCCCGACGACCCGGGCTTGTGTTCAGTCAGTTGACTGAATACCCTGGAGCCCATGGTTGGGCAACCCGGCGAGCGCACGATCGAGCGCAGGAGCGAGCGCACGAGCGCCCGGCGGACCGGGGGCAGTCGGCGGACGGCGACGGCGTTGCTCGACGCAGCCGAGGAGCACTTCGCCGAGCACGGCTTCGAGCGGGCCTCGCTGCGGGCGGTCATGCGGGCCGCCGGCGCCGACCCCGGCGCCGTCCACTACCACTTCGGCGGTCGTCCCGAGCTGGCCGCCGCCGTGCTCGACCGGGTGCTGGCTCCGCTCAACACGAGGCGCCTCGCCCTGCTCGACGAGGCCGTCGAGCGAGCCGAGAAGTCGGTCGGCCCGCCGGTCGCTGGCGCCGTCCCCCTGGTCGACCTGGTGACGGCGCTGATCCGTCCCGATCTCGAGCTCGCCTCCGACCTCCGGGCCAGGGGGGCCGGCCGCTCCCGGCTGGTCGGTGCCATCTACCTCAATCCCGCTGCGTTCGTCACCGAGCGGGTCGAGGCCCACTTCGGCCCGGTCGCCCGGCGGTTCCAGCCCGAGCTGGCCCGCACCCTGCCCGAGCTCGATCCCGCCATCGTGGCCTGGCGGATCCGGTGGATCCTGTTCGGCACCCTCGGCGCAGTCCTCGCCGATCCAGCCGAGCCGTTCCGCCGGTCGATCGACGACCTGGTGGCCCGTCTCGCCCCCGACCTGGCCGCCGCCATCGCCGCACCGGCCGGCGCCGATCCCGCGATGGCCGAGCCAGCCGACCCCAATCGACCGGAGGAGCCGGGACCATGACCGAGATCACCGTCGACATCGTGATCGACCGACCGGCCGACGACGTCTTCGCCTACCTGGCCGACATGGCCAACAACCCCGACTGGCAACGGGGTCAGGAGCGCTGCACCTGGACGAGCGACCCGCCGCTGCGTCTCGGGTCGACCTACGACCAGGAGGCCAGGTTCCTCGGGCGGGCGATCGTGTCGTCGTTCGAGGTGGTCGAGCTCGAGCCGGGCCGGCGCATCCGCATCACCTCGACGGGCGGCACGATGCCGATCGACGTCACCCGAACCGTCGAGCCGCTCGACGGTGGGCGCTGCCGGGTCGGGGCCGAGGTACGAGGTGAGGCGCCGATGCCGATGCGGCTGCTCGGCCCCCTGCTGGATCGCCTCGTCCGCCGGAGCGTCGAAGGTGACTACCGGCGGCTCAAGGAGCGGTTGGAGCGGGCGGGCTGACGCCGGTCACCGTCTCGGCCGAGCTCGCTGCGGTGGCCCCGGCCTCGCCGCATGGCCCCTCGGAGGGGTAGGGGAACCACCGCAGGTGCTCGAAGTCGTCGGTCGTCGACGGCGGGGCCAGGGGCTGCACCGCGTCGGCCCGCTCCCGCTCGACGATCTCGGCCGCCTCGTCGACGAAGTGTCGGAGCGGGACCGACCCGAGCCGCTGCCGGATCTCGGGATGGTGGAGGCCGTCGGCGTCGTAGCGGATGTCGAACAGGCTCATCGGGGCCTCACGGGGGCGGCGGTGCTGCCACAGCCCGGTCTCCGGCTCGAACCGGTAGCAGGCCAGCAGCTCGGCCCCGTGCTCGGCCACGAAGTCGACGGCGTCGAGCAGGTACTCGAACGTGTCGTCGTCGACGAAGTAGTTGAAGTTGATCCTGACCCAGCCCGGCTTGATCCCCTCGCAGCCCCGGTTGATCTCCCGCTCGAACTCGTGTGAGCGGTCGAGGTCGATGCCGAGCAGGCGATGGCCGTAGGGGCCGGCACACGAGCAGCCGCCGCGCGACTGGATGCCGAACAGGTCGTTCAGCAGCGCCACCACGTAGTTGTGGTGCAGGAATGCGTCGCCGTGGCGGCCCTCCTCGTCGCCCCGGTGGCGGACGACGAACGACACGATCGACAGCCGCTCCGCCGTGTGGCTGCCGAGCACCATCAGGTGGGGGTTGGCCTCCCAGCGGGCGATCGCAGCCCGGACGAACCGCTCCTCCCGCTCGCGGATGGCGTCGACGCCGACCGCCTCCTTGAGCTGGAACACCAGACCGGCCCGGATCGACCCGATGATCGCCGGTGTCCCGCCCTCCTCGCGATGCTCGACGTCGCTCAGGTAGTCGTGCTCGGTCGGGTTCACGTAGGCCACCGTGCCGCCGCCGGGCACGTCCGGCACCCGGTTGGTGAACAGCTCACGGCGGGCGACCAGCAGCCCCGGGGTCCCGGGACCGCCGATCAGCTTGTGAGGGGAGACGAAGATGGCGTCGTAGTAGTCGTCGCCGCCATCGGCCGAGCCCATGTCGATCTCGACGTACGGGGCGGCGGCGGCGAAGTCCCAGAAGGCCAGCGCCCCATTGGCGTGCAGCAGCGACGACACCGCCCTGGTGTCGGTGATGATCCCGGTGACGTTCGACGCAGCCGAGAACGAACCGATCTTTAGCGGACGGTCGGCGTAACGGACCAGCTCGGCCCCGAGCTGGTCGATGTCGAGGTGGCCGTCGGCGTCCTCGTCGATCGTGACCACGTCGCCGATCGACTCCCGCCACGGCAGCTCGTTGGAGTGGTGCTCGAACGGGCCGATGAAGATCACCGGCCGCTCCTCTGGCGGGACGTGGGCCGTCAGGCCGTACCGGTCCTCGAGGTTCGACGGGACCCGCAGGCCGAGCACGCCGACGATCTTGTCGATCGCCGCCGTCGACCCGCTGCCGCAGAACAGCACGGCGTGCTCGTCGCCGGCGCCGACGCAACGGGCCACGATGTCTCTGGCTTCCTCCCGGAACCGGGTGGTCTGCAGGCCGGTGCCGGACGACTCCGTGTGGGTGTTGGCGTACAGCGGGAGCACCGTCGATCGGATGTAGTCCTCGATGAAGTCGATGGCCCGGCCGGAGGCGGTGTAGTCGGCGTAGACGACGGGGCGGGGGCCGAAGGGCCCGTCGACGACCTCGTCGTCGCCGATCACCGATCGGCGGACCAGGGGGATCAGATCGTGTGCGCTCGTCTCCACCCGGCCAGTATCGCATCGGGGCGGCTCGGCTGTCGCCGCCGGCGCCGGCGCCGGCCTGGCGGGCCGGGTCGGACCAACTACTCGACCGGCCCGTCCGGAACCTAGGGTTTGGGATGGCCGACACGACGAGCGACGACGACACGACGGCACTGGTCACCTACCGGGTCGACCGCCGGGTGGCCACCCTGACCCTGAACCGTCCCGAGTACCGAAACGCCCAGTCCCGGCTGCTGCTCGACGAGCTCGACGCCGCCTTCGATCGGGCCGTGGCCGACGACGACGTGCGGGTGATCGTGCTGCGGGGCGCCGGGCCCCACTTCTCCTCTGGCCACGACATCGGCACCCCCGAGGAGCTGGCAGATCGGGAGGCCCGGCCCTGGCCGGACGGTTGGCTCGGCGATCAGCGCCGGTCGTGGGAGCTGAACGTCGCCAACACGCTGCGCTGGCGCGACCTGCCGAAGCCGACGATCGCCGCCGTTCACGGGATGTGCATCTACGGCGCCTGGATGGTCGCATCGGCCATGGACGTGATCGTGGCCGCCGACGACGCTCGTTTCCTCCCGGCCCACTTCCAGTACTTCTCGGTCCCCTGGGACCTCGGCGCCCGCCGGACCAAGGAGCTGCTCTGGCTGGCCGACTTCATCGGCGCCGAGCAGGCCTTCGAGCTCGGCTTCGTCAACCACGTCGTCCCCGCGGCCGAGCTGGAGCCGTTCGTCGCCGATCTGGCCGGCCGCGTCTCCCGCCTCGACCCGTTCGTCGCCTCGATGATCAAGCGCTCGGTCAACGAGATGCAGGACCACCAGGGATTCCGCACGGCCATCACCGCCGCCCACGGCACCTACCTCCAGATCCAGGCCGCCGGCCTGGTGATGCCCGATGGCCAGGAGGGCAAGATCCGCCGCCTGCCGTCCGTCGAGCGATCGTTGCGGGGCGATCGGCGAGGCCCGGTCGAGGAACCGACGGTCGCCGAGCCGGCCCCGGCGGTCCCCGAGTCGGACGTCGAGTCGACGCCGGCCGAGACGACGACGCCGGAGATCGAGCGCTTCCTCGACGCCAGGGTCCGCCTGGCCACGCTGACCACCCTCCGGGCGGACGGATCGCCGGTCTCGGTTCCGGTCTGGTTCGAGTGGGACGGCACCGAGCTGGCGATGTTCTGCGGGGCCACCAGCGCCAAGCTCGACCGGATCGAGCACGACCCCCGGATCACGGTCACGGTGGTCAACGACGTCGACGAGCTGGAGGCCTGGGTCGCCTTCGATGGCGAGGCCAGCATCCACCCGACCGGGGGGCTGGCGCTGGCCGAGCGGCTGGCCCCGGCGTACTGGGACCTCGACGACGCCGACCGCCAGACCAGCCTGGAGGCCTGGCGGGCGGCCGGCGACGACGCCTTCCGGCTGGTGACGATGACGCCGAGGCGCATCCGGACGGGCTGATCCCATCCGATCGCCGGTCGAGGCCGACCGTCGCCGGGCAAGCCTCGCCCCGCCCTGCGCTGCGTCCTAGCATGCGGCCCATGGGAGACATGGTGAGTTTCGCAAGCAACGGCCTCGACGCCCGGGGGTACCTGGCCGTCCCCGAGTCGGGGAGCGGCCCAGGGGTGATCGTGCTCCAGGAGTGGTGGGGGCTGAACGAGCAGATCAAGGGGGTGGCCGACCGCCTGGCCGGCGAGGGCTTCGTCGCCCTTGCCCCCGACCTCTACCACGGTGAGCTGGCCGGTCACGACGAGATGGACAAGGCCGGTCGCCTGATGAGCGAGCTGCCCCCGGACCGGGCGGCCAAGGACATGTCCGGCGCCGTCGACTTCCTCGCCGACCACGACGCCACGACCGGCGACGGTGTCGGCGCCATCGGGTTCTGCATGGGTGGACTCATGACGATGATGGTGTCGGCACTGCGGGGTGACCGGGTCAAGGCGGCCATGCCGTTCTACGGCTTCCCCGCCCCCGACTCCGAGCCGGACTGGTCCGGCCTGACCGCCGTGGTCCGGGGTCACATGGCCAACCCGGACGACTTCTTCACCCCCGATGCGGCCAGGGCCCTCCAGGCCAAGCTGCAGGGCATGGGCAAGGACGTCGAGTTCACCATCCACGACGCCGGCCACGCCTTCATGAACGAGGAGAACGCCCTCGGCACCCACGACGGGGATCTGGCGGCCCGGGTCTGGCCCCAGGTCTACGAGTTCTTCAACGCCCAGTTGGGCTGAGGCCCCGAGACCGGCGGCCGGGCCAGGCGAGCCCGGCCGCGGCGGGCCCGCCTCAGCGGTTGTGGAACGTCGGGTCTCGCCGCTCCCGGATGGCGGCCAGGGCCTCGGCGTGATCGTCGCTCTGGAAGGTCAACAGCTCGAGGGCGGTGGCGACGTCGAACGCCGTGTTCGCGGCGTCCTTCAACAGCTTGTTGACCGCGACCTTGGTGTACTGGACGGCGAGCGGGGCGTTGGCCGCCAGCTTGTCGGCCCAGGCCAGGGCCCGATCCAGGCACTCGTCGTCCGGAGCCACCTCGTTGACCATGCCGAGCCGGTGGGCCTCGGCGGCCGAGATCGGCTCGCCGGTGAGGAGATACTGCTTGGCCAGCGCCGGCCCGATGGCGAGCGGCCAGGCCACCGTGCCGCCGTCGCCGGCGACGACCCCGACCTTGACGTGGGGGTCGCCGATCCTGGCCGACTCACCGACCACGATGATGTCGCACAGCAGTGCGATCGAGGCCCCCAGGCCCATGGCGTGACCGTTGACGGCGGCCACGATCGGCACCTGCACGTCGAGCAGGTCCCAGATCAGGTTCTTGCCGTCCTGGCGGAGCGGTTCGAGTCGACCCGGCTCCTGGAGGGTCGGGAACCAGTCGAAGTCGCCGCCGGCCGAGAACGCCCGGCCGGATCCGGTCAGCACGATGCACCGGGCCTCCCGCTCCTGCTGCAGGAGCGGGAAGAGGTGGGTCAGCTCGTCGTGGAGGCGCCCGTCGACGGCGTTGAGCTCGGCGTTGCGGTCGTCGCCCGGCCGGTCGATCGTCACCTGGAGGACGTGACCGTCGAGCCGGTCGAACCGGATGCACTCGAAGTCGTCGTACCCGACGGGGCGGTGGCTGGTCGGTTCGGTCATGCTCACTCCGTTCCTCGTGACGGTGAAGGGGCCGGCGGCGCCCCGGTCGACTCCGGCGCCGGCTCGCGGGGGAGGCCGAGCAGCCGCTCACCGATGATGTTGCGCTGGACCTCGCTGGTCCCGCCACCGATCGTGAGGGCCCGGCTGAACAGGTAGCCCCAGTGCCAGGGGTCGGTCTCCTCGGCCTCGGCGTCCTGGTGGCCGACCATGCCGTCCGGGCCGGACAGGTCCTTGACCAGCGACATCAGCGCCTGGCCGTGCACGTCGGCCATGGCCTTGCGGATCGAGGCCTCGGCCCCGGGGTCGTCACCGCGGGTGACGGCCTCGATGATCCGATCGCCGAGCAGTTCGAGCACGGTGGTGTCGATGCTGGCCCTGGCCGCCCGCTGGCGGGTCACCGGGTCGGTGCCGGCACCCCGATCGGTGATCTCGGCCAGGCAGGCCTCGGCGTCGGGGCCCATGCCCCACAGCACGCCCCCCTCGGACAGCGACACCCGCTCGTTGCCGAGGGTCACCCTGGCGAGGCGCCAGCCGTCGTTCTCGAGGCCGATTCGGTTCTCGACCGGGATCCGCACGTCGGTCAGGAACGTCTCGTTGAAGTGGTTGCCGCCGGTCATCTCGATGATCTTGCGGACCTCGATGCCGGGGGTGGCCATGTCGAGCACGAAGTAGGAGATGCCCTGGTGCTTCCTGGCCGTCGGGTCGGTCCGGGCCAGGAGGATGCCCCACTGCGACCGGTTGGCCCACGTCGACCAGATCTTCTGGCCGTTGACCACGTACTCGTCGCCGTCGCGCTCGGCCCGGGTCCGCAGCGCCGCCAGGTCCGAGCCGGCCTCGGGCTCCGAGAACAGCTGGCACCACTCGTCGGAGCCGTCGAGGATCGCCGGCAGCCAGCGCCGCTGCTGGGCGTCGGTACCGCCGGCCAGGATGGTCGGCCCGGCCCAGCCGACCGCGATCGGGTTGTCGGGCCGCTCGACGCCGGCCCTGGCCAGCTCGTCGTCGATGATCAGCTGGAGCTCGGGGCCGGCGGCGAGGCCCCACGGCTCGGGCCAGTGGGGGGCGACGTAGCCGGCCTCGGCCAGCTGGCGGGCGGTCGGCTCGGGGTGGTTCGCCAGCCAGTCGCGAACGCCGACCCGGCGGGGGTCGTCGTCCGGCGGGAGGTTCCGGGCCATGCGTGCGTTCCCCGGCCGCCCGTCAGAGCTGCCGGGTGTCGGTCTCGAGCCCGAGCCGCATGCGGCCGGCCAGCTCGAACGTGCGGGGGGCCACCATGGCGTGCTGGGTGGCGACCATGGCGTCCCGCAGGCAGCGCTGGATCGGGCTGGTCCGGTAGACGGCGGCCCCGCCGGCGGCCTTGTAGGCGGCCTCGGCCACCTCCGAAGCGGTCTGGGTGGTGTGGGTTGCGGCCAGCCGGAGGAGCCGGCGCTGCTCGTCGGCCAGGTCGTCGCCGGCCAGCGCGGTCTCCCAGGCCGAGCCGACGGTGTCGGCGACCAGGCCCCAGGCGGCCCGGAGCTTGGCCTCGGCCATGGCCACGTCGGCCTGGATCGTCGACCGGTCCCGCAGTGGGCGGGAGCTGCCCTGCGGCCGCTTCGATTCGGCCAGCAGGACGAGCTCGTCGACGGCCCGCCGACCGATGCCGGCGGCGGTTGCGGCGATGCCGAGCGCCAGGAGGCCGTAGAACGAGAAGCGGGCGAACGGATTCTCCCGTCTGGGCGGGTCGAAGCCGATCTGGACCCACCGATCCTCGGGAACGAAGGCCCTGGTCACCTCGTAGTCGACCGAGCCGGTGCCGCCGAGGCCGGCCACGTCCCAGGTGTCGAGGAACTCGACGTCGTCGAGGTCGAAGAACGCGTAGGGGAAGGCCAACCCGTCGTCCCGCGGTGACGGCTTGCCGTCCGGCCCGACGACCCGGCAACCGCCGCCGACCCACGTGCAGTGCCGGGTGCCGGAGCCCCACTGCCAGCGTCCGGTCACCTCCAGGCCGCCGTCGACCGGCACCGCGGCGCCCATCGGCGCGGCGAAGCCGCCGGTGATCGACCGGGGATCGGCGAAGATCTCGGAGGCCCACGGCTCGGCGAGATAGGTGGCCATGAGTGAGCTGGTGGCCGAGATGGCGACACACCAGCCGGTCGAGCCGTCGTGATAGGCGTATTCCTCGATGACCTCGAGGCCCTCCCAGGCGGTGGCGGCGGGGCCGTTGAGCTCGGTCGGGACGTAGAGCCGGAAGGCCTGGCTCGGCCGGATGGCGTCGACGACGTCGAGGGGCAGGGTGCCGTTGGATTCGATCTCGGACGATCGGGCGGCGATCGCCGGACCGAGGTCGCGGGCGGCGTCGAGGATGGCGTTGGACATCGTGAGCGATGCTAGACGTCCGGCTCGACGCAGGCCCAAGTGCGCCCGGTCGAGGCGCGTCCGGCGGCGAGGGAGACCTTCGTCGACGTGGCGTTGTTGCTCGGTGGACACCTGCTAGGGTGGCCGGACAGAGTTTGCATTTGTGTGACGGTCGAAACATGATCGCCACGGACAGGCGGGGTCCACATGCGGGAACAGACCACCAGGCACGGCGGGCCGTACGGCGCGCCGGAATCACAGAGCGCCCCCTACGGCGCGCCCGAATTGCAGAGCGCCCCCTACGGCGCGCCCGACATGCCGCGCCCGACGCCGGGCATCGGCCACGGCGGGCGTCACTCGGGGGACGGATACGACGCCGCACCCGAGGCCAAACGCGGGCCGAGCGCCGCGTCGAGCCTGCCGTTCGACGGTGGGCCGACCACCGACCTGCCGGCGGGGGACGGGTCGTTGCTGACCGCCGTCCCGATCCGGCAGCACGCGCCGATCTACCAACCGGTCAGACGGGAGGTGCTCGAGGCGCCGTTGTTGGAGCGGATCGACGTCCGCTCGATCGGTCTCGTGGCGGCCGGCGCGGTGGTCGGTGCCCTGTTCGTCGTTGTCGTGCTCGCGCTGGTCGGCGGTGACGGCCAGTCGACCGAGACCGCCGGCGCCGACCTGACGAGCGCCGAGGCCCTGGCCGATCTCGATCCGGTCGGCCCGGACTCCTCCACCGGCGACGCAACCGGGGGCACGGCGGCGCTGCCGTCGTCGACCAGCACCTCGTTTCCGGCCACGCCGTCGTCGACCATCGCCGTGACCACGGCCAGCACGACGTCGACCTCGCTCACCACGACGTCGAGCACGGTCGCCACCACCGCGGCGCCGGCGACGTCGCCGACCACCGCATCGACCACCACCACCACGACGCCGCAGACGACCGCCTCGACGGCACCGTCGACCTCGGCCACGGCGCCGCCATCGACCGAGGCGTCGACGACGACCGCCTCGACGGCCCCGCCGACGTCGCCGACCAGCGCCGCCTCACCCGGCCCCGGCGGCGACGACGCTGCGTTCCAGCAGGCGGTGCTCGACGCCACCAATGCGGCCAGGGCCGAGAACGGCTGCCCTGCCCTCCGCCTCGACCCGCAGCTCAACGCGGCGGCCGACGGTCACAGCGAGGACATGGCGGCCCGCAACTACTTCGACCACGTGTCGCCCGAGATGAACGACCCCGGTGATCGAATCCGGGCCGCGGGCTACCCGGCCCGGGGCTGGGCCGAGAACATCGCTGCCGGTTATCGCTCGCCGGAGGCCGTGGTCGATGGCTGGATGGACAGCCCGGGCCACCGTCGCAACATCCTCAACTGCGCGTACGAGGATCTCGGCGTCGGCTTCGCCCAGCCGGGCTACTACTGGACGCAGAAGTTCGGCCGTCGCTGACCTCTCGGCCGACTCAGGCCCGGAGCTCCCGCTCGAGGTACTCGGCGTCGTTCCGGGGCCCCTCGCCGACGCGGGCGCTCTCCTGGCCACGCAGCTCGACCCGACGGATCTTGCCCGAGATCGTCTTGGGCAGCTCGCCGAACTCCAGCCGGCGGATGAGCTTGTAGCCCGACACCCGCTCGCGGACGAAACCGAGGATGTCGGCCGCGGTCTCGGCCGACTCCCGGTGACCCTCGGTGAGGATCACGTACGCCTTCGGCACGAAGCCCCGCAGCTCGTCAGGCGAGGGGACGACGGCGGCCTCGGCCACCGCCGGATGCTCGATGAGCACGCTCTCCAGCTCGAACGGGCTGATCCGGTAGCCGGACGCCTTGAACACGTCGTCGGCCCGACCGACGTAGGTGATGTAGCCGCGCTCGTCGCGGCTGGCCACGTCGCCGGTGTGGTAGTGGCCGTCCCGCATGACCTCGGTCGTCTTGCCGTCGTCGTCGGCGTAGGCCTCCATCAGACCGACTGGTCGGGCCGCCAGGTCGATCGAGATCTCACCCTCGTCGGCCGGCTCGCCGTCCTGGTCGAGCAGGTTGATCGCGTAGCCTGGGAGGGGGCGGCCCATCGAACCGGGCACGAGGTCGGAGCCGGGCGTGTTGCCGATCTGGGCCGTGGTCTCGGTCTGGCCGTAGCCGTCGCGGATGCGGATGCCCCAGGCCTTCTCGACCTGGGCGATCACCTCGGGATTGAGGGGCTCGCCGGCGGAGATCAGCTCCCGCAGTGCCACCTCGTGGTCGGACAGCTCGGCCTGGATCAGGAACCGCCACACGGTCGGAGGGGCGCAGAGGGTCTTGACCTGGTGGTCGATCAGGACCTGGAGCACGGTGGGGGCGTCGAACCGGGTGTAGTTGTAGATGAAGACGCAGGCCTGGGCGTTGAACGGTGCGAAGAAGCAGCTCCAGGCGTGCTTGGCCCAGCCGGGGGAGCTGATCGTCCAGTGCACGTCGCCCGGCTGCAGGCCGAGCCAGTACATGGTCGACAGGTGGCCGACCGGGTAGCTCAGGTGGGTGTGGCGGACCAGCTTCGGCTTCGACGTGGTGCCCGAGGTGAAGTACTCGAGCAACGGGTCGGCCGAGCGGGTCGACTCGGCCGCCGTGTACTCGTCGGACAGCGACTCGGACTCCGCCAGATCGACCCAGCCGTCGCCCCCGCCGACTGCGATCCGGGTGACGCCGGCGGTCAGGGCGCCGTCGAGCGCGTCGACGTTCCCGACCGCCCCCTGGTTGGTGACCACCATCGAGGCGCCGCCCCGCTCGAACCGGTCGGCCAGGTCGGGCCCGGACAGCAGCGTGGTCGCCGGGATGACGACGGCCCCGATCCGCATGGCGGCCAGCATGGTCTCCCACAGGGCGGTCTCGTTGCCCAGCATGACCAGGATCCGATCGCCCCGCTCGGCCCCGTTGGCCACCAGGAGGTTGGCGACCTGGCGTGACCGGCGGGCCAGGTGGTCGTAGGTGAGGATGGCGGCCGTGCCGTCCTCTTCCAGCAGGTGGAGCGCCCGCTGGTCGTTGCCGTCGGCCATGGGGTCGAAGTAGCCGGTGACCCAGTTGAAGTCGTCGCCGACGTCGGGCCACGCGAACCCGCCGACCGCCGTCTCGTAGTCGACGCGGTGCTCGAGCAGGAAGTCGCGGGCGGCCAGGAAGGCCTCGTTGGCCGAAGGGTGCAACATGGCGCCCAGTATGGCCGGTGGCCGCCGTCGGCGCCTCGGCGACGACGAGCGGTCGGGTGGGTGTTCGGGGCCTGCCGGGGAGCCGGTGGTAGCGTCCGGGGCGGGGCGGAGCCGACCGGCAACGAACCGAGGGAGGCCGGACGATGGGAACGACGTCGACGATCGGCTGGAACGCCGCCGTGCCGCCGAACGGGTTGGCCAACCGGCCGGCCGGCGGTGCCGGTACCGCCGACAGCAACGACAACCCGCTCGGGCTGGCCACCCCGGTCGGCGACATCGAGCTCGAGACGACCCCCGAGCACCGCAACCTCGTCGCCGGCGATCCGCGCTGTGCCGACTGGACCCGGGCCTGGGACGACCCCGGCGTCGTGGCCCTGCGGGCCCGGTTGGCCGAGGCCAACGGCATCCCCGGCCTGGAGGTGGTCGAGCCGGGCGACGTCGAGCGGGCCACCACGCTGTTCAACCGGGACGGGTTCGTCGCCGTCGCCGATGCGCTGGCGCCAGACCAGCTCGACGCCCTTCGGCGGGCGGCCGACGAGGTCGTGGCGATGCTGGTCGAGGCCGACCCGGACGGCGCCGTCGGTGGGGGAGCGGGCGGGCTGCCCCACCGCTACTCGTTCGGCGGGACATCGGCCTCCCGCCATCTCTTCCATCGCCCCGAGTGGTGCCAGCTCATCGACCTGCCGACGACGACCCCCATCCTGACCTCGATCTTCGGCTCGCCCGACTACGTGGTCTACGGCTCGGGCGGCGATCTGGCCCTGCCAGGCGCGATCGAGTACCAGGGCCTGCACTCCGACAACGTGTGGACGGAGCTGCACGACCCGGTCGGCGGGGTGACGATGCGGGACCTGCCGGTACCGGTGATCCACGTCAATTTCCCGCTTGTCGACCTGACCGCCGAGAACGGCCCGATCCGCCAGATCCCCGGCACCCATCGGTCCAGGGCGCCGATCCCGGCCCTGGCCGACGAGCCCGAGTGGATGCGACTCAGCACCGTCTGCCCGCTGCCGGCCGGCTCGGCCATCATCCGCGACGCCCGCTGCTGGCACGGCGGCACGCCCAATCTCTCCCGCGAGGTTCGGGCGATGCCTAACGTCGAGTTCATGGCCCCGTGGTTCCGGAGCGAGGCCCTCCATCGCTCGATGAGCCACGAGCGGTGGTTGACGCTGTCGCCCCGGGCCCAGCGGCTCAGCCGCTACATCGTCGCCGCACCCGGCGAGCCGGTGATCGGCGAGGGGTTCCACCACCCGCGCCGGGTCGAGCGGGAGCGGTTCTGCGAGGAGCAGCTGGCGGCGATGGAGGCCGACGAGGCCGAGCGCTACCGACGTCGCAACCTGGCCTGACCGGCCCGGTGTCCAGCACCGAGACCCCGGCTCTGCCTCTCGGCGACGTCGCCGCCTCCGGCCGGGTGGCCGACGCCGAGCCGCCCGGGGGCGGACGGGCGTCGAGCGGGTGGAGGAGCTCCGGTGGCCGTTTGGTTTCGATGGTTCTGGAACGCCGGTTCCACGTGTCGGGCGTGGAACGCCGGTTCCACCATCGGGTCTGGAACGCAGGTTCCACATCTGCCCGGGAAGGTCCGAGGACGGGGAGTTGGAGGAAGTTGGCGCCCGGCCCCGAGACCCCGTCGCTCGAGCGAGTGGTCGCTCTCCCGCTGCGCCCGCCGCTCAGGCGGCGAGCTCGTAGTGGGCGATCGTGCAGCCGACCGAGAAGATTGGGATCGGCGTGTAGAAGTCGACCACGCCGGTCGAGCCGTCGGCGGCTCCGCTGACGGCCACGAAGGTCCGGATCTCGAACCCGCCCTGGCCGGCCTCGGCGTAGACCGACAGGTCGTCGTAGTCGAGGAGGGCCTCGGTGTCGTTGCGGGCCCAGCGGTCGAGGAAGTCCCGGTCCCAGGCCTCGTTGATCTTCCCCGAGTCAGGGGTGGCCGGCCAGTGCGAGATGCCCCCCGTCCCGAGCAGGGCGATCCGCTCGGGCACGGCGTCGACGGCGCGGCGGATGGCCTGCCCGAAGGCGTGGACCCGGTGCAGCGGGGCCAGCGGCGGTCCCTGGCAGTTGATGTTGACCGGGATCACGGGCAGATCGAAGTCGGGTGTCAGGAAGTGCAGGGGCACGGCGATCCCGTGGTCGAACTTCCACTCCTCGGCGTAGGCGACGTCGACGGTCTGCATGATCTCGGTGATGAGGCGCTTCGACAGGTCCCGGTTGCCCGGGGCCCGGAACTTGGGGATGCCGAGCCACGCCGCATCCTCGATGGGGCCGTCGTAGTGGTCGGCCATGCCGATGGCGAAGCTCGGCATGTTGTCCATGAAGAAGTTGGCGAAGTGCTCGGCCGCGATCACGATCAGCGCCTCGGCGCCGCTGTCGGCGATCTGCTGTCGCTGCCGGTCGTAGGCCGCGTAGAGGCGGTCTCGGGCATCGGGGTCGGCCTGATCGGCCCGCCCGGTGATGCCAGGGGCGTGGCTGCACACCCCGGCGTAGACGAGGCTCATGGTCGCTCTCCCTCCCGGTCGCCGGCGGCGGCGCGATCGTCGGCGACGGCGCCGAGGTTCCCGCCGCCATCGGTTGCGTTGCTGGTCTGGCCGAGGGCGGCGGCGTGGGCGTCGACCCCCTCGTACCCGGTCATGGCGTACACGCCCTCCCGAACCGGCCCGTGCTCGGCGATCCCGTCCCGCATCAGTTGCAGGTAGTCGCCCCACGGGATCTGGTGCAGGGCGGCGAAGTGCATCAGGATCTGGCCGTTGACCCCGAGGTGGAACAGCAGCCCGATGTCGGGGGCGACCAGCGCCTCGACCTCGGTGTCGGTCAGCTCGTAGTCACCCAGCGCGGCCCGGCGGTCGGCCGCATACTCCCGCTGGACCCGCTCGTCACGGTTGAGCTGGTAGAGGAACTTCTGGACGTAGTAGAGGCTCACGGTGTCGGTCCCGGTGGTCGGCTGGCTACCAGCTGGCGGCGATGTACTGGGTCTCGCAGAACTCGTAGATGCCCTCGCTGGCGCCCTCGCGGCCGAGGCCCGATTGTTTCATGCCGCCGAACGGGGCCGCCGGATCGGACATCGCCCCCCGGTTGAGGCCGACCATGCCCGATTCGAGCCGCTCGGCCGTTCGCATGCCCTTGCCGACGTCCGCGGTGTACACGTAGGCGGCGAGTCCCATCTCGGTGTCGTTGGCCGCATCGATCATGGCGTCGTGGTCGCTGAAGGGGATCACCGGCGCGACCGGGCCGAAGATCTCGTTCGTGGTGATCGGGTCGGCCGGATCGACGCCGCCGAGCACGGTCGGCTCGAAGAAGTGGCCCGGCCCGTCGATGGCCGAGCCACCGGTGGCCACCGATGCCCCGGCGCCGACCGAGGCATCGACCAGCGAGCTGATGCTGGCGATGGCCTCGGCGTTGATCATCGGTCCGCACGTCACGCCGGCGTCGAACCCGCTGCCGACCTTCACGTCGCCCATCGCCGCCGCCAGCTTCTCGGTGAAGGCGTCGGCGACGCCGGCCTCGGCGTAGAACCGGTTGGCGGCGGTGCACGTCTCGGCCGAGTGCCGCATCTTGGCCACCATCGCACCCTCGACCGCAGCGTCGAGGTCGGCGTCGTCGAACACGATGAACGGGGCGTTGCCGCCGAGCTCCATCGCCACCTTGAGCACCCGATCGGCGGCCCGCCGCAGCAGGACCCGACCGACCTCGGTCGACCCGGTGAACGACACCATCCGGCACGCCCGGTTGGCGGTGGCCGCGTCGAACCAGGGGCCCGAGTGGTTGGTCGGCACGACGTTGACCACCCCGTCCGGCACGCCGGCCTCGGCCAGCAGCTCGGCAACCCGGAGCGCGGTCAGCGGGGTCTCCCGCGGTGGCTTGATGACGACGGCGTTGCCCGCGGCGAGCGCCGGGGCCACCTTGCGGGTGATCATCGCCGCCGGGAAGTTCCACGGCGTGACCATGACCACGACGCCGACCGGCGGGTGGCGGACGATGATCTGGTTGGTGCCGGCGGGGCTGATGCCGATGGACCCGTGGATGCGGACGGCCTCCTCGCTGTTCCACCGGAAGAACTCGGCGGCGTAGGTGATCTCGCCCCTGGCGTCGGCCAACGGCTTGCCGTGCTCGCGGGTGATCAGCGTGGCCAGCTCGTCGGCGTTGTCGACGAGCGTCTGCCAGCTGGCCCGCAGGATCTCGCCCCGCTCCCGGGGGGCGGTGGCGGCCCAACCGGCCTGGGCCCGGTCCGCCGCCTCCACGGCGGCGGTGGCGTCGTCCGGGGTGCCGGCGGCGACCGTGGCGATGGCCTCGCCGGTGGCCGGATCGTGGACGACGATCGTGTCGCCGTCGCTGCCGGCCCGCCACTGGCCACCGATGAAGAGTCCGTCGCTCATGGGTCCGTCCTGGTGTCGGCTTGGGTTCCTCGCCCTCAGTAACACAGACCGCCGGCCAGGGAAAGCCTGATGGAGCCGAGATGGGCCGGTACCCCACCCGGGGGAGTACGGCGAGCGGCAGAACGAGTTCTGGGCCGCACGACTCGGCTGCCCGGCGCGGCGAGGACCGACCTCGGCATCGGCGCAGCGGGGGAGACGGTCCGTTTCGGCGGATGTCGATCCGGGTACCGGTACGGCTTCGACGACGCCTCGGCCGGTCATCAGATCCCGAGCTTCGACAGCTCCGAGGTCATCCGGTGGTTCCGTTCGCACCCGACGGCGCTCGCACCGCGGTGCCATCGACGGGGCGCCGGTGCCGAGGGGCCCCGCCACGTCAGTACGCCCCCTGGGACTTGAACCCAGAACCTGCGGATTAAGAGTCCGTTGCTCTGCCAATTGAGCTAGAGGCGCTCGACGGCCGAAGCCGTCGGTGTCAGACGACTCTATCGGCATCCCGGCCGGCAGAATCCGCCTGAGTGGGGTGACCGAGGGGATTCGAACCCCCGACCTCCTGGACCACAACCAGGCGCTCTAACCAACTGAGCTACGGCCACCAAGACCGCTCAATGTTAGCTGCTCGTCGCCCCGACCCGGCGGCCATTCGCCCTTTCGCCCGGCTCCGGTGGGGGCGGCCGGTGGGATCGCCCGCCCGACCGTGGCAAACGGTGCCGCGAGGTGCGATCCTGCAGGGATAGATCCCTCCGCGAACGACCTCGCCCCGCACCGCCCGGCCGCGAACGACCCCGCCGCCAACGGTGCCGCCCCCGATGCGCCATCCGCCGGCGCCGCCGGGCCAACGGTCGACCCCGAGCTGGCCGCGGAGCGTCGAGCGCTCGACCGGATCCGGGCTGCCCAGGCCGCCCATCTGGCCGCTGCGGTGGCCCACGCCACCCGGCTGGCCGACGAGGCGGCCGAGATGACCGAGGAGGGCATCCGCGACCTGTTCGACGAGGACGCCGAGTCCGACGCCGCCGTCCAGGCGGCCCTCGTCCGCCAGACATCGGATGCGGCGATGCACGCCATCCGCCGGGTGACCGAGCTGCGCTCGGCCGGCCGGGCGCTGGCCTTCGGCCACATCACCGACCAGGGCGGGGAACGGCAGTCGATCGGGCGGCTCACGGTGCTCGACGGCGACGACGCCCTCCTGATCGACTGGCGAGCCCCGGCCGCCGTGCCCTTCTACCAGGCCACCCCGCTGAAGCGGATGGGTGTCGAGCGCCGCCGCAACCTGCTCTACGGCGACGAGGCCAGCGGGATGCCGGGCGAGCTGGTCGGCTACTCGGACGAGCTGTTCGACCTCGACGCCGCCACCGAGGAGATCGGGCTCCGGGGCGAGGCCGCGCTGCTGGCGTCGGTGACCGCCCCGACCCGAGAGCAGATGCGCTCGGTGGTGGCCACGATCCAGGCCGAGCAGGACGCCGTGATCCGGGCCGCCGGCGACGAGCCCCTCGTCGTGCAGGGCGGGCCAGGGACCGGCAAGACCGTCGTGGCCCTCCACCGGGCCGCCTACCTGCTCTATGCCCAGCGGGAGGCGTTGTCCGACACCGGGGTGCTGGTCGTCGGGCCGTCGTCGGAGTTCCTGAGCTACATCGCCGGTGTGCTGCCGTCGCTCGGCGAGACCGGTGTCGTGTCGGTCACCGCCCCCGAGCTCTACCCCGGGGTCAGACGGGGCGCCGCCGAGCCGCCGGAGGTGGCCGAGGTCAAGGGCCGGTTGGCCATGGTCGAGCTGCTGGCCAACGCCATCGGGCTCCGTCGCCGCCGGCCGACCGACCCGCTCAACGCGTGGTACGGCGGCCGACGGGTGACGCTGCCGAACGAACGGCTCGTGCCGCTGTTCGAGCGGTCCGCGCAGTACCCGAACCACAACGAGGGCGCGGACCAGTTCCGCTTCGAGGTGATCGAGGCGTTGACCGACGAGGTCTTCGACCCGTCGTTCCACAACCGAGAGGACGCCCGCGAGCACTTCCGACACGATCGGACGGTGACCGAGTTCGTGCTCCGGCACTGGCCGCCGCTCACCCCCGAGCAGGCGCTCAACGACCTGTTCGGCTCCCCGGCGCTGCTGCGGGCGGCGGCCGAGGGCACGGGCCTGACCGAGGATGACCTCGAGCTGGTGTCGCGGCCGCGCACCCCGTTCGCCGATGTCGACCGCATCCGCTGGTCGAGTGCCGACATCCCGTTGCTCGACGAGCTGCTCGCCCTGGTCGGGATCTCGCTCGGCGATCGCGACGACGACCGTCGAATCCAGGAGCGGGACGAGGCCGACGAGTTCGAGCTCGCGGCCGCGGCCGACGTCGGCGGCATCGAGGTCGACGACGAGGACGAGAGCGACGATCCCGACGACGTCGCCTCGCTCGAGGCGCTCATCGGGGCCGGCGCCGAGCCGGACGACCCGCTGTTCGACACGTCGGTGCTCGACCGTCGCTACGACGACGACGTCGAGCCCCGATCGGCCGGCTCGGGCGGCGGGTTCGGTCGTGGCGACGACGGGGCCGGGCCCGCCGACAGCGGCACCGGTGCCGAGGCCGACGGCGAGTTGCGGCGGTGGTGGGGATGAGCGACGACTGGTCGCCCGACCGCTCGTCCGACCGGCTGGTCGAGGCCGAGCTGCCCTTCGACGAGCTGGCGCTCGATCCCGACGAGCCCGATCTGCGGCTGACCGTCGACGACGACCAGCTGCTGCTCGACGCCGAGGGCAACCCGGTCCGCGAGCTTGACCTCGAGCGTCCGGACGAGATCGCAGCCCGATCGGCCACGGTCCGCCAACTGGCGGTCGACGAGCAGGTGTGGCGCTTCGGTCACGTGATCGTCGACGAGGCCCAGGACCTCACGCCGATGCAGTGGCGGATGGTGGTGCGGCGCTCCAGGCGGGGTGCGGTCACGATCCTCGGCGACCTGGCGCAGCGATCGGTCGGGGCGCCCGGCACCTGGGATGACCACCTGCCGCCCGAGTTCTCGCTCTACCAGCAGCAGAACCTGACCATCAACTACCGGTCGCCGGCCGAGATCAACGACGTCGCCGCCGCCATCTTGGAACGGTTGGTCCCGGACCTGCCGCCGCCCAGCAGCGTGCGGCGCTCCGGCCGCCGGCCCGAGGTCGTCGAGGTCGCCGACCTCCGGGGCGAGCTGGGAGCGGTCGTGAACGAGGTCGTCGGCTCCGGTGGCGACGTCGCCGCCGGGCGAGCGCTGCCACCGGCGGTCATCGGCTTCGATCTGCCCGACCTCGCAGCCGACGATCGAGTCGGTCCGGACGGCTGCCGGCCGCTGACCCCGTGGCAGGTGAAGGGCCTCGAATTCGACTCCGTGATCGTGGTCGAGCCCGCCCGCTTCCTCGACGACGACAACGGGCTCAGCCTGCTCTACGTGGCCCTGACCCGGTCGACGGATCGGCTCACGATCGTCCACCAGCGACCGCTGCCCGAGCTGCTGGTCGGACCCCTCGGCGACCGCTGATCCCGTTCGTCGGCCGAGCGACCAGGGGTAGGATGGGTAGGCCCCTGTAGCTCAGCTGGACAGAGCAAGTCACTTCTAATGACGAGGCCGCAGGTTCGAATCCTGTCGGGGGCGCCACGCCTGACCAGGGGAAACGCGATCCGGGCTCTCGATCAAGGCACCTCCGGGCGGCTGAGATCCAACATCCATCCAACGTTTCTGGATTCGACAGGACCCCAACGGCAGCGTCGCCGGAGGCAAGGGACCCGGGAGCAGGCCTGCCCGGTGATTCCGAGCACTGACAAAGTGCCGTACTCGAGCGGGTGTAGAGAAGTGCCGCCGATCGGCGCGCTTGGTGGAGACTGCGTTCGAGCTAGGTTCGAAGGATGGCCTCGTTCTTTGGCCCGATGGATGATCCACCGTTCGTCCCAGACGGTTCGTTCGATCTGCCCCAATCGACCGTTCCCGGCCAATCCAGCCAGCGGGCAATCTTGTATCAGAGCCCGACTCTCGGTGTCGGGGTCTATCGGTTCGAGAGCTACTCATCGGGCTTCAGCTTCACACTCCAGGTCGAAGGAAGAGGTCACGGGGCCGGTCGGTTTCACTTCCTGTTCGACCCAACGGACAGCTGGGGCGCCCATGGGCACAGCGACGATCCAGACCCGTACGACCGGCCAGACCAACAGCTGCGTCTCGGACTGGAGTTCGCCGACGGGACGACCTGGGAGAACTACACGAGGCGTGGCGGTCCGGCCCTGGATGTCAGGGTCGTTGGTGGCGGAGGGTCGGGGACCGGGTGTACTCACCGGTTCTGGGTGCCGCAGCTTCCTGCGCCGGGTGAGTTCGTTGTGCATGCGCTGTGGCCGAGTGTCGACATGGACGAGTGCTCGGCAACCTTCGACGCAGACGAAGTCATCGAAGCCGCAAGCCACGAGCTGCCCCTACTTCCCTGAACGTTTGCGCGCACTCCGGTAGTGCCTGATTGGATGTTGGCACGGCATCGGAGCTGTCGGCCGTAGCTTCGAGGGGCCGGGCGGGTGTGGCTCAGCGATTGTGCCTGCCGAGCGATTCGGTTGCTCTGGCTTGGTAACGAAGTGTCCCGCTCGTCTGGTCCTGGCCACGTTGTGGCTCGAAAGAGGCGTTAGCACGATGACCCGAATCAGGTCTGCCCGGCGTGGTCGAACCACCTATTCCTTCTGGAGGTTTGACGATGATGATTACGATTGGGATCGATCCGCACAAGAGGTCCCACACTGCGGTCGCGGTTGACGATGAGGAGAACGAGGTCGCCCGTACCAGGGTGTTGGCCGGCCCGAACCAGCTGGCCGAGCTGTGCGGGTTCGCTGCTCAGTTCGATGAGCACCGTTGGGCGGTCGAGGCCGCAACCGGCGTCGGGTTGTTGCTGTCTCAGCAGTTCGCGAGGGCGGGGATTGAGATCGTCGATGTTCCTGCTGCGTTGGCAGCAAGGGTCCGGTTGCTCGGTTCGGGTCGGACCTCGAAGACTGACCGGAACGACGCGCACTCGATTGCGGTCGCTGCGATCCGGGACCCGAAGCTTCGGGCAGTCGAGGTCGAACAGCACTTGGCCCAGATCCGGTTGTTGGTCGACCGTCAGATGCAGCTGGCGTCGTCACGGACCCAAGCTGTTGCTCGCCTGCACGCCCTGCTGCGCGAAGTTCTCCCTGGTGGAGCCCGTTTGGGGCTCCGAGCTCACATGGCCCGGGCGTTGCTCGAGGACCTCGACACCAGCCACCCGGCTGACGCGACCCGACAAGAGATCGCGTTGGAGTTGATCGCCGACATCGAACGGATCGACGAGCTGTTGAAGATGTCGAAAGCCCGGTTGGTGGCCGAGGTGAACGCGTCGAACACGACCCTGATCGAGATCAAGGGCTGCGGGCCGATCACTGCGGCCATGATCTTGTCTCGGGTCCGGAACCTTGACCGGTTCCCGGACAGCGGCCACTTCGCCGCCTACAACGGCACCGCCCCAATCGAGGCCTCATCCGGGGAACGCCGCCGGCATCGGTTGAACCCGAAAGGCAACCGCACCCTGAACCGGGCCATCGGGATCATCGCAGTGTCGCAGATCCGCCACCCCGGTAACCCAGGGCGGGACTACTACGACCGGAAACTGGCCGAGGGCAAGACACGCCGCGAAGCGCTCCGAGCGTTGAAGCGGCAGATCTCCAATGTCGTGTGGCGCCACCTGGTCTACGACGACGAGCGGCGCCGATGAGTTGAGCCTGGGGAGGCAACCAGGGGACGACTCTGACTCCAGCGTGACCGCCATTGAACCCTGATCAGTGGTGCTTCGGATCAGCCATCCCCAGACTCCCCGACAGCCTACGCCCACCACCCCGGCCTCGACAGGGGCACCGTTCAACGCGCCCGAAACACCCCTTGACATCCAAAGACGCTTCGTAGTGCGTGGCTGTGCGTGCGCGGTGAGTTCCTTCAACGCTTCCACCAATCCGGGACTCTGTCCCGGTTGCCCTGCCCTAACCGCTCCTAGCCCGTCGACGGGGACCAATCTCGACAGGTTTGCCCGTGCCGAGCGGCCGAGCATGGGCTTGACGTGGGTCCGGTCGGATTGGTCAGTCTGAGTTGTGGTTCGGGGCAGTGTGTCGGAGTCGATAGAAGAAGGTGGGCGGTAGTCGGAAGGCGGTCATTCGCTTGATCTGGTTGCCGGTGATGTCGAGGGTGAGGAGCCCGTTTGGCACGTATCTGCCGGTCTCTTCGGGTAGGTGAAGGACCGCTGATGGCTGCCTGTTGGCGGCGGTTGGCTGGAGTCGGAACCGGTCGATCTGGCCACCGGGCGCGACCGAGCGGAGGAGTTCGATGATTGCGGGTGATCCGTCTCGGCGGATTGGGTCGGGTGGCATGGTCATCACGACATCAGACGCCATCAGGGTGGTCAACGCGTCGATGTCGGCGCGGTGCCAGGCATCGATGAGCTGATCCCGAAGCGAGCGTTCCGCTTCGGTGCTCGGTCGGAGCGGCGTGTCGGACTGCACATTGGCCCTCGCCCGCTGCAATGCGGAGTTGATGGCCGGCTCGGTGGTTTCGAGCGCCGTCGCGATGTAGGGGACCGAGAAGCCGAGCACGTCCTTGAGCAGGAGGGCCGCCCGCTGTTTCGGTGGGAGCCGCTGGATCGCGACGACAAACGCTGTCGCGATGTGTTCTCGCCGTTCGTTGATTTCGGCGGGGTTGTCTGGGTAGGGCTGAAGCCACATCGGTTCGAGGCCCTCGCGCTCGCCTTCCCAGGGCGTTGCGATCTCCTGGCGGGCCTTACCGCCGAGCGTGTCGATGCTGCGGTTGGTCGCGATGCGATAGAGCCAGGCTCGGAACGACGACCGGCCGGCGTAAGTCCCGAGGCTCCGCCACGCCCGGAAGAGAGTCTCTTGGAGGATGTCGTCGGCATCGTCAACCGAGCCGGTCATTCGATAACAGTGCCGGTGGAGCTCGTTGCGGTAGGGCGAGACGGCCCGGACGAACGCAGCGTGATCACCAGCCAGCGCAAGACGGAGATCATCGTCCGACGGGCCTGGTTGATGGTTCACACGCTCACCTATCTGCTTGACGCGGTCGTTCATGGCGGTCAGCTGTCTGACTGGGCCGGGGCGCCGAATTCATCGGTTCCGAAGAAGTCTCGTCGCGGGCGATGAATTCCGGTCGGACCTCCGGTCACATCGCCAGACCCGAGCCTCCGTGCTCCACGACCCTGAAGGGACCAACGACATGAGCGAGACCGCTCTCTCCACGACCGCCCTGATCCTCTCGATCGTGCCCGTCGCCGTGCACGGTGTCGAGGTGATGTTCCCACTCCTCGCCCGCTGGATCGTCAACGGCGTCCTTCCATTCTTCGGTTTCTCGCTACCTAGCCGAGCCACGTCGCTGACAGCTGGCGAGCAGATGACGATGCTGGACGCGGCAGTCGAGGCGGCCCCAGCCGAGAAGAAGAATGCTGCCAAGGACTACATCTTCCTGATGCTCTTCGAGGAACGCCAAGGAGCGATCTGCTTCGCCGCCGTCGCCACGGGAGCTGTCTATGGCATCACGTTGGCCCTCGGGGATCGTCACCCTCTGCACCTCGTGTTCGGCACGATCGCAGTTCTCATGGCCCTCGCCAACGCAAATCACGCCGGAGTCCCGTTCTTGGGCAACCACCCCAGGGTGTCACGACACGGACGGCACGTTGGCATCGTGTTCGCCCCATTCTGGGCACTAGTGGCGGCGCTGAACGTGTCGGCGTTCGCAACCACCTTGCCCTGAGCCACAACACGACCCGAGCTTCCCACGCGTCGATACGACGACGAACCCATGGATGTGACGTGACCGGCACAGCTACGCCGATCGGACGGGCTGAGCGAATCACCAACCTCGACACGGTCCGCGGCGTCGCGACCCTCGGCATCGTCGCCATGAACGACGGGCCGAGCAGAACCGGCGAAGTCGAGCACCCCGACCACTCGGTGGCGCTCACCAAGCCCGATCGAGAACGACGACCTGGTCGTGACCGAGCACTATCGAGCGTTCTGGTCGTGCCGATACCGAGTGCGCTGCCAGGGGGTTGCCTCGCCGCTGAGTGGTCACACCTCGCTGATATCGCCGAGCAGACCAACGCGGCAATCGAGCCCGCCGAGCAGATCATCGAGGAGATCGCCGACGTGGTCCTCAACGGAGTCGCGATGCTAGCTCGATGATGTCGACCTTGTTCGGGGTCCAGGCCACCAGGAGGGGGCCGACCACCGCACCATCGATGCCATGCCAATCGAGCGCCGCCAACTGGGCCAACGACCGCCGCCCCATGGTGGCGCGGGCGAACTCGAAGCGGTTGGTGCGGAGCTCGGCCCGGTCGTCGCTGGGCGAGGAACGATCCTCGGCGTCCTCCCCTCGGCCCAGTGCGCCGATGATCCGGTTGGGGCCGAGACCACGCAACGTCAGCGGACCGAGTGCGGCCTCGGTCAGGCGACGATCGACTGAGTCGATCAGGAAGTCGAGCACGTGATCGACCAGTCGCAGGTCGGACGGACCGGGGTGGCCGAGGGCGTGGGCTAGGTCGGCCTCGTGGGTCCAGGCGTCGAGGAAGAACGGGCCTGGCATGCGTTGACCGAATGCGGTGACGATCTCGTCGACCTGGGTGCCGGCCTCGTCGAACTCGGCCAGTATGCGAGCTACATCCCAACCGGCCCGGCGGGTGACGTGGCTGTCGGCCCAGGCCACGGTTGCAGCCTCGTCGGTGTTGCCGGCGAGGATGTCGGCCGGTACCCCGGCCAGGTGGCATAGCAGGTCCCGTACGCTCCACTCGGGGCAGCACGGCACCGTTTGCTCAGCCTCTTCAGGAGACAAGCCTGAGGTCATGTCGAGGATGCGGCCCCGAAGATCTCGGTAGGCGGCGGCCAGCTCGGCACTCATCGTTAGGACCGTAGCGGTCACCCCCGCTGTTGGTGGCGTCCGGCCGGTGATGTCCTCGATAGAGCTTCGAGCGTGAATCGAGCTTCGGTCGATCACGTCCTGCTCGGTTGCCGACGTCCTGGCCAAACCGCTGTTTGGGCTTCTCATCCTGGCCATTGCCATCTCGAAGTCGGAAGACGACGGCTACTCAGTCGACCACCAATCGAGCGCAGCCCCGCGCGACTGATCCTCCCGGAGAAGGGCTTTGCCGGGTCGCTACCGGACGGATGGCGAGCTGACCTCGACCGGATAGTGGCTGGGCGTCGAGCCGTTTCGTGGTTCGCCGAGCGGGTACTTGCCGCAACGTCCGGCGAGCACTTGACTTCCTGCTCGGCAATGGGCGCTTCCTAGGTCGCAACCGTTGGGGACGAGATCGGTCCTACATGCCGACAACGTGTCCGAACCTATGAGGTCTCATCCGTACTTCTCGGACCGAGGCGGCCCTGTCCGCATCACCTGCGAGGGCGGTCGAACACAGGACGCCGGCGGGCGTGGGGGAAGGTCTGGGAGAACCGGGCCTCGGCGGCGTCGGTGGCGACGAGTACGAGCTCGCCTCGCTCTGGCAGCGGCTCGTGTGCGTCCGGGTTGCCCTTGATCGAGCCGTCGGTCTCGATGGCGACGACGTTGCACATCGTTCGCCGGTATACGTGGGCGTCTGCCAGCGTTTTGCCGGCCAACTCTCGTGGAATGGGGGTGCGGAACACGTTCAGACCTTGCGCCACCAAGAGCATCTCGTCGCCACGGAAATGGTTCCAGATCACCGACGAGCCCGTCCCAGCGTACGACAGGACGGCGTCGGCGCCGGCCCGGTACAACGTCGACACGTTGCGGTCGAGTCGTGCTCGGGAGATGATCCGGACGTCGTGGCGCAAACCGCGGCAATAGCGGGTGAGATACACGTTGACATTGTCGTCGTGCGTCGTCACTAGCACCGCACCTGCATCGCCGATCCCGGCCTCGTCGAGAACGGCGCGATCAGCGGCGTCGCCGATGACGTAGCGCGCGTCCGGACGTTGTCGCTCGGGGCGCTCCTCGATGATCGTGAACTCGACCCCTTCCCTTGCGAAGACTTTGCCGACGGCTCGACCGACGCGGCCGCCACCGATGACGATCGCCTTGTTGGCTGTCGACAAGTCGACTGCGTACGCCTCGTCGAACGCTGCGAGTTGCTGCGGGGTTCCGGAGAGCAGGAGCATCGAGGAGTTCTCAAGCATCGTGTCGGCGGGGGCGATCGAGAACTCGCCGCGCTCCCACACGCCGATGATCCCGACCCCGAACCGGCTGCGCAGTCGGCTCTCCGCAAGGGTGCGACCGACCAGATCGGTCCCGATCGCCCCTGCCTCGGCAACCTGCAACCCGGCGAAGTTGCCGATCACGTGGCTATGGCCGCCGAGGCCAAGCGTGCGGGCCGCCATCGCTGAGCCGAGCACCTCGCCCAGTTGGACGACCAAGTCGGCCCCGGCGATCTCGAGGATGTCGACTGACGCAGCTGAGTTCGCCGTGGTCACGATGTCGACATGAGGTGCGATCTCGCGGACGGTGAATGCAATGTTGGTGTTGATCTGGTCGTTCTGCGAGGCGACGACCATCGCCGCAGACTCGGCGCGTGCGCGTCGATACGTGAGCGGGTCGTCGAGAGCGCCGACCATCACCTTACGACCTTCGTCGTGTAGCCGACCGGCCTGATTGACGTCGTCGACGATGACGACGTAGGGCACCTCGGCCTGATCGGCCTTGTCGATCAACGCCTCTTCGACCGGTCCGAGCGCCGTGAGTATGAGGTGACCAGTCGTTGCGGTCGGGAGGCTGCGGGGCGCTCGACGACGATCACGCTCGTTCATCCACGGCACGAACACGAACTGGATGAAGACGAACGGGAGCACGATGAGAAGGAACGTTGACCCCGAGAGGAGCACCACGATCGAGAAGATCCGACCGGCGTCGGATTCGAACGTGATGTCGCCGAATCCGAGGGTCGTCATCGTGGTGAGCGTCCAGTACACGCTGGTCGCCCACGAGAACGAGCGGCCCTCATGATCCATCAACTCGTGGAAGACCGTACTGAAGACAGCGATCATGGCAAAGAACACAGCCGCCAGGGTGATGATCGTTCGACTTCGACGTCGACGTTCGGCTCGGAGCGCAAGTTCACGGGAGCGATCGTGAAACCCGGTGTCGACGGGATCCTGATCGAGGCGGAGACGGCTGGCGACCTGGGCCAGCGTCGGACCGAGCGACTTCAACACGGCGGAACGCGTATCGGGAGGCAGCCCAGGCTCACGACATAGATGCTACTGGCGACAACTGAACCGATCGCTTGCGGCTGCGTCGGTGGCGAGTGCGTGGCTGAGCTGGGCCGCAGTTACCGGCAGAAGACACGATGGTCCGCGAGGGAGCCGTTTGCCCGACGCCGGCAAAGGGCTGCCGGCCATGGGCCAAGCGTCGGGATGACCGGATGGGCTTCGTGACACTGCGCCCCACCACGATCCCCTGCGGATGAGGCCACCCCACGCAGAACCGGCGAACCGCCCCGGTCGAGCCGATGGGAAACGCGACTACGGACCCTACGAGGAGCGTTACCGGGCCGCCGAGGAGCGTTACCGGGCCGCCGAGGGCCCTGTCGTCGCCGTTGGTGGCGAACCGGACACGAAGGCCGGTGCTCCCGGGTGCTGCATCGGTGCCGATATCCGCTCTTCGTCGGGTCAATAGTCCAGGGTGAGTTGCGTGCCCTGCCTTCGGTGAGATGGCGGGTCTGGCGCCCTCTCTACGTCGTGGAGTCGATCAGCATCATGCGGATCCCGTTGGGGTCTGCGACGATGGCTCGCCGCGCCAGATTGGCGACGGGGGGAACCTCGGCTGCGGCGGCTCCGCCGAACTGCGACGCCGACGCGAGCGCGGTGTCGAAGTCGTTGAGGCCAACGTGAACCCGCCACCACGAGGCGTCCGAAGAGCCGCTGCTCGATAGTCCACCGACGACCGCTCCATCGAGATTGGACGCATTGGCTGAGCGCGCCGACGAACGGTTGTCCTGGCAGACATCGTTCCGTGCGGAGTAGATCGACCGCCCGAGCCAGCGTCTCACCCTCGGTGGCGAGCGCTGCAATGACACCGGTGACACCGCTCGCAGCAATCGTGCAATTATCGGGCTCTAGGCGGATGATCGAACTGTGGCGATCTCGAGAACGGTCGCAGAAGGTCTCGGTTCAGATCCCCATGCCACGGTCACGACTCAGCTCGTCCCTCATTGTCGCTCCCCTTGGGTCGTCGCGTACCGAACGCACGCCTGCTTGACGCTCTTGGGGGGTGATTGTCTCGCTCCGACGAATCCAGCTCCAGATTCGCCCAAGCATCTCCTGAGGTCTCCGCATGCCGTCACCTTAGTGGCCGGTTCAACCCGCCCTCGGGGCCGGTTTCTTGACTGCGCCAGCGCCGAGTTCGCGCCCGGGCACCGTGCGACGCACCTTATTCAGCTCGGTGTCGGACCGGCCGTCAGCACCGGTGGCGACCGGCTTCTGGCCTTCGGAGATACCGAGTGCTCTGGTGGTGCCGTAGTGCGTGCTGTCGTGAGCTGCTCTGGCAAGCTTCGACCGTCGGACCCCGCTCAGAAACTGGGGACATGTCGGCCGAGGCGACCGCAGACATGTTGCAGGGAGCTGGTCTGGCCGGAGCCGATCAGCTCCGCTCCAACTACTCGCCCCCGCCGAGTAGCGACGAGACGCCAGACGGTTTCGGTCGTGTCCAGCGCCCGGACTCGTCGCTGCACGTACCTGCGTGCGGAGTTGTGAGGCAACTTCGGGATCATCGTTTCGGTCTTCTCTAGTCTGCGAACTTCCAGGCCCAGGCGAAGGCCCCCGGGAACGATCGTGAGTTGAGCGTAGGAAAGGTGCTCGCCGCTGTAGACCTTGGCTCCTGTGGTCTGCTCCAAGGCCGGAACAAACCGGTCGTCCGTATAGCCGGCACACACCAAGTCTTCGTCAGTCTTCAGTGACCGAATGAGCAGGTATCGGTCAACGACCAGGAAGCCGAGCACGGCTATCACGCACACCGACGCGAACCACAACATCGACGGCTCCAGGAGGGCAACGGCTGCCAGGAACATCACCGTCGCTACCATCTCGGCAGCATCTCGCAGCGGGTTGCGCTGGGCTAGCGAGATACGCCAGGCGCTGGCGCTCGACACCACGTGAACGGGCACCTGTGCTGAGTCCGGCATCCTCTCGAACTCCCCAAGAGGAACAACCTCCCCTTCGAGCGACAGGCCTGGACTCACCATCTCCTACCATGTCGGCGACTAGCGCAAGCTTCGAAGGGAATCGCTAGAGCTCGGCTGACCCATGCAGTCCCGGCATGTCGGGCCGGTGCGCCCGCCCGGAAACGAGCCCGCGGAAGGTTCGATGAGCGTTGCCGGTTCGACGTCGGCCTGGACGCCACCGTCGGTGGCAGTCAGGGGCTGAGCCTCGGTGTTCTCGCGCACGCTGGTGGTGCCGATCCCAGAAGGCCGAATCTACGTATCCACGACCACTGAGCCCTCGGCGAAGTCGGCTGGCAGGTCACTGGTAGACACAAAGATCTCGTCGAAGTCGATCACGATCAGGGCTGTGTCGCTTTCCGCTGCCAACTCCACTCCAATCGTGGTCTGTCGCCAGACGATCGAACGAGCGCTGCCGATTGTTCGGCCGAGCAGGGACGCCAGGGGGTGAGTCTCATCTACGGGTGTCATGACGAAGGAGCCGTGTTCGGCCATGTCGAACGGCTCGGGGTCGCGTCGCCGGAACAGCACCGACCCGTTGCCTGCGGTCTGTGCTTCGAGCCAGTCGAGTCCCGAGAGACGCAGGAACAACAAGACCGCCGAGCGGTGACCATGATGAAGGTGCCACCCGACGGAAGCCTCGATGAGCGTCCGGTCTTCGAGGTCGCGTGCGGGAACCGGCTGCTCATCGGGCATCTCGCCATATTGCCCGATCGCGCCAGCCGACCTGCGACCTTTCAAGCCGCCAACTCGCGTCAACGTGCTCGCTGCCAGATTCGTCAGTCGCGGGCCACTGGGCGGCCAGCGAAAGCAGGACCAGCAGTCCGTTCGACTTGCGCGCGTAACCGGTGTGCTGGCCCTGGTCGCCGCTCGGAAACGGAAACCTCGTCGCGCCGTGAGCGTTGTCGGCTCGACGCCGGCCTGGTCGTGACCGTCGGTGGCCTACCAGACCGATCGATGGGTGATCTCGGGCGGGCCAGGAGTGCCGATCCCGGACGGGTGCGGATCACAGGAACATGTGCCGTTGAGTTGCGAAGATCGGCCGGGCAAGCTGGGGTCGTGAAACGACCTGGAAGGCCGTCCGAGCCCTCGTCGGCGTCCTCGACGTCGGAACGCCCCTCTCCTCTCGAGCCCGGTTACCGCAAGCGGTCCAGACCACGACCCGGCGTAGACCTCACGGCTTTGCGTGACTTTCACCAGCCGGGGCGCGTGCTGGATGAAAAGCGGCTATCTGAGTCCCGCCGACGTGCTGCGGGGTGGGCCCTAGTGGCGTTGATATTCTGTGGTGGCGGCGTCTGGCTGATCAGCAGTGGCAACCCGGTTGTCGGCTGGCCGAACGCGATCCTGTTCGGGTTGGTTGTGTTGGCTTCGCCGGCGAGGATTTGGCATCCGACCACCATCACGTTCACGAACGATGGACTCCGTGTCAAGACGGCACTGCGGTCGGAATGGGGCTGCTCGTGGCAAGATGTCGTCGATGTCCGGATCTGGGAGTTCGAGTACTACGGGAGAACGGCGTTGAGGGCGGTTCAATTGGAACTGGCCGGGCCGTCATCGAGTCGAGGCATAGCGGCACGTACCCCAGGGTCGAACACACCTCTTCTCCCATCAGTTGGCGTGCATGTGGAGGATGTCCTTGCCATCGCCAGAAGGTACTGGCGAAACACTCCTCGAACTCGCCACCTCGAATAGCCACAAAGCCCCAGAATTCCAGCTCACAGCCTCCGCACGGGACTGCGCGAGGGTGAAGGGTGAGACGCGCCGATCGACCCCAGTCGGGATTGAACATGTTCAATTAACCGGCTACGATGTTTCCATGGCCCGACCGAGCGCGACGGAGGCTGAGCGAGCCGGCCAACGCAGACGACTCCGTCGCGCTGCCGCGGACCTTCACCGCGAAGGCGGCCCCGGCGCCGTCTCGGTGCGGTCGGTGGCCAAGCGCGCCGGAGTCTCGACGGGTCTGCTGTACAGCTACTTCGCCAACCTGTCGGAGCTGATGCGTTCGCTGTGGATGGCACCGATCGTCGAACTCGGAGCGTCACTGGCGGCGGCGGAGGAGGCGGAGGCCGACCCCCTCGAGCGAATCCGCCGTCTCCTCGAGACCTACGTCGAGTTCACGCTGACGAACGAAGAGACCCACCGAGGCCTCCTGCTCTGGGTCCGCCCACCGAACTCGACGACGGACCGCAACGATGATCCGGACGAACTGATGCTGTTCTCGTCGCTCCGGCGAGCCGTCGAGGCCGGACAGGCGAACGGCGACGTTCGCGACGGGGACTCACGGGTCCTGGCCCAGCTGTTGTGGTCGGGCATCCACGGCGCGCTCGCCCTGCCGATCAACATCGACACCTATGACCTCGTCGGCGGCCCCGCCATGGCCACCGAGATGATCAACGTCCTCATCAACTCGATCACCAACAAGGACCACCAATGACACTGCTCGACGATCCGCGACCGATCTCCGCTGACTCCCACGCTCTCGAAGGCCCCGAGGTGTTCGAAGGGCTGGCCGACCGCTTCGGCGACGACGCCCCTCGCGTCGTGCACCGGGACGGCCAGGGCGATCACATCGTCACGCCAAACATGCCGGGTCGCTCCCGCAACGTCGCGGTGATGGCGCTCGCCGGCACCCGTCTGGACTACGAGACGCCCTTGCCCCGCGAGCACGCCTCCAAGCCGAGCGCCGGGTCGCTCGACGACCCGGAGATCCAGGCGTACTTCACCGGTGGCTACGCGGCCATGCGTCCGGGACTCACCGACGGGGCGCGGCGCCCGGACGACCAGGACATCGACGGCGTCTCCGCGGAGGTGCTCTATCCGGGCTGGTTCCCGATGTTCAGCCTCAAGAACCTGGACCTCCTGGTCGCCCTGCAGCGCAACTACAACGACTGGATGAGCGACCAGCAGGTGGCGTCCAAGGGCCGCCTCGTCGGACTGGCGGCACTGCCGGTCCAACGACCCGAGGCGGCCGTCGCCGAGCTTGAGCGTGTGATCGGGCTCGGGTTCAAGGGGATCGTGCTGCCATCCAACGCCCCGCGTGGCCGCCGCTACAGCGACGACGAGTACGAACCGATGTGGTCCGTGGCCGAGGAGGCCGGACTCCCCGTCGCCTTCCACGTCGCCTGCATGTCCCATGCGCCGGACTGGCTGAAGGCGATGAAGGACCGCGACCCGATCGTGCAGTACGCCGGCTCTCCGGCGCTGATCCACGACACCCTGATCGAGCTCATGGTGCGGGGCGTGTGTGCCAACCATCCGAACCTCAAGTTCGTGCTCGCCGAGTTCAACGCCGGGTGGGTCGCCCACTGGCTCGACAAGGTCCAGCAGGGCTGGGCCCGCGAGTACGCACGGGACTCGTCGAGCACGCCGCCCGTCGATGTGCTCGAGATGTGGAAGCGGCAGTTCTACGCAACCATCGAGGATGACACCGCAGCGCTCCGTACCGCCGACATGATCGGCGAGGAGACGCTCCTGTGGGGGTCTGATTACCCCCATACCGACTCGACCTGGCCGTGCTCGACCCAGGTCCTGGACGAGATGTTCGAGGGCTACTCACCGGAGACTCGAGACAGGATCACGCGCACCAACGTCGCCAAGCTCTATTCGCTGTAGACACCGCCGGGCTCGGGGCACCGGGCGGCGAGCGCGACACACCAACCGAAGGCTCTCACACGATGCGTCGGCTCAGGTGATGGGTTGCAGCGTCGAGACCGTGTGGACTCGTCTAGACCTAGCCCCCACCCTCGGTAGCGAGCTGAACCGGGAGACGTACGTTCCCGAGCGCTGCAGTGGTGCCGCACTGCGTGCCTTGCGTTTCTGAGGTCCGCGCCGGATCGCTTCGGGTTCCGCGAGCACCTGATGGTCACAGCCGGTGACCGACGAGCCTGGTTTCCCAGCGATATCGAGTGCGCTGCTCGTGCCGTTCCCGAGCGGTCCCGCTATGAGCCGTCGGTGGTCTGGTACTGCCAGCCGAGTTGCCATTCGAAGCCGTCGGCCATGAGTTGGGCGAGGGGTCGGCCGTCGAGATGGTGTTGCAGCCCCCATCGGGTTGCGACGTGGCCGATCACCAGGACGCGAGACCCGTCGTAGGAGGCGCGAAGGTCGCGAAGGAACCATCCGACTCGGTCGATGGCCTGTGTCCAGCTTTCGCCATCTGGATACGGCTGGTCGAGATGGGCCGGTTGATCGCGGTGGAGTTCGTTCGCTGGCATGCCGTTGCCGCTTCCGTAGTTGCATTCTCGGAGCCGCCAGTCGTGCAGGATCTGGAGCTCGGTCCCAGCGAAGGCGATCTCGGCTGTCTCGACGGCTCGCCGTAGATCCGAGGTAAACACAGCACTGATGCCGTCGTTTCGCCGGCGGTCGCCAAGCTCGGCTGCGAGTGCACGGCCTCTGGGTGAGAGGCGGCTGTGGTCCCACCCTGAAGCGCGTCCGTTGTCGTTGTCTTCGCTCCACGAGTGAGTCTCGAAGACGATGCTGACGACCACGAGGCCAAGCTATCGGCCCTTGTGGAGTGGCAATCCAGCTCGACGACGGCCTGGCCGTCACCGTCGGTGAGGAGCGACGGATGTCAGCTGGCGTACCCGAGCGCCCTGGTCGTGCCGTTCCCGAGCGCATCCGAGCGGCTGGCAGGCACGTCGGTGTCGGGCTTCGATGCGTGGGAGAATCGGTGCTGATGGTCGACTACGTGGCAGCTCGTGAGTTCATCTACGCGAACGCCAGTGTCTTGGAGCAGCGGCTCTTTGCGGTGGTGTTCGATGGTGGGGAGCCCGAGGCGGTCGTTAACGCTTTGGGCGCCTACCAGAACGGTGACGGCGGTTTCGGGCATGGGCTTGAGCCGGACAAGCGCGCACCCGATAGCCAGCCTCTCGATGTCGAGATCGCCTTCGAGTACCTGGTTGCGGCTAAGGCGAGGGCCGGCGTCGTTGTCACTTCGGCGTGCGGTTGGCTGGCGTCTATCGCGGAGCCTTCAGGTGCAGTCCCGATCGTGCTTCCTTCGATCTCCGGCTACCCGAGGGCTGCCCATTGGAACGGGACCGAGTATCCCCCCGAAGTCAACCCCACAGCCGCGATCGCAGCCCATGCCCACCGACTCGGTGTCTCGCATCCATGGCTCGATCGAGCAACCGAGTACTGCCTCGCCGAACTGGAAGCCGGACGCGTCCGACGAGAGGCTCACAGCCTGCTCACGATGGCCAAGCTCGTCGAGGTCGCGCCAGATCGGCCCCGCGCTGAAGCAGCAGCCGGCTTGATCGCAGCGGCCCTACCCGAAGCTGCGTACATGAAGCTTGATCCCGAGAGCAGCGACTATGGGGTCACGCCACTCCAGTTCGCGCCGACGCCGGAGGCGATGGCCAGGGCCTGGTTCGGCGAAGACTTGATCGAGTCTCATCTCGCCTGCCTGGAGTCGGCCCAGGAACCAGACGGTGGCTGGCCTATCTCATGGGAACCGCCGAGCGAAGCGTCTCGTTGGGAATGGCGAGGCATGCGCACGCTGTCAGCCCTGCGCACTCTGAGCGGATACGGCCGCCTCGGACGCGGACCCCGTCGATCTGCTGTCGCCAGAAGACTTGCCTTCTTCGGGCGTCTGCAACGGCAGGTTGAACCGTGACCGCTCGACGCCGATCCGCTCGCTACCGTCCGTGGCGGACAGGCTTGTGTCGGCGGCGAACCAGTGCACCCGGTACGTGCCGTTCCCCAGTGGCTCAGCGTTGAGACCGCCGCCATCTGGTGAGGTGCCATCGTAGGGTTGGCCACCATCCGACAGGCCGCCACGACCCATCGGTTGTGCGCACGTACTTCTTGTCACCAACGACCGCCTCAAGCCCGGGCGAGTGATCGAGCACGTCGACCAGGTCGGGGGCGAACCAGAGCTGTGTCCCGTCGTCCTCGAACCAGACCGCCACAGCGATGTCATCGTGATCGCCGACGACATCGACCTCGGTAAACGAGGGCGTCGTGGACCCATGGCAGAGCCCCTCAACTCCGGCGTCGCCAGCCTCGGCTGTTTCAGGTGCATCGAGGATGAGGACTCGATCACCGAGTTCGGGAAACGGTGCGGTCACCCAGTGATCTTGGCACTGCCGGTGCCGGTGGGTGAGTGATATCGAGCACGACACCTGTGCCGGTATGCGTGGTTGTTCCGAAGCCGCCGAGTCGCGACACTTGGCTGCGTGTCGAACTGGACGCCACTTGTCGAGTTCCACCCGGCCGGCGGCGACGCCTGGTTGGGAATCGCCGGCCGGTCGTGGGTCGTTGGGCCGTCGGGGACTGATGATCCAACGCTCGTCGCAGCGCAGCCGGTTGCGCTCTTCGCCTTGTTGGAGAAACCCTGGTCGACGATCGAGGCGCAGCTCGAGGAGGCTTCGGAGCTCGCCGGCGTGGCTCCGCCGCTTGCGCCGTTGCTCACGGCTGCGTTGCGAACAGGCAGTTACTGGCCCGAACTTGCGGTTCGTTGGATTGAGGACGGCTGCTTTCCGCCCGAGATCGCTGGAACGCTTCAAGAGGTCGCCGATGACAAGAAACGACTCTCACAACAGCTGAGGCATCGGATCCGGAGACTCGTTTGACATGGTGGACCAACGCCCTAAGAGTCACGTTCCGCTGTCTGATCCCACGAGCATCTCGGTGATACCGAGTGCAGCACACGTGCCGATACCGGACGGCGTCGAAACTGGCAGGATGTCAGGGTGACTCCGCTCGAATCGCAGAGGAATCTCCGGAACGGGATCATCGAGTACTTGGAGTTGGTCGAGTCGCCGGAAGCGCAGCGGCAGTATCAGGCTGCCGCGCCGTGCGTCCCGGTGCCGGTGGAGATCATCGAGATGTGGCAGGACTGCACCTCTGGCGATCCGGCTTCGTGGCCGCAGGCGCTTTCGAGCGAGATCTACACGAGCGAGGAGGTCGAGGCTATGCAGCAGTTCCACGGGGTCTGGGACTCGGTCGCAGGCCGGGCCCCAACGCCGCTGCCGTGTCTTGAGGACTGTCTTGACCTGCCTGAGTGGAGAGAGCTCGGTTTCGCTGCGGCCGAATCGCTTACCGTCTTTCGCGTGCGAGGCAAGCTCGCTGAGTGACGCCACATGGTCCAATCGAGCTATGCATCACCTGGACATCACCGTCGGTGGGAATCCGGCCCTGTCCTACGGTGATCTTGCGCACGCTGGTCGTGCCGAACCCGAGCGGTCGTCGAGGCCTGGGATACTGGTCTGAATGCGCCTTGCTGCTGCCCTGATTGCTATCTCGCTGGCGCTTATGGGATGCACCGATGGCTCGGAACCGGCTGTGCCGACGGACGAGCCGACGATCTCCGACGAGCAGCCCATCGAGGTTGCCGAGCAACCGGCAAGCACCGCAGCCCCCAGCTCGCTCGCCGCCGAGACCACCGGTCCTGCAGACTGCACCGGCTACGAGCACGACTTCCTCGTTCGAGAAGGCTTCGATCGTGTTGTGCAGGTGGCCTTGGTGTGTGAGTACAACGGAGGGCTAGAGCTCGTTGACCGAGTCGTTTCTGCCGACGCTGATCAGCTAACGGCGATCGTGGAGCAGTTGTTCCTTGGGGTGACCTCCGACGAGGCAGAGGCGGGGCTTCAATCGAGCTTCTCGCCCTACACGGCTGGGCAGTTCGATGACGTGCGGGTGGGCGCCGATGGGGTCGTCGTCGTTGATCTCGGCCCCGGCTTCGTCACCGCGAACAACTTCTCGACCTCGTTCATGTCCGGGCAGGTGTTTGATCAGATCGCAGCGTCCAGGTTCGCCGTGGCTGACGTGACAGGGGTCGAGTTCACGTTCGACGGACGACGCTGGTGCGGTTGGGAGGCCGGGCCGTGTCAGTCGGTCCCGCAACCCTTGATCGCTCGACGATGATCACAACCCCAGGACGATGGCCGCCTGGTCGTCACGATCAGTGACAAGAAGGCGCGACCGGCCGATGTTGTCGAGCGGGCCAGGAGTGCCGCACTGTTGTGCTCTTCGAGCTGCTCTGCCCTATGGGAGAATGACCAGATGCCAAGCTACCGACGACCAGTCAGCTGGCTTCTCGCATTGTCGGTGAGTACGGGAATCGTCTTCGGTGTTGGTGCCTCGCCGGCGGCAGCATGTTCGTGTCTCGACAGGTCCTTGAGCGAGTACGCGGACGAGGTTGTCTTGGCCTTCGTTGGCGAGCAAGTCTCACGTGAGGTGGTTGATGAGGTCGCAGACAACGGAACAGTGTTGTCCTTCGATGTCGACCTCGTCTTCAAAGGCGAGGTGGGCCCCTCGGTTTCGGTACGCACTCACGCTCAAAGTTCGGCGTGCGGTGTCGACTTCGACGGAGCGGTCGGAGCCAGTGTCGCGGTCTTCGACTGGCGCGGGCAGCCGTCTGTCAACTCTTGTGGCTCCGTTGTGTCGCTCGAGGAGCTTCGAGAGGTCTTTGGCAACGGCGTCGAGCCGGCGCGGGCTGCTCCGGCAACTGCTGAGGCTCTGGCCGACGACGAGAGCGCAACGGACGTTGTGCCGGCCCTGTACCTGGCAGCCGGAGCCATGGCGGGGCTCGTTCTCGTCGTTGCGATTTGGACTCTCCGTCGGCAGCGGTCGTAGCCGGCGTGTTGGCCCGGTTTACCCGCTCGGAAACGACAACGCTCACGGTGCGATGAGCGTTGTCAGCTCGACGTTGGCCTGGTCGTCACCCTCGGTGGCCTCGGCGGACCCAGCCCGGTGATCCCGAGCACGGCAATCGTGCCGTACAGCTGTGTCCCGATCTGTAGACGTTGCCCGTTGTTATCGATCGACCCGGCGGTCGAGGTGGTCTTCGACCTGCCTTCTGAGCCAGGTTGCCTCTCGACGTGCCGTTGCTGCACGAGTCCGTGCGAAGCGCTGTGCGTAGAGCAGGTTCCACAGGAGTGCATAGACCTCTCGTAGCTCGTAGTGCCAGCGCATCGAGTAGCTGTCAGGGTTGGTGCTGAGCAGGCGGCAGGCCTCCCGGCCGGCGTTGGGCCAGGACCGCAGGAGCGTTGCGAGATCCCAGGCCAGCGGTCGCCGGTTGGCGTCCTCGAAGTCGAACCAGGTGATCTGGCCCTTGTCGTCGGCTGCCACGTTGACCCGGTGGGCGTCGCCGTGGACGAGTTGCCATGGATCTTCCGGTTCGCCCTGCCGCAACAGGTCGACCACGTCGGAGATTCGATCCGTGGTCGCCGCCGTGGAGGTTGGCGAAACCGTGTCTACAAGCACGGCGATCTCTTCCCAGGGTTGCCCCTCAGCGCCGGTTGCTAGTCGCAGCGGCAAGTCCTGAAGTGCCTCAGACAGTTCGGCGAACGCTCGACCGACGCGCAGTGCGTCAACCTGGGAACCTGTGTTCATAGGGGTCAGATCGTGGTGTCGGAGTAGTAGAAACGCCGTCCCGTCTACCTCGTGAGGGCCAGGATCGACCAGATCCGTCGCCCCGATGACGTTGACACCGCGCCCCACCAGGGCGGAGCTGATCTCTCGCTCGCGGCGCAGGTAGTCACCTGGGCGCCGGCGCATCTCGGCGGTCAGGGTCGCGATTCTCGCGACAATCGGAGACGGTGCCAGGTGAACGACGACATTGGCTCCAGCTCCGAGAATGATGGTTTCGTCGACCTCGACACCCAGTGCTCGTACGGACTCGACTACCGGGCCGATCACCGGGCGGGCAATCTGCTCATCGGTTTCGAAGGTCATCGATCGACGAACCGCAACAGCTCCAGATGCGACGAGATCGCGCCGGCTTGCGGCGCCGAGCCGGTCGAAGCCCTGTCGTAGAGAAGCGGTGTCATGCCAGCCGCGGCCGCCCCGTCCAACTCGTTGTCGCTGCCGTCGCCGACATAGAGACAAGACGCTGGCTCCGTCCCAAGACGCCTTGCCGCCAGCTCGTAGATCTCCGATGCCGGCTTCATGACCCCGATCTCGGCGGAAAGCAGAATTTCGTCGAACCACCGGTCCATCCCGTGGTCGCATAGCGCCTGACGCACCTCACTGGTGCAGTTCGAGATCAGACCGATCGAGACCCCACGACCACGGAGCCTGGCGATCGCGTCGCGGCCATCCGGGAACGGCTGGGCGAAACAGGCACCGTGTGACGAGGACCGGGCCGCCACCGCAGCCTCGACGACTCCTGGCGCCCAGTCGAGCCCGAGGCTCTGACCCAACCCGGCAAGGTAGGTGCTGAGGTCAGTTGTCTCTCGCTCCGACCTGGTTGCCACCCAATGCGGTCGAAGGTCATCGACCCCGAGGTTCAGTACCTCTGCAGTTCGGACGAAGGTATCTCTGCGAACCTCGGCCGGGAACGGGATCAGAGTCAGCCACAGATCGAAGACAACGGCGCGGATGGGAATCCTGGAGTCGGCCACTCCACGGTTCTACCAGGGACCGATCCGGCGACCACGACGCCCGATAATGTCGCCGACACCATCCGCCGTTCCCATCGCGCTACCGGCGTTCCCGGACGGGTAGACCGCGCGATAATCCCGAACGTCAGGTTTCACGTAGGGTGACGATGCCCGACGAGAGCCGCTCGTAGGCGGAAGCTTGGCGGCGGACCCTGGTCGGCTGCGCGTGGACAACAGCGTCGATGCGCTGCTGGGGGATGCCGCTTGCCTTCCCGACGATGTTGTAGGACATCCCGAGTTCGACTGCCGCTGCGGCCAGCGTTTCGAGCTGTGTGAGGTCCGCGTCTGCCTTGTCCGCCGAGATGACGAACTCCTGGCGGAGGCGAGCGAGGTCGCCGATGATGTCGTGACGTCCGGAGAGCATCGGCCCAGTTTCGAACGAATGTTCGATAGTGTCAACGCTCGCTCGTGGCATCGAATCCAACATTCCGTCCAACAAACCAGGGCGGACCAGGCTCGACCGGATGGACGAACTGGGCTGTCGAGACAGTGGTTGCCCAGGTCAGCGCACTGCTGAGTACTTGCCGGACGACGGTGAACGGCCTTCTGATGACGAGGCCGCAGGTTCGAATCCTGTCGGGGGCGCACTGGTCGAGACCGACGGCCTCGGTGCCCGGCTGCTGTCGCTCCAGGAGGCCGACGGCCAGTGGCCCGGCGGCGCCGTCCTCCCCCGGGGTTCGCGGCGCGCCGACTCGAGGAGGAGGGGGCAGCTCTGGACCACGACGAGCTTGGCGCTCACGCAGCTCCGGGACCTCGGGCTCGACCCGGGCGTGCATGCCCGTCGACCGCTCCGCCTCGCCGCTCGCCCGCTCGTCGCGACCTCGCCCCCCGGCGATGGCTAGTCTCGTGTCGTGCCAGTCGCCAACGTCAACGGTCAATCCATCAACTACGCCGACTCCGGGGGTGATGGGCCCGCGGTGCTGTTCAGCCACGGGTTCCTCATGGACCACACCATGTTCGACCACCAGGTCGACGCCCTCGCCGGCGACTACCGGTGCGTCACCTGGGACGAACGAGGCTTCGGTGCGACCCCGGCGACGGAGCCCTTCGACTACTGGGACTCGGCCGACGATGCGCTCGCACTGCTCGACCACCTCGGTATCGACTCGGCCGTCTTCGTCGGCATGAGCCAGGGGGGCTTCCTGTCGTTGCGGGCGGCGCTGGCCAGCCCTGACCGCGTCCGAGCCCTGGCCCTCATCGACAGCCAGGCCGGGGTCGATGACGCCGAGACGCTCGAGGGCTACCGGGGCATGATCGCCCACTGGCTCTCCGACGAGCCGTTGGGCGATGTCGGTCAGTTCGTCGCCGGCCTGATCATCGGTGAGCCCGATCTGTCGGACCGCTGGATCGAGATCTGGGAGACGAGGCGGGGCCCGCACCTGGAGTTCGCCGCCGGCGCACTCCTCGACCGCGACGACGTGACCGATCGGCTCGGCGAGATCGCCTGCCCGGTGCTGAGCATCCACGGGGGCGACGATCAGGCCATCACGGTCGAGCAGGCCGACGTGGTGCAGCGCTCGGTGCCCGACCCGCGAGGCATGGTCATCGTCCCCGGTGCCGCCCATGCCCCCAACATGACGCACCCGGACACGGTGAACCCGGCGCTCGTCGAGTTCCTGGAGGCGCTGTAGACGGAACAGGCGGGCCCGACCGGTGGCGGGGCCCACGTCGTCCGTCTGACACCGACGTGGCGAGAGACTACGTTGCCCGCCCATGAGCGACGAGACGCGGCTGCGCTTCGACGGCGAGGTGGCCCTGGTCACCGGGGCCGGGGGAGGGCTCGGCCGCGAGCACGCGTTGCTGCTGGCCGAGCGAGGGGCGGCGGTCGTCGTCAACGACCTCGGCTCGGCGACGATGGGCGGCCAGGACCACGACCGCGGCCCGGCCGATGCCGTCGTCGCCGAGATACGGGCGGCCGGCGGCACGGCGGTCGCCAACAGCGACAGCGTGGCCGAGCGAGACGGCGCCGAGCGGCTGGTGGCCAAGGCACTCGACGAGTTCGGCCAGCTCGACATCGTGATCAACAACGCCGGCATCATTCGCAACCGCACCTTCCTCAACATCGGCGAGTACGAACTGGAGCCGGTCTTCGACGTGCACGTCAAAGGCGCCTTCTTCGTAACCCGACCGGCGTACGAGCACATGAAGGCCCGGGGGTACGGCCGGATCGTCAACACGTCCTCCGGCTCGGGCCTGTTCGGCTCGTTCGGCCAGTCGGCCTACGCTGCGGCCAAGGCGGCCATCATGGGGTTCACCAAGACCCTGGCCATCGAGGGCGAGCGCTACGGGATCAAGGTCAACGCCGTCGCCCCCGGTGCGCTGACCCGAATGACCGGCGACGTGATGGGTGACGGCTCGCCCACCGCCGAGCTGTTCGGGCTCGAGGGCCGAGACCTGGTCGAGCGCATGGGTCCGCACCAGGTGGCGCCCGCCGTCGTCTACCTGGCCCATCGGTCGTGTGAGCTGACGGGGGAGACCCTCTCCGCATCGGGTGGGCGGGTCGGTCGGGCCTTCGTGGCCGTCACCCCCGGGATCTACGACGAGGACCTGACACTCGAAGACGTGGCGCAGCGGATCGACGAGATCACCGATGAGGCCGGCTACCTCGTCCCCGCCGACGTCGACGAGGAGATCAGGTTCCTGCGCTCGTCCCTCCGGTCGGACGACGGGGGCGCGACCGAGCGCTGACCGTCGCCGAGCCCGGCGGTCGTGCCCGCTCGTCGTGGCGCGCTGCTGGTCTCGCCGAGACGGCCGGAGGGCGCTCGCCAGTCGGGCATGGCGACGGTCCCCGGCGCGAACCCTGGCGCCCGGTCCGGGCCCGGACCGACGGTGGCCCGGCGTGCCCGGAGGCGTCGCCGTTCGCCCGGTCGACCACCGAGCTGTCGACCCCGCCAGACCGATCGGGGCGGCCTCGGCGCGAGACGATCTCAGTCGCCCGACGACCCCAGCTGCGCCTCCCAACGCGACACGTCGGTCGAGTCGGGATCGACGCAGCCGGTGCTGATGGTCCTGACGTAGGCACCGTCGGCCGAACCGCCGCCGGACGCCTCGTAGTCGCCCGTGTTGAGGCCCGCCGTGTCGGCGCTCGCGAAGTAGGTGGTGCCATCGGCGGTGGTGCGGATCCCCTCGGCGGCGCCATCGCGCTCCAGCAGGTAGGCACGGCCGGCGGAGATGGCCGCGTCGAGCTCGGCCGGGTCCTGGTCCGATGGCCACGTCGCCTCGAGCCACAGCGTGGAGTCGTCGCTCGATGCGAACGGCCAGCCCAACAGCCGTCGACACCGGTCGGCTGCGAACCTGACCTCGACGGCAGCCGGCTGCTCGCCGAGCTCCTCGACGAAGATGGCGGTCAGGTCGCGGTGCACCTCGACCGTCAGCGGAAGTGACGTCTCCGGGTCGGGGAACACCTGCCGGTGGACCGCAGCCGCGCCGAGGGAGACGACGAGCGCCAGCGCGGCGATCGCGGTGACCGCAGCGACGGCGAGGGCGACGCGTCGCCGGTTCGGCGCGCCGTCCCCCGACTCGGGCGACGCGGTCGCGGGTCCGACGTCGGGATCCATGAGCCGGACCGTAGCGGCGCGGCCGGCCGTGTTGGCGTCGGCGGTCGATCACCTGCAGGCACGGGCACCTCCGGGCGGGCCGGGCCCGCCGTCGCCGCCGACCGGACGATCGCCGGCCCCGGTTCGTGCGCCGTCTCCTCGTCTGGCACGATGCCGAGGGTGCACGTTGGCGTTGCCCATCACCTCGGTTGGGCGATCCTCGTCTCGGCCACCGGCGACCACCGGGTCGTCGACCGCAGGCGGGTCGACCTGGTCGCCGACGGTCTTCCTGCGGCCCCGATCCACCACCACAGCGGCGTGCATGCGATGCATGACGCCAACGGGCCCCTCGACGACCTCGCGCTCGAGGCGCTCGCCGCCGACGTCGAGGCGTCGGCCAGGGGGCTGGCGGGTGCGGCGTTCGGCGCCCTGGTCCGCGACCTGGTCGAGCCGCTCACCTCCGTCTCGGTGCGAGCATGGCCAGACGACTTCCCGACCGACATCGCCACGCTGCGTCGAGCGCCCTTCGAGAGCCGGGCCGACTCGGTCATGTATCGCCGGGTGATCGCCGAGGTCGCCGAGGCCACCGGCGTTGCGGTCCACGTGTTCGATGCGAGGACGATCGAGCGGTCGGCTGCTGACCAGCTCGGCGGGGACGAGCTCCTGGCCAGGCAGCGCCAGCTGCTCGGACCTCCCTGGAACAAGGACCACCGGGTGGCGTTCGCCGCCACCATCGTCGCGTCGGCATCGCATGCGTGAGCCGTTGATGAGGTCGGGGAGCGCTCGCCGAAGCCCGTCGTCGACCCCTGCCTCCCTCCGGCCCGGAGGTCAGACGAGGTCGAGGACCGTCCGCAGCCCCCGGTCGCCGTCGCCGCCGTAGCGGGGCAGGGTGAGGGCGGTCAGCCCGGCTGACGCGGCGCCGCCGTCTCGCTCGACGTTGTCGCCGACCATGAGGGTCTGGGCCGCCGCGGTCCCCAGCCCGGCGCATCCGGCGTGGAAGAGCCGCGGGTCCGGCTTCTCCAAGCCGTGCTCGAACGACAGCACCCACGCCGAGACGAGCGGTTCGAGCCCGAATCTGGCGAACACCGCCCGGATGTCCCAACCGATGTCGCTGACGACGCCGAGCGGGACGCCGCGCCCGTGCAGCCGTTCGATGGTGTCGATCGTGTCGGGGTACGGACTCCAGGCGCCCGGGTTCGAGATCTCGGTGTACATCCGCTCGGCCAGACCGGGTGCGAGGCGGTCGAAGGGGCGGAAGAGTTCGGTCCAGCACCGCCGGTGTGCCTCCGGGGACAGATCCCTGCCCTTGGCCTGCTCGGCCGGGGTGGCGCTCGCCGCCCAGACGGCATCGAGGATCGAGTCGATGGCGGCCGCGTCGACCTCGGCGCCCGGATCGAGGAGATCGCGGATCCGTTGAGCGTGATGAATGTGGAACAGGGTGTCGCTGAAGTCGAACAGGACCGCTCGGAGCCGCATCGCCGGAGTCTGGCAGAGACCGGAGGCCCGTCGCAGCGGACGGGCCCGGGATCGCCGTGTACGTTTCGGGCATGACCGGTTCAGACGACCCCGCCCGGCCACGAGTCCGCCAACTGCGACTCGTGGTCGAAGCCGACGACTTCGACGACGCCGTGTCGTTCTACCGGGACGCGTTGGGCCTGCCCGAGGCGGCGGCCTTCGAGGGGGCCGGCGACGCCCGGGTCGTCATCCTCGACGCCGGGCGGGCGACGCTCGAGCTCGCCAATCCGGCCCAGAAGCGGATGATCGACGACGTCGAGGCGAGCGGCCGGGCCAGCGACCGCATCCGGGTGGCGTTCGAGGTCGTCGACGCCACGGGGGCGACCGACGAGCTCGCCGCCGCCGGCGCCGACCTGATCGCCGGTCCGACGGTGACCCCGTGGAGGTCCCTCAATTCCCGCTTGGCCGCCCCCGCCGGCCTCCAGATCACGCTGTTCGAGGAGCTCGACGACGACGAGACCAGGGCGAGCGGTGAGGGTTTCGGCACGAGCGCCGACCGGTAGCCGACCGGTGGCCGGCGGCGGGGTAGCGTGAGGGCGTGAGGGGCCGTGAACGGGTTCGGGCCGCGCTGACGGGACGACGAGTCGATCGCTGCCTGGTGCAGTACCAGTTCCTCGGGGGCGCCCATCACGTGCTGGACGCCGTCGGCCTCTCCATGCTCGACGCCTACGGTTCGCCGGCGGCGATCGCAGCGACACAGCTCGCCGCGGCCGAGCTGTTCGGTCACGATACGGCGATGGCGCCGTGGGGCTGCCTGACGGTCGAGGCGGAGGCAGTCGGCTGTGGGCTGGAGTACCACGATCGTTGGTATCCGCAGGTACGTCGGCGGCCGCTGGCGGCATCGACCGACCTGGCGGACATCGACACGCTGGAGACCGGTCTGCCGACCCGGATGTCGGTCATGGTCGACTCGCTGAGCGAGATCCGGGCACGAGCCGACGACGATCTCTTCGTCATCGCCATGGTGGTCTCGCCGTTCCTCGTCGCCGCCGAGCTCCGGGACATGTCGCAGCTGATGCTCGACATCGGGTTGCGACCATCGTTCGTGTCGGAGCTCCTCGACCGGGTCACCGCAGAGCTCGGCCACTACATCGATGCCATCGCTGCGACCGGCGCCGCCGATGCGATCATGTTCGAGAACGCCGGGATGGCCGCAGAGCTGCTCGGCCCCCACCACGTGCAGGAGTTCATCGTGCCCTTCCACCGTCGGCTGGTGGCCCACACCCGAGCGGCCGCCCCGTCGGTGCTGGTGATCGAGCACAACTGCGCAGCCAACCCCTACTTCGCCGAGATCCAGGCGACGGACGTCGACGCCGTCAGCTTCGCCACACCCGACATCGACGCCGCGCTCGAGCCCGCCTCGGTCGATCGGGGTCTGGCCGGCATCGGCATGGTCGACCATCGGGACCTGCTGCTGAACGGTCGGGCCGTCGACGTCCGCGACGCTGCGGTGGCCTGCATCACCCGGGCCGGTGACCGACCCTTCGTGCTCTCGACCGGCTGCGAGATCCCCTTCAAGGCACCGCCGGCGAACATCGCCGCCCTGGCCGAGGCGGCCAGGGCCACGGTGGACGGTGGACGGGCCCCGATTGCTGTGGGAGCGTGATCGAGTGCTGGAGGTCCGAGAGCTCGCGGCGACGGATCGGGCGTGGAAGCTCGCCACCCTCCGGGCTGGTTGGGGATCGGTGCACGTCGCCCGTCTTGGCCAGTTGCTCGATGCGGGGGCCCTGCCAGGACTCGTGGCCGTCCGCAGCGCCGAACGGGTCGGTCTGTGCACGTACGCAGCGCGCCCGGACGGGCTCGAGGTCGTCACCATCCAGGCGTTGGAGGAGGGCGAGGGCATCGGGCGGGCCCTGATGGACCGGCTGCGAGCGCTCGCCGTCGACGCCGGTGCGCCTCGCCTGTGGTTGACGACGACAAACGACAACGTCCGAGCGCTCGCGTTCTACCAGCGCTGGGGCATGGACCTCGTTCGGCTGGTCAACGACGGCGTCGAGGTCTCGCGTCGCGTCAAGCCCTCGATCCCGACCGAGGGTGCACACGGCATCCCGCTCCGCCACGAGCTCGAGTTCGAGCTCCGGCTCGCTGGCTGACCCGTCCCGACCCGGCGGCCCGGGCGGACGGTGCCGGGTGTCGAATGCGTCGGTCGGACTGACCGGTCACCCGCTCCAGAACTCGTGCCATCCCTCGATGTCCATCAGGGCGTGATCGAGCCGCCGTATCTTCCCGCCATCGATCTCGAACCGTTGCAGGATGCGCTGATCGAGGACCTTGCCGTCGCCGCGTGTCGCCCTGGCCGACATGGAGGTCAGGACGATGCCGTCGCCGGCGTCGCCGAACGTCTCGACCCGACCGTCGATCGTGCCGCCCGAGAGCTCGAACAGCCGCTGCGCCCACGTCCCGACCTCGGCCGGTCCGTGAAAGGTGCCGCTCGTCGGGGCGGTTCCTGGCAGCGTCATCACGGCGTCGTCGGCCAGGGTCGCGAGGAATCCGTCGATGTCCCCGGCCATCCATGCATCCCACGCCGACGTGGCGATTGCGAGCGCTTCCGTCGTCATCGGTGTTGTCCTTTCGGGTCAATGGGAACCGAGGGTGGTCCCGTCATACGGGTTTGGAACCGCCGCCGAATCCACGGTTGTTCGCTGGTTGGGTCCACCGGTCGACTGCAACGAGGCTCCCGTTGGCGTCCACCCGGCGGCGCCGGCCGAGGTCTCTGGCCTCGATCGGTCCGCCAACCACGGGGTCAGACGACGGTTGTCGGAGCCACCCCGGTCATGGCCGAGAGGTGATCGATGATCTCGAATCGACGGACCACGAAGTGGGAGAAGCCCTCGGTCGCCTGGAGTTGGGCGACCATCGACGACTCCAGGTAGGCATCGGCCGAGGCGGCGTCGGTGAACAGGTGGAAGCCGCCGACGACCGTCTCCGATTCCTGGAGCCATGCCTTCGACACCAACCCATCGACCTGCCGGAGGCTCGTGGCGTAGTCGGTGAATGGCCCGTCGAGATCGGCGAGCGGTATCGCGGTGGTGAACGTGATCAACATACCGTGCATGACGTCAGTCGAGCACAGGCCGATAACGGGCCGGTAACGCCGATGGAAACGGCGCTGACATGGCCGGTACCACGTGGGTAGTGTCGTCGACATGACCGCCGGTGCCATGGTCTGTGAGCTGGGTCCGCTGACCGTGGTGCGCGATGGCGAGTCGATCGCCGTACGCGGGACCAAGGCGCCGCTGGTCCTGGCGCTGCTCAGTCTCCGACCCCACGGGGTGGCGACCAACGAGATCATCGACCGGTGTTGGCCTCCTCCCGACCAGCCACCGACCGCTCGCCGCTCGCTGGCCAACGTGATCGGACGGCTCCGGGAGGCGCTCGGCCAGGACGGGATCGAGACCACCGAGAACGGCTACCGCCTCGGCCAGGTGACGGGCTCTCGACGAGACGAGTTCCTGGCCTGCGCTCGGCGGGCCGAGGCACTCCTCCGCGACGGCCGCGTCGACGAGGCCGGTTCGATCGTGTCGACGGCGCTCGGCTGGTGGCGCGGCGAGCCGTGGGCCGGCATCGACGGGGTCGACGCGATCGAGGCCGACCGGTCCTTCCTGGCTGCGGCCCGAGCCCGGATGCTGGCCGTCCTGGCCGAGTCGAGGTCCGCCACCGGCGACGCCTTCGAGGCGGCCCGCCTCTGGGAGCAGGTGATCGCCGAGGATCCCTACAACGAGCAGTGGTGGAGCCGCCTGGCCAGGTGTCACCTCGACGAGGGCCGCCGCACCGACGGGCTCCGGGCCCTCAACCGGGCCCGCCGCTCGCTTGCCCAGGTCGGGCTCCTCCTCGGCCCCGAGCTCGCCGCCATCGAGCAGCAACTGCTCGGCACGGAACCGCTCGGATCGGGCCCCGCTCCCGTCGGGTCCGAGGCGCTCCGACACGACCATCGGCCGGGCCCGGCAGCCGATCGGTTCGAGCCCGATGGGCGCGTCGAGAGGTTGATCCCGGCCGGTCGCCAGCCGCCGGCCGGGATCGACCTCGTCGTCGACCGCTCGATGCCCTTCGTCGGGCGTGACGTCGAGCGACGGCGGATCGGCGACGTGCTCGACGGCACCGGACCCGCCCGTGGGGTCCTGATCGCCGGGGAACCGGGGGTCGGCAAGACGCGCCTGCTCGTGGAGTCGTTGCGATCCCGGCCCGACGCGCTCGTGTTCGCCGGCCGGGCCGAACGCGACGGCTCGGGACCCCTCGGCCCCCTGGCCGACATCGTCATCGAGCTCCGGCCGAAGCTGTCGAGCGAGCTGCGCGAGGCCACCGATTCGCTGCTGGCCGGCCTGGGCGTCTCGCTCGGTTGGCAGCCGGCTCGGCCGAATCCACGTGCTCGTCCGCCCGAGGAACCGGCGACGGCGGCGATCATGGCCGCAGCCCTCCGCCACGTCGCCGACGCCGACTCGGCTCGCCGGACCGTCGTGGTCATCGACGATCTGCAGTGGGCCCCGGCCGTTGTCGTCGCCGTCCTCGATCGTCTGCTCGGTTCGGCCGACGACCGGGGACCCGCGGTTTTGGCGACCTACCGGTCTCGCCCCCCTGATCTGGCCGGCGCAGCCGAGGAGCGGGTGGCGCGGCTGGCCGTGCAGCCGGCCGTCGACACGATCGAGCTCGGCCCCCTGAGCCGAGCCGACGTCGCCACCATCGCCGCCGGCGGTCGATACGCCGGCGACCCGGAGGCGCTGGCCGACTTCACCGGGGCCAACGCCCTCTTCGTGACCGAGTGTGTCCGCTCGGGCGGGACCGCGGTGCCACGACCGCTGCGGGCGCTGATCCGAGCCCGGGTCGCCGCGGTGGACGATCGGGCTCTGCCCTTCCTCCAGGCGGCTGCGGCGTGTGGCGTCACCTTCCGGACCGACCTGGTCGCCCGAGCGGTCGGTCTGCAGCCGGCGGAGGCGGATCGATTGGTTGACGACCTGTTCGCCTCCGGGACGCTGTTGCCGCAGGCCGGTCGGCCCGAGATCGCCCGGTTCACCCATGCCCTCGTCGTCGATGCGCTCCGGACGTCGGTCGAGCCCCAAGCCGACCGTCGGCTGCGACTGGCCCTGGCCACCACCTTCCGGGAGGCCGGTCAGCCGATCACCCGTTGGATCGGCCACCTGCTGGAGGCGGGCTCCCTCGTCGACCCGACCACGCTGGTCGGTGCCGTCGAGCTGGCCATCGATGCGCTCCAGGCCGATGGCGACCACGAGGGGACGATCAACCTCTGCCAGCAGGCTCTGGCCCTCGACCCGGCGGAGGAGGCAACGGCGGCCATCCGCCTGGCCCTCGGCCGAGCCAAGATGCGGGCCGGGCACGGAGACGGGCGAGAGGAGCTGGCCAGGTTGGCCGACACCGCCAGACGGCTCGGTGACGCCAGGCTCCTCGCCGAGGTTGCCCTCACCTACGCCCAAGGCGGCGCCTGGGCCAACAACGCCGACGCCGTCGGCCCGGCGCTGCTCCGCGAGGCGCTCGAGCTGCTCGACGGCCTCGGCGACGCGGGGGCGGACGGGTCGAGACCGGCGCTCGTCGGCGGCGGCGGTGGAGGGACCGCCGCCGCCGATCCCGTCGATCTCCGAGCGCGGCTGTTGGCCCGCATCGGCGGGTGGAACATCTTCACCTCGACGCTCGACGAGCGCGATCGGGCCACGGGTGAGGTCCTGGAGACGGTTCGCCGCTCCAGCGACGACGCCGCGCTCGTCGATGCCCTGAACGCCCGCCACATCGCGATCTCCTGCCCGGCTGCGCTCGAGGCGACGCTCGCCGTCGAGGCCGAGTTGGCCGACCTCGAAGCGGTCGGCCGCGGGTTCTCGGAGCTGGCCGAGAGCCCGCTGCCGGGGACCTACTGGGCCGCCGACGGCCTCGGCTACCACAGGGGAATCGAGAGCCGCCTGACCAGACCCGATCGGGACTTCGACCCCATGACCCGATTCCTGCTCGCCGTTCGGGCCAACTTCGGCGGCCGGACGGCCGAAGCCCGTCGGCTGGCGGCGGAGGCCCTCGAGCTGGTCGACAGCGACGTGATGCGGGGGAACCATCTCTGGGTGCTCGTCCAGTCCAACTGGCTCGATGGTGACGTCGCTCCGGTCCGCGCCCTCGCCGACGAACGGCTCGATCTCCTCGGCGGGGCTCCGCTGCGTTGCACGGCGATGTGGGCCAGGGCTGCGTCCGGTGACCTGGCCGGCGCCGACGACCTCCGCCAGCGGGTGTCGGCCCGGACCGTGGCGCGGATGCCCGAGCTGTTCCTCGGTGGGTTCGGGCTCGGATCGGCCACGATGACCGCCGTCGCCCTCGACGACGCGGAGCTCGGCGGTGCGCTGGCCGAGGCGCTCGGCCCACTGCGCGACCAGATGCTCGGCGTGCCCTGGGCGTCGTTCCCGTGCGGGGCGTTCTTCCTCGGTGTCCTCGAGGCCCGCTGGGGCGACGCCAGCCGTTCGGTCGCACACTTCGACGTCGCCGACGAGATCCATCGCCGGATGCGGGCCGACAGCTACGTCGAGCTGGCGTGCCGGTACCGGCCCGTACCCTGAGTCGGTCGGTTCGTCCGGGCGCGGGCGACCGACGCCGGCGTCGGACGAGCGCCGGTCATCGCCGCCGGCGACGGACCAGCCGACCCGGCACGGGACGGGACACGGCGGTAGCGTCGTCGGTATGGCTGGAGGTGGTCGTGGCCGGCGGATCGTGGCGGCGATCGTCGGGTCGGTCGCCTTGATCGTCGGCGCGGCCGTGTTCGCCGCCAGCGCCCTCCGGGCCGCCCCCGCAGCCCGGGACGACGAGGTCCGCGTCGTTCCGGTGCTGGAGCTGCCCGAACCGAGGACGACCGGCGAGACCCCGTTCGAGGAGGCCCTGCTGCAGCGCCGCGCCGTTCGCGAGTTCCGGCCGGACCCGCTGACGCTCGGCCAGCTCGGGCAGCTGCTCTGGGCTGCGCAGGGCGAGACCGGCGATGGCCGGAACGCCCCCTCCGCCGGTGCGCTCTATCCCCTCGAGGTCTACGTGGCCAGCGAGGACGGCGTCTTCCACTACCGGCCGGGGGGTCACGAGGTCGCCGCGCTGTCGAGCGAGGACATCCGGCAGCCGCTGGCCGCCGCCGCGCTCGACCAACCGGCATTCCGGACGGCGCCGGCCGTCATCGCCATCGCCGGCGTCAACGAGCGGATGGCGGTCAAGTACGGCAGCCGGGCCGAGCAGTACGTCCTCATCGAGGTCGGCCACGCCGGGCAGAACCTGCTCGTCCAGGCGGCGGTCATCGGTCTCGGGGCCGTCCCGACGGGTGCGTTCCGGGACGACGAGGTGGCCGAGCTGTTCGACTTGCCGGACGGCACCGAGCCGCTGTACCTGATCCCGGTCGGCCTGCCGGCATGAGCACGATCAGGCCACGCCACCCGGCGCTGGCAGCTCGGATCGTGACCTTCGGGATCAGCGTCGCCGCCGCGCTCGGGCTCGTCGGGCTCTTCGCCCGCGACGGGCAGCGAGCGGCGACGGCGGGTCCGTCCCGATCGGTCGAGGTCCGGATCGGCGACGAGGTCGACGACGACGAGGCCAGGAGGGCCCTGCGGGCCTGGCTGGACGGCACCGCCGATCTCGGCACAGGCGGGGATCTCACGGTGGTCGACCTGCCACCCGACACGGTCAGCGAGCCGAGTTGAGCGCCGTCGACGTGGTCGAGCGGCGGCGGTTCGCGGCGATGGGGTCGACGGCCGAGATCATCGTGGTCGGCGGCTCCGATCGCCGCGCCGTCGAGGCCGCCGTCGTCCGGGTCGGCGAGCTCGAGCAACGGTGGAGCCGCTTCGTCGACACCAGCGAGGTGACGATGGTCAACCGCGGCGCCGGCGAGCCGGTGACCGTCTCCGAAGACACCGTGCTGCTCGTCGAGCTCGCCTGCGAGGCCTGGGAGCGAACGGGTGGGCGGTTCGACCCGACCGTGCTCCGCGCCGTCGAGGCGATCGGTTACACCGCCAGCCTCGACCGGGCGAGCCCTGGTCTCGGCATCCCACCGTCGGTCGGCACGGTCCCGGCGGCCGCCGCAGGCGTCGGTGGTTGCGGGTCGATCGTGGTCGACCGGGCGACCCGGACGGTGCGGCTGCCCCCCGGTGTCGGGTTCGATCCGGGCGGGATCGGCAAGGGTCTGGCCGCCGATCTGGTCGGGTTCGAGCTGCGGGCCGCCGGCGTCGCCGGCGGTTGCGTGAACATCGGCGGCGACATCCGGGTCTGGGGTCGGGGCCCTAACGGTCCCCGGTGGCGGGTCGGCTCGGGCGGTCGCACCTTCGACGTCACCGACGTCGGCGTGGCCACCAGCGGGGTCGAGCGTCGGGCGTGGATCGTCGATGGCGAGCCGGTCCATCACGTGATCGACCCCTCGACCGCCCGGCCGGCGAGATCGGGGCCGGTGGCCGTCACCGTCGTCGCCGGGTCGGCCTGGCGGGCCGAGACGTGCGCAACGGCGCTCCTGGTGGCGAAACCGGACGAGATCGCCGTCGAGGCCGAGCGACTCGGCGTCGAGGCGTTGCCGGCGTGAACGACCAGACGTGGTGGTTCGTCGTCCGGTCGACGGGCCTCGTTGCGTACGTCCTGCTCGGCGTGGCGGTGATCGGTGGGCTGCTGCTGTCGACCCGCCTCCTCGGCCGCCGACCGCCGCCGGACTGGACCCTCGACTGGCACCGGTTCGTCGGTGCCCTCGCCGTCGTGTTCACCGTTGTCCACCTGCTGGCCCTGCTCGCCGATTCCTACATCGAGTTCGGTCTCGAGGACCTCCTGGTCCCGTTCGTCTCGGAGTGGCGCCCGGTTGCGGTCGGGCTCGGGGTCCTGGCCTTCTACCTCGTCGTTGCCGTCGAGGCGACCTCACTGCTCCGGCGCCGCTTGCCGGCGACGCTCTGGCGGCGGATCCACTACCTGAGCGTTCCTGCGTTCGCCCTGGCCACCGTCCATCTGCTGCTCGCCGGCGAGGATGCGTCCGATCCGGGCGTGCTGGTCGTCGTCGGCGCCCTGACCGGTGCCATCGCCCTGCTGCTGGCGTTCCGGTTGCCGCAGCCGATGCGCAGCCGAGGCGAGGCGGACGAGGGTGGCCCGCTGCTCGGGCGGGGGCTGGCCGATGCCGACGCCGGCCCCGACGACCGTCGACCGGCGAGCCGGCGGGCAGATCCGGCCTAGCCGCCGAGGCCGTGCGGACCTCTGCCCGTGGTCACCGGTCGATGCCCGACCGCACGAGGTCGACCAGCTCCTCGACCTGGGCCTGCGGTGCGGCCCGGTTCGGCACGTAGGCATTGATCGTCGCCGCATCGTCGATGACGAGACCGGGCAACCGCACCAGCGAGCCGGCGGCCAGGCGCGGAGCGACGGACCGGTCCCAACCGAGGGCGATGCCCTGGCCCTGCTCGGCCAGGTCGAGCCCGACCTGGTAGGAGCTGACGACGAGGGCCGGCGCCCGGGGGAGCCGATCGATCCCGAATCGGGCCAGGAAGCTCGACCAGGTCGGCCAGCTCGGATCGCCGTCGTCGACGTCGAGCAAGGGCAGCCGGGCCAGGTCGGTGGCATCGACGGGGGAGGGGAGGTCGGTCGCCAGAGCCGGTGCGCACACGGGGTACACCGACTCGTCGGCGACGAACTCGACGGCGTAGCCCCTGGCCGTCGCCTCGCCGTACTGCAGGGCGACGTCGAAGACCTCGCCGCTCCGCTCGATCGGCTCACAGGCCGAGAGCACCCGGACGTCGAGGGCGGGGTGGCGCCGTTGCAGCTCGCTCACGGCCGGGGCGACGACGGTCGCGATGAGGGAGAGGCTGGTCAGGACGGTCAGCGAGCGCTGCTCGATCGCCTGGCGCCGGAGTCGCTCGGCGGTCGACGACAGCTCGCTCAACGACAGCCGAACCGATGCCGCCAGGGTGTCGCCCTCGGCCGTCGGCGTCACGTCGTAGCGGTTCCGATCGAACAGCCGCACGCCGAGGTCGGCCTCGAGCTCGCGGACCCGGCGGCTCACGGTGGCCTGCGACAGGTGCAACTCCTGGCCGGCCCTCGTGAAGCTCCGCAGGCGGTGAGCGGCCTCGAAGACCACGAGGGAGGCCATCGGCGGCAGGAGACGATCGAAGCTGGACATTCGGAAATCGTATAGCTCGGCCCGAAGAACGCGCTTCTTGCCTGGCGTCGAGGGACGTACGATCGCCGTCGATGCATACCTGTTCGACGAGCGCCCCCGGCGGGCGATGACTGGGACGAACGTCGAGCAGCGGCGGCGGCTGGTCGGATCGGTGCTGGTCCTGGCCTCGGCCGTGCTCTTCAGCTGCTCGGGGGTCCTCACGAAGGCGATCGAGGCCGGGAGCTGGACGATCCTGACCTGGCGGGGGCTGGTCGGCGCACTCGGCATCGGCGTCTACGTGCGGTTGCGGAGGCGGGACCGGCCACTCGGCCAGGTGTTCAGGCTCGGCGGCCGCGGTTGGCTCGTCGCCGCAGTCGGAGCCATCGGATCGGTCACGTTCATCGTGTCGTTCAAGAACACGTTGGTCGCCAACGTGTCGGTCATCTACGCCACGATCCCGTTCGTCGCCGCAGCCATCGAGCGACTGCTGCTCGGGCAGGCGATCCGGCGGCGGACGCTCTCGGCGGCGACGGCCTCGCTGGCCGGGGTGGTGATCATCGTCTTCGGGAGCCTCGGCTCGCCCAACCTCGCCGGAGATGCGGTCGCGTTGGCCATGGTGGGGCTGAACGCGCTCTACATGGTGTTGATCCGCGCCTTCCCCGACACCGACGCCGTCCTCGCCGGGGCCGCCGGCGGCCCACTGCTGTTCGCCGCCGGTTGGCTCGTCGGCTCACCCCTCGACGCCGACGCCACCGACGGCTTCCTCCTGCTCGTCTTCGGGCTCGTGTTCGCGGCGGCCACGGTGCTGTGGATCGAGGGCACGCGTCGCATCTCGGCCGCCGAGTCCGGACTGCTCGGCTCGGCGGAGACGCCGGTGGCGATCGCGCTGGCGTGGCTGGTCCTCGGCGAGGTTCCGCCGGAGGCGAGCGCGATCGGCGCACTGGTCGTGCTGGCGGCGGTACTCGGGCACGCTCGACCGTCGCCGACCGTCACCCGCTGTGGACGTGGGCTCGATGGCCGTCGCGGTCGAAGATCATGATCAGCTCGGCCGGTCCGCCGACGGCCTCGATGGCGTGGGGGGTCATGGTCCCGAACTCGGCCGCCTCGCCGGTCTCGACGAGGATCACCCGGTCGCCGAGCAACAGGCGGACTCGCCCGTCGAGCACGAAGAACCAGTCGTGGCCGGGGTGGACCCGCTGGTCCGGCCGGTCGTCACCCGGCTCCAATCGCACCTTGATGGCGATCGTGCTGCCCGTCGGTCGGCTCAGCATCCAGATCGTCCGCTCCGGCGTGCCGCTCGGCTCTGGCCGGATGACCACGTCGTCGTCGGCGCTCGCCTCGAGGAGCGCATCGAGTCCGACGTTGAGCGCCCGGGACAGGGGGAGCAGCACGTCGAGTCCGACGGTCCGCTTCCCGGTCTCGATACGGCTGATCGTCGACGGGCTGAGGTTCGCTCGCTCGGCCACCTGTTCGAGCGAGAGGCCGAGCGTCTGTCGAAGGGTCCGCAGCCGATCGCGCACGAGCTGCTCGATGTCGTCTCCGCTGCGCATTCGACCCCTCACGCTCTTTGCGAATCCTGCAAGACCACTTGCGGAATATCGAGATCAGCGTACCGTGCGATCCATGACTCAGCACCAGCACCACACCATCGAGCGCCACGTCGACGTCGTCGTCATCGGCGGTTCGGCTGCCGGTCTCGCCGCCGCTCTCCAGATCGGCCGCCAGCGTCGCTCGGTCATCGTCATCGACGCCGGCGAGCCCCGCAACGCGCCCGCCGCCCACATACACGGGTACCTCGGTCACGAGGGCCTCCCGCCGGCGCAGCTGGTGGCCATCGGTCGCGACGAGGTCCGCCGCTACGGCGTCGAGGTGCTCGACGGCCGAGCCGTCGCGGTCGCCGGACGCGACGACGAACGCTTCGCCGTCGAGCTCGTCGGGGGGACGCAGGTGGTCGCCAGGCGGGTCCTGCTCGCCACCGGCATCGCCGACGAGCTGCCGGACATCGATGGGCTCGGACGGCACTGGGGCGACGCGGTCGTCCACTGCCCGTTCTGCCACGGATTCGAGGTCCGCGACCGGCGGATCGTCGGCATCGTCACCCATCCGTTGGCGTTGCACCCTGCGCTGCTCTTCCACCGGCTGGCCGAGCGGCTGACCCTCGTGCTCCACGACGGCGTCGGGGCGGACGCCCCCGAGGTCGAGCGGCTCCGGGCGGGCGGCGTCGAGGTGATCGACCAGCCGGCGCGCCGCCTCGTCGACGACCCGAGCGGCCGCCTCGTCGCGGTCGAGCTGGTCGATGGCCGTCGGGTGGACGCCGACGCCGTCGCCGTCATGCCGACGTTCCGGGCCCGGGCCGACGTCATCGGGCCGCTCGGCCTCCGGCCGACGCCCCACCCGACCGGCCTCGGCGACGCCGTCGAGACCGATGCAACCGGCCTGACCGCCGTCCCCGGTCTGTACGCGGCCGGCAACGTGACCGACCCGAGCCAACAGGTCCTCCAGGCCGCGGCCGACGGCAGCCGGGTCGGGGCGATGATCGTCGTCAGCCTGGCCGACGACGACCTCGTTGCGGGGCCCGCAGTCGGCGACGCCAGGCGGGCCCCGAACGAGTCGGACTGGGACCATCGATACCGGGGCGAGCCCGTGTGGAGTGGCAACCCGAACGGCGCACTGGTGGCCGAGGTGGCCGACCTGGATCCTGGCCGGGTGCTCGATGTCGGCGCCGGGGAGGGCGGCGACGCGCTGTGGCTGGCCGAGCGGGGCTGGGCCGTGACGGCCACCGACGTGTCCAGACGGGGCCTCGACCGGGTCGCGGCCGAGGCGGAACGTCGTTCCCTCGACGTCGCCTGCCAGCACGCGGACGCCAACGGGCTCGAGCCCTATCGCGCCGAGGGCTTCGACCTCGTCAGCGCCCACTACGCCTCGATTCCTCGCACCCCGGACGAGCGGGCCGTTGCCAACCTGCTCGCCGCCGTCGCCCCGGGCGGGATCCTGCTGGTCGTCGGGCACGACCTGGATGAGCCGGCGGACCACCCGCCCGATGGTCACGACGTCGGGGTTCGCCCCTTCGACCCTGCGGCCTACATCGGCGTCGACGACGTCGCCGCCGCCGTCACGGCGTCGGCCGGCTGGGCGGTCGAGGTCGACGAGCGCCGCGCCCGCCCGCCGGGGGCGGCGTCCCACCACCCGGTCGACCGCGTGTTCCGGGCTCGTCGCCTTGCCGCCTGAGCCGCCCGGACGTCATGGAGCGATGGCGAACCCGACGAGGACCGACGCCTCGACGGTGATCGAGCCAGGAGCGGTCGGATCACCGTCGGCCTCGGGCATCGACATCGCCGCCCGAGCGGCCAGCCCCGATCGGGCCCCGACCGGGTTGGTGTCGTCGAGGTGGACGACCGGGCCGAGTCGGACGCCGGCGGCCTCGGCGTAGAGCGCAGCGGTGGCCGTCGCCCGCTCGACCGCGCGACGGCGGGCGTCGGCCAGGAGCTCGTCCCGCCGGCTCGTGTCGTAGCCGACCCCGAGGATCTCGTCCGCCCCGGCCTCGACGAGGTCGACCAGGCACGGCTCGACGGCGTCGAGCGAGCGGACGCGGGCCGCCAGCTCGATCCGGCACTGGTGGCCGGCGAGCCGCCGGGTGTGGCCGTGGCCGTCCCACAGCGACTGGACGTTGGTCCGCGACGACTCGACGTCGTCGTCGGCCACGCCGTGGTCGCGGAGGCTCCGGCGGGCCGCGGTCGTCGTCGCCCTGGCCTCGTCGAGCGCCTGGCTCGGCTGGCCGGCGAGGCGGTTGACGGCGAAGCGGATGACGGCGTGGTCGGGCTCGGCCCTGGCCGTCGCCTGGCCGATCACCGCGATGCCGAACGGCTGGTCGATCCCCATCGGGCGAGTGTACGGGCGCTCAACCGATCGGACCGGTCGGCTGCGCCGGTCGGACCGGCTTCGCCCGCGCCGGCCACCGTGGCGTCCTCGCAGCGAAACGCCCGGAGCCGATCCGCCGGAACCGGTAGGGTCCCGGCATGTCGATCTATCCGCCGCTCGCCGTGCGCATCACCACCCCCGAGGTCGAGTTGTTGGGCGCAACCGACGAGCTGCTCGAGCGGCTGGCCCCGCACGTCCGCGACGGCAAGGCCGACGACGATCCGCCGCCGTACGACGACCCGTTCTGGGCCTACGAACCCGACCCGGAGCGACGGGTCCACCGCTGGCTCCAGGGGATCTGGCGGGGGCGGGGGCGCACCGGGCCCGAGAACTGGCGCCTGCACCTCGTGGTGATGGTCGACGGCGAGCCGGTCGGCATGCAGGACCTGATCGGGCACGACTTCACGACGTTCGCCACGGTGGAGAGCTTCTCCTGGCTGTCGTCCGATGTCAGACGGCGGGGCATCGGCAGTGAGATGCGGGCCGCGATCCTGCACCTGGCCTTCGACGGGCTCGATGCCGAGGAGGCCGGCAGCGAGGCCAACGCCGACAACGCCGGGTCGAACGGGATCTCGCAGCGACTCGGCTACGAGCCGAACGGCACGGCCTGGGCCACCTGCCGGGGCGAGCCGGTCCTGGGCCGGCGCTGGCGCCTCCTTCGCTCGGTCTGGGCCGCGAACCGTCGCGACGACATCTCGCTCAGCGGCGTGCCCGAGTGCCGCGTCGCCCTCGGCCTCGATCCCTGAGCGATCGCCGGGCCCCGGCGCGCCGCGGCTGTCGCAGTCGCGCCGGTGGCCCCGGTCGAGGTCAGCTCCGCCCGCCCCAGTGCTCGACCGCTCGCCCGTCGCGGACCCGCACGATGTCGATCGTCTCCCGCTCGTCGGTTCCGGTCGGCCCCGTGCCTCGCCACCGCAGCCGCACCGCCACCCGGTCGTCGGTCTCGATCAGGTCCTCGACGGTCACGTCGAGCGAGTCGTAGCCGGACCGGGCGCTGGCCACGACGGCCCCGAAGCGCTCGGGGCCGTCGCCGCCGGGACGGTCGCCGCCGGTTGGGTCGCCCGATCCGGCGCGCTGGTGGTCGAGGTAGTCGGGGTCGACGACGGCCACGACCGACGACAGGTCGCCGGTGGCGAACATCTCGACCATGCGCTCGATGACCTCGGACGGGCTTCGATCGGTCGTGTCCACGGTCGCAGTGTCGTCCACCCGGCGACGCGGCGCGCTCGAATTCGGGCGTGTCGGGGTTTGGCCCGTCAGTCGAACTCGGTCTCCCTGAGGAGGCGATGGAGGACATCGAGCAACTGCAGCGCCTCCTCGCGGGTGAAGATCCGGGCGTCGGCGCTGGCCGGCAGCATGGCCACCGATCGTCGCAGCGTCTCGACGTCGTTCGGGTTGGTGAGGTCGGTCATACCTAGCATGAGTCCAGGCTAGATCGAACGATCGTTCGAGTCCAGGTGGCCCGGACGGTCGCTGTGGCGTTGGTCACGGGGGTGTTTGTTACCGGTCTGTAACGTGGCTATCGTCCTGCTGGAACGTTACGGGAGATTCCCGGAGGCGTCGGGAGAGCGCCGCAACGAACAGCACCACGAGACGTTCTCGATTTCCCGGATCCGCTGGCGGGGCGACCGGAGAAGGAGCGTAAACGATGTCCGAGGACATGAGTCGAGCGCCTGGTTCGACGCGGGCCTACGAGGCCTTTGCCGTCGAGCCCGTCGACGGCGCACCACGCCGATTCGACAACCCACTGGTCAAGGGCCTGCTGGTCCTGCTGATGCTGGCCATCGCCACCACGGTGCTGGTCGCCACCGACGACGACGATGACCGTACGGTCGTGGCCGGGCCCGCGATCGCCAGCGAGCCACTCGAGCCGGCGACCCCATCGTCGGTCCAGCAGGTGGCGAGCGAAACGGCGCAGGCCGACCCGGACCCGGAGCCGGCGGCAGCGGAGGCCTGGACGGCCGGCCTGTCCGCCCTGACGGTCGAGCGCAACCGCCAGGAGGCGCTCGCCACGACGACAACGGCTGCCCCGACCACGACGGCCCCGCCGACCACAGCCCCGCCGACCACGGTGGCGCCGACCACCGCCCCCCCGACCACGGCCGCGGCCAGCACCGAGGCCGACCAGGCCGACGCCGACGCAACCGAATCGACCGACGCAACGACCACCGAGGCGACCGACGCCGACACCACCACCGAGACCACCACGGCCACGACAACCGAGGCGCCGACCACGACGGCCGCCCCGACGACCGAGTCGACCGCCAACCCGGACGGTTGGGTCGACGCCGGTCACGGCGTCCTGGTGCCCCAGGTCCTGCTCGCCATCCGCTGGTGCGAGTCTCGCGACGACTACCAGGCTGCCAACCCCGCATCGTCGGCCCGCGGCGCCTACCAGTTCCTGACCGGCAGCTGGGAGGCCTACGGCCATGCCGAGCGCTACGGCGTCTCCCGGGCCCACCTGGCCAGCAACGCCCAGCAGGACGAGGCCGCGCTGCTCACCTGGCAGCGGGACGGCACCCGTCCGTGGAACGCCAGCAAGCACTGCTGGCAGTCCCGGGTCTGAGGGCCGAGCCGACACGTAGGACCTGAGAGGCCGGGGCCACGTGGCCCCGGCCTCTCGTTCTCGGCGGGACGACCTCGGGGTCGTCCCGCGCCGGCTCAATCCCGGACCGGTGTCAGACCCGGTCCGCCGTCGCGGCCACGTTCTCCGGTGACTCGGTGAACCCGACCATCAGCTCGCCCCTGGTCATCCCGGCACCGAGTTGCCCGACCCAGTAGGCACGACCTCCGGCGTCTGGCTGCCGGTTGAGCACGTTCTGGTAGACCAGGTCGACGAACGTGGCATCGTCGGCCTGCCCGTAGCGGGCCACGAACTCGGCCGACCGGGCGAACTCCTCGGAGATGTCGATCAGCGAGATGCCGTCGGCCCGAGCCTGCGTCCAGTAGGCGAGACCACCGGGGTCGGCGGCTCGGAGGAAGTACCCGAGGTACAGTCGCCGGATCTCGGCCACGTGGGCCGTGACCGGGTCGACCGGGCCCGGGTCGGGGGCCGGGCCGGGGTCGGCCGCCGGCACCGGCGCCGGGGCGAGCGTCGGCACGTCCTCGAGACCGGCGGTCCCGGTCCGGATCATGAACTCCTGCGACTCCGAGAAGGCGAGCATGATCTCGCCCCGCGGCGTGCCGGCCGCCAGCTGGGCCATCCAGTAGGCCTGGCCGGCGGCATCCGCCGGTCGCCCGAGCACGTTCTGGTACAGCCGGTCGACGAAGTCGCCGTTCGACAGCACGCCGTAGCGGTTGAGGAACTCGGGGCTGCCGGCCAGGGCGTCGGAGATCGCGGCGAGCGGAACACCGGCCAGCCGCTGGCGCCGCCAGTAGACGAAGCCGGCCGGATCCGGGTCACGCTGGAAGTAGGCCCGGTACAGCCGCAGCACCTCGCCGTCGACGGCGGTATTGAGCTGCGTCGCGTTCGGTACGTCGACCTTGATCATCTCGGAGACCGACGGGATGCCGTTCTCGTCGAGCACCGACAGCAGGTAGAAGCCGGGGGTGATCTCGGCGTCGTTGATCGGCAGCTGGGCGGTCACGGTGTTGCCGTCGACCGCGAACCCGAGCTCGACGAAGCGCTGATCCATGTTGAACGAGTGGGTCACCGAGCCGGACTTCACCAGCGTGACCCGCCTGACGTCGGCGCCGGCCGAGACGGTCAGGTCGAGCTGCTGACCGGCCGTGGCCACGGCGGCCGACATGCCGAGGATCTCGAGCCGGGGCGACGGCTGACCGTTGGCCTGCACGAGGTAGTCCGGCGAGTAGATCTCGGCGTCGGTGTTGGTGATCGGACCCGGCGAGCCACCGCCGGCGGTGAGGACCCGGCCATCCGGCAACAGCACGGCCGTCGAGTGATAGAGCCGTGGTACCTGGGCCGAGGCGCCGACCGTCCACTGGCCGGTCCGGGGGTCCCAGATCTCGGCGGTCAGGTTCGAGCCGTAGGTCTCGATCGGGTCGTAGAAGTAGGCGGTCGAGTCCTTGACCGAGCCACCGGTTGCCAGCACCCGACCGTCTGGCAGCAGCGTGGCGTCGACCCAGTAGCGGAGGCTGCTGAGCTGTCCGCTCTGGGTCACCACCGGAGCGCCGCCGCCGGTGACGTCGATCACGACCGTGTTGGTGCTGCGGCCACCGAAGAACAGGATCTTGCCCGGCTCGAACATGACGGCCGTTGCGTTCACACCGCGGTGCTCGAAGGGGAGCCGGCCGACGACGTCGAGGGTGTTCAGCTCCTCGGACACGTAGTACATCCAACCGTCTGCGGCGATGCCGAAGACCCGGCCGTCCGGCACGACGAAGTTGCGGGGGTAGTACCAGCTCATGTCGGAGGTGTCGAGGCCGAGCAGCTCGGCCCCGCCGGTCGGGGTCCAGCGCTCGGGCAGGTCCTCGCCGCCGAGGCCACCCTGGATGTAGATCGAGCCGTTCGGCATGGTCGTTCCCGTTGCGTACCAGCGGGGCACGTTCATGCCGGGCAGCTGACTGATGGCGCCGGTGGCGGCGCTGATCTGGGTGATGTCGGGGTTGCCGAGGTTGTTGGTCGCCGTCCCTGTCCAGTTGTCGCCGCCGAACATGATCAGGTCACCGGTGTCGACCCGGTTCAGCTGCAGGCTGCAGAAGATGTCGGTCTGGGTGGTGTTGGTCAGGGTGTTGTGGCCGGCCGCAGCCGACGGTCCCGGGGTCCAGATGTCGTAGATGAACCGACCGGTCTGGGTGCCGTCGCCGTTGGTGCCGTAGGTGATGACCCGACCGTTGGCGTCGAGGGCGGCGTGGATGGCCACCATCGGCCAAGCCTCCACCGGCCCCCAACGGCCGTCCGGGTCGAGGGCGACGGGCGCAGCCGCCGCCGGGGTGGTGTCGGCGAGCACGATGGGGGACACCATCGCTGCGCTCATCGCCACCGCTACAAGGGTCCGGAACAGCCGACCCTTCCGCCGTCGAGTGGTCATTGGTGATACCGCCTTTCGGGCGCCGAACGTACGGTCCGGCCCGGAGGCGGTAGAGGGTGGAAACACCCAAATCGGGATGGGTGCTCAGGGCGAGGTAGCCCACCCGATCGGCGGGCGCGGGTGATCTCACCCGGGGTGTTTCACCCGGTTGGTCGGTCCGACCCTTGCCACCGCAGCTGCGGGGCGATCGGCCGAAAACGCCGTTCGCCCCGGCGCGAGGCCGGGGCGAACGGGTGGTGGGCGGTCGGGCGGCGCGGGCCGCCCGGGTCGATCAGATGGTCGGGGAGACGTCCTCGTCCCGGCCGGTGGTCACCCGACCGGCCCGGTTGGCGAGGCCGAGCAGCAGTGCGCCCAGTGCGGTCAGGGCGAGCCCGATGGGCAGCACCAGGTCCGTCGGGCCGGTGAAGGCCAGGCGGCCGGGCAGCTCGACCGGCACGTAGGTCGACGGGTCACTCGCCCGGAGCTCGGTCAGCTGGACCCCCGTCGTCGGGTCGATGGCCGCGGCGACGACCGAGCCGACCTGGGTCTGGGGTCCGGCCGCCCGGTCGGCCGCCCTCGCGCTGGCCGAGCACGTCACCGAGGCGCCGGGGGCGAGCGGACCGGCGATGATCGCTGCGCCGTCGCCGCAGTCGACGGCGAGGCCGCGATCGTCGGCCACCTCGATCCCGGTCAGCGGCACGTTGCCGGTGTTGGTGACGACGTAGCTCCAGCTGATCCTCTCGCCCTCGGTCACGAGCGGGCCGTCGGTGTCCTGGCCGACCTGGCCGTTGACCAGCGTCTGGATCGTGACCCCGGGGTCGGGGCTGAAGGGCGTGGCGACGGAGTGGTGTGAGGGGTCCTCGGCCGAGAAGGCACCGGTGGCGGCGAAGTCCGAGGCCTGGACGCGACCGACCGCGGCGTACGGCCCGGCCGTCGGGTCGTGGTCGGCGCCACCCGTTGCGGAGCAGGTGAACGACTGACCGGGGTCGAGCGGTCCGGGGTGGACGTTCGTCCCGTCCGGTTGTCCGTCCCCGGTGACGTCGCAGTCGGGCACGACACCGGAGCTGTCGGTGACCACCAGGTCGAACAGCGACGTCGACCCGACGGCGGCGACGGTCCAGGTCCACGTGACCGGGGCACCGGGGTCGACGACGGGCCCGGGGGCCGCGTCGGCATCGACGCCGTTGGTCGTCTTCTCGATGCCGACGGCCGGTCCGTCCTGTGCGGCCGCCCGGCCCGGGGCGGCGGCGACCAGCAGGCCGGCGCCGAGGGCGAGGCCGGCGCCGAGTCGGGCGAGCGGGCCGGATCGACGACGCCAACGGGCCATCCGGCTCGAGGACGGCGGCGGGGTCGGGGAGGGGTGGCGGTCGCGGCGGACCGCTGAGGGAGTCTGCATCGGCGAGCATCCTTTCGGCACCGGAGGTACGGCGGGGCGGCACGGCCGCATCCCGCTCCCCGTTCCGATCGGCCGGCGCCCGGCCGACGTGAGGAGTGGGCCGAGCGACCCGGTTCGGCCAGGTCGGTCGCCCCGGTTGCCGCCTCCGACCTCGCCCGCTCGTCGGTGCCTGGAGGGGGTCGGAGGCATCGGGTCCGCCCGAGCGGTCGCGGTCCTGGCCTCCCCCCGGGGCGACCAATAGGCTTGGCTCGCTATGGAACTCCTGACGGTACGGAACGGCGGCTCGACCCGAGCCGGACGCATCGAGGGCGACGACGTGGTCCTGCTGGCCGAGCGGTCGGTTCGGGAGGTCCTGGCCGCCGCCGACGGGCTCGATGCCGCCGCGACCGCCGACGGGGACCGGCTGGCCCTGGCCGACGCCGACCTGGCTCCGCTGATCCCCGAGCCGGCGAAGATCATCTGTGTCGGCGCCAACTATCGGGACCACATCGAGGAGATGGGCCGCCAGCCGCCGAGTCACCCGACCTACTTCGCCAAGTTCGCCCGGTCGCTCGCCGGTGCCCTCGACGACCTGATCCTGCCGCCGTCCGACCTCTCGACCGACATCGACTGGGAGGGGGAGCTGGCGGTCGTCATCGGTCGCCCGGCCCGCAACGTGGCCCGCGACGCCGCGCTCGAGCACATCGCCGGTTTCACGATCATGAACGACGTCTCGGTTCGCGACTGGCAGCGGCGAACCACCCAGTTCCTGGCCGGCAAGGCCAACGAGGCCCTGACCCCACTCGGCCCGAAGCTCGTCACCACCGACCAGATCGGCGACGGATCGGGTCTGGCCCTGACCACGACGGTCAACGGCGAGGTCAAGCAGGACAGCTCGACCGATCAGCTGGTGTTCGACGCCCTCGATGTGGTGGCCGACCTCAGTCGCATCCTGACCCTCGATCCCGGGGACGTCATCGCCACCGGAACCCCCGGCGGCGTCGGTGCGGCCAGGACCCCACCCGAGTTCCTGCAGCCGGGCGACGAGGTCAGGGTCACGATCGAGGGGCTCGGCGAGCAGGTCAACCGTTGCCGCTGATCATCGCCCGATCGGCGGACCGTCGAGCCGCAGATGCGGTGCCGTGCCGCGGCCACCGCGGCACGGCACCGATCCGTCTGCCCCGCAGAGCGGCGGCGATCCTCAGCGATCGGCTCGGATGGCCTCGACGACGTCGGGGATGAGGCCGCCGCCGTCGAGGTGGGCGACCCAGCGCGCGTATTCCTCGTCGTCCGGCAGGCGATCGAGCCCGGCCCGATAGGCCTGGATGACCTCGAGGCCGTGCCAGGTCGAGTCCTTGACGGCGTACGAGTCGGCGAAGTAGGCCGGCAGGGTCGATCGTGGCTGGCCGGCGGCGAACGCCTCGAGCCAGTCGGCCAGCCGCTCGTCCGACGGGGGCTGGCCGATGGCGTTGTCGTAGATGACCCGGATGAAGGCCTCGTCGCTGAGCTCGCCGTACCGGTCGGTGAACGCGTCCGAGTCGATGAGGGTGGCCGAGATCGCCTGCGACGTCGTGCCGCTAGCGACGGCATCCTCCCAGGCCCGAAGCTCCCGCAGGTTCGGTCGGCGGTCGAGGCCGATCTGGAACGCCCGGACGACGATGCCGGCCGGGTCGCGGCGGGGCTTGGCCATCGTCAGGTCGGCGATCAGGTCGTCGGTGGTGGCAAAGCCGACGTCGAACCGGTCGGTCCACGCGAACAGCTCGGTGTCGGTCGGTTCCCGGTCGAGCAGCGCCTCGTACCAGGCGATGACGCTCGGAGCGGCCTCGGCCCGGCCCTCGGAGGTCGAGGCGAGGCTGGCCACCGTCACCCGGCGGCCGGCGTCGTCGGCCGCCTGGACGAACGGCGTCGGGTTGATGGCCCCGGTGCCCGGCCGGTGGACCTCGAAGTGGAGATGGGCCGGGGTGGTCTCGGCGTTGCCCGAATCGCCGAGGTAGCCGATGACCTGGCCGGCCTCGACCCGATCGCCGATGCGGAGCCGGTTCGGCACGATCCAGGCCTGTGGGTTCGAGCCGTCGTCGGTGCCCGGTCCGTCGTTGTTGAGGTGGATGTACAGGTAGCGCCAACCGTCGTCCGACTCGATGACGATGGTGTTGCCCGAGATCGACAGCGCGCTGCGGCGGATGAAGGTGATGGTCCCGTCGGCGGCGGCGACGAGGGGGGCCAGCTTGTGCCCGAACAGGTCGACGCCCTTGTGGGCGCGGGAGCAGCCGACGCCCCGGCAGGCCCCCCACGTGTCGGAATACGTCACCGGCCCGACAACGGGAAAGACGATCTCCGGCCCGTCGGGGGCCGGGATGGGTACGGCCGGTCCGGTCGTGTGGTGGGCCGACGCCGTCGGCGCAGCTCCGACGACCGCCAGCGCGACGGCGCAGGCGATGATCAGGGCGAACCGGTTGGTCGACGAACGGCGGGCGGGCGCCCGGTTGGACGGGCTGCGCAACGCATGGTGGGCCGACATGGGGTCCTCCGACAGGAGACGCCGACTCCGACCGCCTGTTGAAGTGTGCTGTTCCAGCGACCGAATTGCAACTCTCCCGCTGCCCCGCGGGGCTGACCGGGCCCGTCGGGGCGCCGGGGGCGGTCAGCCGGCGGCGGTCGTCGGGGTGGTCATCGAGCCGACCGTGGTCGTGGTGGTCGACCCCGGGGCCTCTCGGCCGACGGTGATCGTGACCGTCGCACCGGCCACGGCCACCGTGCCGATCGGCGGGTCGACCGCCAGCACGCGACCGATGCCGGGATCGCCGGCCGGCAGGTCGACGGTCACGATCGCCGCGGTGAGCTGCGCTGCGGCGATGGCGGCCTCGGCTGCGGCCCGGTCGAGGCCGATGACCTCGGGCACCGTGACCCGGGGCGCCGGGCCGGCCGACAGCACGAGCACGATCGGCTGGTCGATGGCGAGGCGGGTGCCGGCGGCCGGTTCGGTGCCGATCGCATCGCCGGTCGGCACGGCGTCCGAGGCCTCGCTCCGGGTGGTGACGGCCACGAAGCCGGCCTCGCCGAGCGCAGTCCTGGCCTCGTTCTCGGCCAGGCCGGCGACCTGGGGCACCGGCGCCTCGACGAGCGGCCCCCGAGACACGGTCAGGCGGATGGTCTGTCCCTCGGTGAAGCTCTGACCCTCGACCGGGTCGGTGGCGATCACCGCACCGGCCGGCACCCGGTCGTCGAACCGCAGCGTCTGCTCGCACCGCAGCCCGAGGGCGGTGAGCTGCAGGCAGACGGTCTCGGCCGGGCGGCCGACCATGAACGGGAGCACGGCGGACCGGGGGATGAACAGGGTGACGGTGGCCGGCAGGTCGATCGTGGTCCCGGCGGCCGGGGTCTGCTGGATGACCGTGCCGGGGGCCGAGCCGGGGGAGACCCGTCCGACCACGAGTACCTCGAACCCGGCGCCGGTCAGGATCTCACCGGCGCCCTCGACGTCGAGGTTGACCACGTCGGGAACGGGGATGCGGACCAGCGAGGTGTCGGTGCTGGTGACCATCTCGTCCGAGAGCGTCGAGGTGGTGCTCTCCTCCATCATGGCCAGCGGCGTGAGGCTGGTCGGCGAGGTCGGGTCGTCGTCGGCGCCCGGACCGTCGACGGCCTCGGTCGCCGAGGGGTCTGGCAGCGCCGGGGCGGCGATGCTGCCGGTGCCGCCGGAGTCCTGGAGGCTCAGCGCCAACACGGCGGCCAGGCCGAGCAGCCCGATCACGATCAGCGCCGCAGCCCCGACCAGCAGCGGGGAGCGCTGCGGGCGCCAGGGGCCGGGCGAGCCGTCGGCGGGTCCGCCGTCGCCGATCGTCGGCACCGGCTCGGCGGCGGTGGTCTGGTCGACCGGTGCCTCGACTGGCCCGGACGGCCGAGGCTCACTCCAGGCGGTTGCCCCCGGTCCGTCGGCCGGGCCCGGGGGTGGCCATGGCCCCGGCTGGTCCGGCGGTACGGTGGCCGGCCCGGCGTCGACCGGTGCCAGCATGGTGGTCGGTTCGCCGCCGGCCAGGGCTCGGGAGGCGGGCAGGGTGGCGGCGTCGAGGCCGACGCCCGCCGCGGCGACACCGCCGACGATCGAGGAGGGCAGGGGCGAGGAGCCCGGCAGGTCGATCTCGCTCGTCCACCGGGCAGCCTCGATGATCGGCACACCACCGGTCGCCACCGCCGGGACCGAGCCCGAGGGGGCGTGTAGGACCGACGGGGTCGAGCCGGTGGTCCTGCGCTGCTGGATCAGCTCGAGCTCGCGGCTGAACTCGGCCGCCGACTGGGGCCGGTCGAACGGGTCCGCCGACAACCCGGCGGCGACGAACACCGCCAGCGCCGGTGGGACGAGATCGGGATCGAGGGGCGGCGCCCCCTGGGTCGTTACCCGGGTCCGAAGCGCCTCGACCGAGTCGTTCGGCCGCCAGAACGGGGCGCTGCCGTCGATCGCCTGGTACAGGATCGAGGTGAGTGAGTAGAGGTCGCTGCGCTCGTCGCGGCCGACGGAACCGGCCTCGGACCGGTCGCCGGGTCGGCCGACCGCCTCCGGCGCCCGATGGAGGAGCTGGGCGACCGTCGTCGGCGGGACGTCGGCTGCGGCGACGAGTCCGGCGTCGCCGAGCTTGGCCATCGAGCCGGTCAGCACGACGTTCTCCGGCCGGAGGTCACCGTGGACACGACCCGTCCGGTGGACCTCCCCGAGCCCAGCCGAGAGCTGCAGGGCAACGTCGCAGGCCTCGCTCCACGAGAGCGGGCCGACGGCCAGCCGATCGGCGAGGTCGGGCCCGTCGACCAACTCGGTCACCAGGTACGGCCGCCCGTCGGCCGACACCCCGGCGTCGTAGACGGTGACGATGTTCGGGTGCCCGGAGAGGGCGCCGACGGCCCGGGCCCCGGTGACCAGCCTGGTCCGCTCGTCGTCGGTCGACGTCGGTGGCAGGAGGCGAACGGCGACGCGCCGATCGAGCTTGAGGTCGGTCGCCGCGAAGCGCTCGCCCGACCCGTCGGCCCCGAGGGGCTCGACGTCGACGAGATGCCCGATCTCCAGCCCGCCATGGCTCATGGTCATCATTCTGTCATGGAGTCGGCCGTTCGCAACCGCCCAAGTCGTTCGGGGCATCTGTTCCGGGAGCGCCGCCCGGTCGGTCGGGTCCGTCAGCGCCGGATCTGGACCTCGAGGGCGAAGTGGTCCGAGAGGTGGAAGTGGCGGCCGTCGGCCTCGATCCGCCCTGGCAGCACCCGCTGGTCGGCGATGGTGACGTCGCCTGCGGCGAGGGCCCGCGTGAAGTAGGCGACGAACTCGCCGCTCGGCCCGTTGAACGGATTCCGCCGGCCGTCCCAGGTCGGCTCGGGTGGGCGCGGCCCAGCCAGACCGATGGCCTCAAGCGCCACCTCCTCGGCCAGACGGGTGTTGGTGTCGCCGAGCACCAGCACGTGGTCGGTCGGCGCCGAGGCCAGGACCGCCTGCAGCTGGGCCAGGCGGACCCCGGCCGAACCGCCGCCGGGCGCCAGGTGGACGTTGGCGATGGTCACGTCTCGGTCGACCAGCGTGACCAGGAGCGCGCAGCGCTCGACGACCGCGACCGTCAGGTCCTCGTCGAGCAGGTGATTGCCGACGAGGGTGGCGAGGTTGCCGCTGTGGGACCGCGGGTTGGCCCGCACCATGTCGTGGGTCTCGACGTAGGGGACCAGGCCGGGCAGTTCCTGGAGCAGCACCACGTCGGGCGACCAGTCGAGCAGGAGCTGCCGAACCGCAGCCTCGACGTGCTCCTGGGTCCAGTCGGGCGGCGCCTCCTGCGACCGGCCGAGCATGGCCAGGTTCCAGCTCAGGCAGATCAGGCTCGACGACTCGACCACGCGGCCACCCTAGAGGGTGCGTCGATCGGCGCACCCTCGACAGGCGTCCCGCCGAGACCCCGCCCGCGGAGCCGCGATCGACCCTGGCGACGTCAGCGGGCTCGCCTGCTCGGTGCGGCCCCTTGGCGCTCGTTCGACTTGACCGGACCCCGGTCGCTTCCTACCCTTCCCGGTGCCCCCGGGTCGCTCGGCGGCTCGGGCTTGAGGGGGCAGGGAAACCAGGTGACATCGAGCGAGCGGAGCAGGCCGTCGCGGCTGCGCTGGAGGGTGGGGCATCGTCGTCGGGTCGTCGACGGCGGTCGAACGGGCGCGCCACGGCGATTCGGACGGGCCCGGCTCGGGCCGTGGCGCGACGAGCTCGCCCGCCGGTGGGGCTGTAGCCGGCCGAACCGGCTCGGCGACCGGGCCGGACGCTATCGACGGCTCGCCCTCGGCCTGGCGGTCCTGCCTGCGCCGCTGTCGGCCTCCGGCCTCGTCCTCATCAACGACCCCGCCGGGCCGGTCGTGTACGGGCTCGTGCACCTCGTCGTCGCCGGCTGCTGTGGCTGGCTTGCGACCGACCTGTTCCGCACCGCCTCGGTGCTCGACGGGCGGGGTCGCCCCCATCCGAGCGCGGTCGCGCTCGGCGTCGCCCTCGGGTTGCTCGTGCTCACCCGTCCGATCGCCCTCGGGACGGGCAACGACCGGCTGGCGGTCGGCATGCTGGCCGCCGGCACGGCGTTGCTCGTGATCGGCGTTCTGTTCCTGGCCGCGGCCGAGCGGGCCCGCCAGCCGATGCTCTCGCCCCTCGGACGCCTTGCGGTCATCGTCGGCGCCATCCTCATCGGATCCGGCGGCCTGGTGGAGGCCACCGGGGTGCCGGGCACGTCGATCGGCGCCGTCGCCCAGACGGCGTCATCGCTCGTACTGCTGTTGACCGGCCTGTTCGAGGCCCGGGTGCTGGCCCGGGGCGTCGCACTGCTCCGGGTCACGGCCCGTCGCTGACGCGCCGCGCCGCCGCCCCGACCCGAGCGTCAGGTCTCGGCCACCGGCTTCCAGCCGTCGATCAGCTCCGACAGGCGATCGAGGGTGCCTTGCAGCCCCTCGGTGTACTGCCGAAGCTCGTCGATGCCTTCATCGGTGATGGTGTAGACCAGAGCCGGTCGCCCGATGCCGTTGTCTCGCTTTCGCGATCGCAGCAGCCCACGCTTGGCCAGAACCGGCACGCGCCGGTAGGCCGTGGACTTGGGGACCTGGCCCTTGGCCGACAGCTCCTCCACACTGAACTGACCCGCCGCCGCCGCCTCCAGGAGCCAGAGGTCGTACTCGTCAAGGGACCCGTTCGTCATCGCCGACGAGAGTACCAGTCCGGTGACGAGGTCGAGGCGACGGTCCCGAACGCCCGCCTGGGGCTGTGAGCGGCCACAAGCGGCTCGTTGGAGTCGCTGGATCAGCGGGCGTCGGTGCCGGCGGAGCCGGTCGTGCTCGTGGCCGCCACGCAGCCCGCCAACAGCTCGAGGGCGGCGACCGCGAAGGCGACCATGTTGGCCTGGCGGTCGTCGTCGCCGGTGAGCACGTGGCGCGTCGCCGGTTCCGGGCCGGCCACCGCCACCCAGGCGTGGCCGGCCGGGTCGCCGTAGCGGTTGCCGCTCGGTCCGGCCGCCCCGCCCTCGCCGATCGCCCAGGTGGCGCCGACGTGGATCCTGGACGCCTCGGCCAGATGCGCGGCCCAGGACTCGCTCGCCCCTCGGAGCCCGTCCGGTCGCTCGACGCGACCCGACACCAGCCCGTCGAGGGCCTTGCCGGTGTAGATCACCGCACCGCCGAGGTAGTAGTCGGAGGCGCCGGGGACGGCGAGCAGCGCAGCCGAGATCAGGCCCCCGCAGGAGCCCTCGCCGACCGCAACGCTGTGGCCCCGCTCTCGCAGCAGGCGCCCGCAGGCGGCACCGGCCTCCAGCAGCTCATCGGGGAGTGGCGAGCCGGGCATGCGCCGCTCAGGCCTGGGCGGCCGGCTGCATCAGCATGAAGCTGCCGCCGCTCGGGTCGTGGACGGCGGCCGAGTGGCCGATGCCGGGGATCTCCATCGGGCCGTTGGTGACCATCCCGCCGTTGCCGGTGGCCTTGGCCAGCGTGGCCTCCAGATCGGACACGGTGAAGTACACGGCCCAGTGATTGGGAACCATGTCCGGCATCCCCGGCGGCATCGGCATGAGTCCGCCGAGGCCGTTGTTCTCGCCGCCGGCGATGACGTTGTAGGTGCCGGCCGGCCCCATGTCCATCTGGTCGTACGTCCAGCCGAACACCTCGGCGTAGAAGGCGAGGGCGGCGTCGATGTCACGGGTCATCAGCTCGTTCCACGACCACGTGTCCGGCTCGTTGGTGACCTCGGCCCCGAAGTGCTCGCCGGCCTTCCACAACGAGATGGCCGCGCCGGTCGGGTCGGCGATGATGGCCATCTCGCCGGCCTCCATGACCTGCATCGGCGGCATCATCACCTGGCCGCCGGCAGCCTCGGCCTTGGCCACGACCGCCGCCGGGTCGTCGACGGCGACGTAGCTGTTCCACACCGGCGGCATGCCCGCCATCGCCGGTGGCTGGGCCCCCATGCCGGCGACGGCCTTCCCGTCCTGGTGGAACATGGTGTACGTGTAGTTGCCGTCGCCGTCGGACTGATCCTCGGCGGTCCAGCCGAACACGGCGCCGTAGTACGCCTTGGCCGCGTCGACGTCCGGACTCATCAGATCGACCCAGCAGGGCGTCCCGACGGCATGGCTGGTGAAGGTCGGCATGAGAGGTCCCCTCCTCGTCTCGTTGGACGCGCGCAGCGTAGCCGGTCCGTCCGGCCGGTCAAGGGGTGTCTGGCCCGTGCCCCGGCCTCAGCCGGCCAGGAGGGCCTCCAGGACCTTCGCCGGATGATCAGCCGCCTTCGACACCCGCCGCCAGTGCTTGCGGACCTTGCCGTCCGCCCCGATCCACACGGTCGAGCGGATCACGCCCATCGTGGTCTTGCCGTACATCTTCTTCTCGCCCCAGGCCTCGTACTTGGTCATCACCTTCTTGTCGGGGTCGGACAGCAGCGGGAACGGGAGGTCGTGGTCGCCGGCGAAGCGCCGGTGTGACTCGACCGAGTCGGGGGACACGCCGAGGACGACGGCACCGTGGTCCTGGATCTCGGTCCAGAGGTCGCGGAAGCCCTGCGCCTCCTTGGTGCAGCCCGGCGTGTTGTCGCGCGGGTAGAAGTAGAGGATCACGTCACGGCCTTTCAGCTCGCGCAGCGCCACCTTGTTCCCGTCCTGGTCCGGCAGGGTGAACATCGGCGGGGCCTTTCCCTCGACGATCGCCATTTCGACTCCTCGGTTCGCTGGTGTGGGCAGGGGAGTGTAGGAGACCGGGCAGCCGTGCCGCTCAGCCGGACGCCAGCCGGATGGCCTCGGCCACGAACATCGCCAGTGCGGTGCACAGCCCGACGACCGGGGCCCAGGCCGGTACCTGGAAGGTCGGCGTCGGGCCGTCGCGTCGCTTGATCACGATCAGGGCGGCGTTGACGGTGGCGAAGACGATCATCGTCGTCGCCGACGTCAATCTGGCCAGCCACTCCAGCTCGACGCTCACGGCCAGCACGCCGACCAGGGCGGCGCCGGCCAGCGTCGCCCGCACCGGCGTGCGGGTCCGGGGCGAGACCGCACCGGCCCAGGTCGGCACCAGCCCCAGGTTGGACAGGCCGTACACGACGCGGGGCACCATCACCAGCTGGACCAGCGCGCCGTTGACCATGGCCAGTGCGGCGATCGAGGCCATGACGTCGGCGTCGCCGCCGGCCCGCTCGTAGATCAGCGCGAGCGGGGCATCGCTGGCGGCCAACGCGGCCGGGGCGACGGCGAGCACGGCGACGGCGGCGACGAGCATGTAGACGACCGTGGTCAGCCCGAGCGTCAGGAGGATGGCCCGAGGGAGGACGACCGGTGCGTTGCGGGTCTCTTCGGCCACCGAGTCCATGTCCTCGAAGCCGAGGAACGCGAAGAAGGCCAGGAACGCCCCGCCGAGCACGCCGCTCCATCCGGCCGCCGTCGTCGGCGGGCCGAGCAGCTCGTCTGCCCTGGTCACGACGTCGGGCAGATGCTCCCGGCCGGTCCAGACGATGAGGGCCAGCCCGCACAGCTCGACCACGGTGAACAGTCCGGCGGCGACAACCGACTGGCGGACCCCGCTGACCGCCAGACCGCCGAGCCCGACGACCAGGGCGATGGCCAGGAGCCACTCGGGGCCGTCGATCAGCTCGGCCATGTAGCCGCCGAAGGCGCGGGTGATCGCCGATGCGGCCACGATCCCTGCCAGCAGCACGGCCAGGCCGACGGACCGGCTGAACCAGCGGCGGCCGAAGGCCCGGTCGGCGAAGACGGCCTCCCCGGCGGCCTTCGGCAACCGACCGGCCAACTCGGCGAACCCGACCGCGGTGACGCCGGCGGCCATCGCCGACACGAGGAACGCGAGCGGCGCCCGGAGCCCCGCCTCGCCCGCAACCTCGCCGGTGAGGGCGTAGATGCCGGCGCCGACCGTCGTCCCCAGCCCGTACAGCACGAGCATCGGGAGCGACACGGTCCGGTGCAGCGTGGCGCCCGGCCGAGACGGGCCGGGGCGACCGTTGGCCCGAGCCCCGCCGCCGACCCGTGGCCGCCCGTCCGGCGGCGGCCGGGTGTCCGGGGTGGAAGGGGGTGGGAGACGGTCGACCATCGCTGACCTCCTCGTTCTCGCGCACCCGTCGACCTGCCGGTCCACCTCCATCGTGCTCCTCGGCCGGTTCGCCGACCAGGGTCGGAAGCCCCTGTGGCTGGCGGCACCGGTCGGCGGGGAGGGAAGATGCCAGCCGTGACAGTGGTTGCCGCCTCGTGGACGTGAGCTCGAGCCCCCCGCCGGTCGGGGTGACGGAGCGGCCGGTGGCGGCCGAGCGGACCCGGGTGCTCGGGCTGATGGCGTTCGGGCTGATGCTGTCGATGACCACGTGGTTCTCGACCGCCGCCGTGCTGGCCCAGCTCCGCGACCGCTGGGAGCTGTCGACCAACGAGGCGTCCGTCCTGATCATCGTGTTGCAGGTCGGCTTCGTCGCCGGGGCGCTCGTCTCCGCGGTCGGGGGTCTGGCCGACCGGATGCGCCTTCGGCACCTCGTGGCCATCGCAGCACTCGGGGCGGCGGCGGCCAATGCGCTGGTGATCGTGGCCGATGGCTACGCCGCTGCCGTCGTCCTCCGCTTCCTGACCGGGGCGTTCCTGGCCGGCGTGTACCCGCCGGCGCTGAAGCTCGTCGCCACGTGGTTCCGGGAGGGCCGGGGCGCGGCGATGGGCCTGATGATCGCGGCGCTGACGATCGGCTCGGCCGCGCCGCACCTGGTCAACGGGTTCGGCGGGGTCGGCTGGCGCACCGTGATGGTGGCCACGTCGCTCGCCACCGTCGCCGGCGCCGCCATCGTCGCCGTTGCCGGGGTCGAGGGTCCGTACCCGTTCCCTCGGACCGGCTTCCGGCTGTCGGAGGCGGCCAGGGTCGTCAGGGAGCGGCCGGTCGTGCTGGCCACCGCCGGCTACGTCGGGCACATGTGGGAGCTCTACGCCATGTGGGCGTGGATCGGCGTCTTCCTCGTCGACCTGGTCGATCGGACCGACTCGGGCCTCAATCCGTCGTTCCTCGCCTTCGCCGCCATCGCCATCGGCGGGATCGGCTCGATCGCCGCCGGGCTGTGGGGGGACCGCGTCGGCAAGCGCCGCTCGGCGATGCTGGCGATGGTGTCGTCCGGGACGGCGGCGGCGGTCGTCGGGTGGTCGGCGCTGCCGCTGTGGTTGGTCGTCGGCATCGTCATGGTCTGGGGCGCCACCGTCGTGGCCGACTCCGCCCAGTTCTCGGCCATCGTCAGCGAGCGGGCATCGCAGGCGTACGTCGGAACGGCGCTGACGCTGCAGCTGGCCGTCGGCTTCCTGCTGACGGTGACCACGATCTGGCTCGTCCCGATGGTCCGGGACTCGCTCGGTTGGTGGGCGGCGCTGGCCATGCTGGCTCCGGGCCCGTGGCTCGGGGCGCTGGCCCTCCGGGCGCTGCAGCCGCCGCCGACGCCGGCAACGGGGGCGACCACGGGGCCGGCGGTGGCGCCGGCGACCGGCTGACGCCCCGGCGATCGTCGAGCGGGCCGGTCAGCGGGCCCGCAGGTGGTCGGGCACCCGGAGGCCGAGCTCGTCGGCCAGCGCCACCTGCCGGCCGCCGACTGCGACGCCGACGGCGTCGAGGAGCCGGTTCATCATCTCGAAGTTGCCGGCCACGGCCGCCGCCCGCACCACCGCATCGGGGCCGGCCCGGTCGAGCAGGGCCTGACGGGCCGGCCCGATCTCCTCGCCGTCGCGCAGCACGGCGGCGTCGGCGAACGCCAGCAGGGCCGCCCCGTTCGGGAGGAGGGAGTCGCGCAACGGATCGACGATGGCCTCGAGATCGGCCGCTCTGGCCGTCCGCTCGCTGCTCGCACGGAGCATGCCGGCATGGGCCAGCAGTCAGAAGAAGCACTCGTTCAGCAACGAGGTGCGGGCAGCGACCAGCTCCATCTCGGTGCGGTGGAGGCCCCGGTCGGCGTCGAGGTCGCCCATCTCGGGGATCGACAGGTAGAACACGCCGTGCAGATCGAGCATGGCCTCGTGCTCGTCGGGGACGAGCGACAGCGCCGACGGTGGTGAGGCCGGTCCGACCGTCGGGACCCAGCCGCCGTCGAGCGCGGCGTCGTCGGCGATGCGACCGGTCGGGTCGTCGCCGCCTGCCGGTGGTAGCTCGACCGGTTCGACGCCGAGCCCGAAGGTGAACGTGTCGATCGCCGTGAGGCGGGCTACCAGGCCGAGGATCTCGACGTAGTTGGCCGACGAGACCCCTCGCTGCTCCTGCTCCCGGACCCAGGACCGGCGGATGTCGGCCGGGGCCACCGTGATCCGGTGGGTGATCTCGGCCAGCGGGTCGTTGGCCGATGGCGGGGCCGGGTCGGTCGACGCCGCTCGATCGGCTGCGGCCGCCCGCGACGCCTCGGCCAGCGATCGCCTGGTGCCGCCAGACAGGGTGGGGCCGGCCGTGGCCATCGAGCGGGCGGTTCGCTCGAGGAGCGCCCGCTCGGCCGCTGGGATCTCGACGACGGGTTGCGTCATCGGCCAACCCTATCGGTGGGTCGCGGGGCGGAACCAGCCGCCTCCGGCGACCGCTCCCACCGCCGGTTCCGTCGGCGGCCGGCCGGCGCCTCAGGCCGCGCTCGGCCCGCCGAGCCCCGCCTCGGCGAAGGCCGCACGAGTGGCCGCCTTCTCCTCGTCGGTCAGTTCGAGATAGGGCCGGCGGACCCGGCCGCCGACCTGGCCGAGCAGCTCCTGCCAGTACTTCTGGTGGGCCGCCGCCTTGCCGGGCGGCCGGCTCGAGGCCAGCGCGTCGCGGGCCCGATCGAGGCTGGCGCTCACCGCCCTGGCTTCGTCGACCTCGCCCGCCACCGCCAGCTCGGTGTAGCGGTCGATCCGTCGGTCATCGGCGGTCTGCAGCAGCAGCGGCGGGGTCGAGCAGAGGTAGACCTGCCAGCCGAGCTCGACGATGTTGTCGAGCCAGGCCCGCTCGTCCGAGCTGGACACGATCAGGTCGTCGCCGGCCAGGCGGGTCAGCTCGGCGTAGGTTTCGCGGGGAACGCTGTACTTGATGGCGACCACGTTGGGGATCTCGCGGGCCATGCGGGCGCACAGCTCGGGCTCGAGCAGGTAGCCGCAATCGGGCGGCTGGTTCCACAGCACGAGCCCGATGTCGACCTGCTCGGCGATGTGGCGGTGGTACTCGATGATCGTGTCGTCGGTGTTGGCGCCGAAGTAGAGCAGCGGGGAGTGGGCCACGACGAGGTGGGCACCGATCTGCTCGGCGTGACGGGCCAGCTCGACGACGACGTCGATGCTCTGGTCGGAGACCGAGATCAGGACGCCACCGTCGTGTGGCGCCGCCTCCTCGACGGCGATCTCGGCCGCCCGCTTCCGCTCGTCGATCGTCATCGAGGCGAACTCGCCCTGCTTGCCGTTGACGAAGAGGCCCCGGATGCCGAGCTCGCCGTACCAGTGGCGCAGGTTCCGGCGCCAGCCGTCCTCGTCGAGCGCCAGCTCGTCGTCGAACGGGGTGAGGGTGGCCGCCCAGACGCCCCGCAGGCGCTGACGGGCGGCGGCCTTTGCCGGGGAGATCTCCATCGCCCCAGCTTGCCCCGGCGATCGGCCGGTCCGCACCCGAGTCGTCCGGCTCAGCCGGCGGTGCCGGCCAGCACGGCGCAGACGGCGTCGAGCCGTTCCCGTCGCACCCGGAACCAGGCCCACTTGCCCCGCTGCTCGCGGTCGAGGAAGCCTGCCTTCACGAGCTGCGAGAGATGGTGGCTGGTCGTCGGCTGGGTCCGGTCGATCAGTGCCGGCAGGTCACACGCACAGGCCTCGCCCGATTCCGAGGCGGCGATGATCGAGACCAGCCGTAGCCGGATCGGGTCGGCCAGGGCCTTGAGCACGGCCGCCATCTCCGCCGCCTCGTCGAGCCCGATCGGCTCGGTGGTCAGCGGTGGGCAGCAGAGGTCGTCGCCGGCGGTCTGGTCGGCGTCTGCTGATTGGGTGTCGGACCGGATCGAGACCATGACGAGATTCTAGCACGAACATATTGACGGGTATCGAATCGTTGGCCTAACGTATCGACATCGATCAAAATGACTCGACCAGTCACCGAGGAGGCTTCCCCATGCGACTGCAACTGGCCCTCAACGTCGACGATCTCGACGAGGCCATCGACTTCTACAGCCGGATGTTCGGCGCCGGGCCGGACAAGGTGCGTGACGGCTACGCCAACTTCGCCATCGCCGACCCGCCGCTCAAGCTCGTGCTCTTCGCCGGCTCGGGCCCCGGCGGCTCCATCAACCACCTCGGCGTCGAGACCGAGACCGCCGGCGAGGTGGTGGCCGCCGAGTCCCGGCTGAGCGACTCAGGACTGGAGACGACCGGCGTCGACGAGACGCTGTGCTGCTACGCCGAGAAGACCGAGACGTGGGTCGACGGGCCGGACGGGCTCCGCTGGGAGTGGTACGTGAAGAAGGGCGACGCCGAGCAGTTCGAGAACGTCGTCGTCGGCGCACAGACGAGCGACGGCGGTGAGATCACCGGCGTCTGCTGCTCGTAGTGCCGCCGTTCCGGCGTCACCGGCTCCGAACCGGGTGACCCGTTGGTCCCCTCGTTCGACCTCGTCACCATCGACTCGCCCGACACCGAGCGCCTTGCCACCTTCTGGGGTCGGGCGCTCGGTCTCGTCGAGGTCGAACGGGAGGACGGCGACCGGTGGATCGTGCTGGCCGACGTCGACGGGCGGCGACGGATCGGCCTCCAACGAGGCGAGCACCGGCCCGGGGGCATCCACCTCGACCTCGTGTGCGCTCCGGGCGACGTCGCCGCCGAGGTCGATCGCCTGCTGGGGCTCGGCGCTCGACTGGTCGAGCCGCTGCGGACCGAGCCGTACGGCTCGATCGCCAATCTCGCCGACCCGGACGGCAACCCGTTCGACCTCTGCGCCTATCGTTGACGCCCGCCCGTCCAACGCGGGTCGAGGAGCGCGTCAGCCGGCGGTCTGGTCAGACGACGCTGCGGTCCCGAGCCGGCGCCACACCTCGACGCCGCAGAAGTCCTCGATCATCCCGTAGGGGTAGGGTGGCAGGCCCGGCGCCGACGCCGCGGTGAGGCGGGCCATCTGGTCATCGTCGAGCTCGACCGACGCCGCCCCCAGGTTCTGCTCGAGTTGCTCGACGGTGCGGGCGCCGAGCAGCACGGAGGCGACCCCCGGCCGGTTCAGCAGCCAGGCGATGGCGATGTGCCCCGGCGGGCGGCCATGATCGGCGGCCACGGCGGTCAAGGCGTCGATCACCCGCCAGGTCCGGTCGGTGTTGCGGCCGTCGTAGGCCTCGACGCCGCGACCCGGGTCCTCGCCGAGCCGGGTTGTCCCGCTCGGTCGCCGGTCCGCCGAGTACTTGCCCGTGAGCCAGCCGCCGCCGAGCGGCGACCACGGCGTGACCCCCAGACCGTTGGCGAGGCACGCCGGCAGCACCTCGGGCTCGATGCCACGGTCGAGCAGGTTGTACTGGGGCTGGATCACACACGGCGGGACCAGTCGCTCCAGCCGGGCCGTCGTCACGATCTCGCTCAGTTGCCAGCCCGTGACGTTCGACCAACCGACGTGGTGGATCTTGCCGGCCGCCACCAGGTCGGTGAGCGTCCCCAGCGTTTCGGCCACCGGCGCGTCGACGTCCCATCCGTGGACCAGGTAGAGGTCGATGGCGTCGATCCCCAACCGCCGGAGGCTGGCGTCGACCGCTCGGACCAGGCCCCGGCGGGAGGCGCCACTCGATCCGGATGGGGGAGCGAACCGACCCTTGGTGGCGACCAGCACGTCGTCCGGTCGCCGGTCGGCCAGCCAGCGGCCGACGATCCGCTCGGACTCGCCCCCGGCGTAGCCGTCGGCGGTGTCGATCATCGAGCCGCCGGTCGAGCGGAACCGGTCGAGCTGCCGGAAGGCCTCCTGCTCGTCGGTCTCGGCGCCGAAGGTCATGGCACCGAGGGTCAGGATGGAGGCGGACAGTCCGCTGGGGCCAAGCGGCCGGGTTGGCAGCCGGTCCGGCGTCTCGGGGATCGTGCCGGTCGTCTGGTCGGTCATGGGAGCAGCCAACACCCTGGAGTGCGCTCCAGGTCAAGGGATACCCTCGGTCGTGTGACCGATCTCGCCGGAACCGGCCAGAACACCACCTGCACGATCGCCGAGGCCAGCGCCACGACCGGCGTCTCGATCGACACCCTTCGCTACTACGAGCGTGCGGGCGTCCTGCCAGACATCGGCCGCACGGCCGGCGGCCAGCGGGCCTACTGCGCCGAGGACCTCGGGTGGATCGTCTTCGTCCGTCGCCTGCGGGCCACCGGCATGCCGATGCGGGCGATCGCCCAGTACACCGCGATGGTGCGGGCCGGCGACGGGACGGTGGCCGAGCGTCGCCGCCTCCTCGAGGACCACCGGGCCACCGTCGCCGGCGCCATCGAGGAGCTGACGGCCGCCCTGGCCGTCCTCGACGGCAAGATCGCCCACTACGAGGTGGCCGAGCGCTGCGCCGAGCTGCCCGGCGACGAGACCCCGCTGCGCCACGTCGGCCGTCTCGGCTAGCCCGACGGGGCCCGCCGGCCGGCCCCACGATGGGGCGCCGGCATCGAACTCGTTCAGGTCGCCGTGAGATCGTCCGACGTGAAACACATCGAGCTGGGCGACGGCGTTCCGGCGATAGCGACCCCAGGGGGCATCTGACATGGCCAGCGCGCAGCCGATCGGCGATCGACTCGGGGTCGATCCGGCAAACCTGGAGCTCCGTCGCACCTTCATCGGTCTCGACGAGTCCGATCAGGAGACGCTCCGTCCGCTGGCCGGCTGGGCCGCCGAGGCGTCGGGCCGTCTGGCGAAGCAGTTCTACGACTTCCAGTTCGACTTCGCCCCGACCCGGACCTTCTTCGCCGCCTACGCCGAGTCGAAGGGCGTTGCCCTCGCCGAGCTGCGGGCCGGCCTCGAGACGGCGCAGGCCGGCTACATCGCCGGCGTGTTCGACGGCGCGATCACCGGCTGGGACGTCGGCTACTTCGAGCAGCGGCTCCACGTCGGCGAGGTCCACGATCGGATCGACCTGCCCTTCAAGTGGTACGTGGGCAGCTACAGCCTGTGGCGGCGCATCGTTCGGGCCGCCCTGGTCGACCACTTCGACGCCGAGGAGCGGGCCGGCGCCGCCGGGTCGGGTGAGCCGGTGGTGGCCGACGGCGGCGAGGCGGGCAGGCGGCGTTGGTCGGGCCGGGGTCGGACCTCGGCCGATGCGGGCCCCGAGCCGTCCGGGCGGGCAGCCGGTCCGTCGGACTCGGCCATGCTGCAGGCCGACGAGGTCATGCGGTCGGTCGACAAGGTGTTCAACCTCGACCTGCAGGCCATCGGCGATGCGTTCTTCATGGCCACCCTGGAGTCGCTCGGCCTGAGCGTCGGGTCGATCGAGGTGCCGTCCAACCAGGACCGGACGGAGGGCATCGTCCAGATCAAGGACGACATCAAGACGCTCACCGCCCAGGCCCAGGCGCTGTCGAGCGAGATCATCGACACGTCCCTGCTCGGGTGCAGTGTCGATGGCCTGATCGGTGAGAGCTTCTCGGCCGTCTCCCGGAAGATGCAGGGCATCGCCCACTCGGTGGCCGAGGTCAGCGGCAACGCCACCCAGGTGGCGGCCGCGGTCGAGGAGCTGTCGGTGTCGGCCAACGAGATCTCGGCCAGGACCTCCGAGGTCGTGGCCATGTCGGACCACACGGTGAACCTGGCGACGGCGGCGTCCGAGGCCGTCGAGCAGCTGGCCGAGAGCAGCGACCGCATCGACAAGGTGACCGGCGCCATCGCCCAGGTGGCCGACCAGACCAACCTCCTCGCCCTCAACGCCACCATCGAGGCGGCCAGGGCCGGCGAGAGCGGGAAGGGCTTCGCCGTCGTGGCCCAGGAGGTCAAGGACCTGGCCCGCCAGACCGCCACCTCAACGACCGACATCGAGGAGCAGATCACCAACATCCGCGAGCAGGTGGCCGGCGCAGTCCGGGCCATCGAGGCGATCGTGGAGAGCATCACGAGCGTGAACGGCGCCCAGTCCTCGATCGCGGCCGCCATCGAGGAGCAGTCGGCGGCGCTCGCCGAGGCGGGCAAGAACGTCAGCGCCACCTCGGTGGCGGCCAACGAGATCCACCACCTGGTCCGTCTCAGCGACTGACCGGCGGCGCCGTCTCCGGTCGGCTCTGGAAGGCCGAGTTGCCCGGTCGTCGGTCGGGCGCGAGGTCGAGCCGGTACCAGCGGCGCTCCGGCCGGAGCACGCCGGTCAGGTCGACGGCGGCGGTGTTGGCCTCGATCACGACATCGGTCGGGGAGACCGTGGCCCCGTAGACGTGGATCGGCTCGCCGGCGAGCCGCTCGACGGCGCTGCGGAGCCAGGTGATGCCGTCGCGGGTCACGTACAGGAGCTGGCCGCTCAGGCCGAGCCGCCCCCGAGCCGGGTCGTAGCCGGCGTCCCGGGCGGCGGCCAGCCAGACGTCGTCGTTCAGGGTGCCGACGACGTCGCCGTCGACCCCGAGCTCCCAACCGCCGTCGCCGACCCGCCGGAGGTCGGCGTCGATCACCACCCCGCCCCTGGCGACGAGTGGCCGGCCCATCGCAGGAATCACGGTCACGGTCAGCGGACCGACGTCGACGGTGATCGGCGTCGTGCCGAGGTCGGTCGGCTGACTCCTGGCCACGGCGGCCGTCGCCCCGACCTCGATCGCCGACGGCACCATGACCGGAAGCCAGTCCTCACCCGGCGGCCGAACGTAGGGCGTCCCGGCGTCCGGTGCCGCGTCGCCGAGGCCGATCTCGGTCCCGGACACGGTGCCGAGCGGGACGGCGGTGGCGTTGCCCCCGACGCCGACCGGGTCGGCGATGGCGATCGCCGCCGGCGGCTCGATCCGGACCGTCACCCAGCCCCCGTCCACCGTGAGGACGTCGACGGTCGTCGGTGAGCGGGGGACGAGCTCGACGATCGCCCGATCGGCGATCGCCTCGGGCAGTGGCCACTCGACCGGCTCGGCGCCATCGGCGAGCGTCCAGACCGTGGTCGTTACCCGCTCGTCGGTCCGGAGCCAGGCCTCGGTCGCCGCCGGCCCGGGGGCGACGGCGATGGCGGTCGGTCGGCCGCTGCAGGCGGGCGTGTCGTGGAGCGCGTAGGTCTCGGCCAGGACCCGGGCGACGCAGGTGATCGGCGCGCCGTCGAGGTCGAGCCCGAGCGTGGCCCAGCGGGCCGCGTCGAACCGGTTGCTGTTGGCGACCGCCACCATCGTCGTGCCGTCGGCCAGGCGGGCAGCGGCGTCGATCTCGCGGGGCAGCCCGGGAGCAACCGACGAGGTCGGCAGCACCTGCCACCCGTTCCCGGTCGGGTCCGTCGACACCGCAAGCGCGTCGGGCGCGCCGCGGGCGGTGGCAACGCCATCGACGAGGTCGAGTCGATCCGTCCCATCCGGTGCGGTCGAGACCGGGGACCAGCTCGCGCCGTCCTCCGATCGCCAGAGCGAGGGGCCGACCCCTCCCGGTCCGGTGACCGCTACCAGGCCGCTCTCGACCGCCGCAACCCGATGGGTCCCGGTCGGCGGGTCGAGCCGTGACCAGGCGCCGGCTCCGTCGGTGATACGGCTCCGGAACGTCGGGTCGGCTTCCGGGTCGGCTCCGGCGCCGTCGGCTGCGCCGGACCCCGCCTCGTCGGTGTCGTCGTCGGCCGGAGCGGTGACGGCGCCCGGCGCTGGCGCAGCCACCGGCTCGGTGCCGCCCCGAGTCAGCGCGACCAGCGCCATCGCCAGCCCGAACCCGACCACCGCCGCCAACCAGCCGGGGATCGATCGGCCCGGCTCGACGGACCCGTTCGTCTCGGTCCGGCCCGCATCGTCGAGCAGCGCCACCGGCGGCGCCCCGCGATCCGTCCCGGTCGACCGCCGATCCATCGCCTCCGCCCTCAGCGGCGTGCGACCGCCGGCACGGCGGTCCCGCCGGTGTCGGCGGGACGACGGTCGACGAGCGGTACCACGGAACGAATGCTCGGTTCGGCCGAGGCGCCTGTCAAGGACGAACGGGCGACCGGGGGCGAGGCGCAGCGCCGCGGTCTGGTCTGACAAGATGGCGGCCATGGCCACTCCCGCCGGGCTCGGCGCGCTCCGCACCCTCGACGACACGATGCTGCTCTGTCGCGATCTCGACCCGATGCGAGCCTTCTACGTCGACGTGCTCGGGCTCGCCGTGCGGCGCGAGGTCCCCGGACGCTACCTCGAGCTCCGGGTCGGTTCGACGACGCTGGCCCTGCGGTTGCGGACTCGACCATACGACGGTCCGCCGCGACCCGAGCCGGGCGCCTCGATCCAGCTCGCCTTCCGGGTGGCACCGAGCGACGTCGACGCCGCCGCCGAGCAGCTGGTCGACCGCGGCGTCGAGCTGCTCGAACCGGTGCGAGACCTGCCCGACTTCGGGCACCGGGTGCTCTTCGTCGCCGACCCCGAGCAGAACGTGGTCGAGATCTACGCCGAGATCTGAACCGGCTCACCGTCGGCCGAGCCTCCTGGGCTCGCCGCCGATCGGCGGTCCACACCGGCCGCCGCAGCGAGCAGGGGGCGAGGTGCCGCAACGCCGGTGGCGGTGACGAGAGAAGGACGGCGGCGTAGCCGGCCACGACGGTCGTGAGCGGCCCGGCGCCGATGTGGACCCGGTCGTGGCGGCACCGCTCGACCGTCGACCTCGGTCACCGCCGCCAGCTCCGCCTCGTCCGGGCTCATGCCGTCGCTGTGCTCGCCGTCCGGGAAGGCGCCGGCGGCGACCTCGGCAACGGAGTCGGTGAGGGCGGCCGTCGCCACCTCGTCGATGTTCCCGTCGACGGTCGTACCCGCGCTGTCGCCGACGCCGACGATGTCGATTCCCGCCCGGTTGGCCCCGGTGGCGGTCATGAAGTCGGCGACCGCCACCATCGAGAGCCGCTCGCCGGCTGCCTTCTTCTCGGCCAGGTCGGGGACGGTGAGCTTGGGCTCTCGCCCGCCGGTCACCGATCGTCCTTGCCGAAGGGCAGCGGCGTGAGCCTGGCGTCGATCAACGTGTCCCCCTTGGCGATCTGGACCTCGTCGCCGATCCGGCAGTCGACCGACACGAGTCCGAATCCGATGTTGCGGTCGAGCTTGTAGCTCCAGGTGCCATTGGTCAAGCTGCCGACCTTGCGTCCGGCGGCCACCACGTCGTACCAGCGATCGTGGCCCGGTCGGGGATCGTCGCCGGCCATGACCACCCCGAGCTGGTGGCGGGTCGGGCCGTCGGCGGCAATGCGTCGGAGGGCCTCGATCCCGATCACGTCGTCCGGCACGTCGAGGTCGACGAAGCGCCCGAGCCGGACCTCGAAGGGGTTGGTGGTGGCGTCGACGTCGCCGCCCCAGGAGAGGAGCCCGCTCTCGATCCGCTCGCTCGGGTTCGGATAGCCGGGACCGATGTTCCACGGCGCCCCGGCCTCCTTGACGATCGACCACAGGTCGAGGCCGCGGCTGCCGTCCATCAGGTAGAGCTCGTAGCCGCCCTGCTTCGACCAGCCGGATCGGGCGACCTTGACCGGGATATCGTCGATCTCGGCGTCGGCGAACCAGAAGAACCGGAGATCTCGGACCCACTCACCGAAGATCGACGCCACCACGCTCTCGGCCAGCGGTCCCTGCACGGCCAGCGGGGAAACGTCTGGCTCGGTGATCTCGACATCGAGCCCGCGCTCGGCGGCGACGCAGGTCGCCCAGAGCTTGACGTCGGAATCGGCGATCGAGAACCAGAAGCAGTCGTCGTCGACCTTGAGCACGATCGGATCGTTGATGAGGTTGCCGACGTGGTCGCACAGCGCCACGTACTTGCCCTGGCCCTCGACGCACGAGCCGAGATCGCGAGCGCACAGGATCTGGGCCAGCCGGGCGGCGTCGGGGCCACGGAGCTGCACCTGGCGCTGGGCGCTGACGTCCCACATCGACACCCCCTCGGTGAGGCGGCGGTATTCCGCCTCGGGGTCGCCATAACCCAACGGGAGGAGCATCCGGTTGTAGGCGTGGAAGGTCGTTGCGCCCTCGTCGACGGTCGCCGAGTGATAGGGCGACGTGCGGATGGACGCGTGGGGAAAGGTCTGGGTCATGGGATGAACACCCCCGTCTTTGCTGTTTCTCTAGGCGGAACGGTTCCGCAGAGCGGAACGTAGCCCAGCATCGGGTCCGGCGCTCGACCAACGATGGGGGCTCCGGGTCGAGACCCGACGCGGCCGTCCGGTCCCGCCGCGGTGCCGGTTCACGAGCGGCGAGGTCCGGGTGCGGTGCGGGCACCGCTCGCCTCAGTCGGTCGAGGGGCCCGACCGACCGACCAGCCCGACCAGCCGGTCGACGTCGTCGTTCGTCACCGGCTTGGTCAGGTAGGTGCTGATCAGGCCGGTGGCGTCGGCGCGACGGCGGTCGTTGTCGAGGATCGAGGTCGTCAGCATGGCGACGACCACCCCGGCCCGGACGCCGGCCGGCAGGTGGGCGTAGGCCTCGAGGAACTCGAAGCCGTCCATGCGGGGCATGTTGATGTCGAGCAGCACGGCCGATGGTCGACAACCCGAGCCGAGGATGCTCAGCGCCTCGACGCCGTCGCGTGCCACCCGGACATCGCCGATGCCGCCGGACGAGCGGAGGGTCCGTTCGGTCAGGAACACGGCCACCTCGTCGTCGTCGACCACGAGGACCGACACGACTTCGCTCACGAGCCGACCGCCGGGAAGGTCAACGTGAACGTCGCCCCGTCGCCCGGGGTGCTCTCGACCCCGATGTCCCCGCCGGCCCGGGCCATCATCTGCCTGACCAGGTAGAGGCCGACGCCGGTGCCATCGACCGCGTGGTTCGATCCCTGCTTGAACAGCCCGAAGATCCGGTCCCGGTCACGACCGAGGTCGATGCCGACCCCGTTGTCGGTGACCGTCAGCACGACCGAGCGATCGGCTCGCACGGTCCGGAGCTCGACCGCCGGGGTCCGGTCCCGGCGGCGGTACTTGACGGCGTTCGTCAGCAGGTTGACGAGGATGCTCTGGAGTTGCAATGGAGCGAACGTCACGGTGTCGGCGGCGGCGATGTCGACGGTCAGCGCCACGTCGTTGGTCTCCAGGAGCGGGCCGATCGCGTCGCAGGCCTCCTCGATCGCCGCGTCGAGCGAGACCTCGGCCGGCTCGGCGGCCAGCGCTGCGTCCCGGGCCTGGGCGACGGCGACGACGGCCTGGATCCGCTCGTCGGCCCGCTCGCACGACCGGAGGATGAGATCGAGCAGCGAGCCCGACTCGGTGTCGCCCACCGCGACGTTCTGCTTCACGGCCCTGGTCAGCTCGGCGATGTTGCTGATCGGCGCCCGCATGTCGTGGCTGGCGACGTAGGCGAGCTCGGCCAGTTCCTGATTCACGGCGAGGAGCTTCTCGTTGGCCTCCTGGAGGGCCAGCTCGGCCTCCATCTGGGCTGTGATGTCGCTGGCGACACCGATGTGGCTGAGCACGTCACCGTCCCGGTCTCGCTCGAAGACCGTGTCGTAGGACAACAACCAGACCCAGGAGCCGTCCTTGTGCTTCATGCGGTACGTGACCTGGAGGACCTCGCCGTCGGGCATCGCCCGCACTCGTCGGAAGTGCTCGAACACCACCGGCAGGTCGTCCGGGTGGCAGACGGTCGGCATGAACTCGTCGCCCATGCGCTGGATCTCGTCCACCTCGTACCCCATCGACTCGCCGAGGCTCCGGTTCGAGTACTCGTTCGATTGGGTCTGCTGGTTGAACACGTAGATGATCGTCGGGGCGATCGCCGTGACCTTCTCGAGGAACGGCGTCGCCCCCCACCGGGACTCGCTGAACTGGGACAGGACGTCGGTCGAGACGGGCTCGCTCACGAGCGGTGACTCCTGGATTGCGGCGGATTGCGCTCGGAGTATAGGGCGGACCGGGATTCGACCAGGGGAGCGTCTGCGTCTCGGACGGCACCGGCCCGGCGGCGCCGTCACGCGGTCGGTTCGACCGCCATGGCTTCGTCGATCGCCCGGAACAGGCCCCGACCGAGCACGAGGAGTGAGCCGACCACGGCGGCGGCGAGGACCGAGACCCACTCGGCCCCCCAGCGCTCGGCGATCACGCCGCCGGCGAACGCACCGACCGGGTTCATGCTCCAGGCGATGAAGAGGTAGGCGGTCATCATGCGGCCGAAGACCTCGTCCGGCACGAGGCGCTGGCGGACGGTGTTGGTGACGACGTTCCAGGCCGGATCGGCCAGGCCCTTGACGAGCGAGGCCAGCGCTGCGAGCGCCACGGCGGTCGTGAAGCCGAACAGCAACGAGGACGCGGTGAAGGTGATCACGGCGAAACGCATGCTCCCGCTGTGCCCGACCCGACCGATCAGGCGGGCGACGACGACGGACATGGCCACGGCAACCGCCCCCTGGAGGCTGATCAGGACGCCGAAGCCGATGCCGCCGATCCCGAATCGCTCGGTGACCAGGACCACGAACACGGCGTTCGTCGCCTGCCCGACGAACGAGAACGCCATCACGGTGAAGGCCATCGGTCGGAGCACGGGGTGGCGCCACACGTACTGGAGCCCGACCGAGATCTCCGTGACCAGCCGCCGGAGCCAGCCCTCGGCGTCGCCGCTCCCGTTGCCGTCGGACGCCGGCTCGTCGCCGGCCGAGGAGGCCAGGAACCGCCCGGGGATCCGGGCCAGCAGGACGGTGGCACCGACGAAGAGTCCGACCGAGACCGCGAACGGGAGGGCGGGCCGGAGCTGGAACAGCAGGGCGCCGAGCGGCGGCCCGACGAAGATGTTGCTCACCGTCTGGGTGGCGGAGAAGCGGCCGTTGGCCACCTCGAGCTGATCGACCCGGACGAGCTCGCGAACCAGCGCCGGCAGCCCCCCGTCGGTGAGGACCTCGCCGACACCGACGGCGAAGGCGGTGGCCACCAGGAGGAGGACCGAGGCCCGGTCGGCGGCGGTGGCGACGGCCAGGCCCCCGACCGCGGCGCCACGGCCGAGCTGGGCGATCACGGCGATGCGTCGACGATCGAAGCGGTCGAGGAGCACGCCGGCCGGCAGCCCGACCAGCACGAACGGCACGAAGCGGAAGACGGTGACGAGGGCGATCAGCCTGGCGTCGTCGGTCAGCTCGATGGCCAGCAACGGGAAGGCCGTCAGGCTCAACCCATCGGCCAGGTTCGTTGCGGTGAACGCGGCCCATAACCGGGTGAAGCGCGGTCCGAGCGCTGCGTCCCGCCGACCGCCCGAGACGTCCGTCATCCCGGAGGCGCAGGTCGCACCCAGACGGTCAGAGACAGATCGAGGCCCCGACGGCGATCACGAGCACCACGATCACCGGCACGGCGAAGCCGAGCAGTACACCGATCCACACGAGCGCGACGGCGCAGAGCCCGAGAAAGGCGAGCGGGACCAGCCGCTCGATGGTGGTCGGTGACCTTCCGGCCATGACCACGACAGTAGTCCACCGTCCCGCCGACTTCACGGGCGTTTCGGTGGTGACGGCCCCTGGTGCCGCGGCCGCGGTCGCCAGGGAGCGGGTGGAGGCGGCACCGTCCGGCGTCACGTTCGGGACCGCCCGGTCGTCGGGTGGTTGACTGACAGGATGCCGGTCAGGCCCCGATCGACGACGGGCGGCGGTCCGGCATCGACATCGGAAGGAGCTCCCATGACCCACCGGACCGCCGTGCGGGTAGCGCTCGGCTATCTCCTGGCGATGGCGGCCACCATCGGACTCTGGGCGACGGTCGCCCCGCGCTCGTTCTACGACGACTTCCCCGGTCTCGGCCGTGCGTGGGTCTCGGTCGACGGGCCGTACAACGAGCACCTCGTGCGTGACGTCGGCGGGCTCAACCTCGCCCTCGCCGTGCTCCTGGTCGTCGCCGCCGTCTCCCTGGCCCGACCGTTGGTCACGACCGCCGCGCTCGCATCGCTGGTCTGGGGCATTCCCCACCTCGCCTACCACGCCAGCAGCACCGACGTGCTCGGCACCCTCGACAACGTCCTGAGCCTGACCGGGCTGACGGCTGCGGCCGCCTTCCCACTCGTCCTCCTGCGAGCGGCTCGCCACCTCGACGACGCCGGACCCGGGCGCCGGGACGCTCCGACCTAGGCCGACCGGGGCCGAGGGCGCAGTCGGGCGGCGTTGTGGTCCGGACCGGTACGGTGTGGCGGTGACGGTCACCGGCCGCAGCGGCGACACCACCTTCGACCTGATCGTCGTCGGTCTCGGCGCCATGGGGGCAGCTGCCCTCTACCAGGCCGGTCGACGGGGCCTTCGCGTCCTCGGTATCGACCGTCACCATCCGCCCCACACGCTCGGCTCGACCCACGCCGAGACCAGGATCACCCGGCTGGCCGTCGGCGAGGGTCCCCAGTACCTGCCCTTCGTCGCCCGCTCCCACGAGATCTGGCGCCAGCTGGAACACGAGTCCGGCGAGGCATTGCTGCACCAGTGCGGCGGGCTGATCGTGACCGAGGAGCGACCGGTCCCGGGTCAGCGCTGGCGCGACTTCGTCGTCGAGACCGACCGGATCGCCCGATCGGCCGGCATCGACTTCGCCGTGCTCGACGGCGAGCACGACCGACGGGTTCCGGCCGTCTTGCGCGGGCTCGCAGGCAAGCGCATCGGCCACGAGCCATCGGCCGGGCTGGTGATGGCCGAGCGGGCGGTCGCCGTGCAGCTGGCCCGGGCCGCCGAGCTCGGCGCCATCGTCACCACCGGCGAGCGGGTCACCGCCGTCCGACCGGACGCCACCGGGGTCGAGGTGGTCACCGAGCGGGGACGACACCGGGCCGAGCACGTCGTGCTGAGCGCCGGCCCCTGGCTGCCCGACCTGATCGGTGGCGGCGATGCCGAGCGCCTCCGGGTCACCCGCCAGGCGGTCTTCTGGTTCGAGGTCGACGACCCCGACCGCTACGGGGCGGACGAGTTCCCCTTCGTGATGTGGATCGGCGGCGACGATGCCGAGTACCTCGGCGTCTTCCCCATCCTGGCGGGCACGACGCCGGCACTGAAGGTGCTCGGCGAGCAGTTCGTGACCGACACCCATCCCGACACCGTCGATCGGACGGTCGCCGCCGGCGAGATCGCGGACTTCCATCGCCGCCTGGTCGAGCCGAGGCTGGTCGGCGTGCGCCCGACCTGCGTGAAGGCCGAGGTGTGCCTCTACACCAACACGCCGGACGATCACTTCCTCATCGACCGGGCCCCCGACTCCGATCGCATCACGATCGTGTCACCGTGCAGCGGCCACGGCTTCAAGCACTCGGCTGCCCTGGGCGAGGCCATCGTCGAGGACCTGTCGACCGGCCGATCCGCACTGGACCTCAGCCCCTTCGGCCGCCACCGGTTCGAGACCGGGCGCTGACGTCACCTCAGAAGTAGTCGGCTCGGCTCACCTGCGTCTCGCTGACGAAGACCACGCCGTGATGCTCGTCCAGGAGCTGACGGATGCCGGTCACGATCGTGTCGACCTGCTGGGTCGGCACCACGCAGATGAGGAGGGCGAGGGTGTTGCGGTCGTTGAACAGCGGCCGACCTTCGTGTGGCCCGCTGTGACCGAAACCGCTCAGCCCGTAGAGGGTGGTGTAACCCTTGGCGCCGGCCTCGAGGAGCAGGTCGCGGACCGTCGGGATGTGCTCGCCGTCGATGATGACATCGATCCGGGCCATGGTGGTCAGTTGCGGGTGGTTCATGGGTGCTCCTGAGCGTAGATGGCGTCGAGAGGTCGCGGTTCGGCCGACCAGGTTCCCCGGGGGCTCCGGGTCGACCAGCGCTCGTGTGGGTGCGAGCGCCCGACGATCCGGAGCCACTTGCCGACGGTCAGTGTGCCCAGGATCGAGTTCCGTTGGATGATGCCCTCGATCCGGTCGAGCGGGGCCTGGATGACGGCGACGAGTCGGATCGGTTGGTGGTGACGGTCGGGGCCGCAGTGGGTGCTCTGCAGCGGCAGCCCGACGCGGAGGTCGCCGTGCTCCCCGGAGATCACGCCGACGTTGCCGACGACGTTGTGGATGAGCTTGTCCCCGGCGCCGAAGGCCTCGGTGTCGACGGTCGAGAAGTAGTACTGCGACGAGATCCAGTGGGCCACGATGAGGGGAGCGGTCATGATGGTCTCCAGCACCCGCCCCTCGGGGTCGAGCTCGGCGTCGTAGGAGTGGAGGAAGGCCCGTCCATCGAGGTCGAGGCCGGCGGTCATCGAGCGCGGTCCGATCACGAAGGCCGCGTTCCTGGCCAGGCCCCACTCCGGTCGGACCTGGGCCCAGTCCGCTCCTCGGTCGCGGACCGCAGCGGCCCGGCCCGGGAGATGGATGGCCCGCCGACCGGACTGCCGGCTGCCGGCCCGATCGAGATCGTCGACCAGGCGGTCGATCGCGGTGCGGTGGGTTGCCGGGGCCGCGGCGCGATCGAGGAGATCGACGCGATCGCTGACCGTCTCGTGGAGGGCCGGCATGAAGTGGGTGCCGTCGGGGATCTCGATGCCGCGGCCGGCGAGACCCCGTCGAACCTCCACCTCGTTCAGCAGGGCGGCGACGGCTCTGGCGTTGTCCTCGCCGGACGCACCTGCGCAGGCGCCGCAGTCGAGCGCCGTTGCGTGTGGGTTGTTGACGTTGGCGCTGGCGTGGCCACAGAGGACCACCAGGGGTGCGAACCGCTCCCGGAGCCCCATGGTGGTCAGCACCGCCTCGGCCAGGTCGACCCGCCGATCCAGATCCTGGGTGTCGACGACCATGGCCGTCGGCCGCTGCGGCGTCGCCGCCGTCCGGCGGGGGAGCAGCGTCCTGGCCGCGGCCAGCGGTCCGGTGAGCCAGCCGGCTGCCTCGGCGGTGACGAACCCGGCGCCGGGCCGGTGCTTGGCCCGGGCGGCCACCTGTTCCAGGCTGTCTGCCCGTCTGGCGTCGCCGATCAGCCGGTCGGGCCCGGTCGAGGCCGAGCTCGGCCGGTCGTGTGGCCGCTCGATGCTCGACACCGACGGGGCGACGAGCACGGGACACCGGGCCTCGGCGTCCGACCAGTCCACCCGGCGAACCGACATCGGGATCCCGAAGAAGCCGGCGAACCCGAGCGTCTCGTACGGGCCGATCTCCTCGAGCTGGTATCGCAGGCCCTCGGAGCGCACGTCGATGCAGAACACGAGTTGCGCTGGCGGTGTCTCGAGGCGGCGTCCGGGATCGAGCCGGTCGAGTGTCGACAACAGCCGGCGGTCGAAGTTCCGCTCCTGGGCCGCCAGCCAGAGCGCGGGCCGCTGTCCGGGCGGGAGCCCGGCGATGATCTCGCCGAGCTCCGGGTGGGCGGCGGGGTCCTGGTCGGCGGCGCCGAGGGCGGCGAGCACGGCGGCAACCCGTTGCGGTTGATCGTCGCTCGCCGGCCGCTCGGGGCCGCCGGCGGCCTCGCCCGGGTTGCTCAGGAGCCATGCCGCCTCCAGCGCAGTCCTGGCGGCCAGGAGATCGAGGGGGCTGAGGAGCGCAGCGGTCTCCGTCGAGTGGGCCCAGTCGGTGCGCCATCTGGCGTAGCCGCTCCAGCCCGGGAGGCGGGCGAGGTGCCGCTCGAGGGTCTCGGTGCGGTCGTCGTTGGACACGCCGACCGCCTCGATGGCGGCGTCGAGGATGCCGAGCGGGTCGTCGCCGAGGTCGTCGAGCCATCCGACGATCCCGGCGTCGAGGTGGGCGCCGATCGCCCCGACGGAGACGGCGTCGCGCTTCCAGCGGGTCACGAACGCAGCGGATCCGGCGCCGGTCGTCGAGCGCGACACGTGTTGGGCCGCCGAGTGGGCCAGGGTGACGTCGATGAGGGCGCCGACCGGACCGTCGACCCCTTCGCGGCGCTCGAGCGCGGTGACGGGCACGGGGTCGTCGGTGACGTCCGGGCCGTGCAGCAGGTCGCACTCGACGACGGTCGCAGCGTCGACGGTCCGACCATCCAGCTCGATCGGCTGGTCGAGGCCGCTGTCGTAGAGGTGGCCTGCGATCGCCCACTGGAGATCCTCGGTCGTCGTCAGGCCTCGACGGTGGTCCTGGCGGTAGCCGTCGAGCGTGAGGTGTGAGCGGGCCCGGAGATGGTGCCGGGCGATGGCGCTGGCCTCGTCGAAGCTGCGGCGCTCGAAGCCACCGAGCGGGTTGACGGCGACGAAGGAGGTCAGTGGCCAGAGCGGGGCGACGACTCGCGCCGCGGTGGCGACGTCGGCCTGCAGCAGGGCTCGCTGCACGCTGTCCGACGTGCCGACGGTGGACGGCCGGTCGACCGGTGCCGCGCCGGGCCGAGCCGGCCCGGACCGGGTCGGGGCCAGCCCGGGGTGAGCCGTTCGCTCGACCAGGGCGGGCAGCCGGTCGCCGAACGGCAGGCGGCCGGCGACCGCTGCGAGGGCGACGCCGGCCACGGCGGCCAGGACGGCGACGAGGACGAGCGGTTCGACACCGGCGTCACCCGGCAGTCGCTCGAACGACGGGTCGAGGAAAGCCTTGAAGGCCCGGAGCCCGGCGAGGTAGATCAGCGTGGCCGAGAGCGCACCACCCGCCGCCACGCCGATCGCCGGCGTCGGTCTGAGCGGCGTGCGGTCGAACCAGCCGCGGACGCCGCTGGCCACGGTCACCCACGAGAAGACGGCGATCAGGACGACGGCGGAATCGGTCATGTCCGGGGTGATGAGGAGCAGGCCGACGATCGTGGCCGCGGTGGCGATCGCGCCGCTGGCCACCAGCCCGGCGGTGGGGGACAGGGAGGGGGCCGCCGGCGGTCGGCGGGTCGAGCGCAGGTGTGCGGAGACGGCGTCGCCGGCACCGAGGAAGAGGCTGGCCTTGTACATGCCGTGGCCGGCGATGTGGACGACGGCGCTGCTGAAGGCGCCGGCGGCGCACTGCAGGACCATGAAGCCCATCTGGGCGACGGTCGACCAGGCGAGCTTGCCCTTCACGTCCGCTCTGGTGCCCTGCGAGCCGAGGGCGACGACGACCGTGACGACCCCGATGGCGAAGGCCAGGTGGAGTGCGATCGTCGAGGAGGTGAAGAGGTCGGCGAACCGGATGAGCAGCAGGCCGGCGCCGCTGACGAAGCCGGCGTGGACGATCGCCGAGACCGGCGTCGGGGCGACGACGGTGCTGACGAGCCAACGGTGGAGCGGGACGAGGGACGACCGGGCGACGCCGGCGGCGACGAACAGGACCGCAACCACATGGGTGATGTCGATGCCGGCGAGCTCGCCCCACCCGTCGTCCGCTCTGGCCTCGGCGCCGGTCAGGCCGGACCAGCCGGCAGTGGACGCCAGGACGACCGCGGCCACCAACGCGACGTCGCCGACGGTGAGCGCCAGGCGGGTGCGGCGTCTGGCCGGAGCGCTCCTGGCGTCGCCGGTGAAGCCGACGAGCTCGACCAGGGCCCAGGACGAGGCCAGCCAGCCGATCACCAGCGGCAGGGGACCTCCGGGCACCACCACGAGCGAGCTGCCGCTCAGCAGGATCCCGAGCCGGATGGCGAACCAGCGGCTCCGAGGGTCGAGATCGAGCGACCGGCGGGCGAACGACGTCACCACGAGCCCGGTGGCCGAGACGACGGTCAGGAGCACGGCCGCAGCCCGATCGAGGTCGAGGCCGGCCCAGCTCGCGCTGCTCACGAGCCCGTCGTCGGTCGTCGCGCTCCAACCGAGCAGGACGAGCGACGAGATCGTGGCCAGGCCGCAGGCCACGGTGAGGACCCGACCGGCCCGGAGCCCGGTCGGCCGCAAGACGACGATGGCGAGCGAACCAGCGGTCGGTGCGCCGAGGGCGATCAGGAGCAGCAGGGTCGCCATCGGTCGGATCCTCCGGGTGCGTCGGGGCGAGGTGCGATCGGCTGAGCGCCATCCTAACCAATGAACACTGATTCAGGAAACCTATTTCTTGTATTTGACTTCCCATCTCTTGCTACCATGCGGTGATGGGTCGCTCCTCCGGAGACGGGTCCTGGACCTACCTCACCAATCACGCCCACGTGCTGTTGGCCATCGCCGCAGAACCCGACCTGCGGCTGAAGGACATCGCCGAGCGGGTCGACGTGACGGAGCGTCGGGCGGCGCAGATCGTGGCCGACCTGGAGGAGAGCGGCGTGCTCGAGCGGGAGAAGCGGGGCCGACGCAACCACTACTCGATTCGGCCACACCATCCGCTTCGGCACCCGCTCGAGCAGCATCACGAGGTGGCCGACCTGCTCGCCGCCATCAGCCACCGCAGCGCCGACACCGAGTCGGACTGACGGACTCCGGGCCGCGACGGGCGGGGTTGCAGCCAGCTGCGTTGTGCCGTCGTGTCAGCCGGCGGCCTCGTCGACCCGACGCTGGACCTCGCCCTCATCCAGCTCCTCACCGTCCTGGCTGATGATCCACAGGTGTCCGAACGGGTCCCGGAGGCGTCCCTCGCGGCGTCCGTAGTACTGGTCGGCGATGGGGATGACCACGTCGGCCCCGGCGGCCACGAGCGAGGCACCGACGGCGTCCGCATCGTCGACGACGAGCGTGAGCAGCAGCCCGGAACCGCCGAGCGACGCCGGCGAGCGATTGTGGTCACCGTCGGCCTCGGTGACGGAGAAGACGCTGGCACCGATCTGCACCTCGGCGTGCACGATCTTGCCGGACGGCTCCGGGTATCGGACCAGCTCGGTCCCGCCGATGGCGTTGGTGTAGAAGTCGAGCGCCTTCGCCGCGTCGTCGACGATCAGTCGTGGGTAGAGCTTCGGTTCGGTCATGTCGACAGCAAACACCCGTTCTCGGTGCCCGTCTTGAAGAAAACGTCAGAGGCGGATGTGGTTCGGCGCCAGGCTGCCGTCTCGGTGGAGCTGCCCGGGTGAGCGCCCGGCGAGCTCGCTGAACTCTCGTGTCATGTGGGCCTGGTCTGCGTAGCCCGACACGTTGGCGACGGTGGCCAGGCTCGCCGCCTCCCCGCTGCGGACCCGGGCCACGGCGGCCTCGAACCGTTGCAGCCTGGAGTAGAGCTTCGGTGTCACGCCGACCTCGGACCGGAACAGCCCGACGAACGCGGACCGGCCGAGACCGACGTCGTCGCAGACCTCGGCGACGCCGGCTCCGACGGCCAGGCGGGCGGCGGCGTGGCGAACGGTCGCCGCCGGGGCACGATCGACGGTCCCGAGCTGTCGATCCAGCGCCCGCTCGAGCGCCCGTGGCCTCGACCCGTGCTCGATCTCGGCTCGCACGGCCTCGATCAGCCCGTCGACGTCGAGGTCGAGCGCCCCGGCGACGGGGACCCGCCGGTCGACGAACTCCGAGGCCGACTCGCCGGTCAGCGCAGCCAACCCGCCCGGGCGGAGCGCAACGCCGACGGCCAGGCGCTGCGTCGCCGAGTCGATGACCGTCGGCTCCGTGGTCGGGCCCTGGATGACCGCCACCGGGTTCGCCGGGTCCAGACCGAGGATCAGCTGGGCCCGTCCCGTCGGCAGGAGCACCTCGTCTCCGCTGGCGTCGTCGATCCGACAGAGCCAGATCGTCTCGACGACCTGGGCCACCCGCCCGTCGAGGGGCACGACCGATCGATGCACGACCTCAACGTTGGCCCGTCAGCCGGCCGGCGACAAGAGTGTCGGCACGGTGAGCGGTCGGAGACCCCCGTTGGTGATCGCCGACGGTCAGCTCACTGGCCGACTCGACCGTCGATTCGCTCTCGCAGCAGATCCGCATGACCCAGGTGCTGGGCGTACTCCCTGATCAGGTGCACCAGCACCTCGCGAAGCGGCACGGGCCGGCCACGACCGAGCTGGCCGAGATCCGGCGTGTCCTCGACCAGCCGCTCGGCGTACGCCACCTCGGACCGCCAGGTGGCCCACGCCTCGGCGACCACCCCGGGGTCGGGTTCGACGGTGAACGCAAGATCCTCGCCCTCGTCGTCGACGTAGAGCCGATCGACCCGCTCCCCGGCGATCGCCTGCCGGAACCAGTACTGCTCGACGCCTGCGAGGTGTCGGACGAGTCCGAGCAACGACAGGTCAGACGGGGGCACCGACGGCCGAGCCATCTGCTCGGCATCGAGATCGGCACACTTCAGCTCCAGCGTCAGCCTCCGATCGGCGAGGAAGCCCGTCAGCACGGCGCGTTCGGTGTTGTCCCAGTCGCCGTCCGCCCTCGGGTCATCGTCGTGGTGCACGAACATGTCCGACCACGCGAACCTCCGCTCGGGCAGCTCCTCGGTCTCGTCAGCCATGATCGCAACTCTGGCAGACGTCGGCGGGGCGAGGAGGTTCGATTCCCGGGCCCGCTCGCGGGGCGTCATCGGCGCCTGCGGCGTCGGCCAGGCCGCTCGCACGGCGCAGGTCGTCGATGCCACACGGCTCCGCTCGTAGACTCGTCGAGTGGAGGTCGCGGGCGTGCGTGCGGTCCTGCTCGACTCGGGCGGTGTGCTGATCGGCCCGGTGGGCGGGCGCTGGAATCCACGGTTCGACTTCGAACCGACGGTCCGGCGACGAGCGCCGTGGTTGTCGGCCGAGCGGCTCCGGGCAGCCATCGCGGTCGGCGACCGGTTCCTGGCCGGCAGCTCGTCGGCGAGCCGTGACGACTATCACCGATCGATGCTCGAAGCCCTCGGCGTGCGAGCGACCGCCGACCTCCTGGCCGAGCTGGACGCACCCGTCGAGCCGACGCAGGTCGTCGAGCCGTACCCCGAGGTGATCGACGTCCTCGATGCGCTCGTCGAGCGAGGAATCCGGCTCGCGGTCGTCTCCGACAACTGGCCGAACCTCCCGGAGCTCCATCGCGGCGTCGGGTTGGGCGGCTACTTCGACGTCTACGCCATCTCGGCCGCCGTCGGCCGCACCAAGCCCGATCCGGCGATGTACCACCATGCGTCCGACGCGCTCGGCCTCGGCCCATCCGCGTGCCTCTTCGTCGACGATGACCCCCGTCTGGTCGAGGCGGCCATCGAGCTCGGCTACCAGGGCTGCGCCGTCGTCCGGTCCGCCGAACCCGTCTCCGGTGTGCCGACCGTGCCCGACCTGCGGGGCATCCTGACCCTGCTCGACGCACCATGACCGGTCACGAACCCGGCACGGAGCCCGCCGAGCCGGTGGTCACGCTACGGCCCGCCATCGTCGCCGACGCCGAGGACGTCGCCTCGATCTACGTGGCGTCGTGGAACGCCGGATTCGGACACCTCCTCGGTCGGCGGGACCTCCATCGAGGCGAGGTCGATCGCTGGCGAGCCGATCTGGCCGGCGTCACGGCGACCTGGACGGTGGCCGAGTGGGACGGTGCCATCGCCGGGTTCATCGGCGTCGGACCTGCCCGAGACCCCGTCGACGCCGAGCTCGGCGAGGTCGACACCATCGCCGTGTCGCCGCCGCAGTGGCGTCGGGGCATCGGGCGGGCGCTGATGGCACGAGGCGTCGAGCAGCTCGAGCAGCGATGGCCCCGGGCCGTCCTCTGGACGCCGGACGCCTACGAGCGGGGGCACGCGTTCTACACCGCCACGGGCTGGCACCGACTGGCGCTGACGAGGGACTCGGGTCGGCAGGTGGCGTTCGGACGAGGGTCGCCGACGACGCCGGCGCCGGCAGGGGCCCCGCCCCGGCCGCCGCATCGCTCGTGATGGGATCGGGCTGGCCAGACGACACGGGCATCGTGCGGCTGCCGAGTGGGCGGACGATCCGAGGGAGGGCGCTCCGCCGGCCGACACCGGCGGACCCTCCCGACTTCGGGCTGTACCTCACGGCCCGACCGCCGCCGGCCACCGACTGGGACCAGGGGTGGATCGCGTGGCGTGACTTCTGGCTGCCCGCCGATCGGACGGCCAGCATCCGGCTGCTGGCCGACGCGCTGGATCGGACGGGCGAGGAACGGGTCGAGGTCGCCTGCCCGGGCGGCCGAGGACGGACCGGGACCGCCCTCGGCGTCCTGGCGATCCTCGACGGTGTCGATCCCGACGATGCGACGAACTGGGTCCGTGCGAACTACCACGCCAGGGCCATCGAGACCCCCTGGCAGCGACGCTGGCTCGAGTCGCTGTCGCGCTGAGCGAGCAGGAGGGTCAGAAGAGGTCAGAAGCGGGGACCCGGTACGGATGCGAGTGGCGCCATCGCCACCTCAACCAGCGGTGGCAACACGATGATCTGCCGTTCGGATGCGTCGCGGTGTCGGGGGAGCGCCACGAGATCTCGCCGTTGAGTGCGACCGAGGCGCAAGCGGCCGGAAGCCACGAGGGTCCACATCGGTCGCCGAGCTCCTGCCGAGATGGGAAGCTCACCGGCATGGACCGCGAGATACTCCTCCCGAGCCGGGTCAGGCTGATCCTGGTGGCCACCATCGTCGTCAGCACTGCCGTCGGGCTGCTCCTGGACCCGGCTGGATTCGCCGTGGAAGTGTCCGCCAGCCTCCTCGGGTTCGCCGTGGCGATTCTCGTCGGCGTGCCGTTCCTGAACCGCAGTCGCTCGAGCGAGCTCGAGCGACGAAAGGAGTTCTACCGCTACCGGTTCACCGGCATCTACACCGAGCTCGAGCGTCTCGGTCGGGGCCTCGGCGGAGCAGAGGACGAGTTCGAATGGGATCGCCTCAGGCAGGACTGCACGCGCATGATGGATCGGCTGGCTGCCGTCCTCGGGTCGTTGGGACTACCAAGCGAACATGCGGCCTGGTCCTCGCTCCACCAGGCCCAGAACGCGCTGTCGTTGCGCAACAAAGCACACTCACCGTTCGACGAAGGCGAAGGCTCGCTTGTCGTCGCAGCCGCCGTGCAATGCCGGCTGCTCGCAGCAGCGATCGGCAACGGTGAGCTGGACGAACTCGTGCCCAACTGGAGGACCTGAGGCGGTGGCGACCCCGTCGATGGGCCCCGGGTGCGACACCTCGGCTCCCGACCTTCTCATGCCTTGACAGATATATGTCTATGAACGTATGTTTCGGACATGCGCACGACCATGTTCCGAGCGCTCGGGGAACCCAACCGGCTTCGCATCGTTGAGCTCCTCCGATCGGGGCCGCTCCCGGTCGGTGACATCGTCGATCAACTCGACCGGGATCAGCCGCACGTTTCCAAGCATCTTCGGGTGCTGTCGGACTCGGGCATCGTTGCCGCGCAACGGCAGGGTCGGCAACGGATCTACCGCCTGGAGTCCGAGCCGTTCACCGAGCTGCAGGAGTGGATCGACACCTTCGAACGCACGTGGAACGAACGACTTGACCGGCTCGGGGCGTTCCTCCGCGACAGCGAGACGCCGGAGACCTGATGCTGAACCCACTTCGCAGACCGAAGCAGCTTCGCCTCGAGCGCACGTACCCGGCCCCGATCGAGCGGGTCTGGGAAGCGTGGACCGATCCCACGTTGCTCCGCCGGTGGTGGGGCCCGGACAAGACCACCGTGACCGACTGCGAGATCGACCTCCGAGTCGGCGGCCGCCTTCGCATCGTCACCGAAGCCGGTGCCGAGATGGGCAGGTACGCGGGTACTCGATGGCCGATGACCGGGACGTTCGTCCGGATCGAACGGCCCGAGCACCTCGTCTACGACGCCACCTCATGCACCGAGGGTGACGAGGACGGTTCGACGATCCGGCACACCAATGACGTCACGCTGCGATCGCTCGGCTCCGAGACCGTCGTGATCCTCCTCGTGCGCATCACCGAGATCGGGCCGAAGGCCAAGATGGCGTCGTTCGGGATGAAGTGGGGCTACAAGGCGCAGCTCGACGCACTGGAGGAGATCCTGTCATGACCGGATGGAAACCCCCGGCCGAGGTGCAGCTGCTGTCCGGGGGCAATCCGCAGATCCCCAAGGGCGACGGCGAGGCGCCGGTCCGGTTCTACATCGAGCACATGCCGGAGTGGAAGCGGGAGCTCGGCGCACGCATCGATCAACTGATCGTCGACACGGTTCCCGACGTCCATCGGAAGGTGCGGTGGAACCAGCCGTTCTACGGCGTCGACGCCGGCACCGTGTTCGCATCGTTCCGATGCTTCACCAAGAAGGTCCAGATCGCCTTCCACAACGGCGCATCGCTCGACCCCGAACCACCCAAGTCGTCGAAGCACCCTCAGGTTCGGTACCTCGACATCCACGAAGACGACGATCTCGACGAGCAGCAGCTCACCTCGTGGATCAGCCAGGCAAGCGAACTGCCTGGCGAAGTGCTGTGACGACCGACAACGGGTGAACTCGACCTTGCATCCCATTGCGATGGTGTGCCAGTGACCTCATCTGGGACTCATGATCACCGACGAGTCGAAACACCAGGTGTTGCGGGCCCGAGGCCGTGTCGCGTCGGATGATCTGAGGCCGGGCGTTCTTCGGCAGCTGCAGCTAGCGTTCGCGACATGTTTGAATGGGTGACAGATCGAGTCGTGAAGACGGGGTTGGGGCTGTTAGCAGCGGGACTGAGTGGAGTCGTACTGGCACAGAACGTCCTGCCAGGCCCATCCCCGAATGAGGAATTACCCGCTATGGAGCGGGACTCGCTTGGAGACGATTGCACGGCATTGAGCCCGCTCGATTGTATCGAGGTGGCAGCTGAGACCATCAACGATCTGCGGCGTCGGGCTCTTGATGCGATACCCCGATCGGACCCCTTCCCCGAGCTGGAGCATGCGAACTGGCGAGCTCGTGACCGGCTGGCAGCCACCACCCAGGTCGACGTCGAGGCGAGGCGTCACGGACCCGTCAGCGACGACGGTTGCAGCAATGTGTTGGTTGATCAGGTGCTGACCGAAGCAACGGCCTTCGAGGCCGAGCCTGGCGAGGCCGAGGGCGATACCTCCCCCGTGAGCGAGGTGGCGTCCGGGAAGTGGGTCGCCGCCCACGGTCTGGTCGTGTGGTGGTGCCATGAGGGCGGCAAGTTGACCAACGTCGTGGTCGGCAATCAGTGGCTGGAGACGAACCGTCGCTATGACATGGCGATGTCGGCCGGATACTCGATCGAGCCGAAGATCCAAGCTATCGACGACGCACATGCGGCCATTGTCACTGTTGGCGTCGAGATCGAGGTTTGCATGGTCGACGAAGGCGACGTGCTCGGGTTCCGTTTGGAGTCCGTGGACCTCACCGGCGAGGTCGGCACCGGCGGTCAAGTCTCGGTCGCTGTACCCGAGGTCGCCGAGGTGTCAGCACCGACGCCGACGACGAAGCTCGGCGCAGCGCTCGGTTTCAAGCGGGTCGCTTTCGATCCGAGATGTCGAGCTCGAAACGCATCCATCGAGGTGTACGTTGATTGCGCCGGCCGCCACGAGGTGCGCGGGTTCGGTTGGACGAGCGTCGAGGTGATTCGTCAGTTCCCTGACGACCGCCTGGTCGGCGAGCCCTCCACCGCCACCGCAATCGGGGACGACCAGGTCGGCATAGTCGACGACGAACCGGCGGACGAGTGATCGGCGACCGGCTTGAGGGCCTCACCAGCGAGGACCGGCGCTAGAAGTAGCTTCGGGCGCTACTGGTTCCAGTTGACCTGGCCCTGCGGGTTGAAGATCTGGTACGAGACCACAATCGTGACCGATCGGTCCTCGTCGACGTTGCTGTAGGGGTTCTCTCGGATGGGCTCGTGGGTGGTCGGCTCTTCCACCTTGGATTTGGCCAATACCCCGTAGACCATCCTGTCCTTCATCCAGCCGAGCTTGGTCGTGAACACGTGGTGGGTGATATCCGCCCGGCTGAGCGCGAGCTCGTAGTTCTCGATGGTCTTGGCCGCTTTGAGGTCGCCCTCGCGCTGGAGCTCTTTCTGGCTGAGCTTGCCCTTCTTCTCCCGCTTCTCATCGAGCCTCTTCAACTCGTCGTCGTAGCGCTCCCACTTGGAGCTGTGGGACCCGGAGATCTCGACCTTGAAGATGGAGCCCCGGTACCCCTCCTTCTTGTCCCACTTCTGGATGATCGCCAGTAGCTGATCGAGCGTCTTCAGATCCTCGTCACCCAACGCCGCCGAGCCGGTGGCGAAGAACAGCTTGGCGTAGTGGAGTGGCACCCAGGCCTCGCTCTTTCTGGGATCGGTGCCCTCGAGCTCTCCCCACTCGCCGGCCGTGAAGTCGACCTCGCCCTGGGTTTCGGTGGTACCAAACTCGTTGGTGACCTCGACGCCGGCCCCCGCCTTGGGCGCTTCCGTCAGATTGTCTTTGCTGACGCCGGCCTCTACGTCATCGATGACCGACCAATTCGCCGGCTTCTCCCACAGGAGCTTGTGTTGGCCTTTGTTGATGAGAAGCGCGCTGCCGAGACTCTTCTTGGCGGTGGCTGGACCCAGGTTGGCGCTTGCCGACGCACCCGGTGAGGTGAACTGAGCGCCGGAGAAGAACTTGGGTTCGAGGTACTGGCTCTGCGGCTGGTGTCGCGCCAGGTCCCAACTGCCGGGCCCCGAGATGCTGCCGCTCATACCCCCTTTGGTATCGGTGGAGATCCCGAACCCGAGTTGGACACCGCTGAGGCTGACTTCCTGGGTCCAGGTCATGCCCTTGATCGCCAGGTTGGTGTAGCGGATCTTGACTCGCTTGGTGACCAGACCGCCCTTGACGCCGATTCCCTGGCTAGGGCCGCCACTGACGCCCCACTGCGGCTGGATCTCGTACTGGTGGCTTGGCTCGGGATCCTCGACCTTGAGCATCTTCTTGAGGTCGCCCAGCATGGTCGGATTGAACATGCGGATCTCGCGCACGGTCGACTTGTTCGTGCCTGCCTGAAGCCGGCGAGCCGCTTCCCGCCAGATGAGACCGTGATAGCGGTCGGCGGCGGTGGCCTTGCGAAAGATCTGAAACGCTGCGGCGACGTCGGAGTGGCGTTTGAAAGAGAGGTCCGCGGTGGCGCGCTGCTCCCGCCATGATTGCAGTGCGTTCTCGACCATCGTGACGAACGACTTGACCGCGCGCTCCTGGTCGGGCTGTAGCCCGGAGCGCGGATCGACGTCGAGGTGAGCGAAGCTGGCCAGCTCGTTGGTCTTCTTGCCGTCGTCTTTGCCCTGTCGAGGCGATTGGGCCGACTCGCTGGTGGCCGCTCCCGGCGTCGCAGCGGCGCTCGTGTCGGCAGCCGGAGCGAACAATTGTGCTGTTTCGATGCCAGTCGACGTCGTTGGGCGGGTGGGTGGGACGGGCTGAGGTTCCGACGACGAGCGTCCTCGGCTCAGTGCACGCGACCCCAACTTCGTTGCCTCGTCCTCCAGATCGAGGTCCGTGTTGATCTGCACGCCGCCAGCTGTACTGTCTGGACGAACTCGACCTTGTCTCTGCTGTACGAGATGCCACGCCTCATGAGGCAGTCGGCTTTCCTGGCCAGGGCCCAGGTGTATGTCCGATCCCTTTGCGTAGGCCAAGGAATTGAGACGTTTCGGATGCCCGGAATCTCGGTGGACCTCGACACCGGAGAGGTCGTATCCGGACAAGGTGTTGATTCCATTGATCAACTCTCGTGGCAACCGCCTCGATGGGGTGCCTGCTGGTGGCAGCTCCTGCCTCGTCCCGAGCGGGTCGCTCGATTGCCATAGCTGAGCAACGGAACGATTACTGACAGTTGGCTGGAAACCACCGATTTCATGGATCAGCTCCTGTGGAGATCGGCTCGACGGTATGCCCGTGTGTGGCAACTCCTGCCCCGTCTCGAGTGGATCGCTCGATTGCCATAGCTGAGCAAGAGCACGATTGCTGACCGTTGGCGGCGAACCCCCATCCAGTTCGGTCGTAGCCTCGGTCTGACGCTCAGCGCCTTCAGGTGCTGAGTTATTGCACCTTCTTTCTGGCTTCTGGCGCGGACGTGACGGTCTCGACGGAGATGAACTCGGCTCATCTTCGAATCTTCTTGCCGGTGACACTTCGGGGCCCTTCGACGCAGATTTCGTCGAATTCAGCCTAGGCCATCAGGGCTGCCCGATCGGACAGCTCGTGGCTGCCCGATCGGACCAACTTGTCTCGCACCTCATCGGACATGGACGGGCGGTAGAGCCGCCCGTTGCAGATGATCGAGCCCACACCGTTGAGCACGGATTTCCTGCTCGCGCACGGTGGTGGAGCCCTTCCGAGCGGTGCTACCGAGTGGTCCTCGCCCGAGCGATCAGGTACCTCGCCTCGCCCCGACCTGCCGATACAGGATGAGTGGCTCGCCGACTCAAACGCGGCCGATAGGGGGCGACGGCTGTAGCGATCGAGGACGTGTGTTCAGAAGGGCGTGTGGCGTCGATCGGCGAAGCATGTGGGGATCAGTCTGGAGCGACGTGAAGGAGCTCGGCGACAGCGTCGGTTGCGTTGACGATCATCGCGGCGTCGATCAGCTCGATGTCGTCGTCTGGTGTGTGGGTCACGTTCTGTTCTGGGGTGGTGAGGAACGACAGCGAGGTGAGCGCAAGGGTGGGGACGCCGGCCGCGAGGAAGAGGGCGTGATCACCGCTGAACCACGGTGGGCCCTCATCGCAACCCCATGAGTGATCGAGTACTTCGCGCACCGGTCTGTCGAGATCGCCGAGTCCGAATGCGCACCACGCAATGGTGTCGCCTCGCCGGCCGACGCCGTCGACGTTGATGGCGAGTCGAACGCTCGACGCGTCGAGGGTCTCGAGGTAGCGGCGTTGACCCGGGAGACCCCAGTGATCTTCGCCGTTCAAGAATGCCAACTCGACGTTGGGGGAGTTGGAATCGGTCGCGAGTCGTTCGGCAAGTCCGACGATTGCGGCGACACCCGCTGCGTTGTCGAGCGCGCCTGGTGTTCCGAGCGCGGCATCGAGGTGAGCTGTTACGACCGTGCGGGGGGCGCTGCCCGATCGCGCGATGACGTTGAACCCCGTCGACGGCTCGAGGCTCGTTCTGATCGCGATGGAGCCTGCCTGTGGCGCTAGCGCTGCGATCTTGTTGCCGATCGTCTCACTCACGTAGGCGGTTGGGATGGTGAAGTCTCCATCTTCGATCACCGGGAACGGCGACCGCCCACCTGCGAGCTCGGGGTGTTCGCCGGTTGCAGCGATGACCGCAAGCGCTTGGCTCGCCTCGAGTCGTGCGACCCGATGTCGATGCTCGTCGGGATTGAAGAACTCGAAGCTCTTGGGCATCAACGGCGTCGAGGCCAACTCGCCGCGAATCAGCAGTATTCGGCCGCGGTGCGAGCCGGGAACGAGGTCCTCGTCGACTGCGGCGACCTCCATCGGGCCGCGCGCTTCGACGCCGCGGCCGAACGGTCCGGTGTGTAGCGGCCATGTCGACTCTCCGATGGCCAGCTCCGAGCCGAGGTCGACCCAGTCCATACAGTCGAACTCTTGTCGTTCGACGATGAAGCCAGCCGACTCAAGTCGATCAGCAATCACACCGGCGGCTCGACGATTGCCGGGGCTGCCGACATGTCTCGGCGCAGCACTTAGCTCGGCGACGAGATCATCTGCGCGTCGCTGGCGGTGGTGAAGTCGCTGGTCGAACGGATCTGTTGCGGTCATCGGGTGTCTCCTTCCGATGACGTTCTAGGGCGATCGCCTCTTCGGAGTCTTGAACGCATGCGACATCGCGTTCCGTGCACTCTGCTGCCGCGAATGCAGTCGGGGTCAAGCCCACGAGGCTCTTGAACGACCGTGTCAGGTGGGCTTGGTCGGCGAAGCCTGCTCGGTAGGCGGTCGTTGCCGGCGAGACCCCGGCGGCCAGCAAGTCGGCGGCACGCTCCGCACGACGAGCCAACCGCAGTTGCGTCGGCGTGAGACCGGTGTTCTCAGCGACGAGCCGTTCAAGGTGGCGCGTGCTGACGCCAGCACTCTCGGCGATCTGGGCAACCGAACTGTGCCCGATCTCCAGCTGCTGCGCCGAGAGTCTTGCGACGGTCGGATCCCGTCTCGAGGCCAGCGACTCGACCTCTGAGACCAGCCGGTGAATCGCCGACGGAACATCCGCACCCGCCAACTGCGCGCTCACCGAAGCGAAACTGCGGACCACCTCTCGCAGTTCGATGCGGCGATCGCGAGTCTCGGGCGCTCCGCCACCGATCACAGCACCCAGCGTCCACGGCTGCAGGCGCACTCCGATAACGACCGAATGCCTCGGCGTGCGCAAGGTTGTCGGCTCGGTCGAGGGCCCAACCAGCTCGAGTCGCACACCCCCGCCATCCACGGGAAACGTCGCCAGCACGGTCGCATGCCCCGTCGGAAACGTTCTGACCTCCTCGTGCTGACTGCCACACTGAGCAGCCCATACCGACTCCACGGGCGCTACCGGAAACACTCCTCCACTCTAGGAGCCCACAACCGCAGAGCCCCGACCCCGCAACTGCCTGTGGCCGGTGGCTCGGTTCGATTCTCGTGGGTCGCCGGGTCTACGGTTAGGCAAGTGTGCAGCGTCCGCCGACAGTCCGCCGAACGCATTGAAAACTATCTGGCTGAGCGGGCCGAGATCGAACCGCCCCCACCCATCGACCTCTCCACCCGACTACGGCTCAACATTCGTTCTCGGCGGCCTCGCCAGCGCTGAAGAGTCCGAGTTCGCAGATGAGCGATTCGTCGTAGCTGCCGGGTGCCCCGAACGCGAACTGCCATGGGCTGGTTGGAGCGTCAGGACCCGGGTCTTCGCTGCACCCGGTGGATCCAGGTTCGGCACTGACTGCAACGATCCCGAAGCTCGGATCGAGGAGCAGTGCGTAGGCCTCGATCTCGCGGCCAAAGGCCCGACCGGTGCCGAGTTGGTTGTCGGGATCGACCTGAGTTGGGTCAATCAGACCGCAGCTTCTGGCATAGATGCGTCCGTTGAGCCAGAACTCGCTAGCACAGCTGGCATTGGAGTCGCATGCCACTTCCTCGATGACGCCGTCGGGTGGGCTGCTCGAAGAGGCCGTGTCAGGTGCCGGTGAGTCGACGTCGTCTGGTTCGGCGGTATGGGGGCTCGTGTCTTGTGTGGTGGTCGACTCCAGGACGGTGCTGGACGGCACGTCGTCCTCACCGCCTGCTGCTGTGGGCGACTCGGGTGTGGAACAGCTGACAGCGAAGAGCGCCACCGAAACCATCACCGTTGATTGTCGCCAAACGCCGGACCACGTCACGTTGCTCTCCCTTCGTGGTCTCCACTTTGACACCAGACGAGGCCAGTGCGACGCGGGCAGACGGTAGGTGGGCTCGCCTACCCGCGCCCGGTTCAGGTTCAATCCAGCGGACCGCACGGGATCGGCGCCACTGCCGCAGTCGGTATCACCATCGGTTTGTCAACTTCGTCACCGATGGTGACCGCCGACCCGACGTTGACTCGGTATCCACTCGATCCCGAGCGACGCTATGCGCGCCAGCCCACGATCACGATCACACCTGCCATAACCAGGTTCGGTAGCGCGATCCGACCGTACTTCAGACCCGCTGGTAGGAACCGGAACCACACATCCTGGTGGCCGTAGCGGCGCATGCTTGAACTCAGCGCTGGGCCGTCGTAGTGGTCCGAGGCTCCCTGGAGGAATTCTTCGACCTCGAAGTTTCGCAGGATTCCTCCGAACTGGGCCATTGCGTGCCATGCCTCGAGGAACCAGCCGGTCGCCACGATGCCCAGGCCCAGGAGAACGTAGGCAGAGGTTCCGAGTGACAGGTCGCTGCTCGCATGGGCAACAGTCAGTCCTGAGATCAACGCCAAGTTCCACCCGCGGATCTTCAACCGCACCTCCTCTTGACCTCGGATGAAGTCCGAGAGCAACCGAAGCTCTGCGAGTGCTATCTCGACGGTCTCCGAGTCTCTGTTCGTCACGACTCTCCCGGTCGTCAGATGGTGGCAGACCGCGCTTCTGGCCAAGCCTCGGCCTACCAATCATGCAAACGCTCACGCAGTGGTGTCCAGATCCATCGGCCACGCACTCCGGCACGACCGGCGTGCGCGGTATGACCCGGCATCCGAAGTCGCCGTCTTCACCGACGGTGGCGACCAGGTCGACGGTGAGGCGTCCAGCTCCGCCCGCTACTCGGCGAGGCGGGTCATCGCCAGGCGACAAAGCTCCGCCAGAGACGTATCGCTCGTGTCCAGTGGCTCTTCGCTCCTCTGAAGTCTGCCGACCAAGACCGAACGCAGCCCGTCAGCGTCGATTCGAGAAGTCGGTACCAGGGCGGTCCGAGCCTTCTCGTCAACGGGTCCGGGGGCGGCCAGGACACGGCCAGTGCTGTCCCAGAATTGCCAGAGCCCGTCGTTGACGTCCCACGGCTCGGCATGGCTCTCGGCTTCCCGCACCGATTCGAACGCAATCACGTCTCCATCGTCGGTGGTCCGGCCGAACACTGGTGGCTGGGCCTCGATGCCTTCCTGCCGGTCTTCAGCCACGCCTCATCATCGCGCAGCACCCCGCCCACCCGAGGGCACGCATACCGGCACTCCTGGCCCGCTCGGGATCGCCGGACGGTTCGTCACGAGCCGGCTCAACGTCCCTCAACCGATCAGCAGCCAGTGCCTGCAGGAAGTCGACGAAGCCGGACTCGTCCTCAACAGCAGCAGCCAGCTCAGACAGATCTTCACCCATCGGCCTCAAGCTGCATCCCAAGACCAAGCGCCTGGACGGAGTCGGCCTCGACACAACTCACTCAGCTCCGCGACTAGGGCCCGGAGACGCCTCGTTGAACAGGCGCATCAGATAGCCGCTCTCTGCATCCGCTTCGAGGCTCGGGAGATGTATCGAGACTGTCTCGCGGCGCCGCCGGTTCAGCTCCGGTCGTGTGCGCAGGCTCGGGCCGAAACGGCCTCTCCTGAGCTCCAAATCGCTCCAGCTCGACGTGCGGCCCTGGAAGGTCACGCCCGCTTGATCCGCTTGAACCTTGAACGCCGACCACGCCCCGAGAGCTGTTCCCACGGGGACGGCGAAGTAGACCTCGGGCCCGACGGCTATGAACAGGCCAACAAGAACGACAACTCCGAGGCTCCCCACTGCCATGGTGGCGAGGAACCACCACCTCGGACGTAGCGTCGCTGACTCCATCGAAAGGCAGGGTACAACGGGTGCCACAAGCCGGAGCTACTCCTTCAGACCGGTGCCCCAGTACGGCACGAGCGCCGCGCTCTGTATCACCAGTGGCTGGACGCCCCTCTCTCACCGGCGGTGGCGACCAAGCGAACATCGCTCTCGCTTACATCGGTCGCCATCCGCAGCGACGCCCACGCAGTCCGGCACGACCTGCGTGCGCGGTATCGCTCGCACTGGCTGGTCTTGCGTGCTGCCGGCTAGCAGAAGGCTGCTGATCCGGTGAGTGTGATCTGGCTTGGGTCGGTGTTCTCGACTCGGGCGACTGTCGTTCGGTCGTTCACGCGAGGCACCTCCAATGCGACGATGTCACCATTGTCCCCGATGTAGACCAGCTCGCTGGCAGAGGTCCACCCGATCACGTCGAATCCTCGAGCAACAGGGAACTCGTGGATGGTGGCCCCTTGCCGAAGATCCACGATGATGGCGCGACCCATCGACCCGGCGATCGCCATGTACTGCATCCCCGGGGACGGACAGACCTCGGTGACGTGCGCCTCGCCCAAGTCGAAGGTGACGTCGATCCGAGAGCCGTCGACCAGGTCGATCGCCGAGATCATCGGGCCCGGCGAGAGCACGAACGCGGTCGTCCCCTGGCCCTGGCTGAAGATGCTCTGTCCGGCTACCGGGACCGGGAAGTCCTCGAGTCCTCGATCGGCAGCCCAGAAGCGTTGGTCACCGTCGGCCATGACCACGAACCCATCGGCCACCGCACCCGACACCCAGGTGATCGCCGGGTCGAGGTCGTGTTGTCGCCGGATCTCGCCAGCGGGAAGGGCGATCTCGGTGGCCTTCTCGATCTGAGCATCGATCGCCCACACCGAATCGTGATCGGCACCAGGAACGAGGTAGCGGGCTGGGGCAAGCACCTCTGCGTCGCGGTCGAGGGCCGCATCGAGTAGCAGCGCATGTGGTGGGTTCATGAACGCGAGACGGTCGCCAGCAAACAGGATGTCGTAGGGCCAGTCACCCGGCCACAACGGCACGTCGTCGCGTTTCCGGACCCCGTCATCTGGTCCCACTATCCAGACGGGCTCTGCGTTCGCTGACGATGCCACCGCGGCCAGAGCGAACGGTCCGTCGAGCCTGCTTCGACCAGGCAACGCTTCGACACTGACCCTCTCCTCCTGCTCAACGGCACCGCTTCGAGCGGTCGAAGACGGTGGTACACCCTCCGTGATCGGCGGTGGCGCGGACTCCTCATCGCCTTCCAGGTTCGGAGCCCGGCTCAAAACGACGAACAGGGCAACCAAACCGATCACCAACCCCAGCCCCACCAGGGCACCCACACTCTGAGATCGACCAAGCACCGCTGTCGTGGCATCGGTCTGACCGCCAATGCGAGCGTCCACAAACTCCGGACCCCGGTCTGAAGACTCCATCACCACCAGAATCGCGCCCCGCCGCCACTTGGCCATAGCACCCCCGGAGGTCGGATGACGTGCCGGCAGTGCGGCACGTGCGGAGCGCTCGGGACCGCTCCCAGCCGGGGCGACGCTCACCGAGGTTCATGGCCAGATGGTCGGACTGCAGCCGCGACGCTCATGACTGCGCCACACTGGGACCGGCTGTCTCTCGACGTGTTCCTGCAAGGCTCTCGAGGCTGATGACGTCCACGGCAGTGTCGAAGGCAGCCGTCGGCCGTTCGGCCGGTTCCGCTGCCCGCCAATGCCCGAAGAAGACAAGCGCAGTCGGGGCAACGTTTCGGACCGATCGAGCGCGTTTTCCCAGGTCAGGTGGGTTATGGGGTGGAGCGGGCGATGGGAATCGAACCCACATCATCAGCTTGGAAGGCTGAGGTTCTAGCCGTTGAACTACGCCCGCCGGCCGAGCCCACTGGGCTCGGAGCGGACCTCCAGGCTAGCGTGGCCCGCACCGCAACTGCCGCTGGTCATGGTGAGCCGAGGGAGGTGGGGGCAAGGTTGCTGACCGGACTGCTCATCTTCGTCCTCTGCATCGGCCTGCTGGTGTTCGGGACCTGGTGGAACTTCAGCTTGGTCTTCGTGCACGCCCACCTGCTGGCGATCGTGGCCGTGGTGAGCCTCCTCGTCGCGCCGCTGGTGGCGATCGCCTGGGTGCTGATCGACGACCCCGGCTGGAGCGTCGTCGCCGTTGCCGCCACCCCGCTGGCGCTCGGTGTCATCGCCTCGTTGCTGCCCGGGATGGAGACGGGGCGGCCCCTGCTCCGGCTGCCGCTGGTCTCCCGGCGCCGGCCCCGGGGTCGTGAGCGGCGGCCAGGCCGATGACCCGTGACCCGGCGGGCGGCGACGATGCCCCGGCGACCGCCCCGGCCGACGCCGAGGCCAGGGAGCCGGCGGCACCGCCGCGCCGCCACCCCGGCGTCGTGCCGGGCAGCATCGGCGATCTCAGCATCCGGCTCGGCCGGGACGTGCGCGAGCTCATCATGGACGGCACGGACCTCTCGGAGATCCACGCCATGATCGCCGAGCGGCAGCGGCGACGCGGTCGGCCGGCGGGCGACGGCTGATGATGGTCCGTTCGACCCCGAGCCGGGGACGGGGTCTCGACCGATCGACCGGTCCGACGTGAGCACCAGCTCCCTCGAGGCCGACCTTCTCGCCCTCTACGCCGCCGACACCTACCGGACCGGCGCCCCCCACGAGGCGATCGATCGACTGCGGTCCGCCGGTCCCGTCGTCCGCGTCCCCGAGCCGGCGCTCGGCGGCTGGCCGGCCGGGCCCGGCTACTGGGCCGTGCTCAGCCACGCCGAGACCAAGGAGGTCCTGCTCGACGCAGCGCGCTTCTCCAGCCATCTGGGCGGCACCCAGCTGCGTGACCCGGCCCGTCCCGAGGACCTGGCCTTCGTCCGGCAGATGATGCTCAACCAGGACCCTCCCGAGCACACCCGCCTGCGGGGCCTCCTGGCCAAGGCCTTCACCCCCCGGGCGGTGGCCCGCATTGGCGACGGCATCGCCGACCGGGCCCGCCAGCTCGTTGCCGCGGTCGCCGACCGGGGCAGCGGCGATCTGGTCACCGACGTCGTCGCCGACCTGCCCGTCGCCGTCCTGGCCGAGATCCTCGGCGTCCCCGAGCAGGACCGCGGCCTGCTCTACGACTGGTCGAACCGGGTCATCGGCTACCAGGACGCCGACTACGCCGTGTCCGACACCTTCGACCCAGACGCCGGGACGGATCTGGCCAGGGTGGCCCTGGCCAACCGGCCCGCCCCGGGTCCGGACGGCACCCTGCCCGATCCCCGCAGTCGCGACGGGCTGGCCGACCTGTACGCCTACGCCAACGCCCTCGCCGACCACAAGCGGACCGCACCGGGCGACGACATCGTGTCCCTGCTCCTCCAGGCCACCTACGAGGACACCACGCTCAGCAACGCCGAGTTCGAGACGCTCTTCTTCCTGTTCGCCGTTGCCGGCAACGAGACCCTCCGCAACGGCATCCCGGGCGGGATGCTGACCCTGATCGAGCACCCGCAGCAGTACGCGCTCCTCCAGGAACGGCCCGACCTGCTCGGCCGGGCCATCGAGGAGATGCTGCGCTACTGGCCGCCGGTCATCCACTTTCGGCGAACGGCCACCGCCGACACCGAGCTGGCCGGCACGCCGATCGCCGCCGGCGACAAGGTGGCGGTCTACCACCTGGCCGCCAACCGAGACCCGGCCGTCTTCGACGACCCCCACCGCTTCGACATCACCCGCGACCCGAACGATCACGTGTCGTTCGGCTTCGGCCCCCACTTCTGCCTCGGGGCCCACCTGGCCCGCCTGCAGATGCGGGCGATGGTCACCGAGCTCCTCGGCCAGCTCGGTCGCATCGAACTGGCCGGCGAAGCCGTCCGGCTCCAGTCCAACTTCCAGCAGGGCCTGAAGTCGCTCCCGGTACGGTGGTCGACCCATGGCTGACGAACCGACGAGTCCCGCCCGGCCTCGCCTGCTCGCGATCCACGGGCTCGGAGCGACCGCGGCCGTCTGGGATGGCCTGGTCGACCAGCTGGGGGACCGATGGAACGTCGTCGCGCCCGACCTGCCCGGCCACGGCTCGGCCCCCTGGACCGGCGACTACACGGTCGGCTCCCTCGCCGCCGCCATGTCCGGGCACGTCGAGACCGGCGAACGGGTCGTGGTCGTCGGCCACTCGCTCGGCGGCGCTGTCGGCGTCGCCCTCGCCTCCGGCTTCTTCCGTCCCGAGGTCGTGGCGGTGGTGGCTGTCGGGGTCAAGGTGGTGTGGACCGACGACGACGTGGTCGGCATGGCCAGGGTGGCGGAGCGGGGCGTCCGGTGGTTCGGCGCCGCACACGAGGCCAGGGAGCGGGCGCTGCGCCAAGGCGGTTTGATCGGGCTGGTCGACGACCTGACCGGCGGCGTCGTCGAGGAGGACGGCCGGTGGCGGGTGGCCCAGGACCCGGCCACGTTCGCCCAGCGCCCGCTCGATATGGCCGGTCTGATGGCCGCCGCCCGGTGTCCCGTCATCCTCGGGGCCGGCGACGGCGACGCCATGGTCGGCGCCGCCGACCTGGCGATGCACACCGACGAGCCCCGGATCGCAACCGGCCGGGGCCACAACGTGCACGTCGAGGACCCGGCCTGGGTCGCCGGGCTGCTGGCCGAGGCGGTCGAGCGGGCCGACGCCGCCGGAGCGGCCGACCGGCAGTAGCCTCCATCGTCATGCGCGACGCCATCCCGGCCCCGTTCGTCGGCCTGCGGACCGAGGTCAAGCCGGAGTGGATCGACGACAACGGGCACTTCAACGCCGGCTACTACTTCGTGGTCTTCGACCAGGCGGTCACCGACGTGATGAACTTCGTCGGTCTCGACGGGCAGCACCGGCGGCGCCACGACGTCACCACGTTCTCCGTCGAGGGACACATCACCTTCGAGCGGGAGATGAACCTGGGCGATCCCATCGAGATCCGGACGATCCTGCTCGACTGGGACGCCAAGAAGTTCCACTACATCAACCTCATGCACCACGGCACGGAGGGCTGGCTGGCCGCGACCAACGAGCTGCTGTCGATGCACATCGCCAACGCCACCAGGCGGAGCGCGCCGATGGCGCCCGAGGTCCAGGAGCGGCTGGCCGCCATCCACGCCGCCCATGCCGCCCTTCCGGTCCCTCCGCAGGTCGGTCGGGTCATCGGCGTCCGATCGGGCCGAGCCGGTGGCTGACGTCCCCGGGTCCGGCGATCCCGACGACGAGCACACCGTCCCCGACGACGTCGAGTTCGCCGACGACGAGGTCGTCCCGATCCGGGAGCTGGTCGAGCTCTACGAGTCGGTCAACTGGCTGCTGTACTCGACCGACCCGGATGGCCTCGCCAGGGCCGTCGACCGCTCGACCTACGTGGTGACGGCTCGCGACGCCGACGGTGAGCTGATCGGCCTCGCCCGCGGCGTGAGCGACGACGTGTCGATCCTGCACATCCAGGACGTCCTGGTCCGCCCCGACCGCCAGCGGCAGGGCATCGGCCGGTTCCTGGTCCTGGTCGTCCTGCAGCGGTTCCGGCACGTCCGCCAGCGGGTCCTCCTGACCGACGACGAGCCGCGCCAGCTGGCCTTCTACCGCTCGCTCGGCTTCCAGAACGTGCGCGACATCGGCCGACCGGCGGTCAACGCCTTCGTGCAGTACCGGTCGGACCAGCCCGACTGAGTGGCCCGAGGGTCTGCCCGTCGCCGGCTCAGCGGTCGATCGAGGTCAACAGGTCGGCGGCCGTCGTCACCAGTGCGGGAAAGCGGTCTGCGACCGTCGCCATCCGCTCGTCGGTCGAGTCGCCGACCAGCCATCGGTGGTGGAGCTGTCGGACCACCACGGCCGTCTTCCACTGGGCGAAGGCGTCGTACCAGGGCGCCAGCGACACGTCGAGACCGGTCCGCTCGCCGTAGCGATCGGTGATCTCGGCTCTGGTCGGCAAGCCCATGCGCTCCAGCCCGTCGTGGCCGGTGCGGCGCGAGCCGTCGTCGCTCGGGTCGGGCCAGTAGTTGAGCAACGTCCCCAGGTCGCACAGGGGGTCGCCGAGCGTCGTCATGTCCCAATCGAAGAACGCCGTCACCCGGTCCGGGTCGGCCGGGTCGAACAGGCAGTTGTCGAGCTTCAGGTCGTTGTGGATCAACGACACGCGCGGTGGTTGCGGGATCGAGGCCTCCAGCCGTCGATGCAGCTCACCCATCGCCTCGTCCCACTCGGGGTCGGCCACCAGCGTCCAGCGCTTGTGCCAGCCGCGGACCTGGCGCGCCATGAACCCGTCCGGCCGGCCGAGGTCACCGAGGCCACACGCCTCGGGATCGAGCAGGTGGAACTCGGCGATGGCGTCGACGAGGGCCAACCCGAGGCGGTGGCCGATCCGCTCGTGGCCCCGCATCGACGGGGGGATCACGCCGCGGACGACGTCGCCACGCCGGCGCTCCATGACAAAGGCGTCGGCCCCGGCGATCGCCGGGTCGTCGAGGAGCAGGTAGGCCCGGGGGGCCCGGTCGAAGTGGGCCCACAGCCGGGACAGAACCCGGTACTCGCGCTGCATGTCGTGGGCGCCCGGGGCGAGCGTGCCGAACGGTGGTCGGCGGAGGACCAGCTCGGTGTCGCCGAAGGCGATCAGGTAGGTCAGGTTGGCCGAGCCGTTGGGGAACTGCTCGACCCTGAACGGGCCCGAGGTGTCGACGTCGGCCGGGAGGTGGTCCCGGAGGTGGGTCTCGATCCGCTCCCAGTCGAGGTCTTCGCCGGGGCGGACCGGCGCCGTCTCGGGCGGGGCCTCGTCGGCGAAGGGGTCGACCGGGGGTGGCACGGGTGCGTCGGCCATGCCGAGATTCTCGGGCCGGCTGCGCCGCCGGCGCAAGCCCTCCCGGGACCGGTGTGGCGCCCCGGAGGGGCGGTGGAGGCGGGCCGAGCGAGCGGAAGCGGGCGTCGGCGGTGCCGTCAGACCCGGTCGGGGTCGGCGGTGGGGTCGATCTGCAACTGGCGCTCGGCCGGCCGGGCCGGCAGCACCGTCTTCACGTAGTCCTGCAGCGCCTCCGGGGTTGGTACCCCCCGCCCCTCGCGCTCCGACATGTAGTACCGGTGCTCCAGCAGGTGGTGGAACACCTCGGCCGGCTCCAGCCGGGTCAGGCCGTCGTCGGGGATGGCCTCGATGGCCGGCTCGTAGACCTCGGCCAGCCAGCGGGCGGCAGCCACCGCCGCCGGGGTCCTGCGACCGGTCGTCGTCTCCAGGTAGGCCCGGTAGCTGGCGATGTCGGCCAGCAGCCGCCTGGCCTGGTTCTCCTGGACCTCCAGGCCCGTGCGCTTTCGCAGCTCGCGGCTGTGGTGGCCCTCCTCGACCAGGATCGGTCGGACCCGCAGGCCCGAGCCGTCGGCCTTGATCGCCAGCTCCTCGACGTCGAACCCGAGCTCGTTCAGGTGCCGGATCCGCTGGTCGATCCGCCACCGCTCGGTCGGCTGGTAGGTCTCGAGTCGGGTCAGCTCGTCCCACAGGCCCTCGTAGCGGGCCGCGAACTCGTCCGCGATGGCAAACGGGTCGACGTCCTCGTCGACCCGGCCGTCGGCCTGCAGGTTGAGGAGGCCGCCGGCGATGTTCTCCCTGGCGATGTCGATGTCGTGCTCCCGCATCCGGTCGCTCATCGACGTCGACCGCTCGGAGGTCTCCGCGTCGACCAGGTAGGCCATCAGCGCCCCGGCGTCTCGCCGGAACAGCGTGTTGGACAGCGAGCAGTCGCCCCAGTAGACGTGCTCGAGGTGCAGCCGGACCATCAGGACGACGCCGGCGTCGATCAGCTTGTCGGCCAGCGCCGGCCCTTCCCGCCCGAGCAGGTACCAGTAGGGGAGCGAGAAGTCGAGGTAGCGGGTGATCAGCGTGGCCCCGCCCGGGGCGTGTGACTCGGTGACCACACCGACGGGCTCGACCGTCGGCAGGTGCTCGCTCCGCAGCTCGACGAGCACGTCGTATTCGGCCCTGGCCGCCACCTCGCCCGTCTCCTTGAGGGCGTACACCCGGTCGTCGTAGCGGACGAAGCGGACAACGTGACGGCTGATGCCGTGCGCCATCTTCACCAGCCGGGGATGGCTCCACTGGGCCAGCGGCTGGTCCCACGGCAGGTCGAGGAAGTCGGGGTGGCCGCCGCGGGTGATGATCGAGAGCGAGCCGTCGTCGAGATCGGTCATCGGCCGACCGGGCCGCTCGGCCCGAGGTCACCCGGGCGGGTCGGCGGCGGGTAGTAGCGGTCGACCAGACGGTGGTCGAACAGCCGGTTGGCCTCCCGCTGGATGCAGAAGTCGGCGCGCGCCCGCTCGTAGTTGGCGAAGGCCTGCCGGTAGTCGTGGTCGGCCGAGCGGCGGCCGGCGACGTCACCGGCCCGATCGGCCAGGACCAACCGGTGTCTGGCCTCGGCGCAGCCGGCCACGGCGTTGGCCAGCCGTCGGCCGGCCCGGCCGAGGGCGCTGGCCCGCTCGGCGTTCAGGTCCTGCTCGACGAGGGCGTGGAACTGGGCGGAGGTTCCCGTGTCCATGCCCCCCAGTCAACCGGATCGGCCGGGTCGAACCACTACCGGGTGTCCGGCGGCACCGACCCCGAGGTGGCCCGCAGGTGGACCACCCGGATGGGGACGTCGCCGAGCTCGTCGCTGGCCGGCAGGTAGGGCTGGGGCTCGGACACCGCCTCGATCCGGCAGCGGTCGGCGGCGGCCAGTCGCTCGAGGGCGGCCATCGTGTCCCGCTCGGCCCAGAGGTCGTCCCGCTGGGTGAACAGCACCGACCCGTCGCCGACGACGGCCCGGCAGAACTCGCCGACGACCGCCTCGACATCGGGGAGATAGGTCATGACGCCGACGCAGACCAGCGCGGCGAAGGCGCCGTCGGGCCAGGGGAGGGGCTCGGACTGGAGATCGAGCTCGGTCAGGTCCCGGTAGGCGCCCGTGGCGGCGGCGATCTCCAGCGACTTCGGCGACAGGTCGACCCCGGAGACCTGGGCGAAGCCGGCGTCGACCAGGTGTCGGCCGACCAGGCCGGTACCGCAGCCGACGTCGAGCACCGGTCTGGCCCCGGGCTGGACCGCCCGCAGCCGTTCGACCACCGCCGCCGGCGCCCGGTACGACCAGGCTTGCAGGTCGCGGTCGTACCCGTCGGCCCACGCGTCGTAGATGGCGGCGACGGCCTCGGGATCGTGCTGTCCCTGCCGGAGCCAGTCGGGGTCGCGCTCGGCCATCGCCCGACCCTATGCGATGCCCGCCGGCCACCGCCCCTCGGCCGGGGCGATCGGATCGGGGGGAGGGCTCAGGCCTCCTTCAGCAGTCCGTCGTCGACGTCGTACACGAAGCCGCGGATGTGGTCCTTGTGGAGGATGAACGGGCTGTGCTGGAGGCGGGCGATCGACTGGCGGACGTCGACGAACGGGTCGTCGAAGCCCTCGACCGACCAGGTCGGCTTCACGCCGGTGTCGGCTTCGAGCTGCCGGCGGAACTCGGCCTCGTCGACGTGGTGCAGGCCGCAGCGGGTGTGGTGGATGAGCACGATCTCCCGGGTGCCCAGGGCCCGCTGCGACAGGCACAGCGAGCGGATCACGTCGTCGGTGACGATCCCGCCGCCGTTGGCGATGACATGGGCGTCGCCGTTGTTCAGCCCGAGCAGGGCCAGCACGTCGAGCCTGGCGTCCATGCAGGCCACGACGGCCAGCCCGAGCGCAGGCCTGCCGGAGAGATCGGCGTCGGCGAACGCATCGGCGTAGTTCCGGTTGCGTTCGAGCAGTTCGTCGACGATTGGTGTGAAATCGGTGCTCACGGCGTCTCCTACACGGTCATCGGGAGAGTCCGCCGCCAGCGTAGCTCCGTGTTCTGGCTCGGAGCCCGGACGGTCAGGCGCTCGGGATCGCCCCGTAGCCCATCAGCCGCTCGATGCGGTCCTCGGTGCTGGGGTGGGTCGAGAACAGCCTGGCCATGTCCGGGCCCCTCCGGCTCCGTCGCAGCCCGGCCAGCGGGTTGTGGATGTAGGCGTGGGCCTGGGCCGGCGCCACGTCCATCGGGGCCCGGGTGGCCAGGGTCTCGATCCGGCGGAGGGCCCGGGCGAGGGGCTCGCCGGTTCCGAGCAGCTCGGCGGCGCCCCGATCGGCCTCGAACTCCCGCGATCGGCTGATCGCCATCTGCAGCACGCTGGCCGCCAGCGGGGCCAGCAGGGCGGTGGCGATCAGGGCGATCGGGTTCGGGTTCTCGTCGTCGCCGCCGCCGAACATCGTCGCCCACATCGCCATGTTGGCGATGAAGGAGATTGCGGTGGCGATGGCGGCCGCCACGGAGCCGATCAGGATGTCGCGGTGCTTCACGTGCATCAGCTCGTGGGCCATCACCGCCGCCACCTCGTCGTGCGGGAGCGCCTGCAGGAGGCCCTCGGTTGCGCAGACGACGGCGTGGTTCGGGTTGCGGCCGGTGGCGAACGCGTTCGGCTGCATCTCGGGCGAGATGGCCACGGTCGGCATCGGCATGCCGGCCCGCTGGGCCAGCTCGGCCACGGTCGAGTAGAGCTGCGGGTGGTCGTTCGGCCCGATCACCTGGGCCCGGGCGGATCGGAGGGCCAGCTTGTCGCTGAACCAGTAGCTCGAGCCGACCATGACCAGGGCCAGGACGAGGCCGATGATCAGGGCGCCGCTCGAGCCGCCGCCGAGGACCCCGGCGACGGTGACGATGAGCCCGCCGAGGGTGGCGAGCAGGACGGTGGTTTTCATGGTGTTACGGATCATGGAGGTGCTCCTCTCCATCTGGCGGGTGTGCCGACGACGGCACGGTTTCGGGGTCGATCGGTTGGCCGGCCAGCTCGTCGACGGCCGGCCGGGTGGTCGGGTCGGTGCGGTGGACCGCCCGGAAGAGCAGGTGGATGCCGACCGGGAGGGTCAACGTCAGGGCGGCCGCGGCGAGCAGCAGCCTGGCTGCGTCGTTGGCGCCGAGCTCGATCGAGGCGCCGCCGGCGGCGATCAGGAAGGCGATCGGGGCCGCCTTGCCCGCAGCATGGAACCGGGCGTACGGGCTGTTGAAGCGGACGAGGCCGAATCCGGCGAGGAGGGCGACGGCGCTGCCGGCGAGGATCAGGATCGCGGCGACCGGATTCACTCTCGCCCCCTTCCGTTCTCGATGAACTGGCTGGCGGCCACCGTGGCCGTGAAGCCGATGATGGCGATGACGACCAGCAGGTTGATGTAGGCGGTGTCGCCGGTCCCGGCGGCCCGGACGACGATGGCCCCCATGAGGCTCATGAGGGCGACGTCGAGGGCGGCGACCCGATCGGCCAGACCGGGCCCGACCAGGAGGCGGATCGTGGCGCAGGCGCCACTGACCACGAAGCAGACGATGGCGATCGAGGCGATCATGATCCGCTCACCGCCGTGTCGTCGGCCGGCTCGGCGTCCGCGCCGACGCTGTCGTGGGGGAAGGCCGCACAGGCGAGATCGGACAGCTCCTGGACATGGGCGATGACCTCCTCCTTGTCCTCGCGGTGCAGGAGGTGGACGTACAGCACGTTCCGGTCGAAGTCGGTGGTGACCACCGCCGTGCCAGGGGTGACCGTGATGCCGACGACGAGCAGGAGGTAGTGGTGCCTGGCCTGCTCGGTCAGGGGCACGGCGACGATGGCCTCGTCGCCCTGGCCGGGGGTGAGGACCTCCCGGGTCACCGAGTACGTCGAGAGGACCAGGTCCTTGGCCACCAGGTAGGCCAGCCGGCCGAGCGGCTTGAGCCGGACGCGGCCCGAGGTGATGCCGTCGAGGCCGGTCCGGTTGTAGACGCCGTAGGCGACGATGGCGCCGGAGACGGCGATCCCGGAGAGGACGTTGGCCACCGTGATCGAGCCCCACAGGGCGCACCAGGCGAGCGTGAGGGCCAGGATCAGCAGCGCGTGCTTCGCTCGCATCTGCCGCACGAGGGCGGCGGCACCGTCGGTGATCGCCGCGGTCATGACAGGACCTCGCTGATGTATCGATCCGGGTTGACCAGATCGTCGGCCGCCCGATCGCTCATGTCCCACAGCGGCCCGGCGAACAGTGCGACCGCCAGGGTGCCGGCGACGGCGATGCCGGTGGTGGCCTCCATGACGTAGCGGCGGCGGCCGGCGCCGGCGTAGGCGTCTTGGGCTGGCGGGCCGTCGGGCGAGTCCGGCGTCGGCTCGGGCTCGTCGCCCCAGAAGACGTTGAGCCAGATCTTCGTCATCGACAGCAGGGTCAGGATGCTGGCGAGGAGCGACACGACCACGATGGGGATCGAGCTGGCGGCGACGCCGGCGTCGACGAGGGCCAGCTTGGCCACGAAGCCGGAGAACGGCGGGAGGCCGGCCAGGCTGAGGGCCGGCAGGGCGAACAGCAGCGCGATGATCGGACGGCGCCTCGCCAGGCCGCCGATCTCGTCGAGGGCCGAGGTGTCCTCGGCGTCCTCGATCAGGCCGCCGACCAGGAACAGAACGGTCTTGACCGGGATCTGGTGGACCAGGAAGATCACGGTGCCGGCCACGCCGGCGACGGTGAACAGGCCGACGCCCATCAGCATGTAGCCGATCTGGCTGACGGTGTGGAACGACAGGATCCGCTTGATGTCGTCCTGGGCCAGGGCGCCCGACACCCCGATGAGCATCGTGGCCCCGGCGACGACGAGGATCACGGGGCCGAGCTCCTCCATGCCGGTCAGGGTGTTGAAGCGGACGATGGCGTAGACGCCGATCTTGGTCAGCAGGCCGGCGAAGACCGCCGTGATCGTGGTCGGTGCGGTGGGGTAGCTGTCCGGCAGCCACGAGAACAGGGGGAAGGCGGCGGCCTTGGTGCCGAACACGACGAGGAACCACAGCCCGATGCCCAGGCGGGTGCCGCTGTCCAGCTCGGGGATGCGCTCGGCCAGCAGGGCCATGTTGACCGTGCCGGTGGCGGCGTAGACGAAGGCGACCCCGAGCAGGAACAGCGTCGAGGCCATGAGGTTCATGACCACGTAGGTCATGCCGGCGTTGATCTGGCCACGGTGGCCCTGGTGGGTCAGCAGGACGTAGCTGCAGACCAGGATCATCTCGAAGGCGACGAACAGGGTGAACAGGTCGCCGGTGAGGAACGCGAGCGAGACCCCGGAGCTGAGGACGAGCAGGATCGGGCCGGCCACCTCCGGGTCCGCGCCCCAGACCGTCCGTCGCTGGGCGATGGCGAAGATCTCGACGACGAGGATGGTGGCGAGGGCGACCATCAGGATCAGCGAGGCGAACAGGTCGGCCACCAGCACGATCCCGAGCTCCGGGTCCCAGCCGCCGATCCGGACGACGACGGATCCGTTGGCCCGGACCTCGGCCAGGAGCCAGATCGAGCCGATGGCCGACGCGGCCAGGGATCCGAGCGTGATGGCGTCGCTGAGCAGGGCCCGGCTGCGGGCCAGCAGGCCGCCGGCGGCGGCGATGATGGGAACGACGATCAGGAGGGCCACCACGTTGCTCATGACGCCGCCGGCTCCTGGGTCGTCACGCCGCGTCCGACCGGGACGCCGTCGTCGAGCCGGTCGCCGGCGTCGGTCTCCGACGGTGCCGGGCGGGCCTCCGCATCCCCGTCATCGGTTCCGGTCTCGTCGTCGGCGATCCGACGGTCCTCGAGGTCGTCTTCGACGAGGTCGTCGCCCGTCAGCTCGTTCTGGCGTCTGGCCAGAGCCAGCAGGAACAGGGTCAGGCCGAACGAGATCACGATCGCCGTCAGCGACAGCGCCTGGGGGAGCGGGTTGGCCGCCGTGTCGTCGACCCGGTCGGCCAGCGGTGGCTGGGCGGCCCGCCCGCCGGCCCCGAGCAGCGACAGGACGGCGGCGTGGCCGAGCATCGAGAAGCCGAGGACGATGCGGGACAACGACCGGGCGGTCACCAGGTACACACCGACGCCGACGAGACCGGCGATGGCCAGGAGCAGCGCCGCGCTCATCGGGCCGTCCCCGCATCGACACGGTCGGCCAGGTCGTCGGCGCCGAGCCCGTCGAGCACGGCGACGACCAGGCCGACGACGATCAGCACGACGCCGAGGTCGAACACCGCGGCCGAGCCCGTCTTGACCTTGCCCAGGATCGGGACGTCCCACTCCAGCACGACCTGGTCGAAGAAGGGGTCACCCCACAGCAGGGGAGCGACGGCGGTCAGCCCGACCACCACCGCCCCGGCGGCCAGGAACAGGCCCGGGTTGCGGGGGAAGGGCATGCCGGCGATCATCCGCAGCCCCATCACGGCGCCGATGACCAGGCCGGCGGCGAAGCCGCCCCCTGGCTGGTTGTGGCCGGAGAAGAAGAGGAACGCAGCCACCAGCAGCGCCACCGGCGTGACGGTGCGGACCGCCAGCTCGATGGCCCGTGACGGTGGTGGCGGCGGGGCGCCGGTGGTGGTCATGTTGCCTCCTGTTGCCGGCGGTTCGACGATGCTGCGGCGAGAGCGAGGATGCCGACGGCCACGATGGCGAGGACGACGACCTCGCCGAGGGTGTCGAGCGCTCGCATGTCGGTCAGGATCACGTTGACCACGTTGTTGCCGCCGCCGACGTCGACCGACTCGTCGATCAGCGCCTGGAGGGGAGGCTCGCCGGCGGGGGCCGACGTCGCCGCCACCAGGCCGACGACGGTGCCGAGGGCGGCCAACGTGGCGACCGAGAGCCGGATCACCCGCCATTGGGTGCCCGACGACGGGAACCGCCTGGTCAGGTGGCCGAGACCGACGACGAAGCCGACGACGACGACCGTCTCGACCAGGAGCTGGGTGAGGACCAGGTCGGGCGCGCCCTGCACGGCGAACAGGCCGCTGACGCCGATGCCGACCGCCCCGAGACCGAGTGCGGCGGCCAGTCGGGTGTCGACCATCGTGGTCGCGGCGGCGGCGCCGACAATGAGCACGGCCAGCGCGCCCTGGGCCGGGCTGTCCCACAGGTAGACCGCGTCGGGGTCGACGGCGCCGATGAACGGCAACGTGGCCAGCGCGGCGGTGATCGCCATGGTGGCCATGTAGACGGGGAGCGAGCCGTGCTGGACCCGCCCGGTCAGCTTGCGAGCACCGAGGATCGTGCCGTCGACGATGCGGTCGACCAGGTCGGCGGCCACCGGCTCGGGCACCGGGGCCCGGGGCCCGGCCAGCCGCCAGCCGAGGCCGCCGCCGACGGCCACGATGCCGGCCGAGATCATGAAGGCGGTGGTGAGGCCGGGCCAGCGGTAGAGCTGGAACGCCGCGGCGTCGGGGTCGAGCCCGGCGGCGGCGTCGATCGCCAGCCGGTTGGCGGCGCCGATGAAGACGAAGCCGGCGACGCTCAGGACCCCGAGGATCGCCGATGGTCCGGCCATGGCCGGACGGAGGGGCGCGATCTCGGTCGCTGGCCCGTCGCCCGAGCCGAACACCCCGAGCAGCAGCCGGACCGTGTAGGCGACCGTGAGCGTCGAGCCGAGGACGATCAGGCCGCCGATGATCCACGGGTCTGCGCCGTCGAGCTTGATGACGGCCTCGATCGCCGCCTCCTTGGCTGCGAAGCCGAGGAGGGGCGGAACGCCGGCCATCGATGCACCCGAGGCGACGGCGACGGCGAAGGCGATCGGCATCGACCGGGCCAGGCCGTTCAGCTCGTCGATGCGTCGGGTGCCCGTGCGGACGTCGACCTCACCGATGACCATGAACAACGCAGCCTTGAACACGGCATGGGCCAGCAGCACCGAGATACCGGCGAACGTTGCCTTGGCGTCGCCGATCGACAGCAGCGCGATCATGAACCCGAGCTGGGAGATCGTGCCCCAGGCCAGGATCAGCTTGCCGTCGACATGGCGCAGTGCCCCGATCGCTCCCCACAGCATCGAGGCGAGGCCGAGGACGAGGCCGAGGGTCCGCCAGCCGTCGGCGTCGCTCAGGATCGGGCCGGCCAGGGCCACCAGCAGGACGCCGGCCTTCACCATCGTGGCCGAGTGGAGGTAGGCGCTGACCGGTGTCGGGGCGGCCATGGCGCCAGGGAGCCACATGTGGAACGGGACCTGGGCCGACTTGGTGGCCGCGCCGGCCAGGACGAGCACGGCGGCCACGGTGGCCGACGTCCCGGTGACGGGGCCCATCTCGCTGAGGCGGCTGGCGCCGGTGGCGTCGACCAGCACGACCAGCCCGCCGAGCAGGGCGAGCCCGCCGCCGACGGTGATCAGCAACGCCCGGCGGGCTGCGGCCCGGACCGCGGGGTCGACGTCCTTGTGGCCGACCAGGAGGAACGAGGTGATCGAGGTCAGCTCCCAGAACAGGAAGAGGGTCCAGACCGAGTCCGACCACACCAGTCCGAGCATGGCCGTCGAGAACGACAGCAGGGTGGTGGTGAACCGGGCGGTGGCGGCGGCGGTGGGGGAGAAGTAGCCGTAGGCGTAGACGAAGATCAGGGTGCCGATGCCCGAGACGAGGAGCGTCATCAGGATCGCCAGATCGTCGACCCGGAACGCCAGCTCGAGATCGAGCCGATCGACCCAGGCGACCGAGGCGGTGGCCGGCTCGTCGGCCGACAGCCGGGAGAGCGCCCATGTGGTGGTGGCGGCCGGGGCGACGGCGGCGACGAGCAGCGCCCGACGGCCGAGCGCCAGGCCGGGCAGCGCCAGGGCGGCGACGACCAGCACGTGGAGGCCGAGCAGGATCCAGATCACGTCGTCGACGGTAGCGAGCGGTGGCGGGCCATGACGTACCCTATCGTACACATCTCTTTCTAAGTGCACAATGAGATTGACCTATTCTTAGAGGTGCTTTAGGATGTGTTCATGTTGAGTTACGTCACGGCGCTCCGTTCTGCCCTGGCGCGCCGATCGGGCCGCCGTCTGCAGGCTCGCACCCTCCCGGTCCCGCAGGCTCGGGGAAGGAAGCCCGTTCCGGCACTGGTGACCGCGACGGTGCGGCCGCGTGCCGTCGTCGGACGGGGTCAGAGGAGGAGGAGGCAACGATGGCCAACAGCTGGAACTTCCTGACCAACCACAGCCACGTCCTGCTGGCGCTGAATCGCGACCCCGATCTCCGTCAGCGCGACATCGCACAGCTGGTCGGCATCACCGAGGGCGCCGTGCAGCGGATCCTCCACGACCTCGAGCAGGACGGCTACATCAGCCGGGCCAAGGTCGGTCGGCGGAACCACTACACGGTCAACGGCGACCTGCCGCTTCGGCACCCCCTCGAAGCCCATCACAAGGTGGCCGACCTGCTGACCTCCCTCGACGTGTAGCGCTCTCGCGCCGCCGTCGGGCGGCCGGCGTCGACGTTCGGGCCGGGGGCGGCCACCGGTTCACGACTTCTTCAGGGGCGGTTCGGTACAACCACCCCATGAGCATCCCGGCAACCCCGTCGAACGCGGCCCACCTCCTCCGGCGCGCCGCCTGGGGCGGGAGCCCGGCCGAGATCGCCAGGGTGGTCGACGAGGGGATCGAGGCGGCGGTCACCCGTCTCCTCGATGCGACCGCAGCGCCGACGCTGGTCGAGCCGAAGGACACGCCCGGCTACGTTCCCTACGAGCACGAGACCCTCGTGGTCTGGCTCCTGCGGTCCGCCGCCAACTCGCCGTCGCCGGCCATCGAGCGGCTGGCCTGGTTCTGGCACGGGCACTTCGCCACCAGCATCGAGAAGGTCGAGCTCGCCGATCTGATGCTGCGCCACTACCTCACCCTGCGACGCCACAGCCTCGGCCGGTTCGACGATCTCCTGGCGGCGGTGGCCACCGACGCGGCGATGAACCTCTGGCTCGACCTCCACCTGTCGGTCGCCGGCAACCCGAACGAGAACTTCGCCCGCGAGGTGCTCGAGCTGTTCTCGATGGGGGCCGGCAACGGCTACACCCAACACGACGTCGTCGAGGCCGCCAGGGCCTTCACCGGCTACGGGTTCGAGCTCGACCCGACCTACGAGCGCATCGTCGGCAGCCGGCTGGTGCCGACGCTCCACGACCGGACCGACAAGACGTTCCTCGGCCGCACCGGCAACTTCGACGGGGCCGACATCATCGGGATCGTCGTCGAGCGACCCGAGTGCCACCGCTTCCTGGCCGACCGCTTCTGGCTCCGCTACGCGGGAACGGCCCCGCCGGATGGCGTGCTCGACGACCTGGCCGGCGCCTTCGCCGCCCGGCTCGAGACCCGGGACCTGCTCGGGGCGCTGCTGACCCACCCGGCCTTCTACGGCGACGACGTCAAGGGCGGGCTCGTCGGCCAGCCCGTCGAGGTCGTCATCCGCACGATCCGTGGCTTCGAGCTCGACCTCCCCGATCTGACGACGATGACCCTCGGCGAGATCGAGGAGGCCGACGACCTCGCCGACGACGGCGGCGAGCCGCTGCTGCCGCCCGGGACCCTGCACCCATGGGAGGCGTTCGAGTGGCTGGAGACCCTCGGTCAGCTCCCGCTGCTCCCGCCGAACGTCGGGGGCTGGCCCCACAACGAGGCCTGGCTCGACACCAACCGGTCGGCCGGACGGCTGCTGGCGGGCACGGAGCTCGGAAGGCGGCTGGCCGACGGGGACGGGCCGGTCAACGACGAGCTCAGACGGGCGGCCGCCGCCGGAGCCGGCCCGCTGACCGCAGCCATCATGACCCGCTTCGGTCGCGAGTCGTGGTCGGCCGACCTCGAGGAGGCCATCGCCATCGCCAGGGCCGACGGCGGGGAAGGCGGCCTCGCGGCCGCAATCGCCGTCGCCTTCACGTCACCGGAGGTGATCCTGCTATGACCGCAGACGACCGAATCGAGCGTCGACGCCCACGCGACGCCGCACCATCGGCATCGCCGACGGCCGGGCCGCCGCCGGGGTGGAGCCGCCGGGGCTTCCTCGGGCTCGCCGGCGGCGGGCTCCTCGTCGGCGCGGCGGCCGCGGGCGGGGCGCTCGCCGTCGACCGGCTGCTGGCCGCGACCGCGGGCGACGACGTCGCCTACCGCCCCAGCGGCCCCGTCGACGACACGGGCCTGATCCTGGTCTCGATCCAGCTCGGCGGTGGGCTCGACTTCCTCGACACGGTGATCCCGATCAGGTCGACCCGCTACCGTGACCTGCGCCGATCGTCCGGCGTCGACCTGGAGGCGACACACGCGATCGACGCCGACCACGCACTCCACCCGTCGCTTCCCCACCTGGCCGAGCGCTGGCGAGCCGGCGAGCTGGCCATCGTGCACGGCGTCGGCTACGCCGACTCCAGCCTCTCGCACTTCGTCGACACGGCGATCTGGGAGCGGGGCAGCGTCGACCCCGGCGAGGGCACCGGCTGGCTCGGCCGCAGCCTCGACGCCTACGGGGGCCCCGACGCCGATGCGCTGATCGGGGTCAGCCTCGGGAGCCTCTCGCCGACCATGTACGGGCCCGACTGGAACGCCGTGGCCCTGGCCGAGGACGGTCGGCTCCCGTGGACCCCGGAGTTCGTCGACGAGCACCCGGAGCTGGTCCGGGCCTCCGGGCGACTGCTGGACTCGGCCCCGACCGGCGCCGGCCAGACGAGCCTGGCCGAGCGGGTGCGGAGCGGTCAGGCCCTGGTCCGGGACGTGGCCGAGACCGTCGGCGGAGCGACCGATCTCCGGGCGCTCGGCCGGACCGTCGAGCTGTTCGACGACGAAGGCGAGGAGGAGCTCGGTGGCGGCGTGCTGGGACACCGGCTCGGCGTCGTGGCCGACCTGATCGCCGGTGGGCTCCCCACCCGCGCCTACCACGTGGCCCACGGTGGCGACTTCGACACCCACGGCGAGCAGGAGGCCAACCTGCCGTCGCTGCTCCGGAGCCTCGACGACGGGCTGCGGACGTTCGACCGGCGCCTCGGGCCGCTCCGGGACCGGGTGGTGGTGGCCACCTGGACCGAGTTCGGGCGGCGGCCCGACTGGAACGGCAGCGGCACCGATCACGGCACCGCAGGCACCCAGTTCGTCGTCGGACCGCGGGCGGTCGGCGGTCACCACGGCACCCCGGTCTCGCTCGACCGGTTCGACGACGACGACAACTTCCTGGTCACCGGCGATTACCGGTCGTATCTCGGCGGATTGGCCGAGGGCGCGCTCGGCGTCGAGGCCGGCCGGGTGTTCGGCGCCGGGGTCGAGCCGATGCGGCTGATCACATGAGCCGCCATCGGACCCGAGCGACGCTGCTGACCGCGGCGGCGGTGATGGTGGCCGCCCTCGTCGGCGGAGGGCTCCGCTACGCCAGCGCCGATCGAACCGATGCCGGCTCGTCGTCGGCGGCCAACTCGGGAGCCGACCCGTCGGTCGACGGCTCGGCCGACGACGGACCGGCCGCAACGGGTGCCGGCGAGCTCGAGGCCCCGGCGACCGGCGAGACCGCCGACCAGGCCGGCGACGGGGCGACACCGGAGGCGGCGATCGCGGCCGCCCGTGCCGACTGCCTGGCGCTCGACGAGGAGCTCGGTCGGCGGGAGGAGCTCGATCTGATCGACTGGGACCAGCTGGACGGGCGGTTGGATGTCGCCGCGGTCGACGAGGACTCCATCGAGTTGACCCTGCCGCCGGCCGACGGGCGGGTGGCCCCTCCTGGCGAGCGGCCGACCATCGCACGCTTCGCCGATCGCTACGACCCGACCGAGGTCAGCGTCGACGACCTGCTCGAGGGGATCTGGCGCTGCGAGGACGCCGGGCTCCTGGTCGATCCGGACGACGACCCGGACCTCTAGGATCGTCGGCGATGCGGATCCTGGTGATCGAAGACGATCCCGACATCGCCGCCGGCGTCGAGGCCGGGCTCCGGCGAGCCGGTTTCGCCGTCGACGTCGTCGGCGACCTGCAGGGGGCCGAGGCGGCCGGCGCCGTCAACGACTACGACACGGTCGTCGCCGATCGCATGGTGCCGGACGGCGATGCCATCGACCTCGTCGAGGAGTGGCGGCGTGCCGGCGACGCCACCCCGGTCCTGTTCCTCACCGCCCGCGACGCCGTCGCCGACCGGGTCGACGGGTTCGAGGCCGGGGGCGACGACTACCTCGTGAAGCCGTTTGCGCTCGACGAGCTGGTGGTGCGGGTTCGGGCGCTGTGCCGGCGGGCCGACCGGTCGGGGCCGACGATGATCGAGATCGGTGACCTCGTCGTCGACCGGGCCAGGGCCGAGGTCCGTCGATCCGGCGTCCTGTTGACCCTCACCGCCAAGGAGCGGTGCCTGCTCGGTTTCCTGGCCGACAACCCCGATCGGGTCGTGTCCAGGTCCGAGCTGATCGAGCACTGCTGGGACGACGCCAACGATCCCATGTCCAACGTGGTCGACGTCCACGTCGGCTCACTCCGCCGCAAGCTCGGTGAACCGCAGCCGATCCGGACGGTCCGGGGCGTCGGGTTCGTGCTCGACACGGCCCCGGTCGGGGGCTGACGCTGCGCCCGCTGGCGCGGTTCGGCCGGCCGGACCACGACGACCGGTCCTCCGCCGGGCCGTCGCCGGCCACCGCCCGGCGGCTTCGGCTGCTGCGGATGCGGCTGGCCGCCCTGCTCGGCGCCGTGGTGCTCGCCGTCGTCACCGTGTTCACCGTCGCCGTCATCCGACTCGACGCCCAGCTCCGCAGCGAGCAGAACGAGGCGACGCTGCTCCGCCAGCTCGACGAGGTGGGACGGCGGCTGACCTTCGTCGACGGTGAGCTCCAGCCCGACGACCCGACGCCGCTGCTCGACCCGCCGGTTGCCGTCGGCGTCCGACCCGACTTCGACGTGTTCGACATCGTCGAGCGCCAGGACCTCTGGGACCGGTTCCCGGAGCCCGAGGCCGAGGAGCTCGACCTCCTGGTCGACGAGATCTTCTTCGACCTCGACGACGAGTTGCAGGACGAGATGCTGCTCGTCGCCGGTCTCGGCGAGGGGCTCGAGGACGACCAGCGTGACGAGGCGATCGGGCGGCTCCTGGCCGAGCCGCCCGACGACCTGGTCGACGAGGCCTACCGGGTCTACCTCGTCGACACCGCCAACGAGCTCGGCATCGACCTGGAGTCGCCGATCGAGCTGTTCGCCGACGCCGACCTCGTGTCGGCCCTCGGCCAGGGCGAGCTCGCCGACCTGCTGGCCGGCCTGGCCGATGGCGACGACGCCGGGCCGTTCACGGTCGACGTCGGCGAGCGGCGGCTCGGCGTGCGGGGAACGGTGTTGCGGGACGGGCCCGAGGTCCGGGGCGCGGTGGCGGCCTTCGTGGACCTCGAATTCTCCGACGCCGCCCACCGCCGACTCCGGAACCGGGTGCTTGCCGTCGCCGGCGCCCTGGTCGCCTGCTCCGCGCTGGCCACCTGGTGGCTCGCCGGCCGCTCGATCCGGCCGGCGGCGGCTGCGCTCGGACAGCAGGAGCGGTTCCTCGCCGCCGCGGCTCACGAGCTGCGGACCCCGGTCACCGCCATTCGCACCACCGCCGAGGCTGCGATGGGCGTCCCCGACGGCACGGCGGCGCTGTCGCGGGTGGCCGAGCTGGCCGCCGGCGCCTCCCGGTTGACCGACGACCTGCTCACCCTGGCCCGCATGGACGCCGACCGACTGGAGCTGGAGACCACGCCCGCCCGCCTCGATCTGCTGGTCGAGGCGGCGATCGACGGTGATCCGGCGTTCCTCCTGGAGGCCGAACCGGTGGTGGTCGAGGCCGACGTCTCGCTGCTGACCCGCGCCGTCGACAACCTCCTGGCCAACGCCAAGGCCCACGGGGAGGCCTCGCCCGACCGGCCGGCGGACGTCACGGTCGACCTCGCCGGCGTGACCGTGACCGACCGTGGACCCGGCATCCCGCCAGGGGAGCGGGAGGCGATCTTCGAGCGCTTCCGCTCGGGCCCTCGTTCGCCCGGCCACGGCCTCGGGCTGCCGCTGGCCCGGTGGGTGGCCCGGGCCAACGGCGGCGACCTGCGGGTGCTCGAACCCGGACCGGGCGAACCGGGCGCCCGTCTCCGGCTCGAGGTCCCGACCAGGCCGGCGACCTGAGGGCGCTCGACGCGTTCGGACCTCTGGATGGGTGTCGCTGCTCGCGCTGCGACCCGACGTCGACGTCGACGAGCTCGAGACCGAGCGCGGCCGACCCGACCCCGATCGACGACGGCGGCTCGAGGATCGGACCCGCCTGACGGCCTCGACCGGCCTGCTCGCAGCCGACCGACCGGCCACTAAGATCGCCCGATGGTCACCGGAGCCGAGCCCCGCTTCTCGCTGAAGGACGAGCTGTTCAACGCCGAGAAGGTGGCGTACCTGGCCGGCCTGCTCAGCGTCGGCGTTCCCGGCTTCGACCGCGAGCGCTTCGAGCGCGAGGTGCTGGCACGGCTCCTCGATCTCGAGCTGAAGGCCCGCATCGCGTGGATCGCCGAGGTCCTGGAGCGACAGCTGCCGGACGACTTCGAGGCCGCGGCCGACGCCATCGAGGCCTCGCTGCCACCGCCGCTGGACGAGACGAGGACCGACGACGACTTCGGCGACTTCATCTTCGCCCCGTTCGGCACCTACGTCGCCGCCAACGGGCTCGACCACCCCGACCGGGCCATGGCCTGCCTGCGGGAGCTCACGATGCGGTTCTCGATGGAGGACGCCGTCCGGGCCTTCCTCCGGGCCGACCCGGACCGCACGCTCGACGTGCTCGACCGGTGGGCCGGCGACGACAACTACCACGTGCGCCGGCTCGTCAGCGAGGGCACCCGGCCCCGACTGCCGTGGTCTGGCCGCCTCACGCTGCCGACCGACCGGGTGCTGGCGCTGCTCGATCGGCTGCACGCGGATCCGACCCGCTACGTGACCCGTTCGGTGGCCAACCATCTCAACGACATCGCCAAGGACGATCCGGCCACCGTCCTGGCCGCCCTCGACCGCTGGCGCCGAGCCGAGGCACAGGATGCCGGGGAGCTGGCGTGGTTGACCCGCCACGCCCTCCGGACCCTCGTCAAGGCCGGGCACGAGGAGGCGCTGGCCTTTCTCGGCTACGACCCCGATCCGCCGGTCGACGTGAGCCTGCTGCTCCACACCGAGGTCGTCGTGATCGGCGAGGCCCTCCGTTTCGACGTCGAGCTCACCGGGCGTGGGGCGGCCCCGCTGATCGTCGACTACGTCGTCGGCTTCCGCAAGGCCAACGGGTCGCTCGCCCCCAAGACGTTCAAGCTCAAGACCTTCGAGCTCGCGGCCGGCGAGACGGTGACGCTGAGCAAGACCCACCGGCTGCGGGGCGACGCCACCACCTATCGCCTCCACCCCGGCGACCACGACGTGACCGTCCAGGTCAACGGCTCCGCCGGCCCGACGGCCCCGTTCCGGCTCGACGAAGCGGCCTGAATCAGCCGCCCGACTCGTCGAGCCCGCCGGAGGCAACCCAGGTGGCGATCTCGGTCCGGGACGCCATCGACAGCTTGGCCAGGATGTTGCTCACGTGCACGCTGGCGGTCTTGGTGGAGATGTAGAGCTCGTCGGCGATGCCGCCATTGGTGAGGCCCCTCGCCACGAGCGCAGCCACCTCACGCTCCCGGGGGGTCAGGGTCGTCGGCGAGCCGGTCGGTCGCCCGTCGGCCCCGAGCCGGGCCACCAGGCGGTCCCGTCGTGGCCCCGGCCAGCAGCCGAGCCGGTCGAGGGCCGCGTCGAGGTGCGGGCGCTCGTCGCCACCGATCCGCCTGGCCATCCGGGCCCGGGCGAGGTGCAGCTCGGCCTGGGCCGCAACCGTTCGTCTCGTCCCGCGGTCCAGGGCGTCGGCGTAGGCCCGGTCGGCATCCTCCCACCGTCCACCGAGCTCGGCCCGGATGCCCGCATGGGCCGGTTCCGAGGTGCGACCGGCCAGCTCGTCGAGACGCGCTCGCAACTCCTCGCCCGGGCCGATGACCATGAGCGCATCGAGGTGGCTCAGGACCAGGTCGAGGGCGAAGTCGACGTCCTTGGGGTGCTCGACCCCGGCGAGCCACGCCGACAACGGCTCGGTCCGTCGGTGCTCGAGCAGGTCGGCCATGGCCAGGATGGCCGGCGGGCGGCTCGACGGCGCGGCCACGCCGGACGACTGCTCGGCCAGCGTTGCCGCCGACCGCCTGGCGTCGTCGAACCGGCGGTCCTCCAGGGCGAAGCCGGCGACGACGAGCTCCAGCTTCGGCATCCGCCCAAGGTCGTCGACCGCCGCCTCCAATTGCGACTGGAAGGCCTCCCGGTCACCGTCGATCAGGGCGACGGAGAGCAGGGCCCGGCGGTAGTTGTCGACGGCGATCGAGCTCAGCCCCGCCCGCTCGCCGACCCGGCGCATGCGCTCGACGTGGGCCCTGGCGTCGATCTCCGGGCGCTGGATCGGCGTGTTGTTGAGCACCCGGGTGGCGACGACGTAGTCCTCGGCCGCCTCGGCTGCGTCAGCGACGGCCAGGATCTCCGCCATGCCCTCCCGGTCGGGGCCGTCCCACACGACCCTGGCGCTGGCCCGCTCGGCCCTCGCCTGGAGCGCGGCGCTGTCGGCCGCAGGGCCGACCCGCTCGGCCAGGGCGATCGCCCGGTCGGCCAGCTCGATCGCCTGGTGTTCGCGACCGCTCAGCATGTGGTGCTGGGCCAGGTCGGCCAGCGCCTGGGCCAGCGCCGGGCCTTCGCCGAGCGGCGCCGCCAGCGCCCCCAGTTCCGCTGCGGCCCGGTCGGCCGCCGCCTCGTCGCCCCGCTCCCACTCCAGCCGGACGCGATAGTGCAGCACCTCGGCCCGTTCCGCCGGCGCCGTTCCGGTCAACTCCTCCCACCGGTCGAGGTGGTGGAGGCCCGTCCGCTCCTGCCCGGTCATCCAGGCGCTGACCACGGCGATGCGGAGCAGGGCGACGTCGTCGGTGTGTTCGAGCAGCGCCTGCTCGGCGAAGGCCAGGGCCTGGTGGGTCCGGCCGTCGTCGAGGGCGCGGGCCGCGGCGTCGCGGGCGGCATCGGCGGCCTGCTTGGTCCGCCCGGCCCTGGTGGCGTGGTGGACCAGTGCGACGACGTCATCGGAGCCGTCGGCCAGCAGCGCATCGTGGACCGCAGCATGGACCCGACGGTGCTCCCTGGTGAACAGGCTGTCGGCCACCGCCTCCCGCACCATGTCGTGGCGATACCCGAAGCGGTCCGGCCCGCTCTCGACGAGGATGCCGCGGTCGACGAGCTCCCGGAGTCGGCCGAGGAGCGTTCGCTCGTCTGCATCGACCGCGGCGGCCAGCAGCTCGAACGCCACCTCGGTGCCGAGCACCGCGACCGCCTCTGCCACCTCCCGCTCCTCGGCCGGCAGCCGTTCGATCTCGGGTCGGAGCATCTCGGCCAGGGTCCAGGGCAGGCCGGCGGTCAGGTCGGAGTCGTCGGCGAACGCCGACTCGAGCTCGGACAGGAGCAGCGGGTTGCCGCCGGTCCTGGTGTGGACGTGCTCGACGGTGGCGGCATCGACCGGGCGGCCGGCGGCGGCCAGGAAGGCCTCGACCTCCTCCCGCCGCAGCGGTTCCAGGCGGAACTGGGCCACCTGGGGGCGGCGCTCGGCTCGCTGGAGGAAGGTGCTGGTCGGATGGCCGGGGTTGAGGGCGTTCGGTCGGTAGGTGATGAGCACGGTGGCGCCGAGCGGCCCGGCGGCCAGCAGCCGGTCGATGACGTCCAGGCTCTCGGGATCGGCCCAGTGCACGTCCTCGAAGAGATAGATGGAGGGGCCGTCGCCGGCGGTCCTGAGGGCCTCGGCCGCAGCCCGGATCCTGGCCGGGGCGCTCTCGCCGTCGCCATCGGGCTCGGACTCGCCGACGGCCGACTCGGCCGGCTCCGACGTCGGTCCGGCCGGCCCGAGGGCCGACCGGACCAGCTCGAACGGGATCGGTGTGGCTCGGGGCACGGCGCCCCCGTGGATCACCACCGCACCCTCCGGGGCGCCGGCGATGATCTCCTCGGCCAGGCGGGTCTTGCCCAGACCGCTCTCGCCGCCGATCAGGACGACCCCGGTCCGCTCGGTGTCGCCGAGCAGGTGGGCGGCCGCCGCCAGCTCCCTGGCCCGGCCGACGAAGGGGCGGAGACCGGACCGGGTCAGTCGGACGGCCATGCGGCCCATGTTACCAAGCGGGTCGGGCCGACTCGGACGGCCGCCGCGTCGGGCGGAGCCGGGCGGCACGGGCCAGGACGGCGACGGCGGGGCGGGTGCGACGGGGACGGCGGGGGGCGGTCGAGAGGTTGGCCGCCCGCCACGCCGCCCGCCGGCTGCGGTCGGCGCTGGAGAGGCCGGCCAGCAGCGTTGGCGTGGTCCTTCGGCGGTGGAGGTGTTCGTTCATGCAGAGCATGATCGGGCCCTGAGGTAGGGCCTGACATCGGGCACCTGCCCAGTTGGGGTACCTCATATCGCGCCGGGGCATCGGACCGGGACGCCGCGCCGGGATATCGCACGGTCGAGGTCGGCGGCCCCCGGTCCGGGTCGACCGCCGGGTGGTCAGGCCAGCGTGAGATCCCAGAACACGACGGTGCCGTCGGCCGATCCCACGATGAGACCGCCGCCGTCCGGGGTGAACGTGCTGGCCACGGCGGCACCGGAGTGGCCGTCGAGCCGGCCGATCTCGGCTCCCGTGCTCGTCGACCAGACCCGAACGGTCGCCCCGTCGCCGGCGACCGCAAGTGAGCCGTCCGGGGAGACGACGAGCTGGGCCTCGCGAGCCTTCACCGCTTCGAACGTGGCCGTGATCCGCCCCGAGTCGACGTCGATCGAGGTGATCCGGCCGCTCAGGTCGGCGCCGAGCACCGTCGAACCGTCGACGAACGCCAGCGATCGGTAGCCGCCGATCGCCGCGTCGTGCTCGGCCACCAGATCGCCGGACGCCGTGTCCCAGATCCGCAGGGTCGAGTCGTTTGCGCTCGTGGCCAGCCGCCGGCCGTCTGGGGAGAGGGCGACGTCGAGCACCGGGCCGGCGTGGGGTGGGAGCTCACGACGGACCTGGGAGGTGGCGGGGTCGAGCAGGAGAACGGTGAAGTCGTGGGAGACGGCGACGACGAACGATCCGTCCGGCGACCACCGCAGCCTGTTGGTGAAGCTCGAGCAGCCGGGCACGTCCTCGCTCTCGCCGCCGATCTCGGTGGTCCGGGTGGCGGCCGCCAGGTCCCACAGGGCGATGGTGTCGTCGAAGGCCAGTGCGCTGCGACGGGCGGCGATACCGGTGGCCAGCCGCCGACCGTCCGGTGAGAAGGCGACCGAGTCGACGTTGCCCTCGGGGTGGTCGAGCCGGGCCGTCGGCCCACCGGACGGGTTGCCCGAGTCGAGCACGGTCACCGCCCCGGTCGTGGTCGCCACCGCCAGGGCTCCGTCGGTCGACAGGGCCAGGTCGTTGATCGCGCCGCCGGCGTAGCGGTCGACCACGGCGACCACCGCGCCGAGCTCGTCGAGCAGCTCCACCCGCCCGAGGGCATCGACGACGGCCAGACCCGTCCGGTCGTGGCGAGCGGTGGTGGTGACGGCGGGCTGCGGGGCCGACGGCACGACGAGGGCTCGGGCGCCGTCCGGCCCGACGAGCAGTCGCGATCCGTCGTGCAGCACCGTGACGTGACGATCGGAGGCGAGGGCGTGGACGACCACGGCTGCGCCGTCACCGCCGGCATCGGGGAGTGCCCGCTCGGTCCCGTCGTCGGCCACCGACCGGGACAGCACCCCGTCGGTCACGACCAGGCCGCCACCGGGGCGGGCATCCCAGACCTCGGTGGCGGTGATCGGCGTGGACCAGCGCAAGCCGCCGGCCGCCCGCCAGCTGGCCACCACCCCGTCGAAGAGGTCCTCGCTCCACAGCTCGATCAGCGCGCCAGCGCCGTCCGGTGCGACGACCACCCGCCCGAACGACAGCTCGGTCGGCAGCGGCAGGTCGACCAACGCCGCGGGCGAGCCGCCCGCCGACCACAGCGCCCGGTGGCCCGACCGGCCGAGCACGGGAACCATCCACGACCCGCCGTCGGCCGCCACCGCCAGCGCGCCGAAGGTGGCCGACGCCGGCGCCTCGTATCGCTCGACGGCCTCGCCGGTGGCGGCGTCGAGCACCTCGACGACCTCGGGCCGGACCACGACGGCGTGGCCTGGCGGACCGAAGCCGGCCGAGTCCGCCCGCTCCACCGTGGCGATCCTGCCCGGCTCGGCGGCCGCCGGCGCAAGCGCCCACAGCTCGGTGATCTCGGCGTTCCCGACCACGGCGGTGGTTCCGTCCGGCGACAGCGCCACGTGCTCGACGGGGCCACCGGCGGGCGTTGGCAGGCTGGCCGCCGGCTCGCCGAGCACGCCCTCACCGGGCGAACCGACGCCGGCGAACACGTGGAGGCCGGTGGTCGTGGCCACCAGCAGCGTGCCGGCCCCGGCGGCGGCGGCGAGTGCCCGCCCCGGACCGACGCGGGCCGCCACCGATCCGGTGACGGTCGAGACCGTTGGCGGGCCGTCCAGCTCGACGACTGCCTCGCCGTCGTCGATCGGCGACGCCTCGTCGCGCCCTCCCGACGGGGAGCAGGCGGCCACGAGCAGGGCGCCGACGAGCAGGAAGGGGAGGGCGATCGGCTGAGCCGGCGTCCGGACCCGCCACGAGAGGAACACCGACGACCACGGTAACCGCTGCGGTCCCGCTGCCCTCGCGGCCCGGCCCGGGTGGCCCGGGTGGCGAGGAGGGGGTACCCCCCCTAGCGCCGCCAGGGGCCCTGTACTTGAATGGCTCGGTGGACGCATCGGAGCAGCGCGGCGCGGGTCGTCTCTCGGTCGACGTGGCGGAGGAGACCCACAGCCTCGAGCCCGGCCAGGTCCTGACCTTCGGTCGGGCGGCCAGGGCGGTCGTCGATGCCGACAATCCCTACATGCACCGGGTCGTCGGCCGGATCTCCACCGATCGGTGGTGCTGGTGGCTCCACAACACGGCCAGACACATGCCGATGTCGGTCATCGGCGACGACGATCGCCTCACCACGCTGCCGGCCGGCGCCGCTGAGCCGCTGACCACCACCAGGGGCGCCATCCGCTTCTATGCCGGCGTCGCCGGCTACGAGGTCACCTGGGAGCTGGAGCACCCGTTCACCCCGCCGAGCTCGGGCGTCGACCGGGAGCCGATCGACGCCGAGACGGCCGACTTCGGGATCGTGCGGCTGTCCGCCGACCAGCGACGGATGATGACGTTGATGGCGGAGCCTCGGCTCCGCGACCCGGCCGGACCCCCGTTGCTGCCGGCCAATGCGGAGATCGCCGCCCGCTGCGGGTGGACCCTGAAGCAGTTCGACCGCAAGCTCGACTACCTGTGCCGCCGACTCGACGCCAGCGGGGTTCCGGGGCTCCGGGGCCAGCCCGGCCGGGAGGCGGCCGACCGACGGGAGCGGCTCGTCACCCACGTGCTCAACCACGGCCTGATCACGATCGACGATCTCGCTTGGCTCGACGACCCGCCGGTCGGTCCGGCGGCGCCGGCCGGGCTGGTCCTCGATGCCGCCGACCGCTCCCCTCGGGGCCGAGCGTGCTGAGGGAGGCCATCGACGACGTCCCCGATATCGCCGACCCGGTCGAGGTCGGCCGAGGCGGCATGGCCACGGTGTATCGTGCCGTCGATCTCCAGGCCGATCGGCCCGTCGCGGTCAAGCTGCTGTCGCTCCAGCCGGGCGACCTCGGCCTGACCCACTTCGACCGCGAGCGGCGGTCGCTGGCCCGGCTGTCGACCCATCCGAACGTCGTGACGCTCCACCGCACGGGCGTCACCACCGTCGGCGTTCCCTACCTGGTCATGGAGCTGGCCACCGGGGGATCGCTGGCCGACCGGGTCCGGGCCGACGGGCCCATGCCCTGGGAGGAGGCGGTCGGCTGGATCCTCCCCCTGTGTGATGCGGTCGAGCACGCCCACCAGCAGGGCATCCGCCATCGCGACATCAAGCCACAGAACATCCTCGTCTCCGACCACGGTCAACCGCTGCTGTCCGACTTCGGGATCGCCCGCATGGCGGCGGGAACGGCGACGATCACCCAGCGGGCCAGGCTCAGCCTGCCCTACGCCAGCCCGGAGCAGATCGAGGGCCGCGAGGTCGGCGACAGCACCGACGTCTACTCGCTCGGGGCGACCCTGTACGCCCTGGTCGCCGGTTCCCCCGCCTTCGCCGACAGCGGCGAGTCGGGGTTCCTGAACACGGCGAAGCGGATCGTCGAGGAGGTACCGCCGCCCCTCGATCCGACCGTGCCACCCGACATCGCCGACGCCATCGCCGCCGCGATGGCCAAGAACCCGGCGCGGCGGCCGACCGTCGACGAGCTGCGTCGCGCCCTGCGGCGGGAGACGGTCATCGAGGCCTCGCCGCCGGGCGATGAGCTGCCCGCACTCACCCGGGAGGTCGTACCACCGGTTCGCCGGGTCCTGGCCGCGACCGACGAGGTCGACGGCGGGGGCCGACCCGTCGGCACCGGAGCGTCGGCCGGGCTGGCGGTCGGTCCGTCCCGTCCAGCGGGGGAGGAGGTCCGACCGGCGGCGGTCGCGCCTCGCCGGCGAGGTCCGCTGGCCGATCGTCGGGTCGTCGCCGCCGCGATCGGCGTCGTCGGGCTGCTCGCCGGCGGGATCGCCCTCGCCATCTGGTCCGGCGACGGCGACGGCGACGGTCGGACGGTGGCGACCGACGGCCGGGACGTGTCCGACGATGCCGACACCGGCGGCGGTTCGAGCGGGGACGCACCCGGGTCTGCGGTCGACGGTTCCGACCGCAGCGTCGGCGTCGCCTCGGGCGACGGCGAGGCCACCGGCGCCATCTCGATCCAACCGACCCTGCCGGCGGACCGCGACGCCGATGGCATCGTCGACGACAACGACAGCTGCCCCGATCTGGCCAACCGTGACCAGGGTGACACCGATGGGGACGGCCTCGGCGACGCCTGCGACGGCGACGATGACGACGACGGCGCAGCGGACGGCGTCGACAACTGTCCCCTGATGGCCAACGCCGACCAGGGTGACGTCGACGGGGACGGCCTCGGCGACGCCTGTGACGACTTCCCCGACGTCGACGGCGACGGCATCGTCGACACCGACGACCCGTGCGTCCAGCCGGCCGATGCGCCGGACGGCGACGGCGACGGCATCCCCGACGCCTGCGACGACACGCCCCGGGGCATGGTGGTGGTCGCCGCGTCGGCCCGGATCGACCGGGTGACCGTGCTCAACGAGGCCTACGGCGACGGCGAGGTCGACCTCTTCGGCGATCTCGAGGTGGCGGACGCCGCGGTCGACCTGCCCGAGATCGCCGACCTGCGCGAGGTCAGGCCGGCCACTTGGTCGAACGAGCAGGTGGCGATCGATCCCGGTACCTCGTTGATCCGGGTCCGGATCTGGATCCGGGACGAGGACGACTGCTTCCTGTGCCGGGACGGACGCGTCGACCTCACCCCCGAGCCCGGGGCCGAGGCGTTGCACCTCGTGGTCGACACGTCGACCGGGGTCGTCGACCTGGCCACCCAGAGCTGGAGCCGCCTCGACCCGGTCGGAACCCTGACCGGGCCGAGCGACGGGAACCTGTCGGGGACGATCGTGCAGGAGGGCGACGACGACGGCGTGCACCGGGCCTCGATTGAGGTCACCCTGACCCTCGTCCGGGAACCCGCCCGCTAGGTCAGGCCGGGCGCCGCGCCGGTCGATCCGAGCGCGGGCTGAACTCGGGGGCCGGCGACCGTAACCTGGGCGGCGTTCGCCTGCCGCAACCCGAGGAGGAACCCGTGCCCGACTACCCGCCCGTCGTTCCCCGCATCGTCGATCCGGATGGGGTCGACGCCTCGCCCCACCCACGGGCCATGCCGGTCACCACCGACGAATCCAGGTCGGCGACGGCCGCCGAGACCGGTGGCGAGCCGCTGCTCGACTTCGAGGGCACCTCCAATCCGTACATCGACTACCAGAGCATCGACCTCCTGCTGTCGCTCCAGCACCCCCGCAGCGACGGCTACGACGAGATGTGCTTCGTCGTCATGGGGCAGGTCAAGGAGCTGCTGTTCCGCGGCCTGCACTTCGAGCTGGTCAACGCCCAGCACCGGCTCCGGGCCGACGAGGTCGGCGACGCCATGCAGATCCTCGGCCGGGCCGGCGCCTTCGTCGACTACCTGACGTCGTCGTGGGACGTGCTGTCGACGATCTCGACGGAGGGCTTCAACCAGTTCCGGGACACGCTCGGGACCGCGTCGGGGCAGCTGTCGTTCATGTACCGCCACGTCGAGTTCGTGCTCGGCAACAAGAGCCAGCGACTGGCCCGGGCCCATCGCAACGTGCCCCACGTCTGGCCGGCGCTCGAGGAGGCGCTCCGCTCGCCGAGCCTGTACGACGATGCCATCGCCGTGCTGGCCAGGCGGGGCCTCGCCGTCGACCGCGGCGCGCTCGATCGCGACTGGTCGCTCCCGTACGAACCGGACCCATCGGTCGAGGCGGCGTGGCGTGAGGTCTTCGCCGACCCCCGGTCCGACAACGAGCTGTACCGACTCGGCCTCGCCCTCGTCGACATCGACCAGAGGTTCTCGGTCTACCGGTGGCGGCACTTCGTGTCGGTCGAGCGGATCATCGGCTACAAGCCGGGCACCGGCGGGTCGGCCGGGGTCGCCTGGCTCGACGGCGTGACCCGCCACCGGTTCTTCCCGGAGATCTGGGCCACCGCCAACCCGGCATGACCGCCGGTCGGGGGCTGCCGAGGCGTCGGTCAGGTCCCCTCGGCGTCGACGAGCGACCGCACCCACTCCTCCATGGGCTCGCCTCGCTCGCTGCGCATGAGCAACTCCAGGTCGAAGTAGTCGCGCCACCCGACGATCAGGCCATCGGCGTCGAAGTCGTAGGCCCCCATGTAGGGGACCTTGGCTCGACGGTCCTCGGGGGTCAGGTAGTCCTCGACCCCCTCGATCAGCAGCGTGTCGCCGACCTCGGCCCAACGGATCGCCCGCCACCGGGAGTCGAGCTGGTGCTCGACCAGCTTGCTCAGCACCTTGCCCATCGTGTCTCGGCCGACGACGGGTCGGGTCCCGACGTGGTAGTGCCACGTGATGTCGGGGGCGACGTGGCGCATCACGCCGTCGATGTCCTTGCGGCCGAACGCGTCGAGGCAGGCCGTGACGATGGAGATCTTCGATTCGTCCATGGGGTGACCGTAGACGGCGGCGGCCGGCGGCCGCCCGCTCGCCCGGGCACTCAGTGGCCGGCCGCCGCTACTGGTGGTAGTCGGGGTGTGGCCACTCGGCGTGGTCGTCGGCGTCCCACGCATCGAGCTCCTCGACGCGGCGGCGGCCGTCGACCCGGCGGATGGACACGGCCAGCAGCGCGACGAGCACCGCCAGGCCGGCGGCGGCGACGGTCAGGATCGTGGTGGTCGACCAGCCACCCGATGCGGGGGCTTCGATCCGTGCCGGCTGGGCCGCCAGGGGATCGAAGGTGAAGAAGTAGCCGCCGGTGGTGAAGTCGCCGTCGAGCGAGATCATCTCGTAGCTGAGCTGGTAGCGGCCGGGCTGGGCCAGCGGCTGGTCGAGCGTGAAGGTGATGACCTTGCCGTCCGGCACCGTGGTCGTCCCGGCGATGGGCGCACCGTTGTAGCTGAGCATAACCGAGGCGTCGGTGATCGGATCGAGGAACTCGAGGTCGATGACCTGGATCGATCCGCCGACCGTGGCGTTGCGATCGGGCGACGCCCGCAGCATCGCTGTGTGGGCGGCGGCCGGGAGTGTCAGGACCGCGGCAGAGGCCAGCGCGGCCAGGGTCGCAAGCAGTGCCTTGATCATCGTGCGTCCATCCACTCGTGCTCGTCCTCGTGCTCGGGCCCGAACTCGTACCCGAGCCCGTCGTCGGGATCCGGTTCCCAGTCGGGTCCGTCGCCATTGGTCATCCGGCGGCGGAGACCCGGCCCGAACGCACCGATGGCGGCGATGGCGGCCACCCCGAGCGCCAGCGCGGCTGGCAGCGGGAACCCGCCACCGTCGCCATCGCCGTCCTCGTCGAAGCCCTCGAAGGCCGGCACGCTCGGGGGCGGGATCGCCCGCTCGCCCTGGCCCTGGTCGGCGAAGGTCGGGAGCAGCGAGCGCTTGGTCAGGAACCCGTTCGCCTCCTCGGCCTGCCACCCGTCGTAGACCGCCGGGCGGTACGCCATCCGCCACGCCGGGTAGTAGAGGGTCAGCAGCGGCAGATCGGCGGCGAGGATGTCCTGTGCAGCGGTGAGGGCCTGGGTGCGGACCTCGGACTCCTGGGGCTCGAACATCAGCTGGGCGATCGCCGCATCGAGCTCGGGGTTCGCGTAGCCCCCGAACAGGTCGGTGGCCGCGCTGGTGCTGTGGAACAGGAAGTAGAGGTGGTCGGGGTCGTCGTGGTGGTGGGTGTCGAGCTCGCCGATCACCAGGTCGGTCGGCGGCACCGTCCCGACACCCCCGGTCGTCGGGGGCAGCGAAGCGGCGTCGAGGGGGGCAAGGGTGACGCCGATGCCGATCGCCGCCAGCTGGTCGGCCACCGACTGGGCGGCGGTGCGGTGACGGGGCCTGGCCGCGTCGTAGCCGAGGGTGAAGGTGGCCGGCAGCCCGTCCGGGCCGAGCAGGGTGCCGTCGGTGCCGTCGGCGAACCCGGCGGCCCGCAGCAGCTGGTCGGCGGCGGCGACGTCGGACAGATGTGAGCCGAGCGGATCCCGGGTCCAGATCGAGTTCGGGTGGGTCCAGGTGTCGGTGCCGAGCCGACCGGCCCCCTGCTCGACGACATCGAGGACGGTGTCGACGTCGATGGCCAGACCGAGGCCGCGGCGGACGTCGCCGTTGCGCAGGAGCTCGTTGCCGAGGTTGAACTGGAGGTGGACCGATTGCTGGCGGCTGCCGACCAGCATCTCGACGTCGTCGAGGAGATCGAGCCGCTCGATCCAGTCGAGCGGGGTGCTGCGGGCGACCATGTCGACCGCCCCCACCTCGAGGGCGCTGAACGCCGCCTGGTCGTCGGCGAGCACCGACAGCTCGAGCGCGTCGACCAGGGGCGCACCGTTGAAGTAGGCGGGGTTGGCCTCGAGCCGATACGAGGTGCCGGGTTGGTGGTCGACGAGGCGATAGGGGCCGGTGCCGACGGGGAGCGACGTGGTCTCGGCCCGGGGGTCGGGGATCGCGGACCAGATGTGCTCGGGCAGGATCGGCACGTCACCACCGGGGAGCTGGGGGAACGTGGTGATCGGGTTGGTGAAGGCGAGCTCGATGGTCAGGTCGTCGATGACCGTCGCGGTGTCGAGCCTCGGGTGCTGGTAGAGGTGGTGCCCGTATCGGCCCGAGCCGCCGACGTCGCGGAAGTACCGGTAGGTGAAGGCCACGTCGTCGGCCGTGAACGGCTCGCCGTCGTGCCACAGGACCCCGGGGCGGAGCGACACGGTCCAGGTCCGGAAGTCGGCGGACGGAGTGGCCCCGGTGGCGAGCCACTCGTCCGGAGCGACCTGGCTCTGCGTCCAGAACAGCGTGTCGTAGACCAGCATGAGCAGGTCGTGGGTGACGGTGACGTCGTTCGGTTGCAGGAACGGGTTGAGGTTGGCCTCGTCCGATCGGATGGCGATGCGGACCAGCGGCGACCGCTCGTCGTCCACCATGGCCGCAGCGGCGCCATCGGCCACGGTGTCGTCGGCCACGGTGGCGCTCGCCGGGGCGGACGGTGCGACGACGGTGGCGAGCAGGACAGCGAGGGCGGCGGCGATCGCTCGACTGGCGCCGGCGCCGAGCGCTGGCGCTCGCCGCCGGGTGGACGATCGTTGGTCACGGCTGATCGACATGGTGAGGTGCCTCCTTCCTCGTTGGTCCGGTCGTCCCGGAGACGACGGTGCCCGCAGCCCGGGACGAGGCCGTCGTGGCCTCATCCCCGGCTGCGGGCTCGCCGTTGGTGGTTCCCGCCGATCGTCAGCCGGAGTCGGCCGAGCTCCCCGGCGGCGCCGGGTTGTCGTCCGGGGTCGGTGACGGGTTCTCGTCCGGCTCAACGGCGGTGGTCTCCGTGGTCTCCGGCGCCGGCTCGGTCGTCGACGTCGTGGTGTCGTCGGCCGGCGGCTCGCTCGTCGAGGTGGTCGTGTCGTCGGCCGGCGGTGTGGTCGTCGAGGTCGAGTCGTCGGCCGGTGGCTCGGTCGTTGTCGTCGTCTGATCCGGGGTCGGGTCGTCCGGTGGCGGGGTCGGGCCGCCGAGGATGCCGCCCTGGAGCGGGTTGCAGTCGGGGTTCGGCTTGCCGACGGTCTCGATGCCCCTGCCCTCGAAGAAGGCGTTCTGCTCCGCCTCCGAGAGGTGATCGAAGAGGATCATCGGCGAGGCGCCTCGGGGGAGGGCGTCGAACAGGGCCCGGGCGGCCGGATCGATCGTGAGCTTGTTGTTCTTGTTCTGGCTCGGGATCATCCGGTTACCGATCTTCTGCGCCTCCTTCAACGACGTGCCGGCCGGCATCGCCACGTAGGCGGTGCCCATCTCGTGACCGGTGTGGGAGCCGTTGTTGTTGTTCGAGACGACGGTGACCTTGTACACGCTGTTGCCCATGTACTCGACCTCGGTCCAGTTCTTGTCCCGGGTATGGGTGTAGCCGAGGTCGATCGTGACGTCGGTCGAGATCGGGTTCTCGACCGACCCGATCGTGCCGAACGAGATCGGCGAGTGCAGCAGGTGGTTGATCGTGTTCTCCCTGACCCGCTTCTCGACCAGGCTCCAGTCGGTGCAGGTCAGGATGTTGATGGCCCGCTGGGCGTCCTTGTCGAGCTTCTTGTAGTCGTTCGAGCCGGTGTACTCCTGGGCCAGACGGCGATAGAGCTTCTCGCCCTCCAGCTCGGGCTTCTTGTTGACGACCTCCTTGTTGTCCTGGATCGCCACCGGCAGCATCGCCGTCACCGGCGAGTAGGCCAGGTAGTCGTTCTCGCCGGTCTGGATGAATCCGCCGGTGGCCGCTTGACCGGGGATCAGGACCTGCTGGCCGAGGAGCACGACCGAGTGCTCGACGTGACCGTGCACGTCGTAGCCCTTGTCGTCGGCCTTGCTCTTGATCGCACCGAGGGCCGGCTCACCCGAGCTCGGCGACGGGCTGGGCGACGGGGCCGGAGCGGGTGCCGGGTCCGGGGCCGGTGTCGGCGCCGGCTGCTCGCTCGGCGCAGCGTCGGCCGCCGGGGCCGCCTCCTGGCTCGACGACTCGGCCGCCGTTGCCTCGGCCGGTGCCGCCGCATCGGCCGGTTGCGCCGTCGCCTCGGCGTCGGTCGCCGGGGTGGTCTCGGTCGACGGCATCGCAGCGGCGCCGTCGGCGGCCGGCACGTCGATCTGGAGGACGGGGATGGCCGCTGCGGCCTCGGCTCCCGACGTGGTGGCCTGGGCGCCGATCAGGGGATTGGCGGCCGAAGCCTCGACGCCGTCGCTCGACCGTCCCGTCAGGAGGAACAGGCCGAGTGCGGCTGCCAGCATCGCCAGCACGGCCAAGCCGATGCGGAGCTGATCGGCTGGGATCGTGATCACGCGCTCGGCCTGATGCGGCTGGCGCCCGGTCGCGGTGGTCATGGAGCTACCTACCTGCTGGGTTGGAGGACAGAGTCGGGGGGATTCCATCGCAGGAGCGATTGACCGGCGCGAAGCGCTCGCACTGGTGATGCCCTCAGCCACCACCACGTCAAACACTCCCGCGCCAGCCCTACAACCGGGCGGGAGCACCCGCCGGGATACCACCCGATCGAAGAACCTTCGGATCGGGCGAGCTCGCTACTGGCGGGCCTCGATCTCGACCTCCCGGGCGATGTCGGCCTCGACGGTGGACACGACGCGCGAGCACCGCTCCTCCAGCAGCTCCAGCGTCGGGTCGTGGGGCACGTCGTTGTAGGTGTCGAGCCAGGTCGACACGGCGGCGACCGGTTGCTCGGCCACGGGTCGGTCGGCGGGTAGGACCAGGTCGAGGATCTCGGGCTCGGGGGTGCCGTTGTGGCTGCCGTGGTGGCTGACCTTGATGAAGTCGACGGGTGCCAGCACACCTTCCCTGGCCATGGTCTTCCAGCTCTTGACCTCGGCGTCGCCGGTGAACAGCAGCACGTTGCCCCGCCACCTGATCGTGAACACGACGCTCGTGTTGTTCTTGGCCTTGTCGATGGCCAGGGCGTTGGTCATCGCGCCCGTCGCCCGTCGCTCGACGAGGTTGTAGAACGCCGACGTGTCGACGCCGCTCGGCGGTACCACGCCGCCGCTAGCCGTGACGGCGAGGGTGGCGTCGGCCCCGAGGGCCATCGGGCGGAAGCGGCCGTAGTAGTCGCTCGTGTCCTCCTCGGGCGCCAGGATCTCGAAGGTGGTCTCCCTGAACGGGTGGAGGGGGGCGGTGTCGATGCCGCGGTGGACGAAGTGGACCCGGTCCTCGGTCGTGAGCTCGAGGCGGAGGTGATCGACGCAGTCCTTCGTGCGATTGGGGTTGTTGTTCTCGAGCAGCGTCAACAGCGGGCGGTCGGCCTCGTCCGGGGAGGCGGCGACGTGCCGTTCGATCGCGTCGTAGATGGCGAGCGACTCGTCGAGCTTCTTCCTGGCGTCGGGGAAGCGGTCGTAGTAGTCGGGGGCGGCGGACGCGGTCAGCCACACCGAGTCGATCGGGACCTCGATCGGCGGTGTCTGCCTTGCGGCGACGAGCATTCCCTGGACGTGGTCGAGGTGCTCATGGGTCATCACGTAGAGGTCGACCCCCCGCTCGCCGACCCGGTCGCGCACGTCGCTCAGGACGCGGGCCAGGACGTCGTTGTCGCCGGCCTCGCCGGCCAGGACGTTGCCGACATCGATCAGCACGTGTCGGGTGAGCGGCTCGTCGGCCTCGTCACGGTCGGGGATCGAGACGAGGATGGCGTCGCCGAAGCGCACGTTGTAGAGCCGGATCCGGATCGGGTCGCTCATCGGTCCTCCCTTGCCGGCACCGGGGCACCGGGAGCCTGGTTGGCATGGAGGCGGTGCCCGGTCCCGGCGATGCGGAGGGCGCCGCGGTCGAGTGTCGCGTCGACGTCGGCGGTCGGATCCGTCGTCGAGGCGAGGTCCCGGTCGAGCAGGAGCTCGACGAAGGCGTCCCGCTCGGCTGCATGGGTCTCGCCCGTCACCGCCGGGTTGCTGGTCACCAGCGCAGCCGGGTTCCCGGACTCGTCGAACACGGCCGTCGTGCCGAAGCGGACCCACCGATCGCGGGTGCCGCGCTCGATCTCCTCCCACGACACCTTCAGCACCGTCTCGTGGTAGTCGGCCCGGCCGCCCGACCGGAACGCCCGCTTGGTGACAGCAAGGCGCGGCTCGACCTGGATGGGCACCGCGTCCGGCACGTGGAGCTCGCGGCGGTGGTTCTCGGCGAAGTGGTAGGCGTGCCAGTCACTCGTCCGCAGCCCATCGAGCTCGACGGGCCCGCCGAACAGGTCACCGGGCGGCTCGGTGAAGGCGAGGCTGCTCGCAGGGACGTCGAGGCGAGGAGCGAGGATCTCTGCGAAGCGCTCCCGGAACCACGGGTAGTCCGGGTTCGAGACCGCGTCGGCGGCGATCACGGCACGGCCGTAATCGGCGAACGAGATCTCACCGGGTGGCAGGTAGTCGAGGCCACGGAGCGAGAACCGCTCCATGGCCTGGCTGGCCTGCCACAGCGCCTGACCGGACTTGCGGAAGTCCGGGCGCCCGCCGCCGGACAGCTCCAGCCACTCCTGGTCGTAGTAGTCGACGAGGAGTCGGTAGACGGCGCCGGTCAGCACCTGGCTCAGGTCATGGAAGTCGTTCGGGTCGTCGGCGCCGGCCAACGTCATGTCGTTCCAGAGGCTGCGAAGCGCCCCATCGCGCCCGGTGTACATCCCGAACTCCTCGGCGACCTGGGTGTAGGCGTTGATGCCCCGGATGTCGCCATCGGTCTGGTCGAGCAACTGACCGCGCAGCACCCTGCTCTCCAGGCTGCCGAACAGCGCGGTGAGGTCGCCGATCGCCTCGTGGAGGCCCAACGACTGCGGCGTCATGCAGTCGTAGAGGTGGGGAGCGATGGCGTCGAGGATCGCATGCCCGGCCTCGTGCGAGACGATGTCGTGCGAGAGGGAGGTGTGGATCATCGATGACCGGTCCCCGCCGGGAAACGAGAAGAACTGCAGGCTGTGGGAGCCGCGCTCGTAGTAGGCGTTCTTCCACGTGCCGGCCCGGGGGACGACGAGCAGCTGCGGCCCGTCGAACGCCCACCGGATCCGCCGCCCGAGCACGTCGGGCGACTCGTAGAGGTTCAGGGTCTTGAGCACCGTGGCGAAGGCGCTCACCGACTGGAATGAGCGGTCGCTCGGGTCCTGGTTGACGACGTAGGCCGCCTCCGCCCCGGCCCGATCGAGGTCGATGGGGGCGTGGAGCGAGCCGTCGGCCTCGTCGAAGTCGAGGATGGCGACACGCGAGCACACCGGACCGTCGAGGAAGTCCTCGTGCTGATAGGTCTCGCTCGACCAGATGAAGCTCTGGATCGGGTCGAGCCCCTTGACGTCGGCCGTCAGCTGGTCCTGGATCATGTAGGGGAGGCGGATCTTCATGTCCGACCTCCCCGCCGGTCCCGATTGGTGCCCGGCATCGCCATCACACCTTGTGCCTGACCGAGGCGACGGGGCGCCCGTCGAGCGTCGCCGCGACGTCGACCGTGGTGCCGGCGTCCACGTCGAGGAAGGTGAAGTGCGACCGCCAGCCCCGGTGCCATTTCGGCTCGGGGTACTCCGCACCCCGGTACGAGATCGAGATGCCGACCCGGTCCGGATCGATGCGGTTGCCATCGCCGTCGACCAGCCGGATGAGCATGAGGTGTCGCCGGAAGCGCTGGTGGTAGCTGGTCCGAACGAGCAGCTCGTGCCGTCGCTCCTCCGGTTCCTCCGTCATGTCGATCCGAGCCGACAGGCCGCCGATGGGTTCCTTGGTCTCGGCGTCGAGCTGCACGATCTCGATCGGGAAGCTGTCGCCCGTCCTGGCCCGCCTCGGCGGCTCGACGAGGAGGTGGAACTCGTGGTAGCCGAGCTCGTTGCACTCGAGGCCCCGCAGCTCGGCCTGCTCGCCGACGGCGACGAGCATCAGCTCGCTCTCCAGGTTCCGTTTGATGTTCTCGAGCCGGTCCTCGGACCATCGACGGTTCCATGGCCGGCGGCTCCGCATGCTCCGGTGGATCTCCTTGAATTGGAACTCGGCCCAGCGCCCGTAGTCATCGAAGTCGTCGCCGAGCTCGAAGCCGCGGATCGATCGCTTCAACGCGCTCGGACTGGCCACGCGAGGCAGGTAGACCCGCACGGTGCCGCCGAACCCGCTCAGGTCGAGCTGCATCGTCGACTTCCGGCCCGCCCTGCAGTGGAACCGGACCGGGATCACGCTCGGCGCGGCCGGCACGGTCCCGGTGAATTCGACGACGTGCAGGTTCTTGTGGGCGGCCTTGCGCTCCTGGACCGAGTTGACGTCGGTGTCGGTCTCGGTCGACACGTAGGGGTCGTCGGCGTGGTGCACCAGCGCAAGCACGCAGTGGTGGGCGTTGCCGGCCAGTGACGCCGGCGGCGGGAGGAGGCTCGAGGGGAGGTCGAACCCTGCGATCTTCGGGGCGCCCATCGCCACGCCGTCGAGCTCGGCGATGCCGAGCGTGACCCAGTCGGGCGTGGCGATCGGCGTGCCGTTCTGCACGGCCGCCTCGTAGTTCGGGGGCAGGTCGGGGAGGCCGGCTGACGCGTTGGCGAGCAGGCACATGACCCTGACGCCGTCTGCTGGTACCACGCCACGGTTGTGCACCTGCACGTACACCCTGGTCACGATCGACTCGGTGACGTGGGTGGCGACGGTCCCCGAGTCGTCGCTCAGCGTCCCGACGAAGTCGGCGAAGGTGATCGTGCTGCCGGGCGGGAACTGGTAGTCACCGGCGGAGTCGGGCGTGTCGACCTTGATGTCGGGCCCCCGCCAGTGGCGAACGGTCTGGCCCTGGTTGACGGGGTCGTCGAGCCCGTTGATGGTGGGGAACCGGCCCTCGTCGAGCTGAGTGTCGCGCACGTACAGCTCCACCCCCTGCTTCGGGACGGCGTCGATCGTCCGCTCGTACACGCCCCGCCCGTGGGTCGAGGTCCGTAGCACCCGGAGACCGTTGCTGAGCTGCACGGTCTTCATGTCCATCACGAACACGTCGGGGAAGCCGTCGGAGAACACCGACCACGTCGAGCCGGAGTCGGTGCTCTGCCAGATGCCGATGTCGGCCCCGGCGTACACGTGGCCCGGGTTGTCCGGATCGCAGACCACGGCGCCGAACTGCACGTCGAGCAGCCCCGTCGCCCCCGAGCCGCTGGCGTCCGTCCAGCTCGTGCCGTCGTAGCGCCACACCCGTCGAGCGTCGCCGAGCGCTCCACCGAACGTGATGTAGATCGAGCTGTCGCTGGCATCGGCCGGGTCGACGGCGATGTCGGTGACGGGGACGGCGAACGTCGGCGGCAGCCCCCCGTCGTCGTCGATGCGGGTCCTGGTCCAGGTGCCGGGCGACGACTCGTCGTAGCGGAACACCCGGCCGTTCATGGTGCCGACGTAGAGGCGGGCGTTGGAGGCGAACACCATCGACCGGATGCGGAAGCCGTCGGAGGTGCCGAGCCGGTCCGTCGTGTCGCCGGCCGGGATCGACGTCCAGCCGCCGCCGAAGGTCTCGCTGATCCACGGCCTGGTCGTCCCGATCGCCACCCGCTCCGCTTCGGCCGGGGTTCCGGGGTTCGGCGGTGTGCCGACCATCGGTGCGTAGAACAGGGCCGGGTCGTTCGTGCTGAGGTTGACGTGGGTGTAGTTGTAGCGAGAGCCACCGTCGGTGAACCGGCGGACGATCGTCCTCGGGTAGGTGACGATCATCCGGTAGGGGTCGGCCCAGTTGATGACGGAGTAGCCGCCGTCGCCCGGTGCCATGTGCAGCCACGCCTCCTCACCCGTGTACCGCATCGTGCCGTGGTCCTGCCCGCCGACGAGCGCAACCGCGCCCTCCGTCGGATGCAGTCCGAGGTGCTCACAGGTGATCGTGTTGAGGCCGATGTTCCGACCCTCGAAGGTGGCCCCGGCCGTTGCGTTGTCGCTGACGAACAGTCCGCCGTCGCTGCAGACCCACAGGTTGTCGTCGTCGCCTGGCGTGATCGCCAGCTTGTGGAGATCGGCGTGGATGTCGGCGCCGATGGCGGTGTTGGACATCGAGTACGACACCGACGAGCCGCTCCCCGAGCTCGTGACCGTCGAGCGGTAGAGGGCCGACGACCAGGTGTCGGGGCCGGGCGCGCCGCTCGCCCTGGTCGAGCCGGCCAGGTAGATCCGGGCCAGGTTGCCCGGGTCGACGGCGATGGCGATGTCCCACCACCCCTGGCCGACGGTGCCGGTGCCGAACAGGTCGGTCGGCCAACCGGTGACCTCGCGCCAGGTCGGCGAGGCACCGGTGCCGCCGTCGAGTCGCCACACGCCCCGCACCTTCCAGTTGTCGCCGCGGGCGACGAGGGCGTAGACGTTGTCGGGGTTGATCGGCTGGACGGCCAACGCGGCTCGGCGGGCGTTGGTCGTCGGGAAGCCCGAGTTCACCGTCGTCCACGTGACCCCGTCGGTCGAGCTGACGACGCCGGCGCTGTCCTGGGTTGCGTAGAACCGCTTCTCGGTCCCGTCCGTCGCGACGACGACCGAGAACGTGCGGCCCGTTCGGGTCCGGTTCCACTCGAACCCGCCGTTGCCGTCCGGCTCGCGCCGGTAGATGCCGATCGTCGTGCCGGCGACCACGATGTCGGGGTCGTCCGGGTCGACGGCGAGCGAGTAGAACGAGCGACCGGCGAGGGACGGGCTCGACGGCTCCGTCGCCCAGTTGACGCCGCCGTCGTCCGACACGATGGGCCCGACGCCCGAGATGGCGCCGCCGCCGGACCAGTCGGAGTCGCCCTCGCCGCTACCGACGTAGACGCGGTCCGGGTTGGCCTCGTCGATGGCGATCGCTCCGCAGGCCAGCGAGTCGGAGGAGTTGGTCGTCGGGTCGAGGTCCCACGCCTGCATCGTGTCGGCCCAGCTCAGGCCTCCGTCGTCGGAGCGCCACACCCCGCCGTTGGCGGCCGCCACGTAGACCCGGCTGCCGCCCGGGGCCACGGCCACCCCACCGACACGGCCCGACACGTTGGCCTGGTTGGAGACCTGGCCGTCGAGCACGACCGACGGGCCGATCGGGATCCAGTTGTTGGCCGGAGGTGGCGCCGGTGCGAGCGGCCTTCCGCCGCGACCCTCGTCGTCGACGCGGCGCTGCTGGCGGGCGCGGTACTCGGCGATGCGGTCGACGCGGAAGGTCGACGGCAGCGGGGACGAGCCCGCTTGGTCCGCCTCGTCGTCCTCGTCGTCGTCCTGGCTGTCGTCGTCGTCCTCATCGGTCGAATCGAGGGACATCCTGCCGGCTGCCGCCGGCCGGCTCGATTCGGGCTGGTCGTCGTCGGACTTGTCGTGCGGGACCGCCAGCCGCTCGTCGAGCATCGCTGCGAGGCGGTCGATCGGCCCGCCGTCGGCCTCGGACGCGTGCTCGCGGTCGTCGTCGTCGGACCGCTCCGTTCGCTTGGTTGCCATGGTTTCGTCCCCTCGGTGGATGGAGTCGGTTAGATCGTGAGCAGGAGTCGGAGCGTGTAGCCGCCCATCACGCCCCAGAACAGCCGGTCGTAGCCGCGCTCACCGATGAAGTTGGTGAAGCGGCGGCCGGCGAACGTGGCCAGGAGCATGAGCGGAACGGCGAAGCCGGCGGTTCGCCAGGAGCTGCTCGTCAGCAGCTCGGCCTCGGCGAAGACGGCGGTCTTGGATGCGTCGCCGACCAGGCTGGCCAGCGACGCCGCACCGACCATGTGCAGCCGGTCGAGGGGCAGGCTCCTGATGGCCACCCCCTTGAGTGGCCCCGACGTGCCCGAGAAGCCCGAGGTGGCGCCGGAGGCGAACGCGAGCCCGGGGGCCAGGGTGATGGCCCGGTTGGGGAGGTCACGGCGCTGGGCCACCAGCGCCGCACCGAACGAGCAGATCACGGCGGCGGTGACCAGCGGCTCGGGCGCGGCGACCAACAGGCGGGCGCCGGCGATGGCGCCGAGCCCGATCCCGACGACGACGACCGCGCTGGCCCGGAAGGGCAGCGTCGAGCGGTAGGCGACGACCTTCACCACGTTGTTGGAGGCGAGCAACAGCGCGGCGAGCGCAACGCCCTCCTTCGTCCCGAGCACGAGGGCGAGCGCAGGGACGAGGATGAGCGAACCGCCGAGCCCGACCGACGCCGACACGAAGAACGACGCGGCCACGGCGAGCAGCACTGCGGCGAACGCAACCTGTTCCATCGCGGTCCCTCCACCGAGATCGCGCCCGCCCCTTCGGGCGCAGCTTCAACGTATCGAGGTGCCGGTGAGCGGACAAGAGGTCTTGGGACCGGCCCGTGTCGACCATCGGGTCCGCTCGGCGGCTGCATGCAAGACGGCCGAGCGGTCGGCCGTGATACCACCGGGGCGTCGCAGCCGAGCGCTCGAAGCGTGCCGCATGTGGTCATGGCCACTCGCTGAAGTGAGGTCGGTCCGGAATGTCCAGCTTTCCCCTGCCCGCGCCGGCAAACGCTCGGGCGAGCAAGAGTCGGGCTCGGAGCCCACCCCCGGGCTCCGGGTCGAAGAGCGGACGGCTCACCGCCCGAAACTCGGACGTGGCCAGGCCAGGCAACCAGGATGTCGCGACGGACATGCCCACGAAGGGCAGCGACGTGGTGCTGCGTTCCCGGCCAAGACCTCAGGACGCAAGCTCGTCGGACTGAACCCGGACGTGTCACGTGGGCATGTCACGTCGCGCGTGCCTCACCTACCGCTCGCTGGGGTTCGAGCCGAACTAGTCCCAGTCGTTGCGGCCGTCGGAGATCAGATTCACCAGCGCTGATCCACCGGCCGCAACGTGATTGTGGCCTTCGAAGAAGTTGTCTTCTTCCCCTGAGTGTGTTCCGACGACGTGAGGCCCATTTGACCACCAACCGAACAGAGGGCCTCCTGACGAACCTCCGAATCTGTCTCCGGTGTGTTCGAGTTCGACGCCTGCCCCGTCCGAGTCGTCGTCATCGACGACGATGCCGGATTGATAGGAAGGGCGATTGCCCGAGGAGAGGTCTCCGTGATACCCGACGAGCGTCCAGTAGCCGGTGCCCTCCCAGGAGTCGTGGTACGTCTTCGCCCCGAAGTATCCCAGGCTCTCACCCAGAGGATCCCAAAGTCGCATGATGGCCATGTCGTCACCTTGGCCGTGATCGCTGTAACCGCGAGCGGAGCGAACCCACGAGAAGACCGTCGATCCGAGCGTCGAAGAGCCATCGTATGAAGCAGGGGTGAAGGTGCAACTCCAGCTCGATGCGCCCCAGGGGACGACATGGCTGGCCGTCAACACCACACTGTTTCCCACGAGCGCCCCGCTGCCGCTCCACCCTTGGGTGAAGGTGATTCCGAAGACGTTGTACGTCGCGGATACCGAGAGTCTGCCAACGCAGTGCCAGGGATATCCCGTTGGCCAGAACGTTATGCGATCATCCACGCCGCCCCACAGCGTGTGGTCTCCCTTTGCCTTGGTCCCGCGCCGACGATGCAGGACCGCGGCCTGGGTCTGCGGGCTTATCCTCGGGTGGAATTCGGTGCCAGCCCATGGCGCCGGTTTGGACTCAGCCGAGAGCTGGTCCTTGACCGGTTCGGGTGTCTCCAGCAGTTCCATTGCGTCGCCCGGTATCTCCCTTGACGCGCCCTTGCCGTCCATGCGCCAGGTGCCCGATTCGGTCAGGCGTTCGATTCCGGGGGCGCTGTCGCTACCAGGTGCATGCACGAGTCGAGGCGAATTCAACGCATCGAGTGCACGGGGTCGCTCTCCCTCGGGGCGCAGATTGTCTCTGCGGATGACCAACTCCGCCGGAATTGGGTCGGCTTCGGTCAGGTTGGAATATCGCACTCTCGACATACTTGATCCCTCCATTGTCGATAGGCTTGATTAGGCTCTAAGAGAAGGTGTGGTTATCAATAGGCCGCTCCAGGTCGAGAGAAATGTAGGGAACAACCGTAGTGGTGAGGTACCCGAGAAGCCAGCGATTATTCTCACATCGAATGAACCGGTGCCGTCGAACGCGACCGCACCGCAAGTGCGAGAGGTTTTTGGTCAATGTCTCGCCTCCCGATGGTGCCTGACGTCGTGAAGTCGGGATCCAGGCTCGCCGAGCGCATGGCATCGCAGACGGGGTTGGTGCCGTGACTCGACGGTGGTTTGGCGCAGACCGCTCGCCGGTCCATCCGTGGTGGTCGCTGGAACTCGTTGATGCCAATCCTGCGCTCGGCGACCGGGCACTCACCGAACGTCTGCTCGGGAGCCTCCTCTTCGTGGTGAGCTCTGCCGAGTCGATGGGGGGCGGGAGCGGCGAAGCTGCGATTTCTGGGTCCCTACCGTGCCGAGCTCCTGCGCCTGTGCGAGACCGTCGATCGACGCACCGATGAGCGTCAGTTGGGGCGGGAGTCGTCGAGCGCGGAGCGCGACGCCAGTAGGTCACGCGGCGACGTGGTCACGGCTGGCCGAGGTGGCGGTCGAGCTGGTCGAGGATGGCGGCATAGCCCTGGCGGCTGCCGTCGATGGGGCCGCGGCCGGCGACCGAGGTGACCTGATCGACGATGATGAGCTTCGAGCCATCTCCGTCAGACGTAACGGACCAGGTGACGAGCGAGACCGCCATGAGGTCGTCGTCGAGGTTGGTGAGGTGTTCGGTGAACACGATGGTCTCACCGTCGATGATGGCGTGGTACGAGGTGGTCCCGGCGAAGCTCGGTGCGTCCTTGAGCCCGCAGAGGAACCGATCGGTGCCACCGACGGTGAAGTCGGCGCTCTCGAAGATGACGACCTCGTCCTCGGACGGGGCGCTCCACGCGACCCGCTGGTCGATGTCGGCGTAGGCCTCGAACACCGCAGCCGGCGGGTGAGGGAAGTGGCGTTCGAAGGTAAGCGTGTCGTGGGCCAGGTCGGTGGTCATCGTTGTGCGGCAGTCCGTTCAGTGCTGTCGAGGGGGGTGCGGGTGTCGAGGTGCTGGCCGAGGGCGTCGAGTCGGGTATCCCATCGTCGACGGCGATCGCGCAGCCAGGCCTCGGCTCTGCTCAGCGTCTGATGGTCCACGGTGCAGATTCTCCGGCGGCCGTTCTTGGTCGACCGCACCAGTCCTGCTCGCTCGAGCGTGCGGACGTGTTGGGTGATCGCCGTGAGGGTCATGTCGAAGGGGGCGGCCAACTCCGACACCGCCATCGGCCCGGCATCGAGCCGTTCGAGGATCGATCGCCGGGTTGCGTCCGACAGCGCCCGAAAGACCAGTTCCTCCTCAAAGTGAACCATCTACTTCAGTATCGCGAGGCCACACAGTGAAGTCAACGGTTCACTTTACGCTCGCGGTGCGATGAGCGTTGCCGGGCCGCCGTCGCCCGCACCCAGGTGGCCGGTCGGATGCACATGCTGTTCCGGGGAGTCTGCGGTGGTGGGGCCCGTCGTGGGCTGCGAGCCCACACGGCCCGAGATCTCCTCGACCGCCTCGGTCTGGACAACGCGGTCGAGAGGCCTCGTCTGCGGTGGGCTCGATCTCTGCGTCACGCCGTGACGGTCACCGTCAGTCGTCGACCGGCGCCGCTGCCGGTGTCGCCGGGCGCTCCTCACGTCCCGTTGCCGGGTGCTGGTGTTCGAAGGTCGAGTCGCTCGGGTCCGGGAACGCGAACCACCGGCGGCTGGTGGCCAGCCGCCGGTGGGATCACGGAGTGATGCCGGTTGTCGTGGCTCCCTAGTCGACGCTCGAGGGTGAGTCGACCGAAGCCGGGCTGGACAGCGAGGGCGCCGAGTCCGTCGATGGCTCCGGCGGGCTGACGGAGTCGGCGGACGACTCGATCGAGGCGACGGATCCGATCGAGGCGACGGAGTCGATCGAGGCGTCGGTCGCCGCGCTGGTCGACGGGCCGAGATCGGTGTGGTGCGGGGCCGATCGGAGGGAGAGCACGCTGGTCCCGGCCGACACGTTGAGCTGGGTCTCCTCGCCGGCCGGAGTGGTGGTGTCGGCACCGGCGACGGAGAGGGTGCCGAATCCGGCACCGAGGACAACGCCTCCGGCGATGGCGAGCTTCCAGTTGAGCTTGTGAGCGGAGTTGGCCTTCATGGTCGAGTCCTTTCGGGTGGGGGGTGTGTGTGATGTTCATCGTGGTGGCCAGCCCTTGGTTGGACCTGAGGCCGGGGTGAGATCCCTCTCAGGCGCCGATCGATCGAGCGACCGACCTTGCCGCCGAAGCGTGACGACCGGCGGCTTCGACCACGGCGGTGGTGAGCTGGCGCCACGATGGTGTCTGGGCTCGGAACGGTCCGGTTGCGAGACCGACGAGGACGGCTGCGACGGTGAGCTCCAGTGCGGCGGGGTCGTGGATGGTTGCGAGGTGCTGGTGGAGCGCTGCGATTCGCGGTCGCAGGACGCGGCCGACGGTCTGGTCGGCGATGGCTCGATACTCCAGGTGGCCGAGGAGCACGGCCGGATCGTCGAGTGGGTCGCCGACCCCGAGGTCGTCGAGGTCGATCACGCCGATGATGGCACCGGATTCATCGGTGAAGATCTGGGCCTCGTGCAGGTCCCCGTGGATGACCGACCGAGCACGCTGTTCCGCGGCCGCCGACGCCTGCCGGAAGTCGTCTGCGAGCGACGAGGCTGCATCGGCCACCTCGGGAGCGATCGCGGTCAGGAACCTGGCGTGGGCGATGGCGTCTCGAGTGCGCGATGCGCGCCCCGCAGTGGGCATGGGGCTGGGGTCGATGGCGGCGAAGCCGTCGAGCAGTTGGGCGACGGCGGCCGGGCTCGGCCAGGCGCTTTGGCCCGATTTGATGCGGTCGCGCAGGGTTGCGCCCGGCATGGCCTGGAGCAGGAGCAGGCCGTTGGCCTCGTCGGCGTGGAGCACCTCGGGGACCTGGATGCCGGCCCGGCCCAACGCATCGTGCCGGGCGACAACGGACTCGACCTGACCGGGAGCGAGCACCTTCAGATAGAAGGCGTGGTCGGCCTGGTCGGTGAGGCGCAGGACCGCCCGCTCGGTCGGCCGGTAGGCGACGACGTCGATGGCCAGCGGTCCGGTGGCCACGATTCCCCGGAGGTGATCACCCAGCGCCATCGGCGTGGCCGCAATGGTCAGGCCGGTGACGATCGGATCGAACGGCCATCGCCACACGCCGGCCTCCAACGTCGTGTCGGCGGTGTTGGCGGTAACGGGAACGGTGCCAGGGAGATGTCCGCGAGCGGTCGTGGCGGCGAGGAGGGTGTCGTGCGATCGGCCGGTCGGCCAATCGATGTCGCAGCGGTAGCGAGCCACCAGCTCGCGACCGGGTACGTAGTGCAGCTGGACGCAGCGAGCGCTGTGGAGCTCGCCACCGGCTTCGGTGACCGCCGGGCGGAGGACCTCGATCGCTCCGGGGCCGGCGAGCTCGGTGGCGGCTGGCAGTACGGGATCATCGATGTGCACCTGACCGACGATCGCCCGTCGGGATGAGCACGTCCTGAGCCGACTATGAGAGTCTTCACAGGTGCACCTCATGTACGGTTCACTGCGGCCCGCTCTACTGGTGCCATGAGGATCGAGCGGTGAATCGGGTTCTCCAGGCCGGTGCCTTCATCGTGGTGACGTTGACCGTCGCCGCAGGGGCTGCGACGGCCATGCAGTGGCTCGCACCTGGCCAGAACCCCGATCTGCCACGCCCCATCGTGCTCGACCCGACGGCGCCTGTGTCCAGCCCGACACCAGAGCCGCAGCCTGATCCGATCGAAGTCAGGCCTGCGCCCTTCCGGTTCGACGACCCCGATGACCAGGACGATGGGGGTTGGGAGGACCAGGACAACGACGACTGGGACGACGACGATCGAGACGAGGACGACGGCTGGGACGATGACCGAGACGAGGACGACGGCTGGGCCGGCGATCGAGACGAGGACGATGATGATGGCGCCGAGTACGACGAGCTCGAGCGCAACGACGACGCCGTCGGGTACGACGAGGGCGACGACGAGTGATGCTCGCCGCCCGCTCGGCCGTCTGTGGAGCTCCGCCCGGGTTCGCGTCCTGGCCAGTGCGCTGGCCCTGCTGGCAGGGACCATAGCGGTCTCGATCCTGGTCGATCGGGCCGTGTTGCTGGCTCGCCTTGGTGACCGCATCGACGCCGATCTCGCCCAGGAGGTCGAGGAGTTCCGGCGTCTCGTCGGGGGCATCGACCCGACGACGGGCGAGTCGTTCGATACCGACGTCGAGGCCATCTTCGACACCTACCTCGCTCGCAACGTGCCCCGCGAGGACGAGGTGTTCCTGGCGCTGGTCGATGGTGTCCCGTATGCGCGCAGCGCCAACGCACCCTATCCCATCGAGGACCTCGACCAGCTGGTGACCCTCTGGGCGGGTGCATCGGGCCCACAACTGCGGAGTGACGACACCCCGACTGGTGAGCTTCGATCGCTGGCGGTTCCGGTGGTGACCGGTGACGGCGATACCCGAGCGACGTTTGTCGTGGCCCGGTTTCCAGCCGGGGAGCGAGCCGCGGTCGATGAAGCCATCCGGGTCGCCGCCACCGTCGGTGGAGCGGCGTTCGTCGTGGCCGCCTTCGCTGCATGGGCCATTGCCGGGCGGGTCCTGTCGCCGCTGCGCAACCTGGCCGATGCCACCGCCGAGATCGACGAACGCGACCTGAGCCACCGGATCCTCGTGACCGGCAGCGGCGAACTGGCCGATCTGGGCAACCACTTCAACGACATGCTCGACCGGGTCGAGAGCGCCTTCGCCACCCAGCGTGACTTCCTCGACGACGCAGGCCACGAGCTCCGCACCCCCATCACCGTGATCCGCGGCCACCTCGAGCTCGTCCGGCCCGGTACGGTGCTGCCAACCGAGACCCGGTCCCTCGTCCTCGACGAACTCGACCGGATGAGCCGCATCGTCGAAGACCTCGTCACCATCGCCAAGTCCGAGCGGCCCGACTTCGTCACCTTCGGCCCGGTCGACGTCGCCGACCTGACCATCGAGGTCGCCGAGAAGTCCCGGGCTCTGGCCGCCCGGGACTGGAAGGTGCAGACGGAGGCCTTCGTCGTCGCCGACCTCGACCGCCAGCGGATCGTCCAGGCCTGGATGAACCTGGCACGGAATGCAGCCCAACACACGACCCGTGGCGACACGATCACCATCTTCAGCCGACTGGGTGACGGTCAGATCGAAGTCGGCGTCGTCGACACCGGTGAGGGTATCGCTGGCCACGACCAGCAGCGGATCTTCGAGCGCTTCACCAGGGGGACTTCGGCCCGCCGGACCGATACCGACGGGGCCGGCCTCGGCTTGTCGATCACCCGCGCCATCGTCGGGGCCCACGGTGGCGGCGTCCGCGCCGACCACACCCCGGGAGGAGGGGCCACGTTCACGATCACACTCCCGCTCCCGGACACACCCGACGCACGAGCTGCGTCGCAGGAGGAGACGTCTTGGCCCGCATCCTGATCGTCGAAGATGAGGACCGCATCGTGTCGTTCCTGGCCAAGGGGCTCGAGGCCAACGGCCACACCACGATGGCCGTCGGCGACGGCATCACCGCCGCTGCGGTCGCCCGTGACACCGACTTCGACCTGATGATCCTCGACCTCGGCCTACCCGGCCAGGACGGTTTCGCCGTCTTGGCCGAGATTCGACGGCGTCGCGAGCGCCTCCCGGTCATCGTGCTCACCGCCCGGGATCAGACCGCTGACACCGTCGCCGGGTTCGACGCCGGCGCCGACGACTACGTCACCAAACCGTTCCGATTCGAGGAGCTGCTCGCCCGCGTCCGCGCCCGCCTCCGAGATCAGGGCAGCACCGAAACCACGCTCCTCGAGGCGGGAAGATGGGTGCTCGATCTGCGGCGGCGCACCGCCACCGTCGACGACCGCACCGTCGAACTCTCGGCCCGCGAATTCGCACTGGCCGAGGTCCTCTTCCGCCAGCCCGGCCACGTCCTGTCCCGGGAGCAGCTCCTCTCCATGGTGTGGGGCTACGACTTCGAGCCCGGGTCGAACATCGTCGAGGTGTACGTCGGCTATCTCCGCAAGAAGCTCGGACCCGAACTCATCGAGACCGTTCGAGGCATGGGATACCGGCTCTCGCCCTGATCCGTTCCTGCACCCGCCTTGTTGTCGAGACGATCGGGTGCCGCCGTCCCAGCGGCCGATCGAGTCGAGTCGGCCGACGTCTGTTGTCGGCAAGCCACCGGGTTCTTCCCAATCTGACTCGAGCTCGTGCATGCCAGACGAGCTCTGTCGACAGCTCTCGATGCGCAAGCACTACCGGCGCTACCAGGGGGGATGCTCGACAGTCTCGCCGCCGAAGGGCGCCGTCGGCGCGGGCGGTAACCCTGCGTGGCTACCAAGACGGCTGCCAGCGCTCCCCGACGCCCTGAGCGGGGCAGGGGAACCCGCTTTGTTCGTGGTCGGGATGGGGAGATTTGAACTCCCGACCCCCCTGCTCCCACAATCGTCAACCCAGGCGCCAGGCGGCGCTCAGGAGCGCTGGGAGGAGTGGGGTCGGAGTGCTGAGGAACGCTGGTGAGCGCTGAGCGATGGTGAGGCTCGTGGCTACCAGTGGTACCACTCGTGCGACAAGTCGGAGTCCCAGTAGGGATTGGTCTTGATCGACGGCGACCAACGTCGTAGCTGGCCGACTCTTGGCCTCGTTACCCTGAGACACCAGCACGCACCACAAGGGGGAGCGGTGTCGGCGGATCCGATGCAGCGCCTTGGCCCTCGCGGGCGGCGCATAGTTGATGTCGCTAGGGAGCGGGCGGTGGCCACTGGTCACTCCTCGGTCGGGAGCCAACATCTCCTACTCGCCATGGCCGAGGTCGATGAGGGGTTTGCGAGTCAGATCCTTCGCTCCTTCGGGTACACGCCTGAGTTGATCCAAAGTAGGTTTGTCGCCCAAGGGGCCACTCGAGGTCTCGGGTCACCTGAAAGCAAAATGCCTCTGCGGCCAGAAGCGGCGGTAGCGCTCGAGCACTCGATAGTTGCAGCCGATCGCTTCGCTCACGCCGAGGTTGATACCGGCCATCTCCTGCTTGGACTGCTCTCCGACCGTGAGAGCGTTGCGTCGGCGATCCTCAGCGAAGGACCTGCCAACACCGACCTCATCCGAACGACGACTGAGGAGATGTTTGGGGCCGTGGGGCAGTTCGAGGTCTCCAGCCTTGGGGTGTCTGTGCAGCCGCCACCCGTTGTGCCGCTGAGCAGAGACACCATTCCGACCAAAGACGCTCTTGTCGGGTCGTTCAAGCGCATCCGAGTTTGGATGGTCGTCAGTTGGGTCCTCAGCGCGGTCAGCGTCATCAACCTGCTTAGCAATATCGAGCTCGTGCGGATCAGGAGCGACGTATTCAACTGGATCAATGCTTACAGTAGGTTCGTTGAGCGGTTCAGCAACTTCCTGTTCGACTGGATGGAATTCTGGCGCCTCGAGCTGACCAAGCCGGAAGACCATACGCTCGCTATTGTTGCTGTATTGGTGGGCACCGCTCTGCGGGCTGACAACGAGTCAATCGTCGATGCTCGTAATAGGCCTGGCAACAAGGTCTGGGAGAACGTGGTGTTCTTGGCGGTCTTCTGCTTCTTGGTGGCGGGGTTCCTCGCAGTCATCGCGGATCCGCCGAGCTACCTCATCGTTCTCGGATCAATCTTCGCGCTCGGCATATTCTTCGTAGTGCATCGTCCGGAGTACGGCGAAGACACAAGCCAGCTATTCGCGATCTACCTATTCCTGCGGCATCTGCCGGCTACCATACTCTTGGTCGGCATGGTGGTAGCTGCTGACTATGTGCTTGTGCAGTAGCGGCCCGCTTGTGGTTTGCTGACTGGAGCGTGGGGCCTCGCCGCATGTCGAGGGGAAGCGACTTGACCGCGTCGCTCCTCGCCAAGAGCTGTCGGGATGGAGGTTTCGAACCGTTGACCTCCTGCCCCCAGTCGGGAGCTTCGCGTCTGAGCGGGGTGTGAGGGTCGCAAGGGGTGGCAGGGGCCCTGTGAATCTGACGGTGTCGTAGGCCAGTCGGGTCCGGAGGTGCCCCTGCTGTGTTCAACGCTACGCGTGCGAGCTGTTGGTAGGACTGCCCGATGTGAACGTTGTCGAGGTGGTCGAGCCGGTCCCCGGTCGGCTCGAGGTCACCGTCGAGTCGATCGTGGTCAGGCCGAGGTGTGCTGAGTGTGGTGAACGAGCCTGGGTCAAGGACCGGCCGGTGGTCGAGCTGGTCGATCTGACGTGCTTCGGGCTTCCAGTGATCTTGAGATGGCACAAGCATCGCCTGTGCTGCCCGCAGAAGTGGTGTCGGCAGGGATCGTGGACTCACGAGGGTCCGCGGATCGCGGGCCCTCGGTTGTCGGTGACCGACCGAGCGGGGCGGTGGGCGACCCCGGAGGTCGGCCGACAAGGTCGGGCGGTATCCGATGTTGCCGCTGGGCTTGGAGCGGACTGGCATGCCGTCAACGACGCTGTGCTGGCCTATGGCTATGCGTTGTTGGAGGCTGACGTCGACCCGGTCGGCCAGGTCGAAGCGTTGGGTGTGGTGTTGTTCGCTCGGTTCGGGCGGTGGCGGACCCAGGCGTGGTCGACCTCGATTGTCGATGTCGCCTCGGGTCAGCTCCTGGATGTGATCGAGGGCCGCTCAGCCGGAGGGCTCTGCGAGTGGCTCACCGGCATGGGCCAAGCTTGGTGTGATGCGAACCGATGGGCGGTGTTGGACCTGTCGGGGCCGTGGCGTCTTGCGCTCGACACGATGTTGCCCGACGCCATCCAGGTCGCCGATCCGTTCCATCTCGTGAAGCTGGCCAACGAACGCCTCGACGAGGTCCGCCGCCGGGTCCAGCACGAGACCCTCGGGCACCGGGGCCGCAGAGACGACCCGCTCTACTGGTCCCGACGGTTGTTGACCGAAGCTGACGAGTGCCTGGATGACCGTGGCCGCTCCAAGCTGTTGGGCCTGCTCGACGCTGGCGACCCGAGGGGAGGTCCGAACGGCGTGGCATCCCAAGGAGACCGTGCGGGGTATCTACGACATCGACGCCGACATCGCGAACGAGTACGTCAACCGGCTCGGTCACGATCTCCAAGACGACGACTGCCCACCCGAGATCCAACGGCTCGGTCGCACGTTGTCCGGTGGGCTGATCAGATCGCCGCCTGGCACCGAGCACGGGTGTCGAACGAGCCGACCGAGGCGATCAACAACCTGATCAAGCGGGTCAAGCGGGTGGCGTTCGGGCTTCGCCGCTTCGTCAACTACCGGGTCCGGGCCTTGCTCTACGCAGGGCGACCGAACTGGGACCTACTCACCACCGTCACACCCCGCTGAAACGCGAAGCGCCGGGTATTGCCGCTCGAGATCCGATCGGTGCCGCCACGCCCATCGACAACGTTGCGTTGAATCTCGTGCGATGTGCCTAGTACGTGACCGGCGTACCCTGGACCCCGGTCAGAAACTGGGCCAACATCGACGAGTGGGACACGAACCGCCTGCCCTCTGGGCTCCTTCGACTAAGGTCAGCGAGGGGTGACCGACCCGATCGCCCACATGTTCGCCCGGGAAGCTGTCTTACTGCGGAGCTTCATCGACGAGGCGTGGCAGGAGCTTGCGGGGCCTGACGGACTTCGACTCGAAGCCGAGGTGTATGGCCCGGTTTCTGGCCGCTATGGCGACGCCGGATCTGCCGAACGCCGCATACGTGAAATGGCCGATGCTATAGCCGATTCGTTGTATGGGATTGACGTCGAGGGTGGGGAAGTAGACCGATGGTATGACCGCACGGTGCGGTGCGAGTACTCGGACGGATCGGTGGATGGCGTGGCCCGGATCCGATGGGCGAAGCTCTTGAGCAACGGGCGTACCACCCGCTTCAGGAGCATGCGGTCAGTCCCGCGGATCCGGCTCGAAGTCATGAACGTCCGTCTGCCCTATAGCGACGATGAGGACGGTCCGCTAACACCAGGTGACATCGAGGTCCTCGTCGCAGATCTCCCACCCGAGCGAGTAGATGCCCTCCGCGAGTGGATTGAACCGCTCGTCGGCCAGCTAGTCCGCGCGATTGAGCAAGGTCGCTTCGAGGACGGCTCGCCCCAACTTCGAGGCGCTGAACTAAACCGAGACGTCCTCCGCCACCAACTATGGGAATCGGACTCCGACGACTTCCGGCCGGCCATGGTGGTCCAGCACGTCTATTCCGTGATCGAGGCTCTGACCGCGGGCTCGGATGATCCCGCAGCCGAACTGGCCAAACGAATCGCATCCGCCCCGACCGGCACCTCATACGGGCCCGACGACGCCATCGCCCAGCGCGACGCCATTGCCGACCAGACCGGGCTGCCTCCGACCGATGTCGACAAGGCGCTGTTCGGCACGAACGAAGGTCTCGGCATCATTGGAGCGGTCACCAGTATCTACGCTGCATACGAGGCGGGCACCGAAGTCGGCGTGCTCCTCGGCGCAGCCGTCGCCGTCGTGTACCTGTTCACCAAGGCCATTATGCAGCGGTGATTCCCCTGAGCCAGGACCACGAGGCGACACCGAGAACGGGGTAGTCCTCGGCACCGAGCGGCGTCATCAGTCCACGGTGGCTGCCAGCGCCAAGGAAGTCGAGGCCGGTCGAACCGCATTGGGCGTCGAGGTACCGAGCAGGCTCGTCGCCGAACGAGACACCATCCGGTCGTCGGTATGGGCGTGTCGGTTCCTTGGTCTGGTCGGCCCACCAGGGTTTCCGGACAGCCGAGCCTGCGCCTGGCCGTGGAGCCCATTGTGACTACCGATGGCTACCAAGACGGCTGCCAGCGCTCCCCCGACGCCCTGAGCGGGGCGGGGGACCCCGCTCTGTTCGTGGTCGGGATGGGGAGATTTGAACTCCCGACCCCCTGCTCCCAAATCGTGATCCCACGCCCCAGGGAGCGCTGGGAAGCGCTAGGGGAGCGGGGTCGAGGTGCTGAAGGACGCTGGGGAGCGCTGAGCAACGGTGAGCCTCATGGCTAACACTTCGGCTACCAGTGGGCTGCGATGGACCGGTTGCTGGGGTCGGGGCGAGAATCGAAGATCGATCGCAACGATGCACTCGATGGCTGTGGCGGGGTTGGTTGCCCCATGCTTCGGTCTGTCGACGATGGGGACCACCTGGCCCAGGTTGCTTGCCGATCGATCGCGGGATGCACCTGTCGTGGCGAACTCAGGCCGTCGCCCGGCTACATGCCTTGCTGCGTGAGGTTCTCTCTGGCGGGTACTGTCTCGGGCTCACGCCCACATTGCCCACGCACTCCTCGAGGACGTCGACATGACCCATCCTGTCCATGCCGCTCGAGATGAGCCGAGGTCATCGGGCGCAGCATCTGTGTCCTCGGAGGCGAGGTCGCAGCGCTTGTTGGCAGTGGCCCTTCCCTACCCTCCACTGGCCTCCACCCTCGCAAGTGCCGCTTCAAGCTTCCCGACCTGCTTGGCTCCGAGCGTAGGATTGCTGGCCTCCAGCGTCTTGACTGCGTCCAGCGCGGCTCGCATCAGATCCAGGTTCGGCTGGCCCTGACGCGCCAACTCGATGCAAACCACCACGATGTCATGCCAGGCGTAGATGTGGCTCGGGTAGTGGTCGATCGCCTCGAGGTAGTGAACCAGGGCTTGTCCGTAGTCGCCCTTCTGGTGGGCGACGTTGCCCTGCCCGACCAGGGCGTTCGAATGATCGAGTTCACGTTGAGTGGTCATTGACTAGTTCCTCCTGTATCAATAGGAAGACTTCTGCGGCGCGTTGCGTGTAGGCCTCAGATTGATCCGTGGCGCCGACGAGATTCGAGACCTGGGCTAGCGTCTTGTAGATGAAGCCAAGCTGATTGCGAAGCTGGCGGTCGGTGGGCGCGTCCTTGAGAAGCGTTGCAACTAAGACAAGTCCTTCCTCCAGTTCATCGAGGGCTCGGTCTGGGGCACCCTCCTGGACAAGTTCAACCGCCCGAATCTGCAGCCTCGCAATCTGCCGTGACAACAGCTGAGAGATGTGCCTCATCTCTCGGAGCGCAATCGCTCGAACCTCGCGGCTGGTCCCCGCCTCACGATTCAGAGCCGCCGCGAGTTTGTTGATTGCGTCCTCACTGAGGTCAACACCCTCGTCGAGAGTCCTGACGATCTCATCCGTGTTGCCAAAGATCTTCTCCAGCAGCTCCTGACTCCCTGACGCAAACGCCATCAGCTTCTGAACGTCAGCATTGATCTTCTCCTGGCCTGTGGCCAGTGGCTCAAGCTGTTCGATCAAACGGCTGCGCACCATCTCCTGAAGGTAGGGATCAGCCTCGAAGATCTCAGCCGCCTTCTGAGCGGAGGCGGCGTCCGAGGTCGGGTCCTTTCCGCCGAGTTGCTCTTTGAGTCGGTCAAGCACCGGCTCAAGTGCCCCCTTGAGAATCGGCCAGGCGCCAGGCAATAGGGCCGCCCCCGCTATGTCAAGCGAGGACTCAGCAGCACCAAGAATCACCCTCCGGACCAGAGGCTGTACGCTCATCGCCCTGGCCTCGCCGGGGCTTGAGCCGTGCAGTCGTTCCGAGTGCTGAAGCGGTTGCCGGCTGTCCTTTTGCGATCACCCCGAGGGCGCCGATTCAAGTACTTCAACTAGCCCCCGATCCGGCCACCTTCGCTGAGTCAGCAGGAGACCCGTTTCCCTGCAGGTTGTAGACGCTCAATGTCGACAATAGACCGGGCTTGTCGGGTAGTGGCGAGAAATTGCTGCAAGCACGTTCCGCTGCATAAGGGCCGGGAACGTGTAGTCGACTCCAGCGCGCCTGCCAACCCGGCCTCGCCCGTGGGCTCGCCACACGCGACCGGGTGAGATGCGGCCGACCTTCTTCATCGCCCACGTGCATCAGTTGGCGAGGATGGGATCGTTCGAAGCGACGTATCACCCGCTCCGACGGGCGGTCGATCTATGCCGGCCGGTTCAGTCCATCGCGGAACGGCATCTTGGCGCCGTCGAGGAAGGGGACTCCGGTGTGCATCGAGATTCGATCAGGCCTCCACCACTTCGACCCGCCCGGCTGGGCGGATGATCGACGAGGTCTCCGCCCATCGGCTCAGCTGAGGGCAACATCGCCAGCATCCACTGACCGAACGACTTATTACGCGTCCTTCGCGTGCGGCGACCGGAGCAGCAGTACTGGCCGCTGCCGAGTCGCTAGAGCGCTCGATTATTGGGCCTGCCAGGCTGGAGTTCCCCCGCTACGTGAGACAGGGGTGGTTGTCAGTTCATGCTGCTGAGGCAGCGTAGGTCTCGGCGGGGGTGCGGTGCTCGAGGCGGGCTTGG
>JANQPB010000035.1 GCA_028285495.1 Acidimicrobiales bacterium
ATGCCACCAAGGTCGTCGCCATCGGCGCCGATGGCGACGGCGACGTCGACTGCGACCGGGGTGTTGGCCGAGATCCCGCCGGCCTGACCGAGCGAGCCCGAGAGCGAGCGACCACCGGCGGCCGCCGGGGCGACCAGCTCGGCGACGGCCGGGTCGACCTCGCCGGGGGGCGCCTGGCCGTCTGGCGAGACCGCAGGGTCGGCGACAGCGGGGATCGGCGGGCCGACCTCGATCGTGCGCAGCGGGGCCGCCGCAGTCAGGTACACGGTGTCCTGGGCCCGCACCATCCCCAGCTCGGCGGCCCGCTCGACGATGGTCGCCGGGGCCGATGCCTCCTCGACGCTGCGAGCCAGCTCGGCGTGGCGGGCCTCGGCCTCGGTGATCTGGGCCCGGACCGCATCGAGCTCGTGCTGGCCGGCCACCAGCTCGGCGTGCACGAAGGCGACGGCGAAGAAGCCGGCGAGCACGGCGACGAAGAGCACCAGCAGCGCGGTGCGATGACGGGCCCGGCGGCGGCGAGCCGCCTGGTCGAGGACGCGGAGCTTGGGGCGACCCTGGTCGCTGCGGCCGGCGTGACGCCGGGCCGTGCCGGTCGGCAGCGGGCGTGGGAGTGCCCGGTCGAGCAGTGCTGCGGTCATGGCCGCCTCCTTTCGTTCGAGTCGTTCGAGTCGTTCGAGTCGTTCCAGCTGTTCGGGGGGCTCGGTCGGTCGGCGGCGCCAACGGAGCTCGTGGCCGTCCCGGGTCTCCTGGTCGGGGTGGGCCCGGTCATGCCGCCCGCCGCTCGATCGCTCGGAGCCGGGCGCTGCTGGCCCGCGGGTTGGCGGCGAGCTCCGACGCTCCCGGCTTGCGGGCGATCGGGCGCACGATGGCGAACTCCGGCTCGTCGACGGCGACCGGCAGCCCTGGCGGGGTGCTGCTCACCGTCCGTCGCCGGAACACGTGCTTGGCGATCCGGTCCTCACCGGAGTGATAGGTGATGACCAGACCGCGTCCGCCGGGGATGAGGGCGTCGAGCACCCGGTCGAGGGCCGGGCCGAGGATGCGGAGCTCGTCGTTGACCTCGATGCGGATGGCCTGGAACGTGCGACGGGCCGGATGACCGCCGCGTCGCCTGGCCGGGGCGGGGATGGCGTCGGCCACCACCTCGGCCAACCGGGCGGTGGTCGCGATCGGCCGAGCCGTGGCGATGGCGGCCGCGATCCTCGGCGCGTTTCGCTCGTCCGAGTGCCGCCGGATGAGCTCGGCCAGGCTCCGCTGGTCGTAGCGGTTGACGACGTCGTCGGCGCTGAGCGGCTGATCGGGATCCATGCGCATGTCCAGGGGACCGTCGTTGCGGAAGCTGAAGCCACGGTCGGCGACGTCGAGCTGGGGTGAGCTGACGCCGAGGTCGAACAGGAAGCCGGCGAGGCCGGGAGGGGGGAGCTCGTTCATCGCCTGCTCGGTCTGGTCGAACCGGGCCCGCCGGAGGATGACCCGGTCCCCGTGGGACTCGAGTCGGCGGGCCGCGGCCTCGAGGGCCGCAGGGTCTCGATCCAGACCGAACAGGCGAAGACCTGGGTTGGCCTCCAGCACGGCGCTGGCGTGGCCGCCACCGCCGACGGTGGCGTCGAGGAAGGTTCCGTCCGGCAGGGGCCGGACCAGCTCGACGACCTCGTCGAGCATCACCGGGAGGTGATGGAAGTCCGCCGGCGTGGCGGGCGACGGGTCGAACGCTGACGGCGGCCCCGGTTCCGAGCCCGCTGGTTGGCAACCATCGCTCGCAACCATCGGTCGACGGGGCGGTCCTCGCTACGAATCGGCCATCGATAACCCCCCGGACTGCGACGCGATCCAGGATTTATCCCCTGGGGACGCTGAGAGGAGTAGCGGGCGGAGTCGTGGGGCAGAAGCACCCCTCTCCGCATTCCGGGAGGTAATCGATGAACGATTGGTCAGGTTTGGTCTCGCCCACACTCCTTTCCTGTCTGGCGGGACACGGTTCGGTTGTCCGTCTGCTCGTTCGGCTCGGTGGCGTCGGTTGCTCGTCGGTGAGGGGCGGGTGACTCAGAGCCCGAGGCGGGCGACCGCTTCGGCCAGCTCGTCGTCGGCGTCGTCGGTCCCGAGGTCCCTGGCGTAGGTCTCCGCCGGCCAGATCTCGACCCGGTCGTACAGACCGGCGACGACGACCTGTGAGTCGAAGCTCAGGGCGTCGAGGAGCTCCCGTGGGAGGGTGATCCTGCCGGCCGAGTCGAGCTTCACCTCCCGCACGCTGTTCATCAGCTTGCGGAAGACCCTCATCGATATGCGTGATGCTGCCGACTCCGCTTTCCACTTCTCGGCGACGAGCCGGAACTCGTCGGCACTCCAGAGACCGAGACACCCATCGAGCTGGGTGATGTAGCCACGCTCGGCCACGAAGGCTCGGAACGGTGAGGGGAGGACCACCCGGCCCTTGTCGTCCAGCGCGTGCTCGTACTGGCCGACAAACACCGTTTCACCTCATCTCCTCGATCGAGCAACCCGTGTGCGATGCGTTCGACGATCGGTGTGCCCGGAACCGCCGGGCCGGTAGTGGGACAGTCCCCCACTGCGTGACAAAGTAACCCACTTCGCCCCCCTCCGCAACACCTTTCCTGACAATCCGTGGTTTTTCGCCTACTCTCTGTGCGTACGAGCGTTCGAAATTACACGCATGTGTCCAAACGGGGGTCGGCCCGAAACCCGCTGATCGAGCGGGTTTCCGGTCGATCGATGCGGGAGGTGGGGCGGAATGGGGGGCGGTGGCCCGACCGGTGGGGCGTGGTGGGGCATCCGAGGCGATGCGACCCCCTCAGGACCCCGTCCGGGGGCGGCCCCGGTCACCGGACGGCCCCACCGGCGCCGCCGGGTCGGTCCGTTGCGACGGCGCATCTCCCGGATAGACCGGAACGGTGGCAACCGCTCCTCCGCCGAGCACGCCGCCTCCGTCCGAGGCGCGCCCGATCGACTGGCGCGTGGTCACCGACGCCGGCTCGGCGGACGAGTTCCACCGGCGCCAACCCGAGCCGGACACCGGCCACGAGCTGTGGGTCCGCCACCTCCCCCGACCGGCGCTCGTCCTCGGCAGTACCCAACCGGACGAGCTGATCGTCGCCGACCGGGCCGAGGCGGACGGCATCGAGGTCTGCCGACGACGCTCGGGGGGCGGGCTCGTCTACGTCGACCCGGCCACCGACTGTTGGATCGATGCCGTCGTCCCCGCCGGCTCGCCGCTGTGGCGCGACGACATCGGCCAGGCCTTCCACTGGATCGGCGAGGCCTGGGGCCGGCTGCTGACCGATGAGCTCGGCCCGGCCGGACCGGCGCTCGTCCACCGCCCGACGCCACACCGGGGCCGGCCGGTGCGCCCGCTCTGGTGCTTCGCCGAGCTCGGCCATGGCGAGGTCACGGTCGGCGCGGCGAAGGTGGTCGGGCTCTCCCAGCGGCGGACGCGCCACTGGATCCGGCTGCAGTCGCTGGTGCTCGGTGGCTGGCCCGGACGGCAGCTGCGGCCCTATCTCGATGCCGACGTCGCCCGCTCCCTCGCCGCCCGCGACCGGCCGACCGCCGACGATCCCGATCGGGCGGGCGAGCTCGGCCCGGTGATCGACCCGGCACTGGTCCGGGCCGGCCCACCGGCGGGGGTCCGGCTGCCGGGGCCGGAGCAGCTCGCGGCCGACTTCCTGCGGCGCACCGCGGGCTCGGGCTGAGCCGGGGGACGCGGGCGGGGACGGTTCGGGAAACCGCTTCTTACCGTCTCGGTCGCCTCGACTACCCTTTGCCCATGCCGCGGACCCTTCCCTCTCGAACGCTGGTCCTCAACGCCACCTACGAGCCGATCGGGGTGGTGCCGTCACGGCGCGCCGTCGTCCTGGCCCTGACCGACAAGGTCGACGTGCTGTCCGAGAGCGCGGCCCGCATCAGCTCGGCCAACCTCGATCTGGCCGTCCCGTCGGTGGTTCGGCTCCGGTACTACGTGAAGGTGCCGTACCAGCGCACGGCCCCGCTGAGCCGTCGAGCGGTGTTCGCCCGTGACCACGGCGTCTGCCAGTACTGTGGCAAGCCGGCCGAGAGCATCGACCACGTCATTCCCCGCTCCCGCGGTGGCGAGCACACCTGGGAGAACGTGGTGGCCTGCTGCCGGCGCTGCAACACGCTGAAGAGCGACCGGTTGCTGCGCGACTGCCCGCTCGAGCTGCGAAGCACGCCGGCGGCGCCGACCCGCTTCGTCTGGCTCAAGGTCGCCGCCGGCACGGTCCCGGCCGACTGGGCCCCCTACCTCGACAGCTACGCGGCCTAGACCGCCAGGCGGCGGCGCCAGGTCACCCCCGGCATTCGACGTCGGGGGGCGGGGTTACTCTACGGTAGGTGTGGTCCGGCCCGTTGGCCGGCACGTCGACGAGCCCGCCAGTGGTCAGCCGGCGATCGACCACCCCGCCGGCGAACCGGCAATCCGAGGAACCCGCCGGCGGCGAGCCGGCATGCGACGAAAGAGGCCCCCGTGCAGCCAACCTACTCCGACAGCGCACAGACCTTCCGCGAGAAGATGCAGGCGTTCCTGGCCGAGCACCTCCCGGCCGACTGGCAGGGCATCGGCGCCCTCGATCACGACGAGGCCATGGCCTTCACCAGGCAGTGGCGAGACGTGCTGCGGGACAACAAACTGCTCGCCCCGAGCTGGCCGGCCGAGTACGGCGGCGCCGGGCTGAGCGAGCTGGAGGCGGTCATCATGGCCGAGGAGTTCCAGAAGGCCGGCGTGCCGACCGGCGGCTCCAACGACGCCTTCAGCATCCAGATGGTCGGCAACACGATCGTCCACTGGGGCACCGAGGAGCAGAAGCAGCACTTCCTGCCCCGGATCATCTCCGGCGAGGACATCTGGTGCCAGGGCTACTCCGAGCCCAACGCCGGCTCCGACCTCGGCAACCTCGGGTGCAAGGCCGAGCTCGACGGCGACGAGTGGGTGATCAACGGCCAGAAGATCTGGACGTCGGCCGGTCACCTGGCCAACTGGATCTTCGTGCTGACCCGCACCGAGCCGGACGCGCCGAAGCACCGGGGCATCACCTTCCTGCTGTGCCCGATGGACCAGCCGGGGGTCGAGGTCAGGCCGATCCAGATGATCAGCGGCGAGTCGGAGTTCAACGAGGTCTTCTTCACCGACGCCCGCACGGCGAAGGAGAACGTGATCGGCGAGCCGAACGGTGGCTGGGCCGTGGCCATGACCCTGCTCGGCTTCGAGCGGGGCGAGGCGGCGGCCACCACCCCGGTCGCCTACCGGGGCGAGCTCGACCGCCTCGTCGAGCTGGCCAGGGAGCGCGGCCTGGCCGACGATCCGATGATCCGTCAGCGGCTCACGTGGTGCTACTCGAAGGTCGAGATCATGCGCTTCCTCGGTATGCGCACGCTGACCAAGTTCCTGGCCGGTGAGTCGCCGGGGCCCGACGCGTCGATCTTCAAGCTGTACTGGTCCGAGTACCACAAGGTGGCCACCGAGCTGGCGGTCGACATCCTCGGGGCCGACGGGATGCACCTCGTCGGCAAGCTGCCGTCGAGCTCGTTCGCCACCGACTCCCCCGGCGCCCCGAACGACTCGGGCTCGTGGCTCGGTACCTTCCTCAACGCCAGGGCCGGCACGATCTACGCCGGCACCAGCCAGGTCCAGCGCAACATCATCGGCGAGATGGTGCTCGGCCTGCCGAAGGAGCCCCGCTCGGACGGCGGGCCGTGGAAGGACATCCCGAAGTGAGCGGCCGGCGCCCGGCGATGCTGCCCGCCGGCTGGCGTCCGGCGGCCGCTGCGGTTGCCAGACGGCCGGACCTGTGGCCGACGGCCACCCGCTCGGTCGCCGGGCTGGCCCCCCGAGGCTGGTGGCGTCGGCCCCCCTTCCTCCCGCTGCCCGATCGCAACTGGATGCACCTCCGGCTGGTCACCGCCTACGGCGGCGACGGCCGGGGGCCGGTGGAGGCCGACGACGTCATCACGTGGCTGGAGTGGCGCCGCACCTGGAGCCGCTGAGGTACGCCCGGGCCTGCGCCGCACCTGGAGCCGCTGAGGTACGCCCGGGCCTGCGCCGAGCCGGGGCCGGTGCGGTCACCTCGCGGGCCGAGCGATCGCCGCCGATCCCGGGCGCCGGCTCGGGTGGCGCTGGGAACGCGCTCAGCGTGGCTCGATGGCACCGATCGATCGACCGAGCGATCGGAACCCGACGGCGGCCGCCCCGATCAACGGCCCCTCGTCGCCACACCCGGCCGGCTCGATCCGGGCCCCTCGGCTGAACTCGAGCGTGCAGATCCGGTCCATCTCGGCCTGGGCCGCAGCGAAGAACGGCTCACCGAAGCCGAGCGCAACCGAGCCGGCGACGAGGACGAGGCGCAGGTCGAGCAGGTTGGCCACCGAACCGGCGGCCCGGCCGACGAGCGTGCCGGCCCGGGCGACGTCGGCGGTGGCGGCCTCCTCCGGTGGCCGTCCGGTATGGGCGGCGATGGCCGGACCGGCGGCCTCGGCCTCCAACGTGCCATCGGCCTGGGGCGGCATCGGCTGACCGGCGTCGGTGACCACCATCTGCCCGATGTGGCCGGCGTTGCCGCTTGCCCCGTCGAGCAGGCGTCCCTCCAACACGATCCCGCTGCCGACCCCGGTCGAGACCACCATGGCGACGTAGTCGGCCACACCGACGGCACCGCCGACCCAGCCCTCGGCCAGGGCCAGTGCCTTGGCGTCGTTGTCGACCCGGCAGGCCAGGCCGGTCAGCGCCGTCAGCCGCTCGGCCAGCGGGAAGGCTCGGAGCCCGGGGATGTCGAGGGGCGAGACCGTGACGCCGCCAGGCGAGATGGGACCGGCGCACCCGACCCCGCAGACGGCGAACCGGTCGAACGGTGCGAACGAGGCGACCAGGTCGGCGAGGGCGACGAAGATCTGCTCACCCTCGGCCTCCCCTCCCCCGCCGCCCGCCTCGATCGAGGGGCCCGATCCGGCCGGCGACGCCGGCACCGGGGTCGTGATCGAGCGGCGCTCCCGGAGACGACCACACTCGTCGACCACCCCGACCGCCATCCTGCTCCCCCCGATGTCGACGGCAAGGGCGTGGTCCATGGCAGCAGACCCTACTGTGCGGTCCCGACCGGGCGCCCGGGAAGGCGGCGGGCCCGACGTCGGTTACCGTCCCGCATCGACCAAGGCGATACCCATCCCGGGGCCTCGTGCAGATAGCCTTGCAGGCAACCGCAACGTGGAGGTACGCGCACGTGACGACCGCAGAGGCCCAGATCCTCGACGAGACCAGGGCCCACCAGTTCGCAACGGCATTCAACGCCATTCGCGACAACATGCAACAGGTCGTCCGGGGCAAGCAGCACGTGGTCGAGATGACCCTCCTCTGCATGCTCTCCGGCGGCCATCTGCTGGTCGAGGACGTGCCGGGCGTCGGCAAGACGCTGCTGGCCAAGGCGCTCGGACGCTCGATCGGCGCCGACATGGGCCGGATCCAGTTCACCCCCGACCTGTTGCCGGCCGACGTCACCGGCGTCAACGTCTGGAACCGCAACTCGTCCTCGTTCGAGTTCCGGCCGGGCCCGGTGTTCACCCAGCTGCTGCTGGCCGACGAGATCAACCGGGCGTCGCCGAAGACCCAGTCGGCGCTGCTCGAGTCGATGGCCGAGTCGCAGGTGACGGTCGACGGCGTCACCCACGAGCTCGCCAGCCCGTTCATGGTGCTGGCCACCCAGAACCCGATCGAGCAGGAGGGCACCTACCCCCTGCCCGAGGCCCAGCTCGACCGGTTCCTGATGAAGATCTCCGTCGGCTACCCGAACCGCAACGACGAGCTGCTCATCCTCCAGACCCACGAGACCGACGGCCTGGTCAACCGGCTCAAGGCGGTGGCCAACCCCCAGGACATCCTCACGATGGCCGACATGGTCACCGCCGTGCACATTGCCCCCGAGCTGCGGATGTACCTGATCGACGTGGCCGACGCCACCCGCCGCCACCCGGCCGTCGCCCTCGGCATGTCGCCGCGGGGCACGCTCAGCCTGCAGCGGGTGGCTCGGGCCAGGGCGGTGTCGCAGGGTCGGGTCTACGTCAGCGACGACGACATCAAGGCCGTCGCCGCCCAGGTCATCGCCCACCGCATGATCCTCCGCCCGGAGGCGGTCCTGCAGGGCACCGATGCCGGCGCCGTCGTCGCCGACGTGCTCCGGGCCGTCCCCGTTCCCTACGACCGGGTCTGACCGGGGCCACCGCCATGGCTGATGTCGATCCGACCGGGAGCCGGTGATGCGTCCGACCCGTGCCGGCCTCGGCCTGCTCACGGTCGCCGTCGGGCTGGTGCTCGCCGGCCGGCTGCTCGGCATCCTCGAGCTGTACCTGCTGGCGGCCATGGCCTTTGCGGCGCTGATCCTGGCCGCCATCTACACGGCGACCAGCCGCCTCGACCTGTCGATCAGCCGCGTCACCACGCCGTCGCGGCTCCGGGCCGGCACCCCGGCCCGCGTCGACCTGTCGCTCACCAATCGGTCACGGCGGCGCACGCCGGTGCTGTCGGTCCACGATCACGTGCAGGGCGGCAGGGGCGCCACCGTGCTGCTGGCCCCCTTCGGGTCGAAGCGGGAGGCCAGGGTCGCGTATCGGCTTCCAACCCACCGCCGGGGTCGACTCCGCATCGGGCCGCTCGATCTGTCGCTCGGCGACCCGCTCGGCCTCACCAGGAGCCAGGTCAGGGCGGCCGGTACCAGCGAGCTGATGGTCCACCCGCAGCTGATCGAGCTCGACCCGCTCGTCGCCGTCGCCGGCCACGACCCGACCGCCGACCAGCAACCGATACGGGCCATCGCCACCGCCGGCGACGAGTTCTTCGCCCTGCGACCCTATGTCGTCGGCGACGAGCTGCGTCGGGTCAACTGGCGGGCATCGGCCCGCATCGACGAGCTCGTCGTCCGCCAGGAGGAACGACCGAAGACCGGCCGGGTGACCGTCGTGCTCGACCGCCGGGCCGAGGTCTACGACGACGAGGGCTTCGAGCGCGCCGTCTCGGCCGCGCTGAGCGCCCTCCACAGCGGGTTCCGGGGCGGCGACGCCCTCCGGTTCCTGACCACCGCCGGCCCCGCCATCAGCGACATCCGCACCCGATCGGAGCTCGACGGGGTCGACGAGCAGCTCGCCCTGATCGAGCCGACGCGCAGCGCCTCGCTGATCCGGAGCCTCGAAGAACTGAGCCGGGTCAGCCGTGGCGGCACCCTGGTGGTGGTCACCGGCAAGCTCGCCGACGCCGTCGAACCGGTCGTCGCCCGGGCGAGGCGGGCCTTCGGCCTCGTCCTGGTGGTGGCCTGCAACACCGGCAGGCAGAGCGTCGAGACCAACGGCGGGCACCACCGACCCGACGGCAGTCCCGACTGGGCCATCACCTATGCTGGCCCGACCGACCTGGCCAGCGAGTGGCGCCGAGCGGTCAACGCAGCCAAGGGATGAACGATCGATGATGGAGCGCCCGTGAGCCCCAACCAGCAGCAGCCCCCGATCTGGTTGGAGGTCGCGGCGGCGTTGCTCGTTCCGTCCGCCTGTTTCGGGTTCCTCCGGGTCTTCGCCGAGAGCTCCGCCCTCCTGCCGATCATCGGTGCCGCGCTGTTGTCGTCGGCCGTTGCCGTGCTGGCCCGCCGACTCCGCCTGCCCCTGGTCGTGTCCGCTGCGATCTCGCTCGGCCTGCTCGGCGCGCTGATCGTCAACCGCTACGCCCCCGGCACCGCCAGACTGGGCCTGATCCCGACCCAGGCCACCGCCGACCAGCTCCGGCTGGTCTTCGACGAGCTGGTCCGCAACTTCCAGGAGCTCAAGTCGCCGGTGCCGGCACTCCAGCCGTTCGTGGCCGCGGCGATGATCGGGGCCTGGATCATGGCGTTCCTCACCGACTGGGGGGCGATGCGGTTGCGGCTGGCCTTCGAGCCGGTGCTACCGGCCGGGCTGCTCTTCGTCTTCACCTCCGTCCCCCCGATCAGCGCCGGCGGCAACCAGCTGCTGGCCACGATCCTGTTCGGGGCCGGGGTCGCGGCGTGGGCGGTCAGTCAGCGGGCGGCCACGCTGCTGCAGCGGGGCGTGTGGCTCGCCCACGACCATCAGCGGGGGCCGGCCAGCATCGGCGCCGCCGGCGCCGTGGTGGCCACGATCGCCGTCCTGGCCGGGGCGCTGCTCGGCGGTCGGCTCCCGGGGGCCGGCGCCGACCCGGTGTACAGCTTCCAGAACCAGGGCGACCCGACGAGGGTCGTCGTGAGCCCCTTCGTGAACATCCGCTCCCGCCTGGTCACCCAGACCGGCCTTGAGCTGTTCACCGTCACCTCCGACAAGGCCAACTACTGGCGCATCGCCGGGCTCGACACCTACGAGGACGACATCTGGAAGGTCGCCGGCGACTTCTCGCCCGAGACCGGTCAGCTTCCCGGCCAACGGACGTTCGACGGCCAGGTGAGCCAGGTCACCCAGGACTTCTCGATCAGCGCCCTGAAGGCGATCTGGTTGCCCGCCGCCTTCGCCCCCTCCGAGATCATCGACGCCACGGCCGAGGTGACCTGGAACGCCGAGAACAGCTCGTTGACCGTGGCCAACGACATCGAGAACTCCGACGGCATGCAGTACTCGCTGGTGTCGAACGTGCCGGCGTTCAGCATCGACGAGCTGCAGGCCGGTTCGGCGGTGGTGCCGGACGACATCGCCGAGCGCTACCTCGGGCTCCCGGCCGATCTGACCCCCAGGGTGGCGCAGATGGCCCAGGAGGTCACCGCCGGCGCCACCAGCCGCTACGACCAGGCCAGGGCCCTCCAGGACCACTTCCAGACCTACGACTACAACGTCCGGCTCGGCCCCCGCACCGGCGACCCGGTCGAGCAGTTCCTCGACGAGCGGGAGGGCTTCTGCCAACAGTTCGCCGGCACGTTCGCCCTGATGGCCAGGGCCCTCGGCATCCCGACCCGGGTCGCCACCGGCTTCACCTGGGGTGACCCGGTCGGCGCCGACGAGAGCGGCCGCACGATCTACTCGGTGACCGGCCGCCACACCCACGCCTGGCCCGAGGTCTACTTCGACGACCTCGGCTGGGTCGCCTTCGAGCCGACCCCGGGCCGGGGCCTCCCCGGAGCGGTCAATTACACCGGCGTCGCCGCCCGCCAGGACTCGCGGATCCAACCCGACAACCCCGACGGCCCGACGACCACCACCACCATCGACCCGTCCGGACAGGGCCTGGGAAGCACGCCCGAGCAGGACCTGTCCGAGTTCAACGATCCCGGGTTCGTCGAGCCGGGCGAGGCCTTCGGCGACCAGGGCGGGTTCTCGGTCCCGTGGCGGCTGCTGGCCTTCCTCGGCGCCGTCGCCGCCTACGTCGGCGGCATCCCGCTGATCGCCGCCATCCGGCGCCGGCGCCGGCGGGAGTCGGCCGATACGCCGGCCCGGATCGTCGAGGTGTCGTGGGCCGAGGCGGTCGAGTCGCTCGAACTGGGCTACGAGCTGGAGCGCCAGCCGTCGGAGACCAGGACCGAGTTCGCCGGACGGTTGCAGGGCGACCGCCGCATCCCGGCCGACGAGTTCCAGGCGCTGGCCGAGCGGGCCACCGTCGCCCGCTTCCATCCGGACGGGGTCACCGAGATCCAGGCCAAGGAGGCGACGAGCATGGCCAACCGGATCGGCGCCTCGGTCCGGGCCCGGGTGCCGGTCTACGTGCGGTTGCGACGCCAGCTCGACCCCAGACGGCTGCTGCAGTCCGGCTCGCGGGTCACGATCGAGTCCGGGGTCGCGTCCCGTCGAGACGCCGGTGCGGTCATCGACGATGCCGATCTGACGGCGCTGACCGACGACGAGCTCGACGTCAGGACCTGATCGGCGGGCTCGACCTCGGCGCCCGACGACGGCATCGGGCCTCGACGCGACCTCGACGCGACCGGCAGGCGAACCGGATTCCCCACGCTCGAACGGGGAGCCGGCGACGTTCGCCGTCAGGTGAGCTCGGGGTGACGGCCGGAGGCCGTCACCCTCAGTCGGCCTCGGCCTCGTCGGCCGAGTCGGGGTTGCGCTTGGCCGGGTTGGCGGCGCGGAACGCCCGGGTGAACTGGTCGACGCCGGCCTTGCCCATCAGGCGGAGGTTGCGTTCGAGGCCGATGGCGCTGATGAGCATCAGCAGGAACCCGCCGAAGGCGACCAGGAAGTGGATCTGCAGGGTGGCGACCATGACGACCACGCCGAGGATGATCCCCAGGACCGACCATCGGAGCGAGCCGAGCGCATGGCGATAGATCGTCGTCTCGCTCACCTCTTTGGCCAGGCGAGGATCGCTCTCATGCAGGTTCTTCTCGATTTCGGCGAGAATCCGCTGCTCGTCTTCTGACAGTGGCATTCGCTTGTCCTTCAGACCCCTGGGTCGGCTGAGTCGACCTTCACTCGGATCCAGCTCTGGATCTTCGTATCGGCACCTGCACGCTAGTCTCGCGCACTCCCGTGGTTTCAACAACGCGGGCGGGAGCGGAATCCTTCCCTACGGGCGCCCATCGACCTCCGACTCCCCTGCCGACTCCTCTGGGCGCTCGCCGGTCGACGCTTCGTGGCCGTCGTCCGGCCCCCAGGCCTGTTCGAAGTGCTCCTTCGGCCCGAGTCGGCCGTCGCCGGCGAGGGTGGCCATGCCGATCGCACCGGCCCCGAACCGGTCCCGGATGGCGTCGACGGCCCGATCGGCCCGGCTCCACTCGTCTCGATGGCGCCGCTCGGACCCGCCGGCTCGGCCGGCGCCGGGCTCGCCGTCGCCCCGGTCGGCCGGCGATCCGCCGGCCAGCAGGTCGTCGAACGACAGCTGCTCCTGGACCTCCTCGACGAGACCGGAGGCGCCGATCCCGAGCAACCGGACCCCCTGGTCGAGGACCCCATCGGACTGGACCAGGCGGTCGAGCAGCCGGCCGCCGACCTCGACCAGTTCGGCGCCGGAGTCGGTGGGGGTCCGGAGCGTCTCGGACCGGGTGAGTGTCTCGAAGGACGCCGTGCGCAGCTTGAGGTTCACGGTGCGGCCGTGCAGGCCGGCCCGCCGGAGCCGGGTGCCGACCGACTGGCCCATGCGCACCAGCTCCCGCTGCAACTCGTCGCGGTCGGTCAGGTCGGTGGCGAACGTCTCCTCGTGGCTGATCGACTTGGTCGGTCGATCGGGCTCGACCGGCCTGGGGTCGACGGCGTTGGCAACGGCGTGCAGGTGCTGACCGTTGGCCTCACCGACGGCGTTGACGAGGAGGTCGATGGGCAGATCGGCCAGATCGCCGACGGTGGCGATGCCGAATCGGTCGAGCCGCTCGGCCGTCCTCGGCCCGACGCCCCACAGCGCCCGGACCGGCAGGGGGCGCAGGAAGTCCCGCTCGGCGCCGGGGGCGACGACGTGCACACCCTCCCCCGGCCCGACCCTGCGACCTTCGATCCTGGGCTTGGCCCGCTCCGAGGCCAGCTTGGCCACGAGCTTGGACGTGGCCACGCCGACCGAGCACGTCAGCCCCTCCTCGTCGAGGACCCGTCGCCGCAGCCGCCGGCCGATCTCGACCGGTTGGCCGAGCAGCCGGGTCGCGCCGGCGACATCGAGGAACGCCTCGTCGAGCGACAGGGGCTCGACCAGGGGCGTCACGTCACCGAACATGGTCATGATCCGGGCGCTGACCTCGCCGTAGAGCCGGTGGTCGCCGGGGAGGAACACCGCCTCCGGGCACAGCTGTCTGGCCCGGGCCGACGGCATGGCGGACCGGATCCCGTAGACCCGGGCCGGGTAGGAGGCGGCGGCGACCACGCCCCGGTCACCGGTCCCGCCGACGACGACGGGGCGGCCGCGCAACTCGGGCCGGCGCAGCAGCTCGACCGACACGTAGAACGCGTCCATGTCGACGTGCAGGATCGTCGGGGTCGTGCGCTCGGCCCCGTCCGATCGGCCCGGGCCGCCGGCGGTTGGTGCGGTCACGGCGGCGGGAGATCGTCGAGCCTGGTCACGACCCGACCGGCCCCGGATCGCCCTTCGACCCGGTAGCGGAAGGTGCGCCCGTCGTCGACGCCGAGGTCGAGGTGGGCCACCAGCGGCTCGGCCACCCACGGCGAGGCGGCGCCGAGACGGTGGCCGACGGTGGCGGGATCGACGAACTCGGCCCCGACCACGATGCCGTCGGGGTCGTCGATGGCGATCGCCCCCGAGAACGAGTGGGCCCGGTGGGCCTCGACCACGAGGTGGAAGCCGGCATCGGGGGCGAGCACCTCGACCCGGTAGACCGGGCCGAGCCACGCCCCGACCAGCAGCCCGGTCTCCTCGTTGACCTCGCGGGTCAGGCCCTCGATGGCGGTCTCCCCCGGGTCGACGACGCCGCCGGGGGTGCTCCAGTCGGTCCGGCCGTTCCGCCGCAGGTTCTCGACCAGCAGGATGCCGCGGTCGTCGACGATGACGCCGCCGGCGACCTGCCAGTGGCGGAGCCCGTCATCGCCGATCGGGGGCAGGTACGGCTCGTGGCTCATCGGCGTCGCCTGCAGCGGGGACCGACGTCCGGTGGTCGCCTCGATGCCCCTGGTGGCCTCATCGTCCCATTCTGCTCCCCAGACGGGCCGGATGCCCGCTTCGTCGACTCGGGCTCGGGTCCATCGGAGCCGACCTGGTCGGCGGCTTGCCCCCGATGCCGTCGTCCCGGCCCGAAGGCCAATAGGCTCGACGCGGTGAACGAGGACATCGAACCGGTATCGGGCGAGCGGGCCCCCCTCCCGTTCGAGGACCTGGCGGCCCCCGAGCCGCTCGACGCCGACCCACCGGCGGCCGCCCGCTACGCCGCCTTCGGGTCGGTCGTGCTCGGCGGGGTGCTCGGGGCCCTGGTCGGCTACGGCGTCGCCGACGTGATGTTCCGCGACAGCACCTGGGCTGCGGTCGGTGCCCTGCTCGGCGCGCTCACCGGCGCCATCGGCGTCGGGGTGCTGGCCAACCTGACGCTGCGGGCCATGAACGAGTGGAATGCGGTCGCCCACCCCGAGGACGACCGTCGCTCGAGGCGTCGCCGGGATCGCGGCTGGAGCCGGAGGGACCGGTGACGGCGCCGGCCGACGGTGGGTCCGCAACCGACCCAGCCGGCGCAACGGCCGACGTCGACCTGGACGAGCTCGGTCGGCTCGCCGTCGACCTGGCCGAGCGGGCCGGCGAGGCGATCGTCGAGCTGCGAGACGGGGCCGTGGCCACGACCACGACGAAGTCGTCCCCGACCGACCCGGTGACCGAGGCCGATCGGGCGGCCGAGCGGCTCATCGTCGACGGGATCCGACGCGCCCGGCCCGACGACACCATCACCGGCGAGGAAGGCGCCGACCACGTCGGGACCTCGGGCCTCGAGTGGCACATCGACCCGATCGACGGGACCACCAACTACGTCTACGGCCTCCCGGCCTACGGCGTCTCGGTCGCCGTCGGCCGCGGCGAGCGGATGCTGGCCGGCGCCGTGGCCAACCCGGTGGCCGGCGAGCTGTTCGCCGCGGTCGCCGGCCGGGGGGCGACCCTCAACGGCGACCCGATCCGCGTCGGCCGTCCGGTCGAGCTGTCGGCCGCACTGGTCGCCACCGGGTTCGGCTATGCGGCCGAACGACGCCGGGGCCAGGCTGCGGTCGTCGCCGCTCTGCTGCCCGAGATCCGGGACATCCGGCGGATGGGCTCGGCCGCCCTCGACCTGTGCGCCGTCGCCTGCGGTCGGGTCGACGCCTACTACGAGCTCGGCCTCAACCGCTGGGACTTCGCCGCCGGTGTGCTCATCGCCGCCGAGGCCGGGGCCCGCTGCACCGACCTCGGCGGTGGCCCGCCGTCGACCGAGTTCCTGGTCGCCGCCTCGCCCGAGCTGCACGGCCCGCTGACCCGCCGGCTGGTCGAGCTCGGGGCCTAGACCGACCGGCGGTGGCCGGGGCCTGCCAGCGATCGTCGACCGCTTTGTGGCTTTTTGCTCCGATGACCGACGGAACCCCGCCGGATCGGGCACCATTGCATGTTGTGGGAACACGAATTCTGACCGTTGAGGACGACGAGCGAATCCGCCAGGCCGTGACCCTGGCCCTCGAGGAGGAGGGCTGGGACGTGATCGAGGCCGGCACCGGCGAGGCTGCGCTCGACACGTTCAACGAGTCACCGGCCGACGTCGTCCTGATCGACATCATGTTGCCCGGCATCGACGGCTTCGAGGTCTGCCGATCGATCCGGCGTGGCAGCGACGTCCCCATCATCATGGTGACCGCCCGCTCCGACACCCATGACGTCGTCGCCGGGCTCGAGGCGGGGGCCGACGACTACCTGACCAAGCCCTTCGCCCCGAAGGAGCTGTCGGCCCGCATCCGGGCCATGCTGCGTCGGGCCAGGGCCTCCGAGCCGGGCGACATGCAGAAGATCCGGGTCGGCGAGCTCGAGATCAGCCCCGAGGAGGGCGTGGTCAAGAAGAACGACGACGAGCTGCACCTGACGAAGACCGAGTTCAAGCTGCTGGTCGAGCTGGCCTCCCAGCCGGGCAAGGTGTTCAGCCGCGAAGTGCTCCTCGAGCGGGTGTGGGGCTACGACTACTTCGGCGACGGCCGCCTGGTCGACGTGCACGTGCGCCGCCTCCGGACCAAGGTCGAGACCGACCCGGCCAGCCCCCGCTACGTGGTCACGTCGAGGGGACTCGGGTACAAGCTGCAACCCTGAGCGAGCCAGGGAACGCGATGAGCAGGCGTCGGTGGTGGCAGGGGCTGTTCGCCCGGGTGACGCTGGCCTACGCCATCAGCTCGCTGCTGCTGTCGCTGATCGTCGCCATCGCCACCTACACGATCGCCCAGAACCGGCTGCTCAGCGTCGAGGAGAACCGGGCCCGAGATCAGTTCTTCTTCAATGCCCTCGGCGTGCGACGGGGCGTGGAGAGCATCCCGGACGATGCCGACAACGAGACCGAGGTCCAGTTCTACCGCGTCATCATCGACGACGTCCGCCGGACCGAGACCAGCGGGCACCTGATCGTCGGCTCCGGGATCGAGGCCGGCGGCCTGACCCAGGCCGACATCCCGGCCGACCTGGAGGAACAGCTCCTGCTCGACCCGATCGTGCAGCACCGGTTCCGGGGCCCGGACGCCACCCGCCTGGCGCTCGGCATCAACCTCGAGCAGCTCGGCGTCAAGTACTACGAGGTGTTCACCCTCGCTCCGATCGAGGCGACCCTCGGTGACCTGCGGCTGATCCTGTTGGCGGTCTCGACCGGCGCCGGGCTGGTCGGCGCCGGCCTCGGCTACTACGCCGCCAGGCGGGCCCTCGCCCCGATCGGTCGGATCTCCAGTGCGGCCCAGGCCATCGCCGGTGGTGACTTCGAGACCCGGCTCGACCTGCAGACCGACCCCGACCTGGCGGTGCTCAGCCAGTCGTTCAACGAGATGGTCGACGCCCTGAGCAGCCGGATCGAGCGGGACGAGCGCTTCGCCTCCGACGTCAGCCACGAGCTGCGGTCGCCGTTGATGACCTTGACGGCGTCGGTCGAGATCCTGGAGCGACGAAAGGGCTCGCTTCCCGAGGTTGCCCAGAAGGCGGTGACGCTGCTGCGGGACGACCTGACCCGCTTCGAGCACCTCGTCGAGGACCTGCTGGAGATCTCCCGGATGGATGCCGGAGCGGTCGAGCTGCAGTCGAGCAGCTTCGAGCTGGCCGAGTTCCTCATCAACGTGATCGCCCAGTCCCGCAGCCCCGAGATCATGCTCGACCATCCCGACCGCGACCGGGATCTGATCGTCCATGCCGACAAGCGACGGCTGGCCCAGGTGGTGACCAACCTGATCGACAATGCGGCCAAGTACGCCGGCGGGGCCACGGGGATCTCGTTCCGTCAGATCGGTGACTGCGCCCAGATCGTGGTCGAGGACCGCGGCCCCGGCGTCCCGCCGGGCGACCGCAAGCAGATCTTCGAGCGCTTCAGCCGGGCGGCGACCGACGCCGGCCGCCGGGGCGGTGGCGACAGCGGCGTCGGCCTCGGACTCTCCCTGGTGGCCGAGCACATCCGCCTCCACGGCGGCCGGGTCTGGGTGACCGATCGGGTCGACGGCCACGAGGGGGCGAGGTTCGTCGTCGAGCTGCCGGTCGGCATCCTCGACGAGGAACCCGTGGAGATGGCGGTATGAGCGGGCGGCCACGGCCACCGGTCCGAGCGTCGACGGGGGCCGTGCTCCTGGGGGCGGCGGCGTTCCTGGTCGCGGCCTGCGGCATCCCGGTCGGTGAGCCCGAGGCGCTGTCGACCGAGGGCCGCGAGGACCTCCTGTTCGGCACGTCGACCACCACGACGACCAGCCCCGTCGACGAGGTCGACGGGGACCTCGTCACCCAGTCGCTGTACTTCATCAGCTCGGACGACAAGCTCGAGGTGGTCGAGCGGGCGTACCTGGAGAACCCGGAGATCAACGACGTCCTGCAGGAGCTGGAGGAGGCGCCGAGGCCGGAGGATCAGGAGGCGTTCGCCGAGTTCGATCTGACCCTGCGGAGCGTCGTCCCGGTCGGCCTCGATGCCACCCTCCTCGAACTGACGGAGGAGGACGAAGCGAGGGGCGTCCGCGTCCTCCGGGTGTCTCCCGAGGGGGAGCTGCGGGAAGAGCTCCTCGCCAACCCACCACGGGCCCGCCTGATCGTCAGCCAACTGGTCTGCACGTTCTTCGGTCTGGTGTCGGTCGACACGATCGGTGTGGTCATCGAGGACGACACGGGCCGGCTCCAGCCGACCGACCTCGACTCGCAACCGATCGAGGGGCCGGTCGTCCGCGAGGACTTCGGCGACTGCCGGACCGGCACCGACGAGCGCGACGCCATCGTGGAGGAGGCCGAGGAGGGCGAAGCGGGCGAGGAGGCCGACGGCGGCACCGGCGACGGCGGCACCTCGACGACCAGCACGACCGCAGACGACGGAACGCTCGACGCCACCACCAGCAGCTCGACGACCACCACGTCGGACCCCTGACCGACCGCCGGCCGGCACCGAGCCGAGCCGGAACCGGGCCGAGCTGGTCCGCCGGTCCGACTCAGGCGAAGAACTGCCTGGCCACGTCCCAGAGCTGGTCGTCGACCGTCTTCAGGTCCTTGACCGCCTCCTCGAGCGGGACGGTCACGATCCGGTCGGACTGCAGGGCCACCATCGACCCGAAGGCGCCGTCATGGACGGCGTCGGTGGCGGCGACGCCGTAGCGGGTCGAGAGCACGCGGTCGAACGGCGTCGGCGTGCCTCCCCGTTGGACGTGGCCGAGCACGGTGACCCGGGTCTCGATCCCGGTCCGCCGCTCGATCTGCTCGGCCACGAGATTGGCGATGCCGCCGAGGCGGATGTGGCCGTACTCGTCACGGGTCTCCTCGGGGATCTCCATCGTCCCCGGCTTCGGCTTGGCCCCCTCGGCCACCACGACGATCGACGCCCACCGGCCCTTCCCGTGGCGACGGTTGAGCGAGTCGCAGACCTCGGCGATGTCGAACGGATGCTCGGGGATCAGCGTCCTGGTGGCGCCGCCGGCGATGCCGGCGTGGGTGGCGATGTGGCCGACGTGGCGGCCCATGACCTCGACCACCATGATCCGGTCGTGGCTCTCGGCCGTTGTGTGGAGGCGGTCGATGGCCTCGGTTGCGATCGTGACGGCGGTGTCGAAGCCGAAGGTCCGCTCGGTGACCCCGATGTCGTTGTCGATCGTCTTCGGGACGCCGACCACCGGCAGGCCCTTCCGATGGAACTCGAGGGCGCACGAGAGGGTCCCCTCGCCGCCGATGGCGACGACGGCGTCGATCCCGCCCCGCTCGACGGTGTCGAAGACCGCCTCGACGCCGCCGTCGGCCCTGAACGGGTTGGTCCGGCTGGTGCCGAGCACCGTGCCGCCTCGGGGCAGCATGCCCCGCAGGTCGTCGATCGTGAGCGGGTCGAGCCGATTCTCGATCAGCCCCGCCCAGCCGTCCCGGACCCCGAGGATCTCGTCGTCGAAGTGGCGGATCCCGCGGCGGACGACGGCGCGAATGACGGCATTGAGGCCGGGGCAGTCGCCCCCTCCGGTCAACACGGCGATTCTCACCCGCCGCAGGGTAGCCGGGAGCCCGCAGCGCCGTTGGCGGGCCGCCGCCGGTGTGACCCATGTCGACCCGGCTCCGAGGGTGGCGGCGCGACCGTGCCGCTGACCGGATCGGCCCGGCCATCCGCCGGGTCCGGCCCGCTAGGGTTGCCGGCCATGGGTTACGTGGTTGCACTTGACGCCGGGACCACCGGCGTGCGAGCGATGGCGGTCACCGAGCAGGGTGAGATCCGCTCGATCGCCTATCGGGAGTTCACCCAGCACTTCCCCGAGCCGGGCTGGGTCGAGCACGATCTCGACGAGATCTGGGATCGGATGCGCGAGGTCATCGACGAGCTGGCGGCCGGGCTCGATGCCCCGGTCGCCGCCATCGGCATCACCAACCAGCGGGAGACGGCGGCCGCGTGGGACCGGCGGACCGGCGAGCCGCGGCACCGGGCGATCGTGTGGCAGGACCGCCGCACCGCCGACGTGTGCGATCGGCTGACCACCGATGGCCACCTGCCGCTCGTTCGCTCGACCACCGGGCTGGTGCTGGACCCCTACTTCACCGGCACCAAGTACGGCTGGCTGCTCGAGCACGGCGGCGTCGAGGCCGACGCCGACCTGGCCCTCGGCACCATCGACACCTGGCTGATCTGGAAGCTGACCGGGGGCGAGGTCCACGTCACCGAGCCGTCGAACGCCTCCAGGACGATGCTGTTCGACATCCGCTCGCTCGAGTGGTCGCCCGAGCTGTGCGGGATCCTCGGCGTGCCGATCGACGCCCTGCCCGAGGTCCGCCCGACCAGCGGCCGCTTCGGGGTCACCGCGGCCACGACGGACCTCGGGGCCGGTATCCCGATCTCGGGCGTCGCCGGCGACCAGCAGGCGGCCCTGTTCGGCCAGGCCTGCTTCTCCCCCGGGATGACCAAGAACACCTACGGCACCGGCAGCTTCGTCCTGATGAACGTCGGCGACGAGTGCCCGCCGCCGGTCGATGGTCTGTTGACCACGGTGGCCTGGACCCTCGGGCCGGACCGTCCGGCGACCTACGCCTACGAGGGGGCGATCTTCGTGACGGGGGCCGCCATCCAGTGGCTGCGCGACGGGCTCGACATCATCGACGAGGCGGCCGAGATCGGCCCCCTCGCCGCCTCGGTGCCAGACACCGGTGACGTGTTCATCGTGCCCGCCTTCGCCGGCCTCGGCAGCCCGTGGTGGGACCCGTACGCCCGCGGCGCGATCGTCGGCCTGACCAGGGGCACCGGTCGGGCCGAGATGGCCAGGGCCGTCGTCGAGTCGATGGCCTACCAGACGAGGGACGTGCTCGATGCCATGGCCTCGGCGTCGGGGCGCAGCCCGGCCGAGCTGCGGGTCGACGGCGGGGCGTCGGTGATGGACCTGCTGCTGCAGTTCCAGGCCGACCAGCTCGGTGTACCGGTCAGCCGCCCGTCGAACCAGGAGAGCACGGCGCTCGGCGCCGCCTACCTGGCCGGCATGGCCGAGTCGGTGTGGGACGGTCCCGAGGCCGTCAGCGCGGCCTGGCAGCTCGACCGACGGTTCGAGCCGTCCGATGACCGGGCGGCGGCCGACCGGCTCCACGCCCGCTGGCTCGGGGCGGTCGAGCGGTCACGGGGCTGGGCCCCGTCCGGGGGCTGAGTCGATCGCCGGCCGCCCCCTGCCTGGCGGCTGTTGGCGACGGGTCGGACCGCCCGACCGCACCGGGGGTGCCTTGACCGGGCGGTCAAGAGAGCCGTAGCCTCGACGGATGGGCGAGAAGCGTCAACTCACCCGTCGAGGTCGGGAACGGCGCGACAAGCTCCTCTCCTACGCCACCGCCCGCTTCGCCGAGAACGGCTTCCACCCGACGTCGGTGTCGGAGATCGTCAACGGTGTCGGCGTCGGCAAGGGCGTCTTCTACTGGTACTTCGAGTCGAAGGACCAGCTGCTGATGGAGATCCTGCGCGAGTCGCTCCGCGACCTGCGCCAGACCCAGGCGGCGGCGATGGCGGCCCATGACGACCCCCTCCAACAGCTGGAGGCCGGCATCCGGGCCTCGATCGCCTGGTCGGCGGCCAACACCGACATCACCCGGCTGGTCCTGTTCGGCTGGTCGGAGACGGCCTTCGCCGAGGTCCTGCGACGGGGGCGGGACATCGTCGTCGCCGACACCGCCCGCCTGATCGACGAGGCGATCGACCAGGGCCAGATCCTCGAGGGTGACGCCGTGATGATGGCGCTCGCCATCCGGGCCGTGATCGACCAGTTGGCCCGCGAGTACGCCGTCGGCGACGGCGAGGTCGGCGAGGCGATGGTCGACACGACCGTCAGGATGTGCCTCGACGGGGTTCGCGGCACCGCCGGCGCCAGCTGACCCGGCGCCGGCCGACCCCGGCGCCGTCAGGCCTCGAGGCGGGTGAGGGCCCGGCGCAGATTGCGGACCCCCTGCTGCAGCCGCTGCTCGTTCTCGATGAGGGCGAAGCGGACGAACCCCTCACCGCCGGGCCCGAACCCGACGCCTGGCGAGGTGGCCACGCCGGCCTGCTTGACCAGATGGGAGCTGAACTCGAGCGAGTCCATCTCGGCGTAGGCCTCGGGGATCGGCGCCCAGACGAACATGGTGCCCTTCGGTCGCTCCACCGGCCAGCCGATGCGGTTCAGGCCGTCGCAGAGGGCGTTGCGACGGCTCTGGTAGACGTCGCGGACGAGCTTGGGATGCTCGGACGCCTCGTTCATCGTCACCGTGGCCGCGATCTGGATCGGCTGGAAGGTCCCGTAGTCGAGGTAGCTCTTCAGCTTGGCCAGGGCCCCGATGACCTCGGGGTTGCCGAGCAGGAACGCCACCCGCCAGCCCGCCATCGAGAACGACTTGGTCATCGAGTACAGCTCGACGCAGCAGTCCTTCGCCCCCGGGACCTGCAGGATCGACGGCGGGTCGTAGCCGTCGAAGCCGAGGTCGGCGTAGGCGTTGTCGTGCACGACCACGATGTCCCGCTCCTTGGCGAAGGCGACGACCCTGGCGAAGAACTCGAGGTCGACGCAGACCGTCGTCGGGTTGTGGGGGAACGAGATGACCAGCGCCCGAGGCTTCGGCCACGAGTACTCCCACGCCTTCTCCAGGTTGGCGATGAACTGCTCACCCTCGGCCAGCGCCACCTCCCGGATGGCGGCGCCGGCGAAGATCGGCCCCCAGATGTGGATCGGGTACGACGGGGCCGGCACCAGGCAGGCGTCGCCCGGCTGGAGGAGCACCCACATCAGGTGGGTGAAGCCCTCCTTGGCCCCGATCACGTTGAGCACCTCGGTCTCGGGGTCGAGCGACACGCCGAAACGGCGCTGATAGAGATCGGCGGCGGCCTCGCGGAGCTTGGGGATGCCCCGACTGGCCGAGTAGCGGTGGTTCCTGGAGTTCTGGGCCGCCTCGGCCAACTTGTCGGCGGCGATGTCGGGCGACGGCAGGTCGGGGTTGCCGAACCCGCAGTCGATCACGTCGGCCCCGGAGCGCCGAGCCTCGATCTTCAGCTCGTTGATGATCGAGAAGACGTACGGAGGCAGGTGGTCGATTCGCCTGAATTCCATGAGGTGGAAGCCTACTGGGCCGGCCATCGGCGACGGTGGCAGGTTTCGGCGGCCGCCGGGATCTGCCGAGGGGCGGGTGGCGGGGCCGAACCACCGGGGTCGATCACCCGTTGATGACGAAGTCGCGGGCCCGCAGCCCTGCGCCGACGGCGCCGGCCTCGGCGCCGAAATCGGCGGGAACGATGGGGACGACCGGCCGATAGGGTCCGCCGACGACGCTGTCGGCGACCTGGCTCGCCACCTCGTCGAGGAAGCCGCCGCTGATGGTCGACAGGCCGCCACCGAGCACCACGATCGACGGGTCGAGCAGGGCGATCAGGCTGCCGATCCCCTCGGCCACCCAGAACGAGAACCGACGCATCGTCTCGATCGCACCGGGATCGCCGGCGTCGTAGGCGGCCGAGACGTGCTCGCCCCGGATCCTGGCCGGGTCGTCGCCGGCCGCGGCGAGGATGGCACCGCCCTGGCCCTCGTCGACCACGTCCCTGGCCAGGTTGGCCAACCCCGCCCCGGACGAGACCGACTCCCAGCAGCCGGTGCTACCGCAGGCGCAGCGATGGCCGAAGCGGTTGACGAGCATGTGGCCCGGCTCGCCGGCGAAGCCGTTGGCGCCCCGGAGCACCTGCCCGCCGACGATGAGCCCGCCACCGATGCCGGTGCCCTGGGTGACGACGATGGCGTGGTCGTGGCCACGAGCCGCGCCGAGGCGGTGCTCGGTGAGGGCGGTGAGGTAGCCGTCGTTCTCGGCGACGGCCGGGATCGAGAACGTCTGGTTGAGGCGGCCGGCGATGTCGAGCCCCAGCACCCCCTGCACGTTGGGGCCGTAGTGGAGCACCCCGGCATGGTCGACGAGGCCGGGCACGCCCACGCCAACGCCGACGACGGCATCGTTGCGAGCCAGGAGCGTCTCGACGACACCGAGGATGGCGGGGGCCAGGGCGTCGGGGTCGTGCTTCGGGGTGGCCTGGAGCTCACGATCGACGGCGTTGGCGCTGACCCCATCGGTGACCAGGCCGAGGATCTTGGTTCCGCCGACGTCGACACCGATGAACGTCGAGCCCCGCTTCGGCGCCGTGACCGTCTCGGCGCCACCAACCCGCGATCTCCACACCTTCATGGACCACTCCCGTCGATCGGACGAAGGTGGAGCCTAGTTGGGGGCCATCGGACTCGGCCCGGATCGTGGCGAGCCGTCGGCACCGGGTCGATCAGAAGAGGCTGGTGGTACCGAGCCGCAGATCGGCCCGCTCCAGGCCGGCCCGCCTCGCCCAGTCGGCCGCCGCCGGGTTGTCGCTGATCAGGACGATCTGGACCTTCTGGGCCACCGACTCCAGTGCGTCCATCAGCTCGTCGACCTCGGCCGCGGCGAGACCGGGCAGCTCCCCGACGACGGCGAGCGGGACCGACCCGCCGATGTCGGCCAACACCTGCTCGGCCACGGGCTCGATCATCGCCATCACCTCGGCCGCCGAGGCGGGGCCGGTGTGGTCGGCCAGCGCCCTGAGCTGGCCTCGCAGGTGGCGGACCCGCAGACCGGAGCGGACGGCGTTCCGCTCGGCCCGGTCGATCTGGGTGAGGGCCCGCTCGTGGCGGATCAGGGCCAGCGCCTCGGTGTCGAGCTCGATGCGCAGCCTGGCCTCGTCGTCGGCGTCGGCGGCCATGCTCGCCCGACCGGGCTGGGTGAGGCTCTCCTTGGCCCGGAGCCAGGAGTCGGTCCAACCCAGGATCTCGGCCGGCTCGAAGCCACCGGGAGGGTGGAGGTCGTTGCTCGACAGCACGTCGCGCAGGTCGTTGAGCGCCTCGAGCCAGCGGGGGTTCTCGATCATCTGGAGCCGCTGGCGGAGCGCCCCGCCGATGTCGGCCGGAACCAGCACCCCGAGGTGGGGCTGGCAGTCGGTCTTGATGGCGGCCAGCTCCTCGTGCAGCGACCGGGCGACCTCGTCGGTCGTCCGCTCGGACCGGGTGCGCTCGAGCTGCTGGCGAGCCCGCTCCAGGTCGTCCTCGGCCCGCTGGACGGCGGCCAGCTTGTCCGGGGGGACGGTCGGCGACATCCGGAGCACGCTGTACTCGGTCCAGCTCGACACGCCGACGCTGCCGAGCAGCGCCTGCATCTCGGCCTCCTCCTCCCGGTTGAGGCCCTTGCGGAACAGCGACGACTCATTCGACAGGTCGTAGAGCGTCTCGAGGCGGGCCTCGCGCTCGGGATCGAGGAGCATGGTCCTGGAGGCCTCCCGCGCCGCCGCCAGGGCGTCGGTGGCGGCGGTGACCGCCCGTTCGGCGTCGGCCACCCGGGAAGCGAGCCCGCTGATGTGGCTCTCGTGCTCAGCCCGACGTCGCCGATGGGCCTCCCAGCGCTCGATCAGGTCCTCGATCTCGGGCGCCGGCTCGGGGATGAAGGCCTGGAGCTGCCCGACCGCGTCGAAGGCCCGCCGAACCGCTCGGAGACGGAGCCGGCCCGCGGTGAGCGCGGCGTTGGCCGCCGTCGGCTTCGGCGGTGCCAGCTGGAGCTGGAGCCGCTTGGTCCTGGCCTTCACCGAGAGGTCGAGATGGGCCCGGATCTCCTCGACCGACGCCGAGTCGACGGCCGCCTGACGCTCCCAGCGGGCGATCTCCCGGTGCAGGCCCGTGTCGTCGGCCGCCGCGGCGATGGGATCGACGTGGATCACCACCGTGGCCGACGTGGTGAGATCGCTGAGGGGCTCGCCACCGTCGGCGTCGAGCTCGACGAGGAGGCCGTCGTGCTCGACCAGGCCCCGCAGGCCGGCCGTCGAGCCGACGGAGAGGCGGCGGACGGCTTCGAGCAGCTGCTCGGACTCGTTCGACTCGGTCGCCGACACCACCGAGATCAGCGGGTGGAGATCGAGTCCGTGCAGATCGTCTCGAAAATCGAGCCGAAGGAAGCGCATGCCCCTTCTTCGACCGGTTCAGCCGACGACTCAAGTGGCGGACCGGATCGAGGCGATCAGGTGCGGCCCGAGAGCTCCTCGACCCGAAGCTTGAACCGGTCGAGGGCGGAGCGGACGATCTTGTCCTCGGCCCGGCGCTTGACGAAGCCGGGCAACGGGACCGCCAGATCGATCGTCAGCTCGTAGCTGACCGCGGTCAGGGGTTGGCCGGGCTGCTCGGTGACGTCCTCGAAGCGGTAGCGGCCCTCGATCTCCCTGGTCAGGTCGCCGCTGACGAGGTTCCAGGCCAGGACCTCGGGGGCGGAGCTGTGGTCGTAGGCCAGGACGTAGCTGGTCATGCGGCCGAGTCCGGCCGCCTCGAACCGAGCGGTCAGCGGCCGTCCCTGTTCGTCGGTGGTCAGGACCTCGGCCGAGCGGAGGTCGACGATCCACTCGGGGTAGGCGGCGACGTCGACGCCGACGCCGAAGCACGAGTCGATGCCGGCATTGACCACCGCCGACGCCGACGTCCGCTCGATCGCCTGGGCATCTGGTTGCTGATCGGTCACTGAGGTGCCAGGTTATGCCCGTACGTTGACAACGGCGACTCACCCCGCCCCGAAGCTGCGTCCGGGACGATCGTTGGCGCCGTGGCCGGGCGGCGCATCGGCGGTCCGAGGCTGGTCAGCGGGTGAGTGGAACGGCGTCGATCGCCCGCTGCAGCTGGGCCGCCAGGACCCGGTAGTCGAAGGCGTCGACCGCTCGGCGGCGGGCCGCCTCACCATACTTGGCTCGCCGCTCGGGATCGGTGGCCAGCTCGACCAGCGCCGTCGCTGCGGCATCGACGTCGGTCGGGCGGTCGACGATGAGGCCGGTCACGCCGTCCTCGACGGCCTCGTGAGCCCCGCCGGATCGGCCGGCGATCTGGGGCACCCCGGCGGCGGCCGCCTCGAGGAACACGATGCCGAACCCCTCCTGCTCCAGCCCGAACCACCGCTCATGGCACAGCATGGCCATCAGGTCGGCCGCGCCGTAGAGCTCGGCCACGGCGGCGTCGCCGAGCCGGCCCGTCAATTGCACGGGCGCGTCGAGCGATCGGACCAGGTCGTCGAGCTCACCACGCTGACGGCCGGTTCCCCCGATGACCAGCCGGAGGCGGGGTCCGTCGTGACCAAGCCGGCGATCGGCCTCGACGACGGCCCGGATCAGGGTGGCCATGCCCTTGCGGGGCACCAGGCGGCTGACGGCCGCAACCAGCACGTCGTCGACGCCGATCCCGTGGTCGAGGCGAACCCGGGCCCTGCGGTCGGGCGCGAGCGGGACGAACCGGTCGGCGTCGACCCCGGGTGGGACGACCACCGACGGCAGGCTCCGGCCGACGCAGCGCTCCGCCTCGTCGAGCGCGTAGCGGCCGGCGGAGACCACGAGCGAGGCGCCGGCCAGGACCCGGGCCATCGACCGCCTCGTGCCCGGGAGGCGGGCCGGGATCGTGACCTCGGCACCGTGCAGGACCACGCCGTAGGGACGACCGAGCGACGGGGCGACGGCGCCGAGGGGCAGGGCGGGATCGAACAGCACCAGCTCGGCGCCGTGGCGGTCGGCGTGCGCCCGCACCCGAGCGCCGAGCCATGGGTAGGGGCCGAGCCACGGCTCCGGCGAGCGCTCGATCGGGAACGGCTGGGCGGCGTCGAAGGCCGCCGTGCCTCGATAGGGGGTGGTCAGCACGGCGGCGGCGCCGGCGGGCAGGTGGCGCCACAACTCCCACAGGTAGTTCTGGATGCCGCCGATCTTCGGCGGGAAGTCGTTGGTGACCAGGAGATGCCTACGCACGACCGACCTCGGCGCCGACCAGCCCGGCCCAGGCGTCCGGCTCGAACCGGGGCTCGACGGGGACGCCCCACTCGCTCCGGATCAGGGGGTCGGGGTCATCGGCAAGCGCCGGCGCCAGGTCGGCGAGGTGCGTCTGCAGGCCGAGGCGGCGGGCCGCCCACAGCGCATGGGCCCGCAGCAGCGGCCGATCGTGGCCGAGGTACCGGGCCAGCAGGTCGAGCACGACCGCTCCCCCATCGCCCGGATCGCCGACGTTGCCGAGGACGACGAGGGCCGAGCGGCGGACGTTGTCGACGTCGCGGTTCGCGATGTACCAGCGGCCGTGGCGGTCGAGGATCTCGTGATCCGGGGCCGTGAGCAGCCAGGCCAGCTCCACCTCGACCTGCTGGTGCTCGGCCCGCTCGGCCTCGACCTGCTCGAGCTCGGCCAGGCGATCGGACCCGCTCGCATCCCCGCCCGGGTGGTCGCTGGCCGAGGCGGCCAACCGGTTGGGCGGGCAGACCTCCTGGCAGTCGTCGCAGCCGTAGATCCGGTCGCCCAGTGCGGCCCGCCAGCGATGGGGGAAGACGCCATCGGCCTGCACCAGCCAAGCCAGGCAGCGGGCGGCGTCGACCACGCCGGGGGCCACGATGGCGCCGGTCGGGCAGTCGTCGAGGCAGCGGGTGCACGGCCCGCAGCCGTCGGCCTGGCTCGGGCCGGTCGGCGTCAGGTCGGCGCTCGTCACCACCGAGCCGAGCACGAACCAGCTGCCGGCGCCGGGAACCAGGAGGTTGGCGTTCTTGCCGTACCAGCCCAACCCGGCCGACCAGGCGGCGTTGCGATCGACCAGGCCGTTGGTGTCGGCGACCACGACCGCCTTGTGGCCGGCGGCGCGGAGGGGATCGGCCATGGTGTCGAGGGCGGCGCGGAGGTCCGCGTAGTGGTCGTGCCAGGCGTAGCGGGCCACCCGCCCGAGGTTCGTGCCAACCGGGCGTTCCGGGGCCTTCCACGACCCGTAGGGCCATGCCCCGACCACGATCGATCGGGCCGACGGCAGCACCGAGCGGGGGTCGGTGGAGCGGTCAGGGTTGCGATAGGTGAACTGCATCGTGCCGGCCAGGCCTCGCCGGCGGCGCAGGTGGAGCACGGTCCGGGCCGGCTGCTGGATCTCGGCCGAGGTGATCCCGACCGCGGTCAGCCCGGCCCGCCGGCCCCGCTCGAGCAGCTCGGCGGCGTCGACCGAGGCACCACCCGATCCACCGGCGCGCCCGGGCACCGAACGACGCCCGGCGTGTGACCCGATGGTCGAACCTCCCACCCCTCCAGCCTGCCAGCATCGGCCGCCGATCGGGGTCTCGCCGCAACATCGCCGATCGCCGCCCGTTCCCGCTCGACACCTGCAACCGAGTGGATCTCCGGGGTACCCAGAGCGAGCCGGCGAGTCCGTCGCCGGCCCTCCCTGGCCGAGCTGCTCCGCCGCGGGGACTCATCCGTTGCCGGCGAGGGGCTGGTCGGGGTCGTCGTGCAGCAGGTCGGGCACGAGGCCGGCCGATTGGAGCCGCCGCAGTGCCGTGAACTCGGCGACGTCGATCACGACGGCCTCGTCCGGCTCCCGCTCGACGATGAAGGTGACGACGCAGTCGTGGCAGCTGTCGGTCTCGCGCAGCGAGCAGGTGCCGCAATCGATGATCATGCTCATGCCGTCCGAACCTAGACAGGCCCAGTGACAGCGAAAGCTTGTCGGTCGCATCCCGCCGCTGCCGAGGCCGCCCGTCCGCACCGCCGCTGGTACCGTGAGCCCGGTGAAGGCCCTGGAGTTCAGCCGGTCAGAAGCTCGCTACGTCGCCGCCGCCATCTCGTCCCGGTTCCGGGCCGGCAGCGGCGCCGGTCCCGGCCCCCTCGCCCTCGTCGACACCGATCCGGTCGAGTTGCCCGGTGCTGGCTGGCACCGGGTGCAGACCCGGCTGGCCGGTATCTGCGGCTCCGACCTGGCCACGGTCGACGGTCGGTCCGCCCGCTACTTCGAGCCATGGGTCTCGTTCCCGTTCGTCCCCGGCCACGAGGTCGTCGGCGAGCGTGACGACGGCGTCCGCGTCGTGCTCGAACCCGTGCTCGGGCACGAGGCCCGCGGCTTCCCGCCCCCCTTCCCCGGCGCCGCGCCCGGCGACGGTGACGACTACCGTCACCTGGTCTCGGGGCACCTCGAGCCGGGGATCCAGACCGGCTACTGCGCTTCGACGGGTGGCGGCTGGTCGGAGGGCTTCGTGGCCCACGAGTCGCAGCTCCACCCGGTGCCGGACGAGCTGTCCGACGAGGCCGCGGTGATGATCGAGCCGACGGCGGTCGGCGTCCATGCGGCGCTCAAGGCCGGGATCGCCGACGGTGACACCGTGGCCATCCTCGGCGCCGGCACGATGGGCCTCACCACCCTCGCCGCCGTTCGCTCGCTCAACCAGAACGCCCAGGTCCTCGTCGGCGCCAAGTACCCCGAGCAGCAGGCGCTGGCCCGCTCGCTCGGCGCCGATCAGGTCGTCGCCCCGGGCGAGCTGGCCAGGGCCGTCCGCCGCCGGTCGGGCAGCTTCCTCATCGGCGACGACCTCTCCGGCGGCGCCGACGTGGTCATCGACGCCGTCGGCTCCGCCTCGTCGATCGACGAGTCGATCGGCGTCGCCCGCCCCCGGGGACGGGTGGTGCTGGTCGGGATGCCCGGACGGGTCAGCGTCGACCTCACCGCCCTGTGGCACCGCGAGACCGAGCTGGTCGGCGCCTACACCTACGGCACCGAGCACCTCCCCGACGGCACGACGGCCCGCACCTTCGACCTGGCCATCGACCTCGTCGGCCGGGCCGACCTCGGCCGCCTGGTCTCGGCCACCTACCGCCTGGAGGACTACGAGGAGGCGCTGCTGCACGCAGCATCGGCCGGTCCCCGAGGGGCGGTCAAGGTCTGCTTCGACCTCCGCTGAGGACCGGCTCCGGCCTCCGGCAACCCGAGATCGGCGGTCCGGCCGCCCGAACGCGCCGTTCGACCGGGTCGGCGGTGACCGCTACCATGTCGCCAGACGCAGACCGACCGTCCAGCCGGAGGACCCGTGGAACTCGAACCGACCATCGACACCGAGCTGACGCCGACCGAGGCTGCGACCGCCGACGCCGACGCCGCCGACGACGCCATGGTCGAGGACGAGCTGCTGGTCGAGGAGATCTCGATCGACGGGATGTGCGGCGTCTACTGATCCGCCGTCGGCGGCCGGATCGCCGAGCGCCAGCTCGATGACCGCACGGGACGACGAGGGCTTCGGCCACGGGACCCGCTGGCGCCTGCACCCCCGGGTCGCCCTCCGCCCCGAGCCGTTCGGCGCGCTCGCCTATCACTACGGCAACCGCCGGCTGAACTTCCTCCGCTCCCCCGACCTGGTTCGCCTGGTCGAAGAGCTCGAGCTGCACCCCGACCCGCACGAGGCGTTCGCGGCCCAGGGCCTCGATCGGCGGCGATGGCCCGCCTTCCAGCGGGCCCTGGCCGCCCTGGCCCGCTCCGACTTCCTCGAGCCAGCGCCAGACGGACCGGCCGACGAGGCGACCGGACCCGCACGCCACGATGAGGTGATCGAGACCCCATGAGCGCACTGACCGACGAGTTGAAGGCCGGGCTCGACGCCCCCATCTGCCTGACCTGGGAGCTGACGTACGCCTGCAACCTGGCCTGCATCCACTGCCTGAGCTCGTCCGGCCGCCGAGACCCGAGGGAGCTGACCACCGCCGAGGCGATGGCGGTGATCGACGAGATGCGCCGGCTCCAGGTGTTCTATGTCAACATCGGCGGCGGCGAGCCGATGATCCGGCCCGACTTCTACGACCTGATCGACCACGCCACCAGCAACGGCGTCGGAGTGAAGTTCTCGACGAACGGGTCGCGGATCGGCGCAGCCGGGGCCGCCAGGCTGGCGGCGATGGACTACACCGACATCCAGCTGTCGATCGACGGGGCCGACGAGGCGACCAACGACGCCGTCCGGGGGCCCGGGTCGTTCGCCACCGCCCGATCGGCCATGGACCACCTGGCCGAGGCCGGTTTCGGTCCGTTCAAGATCAGCGTGGTTGTGACCAGGGAGAACGTCGACCAGCTGGACCGGTTCGAGGCCCTCGCCGGCCACTACGGCGCCGAGCTCCGCCTCACCCGCCTCCGCCCCGCCGGACGTGGCGCGGACTCCTGGCATCGCCTGCACCCGACCCAGGAGCAGCAGGTCACCCTCTACCGTTGGCTGCTCGACCGCCCCGACGTGCTCACCGGGGACTCCTTCTTCCACCTCAACGCACTCGGCGACGAGAACCTGCCGGGACTCAACCTCTGCGGGGCCGGCCGGGTGGTCTGCCTGATCGACCCGGTCGGCGACGTGTACGCCTGCCCGTTCGTGCTGCACGACGAGTTCAAGGCCGGCAACGTCCGCGATCCCGGCGGCTTCACCGAGGTCTGGAAGCGATCCGAGCTGTTCACCGAGCTACGGCAACCGCAGTCGGCTGGCGCCTGCGCCAGCTGCGGGCAGTTCGACGCCTGTCAGGGCGGCTGCATGGCGGCCAAGTTCTTCACCGGCCTCCCGCTCGACGGCCCCGACCCCGAGTGTGTGAGCGGTCACGGCGAGCTGCCGCTGGCGTCGGTCCCGGCCGAGGCCCGGCCGGCCCCCACCTCGGATCACTCCAAGCCGGTCCGCGTCTCCCTCGGCCCGACCCGCCGCTGATCCCGGGCGGGTCCCCGGATCGGCCGACGGGGGTGAGGACGGGGCGGCTCGACCCCGGCGCCTACTCGAAGCGACGGATGTCGACGAGTGGCGGCGGACGATTGAGGTAGGCGTAGAGCCCCAGCCCGACGCCGCCGAGGAGCACGAACAGGGCGGCGAGCGCGGCCAGCAGCAGGACCGGAAGGCCGTCGGACGGTTCCTCCACCGATGGCGCGGCGACCGCCTGGTCCGCCGGCAGTCCGTCGACCGAGTCACCGACGCCCTGGACCGACGTGGGCAGCGAGCCCGATCCGGCCAGCCCGGTGAGCGTGGTCGTGGTGGACGGCTCGGTCGAGGTGGTGGTCGTCGGCGCCGTGGTGCTGGTGGTCGAGGTGGTGGTCGTCGGCGCTGTCGTCGTGGTGGAGGTGGTCGTCGAGCTCGAGGTCGTCGTCGAGTCGCTCGTCGTGGTCGACTCCGACGTGCTCGTGGTCGTCGAGTCGCTCGTCGAGGTGGTGGTCGACGACTCGGTCGTCGTGGTGGTCGACGTCGTCGAGGTGGTCGTGGTGGTCGGCGGGTTGACGAAGCCGTACGTCGGGCCCTGGAAGCTGTTGTTGCCGGCGGTCGGGTCGTCGAACAGGTTCCGGGAGCCGGACACCTCGGCCACGAACGTGAGGGCACCGGCCAGGGCCTCGGGATGCCGGTGGCCGATGCGGAGCCGGATCTCCTCGTTCTCGGCCAGGGCCTGGCGGTTGGTGCACTGGATCACCAGGCGGGTGCCATTGCCGCAGCCGCCACCGGAGGCGGCCACGAGGTCGCCACCGGCGTTGAACCGCGCCACCTCCATCGGGGCCTGGTCGGCGCTGTCGGACCGGTCGACGAACAGCACGAGCAGCAGGCTGTCGGCCGGGATCGGCGACGGGCCGTTGTTGCGGATCGTCAGCTCGTAGACCATCGTGTCGCCGGTGGTGACCCCACCGCCGGGCGGGCCCTCCTGGACGGCGCCGATGAGCTGCAGATCGGCCTGGGGCAGCACGACGCCGGCGACCGGCCGCACGAGGGCCAGGGGGGCGAGCAGGAGCCCGAGCACGGCGAGCGACCGGGCGACCCGTGTCGACCGGAACAACCTCGCCGCTGGAAACTGTCGGGGACTGGGTCCCAAGGAATCTCCGCCTCGTGGTTCGGTCCGACCGCCCGCAGGCTCCGTCGGCTCTCCCGCGCCGCTCGACCCTGTATATCAGACCGCTGCGTGAGCCCCACGACATCACCGCCGAAGCGGAATCGCCCATCGCTCCGGGCCGATGGACCCCATCGCTGCACCCGCTACGGTGGATCCACCCACGGGGGCGGATGCCCCGAGGGTGAACAGAAAGAAGGAAGACATGTCGAATCTGGTCGACGGGATCATGGATCAGCTCGGTCCCGCCGGGGTGGCGCAGATCGCGAAGTCCCTTGGTGTAGACGAGAGCGTGATGGGCCCGGCGGTCGCGGCGGCGGTCCCGGCCATCCTCGGAGGCATGGCCCGCAACACCAGCCAACCGGCCGGCGCCGAGTCGCTGTCCTCGGCCCTCAACGACCACAGCCCGTCGATCTTCGACGCCCTCGGTGGCCTGCTCGGCGGCGGTGGCGACGGGGCGAAGATCCTCGGGCACGTCTTCGGGGGCCGCCAGCCCAACGTCGAGCAGAACCTCGCCGGCCAGAGCGGTCTCAACCTCGACGTGATCATGAAGCTGCTGCCGATCCTGGCCCCGCTGGTCATGGGCTACCTGTCGCGCGAGAAGCAGAGCCGCGGGCTCGACGCCGGCGGTGTCGGGGCCATGCTCGGCGAGGAGCGGCAGGCGGCCGAGACCCGCCAGCCCGGGCTTGGTGGCCTGGCCTCGATCCTCGACGCCGACGGTGACGGCTCGATCATCGACGACGTCCTGGGCAAGATCACCGGCCAGTAGGGCCGACGGTCGGAACCGCTCGACGTTCCGACTCCACCGTGGAGCGCCGCGACCGTCGTCTCGGGCCGATGACCTGGCCCGAGACGACGCGCTCGGCCGTGACCGGCGGGCGACCGACGCTCGTCGTCCCCCTCGGGGCGACCGAGCAGCACGGACCGCACCTGCCGCTGGCCACCGACACCCTGATCGCCCGAGCGTGGGCCGGCGCCGTGGCCGACCGGCTCGGCGACGCCGTCGTCGCCCCGGCCCTGGCCTTCGGGTCCTCGGGCGAGCACCAGGGTTTCGCCGGCACGCTGTCGATCGGCTGGCCGGCCCTGCGCCTGGTCGTCGTCGAGCTCGCCCGCTCGGCGGCGGCGACGTTCGGTCGCCTCGTGCTGCTGTCCGGCCACGCCGGCAACCTCCACCCCATGGCCGAGGCCGCCGAGCAGCTCCGACACGAGGGCCACGACGTCGTCGACCTGGTGCCGACCTGGCCGGCCGCCTCCGGCTTCACCGTCGACGCCCACGCCGGCCGAACCGAGACGTCGCTCATGCTGCACCTCCACCCGGACCTCGTCCGGCTCGACCTCGCGGAGCCCGGCCGGACGGAGAGCCTCGATCAGCTCATCGACCAGCTGATGGACGAGGGGGTCCTGGCCGTGGCGGCCAACGGTGTCCTCGGCGATCCGACGGGCGCCTCGGCGGACGAGGGCCGCCGCCTGTTCGACGACCTGGTGATCCGCACCGTCGCCGCCATCGAGGGCCGACCGGTCGACGGGCGCTGACCGCGGTCGGCCGTCGACCGGTCCCATTGGGTCCGGTCAACGGCCCCTGGCTACCCTTTGTCCTCGCCGGGTGCATCGGGTGCCCGCAGCCGACCGCGGAGGCCGTACGTGACCCACGACCAGTCACCCGAGGTGTACGGCCCGTCGACGCTGGCCGCGCTTCGCCGGGAGGTGGTCGGACGGTCCCGGGAGGCCGAACTGGTGGTGGCGGCGCTGATGGCCGGCCGCCACCTGCTGCTCGAAGGACCGCCCGGCACCGGCAAGTCGACGCTGCTGCGGGCCGTGTCCGACGCCGCGGCCCAGGACATGGCCTTCGTCGAGGGCAACGCCGACCTGACCCCGGCCCGACTGGCCGGCCACTTCGACCCGGCCCAGGTGATGGAGGCCGGCTACACCCCCGAGGTCTGGATCGACGGTCCGCTCGTGCGGGCGCTGCGCGACGGCCACCTCCTCTACCTCGAGGAGATCAACCGGATCCCCGAGGAGACCCTGAACCTGCTGGTCACCGTGATGTCCGAGGGCGAGCTCACCGTGCCTCGGCTCGGTCGGATCGAAGCCGATCCCCGCTTCCGGCTGGTGGCGGCCATGAACCCCTTCGACGCCGTCGGCACGGCCCGCATCTCGGGGGCCATCTACGACCGGGTCTGCCGGGTGGCCATGGGCTACCAGGACGCCGGCGAGGAGGCCGACATCGCAGCCCGGGCCTCCGACCTCCCGGCCGACCACATCGCCAAGGTGGTCGAGGTCGTGCGAGCGACCCGCGACCACGCCGAGGTCCGGGTCGGTTCGTCGGTCCGGGGGGCGGTCGACCTGCTGCTGCTGTCCGAGGATCTCGGCCGGTTGCGTGGGCTCCCGGCCACCGACTTCGACGTCGGGCTCGACTCGGCCTTCGCCGCCCTGTCCGGCCGCATCCGGCTCAACGACTCGACGAACGTGACCGCCGAGGAGGTCGTGACCGAGCTGTGGCACGCGTTCCTCGGACCCCCGCCGGAGGAATCGGTCGCCGACGGCGACGCCCAGGATGGTGACTCGGCGGGAAAAGCTCCCCGCCGCCTGGCGGCGACCCCGATGCCGACGACGACCGCATCCTGACCGGCGACGAGGCCGAGGAGGCCCTGGCCGACGAGCGTCGACGCACGATCAGCCGCCGCGAGCTCGACCGCAACGAGTCGTTCGCCGACATCTCGCCGGAACTGGGTGAGCTCGACCAGGAGGCGTTCGACGAACTGCTGGCGGAGACACCGGACGAGGCGCTCGAACTGCTGGCGGCCATGTCGCAGGCGACCGACGTCGGCCTCGCCGCCCTGGCCCGGCGCCTGGCCGGCCGGCTGGTGCTCGACCTGACCAGGGTCGGGACCGCCCGGTCCCGCGGCGTCGGCAAGCTGGTGTCGGTGCCCGCAGCGGCCGACGCGGGCGACCTCGACGTCGATGCCAGCCTCGAGAGCCTGGTCACCGCACGGGTCGAGCGCCGCCCGGCCAACCTGGAGGAGCTCATGGCCACCGGCTGGCGTCGCCCCAACACGGCGATCTGCCTGCTGGTCGACCGCTCGGGCTCGATGAACGGCCAGCGGCTGGCCAGCGCCGCCCTGGCGGCGGCGGTGTGCAGCTGGCGGGCACCGGCCGAGTTCGCCGTGCTCGCCTTCGGCGATCGGGTGGTCTCGATCAAGGACATCGACCGGAGGAAGGCCCCCGAAGACGTCGTCGCCCAGGTCCTGGCCCTCCGCGGCCACGGCACGACCGACGTCGCCCTGGCGCTGCGGGCGGCCGCTCGCCAGCTCGACCGGTCCCGGGCCGCCCGCAAGCTGACCGTGCTGCTGTCCGACGCCGAGGTGACCACCGGCGGCGATCCGATCCCCGCCGCCCGATCGCTCGAGGAGCTCACGATCCTCGCCCCCGAGGACGAGCCGGACCATGCCAGGGCCCTGGCCGACTCGTGTGGGGCCAGGATCGCCGAGGTCGGCGGCCCGTTCTCGGTCCTCGACGCCCTCCGTATCCTGGTGCAGTGAGCCACGGGAGTCGTCCCCGATCCGCCACCCGCCGGCGATGAATCGAGGCGCAGCCGCCGACCTGGACGCCAGCTGCCTGGTCGAGCCGACACCCGACCTGCGCACGGTCGACGGTGGGCGGGTCCTGATCGGCGGTGCGCCCCTCCGCCTGCTCCGATTGGCCGATGACGGCGCCGCGGTGGTGCGGCGCTGGTTCGCCGGTCAGCCGGTCGGCGACTCGCCGGCCCACCGGCGCCTCGCCCGGCGCCTGGAGGAGGGCGGCCTGGCCCACATCCGCTGGCCCGCCGCCGGTGCCGAGACCGCCGGCTCGGGTCCGGGCCGACGGCCGGCTCCGGCCACGACGGTGTCGGTCATCGTGCCGACCCACGACGACCATGACGAGCTGGCCCGCACCCTCGCCTCGCTCTCGGACCACCGGACGGCCACGACTGCGGCGACTGCGGCGACTGCGGCGACCAGCATCGACGTGGTCGTCGTCGATGACGGGTCGAGCGCGCCCCCCGAACCAGGCCCCGGGGTCCGCCTCCTCCTCCGCCGCCGGCGGGCGGGCGGGCCGGCCGCCGCCCGCCAGACCGGGCTCGATGCCATCGACACGGACCTGGTGGTCTTCGTCGACGCCGGCGTCGTCCTCGCCCGGTCCACCCTGGCCGGCCTGATCCGGGCGTTCGACGATCCGGCCGTCGTGGCCGCCGCCCCAAGGGTCCGATCCGAGCCCCTCCCCCACCCCGTGGCCCGCTACGAGCTGCACCGCTCGCCGCTCGACCTCGGCCCCGTCGAGTCGCTCGTCGGCCCCGGCCGGGCCGTGCCCTACGTCCCGACCGCCTGCCTGGCCGTCCGGGCCGAGGCCGTGGCCGCCGCCGGCGGCTTCGACCCCGGCCTGCGCTACGGCGAGGACGTCGACCTCGTGTGGCGGCTCGGCCGGCTCGGCCACGTCCGCTACCTCCCCGACCTCGGTGCCACCCACCGGCCCCGGCCGACGCTGCCCGCCCTCCTCACCCAGCGCCGGGCCTACGGGTCGTCGGCCGCCCCCCTCGCCGAGCGGCACGGCCACGAGGCGCTGGCCCCGTGTCGGGTCTCCGGGTGGACGGTCGCGGTCGTCTGGCTCGCCCTGAGCGGCCGGCCGGTGGCCGCCGGACTGACCGCCGTCGGCACCGGGTTGGCCCTGGCCCCCAAGCTCGAGCCGCTCCCCGACGTCCGGGCCGAGGCGATGGCCCTGACGCTGCGGGGTCACTGGTACGGCGGCCGCTCGATCGTGACCGCCGTCGCCCGAACCTGGGCCCCGCTCGTGCTCGTCGCACCGGTGCTCGGGCCCCGAGCGGCCCGTCTGGCCAGGGTGGCGGCCGTCGTCGGCGTGGCCCGCCGCCTGCTCGATGGCCCCCGCCGCCCCGGAGCGGCGGCACTCGACCTGGCGATCGGAGCCGCCGACGACCTGGCCTACGCGGCGGGCGTGTGGGAGGGCGCAGTCCGCCACCGGATCACCGGACCGCTCCGCCCGGTGCTCACGTCGTGGCCCGAGCCGGGTCCGGGCCTGATGGCTCGGCTGACCGGCCTGGCCGAGCGGGCCGGGCGAGCTATTCGGCGATGAAGAGGTCCAGCAGCTGACCGTTGTTGAGCACGGCGGCACCGCGGTCGGCCGCAGCGGCCGCCAGATCGCCGTCGTCGGTGACGAGCGCGATCGGCCACTGCTCGGGGTAGGCGTCGACCAGCTCGTCGAGCGCCGCGGTCGGTGGCGTCGGCGGCGTGCTCAGCCGGATCCGCACGGCCCGCGACGCCGGCAGCGCATCGTCGTCACCCAGTCGCCCGTCGAACACGACGTCCGGTGCGGCACCGCTGCTGCTCGACAGGTCGGCGAGGTAGGTGACGAGGGCGTCCCGCTGCTGGGCCACCGGCAGGCTCGGCCAGCCCATCTGGGCGACCGAGTCGCCGTCGACCAGCAGCACCACGTCTGGTGAGCCGACCACGTACCGGGCCACGGCGACCTCGTCGTCGACGATGTCACCGGGGACCTCGATGCGCCGCCGCTTCGACCCGCCCGGCCGGTTGACCGCCAGGTCGGGCTCGGCGGGGGAGAACGCATCGGTGGCGTCGCCGAGGATGCTCGGCGGGCCCGATCCAACGGCGAGGGCCTCGTCGATGTCCTCGGCCGACAGCTCCGTCGGTGTGCGGGCCAGCTCGGCTGCGAGGTCCAGCTCGTCGTCGTTCGAGGCGTCGAGCTCGGACAGATCGCCTGGTCCGAAGCTGTTGACCTTCATCGAGATCAGCTCGGAGACGGCGTCGAGCTCGTCGTCGTCGACATCGGCATCGGCATCGGCATCGGCATCGACGACACCGTTGTCGCTGCCGACCGACTCGATCGGCTCGACCGGGGCCTCCTCGACCTCGGTCATCTCGGCCATTTCGGCCATCTCGGCCGAGGCCGGCGAGGCCTCGTCGGCGTCGGCGAACACGCCGATCGGTGCGGATTCGGCGTCGGCCACCTCGTCGGCCGGCGTGTCCTCGACCTCCTCGTCGACCGCAGGCGTGTCGGCGGTGATCTCCGCCAGGTCGAGCGCGGGCAGTTGCTCGTCGTCGGCACCGATCCCGGGCAGCTCGTTCGGACCGGCGATCGAATCGAGCATCGAGGGACCACGCAACGCGCTGCGGACCTCAGCGGCCATCGAATCGAGCTCGTCGCCGCTCTCGGCCTCGGCGACCGGCGTGGCGTCGAGCAGCGGGTCGACCGGCGGAGCACCGATGTCGGACCCTGGCAGGGCGGCGTCTCGGGCCTCCAGCTCGGCCGTGGTGCTGGCCAACTCGACCCTGGCCGCAGCCAGTTCGTTGCGGAGCTGCTCGAGCTCGGCGGTGGCCTCCTGCAGCTCGGACCTGGTCGACGCCAGCTCGTCGGCGTCGACCTCGACGCCCGGCATCGCCGAGGCGATCTCGTCGACCGGTTCGGGGGCCGGCTGCGCCCGCAGCTCGTCGAGCTCGGCCCGCAGTGCCTCCAGCTCGCCCTCGCGCTCGGCCAGGGTCTCGGTGGTCTCGCGGAGCTGCGACTCGGTCTGCGTGTTGGCGTCGAGCGTGCCCCGCAGACCCTTGATCTCGGCTGCGTCGGCGTTGCGGGCCCCGAGCACGGTGCGGAGCTCGCTCTCCTTGATCTGCAGCGCGACCGTGGCCTCGTCGACCTCCTTCTTGGCCGCTGCGAGGGCGCCCCGGAGGTCGTGCAGCTCGTCGTCACGGTCCTGGAGCGTGACCCGCAGCTCGTCGACGGTGCCGTCCGAGGTGGCCCGCTCGGAGATCGCCAGATCGCGTGCACGCTCGACGTCGACCAGGCGGGCCTGGACGTCGGCGAGCTGGTCGTCGAGGTCGGCCCTGGCGGCGACGAGCTGCTCGTTCTGACGGGCGGCGCCGTCGAGCTCGGACCGGAGCGCCTTGGCCGCCTCGTCGTGGCTGGCCCGGGCGGCGGCGACCTCGGCCGTCAGCTCGTCTCGCTCCCGCCGGACGTTCTCGGCCTCGGCCAGCTCGGCCTGCAGGGAGACGATCTGGTCGTTTGCCGCGGTGAGCTGCTGGTCGACCTCGGCCCGGCCGGACGCGACCCGCTCGATCTCCTCACCGGCCTCGTCGAGCTGGAGCCGGACGGCCTCGATGGCGGCCTCGTGGGCCGATCGGGCCTCGGCCAGCTGGGCCGCCAACTCATCCCGCTCCTGCTTGACGACCAGCGCCGCGGTCAGCTCGCCCTCGAGCCGCTCGGCCGTCGTCAGCAGCGTGTCGCGTTCGTCGAGCAGCGCCCGCTGCTCGGCCGCCGTCCGCTCGGCCATGTCGTCGAGCTCGAGCAGACGGTTGGCCAGCTCCTCGCGCTGACGGCGCTCCATCTGCAGCTCGGTCTCGAGTGAGCGGGAGCGCTCCTGGACCTCGCCGAGCTGGTCCTGGGCGGCGCCCCGCTCGCCGACGGCGGTGGCCAACTCGGCCCGCAGCTGACCGCGCTCTTCGAGCAGCTCGTCGCGGCCGGCCAGCAGATTGTCGCGCTCGACGATGAGGCCCTCGACCTTCGACCTGGCCGACTGCTCGCTCTCGTCGAGGTCGGCCAGGCGGGCGACGACGACGTCGTACTCGACCCGGATCTCGTTGAGCGCCCGGCGGTCGGCGTCGTTGCGCTGCCGGCTCTCGGCCTGCTCGTCGAGCAGGTCGGCCAGACCGACCTGGAGCTCGGCCAGCTGGCTCTGCAGTCCGTCGCGCTCGGCCCGGAGGGCGCCCAGCTCGGCCGCCGTCCGCTCGGCGTCGATCTTGAGGGCCTCGTACTGGGTGGTCGTGACCTCGAGGGCCGTCTCGGACTCGCCGAGCCGGGCCCGCAGGTCGATCCGCTCGCTCTTGATGGCGGCGGTCTCCGCCGTGAGGGTGTTGAGCTGCTCCTCGTAGTTCTCGGCCTGGCCGATGATCCGGGCCAGCTCGCGGCTGGTGCTCTCCAGCTCGGCCGTGGCGGTCTTGTGGGAGTGGACCAGCTCGACCAGGTCGACGCCGCCGGTCTTCTCGGTGATGTCGTCGAGCTGGGCCCGGAACTCGTCACGCTCGGCCCGCATCGTGGCCCGCTCGTCGCGGATCTGGTTCCGCTCGAGGGTCATCGTGTCGAGCTGGGCCCGGAGGTTGTCGCGCTCGCGGTCGGCGTCGGCGATATGGCTCTCCAACCGTCCGAGGCGCTCCTCGACGCTGATCGCCTTGGCCTGGCTGGCGCTCAGCTGCGACTCGACGTCGGCCTTCTGCTCGCGGACGGTGGCCAGCTCCTTGTCGAGCTGGACCTGCCGCTTGAGGGCCTCGGACTGCAGCCGCTGGGCCTCCTCCCGCTCCTGGCGGGCGATCGTCAGGTCGGCCTGGGTGAGGTACAGCTCGTGGTGGGCCGCCTCGAGGTCGGCCCGGAGGCCGCCGGTGTCCGGCTCGCTCGGCGCCGGCGAGGCGAAGGCCACGACCTCGTCGGGCTCGTCGGCACCCTCGTCGTCCTGGTCCGGCACGGGGGCGCCCTCGACGGTCTCCCGCTCGGTCGCCAGTCTGGCCACGAGCCCTCGCAGGCTGTCGAGCTCGCTCTCGAGTGCGTCGGCGGCCTCGAAGCCGCCGTCGGCGGCGGCCAGGGTGGCCTCGCCGCCGACCTCCTCGTCCGGGGTGTCGAAGTGATGGATGTCGGCGTGGTCGGTGTCGGTCACGGGAGCCAGTCCAAGGGAGGCAGAGGATACGGGGGGCGCGTCGATGGTCGACGGGGTGTCGGCGCTGATGCCGATCGGGGTCACCTCGGCCATCGAGGCGCCCTCGAAGGGCGAGCCGATGGGGCGATCGGGCTCGGCGTCCGGTTCGGGCGGTTGGGCGGTGATCAGCTCGATCGGCTCGGAGGTGAGGCCTTTGTAGACCGCCTCCAGCTCGGGGTCGTGGTCGGTCAACGGATCGAGATCGGCCTCGTCGGCCGAGGCCAGCGCCTCGAACTCGACCGCCCAGCCGGTCGGACGGTGGAGCCACAGATAGCCGGCCCGCCCGACATCGCGCTCATCGGCCCGGGAGGCGACCCGATGCCGGAAGTCGGAGTTCTCCTCGATGACCTGCTGGGCGGCAGCGATGGCCCGACGGGGCAGCTCGTCGACGTAGAGGAAGCTCCGCATCGAGGCCGGAGGGTCGATCGGCTCGGCGGCGTCGAGGCCCTCGCGGGCGACGGCGAACGCCAACTCGCAGGCTGGGCGGAGGACCTCGGCGCTCATCGCGGTCCGTCGACGGGGGCGATCACCTCAACCCGGTCGCTGTCGGCGCACCAGGCGCACACGACCGTTTCCGTCGTTTCGCTGATCAGCTCCGATCGATGATCGACCAGGGTGCCGTCGACGCCGACGTGATGAAGTTCTCGTACACGCCTGTTCATCACCACTTCGAACCTTGCCAGATTGCCGCAAGCACCACAACGGTACCTCTTCTCCGACATGCTGCTACAGGCTACCCCGAGCCGCCAGGTGACGTTACCCGGCGCCCGAAAGGCCGATCTGGTCCGCTCGACCCGGCCCGGTGGGCCAGTCTGCCCGGTGCTCGAACACACGAGCAGCACCGGCGGCGAGCCGATCGCGGCGTGGCCGGGCACCGAACGCGGGCCGATCGAGGGCGTCGGCCGGACGTCCGACGGCGGTCACGCCCCCGGGGCGAGCCTGGCCGTCGTGCGGCGCAGCTGCTCGAGCTTGTCGCCGGTCCGCCCGTCGTCGATGGCGGCGCCCGCTGCGGCGCAGCCGGCGGCCAGGTCGGGTACGACGCCGGCCACAACGAGCCCGGCGGCGGCGTTGAGGACCACGATGTCCCGGACCGGTCCCCCCTCGCCGGCGACCACCGCCTCGAACAGGGCGGCGTTGGTGGCCGGATCGCCACCGGCCAGGGCCTGCGGGTCGACCGGGGCGAGGCCGAGGTCGGCGAGGGCCACCACGTGATGATCGACGCCGGCCGGGGTCACCGCCCAGACCTCGGAATCGCCGGTGAGGGCGAGCTCATCGAGGCCGCCGTGGCCGCAGACGACCCACGACGAGCTGGAACCCAGCTCCTGGAGGGCGCCAGCGATCAGCTCGGCCCGATCGGGAGAAGCCACGCCGACGACCTGTCGGTTGACGCCGGCGGGGTGGGCGACCGGGCCGAGCAGGTTGAAGACCGTCGGGATGCCGAGCGCCGCCCGGACGGGGCCGGCGAAGCGCATGGCCGGGTGGAACGAGCGGGCGAAGGCGAAGCCGAGGCCGATCTCGCGGACACACGCCTCCAGCTGGCGGGGCCCGAGCTCGATGGCGACACCGATGGCCTCGAGGAAATCGAACGAGCCCGAGGTCGACGAGGCCTTGCGGTTGCCGTGCTTGCACACGACGGCCCCGGCCGAGGCGGCGACGATCGAGGCCATCGTCGACACGTTCAGGGCGTGGAGCCGCCGGTGGTCCGACCCGCCGGTGCCGACGATGTCGATGGCGACGTCGTCGACCCGCAACGGCTCGGCTGCGGCCCGCATGGCCACGGCCATGCCGGTCAGCTCGTCGACCGTCTCCCCCTTCGAGGCCAGGCCGACCAGGACGGCGGCGATGTGGACCGGGTCGGTGGCGCCCGACAGGATCTCGGCCATGGCCGCAGCCGCCTCGCGGCGCGACAGGTCGGCGCCGGAGACCACGGTCGACAGCAGACCGGGCCAGTCGACCGCATCCTCGGCCGAGCTCGGGGTGGGGGTGTCGTCTGACGTGCCGGCCACTCTACGAACTCGCCCAGGCGCTGCCACCCGTCGCCTGGCCGCATCGGACCCGCTGCGCCTGTCGGCGGTACCGTCCTCGTCCGGCGGCGATGGATCGGTCAGGCCGCGCCAGGAGAGGGGTCGCTGCTCCGTTCCCCTGCGTCGACCCAACTACCCTGGCTGCGTGCCTCGCATCGACTGGGCGGTCGTCCGGACCGCAGCCATCGGCGGAACGGCCGTGATCGCGGCCGGAGCGCTCCTGTCGGGCATCCTGCGCGACCAGGACGGCGCCTGGGCGCGTTGGCTCCTGCTGATCGTCGCGCTCGCCGGCTTCGCCGTCGCCGGTGTGCTGGCCGGCCACCGGCGCCGGGACACGCCGGTCCTGCACGGCGCCATCGGTGCCGGTCTGACGTTCCTCGTCGCGCTGGCGATCGGCGTCGCCGTCACGACGATCGACGACCGGTCGATCGAGCCGTCGGCCCTCCCGGTGACCGCCGTCGCCGCCGTCACCGCGGGGGTGGCCGGGGCGCTTGCGGCCGACGCCTCGTCCCGCCGGGTCGAGCGGCGGCGCCAGCGCTGAGTCCGGGCTCTGCGGCCCCGCCGATCGGCCGCCCGCTCCTGGCTGCTAGCGTGAGCCGACCGGGTGAGTCAACCGGGTGACCGCGGTCCGGCTCCGGTCGGGCTGAGGAAGGTCGGGGCTCCACAGGACAGGATGCTGGCTAACGGCCAGTCGGGGTGACCCGCAGGACAGTGCCACAGAGAACAGACCGCCGATGGGCCGTCCGGTCGACGATCGGACGACCACAGGCAAGGGTGAAACGGTGCGGTAAGAGCGCACCAGCGCCCGGGGCGACCCGGGCGGCTCGGTAAACCCCATCCGGAGCAAGGTCAGACGGGGCGACGGGTTGTCCGCCTCCGGACCACCGGTCCGGTAGTCCCGGGTGGACCGCACAGATGGATGGTCACCGAACGGGAGCCGGCAACGGCCCCGGGAACAGAACCCCGCCTACAGGTTGGCTCACCCGGCCGAACTCCCCCGACGGTGTTCGCCGGCCGCCCGGCGCGGGAGGCGAACCGGCGACGGGTGGCCGCTCAGGAGGCGACCGACCAGACCATGCCGAGATGGGCAACGGCGGCCAGCACGGTGAAGCCGTGCCAGACCTCGTGGTAACCGAACACGGTCGGCCAGAGCCGGGGCCGGCGGCAGGAGAACAGCACCGCCCCGACCGTGTAGAGGACGCCACCGGCGACGAGCAGCACCAGCTCGCCGACGCTGAGGCTGGCGGCGATGGCCGGGAGGGCAGCGATCGCCACCCAGCCGAGCACGATGTAGAGCGAGTTGCTCCACCGCATCAGGCGGGGGCCCGCCCGCAGCTTGATGAGGACCCCGAGGACGGCCGCGACCCAGATGATGACGAGGATCGGCCGACCCCAGCGTGGCGGGAGGGCGAGCAGGCACACCGGGGTGTAGGTGCCGGCGATCTTGACGAAGATCATCGAATGGTCGAGCCGGCGCATGATCCACTGGGCCCGAGCGGTCCTGGCCAGCAGGTGATAGGCAGCCGAGGTGCCGAACACGGCGGCCAGGCTGAGACCGTAGATGCCGAGCCCGACGGCGGCGGTCACCGAGTCGGCGACCAGCACGAGGGCGACGAGCACCGGCAGGCTCAGCACGAACGAGCCGAGGTGCAGCCGGCCCCGCCAGCGGGGCCGGGGCAGCCCGTCGGCCACCGACACCACCGGATCGGGGCGGGGACCCGAGCGCCGGCCGACGCGCAGCCCTTTCGGCGGGGTCTCGCTCACCGCTCGCTCATCGGTCGGTCACCGGGTCGACCGAGGCGAGGTGGGCGACGTCGTTGAAGCCCCGGAGCGACGGTCCGGCCGGCGTCAACCCGATCTCCATCACCGAGGCCTGGGCGACGTGGCAGCGCCACGAGACGTCGATCCCGACCCCGAGGGCCCAGGCCAGTGCGGCCTTGATCGGCGAGACGTGGGTGACGATCACGACGACGCCGTCGATCGCCCGCTCGCCCACGTCGGCCAGGGCCGCCGACACCCGCTCGGACAGCTCGGCCAGCGACTCGCCGCCGGGGGGCCGGAACCCGGGGTCGGCCCGCCAGGCCCGCCACGTCTCGGCCGGGATGTCCCGGACCGGCGTGAGATCGAAGTCGCCGTAGTCGAGCTCGATCAGCCGCTCGTCGACCTCGACCTCGGCGTCGACCCCGCTGGCTCGACCGAACGCCCCGGCGGTCTGCCGGCACCGGGCCAGCGGGCTCGACACGACCGCATCCGGCGCGGGCAGGGCGGCGGCCATGGCCGTGGCCTGGGCGACGCCGACCTCGTCGAGCTCGGGATCGGCCCGCCCGAGCAGCAGGCCCGAGGCGTTGGCCTCGGTCCGACCGTGGCGGCAGACGTACAGGGTCACCGGCAGCTCCTCCTCGATCGAGCGGGACGCACCGGCCAACGCACCGTCACCGTCCGCCTATCGTTCGCACGGTCGACGGCAGGTGCCCGGAGCGGACGAGCCGCTCCCGGGCCGCCGGATCGTCGAGGCCGTACCGGCGCCAGGCCACTGCGGCGACGCCGATGGCAACGACCTCGAGTGCGAGCCGGACGGCAACGCCGTCGGCCTCCGGCACGGTGAGGTCGGCGAACGACAGGCCGAACAGCGGCCACCAGAACAGCTCGGCCGACGTGAAGGTCCCGTCGAGCACCAGGTGCAGGAACAGGCCGATCGGGATGCCGAGCAGGCGGCGACGGAGCAGCCGCCGACCGGTGGTGGCGAGCATCACGACCGTCAGCAGCACGACGGGGGCGGCCAGGGTGTGGAGCACGAAGACCCGTCCGGCCACGACCTCGACCAGCGGCAACAGCGCCCCGAGGGCAACCAACCGGTAGTCGACCAGGGGGCTCCGGAACACCTCGGCCACGATCACCGGGGCCACGACGGCGAACCACAGCAGCACCGCAGATCAGCGGACCAGGAGGCGACCGCACTCCTCGCAGGTCACCACGGCGTCCTCGGGCAGCTTCCCCAGCTGGTCGACGGCGACGGCCGACAGCTGGATGTGGCAACCGTCGCAGCGATTGCCGACCAGTCGGGCGACCGGGATGCCGTCGTACTGGGGGCGAAGGCGGTCGTACCGGGTGAGCAGGTCGCCCCAGCCTGACGGCGGTGGGTCGGGCGAGGCGGCCGTCGTGCGCTCGGTCGCCAGCCCGTCGATCTCGCCGTCGATCTCGGCGATCGCCTCGTCGAGCCGGCCAGTGGCCTCGTGACGCCTCGCCTCGATCACCGCCCTCGACTCGGAACGGGCGCCCAGGTCGGCCGACAGCTCCTCGAGCTGCTCCATCAGCTCCAGCTCGTCGTCTTCGAGCGCAGTCTGACGATCGAGCAGCCCGGAGGCCTCGTCCTGGAGCGCCAGCAGCTCCTTCGAGGCGGTGACCTCACCGCCGTAGAGCTTGCCGTCGATCTCCGTACGGCGATCCCGGAGCAGAGCCACCTCGTCCTCGAGCCGCTTGCGGTCGCGCTCGATGGCGTGGCGCCGCTCCTCGACGACGGCCGCCTCGGCGTCGTGGGCGGCCAGCTCGGCATCGGCGGCGGCGATGGACTCCCGCTCGGGGTGGGAGGCGGCCCGGTGCCGCAACTGGTCGATGGCCAGGTCGAGGCCCTGGATCTGCAGGATCAGTTCATACGCCGGGGAGGCCAAGGATTCTCCGTCGTCGGGGCCCGGTTGGGGCCGTCACTCCCTGCACCCTAGTCGCCAACGTCACGGCTCCGGGCTCCCCGGACCGGCGGCCGGGAGGCCGGGGATCAGTCGTCGCCGCCACCGCCGTTGCCGCCACCGCCGTTGCCTCCGCCACCGTTGCCGCCGCCACCGTTGCCGCCTCCGCCGTTGCCGTTCCCCGGGTCCGGCTGGGGCGGCGGCTGGGTCGTGGTGGTGACGGGAGCGAAGCAGTCGTCGACCCCGTCGCCGTCGGAGTCGATCACCTGGGTGGCGCTGACGCCGCCCTCGAAGTCGAAGCCACCACAGAAGTCGATCTCACCATCGACCTTCAGGTAGCGGCCGCCCCGGACCGGCTCGGGCTCGGGGAACGGCACCGGTTCCAGGCCAAGGTGGAGCTGGTCCATGTAGGCGCCCCAGACGGCAGCAGGCAGGCCGCCACCGAAGCTGCTCCAGCCCGGGATGTTGATCCTGGTCTCGGCGTCGTCCGGCTTGCCGAGCCAGACGGCGGTGGCGTAGTAGTCGGTGAAGCCGACGAACCAGGCGTCGACGGCGTTGTTGGTCGTCCCGGTCTTCCCGGCCGAGAAGTGCCCGGACTCGGGCAGCTGGGCCCGGGTGCCGGTGCCGCGCTGCACGTTGCCCTCGAGCACCTGGGCGATGAGGCGTCCGGTGTTCTGGCTGACCGCCCTGGTCCAGTCGTCGGACGGCTTCTGGTAGATCACGTTGCCGTCGCGGTCCTCGACCCGCTCGATGTACCACGGCTCGTTGTACTTGCCGTCGTTGGCCAGGGCGGCGTAGGCGCCGGCCATCTCCATCGGGTGGACCTCCTCGACGCCGAGGGGAAGCGACAGGAACTCGCCGGCCTCGGGCACCAGCGTCGAGATGCCGAGCCGGCGGGCCACCTGGGCCACGCTCTCGTTGCCGACGACCTGCCCGAGACGGACGAAGGCACAGTTGTTGGACGAGCGGGTGACGGCGGCGATGCTCTGACGGCCCCGGAACCGGCCGCCGACCGTGTAGTCGTCCTGGCCGGGCACCGGGAACGTGCAGGGGCCGTCCGCCCTGACCACGTCGTTGGGCGAGTAGCCGGCCTCGAACAGGGCGGCCAGCACGAACGTCTTCATCGAGGACCCGGGCTGGCGCAGGCCCTGGGTGGCGAGGTTGAACCGCTCGCGCTCGAACTCGGGGCCGCCGATCAACGCCCGGACGGCGCCGGTGTGGGTGTCGACCGTGGCCACGGCGACGGTGAAGCCCTCCTCGGTCTGGGGCACCAGATCGGCCCTGGCCTGCTCGGCCAGTGCCTGCGCGTTCGGGTCGAACGTGGTGTAGATCTTGAGCCCGCCCCGGAACACGAGGTTGAACCGGTCCTGGGCGTCGCCGCCGAGGATGTCCTCGTTCTTCAGCAGCTGCTGGAGCGCCTCCTCGACGAAGTAGTCGGTCGGCTTGATCGAGATCGGCTCCTGCCGCTCGGCCGGCAGCGGGGCCAGCTTGTAGATGTCGGCCTCCTCGACCGTGAGGTGGCCGGTGTCGACGAGCCGATTGAGCACGACCGAGCGCCGCTCCCTGGCCGTCTCGGGGAAGTTCGTCGGGTCGAAGCGGGACGGGCTGCGGATGATGCCGGCCAGGAGCGCGGCCTCGGCCCAGCCGAGCTGGCTGGCGTCCTCGTAGCCCCAGTAGGTCTCGGCCGCGGCCTGCACGCCGTAGGCCCCGGACCCGAAGTACACCTCGTTGAGGTAGCGCTCGAGGATCTCGTCCTTGGTCATCTGCCGCTCGAGCCGCAGGGCGTAGAACGCCTCGGTGCTCTTCCGTGACAGGTTCTGCTCCGAGGTGAGGATCGACAGCTTGACCAGCTGCTGGGTGATGGTCGAGCCGCCCTGGGTGATCCCGCCGGCGTTGACGTTCTCGACGAGGGCCCGGATCGTGCCGCGGAGGTTGACGCCGTCGTGCTCGTAGAAGTCGGCGTCCTCGATCGTCAGGATGGCGTCGATGACCTCCTGGGGGACGTCGTCGAGCGGGATCGGCTCGCGGTTCTGCTCGCCGGCGAGCACGGTGAGGAAGCTGCCGTCTGCGGCGAACATCGACGACCGCTCGTCGAGCTCGCTGAGGAACAGCTCGTCGGCCGTGCCCTCGTGGGCGGTCACGATGGTCCCCATCTGCGGCAACACGGCGAGGGCGGCCGTCGCCGACACGGCGGCGACGGCGATCAGGACGATGCCGAGCGACGCCAGTCGCTTGGTCAGGCGGAGGAGGAACACCGCCGGTCAGCGTATCCCGCGACCGGCCATCGGGCGGGTCACCCTGGGGACGATCGCCCTGGCGTCGTCACCGCGCCAGGAGTCCCGCCCGGGGACCGGGATCGGCCGGCGGCTCGGGCCGCCGCTCGAGCCGAGACGTGGCGGCGGGTCGAGCTTGAGGGCCTCCCGACGGAGCCGGGGCCGTCGGGTGCAGGCGAACCCGGCGGGAGCCGCTCCGCCGGTGCGGCTCAGTGGGCGGCGGTGAAGACGGCCTCGGCGACGGCCCCGAGGTCACCGGGGTCCCGCTCGGCCCACCCGACCCGGAGCCCGTGCCGATGGTGGCGGATCAGCACGACGGCGATCTCGGCCGCCGGGTCGGCGCCCGGCGGTTGGCCGGGACGGCCGGTCGGACCGGCGCCGTCGACGGCGCCGCCGCTCACCCTGGGGTGACCGGCCGCCTCGATGGCCGGCGAGGTGCTCGGCGCCAGACCGGCGAACAGCACCTCGCAGCGGGGACGGCAGGCCTTCGCGGCGGCCCTGGCGACCGCCTGGACCGGCTCGCTCCCGCGCCCGACGCCGGTCCGGCGACCCCGCAGCCCCGGCTTGGTCGGCCGGGGCAGGGGCCAGTCGGCGTTGACCTCGGCCAGGACGTCGCCCCCTTCCGACTTGAGGGCGATCTGGGTCGACTCGTGGATCGTGTGGCGGAGCCCGAGGTCGACGCCGCGCTCGGCCATCGACGAGGCCAGGGCCCGGACGGCCGGCCCGAGCGCCGCGGCCGACGCACGGGGCAGCGAGGACGCTCGCAGGGCGGTCGCAGCCAGCACCCGGCCGTCCTCGACGGCTCCGTGCAGCCAGAGCCGGTGCCCGTCGAGGGGGATCTCCCGCCACGGGGTGCCGGCGGCCAGCTGCTCGGGCGACCGCCCGAGCAGCCGATCGAGCTGCTGTCGGAGCTGCAGCCCCGGGCCCCGGTCGTCCGGCCAGCCGGGTGGGGTCATCGTCCGCACGATCGGGCCGTCGTCCGGCCGGTCCGGGTGGGCACCGGCGGCGACGGCCAGGGCCCGCAGGCCGAACGCCTGCATCAGGGCCCGGAGGGCGGCATCGAGCACGGTGGCCTCGATCGAGGCGAGGCGGACCGCGCTCTGCCCGCCGACCAGCTCGACGAGGCCGGCCGGTGGTGCCGGTTGGTCGGCTGCACCGCCGGCGTCGACCAGGATCCGGGCCAGGCCGCGCCCGAGGCCTCCCGGGCCCCGGCGGCGCTTGCGGTTGCCGCCGCTCCTGCGGCGACCGCGACCGGCTTCAGCGGTCTCGGCCGGGCCGGTCTCCTGGGGCGGACCATGCTGCGGCTGCGAGGTCAAGGCTGTGCGGCGGATGCTCTCGACCCTACACCTATTCGACAAACCACGACAGTCTCATTTGTGCAAATTAGGCAGATTTCTTCACAGGCTATTTGTGCATATTCACCGCGTCTCTTGGCTGTCTTTGTCGAAGCATGGCGTTCGCTCGGCGGTGGTTGACCAACCCGGAGCCAGCTGCGGCCCAGTAGGATCCACGTCGTGATCATCGAGCCGACCACCATCGACGGCCTGTACACGGTGGCGCCGGAGCGCCACGGCGACGAGCGGGGCTTCTTCGCCCGCACGTGGTGCGTCGACGAGTTCGCCGAGGCCGGGCTGAGCCCCGAATTCGTCCAGGCCAGCGTCTCCTACAACGCCAAGGCCAACACCCTCCGGGGCATGCACTTCCAGCGCGAGCCCTACGGCGAAACGAAGCTCATCGCCTGTATCGCCGGCGCCGTCTCCGATGTGCTGCTCGACCTCCGCCCCGAGTCGCCCAGCTATCTCGTGTGGGAGCGATTCGAGCTCACTGCGGATGGTGGCCTCCAGGTGCTGGCTCCGGCCGGGCTGGCCCACGGCTTCCAGACGCTGGTCGACGACTCGGTGGTCAGCTACCACATCGACACGTTCTACCAACCCGACCACTCCGCCGGGGTCCGCTGGGACGACCCGGCCTTCGGGATCGAGTGGCCGGCGGCGTCCGAGCGGATCATGTCGGACAAGGACCGCACCTGGCCCGACTTCGATGGGCCGGCGGCGACGTAGCGAGCCGGGTGACCCGCTACCGCGGCTGCAACAGCTCGGCGTCGACCAACGACTGGGCCGTCACCTCCAGGCCGGCGCGATCGAGGCCGGACAGGGCGGCGATGTCGTCGAGCGAGCGCTCACCGTCCGAGTAGGCGAGCAGCCACAGCACCGCCATCTCGTCCGATTTCGAGGTGATCGCCCCGCCGACGCTGCCGTAGAGCCCCCGGCGGCCCAGCTGGGGCTCGCCGTGGGGCACGGTGTTGACGAACCGGGGCTCCCGGTCGACCGCCTCGATGGCGGCGACGATCAGACCGGCCGTGTCGGCCAGCGTCTCGTCGTCGACGAAGTCGAGATCGTCGTTCGACGTGTGGTACTCGGGATACGTGCCGTGCAGGCTCCGGCTGAGCCGGCCGACCGGCAGGTCGAAGCCGGGCGAGCAGAACTGCCGCTCGTCGTAGCCGTATGGGTAGTAGTCGACGATCTGACCGCCCCTGGCCGCGACGAGACGGGCCATCACCGAATCGATGCGCGCCGTCGACCGGCGCGACCGCTTGTAGGTCGCCGGTGCCCGGTCACCCGAGCCGGCGACGACCAGCCCGCTCGTGATCCGGTCGATGGCATCCCGGTTGTTGGCCAGCCAGGTGATCGACCCGATGGTGCCGGGGATGAACAGCAGCCGGATCGTGTGGCCGAGCGGTCCACCGGCGGCCAGGCGCCGCGCCGCCTCGGTGACGGCGGCGATGCCCGAGAGGTTGTCGTTGGCCATCGACGGATGGCAGATGTGGGTCGTGACGAGGAACTCACCGGGGCCACTCGAGCCGTTGTCGCCGCTCCCCCGCCCGACGATCGTGGCCTCGCCGTAGCTCAGGTGCCCCGGCTCCAGGGTGGCGTCGATCCGGACGCGGTAGCGGCCCGGCGGAAGCCCGTCGAGCGTCCGCTGGTCGAGGCAGAGCCCCCAGGTCTCGTGGTAGTACGTGGTCCGGTAGGGCACGGCGTCCGGTCGGTCCGGCAGCGAGTGGAGGTGGGGCCGCAGGTCCTCGAGGTCGAGCTCGACGTCGACCGGGACCGAGTAGGACACGACGTGCAGGTTGCAGTCGTCGGTGTCGAGCACCCGCCCGTGCGGCCCGTCGAGGGTGGCACGGACCAGGTTCCACTCGTTCGGCACCGTCCAGTCGAGCACCGCCGTGCCGGACGGGACCTCGTGGCGCTCCCAGGTGAAGCGATCGCCGAGCGCCTCGGCCGCAGGGGCCAGCTCCTCCGCGATCAGGTCGAGCGTGGCCCGTACCCCGTCGCCGGTGATCGAGCGACAGAGCGGGAAGGCTCGTTCCATGAACCGGCGCATCCGCTCCGGCTCACCCTGGTCGTGCATGTCCGGTTCCTCCCGGTCGATCGTCGTCATCGTCGAGTCCGCGTCCAGGCTCAGCCGCCGACCGGCGTCCCGGTGCGGTGTCGGCGGTACCAGGCGACCGTCGAGGTGAGCCCGTCGACCAGCCCGGTCGACGGAGCCCAGCCGAGCTGGGCCCTGGTCTGCTCGACGGCGGCGGCGCGGACCACCTCGTCGCTCCGGTCGGCCATCGACCCGAAGTGGGGCTCGGCCGGCGAACCGGTGACCTCGACCAGCGTCTCGACCACGTCGCGGATCGAGTGCAGCACCCCGGTGCCGAGGGGGACCGGGGCAGACGGCGCCGGATCGACCAGGCAGCAGCGGGCGACGCCCTCGGCCACGTCGCCGACGTAGACCCAATCGACCAGCCGGGAGCCCGAGGACAGCTCGGGGGCGCGACCGTCGAGCAGCTGGTTGGTCACGTAGGGCACGAGCTTGGTGCCGTCCGGGGTCGCCGGCCCGTAGACCATGAAGATCTGGAGGTTGACCACCTCGATGCCGGCGCTGGCCCGGTAGTGGTCGCCGTACAGGTGGCTCGCCGCCTTGCTGAGGGCGTAGGGCGACGACGGCGCCTCGCCGGGACCGGGCTCCTCCAGGGACCCGGCGAGCAGGACCCGGGGCACCGCGGCGGCCCTGGCCGCCTCGAGCAGGTGCACGGTGCTGGCCACGTTGGCCTGGAACATCGGGAGCAGCAGCTCGGGGTCGCGAGCGCCCTTGACCAGGCTGGCCAGGTGAACGATGTGGGCGGGGGCGGCGGCCTCGACGGCCCTGGCGGTGGCCTCGGCGTCGGTCAGGTCGGCGTGGTGCCAGCGGACCGGCGTGTCGAACGACACCGACGGGTCGGGACGCCGGTTGACGGCGTGGACCTCGGCGCCCGACCGATGCAGCAGCTCGACCACGTGACCCCCGATGAATCCGGTGGCCCCGGTGACCAGCACCCTGGCCCCGTCGAAGCGAAGGCCCTCACCGGCGTCGGGCTCGTTCGCCCGGTCGGCGCCCGACCGACGTCCCTCGTCCGTTGGTGGCATGGGCTCACTGTAGGGGTCCCCGACCGCCGAGATGTCGCTCTCCGATCGACTTGAGGAGCATCGCCCGGTCTGCTGAGGTGACCGCCATGGCCCAGCCCTTCACCATCTCCGTGCCTGACGAGGTGCTCGAGGACCTCCGCCGTCGACTGGCCCGCACCCGATGGCCCGAGGCCGAGACGGTCGACGACTGGAGCCAGGGCGCGCCGCTGTCGTACGTCCAGGAGGTCTGCCGCTACTGGGCCGAGGACTACGACTGGCGGGCGACCGAGGCCTCGCTCAACGAGCTCGACCACGAGATCGAGACCGTCGACGGGCTCGACATCCACCTCGTGCACGCCCGGTCGCCCGAGCCGGACGCCCTGCCCCTCGTCATCACCCACGGCTGGCCCGGCTCGTTCGTCGAGTTCCTCGACGTCATCGGCCCGCTGTCCGACCCACGGGCCAACGGCGGCGACCCCGGTGACGCCTTCCACGTGATCTGCCCCTCGCTGCCCGGCTTCGGGTTCTCGGGCAAGCCGGAGCGGGCGGGGTGGGGTATCGACCGGGTGGCCGACGCCTGGATCTCCTTGATGGGCTCGCTCGGCTACGACCGGTGGGGCGCCCAGGGAGGCGACTGGGGCTCGGCGGTCACCACCGCCATCGGCGGACGCACCGGGTCGGGCTGCATCGGCATCCACGTCAACATGCCCAGGGGCCGCCCCGGTCCGGGCGACGAGCCCGTCGACGACGTCGAGCGCAACGTGCTGGCGGCCCTCGCCCACTACCAGGAGTGGGACTCGGGCTACTCGAAGCAACAGGCGACCCGACCGCAGACGCTCGGCTACGGGCTGACCGACTCCCCCGCCGGCCAGGCGGCTTGGATCCTCGAGAAGTTCTGGGCCTGGACCGACTGCGGGCACCCGGACGGCCACCCCGAGAACGCGATCCCGCGGGACCGGCTGCTCGACAACATCATGCTGTACTGGCTCAACGCCGCCGCCACGTCGTCGGCCCGCCTCTACTGGGAGAGCTTCGGCCGTCATCAGCCCGACCCCGTCGTCGTGCCGACCGGCGTTGCCGCCTTCCCCAAGGAGATCCTGCCGAGCTCGCCTCGATGGTCGGCGTCGGTCTATCCCGACATCCGGCGGTGGACCGAGATGGAGCGGGGCGGTCACTTCGCGGCGATGGAGCAGCCGGAGCTGTTCGTCGACGACGTCCGGGCGTTCTTCCGAGAGCTGCGCTGAGGGGGTCGGCACCATGGACCTCGGCATCTGCGTCGCCTCGAAGATCGACGACATCGACTACGTCGTCCGGGCCGAGGAGCTCGGCTACACCCACGCCTGGCTGGCCGACAGCCACATGATCTGGTCCGACCCGTACGCCTGCCTCGCCCTGGCCGCCGATCGGACCACCCGGATCCGGCTCGGCACCGGTGTCGCGGTGGCCGCCACCAGGCCGGCGCCGGTCACGGCGGCGTCGATCGCCACGATCAACCGGCTGGCCCCGGGCCGGACGTTCCTCGGCATCGGGACCGGCAACACGGCGATGCGGGTGATGGGCCACAAGCCGATGCCGATCGCCGAGTTCGACCGCTACCTGACCGAGCTGAGGCCGCTGCTGGCCGGCGAGGAGGGCCCGTTCACCTGGCGGGGGCGGACCTCGCCGATCCGTCACATCATGGCCGACGACGGCTTCGTCGACTTCCGGCCCGCCATCCCCCTCTACGTGTCGGGGTTCGGGCCCCGCAGCCTCGGCCTGGCCGGGCGCCACGGCGACGGGGCCGTGTTGTCGATCCCACCGGACCCGGCGTTCATGGACCGGGTGTGGGGACCGGTCGAGCGGGGGGCGACGGAGGCCGGGCGGACGATCGACCGCGGCGCCTACCTGACGTGCTCGCTGACCACGATCGTGGTGACCGAACCGGGCGAGCCCACGGACTCCGAGCGGGTCAAGGACCTCTGCGGGGCCTTTGCCATCGCCTCGCTGCACTACAGCTACGACCAGTTCCGCAACTACGGCCGGGAGCCGACCGGGCCGGTGGCCGCCGTCTGGGAGGACTATCGGGCCGTGGTCGAGCAGGTCGAGGGGGAGCGGCGCCACCAGCGGGTCCACGCCGGCCACAACTGCTGGGTCCTCCCGGAGGAGCGCCGGTTCCTGACCCGGGAGCTGATCGAGGGCACCTGCATCGTCGGGACCCGCGACGAGGTGATCGAGCGGTTGCGGGCGCTCGACGACGCCGGGCTCGACCAGGTGATGATCCTCCCGCCGTTCGACCCGCGGTTCGAGGTGCTGGAGACGGTCGGGACCGAGATCCTGCCCTACGTGTAGACGCCTCCGTTCGGGCGAGCCCCCGACCCCGTCCGGCCCGGTCGGCCGGTCAGGTCCGCTCGGCGTCGGCGTCGACCAGCTCGCTCGCCCCGAACGGGTTGTCGGCCGAGCTGGCGCCGTAGGCCGCGGCCTCCGTCTCGCTGTCGAGCCCGAGGGTGGCCGCCGGGCTCCGACCCTCGACGTGGCCCATGATCCCCCGGTACAGCTCGAAGCCGAGCAGCTGACGCAACCGGGGCGAGTAGTCGGCGAGCTGCTCGGGCGGCGTGCCGACATAGTGGTTCTGCTGGGTCCGGAAGAAGCCACGCACGTACTGGACATTGAGGCCGAGCCGCCAGTCGTCCGCGGTGGTGTTCGGCCCGCCGCAGTGCCACAGCTGGCTGTCCATCACGAGCACGCTGCCGGCCGGCATCTCGGCCGCGACCGCCCGATCGAGCTCGGGCGCGTCGGTGGCCGTGCTCGGGTGCCCGGGCTCGCGGTGGGAACCGGGCACCAGACGGGTGCCACCGTTGTCGGCCGTGAAGTCGGTGAGGGCCCAGATCGTCGTGGCCATCATCGGCCGGTGGGGCCGGCCGATGCGGAACAGCCCGTCGTCGGCGTGCAGCCCCTGGAGCGCCTCGCCAGGGCCGATGTCCATCGCCGTCGTCCCGGACAGGAGGATCTCCGGCTCGAGCAGCTGCTCGACGAGCGGCAGCACGTTGTGGTGGACCGGCAGCTCCTGGAACACCGGGTCACGGGGAACCAGGTTGTAGAGCCGCCTCGTGTTGAAGCCCTCGGCCCGATTGCCCCGAGGCTCGATGCCGAGCTCGGTGAACTGGCGGCGGACGGCGTCGCGAAGCCGAGCCGTGAAGCCGGGATCCAGGGCGTCGGTCACCACCGTGTAGCCCTGGTCGTCGATCTCACCGAGGTGGCCGTCGAGCCGGTCCTGTTCCATGCCGCGACCCTACCGACGGCCCGGGCGGTGCGGCCAGCGGGCGACGGCGCCGGCCGGGCCGGCCCGCGGCCGGCTGGGTCGGTCGGGGGCCGGTCGGTTATGGTGCCGGGCCGTGAGCCACGCCGTGCCCGAACCCGGAGCGACCGCCGGCGAGGCCGCCGGCGAGCCGGTCGGCGGCGGCCAGGCCGACCAGGCGTCGCCCCCGGTGGCCGAGCTGACACCGGCCGACGTCGCGACGCTCGCCGGCCGCATCGTCGGCGAGCTGGAGCGGGCCGTCGTCGGCAAGCGGCCGGTGCTCGAGCTGGTGCTGACCGGGCTGCTGGCCGACGGCCACGTGCTCGTCGAGGACGTCCCCGGCGTGGCCAAGACCCTCATGGCCCGATCGCTGGCCACGGTCACCGGGCTCGACTTCGCCAGGATCCAGTTCACCCCCGACCTCATCCCCTCCGACCTGACCGGCTCGATCGTGCCCGGTCCCGGCGACCAGCCGGTCTTCGCCAAGGGCCCGCTGTTCGCCAACCTGGTGCTCGGCGACGAGATCAACCGCAGCCCGTCCAAGACCCAGGCCGCAGCCCTCGAGGCCATGGAGGAGCGCCAGATCACGGTCGACGGCCGATCACACCCACTCCCCCGGCCGTTCTTCCTCGTCGCCACCCAGAACCCGATCGAGACCGAGGGCACCTACCCGCTGCCCGAGGCCCAGCTCGACCGCTTCCTGCTCCGGGTCGGCGTCGGCTACCCGAGCGCCGACGACGAGCGGGAGCTGCTGCGCCGCCGGGTGGAGCGCGGCGCCGAGCAACCGAGGCTCGAGCCCGTCGTCGGTCCCGCCGACGTGGTGGCCATGCAGCGGGCCGTCGAGCGGGTCGGGGCCGACGGCGACGTGATCGACTACGTGGTCCGCATCGTCGAGGCGACCAGGGCCAACGACGCGCTGGAGATCGGGGCCAGCCCCCGAGGTGGCCTGTCCCTGCTCCGGGCGGCCAGGGCCAGGGCGGCGGTCGACGGCCGCGACTTCGCGACCCCGTCCGACGTGAAGTCGCTCGCCGGCGCCGTGCTGGCCCACCGGCTGGTGCTGCGGACCGAGGCCTGGGTCCGCGGGGTACGGGAGCACGACGTCGTCGACGAATGCCTGGCGTCGGTGCCGACACCCGAGAGCCTGACCCGCACCGACATCGAGGCCGCGGCCTGGCAGGCCGGGGCGGACGGCCGCTCCGGGCCGTGAGCATCGGGCCGCCGGCGGCGTCCCGATGAGCCATCACGTCTCCGCCCGCTTCCTGGTCCTGACCCTGGCCGGGGTCGCCGGGTTGGCGGTCGGGGTGGTGATCGGTCGGCCGGAGCTCGTCGTCGCCAGTACGCCGGCGGTGCTGCTGGCCACGCTCGGTGCGGCGCTGTACCGGCCACCGGAGCTGACGGTGTCGGTCACGGGACCGGCCCGGGCGGTCGAGGGTGACGAGGTCGATCTGGTCGTCACCGTCCGCTCCCCAACCGGGGTGCCCTGGCTGCAGATCGGGATCGAGGTGCCGCCCGACCTGACCCCGGTCGGCGGCGTTCGCCACGCCGTCGTGACCGTCCCGGCCCGCTCGACGGCGACCGTTCGCTTCCCGATGGTCGCCGCCCGCTGGGGGGTGGCCGTGCCGAGCCGGCTCGAGCTGGTGGCCAGGAGCCGGTTCGGGCTGTTCGTGTCGTCGGTGGTGCACCGACCCGACGTGGCGGTCCGGGTCCACCCTCGGGACGGCAACCGGCGATCGGTCATCGTCCCGGCCCGGTTGCGGCCCCGGGTCGGCGACCATCGCTCGCCTCGCCACGGGCGGGGCGCCGACTTCGCCGAGGTCCGGCCCTTCCGTCCTGGCGACGCGCTTCGTGACCTCAACTGGCGGGTGTCGGCCAGGCAGGGCGATCGCTGGGTCACGCTGCGCCATCCGGACCAGTCGGGCGATCTCGTCCTGCTGCTCGACACCTTCCGGGACGCCGGCCCGGACGGCAACCGGCTCGTCCAGCGGGCGGTCCGGGCGGCGATGAGCCTGGCCGACTCGAACCTCGATGCCCAGGACCGGGTCGGCCTGCTCGACGTCGGGCACCGCATCCGCTGGTATCGCCCCCGGCAGGGTCGCCTCCAGAAGGCCAGGCTGTTCGATGCGTTGCTCGAGACCCAGGTCGAGCCCGGTCTCCGGGCCCCGTCGCTCGCCCGGCTCCCGCTGCACGACCTCGACGCCGGGACGATGGTCGTCATGCTGACCGGTCTGACCGACGCAGACATGAGCCTGCTGCCGATCGATCTGCGGGTCAACGGCATCCAGGTGGCGGTGCTCGACGTCGAGGTCGACGATCACCTGCCACCGGCCCGGTCGCGATCCGAGGAGCTGGCCGGCCGGCTGTGGCGGGTCGTCCGGGCCGAGCGCCGACAGCGGCTCGTGTCGAGCGGTGTTCCCGTCGTGACCTGGAGGGACGAGCAACCGCTCGAGCTGCCGGTGGCCGCCCTCACCCGGAGCCGGCGACGATGACCGCTGTCCACGAGGAGCGGGGCCCGGTCCACCAGACCAGACGGCTCGCCGTGCTGCCGGCGGCGGTCGGCGCGCTCGGGGTGATCTGGGCGCTGGCCGGGGCGTTCGCCACCGGTGTCGCCGACGGTCGGCCGGGCCTGCCCATCGCCGTCGGGGTGGCGGTCCTCGTGCTGGCCACCGTGGTCTCGGGATCGGGGGCCGGGCTCTCCGCCGGCCTGGGCGTGCTGACCGTCGCCGCCGTCACCAGCGGCGACGAGCCCGTCACCCGAACCGAGCTCGTCGTGCTGGTGGTGGCGGTCATCGTGATCCACGAGACCGTGCGGTTCTCGCTCGACGCCCGCCGGCCGGCCCGGCTCGGACCCGGGCTGGTCACCCGCTACCTCGTCACGACCGCCGGCGTGGCGGCGGCCGCCGCCGCCATCGCCGCCGTGCTCCACCGCCTGGCCACGACCGCGCCGGGGCCGGCGGGCTGGATCCCGGTCGGATTGGCCGCGGCCGGCGTCCCGGCGCTGGCGCTGTGGGCGGGGCGCCGCGTCCCCGCCGATCGGGCCGGCGTTCGGGTACGGGCGACGGCCGCCGTGGCGGCGACCGTCGTCGTCCTGGCCCTGGCCGTCGTCGGGGCCCGGGCCCGCTCGGCGATCGAGGGCTCCGGCCCGACCCCGACCGACGCCGGGTCGACCACGACGACCACGGTCGAGGTGGTTCCGGTCGTCCCGGTCGAGCTGACGCCGATCGAGTTCCGCCGCGGTCTGACGTTCCTGTTCCTGATCGGGGCGACGCTGCTCATCGGGGCGCTCTACCTGGCCCTTCGACGGCCGGAGGCGATGTTCGATCTCGGTGACATCGAGCAGGACGAGGGGCGGCAGACGTTCGGCCTGGTGCCACCGGGGCGGGCCGACGCCGGATCGACCGTCGAGGTCGACGAGGACGAGTTGGCCCGCCTGCTGGCCGAGCTGCGGCTCGACATCGCCGGCCAGGCCGACCCCGGGCGGGCCGTCCGATTCGCCTACGCCAACGTCGAGCGCCGCCTGGCCGACCTCGACCTCGTCCATCGGCCGGCGGAGACCGAGCGCGAGTACCTGGCCCGGGTCCTCGCCGGCGATCGGCTGGCCGGGGACGGCGGGTCCGCCCTCGCCGATCTCACGGCGCTCTTCGAGCGGGCCCGGTTCGGGACCGAGCCGGTCGGCGAGCCGCTCCGGGCCATGGCCCTCGATGCCATCGATCGGCTGGAGGCGGCCATCGCCGAGCCACGCCTCACCCGGCCATCGGCCGCGGCCGAGGTCGGGCGCGGCGCCGACCCCAGCAGCGGCGCCGATCCCGAGGATCGAACGTGAACCCGCTCGTGGTCGGCGGCATCGTGGTGGCCGTGGTGGCGGTCGCCCTCGCCCTCCAGGTCCTGGCCAGGGTGCTCCAGGGTCTGCCCCTCGACCAGCGGCGCGCCGATCCCCTCATCGACGTGTCGTCCCGGGCCACCGGCTCGATGCGGCCGGCCGAGCTCCACCAGCTCACCTCGACCGTGACCAACGCCGTGCTGAGCGACGCCGCCTACCGCTCCGAGCTGGTGCCGCTCCTCGACCAGCTCGGCGCCCCGTCAGACGAGCAGGGCGGTCGGCGGCCCGGCGCCCGGGTCAGACGGTCGGACCGGATCGAGGAGGCCGTGTCGGCGCTGGAGGCCCGCTGGGGCATCGGCGATCCCGACGCCGGGCCACGGTGACACCCGCCCGACGCTCCGACGCGCTCAGTCGAACGGGTAGGTGCCCGGGCTGGGGACGGCGTTCTCCGTGATCCCGCGGAGACCGGCCCGGCCCATCGCCAGCCACGCCTCGCGGGCGCTGGCCCCCATGTGGGGCAGCCCGACGAAGTCGGCCGACGACGTCAGCTCCGGGGCGTCGACCGGCTCGACGTGGAACACGTCGAAGGCGGCCCCGGCGATCCGACCGTCCGCCAGCCGCTCGGCCACCCCGGCCTCGTCGACGATGCTGCCCCTGGCGGTGTTGACCAGGAACACGCCGGGCCGAAGTCGATCGAGCACCTCGGGGGTGTAGAGACCGATCGTCGTGGAGTTCCGGGGCAGGTGGATCGTGAGCACCTCGGAGCGGGCCCACAGCTCGTCCGGCTCCACCGCCTCGACCCCTTGCTCGGCATAGAACTCGGGCTGGTCGACCCGATCACAGGCGAGGATCTCGACGTCGAAGGGCTGGAGGAGCTTGACGACCTCGCGGCCGATGTTGCCGCAACCGTGGATCCCGACCGTCGCCCCTCGGAGCAGCCGACCTCGCTTCGGTGGCGTCCAGCGGCCGGCCCGGAGCTCGACGTTGGCCCAGTTGACGTGACGGACGAGGTCGAGCATCAGGCAAAGGGCGAGCTCGGAGACCGCGTGCCTGTTGACCCCGGGGATCCAGCCAATGCGGATGCCGCGCCCCTCCAGCTCGGCCGGATCGAGGTGGTCAACCCCGGCGGAGCAGCAGGCGATGACCTCGAGATCGGGCAGGGCGTCGAGCACCCGGGCGGTGAACCGCTCGACGCCGATCACGGCCACCGTCGCGCCGCGGAGGAAGTCGATGAGATCGTCCTCGGCCGCCTTCGACGACGTGGCGATCCTGGCCTCGGGGTAGCGGGCCAACAGCTCGTCCCGGAGGGGCGGCATCATCGAGAACAGCCGGCTCGTGACGGCGACGGCGGTCGTCGGGTCGCTGGTGTCGGTCACGGTCGTTCCTCCGGGCGCAGACGACGGGGGGCGGGCACGGCAGACCGTAGTCCCGGCCAGACGGATGATCGATTCCCCAGGGACCGGCCGGACCGCCGGCCGGCGCAGGCCGGACTACGATCGGGGTCGGGAACGGCGTCACGGGAACGGAGACGGTCATGCGCATCATCGTGCGGATCCTCATCAATGCGGCTGCGCTGTGGGTGGCGGCTCGACTGATCGACGACATCACCCTGAGCGACGACTGGGTCACCGTGCTCTTCGTCGCTGCGGTCTTCGGCCTCGTGAACGCCCTGATCCGCCCGATCGTGAAGCTGATCGCCTTCCCGCTCACGCTGCTGACGCTCGGGCTGTTCACGCTCGTGATCAACGCCGGCATGCTGCAGCTCACCGACTGGCTGACCTCGGGTCTCGACGTCGTCGGGTTCTGGACGTCGGTGCTCGGCGGGATCGTGATCTCGCTGGTCAGCTGGGTCCTGTCGGTGTTCCTGCCCGATGACGACCACGACGCCCGCCTGGTCCGTCAACGAGCCTGACCCGACCGTGAACCGCGGCGACCCCTGAGCACGACAGGGGGTCATGCGCTGCATCACCAGACGAGTTCGCCGCACCACCGGCCTGGCCGCCGGGCTCATGTTGTGCGCGGTCCTCACCGCGTGTGAGTACTCCGAGATCGACGGGGTCGGCACCCGCACGGCCGACGAGCTCAACCCGCCCCAACTCGACGTCACCGCCTTCGACGGCTGCCGGCCGACCACCCTCGACCGGTGGCAGGTCGACGGCGAGGTCACCAATTCGACCGACTCGGTGGCCTCCTACGAGGTCGTGGTCGGCTTCTACGCCGGCGAGACCCGCATCGACGAGCGGGGTGAGTGGATCCGAGACCTGCGGCCCGGCGAGCGGGCCAGCCTGGATCGGGCCTGGTGGATCGACGACCCGGAGCGGGTGACCGACTGCCGGCTGCTGCTCGTCAACCGCTTCGGCTGAGCGGCGCGCCCGTCCGAGCGCTCGCCCGTTGGCGACGAAGCGAGCCTGGACGCGTCGAGGGCCGGGGTGGAGGCGGTCTGCACGGCCGCCCCACCCCGGCCCTGGCCGGTTGGTGGTTCCTGGTAGCGAGATGCGCCTGGTGCTCGAGTGCCTTCCGGGTCGATGGCGGCCCGGGATCACCGGGCCGGAACGGGCCGGAGGGCACCGGGCCGTGCGCTGCGACGGCCCCGGCCGGTCGATCCCCGTCCGGGGAGGGCCGGGAGGGTCCGGACGGCGTCGGCCCGGCGGTGTTCGGCCGCGGCTCGGCGGTCGTGGCGCTGCAGGCGCTTGACGGTGTGGTAGTCGGGTGGGGTCAACATGACGGATCTGCTTCCTCGTGTCGTTGCTGGTGGTTCGTCGGTTGGTCGGTCCGGGCGGAGGGATCGCGGCGGAGCCGGTCGTGATCCGCTCGGCGATCGGGTGACCGCGGCGAGGCCGGTGGCCTGCACCGAACGGGTCCGAAGCGGTCACCGGCCGGGCGGCGGGCGACCAGGCGCGGATCGGCGTGGTCACCGGGCGCGTCCGGCCTCCGCCCCAGGTCGTCGGATCCGGCTCACCGGCTCAGCGGCCGGCGGGGCGACGGGGCGCGACGGACGCGGCTGTGCGGCGTCCTGGGCGGGGCCGTCAGGCCGTCAGGCCGTCAGCGGCGGCGCGGCGCATGGCGCGCAGCCGGACCGGCCGAGGCCGAGCGGAGCGAGCCAGATGCGACTGACGATCGTTGCGTTGGTGGACATCGGCTCCTCCTTTCCGAGGCCGGATCGGCGTCCCGTCGACGCCGTGCTCACCGGCAACGGACACGGTAGATCACCGTCGTCCACCCTGCTGCGAATTACCGGGGCGGCGCGGTCGGCCTCAGCTCGGTGTGGCGAAGCGGCCACGACGAGCCACCTGCGAGAACCACTCGGCGCTCTTCTTTGGGATGCGCTGCTGGGTCTCGTAGTCGACCTCGACGATGCCGAACCGGGGGCCGTAGCCCCACGCCCACTCGAAGTTGTCGAACAACGACCAGACCAGGTAGCCCTCGATGGGCACGCCGTCGGCGATGGCGCCGTGGACCTGCGCCAGGTGGTCGCGGATGTAGGCGAGTCGGTCGTCGTCCTCGATCCGGCCGTCGATCCGGGTCTGGTCCGGCATCGGCGCCCCGTTCTCGGTGATCAGGTAGCGAGGGAACGGGTAGCGGTCGTCGAGGTCCCGCAGGAGCGACCCGAGGCTGGGTGGATGGATCTCCCACCCCATCGTGTTGACCGGCGTTCCCTCCGGGAGCTCGAAGCTGTCGTCGGCCGACACGAACGATCGGGTGTAGTAGTTGACGCCGAGCAGGTCGATCGGGGCCGAGATCAGCCCGAGGTCGCCGTCGAGGACCTCGGCCCGGTCCCAGCGATGATGGTCGGCGGTGTCGTCCGGGTAGCCGAGCCCGCCGATCGGGTCGCTGTACCAGCGGTTCTCGAGGTTGTGCTGGTGGTGTGCGGCCTCCCGGTCCTCGGGCGACTCGGTCGCCGGCTCGATCGGCGTGAAGTTGAGCACGATGGCCAGCCGGGCCGACGGGGCCAGCGAGCGGATCCGGACCCCGGCCAGACCGTGGGCGAGGTTGAGGTGGTGTGAGGCGGCCATGCCCTCGTCCATCGACGTGTGGCCCGGGGCGTGCTCACCGGTGACGTAGCCGTGGTTGGCGACGACGAAGGGCTCGTTGAGGGTCGTCCAGGTGTCGATCCGGTCGCCGAGTCGGGCGACGACGGCCTCGGCGTAGTCGGCGAAGGCCTCGGCGGTCGACCGGGCCACCCAGCCGCCGCCCTCCTGGAGGACCTGGGGCAGGTCCCAGTGGTACAGCGTCGGGAACGGTCGGATGCCGGCGGCCAACAGGGCGTCGACCAGCCGGTCGTAGAAGTCGAGCCCGGGCTGGTTGACCGGACCCCGCCCGCCCGGGACGACCCGGGGCCACGAGATCGAGAACCGGTAGGCGCCGAGCCCGAGATCGCGTATGAGGGCGACGTCGTCCTCGAACCGGTTGAGGTGGTCGCAGGCGATGTCGCCGTTCGAGCCGTCGGCGATCGTGCCCTCCTGGCGGCAGAAGACGTCCCAGATGCTTGGGGCCTTGCCGTCGGCGAGCGGGGCGCCTTCGACCTGGAAGGCGGAGGTGGCCGAGCCCCAGATGAAGTCGGGTGGGAAGACCAGCTCCTCGGCGTCGGTGGCCGCCGTCGTCGTCATGATGGAAGCGCTTTCGTTCGTCATACCCTCGTCAACTCCTCGAATCGACCGTTCAGCCCCCTCGGGCACACCCGGTGTGCCGGTGGCCGGGAGGTCTCGGCTCCAGAGCTTTGACGGCCGGCCGCCGCCCATGGTTACATGAAAGCGCTTCCAGGTCCGGTCAGACCTCCGGTCAGACCACCGGTCGAGGAGGGGCGACGTGGAAGGCCAGGATGTGTCGTTGCAGGATGTGGCCAGGGCGGCCGGGGTCTCGCCGGCCACCGTGTCGAGGGCGCTGAACGGCCGGGCCGGCGTGCGCGCCGAGGTCAGGACCCGGGTCAGCCTGGTGGCCGACGGGCTCGGCTACCGACCGAATCGGGCGGCCAAGAACCTGGCCGGGGGGCGAACGTCCCTGATGGCCCTGGTGCTCGGCAGCCACGAGCTGACCGCCGATCCGTACGCCGCGGCCGTCGTGCAGTCGGTGGCCAGGGCGGCCCGGGAGGCCGACGAGGGCCTCATGCTGCTGCTCGACACCCAGCGCCCGAACGAGTCGGTGGCCAACCTGGTGGCCGACGGGCTGGTCGAGGGCGTGATCGTCTCCGCTGCGGCGGCCGACCAGCGCTGGGTCGAGGAGCTGCTCGACGCCCGCATGCCGACCGTCCTGCTCGGTGCCCACCCGACGCGCCTCGACGTCGCCGTCGTCGAGGTGGAGAACCGGACGTCGTCCGCCCGGATGGTCGGCCACCTGCTCGACTCCGGCTGTCGCCGGGTGGCCACGATCGCCGGCGATCCCGGCCGGGTGTGCACCACGCTCCGGCTCGACGGCTATCGGGATGCGCATCACCAGCGCCAGCTCGAGCCCGACCCCGAGCTGGTCTTCGACGGTGACTACACGTATGCGTCCGCCCGTCGGGTCGCCGACCGGCTCCTCGCTGCCGAGGTCGACGCCGTGTTCGCCGGCAACGACGAGATGGCGACGGCGGTCATCCACGCGGCCATCGAGCGCGGGATCGACATCCCCGACGAGCTGAGCGTCGCCGGCTTCGACGGCCTGACGCTGAGCCGACTGCCCGGCATGACGCTGTCGACCGTCGAGCAACCGTTCGACGAGATGGCCAGGCGGGCCGTGGCCACGCTGGTCGACCTGGTCGAGGGCCTGCCGACACCGATGGGGCAGCTCGTCGACCCCCGGCTGATCCTGGGGTCGACGACGCGATCGGTCCGGCCGACGACCGGGAGCCAGCGGACGGGTTGACCATCGCCGCCCGGAAGGGCACCGCCGGACCTCCCTCCCCCGGCGGTGCCCGTTCCGGATCGAGCCGCCGCCGATGGCCAACCCGTCCGCTGGCTCCCGGTCGTCGGCCGGACCGATCGCGTCGTCGACCCCAGGATCAGC
>JANQPB010000003.1 GCA_028285495.1 Acidimicrobiales bacterium
GGTCCAGGAGGCCGGGAACTCGGGTCTGACCGAGACGGCGAAGGCGTTGTTCGCCCCGTCGGTCTGCAAGGATCCGAACGCCTACATGATCCCCGCCGGTGAGGCCGCTGACGGCTTCTACATCGTCGGCGGCGGCGTGAAGGCCACCACCGACCCGCAGTACGTCGACGATCCCTACATCTCCTGGGCCAACGCGACCATGGAGGCCGCAGGCCTCGACACCTCGGTCGGCCTCTACGGCACCGGCTTCGGCAGCTTCGCCTGGCCGCACGTGGAGACCCTGCGGATCGCGGCGGAGCTCGAGGGCGGTCTGACCCGCTCGAACTTCATCCTGGCCGCCCGGGCCCTGGACCTCCAGAACCCGGCGCTGCTCGACGGTCTGTCCTTCGCCGTGAACGGCGCCGAGGACGGCTACTACGTCGAGGGCTCGGAGTTCAGCCAGTACGACTCGGCCAACGAGTCCTGGGTCCAGCTGGGCGCCGCCGTCGACCTGAACGGTTCCTCGCCCAACTGCTCGTGGGGTGACGACGGCTGCTGATCGATCCGGAACGGCGCCGGGCCGATCACGTCTGGCGTCGGACCGGTCACCCGGCCATGATGGTCGGGACCTGACGTAGCAACGGCTGGGGCCGGTGTCCGAGAGGGCGCCGGCCCCGGTCGCGTCAGGGTGTCGGGTCGGACCGGATCGGTCGGGAAAGGCGAGCGCGTGGATCTCCTGCTGCAGCGTGTGTTCGATGGCCTCTTCAACGGCGCCATCTACGCCTCGCTTGCCATCGCCATCGTCGTCATCTACCGCGCCACCGGCATCCTCAACTTCGCCCAGGGCGAGCTGGCCACGCTCAGCGGCTACATCGGCTACCTGTTCGCGGTGCCGGCCGGCGCCGCCGTCGCCGGGGCCGAGCTCCTGTCGTTCGTGCCCGGCCGCCCGTGGCCGGTGCCCCTGGCCATCGCCGCCGCCGTGCTGTTCGGGGTCGTGGTCGGGGCCACCGTCGAGCGACTCCTGATACGGCCACTGGAGGGAAGGAGCGAGCTGGCGATCGTCAACGTCTCGATCGGGTTGTTGATCGCAGTCAACGCGCTCGTGGCCGAGATCTGGACCACCAACCCGCGCCGCTTCCCGAGTCCGTTCCCCTCGGACCCGGACGACTTCGTCCCGGTCCTCGGGGCCCGGCTTCGCTACCAATCCTTGGGCGTCTGGGCCACGGTGCTCGTGGTGCTGGCCCTCCTCGGGCTCTTCCTGCAGCGCACCAAGGTCGGTCTGGCCTTCCGGGCCATCACCTCGAACCGGGCCTCGGCCGAGCTGGTCGGCGTCCGGGCCAGCCGGATCCTGATGGTCGGGTGGGCCGTCGCCGCCGCCCTCGGCGCCCTCGCCGCCGCGTTGGTGTCCGGCGTCGTCTTCCTCGAGCCGTCGCTGATGATCCGGGTGCTCATCTACTCGTTCGCCGCGGCGACGATCGGGGGGCTCGACAGCCCGCTCGGCGCGGTCGTCGGTGGGGTGATCGTCGGCCTCACCCAATCGCTGGTGCCCGGCTATCTCGGGGTGCCGACCGAGCTGAGCCTGCTGCCGCCGCTCGTGGCCATGTTCGCCGTGCTGGTGGCCAAGCCGACCGGGTTGTTCGGCACGGCGAGGGTCGAGCGGGTATGACGGCGAGCGACCTGTCCGAGCCGGGGAGCCGGGGCTCGCCCGGCCCGGCCCCGATCCCGGACGACGAGCTCTTCCCGTCGACCCACCCGGCACTCCAGGGGCCAGCCCCGGCGTCCGGCACGGCCCGGCTCCGCCGGCGGATCCTCGGTGGCGCCGTGCTGGTGGCACTCGTCGCCCTGCCGGCGGTCGTCGACCAGCTGGCCCTCCGGCAGTACGCCTCGCTGATGGTGCTCTCGCTCGGGGTGCTCGGCGTCGTCGTCGCCACGGGACACGCCGGTCTGATCTCGCTCGGGCACGGTGCGTTCGTCGGGATCGGTGCGTTCTCGATGGGCTGGTTCCTCGACGCCCGGGGCTGGCCGTTCGTCGTCTCGCTCGTGGCGTCGTTCCTCGTGACCGGGGCCTTCGGCTGGTTGCTCGGCCTGCCTGCGCTGCGGATCAAGGGCATCTACCTCGCGCTGGTGACCTTCGGCGTTGCGGTGGTGTTCCCCTCGCTGGCCAGGCGCTTCCCGTCGATCACCGGCGGTACGAGCGGTCGCCCGGTCGAGACGACGATGGAGCCGCCGTCGTGGACCGGCCTCGGGGAGGACCACGTGGTCACCTGGCGCTACTGGTTCTGTCTCCTGGTCTGCGTGCTCGCCTTCGTCGGCACCAGGAACGTGTTGATCGGGCGGATGGGTCGGGCCATGGAGGCGGTGCGCGACAACGAGGCGGCGGCGGCCACGTTCGGTGTCGACCTCGTGCGGGTCAAGGCCGGCGCCTTCGGATTGTCGGCCGGGCTGGCCGGCCTCGCCGGGGCCCTGCAGGCGGTGCTGTTCCCCTTCGTGAGCCATGAGCAGTTCGACGTCTTCCTGTCGCTACGGCTGTACGCCGCTGCGGTCCTCGGTGGCGTCGGCCACCTGGTCGGGGCGATCTACGGGGTGGTGGCCCTGATCATCGTGCCGACGGTCAACGAGACCGTGGGGGGCCTCGTCGGCCGTCCGGACGGGCTGCTGCGCAACGACGTGATCGTGTTCGGGATCGGCCTCATCGCCCTCACGTTCGTCTCGGCCGGCGGCGCCGTCGGGCTGTTCCAGCGCCTGGCGGAGCGTCGCAGGCGGGCTCGGACCGCCAACTGAACCCGCTCGTTCAGCGGCCGGTAACCGAATCGAGATGAAGATTCGCTGTTCTTCGAGCCGGTCAGAATTCACAAACGCGCCAGCGCTTACTAAAACACATGGGAGCCTCAAACTGAGGTGCACGTATCCGGCCCGCTGGGGAGCGAGGTCGGAAGGGGGAAAAACCAATGAGAGCACTGGCCAAGTTGTTGGCGTTGTTGTTTGCCTTCACGCTCGTCGCCGCCGCCTGCGGCAGCGACGACGATGAAACCGAGGCCGGCGGAACCGATACCGAGTCGGAGGCGTCGGACGAGGGAGCGGACGAATCCGAAGAAGACGATCTCGCCGGGGGCGGGATCGACGATGACGAGGCCGCCGATGCGGTCGAGGAGGCGGCCGAGGAGGAGGCTCCCGACGACACGGCTGAGGCCGCCGGTTCGATCGAGGAGCTCGAGACCCAGTGGGCTGCGAACCGCCAGGCCGTGGTCGACCGGATCAACGAAGAGGGTTGGGGGATCAACGAGGACAACGTGCTCGTCGGTCCGGCCGGGTTCGAGATCGATCTCAACAACTGCCCATCGGATTGGACCGACGACGCCGGTCTTGGTGACGCGATCACGATCGGTCATACGACCGCCCAGTCCGGCAACCTCGCGGCCTACGGCAACATCGCGGCGGGCATGGAGGTCTACTTCGACTACGTGAACGAGACCGGTGGCGTCGGCGGCCTGCCGATCGACCTCGTCGTGAAGGATGACGAGTACGTCGCCACGAAGACGATCGAGCTGGTCGACGAGCTGTTGCAGGCCGAGGATCCGTTCTACGTCACGACGCTCGGTTCGCCCAAC
>JANQPB010000004.1 GCA_028285495.1 Acidimicrobiales bacterium
AGGTCGGGCCATCGGTGCTCAGCCCACTCGGCGATCTTGAATGCCACGTCGTGTACGAGGACCAGGTGAGCCGCCAGGCGGGCTGGCGGGTTCGCATGCTCTCTCACCTGCCGAGCCAACGCCGGGACCTCTGCCCACCCCCTGGTGTCGGCTTCATCGAACACTGAAGCGAGATCAGCCGGCGCCATCCGACCAGTATGGACACTGGACCGACCACGCACGACGGCACCAGTGCCGCACCCGGGATCATCCGTCAGCCGGTTCGGATCGCCACCGACCGTGACGACCTGATGGTCGTCGTGCCGGTAGCGCTCATCACACCCCCTGCGCGGGCTGGTTTCCGAGCGACCGAACCGGGTCAACACGCCGGCAGTTCGGCGTCTCGGGCGATGCCCGTATCGGACGTCGGGCTCGCTCGTTCCTCGGCGGGACGAGCGGGTCGATCCACCACGAGTCGGGCATGGGATACTGCTCTAGGAGCGTCAGCCGAACCGTCCAGCCGACAAGGGAGTTGCGATGTCGAGGCGCATCAACCGCGTTTTGTCGGCTTGGACGATGTCGGTGGCCCTGGCCCTGTTGGCGTTGGTAAGCACGCTCGTTGTCTCCTGTACGGGGTCCGTCGAGGCCGACGATGACACGCGGGGGGACGCGACGACATCGACAACGGTCGAGTCCTCCCCTTCCTCTGCGCCCGACGTGGCGTCGTCGGACGCTGAGCTCGACGACGAGTTCCTGGCCGACCTGCTCGCGGGAGTCACGGTCCCCGACGGCGCCATCCTGTTCGCAGTCGTCGACAACGATGGAACCGTTGGTCAGGCAACGGTGGGCAGCGACGGCAACGGAGAGGCACCCACTCCGGGTGATCCGTTCCGAGTAGGTAGCATCACCAAGGTCTTCACCGCCATCACGATCCTGACCCTGGTGGACCAGGACGTGATCGATCTCGACTCGCCGGCAGCTGACTACGTCACCCGGCTGTCACTCCCGGCCGACGTGACGGTACGCGACCTGCTCCGACATCGCAGCGGCATCTACAACGTGACCGACTCCCCGGGCTTCTTCGACCAGGTCATGGGAACTCCTGATCGGGTGTGGACGCCAGAAGCGCAGATGGAGATGATCGCCGATCGAGACCAGGTCTTTGAACGCGACTCGCAGTTCGGCTACTCCAACACCAACTACCTGGCGCTTGGCGTGCTCATCGAGGAGGTCACGGGCGTCGACTACCACGAGGTGGTTCGTTCTCGCATCATCGACCCACTGGGCATGCCCTCCACCTATCTCGACGGCTTCGAGGACGGCCCAACCCCCTTCGATCCCTATGAAGGAGCGGTACCGGGTCGCGACGGCCAGCACGACTACACGTCGTTAGCGTCTGCAGCGTGGGCCGCCGGGGGCATGGTGAGCTCGGCCTCCGATCTCCATCGACTGTTCAGCGCCCTCTACACCGGGGACATCGTGTCGGCGGAGCTGCTCGCCGACATGACCGCCGGCGACGCCTACGGACTTGGCGTCGAGTTGTCAGACTGGCCCAACGGTCTCGTCGGCCATGGCGGAGCGATTCCCGGCTACGGCGCGTTCGTCCGATACTCGGTGGACTCCGACGTCACCGCCTTCTTCGCAACGACCAATCCAAGCATCAATCCCCAGCGCGAGATAGTCGCCGTCGTCCAGGCTGTCGCTGCGCTCGACTGAACCCGGCACACCTGACCACACCGCCACCGCATCCGGCACGCGCCACACCTGACCCAACCCCACGCGACGTGCACGAGAACCGCACGTGTGGCCCGCTCTGGTGCGCCGAGGGCCGCATCACGATCACCATCGGCCGTGGCGTCCACCAAGTGATTCGGTGGGCGCCCAGCCGCACCCGCCTGGTTCGTACTCCCAGTCGCCCGGCCCGGGTCAGCACGCCCGTTGCGGCTTGGTCCTGTCACACTGTGGCCGTGGCTCGTCTTGCCGTACACCTCCGACCCTTCGAAGAGTCCGACCTGGTGATGTGCGATCGGTTCGCGACGGACCCCGAGTTCGGTGGACAGTTCGAGTGGACCGGCTTCGGTTCCACGGTGGAGTATCGCCGTCGATGGGAAGAGGACCGGCTGCTCGGCGCCAGCCCGTACAACCTCGTCGTGGCCGCATCGGATGACGACCGGCCCGTCGGTTGGGTCAACTGGCGCGACACCGATCGGGCCGGACCCGGCGCCTGGGAGATCGGGATCCTGATCGATCCCAACGAGCGAGGCCGAGGCGCAGGAACGGCCGCCCAGAGCCTCCTCGTCGACTATCTGTTCGCCACAACGCCGACACATCGCATCTGGGCCGGGACTGAGATCGAGAACACCGTCGAGCAGCGGGCACTCGAACGCTGCGGGTTCCGGCAGGAGGGCCTACTTCGCGGCCATCACTTCCGCGATGGCGAATGGCGCGACAGCTACATCTACGGGATCACCAGGGACGACAACCCCAACCGCCCCCGACCCCACTGACGAGGACGTCTTCCATCCGCTCGATCGTCGCCAAACGTTGCTCGGGGTCTCCCCTGCGGGCCTCGTCGTCTCGCCACACCCTGACGTCGGCCAGGAGGACACCGAGCTGGAGGGCGCACGCGGGTACGAAGGCACAACCAGCGTGCGCAAGAGCATCGGCCGACCTTGGCCTGTCGGCACCACCGACTGCGAGGACAAGCCGACGAAGAGCCGGCAAACGCTCGGCGCGCCGTGAGCGGTCGTTTGCCCGAGCAAGCGACCGGGCCAACACGCCGGCACCCGAGCACGACTGAACAAGAGCTCGAGTGCTGCTACCGGGTCTGTGCCGACGATGGCAGGCCCCCGACGAGAGCGGTCGCGGGTGCCGGTTCGCATCCGGGACCCGCTCGATTCGGCGAAAGCGCGAACTCGAGGGAGGGATCCGGACATGTACCGTCCAATGATTGACCTGACTGACGCTGCGGTCATCGAGCAGTCTCTGGGCGACCCCGAGGCGTTCGGTGCGATCTTCGATCGCCACGTCCGTTCAGTCCACGCCTATCTAGCTCGACGGAGCAACACCCAGGCCGCAGAGGGACTGTTGGGCGAGGTCTTTCGGGTGGCCTTCGAGACCCGAGAGCGGTTCCAACCCGAGCATCTCTCGTGCCTCCCTTGGCTGTACGGAATCGCGGCCAACGTACTCCGTCAAGACTTCCGAACGGGACGCCGACAGGGACGGATCGCTGACCGTCTGAGGGAGGTCCGACCGGGTCCCTCCCCGGCGGCGGGGACACCTGAAGACCAGCTGGCGGGTCGGGAACTGGTTGACCGGGCGGTTGCGGCTGCGGCCAGACTGCCGGAGGCCGATCGCGAGACGTTGCTCCTGTTCGTTTGGGAAGAGCTGTCCTACGAAGAGATCGCGACAGCCCTTGGCGTTCCCATCGGCACCGTTCGTTCACGACTCCATCGCGCCCGCACCCGAGTGCGCGAGCAACTGACCGACCACCACCCCAACGACGGGAACAGTCCGTCAACACGGAGGACAACATGAACGAACTCGACCTACTTCGTCGGGGCCGGCCAGCTGACACGCTGCTGTCGGACCAAGCCATCTCGGCGGCACGACGCGAGCTCGCGCGGACCATGGGGTCTTCTGTCGGCCCCTCCGTCGTTGTCGATGCCCCATGGCACCGGAGCCGGTCGCTCCAAGCGACGGCGCTACTCGGATGTGCATTTGCCATTGCGGCCGCCAGCTGGGCCGTTTTGTCCGGTGGCCGCAACCTCGACGACCCAGCGTTCACCGGCGACACCTGGCAACTCATCGTCGGCGAGGGAAGCAATGGCGACGGCACGTTCAAGGTGTGCCGAAGCTTCTTCCCCCCGGACTCGAGAGAGATCGGGCTCGACAGTGCCATGGGAGACAGCGGCTGTGAAGTGTCACCCATCGGGACCCCGAACCAGGCCATAACGGCGATCATCCCCGCGCTCGCCACCCGATCCGAGATCGTGCTCTTCGTAGATCTGACCAAGCTTCCGGTTGCCGAGGTTGTCATCGAGACCGACACGGGCGAAGCGCAGAGCATCACGCCATTTGTCATGCCCCAATCGAGAGAACAGGTGGCAGCAGCCGAGATCCCCGACACCAGTCGGACCGTCTCCGTCGCCGCCTACGACGAGCAAGGAAACCTGCTGCAAACCGAGACCATCGAGGACCCCCAACCGACCCAGTAGCCCGGGCCTGCTCTCTGGCTGTTCGGAAACGCTCGTCTCAACCGCCAGCGGCGTCCAGCTTTGCGGCACGAGGTGATGCCCGAACCTCGCGTCCACCACCATGACCGAGCGGACCCAGCGCGAAAGGGAGCCTTTCATCCACCCTGGGACGCCCTCGTGGAGGTCCTGAAGTCAGCCGCCGGCCGCATTCCGTATCGGGCCGACAGGGGGCGGTCTCACCGTGTCTGCTCCTGCAATAGTGGATAGATGGTGGACTCGGAGCGGCAACGGCGCCCGGCCCACCACGGGTTACCCACGTTTGCCTGGTCAGGCGTGGCTCCGGGGGTGAGGCTCGAACTCACGACCCACTGATTAACAGTCAGTTGCTCTGCCAACTGAGCTACCCCGGATGGAGATCGTCAGGATAGCGCCTGCGCCGCCGGACCAGCGCCGATTGCCGACGCTCCGGTCCGCCTCAGTCGAGATAGTCGCGGAGCCGATCGCTTCGGAGCGGGTGGCGCAGCTTGGCCAGCGTCTTCGACTCGATCTGGCGAATCCGCTCCCGGGTGACCCCGAACTCCCGCCCGACCTCCTCCAGCGTGCGGGGTCGACCGTCCTCAAGCCCGAACCGCAGGCGGACGACCTCCGACTCGCGCTCGGACAGGTCGCCGAGCACGTCGCGGACCGTCTGCTCGAGCAGCTTGCGGGCGGCCAGGTCGAGGGGGGCCGCACCCTTGTCGGCGATGAAGTCGGCCATGGAGGTGTCGTCCTCGTCGCCGATCGGCGTGTCGAGCGACAGCGGGTCCTGGGAGGCGATGCGCAGGATCTCCTCGACCTTGTCGATCGGCAGCTCGATCTCGCGGGCCAGCTCGGGGATCGTCGGCTCCCGCTCGAGCTTGGTGGCCAGCGTTCGCTGCGCCCGCAGCACCTTGTTGATCGACTCGACCATGTGGACCGGCACCCGGATCGTGCGGGACTGGTCGGCGATGGCCCGGGTGATCGCCTGGCGGATCCACCAGGTGGCGTAGGTCGAGAACTTGAAGCCCTTCGTGTGGTCGAACTTCTGCACCGCCCGCATCAGACCGAGGTTGCCCTCCTGGATCAGGTCGAGGATCGGTACCCCCCGCCCGACGTGGCGCTTGGCGATCGAGACGACCAGCCGCAGGTTGGCCGACGTCAGCTCCTGGCGGGCCCGCTCGCCGTCGGCCACCTCGCGGCGAAGCCGGCGCTGGAGGTCGCTGCCACCCCCGTTCCAGCGGCCCTCGGAGCTGATCTCGGCGATCTCGGCCGAGGCCAGGGCCCCGGTCTCGATCCGCTTGGCCAGCTCGACCTCCTCGTCGGCGGTGAGCAGCGGGACCTTGCCGATCTCCTTGAGGTACATCCGGACCGGGTCGGCCGACGACGACGCCCGGGACAGGGCGGCGGCGGCCATGCGGGCCGGGTCCTGGCGGCGGCGGGAGCGCCTGGCGCCGACGTTGTCGAACTCGGACGAGTCGACCGGCTCCTCGTCGAAGGGGATCTGGTTGTCGACCATGAACTGCCGGACCTCGGCCAGCAGCTCGGGCGTCAGCTCGACCCGGGGCATGACGGCGACGACGTCGTCGACGTTGAGTGGCCGGCCGGCCTTGGCGCGCAGGAGCAAGCGTTGCTTGTACTCCTCGGCGAACGCCGAGGGCAGTGGCTCACTGGCGTTGTCGTCGCTCACGGACCGTCCTTCGGGGGCTCCTCCATCCAACCTAGCAACTCGGCGATGGCCCCCGCCTGCCGGGACGGGTCCCGAATGTCCTCCAGCCGCAGCTTCAGCCAGGTCTGCTCCGGTCCGATCTCCCGCAGCCGTTCCAGGTCGGCCGTGGTCTGCGACGCCACCAGGTCGGCCATCATCCGCTCGAGGAACGGCTCCCAGAGGCGCGCCGCCACGTCGACCGCCTCGGCCTGCGATTCCTCGACCGACAGCCGCTGCACCAGCTCACCCAGCTCGGGCCCCCCGGCCTCGATCACCTGGTGCAAGGTGTCACACCGTCCGACCAGCTGGTAGGTCGTGGCCAGCAGCTCGTCGGCGAACAGCTCGGGCACGATGAGGGCGTCGATCTCGTCCCACCGGTGCACCGCCAGCTTCAGCGCCTCCAGCTCGGGGCTGTCGCGCACGATGCGGGGTCGTGCCGGTGCGACGGCGGCGGAGGCGCCGCGGCCGGACGGCGATGACGGCTGGGGCCGGTCGAGCCGAGCCCGGACCAGGTCGACCTCGAGCCGGCAACGGGAGGCGACCGAGACCGCGTACTGGTCGCGGACCAGGGCGTCCGGGTGCTCCCGGACCATGGCCAGGGCCCGCTCGGCCGCCCGGGCCCGTCCCTCGGCGGTGGTCAGGTCGGCCCGGTCGAGCTCGCGCTCGACCCGGAACTCGAGGAACGGCCTGGCCGCGGCCACCGCCTTGACCAGGCGCTCGGGATCGCTCTCGGCCAGGTCGCCGGGGTCGACGCCGGGCGGCAGGTCGGCGACGGCGACGTCGAGGTCGTGGGCCTGCTCCCACTCGTAGAACCGGGCGGCCGCGTTCTGGCCGGCGGCGTCGGCGTCGAACGCCAGCACCACCCGCCTGGCGAACCGTCGCAGCAGCTTCACGTGGTCCTCGGTCAACGCGGTGCCACACGTGGCGACGGCCCGCTCCAGCCCGGCCTTGGCGAATCCGATCACGTCGGTGTAGCCCTCGCAGACCACGACCTCGTTCGCCTCGACGATCGAGGTCTTGGCCCAGTTCAGCCCGTACAGCAGGCGGCTCTTGGCGTAGATCGTCGACTCCGAGGAGTTCTTGTACTTCGGGCCGTCGCCGCCGGGGAGGATACGGCCGCCGAAGCCGGCGGCGGCCCCCTGGGCGTCGAACACCGGGAACACGATCCGGTTCCGGAAGGCGTCCTGCTGGCGACCCCGACGGTTGATGAAGCCGAGCCCCGAGTCGGTCAGGTCGTCGTCCGACAGCCGGAGCGAGCGGGCCAGGTCGTCCCACCGGTCGGGGGCCCAGCCGACCCGGTACCGACGCACCGTGTCGGCGTCGAAGCCACGGCTGCGCAGGTAGCTGCGGGCCGGTCCGGCGTCGTCGGCGGTCAGCAGCCGCTCGTGGTACCAGTCGACGGCCCGCCCGACCGCATCCTGCAGCTTGGACCGGCGGCGCCGCTCCTCGCCGCCCCCGGCGTCGGTGTAGCGGAGGTCGATGTTGGCCTTCCCCGCCAGCCACTCGACGGCGTCGACGAAGTCCCGGCCCTCCTTCTCCCGGACGAAGGTGATGACGTCGCCACGGACCCCGCAACCGAAGCAGTAGTAGAGCCCCTCCTCGGCGTTGACCGAGAACGACGGCGAGCGCTCGGCGTGGAACGGGCACAACCCCTGGAACCGTCGACCGACCCGCCGCAGCTGCGTGTACTGGCCGATGACGGCCACGATGTCACTGGCCTGACGAACCCGCCCGATGTCCTCGTCGACGATCCCCACAACACGTTCAACGCTACACCGCTCCCGGGTGCGGGGTCGGCCGGTTGCGATCGGTGGTGACGATCGGTTCCCCTCGTTCAGAGGATGGTCCGGAGGACCTTGAACGCCTCGGCGTGCTCGACGCCGATCTCCTTGCCCCGCAGGCAGGCCAGGGCCGCCACCGACTCCTCGCAGCGGATGTGGGGTGATGGCCGGGCCTGCGACTCGTAGGCGGCCAGCGCCTCCAGCTTGCGGTCGAGCACGCCGGTGATGTCGACGAACGCCTCGGGCCGGGGGATGTCGTCGACCCACCACATGATCTTCGGCGACTCGTAGACCAGGACGTCTGGCACGAGGTGCTTGCCGAAGACCGGGGCGATCGGCCGGAGGGCGGCGACCGCGGTCTCGAAGGTGGCCACGTGGTCCTGGTCGTAGTCGGCCCCGGACGGGATCAGCACCACATCGGGCCGCAGCTCGTTGATGCGGGTCTCGAACAGGTCGACGAGGTCCCGCTTCGGGACCGTGTCGAGCTTCTCGATCAGGTCCTGGTCGCCGTACGCGATGTCCCAGGAGAACCCGAGCAGCTTGGCCACCGCCTCGATCTCGTCGAGCCGTTGCTGGTAGGTGGTGCCGCCGTCGAGGCCGTAGTGGTGGAAGCCGTCGACCGTCATGAACTGGACGAAGGTCTCGGCCCCCCGATCGGCCAGTCTGGCCATGAGCCCGCCGCAGGCCAGGGCCTCGTCGTCGGCGTGGGGCGAGATCACGAGGGCTCGCTCGACGCTCGACAGCGTCACCATCGCCGGCCCACCGCTCGCTCGATGCGGACCGGGCTCACGCCGCTTCGGTGCGCCCGGCGACGATCGGGCGGTAGTAGTCGATCGTCTCCTGGATCAGCGCGTCGAGATCGATCTCGGGCTTCCAGCCGACCTCGAGCGCCGAGCCGAGCACCGGCGTCTTCTCGAACGACTCGGCCTCCTCGTACAGGTCGCCGTGGATCTTCTTGGCGTCGGCGTAGACGATGTCGGACGGCGAGCCGACCATCTCCTTGACCTTGTCGGCCAGGCCCCGGACGCTGATGTTGTTGGTCGGGTTGCCGATGTTGTAGATCAGGTCGCCCGTCTCGATGGCGGCGTCCATGTGGTCGGTGATGAATCGAACGAGGTCGGTCACCGACAGGAAGGCCCGGAGCTGCTCACCGGTGGCGAACACGGTGATGTCCTCGCCGGCCAGGGCCTGCTGGACGAAGGTCGGCATCACGAAGCCGCCCCGCTCGGACTGGCGGGGGCCGGTCACGTTGAACGGCCGGATGACGATGCCCCGCAGGCCGCGGTGGCGGCTGTTGGCCATGATGGCCTCGGTCAGGGTCTTGGCGATGGCGTACTCGATCCGGACCGTGTAGTCGGTCGGCACCTCGATGGTGTCGGTCTCGGCCAGCTGGCCGGAGCGGCCGTAGACCTCGGCCGAGGAGAAGTCGCAGACCGGCACGTCGTGCTCGATGCACTGGTCGATCACCATCTGGCAGGCCCGGACGATGTCGTGACCGAGCTGGCCGGCGAAGCGGAGGATGCCGGCGGGGCCGACCAGCGAGGCGGCGTGGATGACCCGGTCGGCCCCGGCCACCGTGCCGCCCTCGAGGAAGTAGTCCTCGACACTGACGGGCAGGACGACGCAGTCGGGGTGGTTCTCGTACGGCTCGGTCGAGATGACGGAGCTGACCAGGGAATCGATGATGACGACCTTGCGGCCGGCGGCGAGGTAGGCGTCGACCACGAACGAGCCGATGAAGCCCATGCCTCCGGTGACGACCACCGCATCGGTGGTGTCGACCTCGCTCGCCGCTAGCGGTGCATCGCCCATTGGTGTCCTTTCGCATGGTTCCAGCCGCCGGTCGACGGTCGGGGGGTGTGATGGAGGGGAATCGGGTCAGCGCCGCCCGGCCCAGCGGCTGCGCAGGTAGGCCAACGGGCCCATCGCCCGACCGGCGAGGTGCCACAGGTGGTACCGAAGGGGTATCGGGACCTCACGACTGAGAATCTCGTCTCGCTGGTCGAATCCCTTGAGCAGGGTCGGGATGCCGGTGGGGATCCGCCGGATCAACCCGCCGCGGAGGCCGGGCTCGAGCAGGTGCTTGGTCAGGAACGCGGTCAGGCCGAGACCGTAGGTGTAGAGGTGGGCGTCGAAGGGCCGGTCGTCGAAGCGATCGGCGTGCCAGCCGATCGCGGCCGGCTCGGCGGCCACCCGGCCTCCGTCGGCCAGGATGCGGATGGGGGCGTCGAGGTCCTCGCCGCCCCGGGCCCTGGTGCCGGGGCCGAGCGCCTCGTCGAAGCCGCCGAGGCGACGGAACGTCTCGGTGTGGAAGGCCATGTTGGCGCCGATGGCGAAGTCGCCGATCCGGTACGGGTGGAGCGGGTCGTGCTCGGCCCGGTAGGCGTGGACGACGGGCTCGAAGCCGAAGCGGGTCCCCCAGGACATGGTCGCCTCGAACATGAGCTGCTCGGGCGTGTCCAGGTACGCCGGCGGGCAGCTGCCGGTGACGCAGCGGACGTCAGGCGATCGGCGGAAGCCGCGGGCGATGGCCAGGAGCCACTGGGCGTCGACCCGGATGTCGTCCGACAGGAAGGCCGTGATCGGGTAGCGGGCGGCCGACAGCCCGATGTTGCGGGCCCGCGAGAGGCCGGGCCGGGGCTCGGCCAGGTACCGGACCCGCTCGTCGGCGCCGTGGGTTGCGGCCACGAGCTCGGCGGTGGACGAGTCGCATGAGCCGTTGTCGACGATCAGGACCTCGATCGGCGAGGGGTAGTGCTGCTTCAGCACCGCTTCGACACAGCCGAGCACGTGCCGGGGCCGGTTGCGGGTACCGATGACGACGCTGATCGCCGGCAACTCGTCGACCGGCATCGCCCGCAGGTCGTCCGAGGTCGTCGGCTGTGGCGGCCCGTCCGGGGCCCACGGGGCACCGGCGAGGCGGTCGATGGTCGCCCTGCTGGCGGCGACCGCGCCGGCCCTGGCCTCGGCGAGGTCGATCTCGCCGTCGACGACGGCGACGGTCGACCAGCCGAGCGGCTCACCCCGGAACCGAACGAGCAGACGGGCCTGGTGATACGGCGCGCCGTCAGGAGCCGTCGGTCCGATGGCCAGACGGGCCGGCGGGTCGGCGACGTCGAACTCGCCGACCCACAGCGGCTTGTGACCCGAACCGGTGGCGATCGGCATCGTGTCGTCCTACTCCGAGACGCCGGTACCCGAGGCCGGCCGGTTGCGCGTTGCGCCGACGGGGGTTCGACGCGTCTTTGGCCCTCTCACCCCCCTACCTTCGACGAAAACCGGCAGGTGGATGAGGATGCTTCGACAACAGTAGTGATCGGAGTCGAGGATCAGCGTCGCCGCGACAAGGCAATACTTCCCACCGCGAGCCTGTCGCCGCCGACGGGCCGCCGGCCGCCGGATGCGTCAGACGAGGCGCTCGCCGAGCCAGTCGGCCACGTCGGCCAGCGGCAGGCGGACCTGCTCCATCGTGTCCCGCTCGCGGATCGTGACCGCCTTGTCCTCGAGCGAGTCGAAGTCGTAGGTGATGCAGAACGGCGTGCCGATCTCGTCCTGGCGGCGATACCGGCGGCCGATGGCCTGGGTCTCGTCGTAGTCGACCATCCAGGTCGGCTGCAGCTCGGCCAGCAGCTCGCGGGCCGGCTCGGTCAGCTCGGGCTTCTTCGACAGCGGGAGCACCGCGGCTTTGAAGGGGGCGATCCGGTGGTGGAGCCGGAGGACGGTCCTGGTCTCGTCGTTGACCGTCTCCTCGTCGTAGGCGGCCATCAGGAACGCCATCATCGTGCGGGTGGCCCCGGCCGCCGGCTCGATCACGTGGGGCACGTAGCGCTCGTTGGCCGCCTGGTCGAAGTACTCCAGCTTCTGCCCCGAGTGGGCGATGTGCTGGTCGAGGTCGTAGGAGCCCCGGTTGGCGATGCCCTCCAGCTCGTCCCAGCCCCAGGGGAACAGGAACTCGACGTCGCTGGTGCCGGACGAGTAGTGGCTGAGCTCGTCCTCGCCGTGGGGACGGAGCCGGAGCTTTCCGGGAGCGATCCCGTGATCGACGTACCACTGCATGCGCTCCTGGCACCAGTACTGGTACCAGTGGTCGGCCTCGGCCGGCGGTACGAAGAACTCGAGCTCCATCTGCTCGAACTCGCGGGTGCGGAACACGAAGTTCCCCGGCGTGATCTCGTTGCGGAAGCTCTTGCCGACCTGGGCGATCCCGATCGGCGGCTTCTTGCGCGACGTGTTGATCACGTTGGCGAAGTTGATGAACATCCCCTGGGCGGTCTCGGGACGGAGGTAGGCAACGGCCCCCTCGTCCTTGACCGGACCGGCCTGGGTCTCGAACATCAGGTTGAACTGTCGGGGCTCGGTGAACTGGCCGCGGGCGCCACAGGTCGGGCAGACCTCGGGGTCGTCCAGCTTGTCCTCGCGGTGGCGGGCGCCACAGTTGCGGCAGTCGACGAGCGGGTCGGTGAAGTTGGCCAGGTGACCCGAGGCCTCCCAGATCGCCGGCGGCGACAGGATCGAGGCGTCGAGCCCGACCACGTCGGTCCGCAGCTGGACCATGGACCGCCACCAGGCGTCCTTGACGTTGCGCAACATGAGCACGCCGACCGGTCCGTAGTCGTAGGTCGAGCGGAAGCCGCCGTAGATCTCGGCCGACGGGAAGACGATGCCGCGGCGCTTGCTGAGGTTGACGATCTTGTCGAACAGGTCCGGGATGGGCTCGCTCATCCTCCGAAGCGTAACGGCTGCGCCCGCTGGCCCAGCCGCAGTTTCCTTGGTTGCGGGCGGCTTCGGCCGATGGGTGACGATGGCCCTCGTCGGCGGCGGTACCCGCCCCCTCGACCGTCCGAGGCTCGAACCCGAACGGCTCACCGTGGTCACCATCGACCTCGGACTCATGTTCGTCGTCCCGGCGATGGTGGCGCTGTCGCAGGTCGAGCGGTTCCGGGTCGATGGCGCCGGTCTCCTCGTCGACGCCGCCGATCAGGTCCGCATCGACGAGATCGATCAGGGCTTCCATCGGGCGGTCGAGCTCGGCGACCACCTCTACGTGTTGAGTGCCCTGGGGTGGTGGGGTGCGCTGGTCGCGCTCGTGGTGTCGTCGTGGACGATCGTCGTGGCCTTCCCGCCGGCGGCCGGCGGCCGGACCCCGGGAGCGGTGGTCGTCGGACGCCTTGCGGCCCGGGCCCGACTCGACGATCGGATCGTGCGACCGGCGAGGCGAGGCGCTGGCACCGACGCCGGCGACGAGGCCTCGGCGCCGGCCCGCCTGGCCAGCTCCCCCGCCATCGCCGGCCTGCCGTCCGGTGAGCTGCGACCGACCGGGCGGGCGGAGCCTCCGACGATCGACCTCGTGGAGCCCCGCCGACGTGCGGAGCCCGAAACCGGCGCCGACGTCGACGGGGGTGCCGGTGACCGACCCGGCGGCGACCGGGTCCGAGCCGGGACCATCGACCTGGCCACGCCGGAGCCGATCGCGCCGCCGCGTCGGCCGGTGCGGCCGGCGCCTCGGCGATCCTCCGCGGCCGAGGCTCCGCCACCGCACGACCCCAGGCGGAGCTGGCTCGGCGATGCCGACGACTACCGCCAGTGGGAGACCGCCGGCGGCCGGTGGGGTGACGGCGCCCCGGCGGGCAGCCCGGCCTTCGACGAGCTCGTCCTCCCCGAGTCGTCGCTCGGTGACGGCATCTCCGCCGTGACCGCCGACGCGGTTGCCCGGGCGATCGAGCCCTGGCCGGGGCGTTGACCGACGGATCGACCGCCGCATCGACCACCCGCCCCGCCGCGGCGGGGTGCGGGCCACGGCGGGTCAGCGGTCGAGCGACCCGACGCCCTCGTCGAGCTGCTCGTAGAGCACGGCACTGGCCCGGAGGCGCCGTTCGGTGTGCTGCTCGACCAGCTTGGCCGCCAGCGTCTCCAGCTCTCTGGCCACGTCGCCGGTCGTCGAGTCGAGCACGTGGCGAACCCGCCCATCGAACACCAGTTGCAGGGCCAGCCGGGCCGGTTCGCTGATCGGCTCACCGCTCGGACACGAGCGGCACAGCACGCCACCCTCGTGGATCTGGATGGCGACGAGATCCGTGGTGGCCCCACATCGGACGCAGGCGTCGACCAGGGGTTGCACGCCTTCGAGCACGAGGAACCGGGCGACGAAGGTGGGCACGACCAGCGGGTTGCCGGCCCGGTCGAGCTCCCGGAGCGCGCCGGTCAGCAACTTGTAGACCGCGGGATTCGACTCGCCGTCCTCGGTGGCGTTGTCGATGATCTCGAGCAGCACGGCGCTCCGGCCGTACCGATCGAGGTCGGTCCGCAGCGCATCGAGCGTCTCCACCCGCTCGGCCTGGGTGACGATGTCGAGGTTGCGACCCTCGTACAGCTGGAGACCGACGATCGACCCCGGCTCGAGGCGCGAACCGAACTTCGACCGGGTCCGCCGCACGCCCTTGGCCACGGCCCTGACCTTGCCCCGGCCCCGGGTGAACAGCACGACGATGCGATCGGCCTCTCCCAGCTTGTGGGTGCGGAGCACCACGCCCTCGTCCCGGTAGAGCGCCATCGGTGGCCCCCGGCCCGCCTGGTCCGGCCCGGCTAGTCGTCGAGCCCGCCGAAGCGGCGGTTGCGACGCTGGAACTCGACGATGGCCTCGAACAGGTCGCTCCGACGGAAGTCGGGCCAGTAGGTGTCGGTGAACACCATCTCGGCGTAGGCCGACTGCCAGATCAGGAAGTTGGAGAACCGGTACTCGCCCGAGGTCCGGATCCACAGGTCGACGTCGGGCATCTCCGGGTCGTAGAGGTGGCGGGCCAGGAGGGCCTCGTCGACCTCGGACGGGCTGACGCCGGAGGCGACGATCGCCTGGATGGCATCGACGATCTCGGCCTGGGCCCCGTAGTTGAAGGCGATGGTGAGGGTGAGCTTGCCGTTGCCGGCCGTCAGGTCGATCGACTCGTCCATCCGCCGGAGCAGGCGCTTCGGCACCTTCCAGTCGCGGCGGCCGACGAAGCGGATGCGCACGCCCTTGTCGTGCAGCTCGTCTCGACGGTTGACCAGGAGCGACTCGTTGAACCGCATGAGGAAGCGGACCTCGTCGGTCGGTCGACGCCAGTTCTCGGTGGAGAAGGCGTAGACCGTGAGCCACTCGACGCCGACCTCGAGCGCACCGTCGACCACGTCGAGCAGCGCCTCCTCGCCGGCGGCGTGGCCCTCGGTCCGCTTGAGGCCTCGCTGCTTGGCCCAGCGCCCGTTGCCGTCCATCACGCACGCCACGTGGCGCGGCAGCCGGGACGGATCGACGGCGGAAGCGGTCATCGAATCGACGGTAGCCGGTGGCCCCGGCGGCCAACGACCGGAGGCGGCGATTTCCGGCGCTCAGTCGTCGCCGGCATCGTCCGTGGTGCTCGTGGTCGAGTCGGTCGTCGTCGACGAGTCCGTCGTGGTGGTCGACGAGTCCGTCGTCGTGGTCGAGTCCGTCGTTGTCGTCGTCGACTCGGTCGTCGTCGACTCGGTCGTGGTCGTCGGGTCGGTCGTGGTCGTGGTGGTCGGCTGGGTCGCGACCGTCGTCGTCGTCTGTCCGGTCGTGGTGGTCGGCCGAGTGGTCGTCGTGGTGGCCTCCGTCGTCGAAGTGGTCGAGTCCTCGGTCGTCTGGGTGGAGGTCGACGTCGGCGCCTCGGTCGTCGACGTGGTGGCCTCCGAAGTCGAGGTCGACGATGACCCCGACGTTGCCGTCGCCGTGGTCGCCGTCGACGGCACCGGACTGGACCGAACCGTGGGGACCGGGCTGGTGGAGCCGGTGAACGATCCCGAGTTGGCGGCGCCGTCGCCCGAGGCCTCGGCGGCCGGACCGCCTGGCACGGTGTCGGCCACCGATCCGCCGTCGACGCCGGCCTCGGGCGGGTTGACCGTCGTGGTCTGGGTCGCCGGGTCGTCGCGCAGCCAGGTGAAGGCCAGGAACCCGATCAGGAGCGCCGCCACCGTGGCCACGGCGGCGACGGCCGTCCGGAACCAGCGGCGATCGGTCAGGTCGAGCAGGCCGAGAGGAAGGGGTTCGAGGACGCCTGGATGTGGTGGTGGAGCGGTCGGCCGTCCGATCCGCCGACCGGCCACCCCGTCGGAGAACAGCTGCGACCGGTCGCCCGGCGGGGGCAGCATCCGTCCGTCCGTCCCGCCGCGGTCGACGGTTTCGACAGGCCGGGCCGTGGTCTGCAGTGGGCTCGGTCGGCCCCGATCGGAGGTCTGGGTGGCCCCGCCGAGCCCGTTGCCAAGGGTGACGCCGGCGCGCTGACCGTCGTCGCCGCCACCGAAGCCGTGGTCGGCGGCGGCACCGTCAGGACGGCGGCCGGGGCCACCGACCGCGTCGGCGTCGGCGCCGATCCCGTTGCCGTTGGCGCCGTTGCCGTTGCCGAGCGCCGACCGCTCGAACAGCGAGCCGTTCCCGTCGGGCCGCGGACCGATGCGGGGATCGATCGCCGCCGGATCATCGAGCGGTCGGAACAGCGGGCGGTGGTCGCCATTGCTGCCGACGCGCACGGTGGTGTGGTCGTCGCCGCCGGCGAGGGCAGGACCGGGGGGACGGGGTGGGGCGGTCGGGGGTTGTGTCTCGACGCTCAGCGACGTCTCGACCACCGGCGGGCGGCGATCGGCTCTCGGCGGTTGGGGAGCCGCCGGCGGCTGGGGCGCGCCGGGGGGCATGGCCGGCGGCCGGGGCCCTGGACCGCCGTCGGCCCCGTTCGGCGACGAGGCCGATGGCACGTCCGGCGATTCCAGCGGGGTCCAGGACGATCGGGCCGTCTCGGTTGCGTCCGGCCGTGCCAGCGGGCGGCCATGGCGGACCAGTGCGGCCAACGCATCGGCGGCACCGTCGTCGAGCGGACGATCGCCGTAGGGGCTGTCCCCGGGTTCCGGTGTGCCTCGTGAAGTCATGAGTCTGCCCCGACAGGTCCCCTACCGACCGTGGCCCTCACTCTAGCCCGGTTGCCATCGAAGTTTGTCGGCGCGGTTGGTGCCTAGGCTGGCCCCGTGCCCCCGGTGGAGTCGCTCATGACCAAGGTCACCTCCGCGCTCCCTGGCGGCGGTGAATCGCGCCCCGGTCAGCTCCGCATGGCGGAGCTGGTGGCCGACGCGGTGGCCGATCGGGCTGCGGTGCTGGTCGAGGCGGGCACCGGCACCGGCAAGTCGCTCGCCTACCTCGTTCCGGTGGTGGCCAGCGGCCGCCGGGCGGTGGTGGCCACCGCCACGATCGCCCTGCAGTCGCAGCTCGTCGAGAGCGACGTGCCCCTGGTGGCCAAGGCCCTCGACCGGCCGGTGAGCGTTGCCCTGCTCAAGGGGCGGCGCAACTACCTGTGCCGGCAGCGCCTGGCCGAGCTCCAGCGGTCGAAGCGGGAGGAGCAGCTCCAGCTCCTCGGCGGCCGCAACCCCGACAACCACCTGGCGGAGGTCGTCGCCTGGGCTGCGGAGACGATCGACGGCGACCGGGAGGAGCTCGATCCGTCCCCTCCCGAGGACGTGTGGTCGGCGGTGTCGGTCGGGGCCGACGAGTGCCCGGGGGCCTCCCGCTGCCCGTCAGGCGGCGAGTGCTTCTCCGAGCAGGCCCGCCAGCGGGCCGCGGCGGCCGATGTGATCGTCACGAACCAGCACTACTACGGCCTCGACCTGGCCTCGTCCGGGGCGTTGCTCCCCGAGCACGACGTCGTCGTGTTCGACGAGGCTCACCAGCTCCCCGAGGTGCTCGGCGCCACGTGCGGGACCGAGCTGGGCGGCGGTCGGATCCGGGGCGTCGGCCGCCGGGTCCGGGCCATCCTGACCGACGACGACCTGTCCGCCGACCTCGACCGCTCGGCGATCGACCTCGACGAGCTGCTCGGGCCCCTGGTCGGCCATGCGATCGACGACCTCGGGCCGCTCGTGTCGGCCATCGTGCTGGCCCGGGACCGGGCCGACAAGGTCATCGCCGCGCTCCGCAAGCTGGAGCCGGCCGAGGGGTCCGACGTGGCCGCCCGGATCGAGCGGACCAACCTGGCCGCCACCCGCCTGGTCGCCGACATCGATGCGATCCTCGAGGCCGAGGACTCCGACGTGATCTGGGTCGACGGTCGCCCCGAGCAGCCCGTGCTGCGCCGGACGCCGCTCGAGCTGGACGCGGTGCTGGACGACGGCCTGTGGCCGGACCGCACCGTCGTGCTGACGAGCGCGACCCTGCCGGACGGGATCACCGTCCAGCTCGGCCTCGGCGACGACGCCGCGATCGAGCGGGTCGGCTCGCCGTTCGACTATCCGGGCCTCGGCCTGCTGTACTGCCCGACCGAGCTGCCCCCGCCCCGAAACGAGGCCAACCGGCGCGCCGTCCAGGACGAGATGATTGCGCTCATCGGGGCGGCCGGTGGACGGACGCTCGGCCTGTTCACCAGCTACGGGGCGATGTCGGAGGCGGCCGAGCGGCTCGACGACGAGCTCGACCTGCCGGTCCTCGTGCAGGGCGAGGCCCCGAAGTCGGTGCTGATCGAGCGCTTCAAGGCCGACCCGTCGTCGGTGCTGCTGGCCACCCTGTCGTTCTGGCAGGGCATCGACCTGCCCGGCTCGACCCTGACCCTGGTCACCATCGACCGTCTCCCCTTCCCCCGCCCGGACGAGCCGGTCACCCAGGCCAGGCGGGACCGGGCCGGCCGATGGGCCTTCCGCGACGTCGACCTGCCCCGGGCCCAGACCCTGCTGGCCCAGGCGGCCGGGCGGCTGATCCGGCGGGGCGACGACCGCGGTGTGGTCGCCGTGCTCGACCCCCGCCTGGCCACGACCAAGTCGTACCGGTGGGAGCTGATCCGGGCCCTGCCCCCGTTCGCCAGGACCAAGGACCGCCAGCAGGTCCTGGAGTTCCTCCGCCGGCTCGACGCCGAGGCGGGGGACGGCTCCGGGACCGGGCCTCAGTAGCCGAGGCGCTCGATGGCGTCCGGGTCCTGCTGCCAGTCCTTCTCGATGTTGACGACCAGCTCGAGGAAGGCACCCTCGGGCAGCTGCTTGCGGACCCGGGTGCCGACATCCTTGAGCACCGCTCCACCCTTGCCGATCACGATCCCCTTCTGCGACGAGCGCTCGACGAGGATCTCGACCTTGATGCGGGGCCACTCCCACTCGACCACCCGGGTGGCCACCGAGTGGGGCAGCTCCTGGCGCAGCGTTCGCAGCAGCTGCTCCCGGACCAGCTCGGCCACGGTGAACGCCTCGGGGACGTCGGTCACCATGTCGGCCGGATACCACTGCGGCCCGATCGGCAGCAGCGAGCGGAGGTGCTCGACCAACGGCTCGACCCCCCGCCCGGTCCAGGCCGACACCGGGAAGTAGGCCGAGGCGTCCAGCTCGGCCACCGCCGCCAGCTGCTCGAGCACCCGCTCGCCGTCGAGACCGTCGACCTTGTTGACGACCACCACCGTCTTGGCCGGGTCGAGCCGCCTGGCCAGGTACTGGTCGCCCTTGCCGTAGCCGGAGCGACCGTCGACCACGAAGCAGACGACGTCGACGTCGCCCATCGCCGTGTCGGCGGTCTCGTTGAGCCGGTCGCCAAGCGGGGTCCGCGGCTTGGAGATGCCGGGGGTGTCGACGAAGACGATCTGGCTGGTCTCGTCGGTGAGGACGCCCCGGATCTGATGCCGGGTGGTCTGGGCCTTGTCGGACACGATCGTGACCTTGCGGTCGAGGATCTGGTTGAGCAGCGTCGACTTGCCGGTGTTCGGCCTCCCGACGATGGCGACGAAGCCGGAGCGGAACTCCCGGTCCGGCCCGCCCTGGGCCGGGACCGGATCGCCCGCCGGCCGGTCGGCGGTCACCTGGCCTCCTCCTCGACGGCCGGTATCGGCCGCGGCCGGGACACGGTCACCTTGGTGATGCGCCGGCCGCGGACCTGGTCGACCCGGAGCCGGTGACCGTCGACCTCACACTCCTGGCCGAGCTTCGGCACCCGGCCGAACAGGTCGAACACCAGTCCGCCGACGGTGTCCCAGTCGCCCTCGGGCAGCGAGATGCCGGCGAGGTCGTTGAGCTCGTCGACCTGGATCCTGGCGTCGACCTTGAGCGTGCCGTCGAGCTGGCGCTCGAACAGCGACTCCTCGACGTCGTACTCGTCGACGATCTCGCCGACCAGCTCCTCGATCAGGTCCTCGAGCGTGACCAGTCCGGCGATGCCGCCGTACTCGTCGACCGCAACCGCCATGTGGAACTTCTCCTGCTGCATCTCGGCCAGCAGATCGGCCACCTTCTTGGTCTCGGGGACGAACCAGGTCCGGCGCAGCAGCTCGTCGACCCGGGTCTGGGACCGGCCGTCGAGCTCGGCTCGGATCAGGTCCTTCACGTAGACGAGGCCGACGATGTCGTCGATGCTCCCGCCGACCACCGGGACCCGCGAGAAGCCGGCGTCTGAGGCCGCCTCGAGGGTCTCCTCGACGGTCAGGTGGCGGTCGACCGTGGTCATGTCGGTCCTGGGCACCATGACCTCGCGCACGATCGTGTCACTGAACTCGATGACCGACTCGATGAGGTCGCGCTCGGCCTGTTCGATCACCTCGTCCTCGACCGCGGCGTCGGCGTACGCGATCAGCTCCTCGGGGATCGAGAACGGCCCGGTTCGCAGCCCGCTCCCCGGCACGATCCAGTTGCTCAGCCCGATCAGCGCCCGAGCGAGCAGGCGGATCGGAGCCAGCCGGAGCACGAGTCGGACCGGACCGGCGGCCGCCAGTGCGACCCGGTCGGTGTGGAGGATGGCCAGCGTGCGGGGAACGGCCTCGGCCAGGACGAAGGTGACGAGGATGTCGACGGCGATGACGGCGACCGCCGCCGGCGTCGGCAGCAGCCGGGTCGCCTCGAACGCCACCAGCACGGCGTGGACGAGCTGGGCGCTGACGATGATGAGTCGAAGCGGGTTCCTGGTCGCCTCCGGCTCGACGAGGAGAGCCTCGAGCCAGGCGGCTCGGCGAGGATCCCGCTCGGCCAGGTTCTGGGCCCGCACGATGCTCAGGCGGCTCAGGGCCTCCTCGGCCGCGACCAGGAGCACGGCGAGCAGCAGCAGCGCACCGGCGGCGGTCATCAGGGCGACGTCGGTTGCCGACACCGCCGACACGGCCGCATCGAAGCCGGACTCGGCCCCGAGCAGCTGCGCCGCCATCACCACGGGCTGTCCGTCTCCTCGGGATGGCGATGGCCGAGTCGAGCGAGATGGTGGCGCTCGCGGGCCAACATGCGCTGGCGCTCGTCGTGCTCGGCGTGATCGTGGCCGAGGACGTGCAGCACGCCGTGGATCACTAGCAGGGCCAGCTCGGCTTCCTCGGTGCCGCAGTGGTCGGGGGCCTGGGCCCTCGCCACGTCGGGGCACAGCACCACGTCGCCGAGGTGCAGCGGCGGGCCGGGGTCGTCGCCCGCTGCCGCCGCCCCGTCGTCGGGGTCCTGGCCGGTGACCAGGCCGGCGTCGAGCGGGAAGGAGAGCACGTCGGTCGGGCCATCGTGGCCCATGTGCTCGGCGTTGAGCCGGGCCATGTCGTCGAGGTCGACCGCCACCAGGTCGAGGTGGCCGGTCGAGATCCCCTCGCCCACCAGCGTGGTGCGGGCCAGCTCGGCCAGGCTCGCCAGCTCGGCGAAGCCGGCCGCGGTGTCGTCGGTCCCGGAGACGGTCGGCCCGGTCGGTTGGTCGCCGTCGCTGGCCGGCTCGGCGGCCTCGCTCCCGTCGTCCGCGCCACCGGCGGTCCGATCGGCGGCGGCCGCGTCGCCGCCGGGCACGACGACGGGATCAGCGGCCATGTTCGGCTTCGTGGCGGGCATAGGCGTCGACGATGTCCTGCACGATCCGGTGGCGGACCACGTCGGTCGACCGGAGGTGAACGAATCCGACGCCCTCGATCTCGCCGAGGATCTCCTCCAGGTTGGCCAGGCCGCTCCGTCCGCCGGCCACGTCGACCTGGGTCCGATCGCCGGTGACGACCGCCTGGGAGTTGAAGCCGATCCGGGTCAGGAACATCATCATCTGCTGCGGCGTCGTGTTCTGGGCCTCGTCGAGGATGATGAAGCTGTCGTTCAGCGTCCGGCCCCGCATGAAGGCGAGCGGCGCCACCTCGACGACGTTGCGCTCGAACAGCTTGGTCATGTTGTCGGCGCCGACCATGTCCTGGAGCGCGTCGTAGAGCGGCCGGAGGTAGGGGTCGACCTTCGACATCAGGTCGCCGGGGAGGTAGCCGAGTCGCTCGCCGGCCTCGACCGCCGGGCGGGTGAGCAGGATCCGCTCGACCTCCTTGTTCTGGAGCGCCCGCACCGCGCAGGCGACCGCGAGCCAGCTCTTGCCGGTGCCGGCCGGACCGACGCCGAACGTGACCATGTTGGCTCGGATGGCGTCGAGGTAGCGCTTCTGGCCCGCGGTCTTCGGCCGGACCGGCTTGCCCCGGTAGGTGGTGAGGACCCGATCGGTGAGGATCTCGGACGGGCGCTCGTCATCGCGGACCATGTCGATCGAGCGGCGGACGACGGCCTGTTCGAGCGACTCGCCCCGCTGGAGGACCAGGACCAGTTCCTCGATGACCTGGGCGGCCTCGTCGGCCTGCGGGCCATCGAGCGAGATCTCGTTGCCCCGCACGTGGACGTCGGCGTCGAACGCATCCTCGACGACGCGCAGATACTGGTCTCGCTCGCCCAGCAGCCCGGCCATCAGCTGGTTGTCAGGGACCTGGATCTTCACGCTCGTCGACGACATCGTCACCCGTGATGGTAGCCAACGACCGCAGGCCCCGCCGACCGAGTTCCGCAGGGCATCGGGATGCTGCGTGCCCAGGCGCTCAGGGGTTGGTCACCATCTGGGTCAGGCCGAGGTCGGTCAGGCGATCGACGGCGGCCTCGATGTCGACCCCGAGGATGCAGGCGACGGCCCGCAGGTCGTCCTGGCGGATCGTCAGCACCCGACCGTTGAAGTCCTGGCGCTGGACCTGGATCATCACCAGGTAGCGGCCGAGCATCTCGCCCTCGGGACGGGGAACCGCATCGAGCTCGGTGAGGTTGATCGTCACGCCGTTGGTGCGCCCGCCCCGGCCGGTGAGATCGAGCAGGTCGGACCGCGGGGCCGACACCGTCGAGCGGGGCAGGAGCTGGTCGACGGGCACGCTGTAGTAGTGGGCCAGCCGCTCGAGCCGGGGCACGGAGATGGCCCGCTCCCCCCGCTCGTAGGCGCCGAGCACCGAGGCCTTGAACTCCTGGTTCGAGTTGGCCTCGACATCCTGCAGGGACAGTCGCTTCTGTCGCCGGATCGCCCGGAGCCGCTCCCCGACCCGTCGGCCGTAGGCCGAGCTGGCCTCCTCGGGATCGACTCCGGTCATCGGCGTCACGTCGTCGTCGTCCATCGCACCCATGCCGCTCCTGGCTCTTTCTGCCGTCGAATCCACGCTAACGGTCACTCAGAGCAACATCAACCGACCGCGACGGCCACGTTGCGTGATGCCGCCGGTCGAGGGTCGTCCACGCCGGCCTTCAGGCACCGCCGACGAGTAGCACGGCGGCGGCGATCGCCGCCGTCTCCGTCCGCAGGATCCGCCCCGGGAGCCGGACCGTCGACCGGCCCTCCCGCTCGGCCGGGCTGAACCCGCCCTCGGGGCCGATGGCGACAGCGGCCGCCCCCGACAGAGCCGCCGGGCCGGCATCGCCGTCGGGATCGGCGAGCAACGCGCCCGGGTTGGCGGCCAGGAAGCCGGCGAGGGGTATCGGCGCCTCGAGCCGAGGCAGCCGCGGGTTGCGCGACTGCATCGCCGCCTCGCGGGCCACCCGGGTCAGGCGACGAGCGTGCTTGACCGCCCGGTCACCGTCCCACCGCACGACCGAGCGCTCGGTGGCGAGCGGCACGATCGCGTCGATGCCGAGCTCCGTCAGCTTCTGCACGATCAGCTCCGACCGGTCGCCCTTCACCGGGGCGAAGCCGACGACCAGCTCGATCGGGCGGGCCGCGACGGCCCGGATCGGCCCGTCCGGTCTGACCTCGGGCCCGAGGACCGCCGGCCGCCAGCGCCCGTCGCCGTCGGCCACCGTGATCGAGGTCCCCGACCGGAGGCGCAGCGATCGCTCGAGGTGTCGCCGGTCGTCGTCGACCAGCTCCGGGGCGTCCAGGTCCTCGACGAGGACCAGCACCCGATCCCGGGGCGGGGCGGCGCCGACGGAGCGGTCGCCGCCCGGTCCGGTGGCGGCCACCGCTCAGGAGAACCGGGACTTGAACCGGTTCAGCAGGCCGTCCTCGCCCGGGTCCTTGACGTCCTCGCCCCGCTCCTTGGCCAGGAGGCGCAGCAGCTCGTCCTGTTCCGGGGTGAGGTCGTCCGGGGTGTCGACCACGAGGGTGAGCAGCAGATCGCCCCGCCCCCGGCCACGCAGCCGGGGGACGCCCTGGTCGCGGAAGCGGAAGACCTGGCCGGTCTGGGCTGCGGCCGGCACGTCGACCGCGAGCTCGGCGTCGAGCGACGGGAAGTCGACCCTGGCTCCCAGCGCCGCCTGGGTGACCGCCACGTGCAGCTCGGCCAGCAGGTTGTCGCCGTCGCGGACGAAGTCGTCGTGTGGCTGGACCCGGACCTGCACGTACAGATCGCCCGCTCCCCCTCCCCGACGGCCGACGGCGCCCCGACCGGTGAGCCGAAGCGTCGAGCCGTCGTCGACGCCGGCCGGGATGTCGACCGAATAGGTCTGCTCCTCGACCCGGCGCCCCTCGCCCGAGCAGTCGCTGCACGGGTTGGTGATCAGCACGCCCTCGCCGGCGCAGCGGGCGCAGGCCGCCGTGGTCACCATCTGGCCGAGGATCGACTGGCGGACCTGGCGGATCTGGCCGCTGCCGCCGCACTGGTCACATCGGGTGGCCTGCGATCCCGGGGCGGCCCCGGTCGCCTCGCAGGTGTCGCACGGCACCGCGGTCCGGACGCTGACGTCCTTGGCCACGCCGCTCACGACGTCCTCCAGGGTCAGCACGGCCATCACCTCGAGGTCGGCGCCTCGCTGTGGGCCGGCCTCGCCCCGGCCGCCGCCGGCGGAGCCGGCGTTGAAGAACGCGTCGAACAGGTCGCCGAGCCCGCCCATGAACGGGTCGCCGCCCTGGGCACCAGAGGAGCCGAACCGGTCGTAGCGGGCCCGCTTCTCGGGATCGCCGAGCGCCTCGTAGGCCTCGGCGACCTGCTTGAAGCGGGCCTCGGCCTCGGGGTTGTCCGGGTTGGCGTCCGGATGGTTCTCCCGGGCCAGCCGACGGTAGGCCCGTTTGATCTCGTCCTGGGTGGCCGAGCGGTCGACCCCGAGCACCTGGTAATAGTCCAAAGCTGTCACCCCTCGCTCAGCCGATGGCCGAGCTGGTTGCTGACTGCGGCCACCGCCGACATGGCCTGGGGATAGTTCATGCGGGTCGGGCCGAGCACGGCGATCGACCCTGCGTGCTCGCCGTCGACCTCGTAGGGCGAGACGACGAGGCTGCACTCGGCCAGCGGCTCGACCCCGGTCTCGGTGCCGATGGCGACCGTCAGCCCGCGCTCGACGACGTCGGCCAGCAGGCTGACCACGACCAGCTGTTGCTCGAGGATCGTGAGCACCTGGCCGACCGACTCGACCGCCTCGAAGGCCTGGACGACCTTCGAGGTGCCGTCGACATACACCCGGTCGGGATCGTCGAGCGAGCCGAGCGCCTGGTGGAACTGGGCGGCCAGCGCGTCGATGGCGTCGATGCCCGTCGCCGGCAGCTCCTCCGGCTCGGCCAGCGTGTGGCCCTCCAGCGCCGCCCGGAGGGCGGTGGAGGCGGCATCGACGTCGTCGGGCCCGACGTCGATCTCGAAGTCGAAGCTGCTCTTCAGCACCTGGCCGTTTGAGAGGACGACCACCAGCATGACGGTTCGCTCGGCCAGGCTGACGAGCTGGACCGAGCGCACGGTGGCGGCATCGTCGGACTCGTCCACGACCACGGCGGCGTAGTCGGTCAGGTCGGCCAGCAGGGTGGCCGTCTCCCGCATGACCTCCTCGATCTCACCCCGCATCTGGCCGAAGAACGCGGCCACCCGGCGACGGTCCGAGGTGGCCACCTTGGCCGGGTCGATGTGGTCGACGAAGTGCCGGTAGCCCTTCTGGGTCGGCACCCGGCCGGCCGAGGTGTGGGGCTGACGGAGGAAGCCGGCCTTCTCGAGGGCGAGCATGTCGTTGCGGATCGTGGCCGCCGACACGTCGAGCGCGTTCGACTTGGCCACTGCGGAGGAGCCGACCGGCTGGGCCGTCTCGGTATAGGACTCGATGACCGCACGAAGGATGGCGGCCTTGCGCTCGTCGAGAAGAAGTTCGTCGTCCATCGGTGTCCTGGCGGGGTCTCCCGGCGGGCTCGGTTCCTGGCCACGTCGTGTGGTGGCCGATGCCCGGAGCCACCATTCTACCCAGGCTCCGATTTGGCGGCTCAGCGGTCAAATCCAGCCGCTGGCGACGCCATCGTCGGGGTTTCGGCCCGACCGAGGCCGGAATCGCTCCGCGTTCCGCCCTGTCGGTCATGCCCGGCGAGCCTTCAGCCGGTCGTACCGACGCAAGGCCTCCTCCCGCTCGGCCCCGTGGTCGACGATCGGGGCCGGGTAGGCGGCCGGGGCCCCGGCGGCCTCGGTCCAGGGGGCGTGCACCGTCTTGTCCGACAGCAGCTCCAGCTCGGGTACCCAGCGTCGGATGTAGCGCCCGGTCGGGTCGAACTTCTGCGACTGGGTGACCGGATTGAAGACCCGGAAGTAGGGGGCGGCGTCGGTGCCGGTGCCGGCCACCCACTGCCAGCCGTGGTTGTTGGAGGCCAGGTCGCCGTCGACGAGGTGCTCCATGAAGAACCGGGCACCCCTGGTCCAGTCGAGGTGGAGGTCCTTGACCAGGAAGCTGGCCACGATCATCCGCACGCGGTTGTGCATCCAGCCCTCGCCGACGAGCTGGCGCATGCCGGCGTCGACGATCGGGTAGCCGGTGCGGCCTTCGGCCCAGGCCGCGAACCGCTCGTCGGCATCCGGGCCCTCGTCGAGCTCCATGTCCGCCATCTCGGGCCGGAACGCGCCGCGGGCCGAGTGGGGCCACCGGTGCAGCACGTCGGCGTAGAACTCCCGCCAGGCCAGCTCGGAGCGGAAGGTCTCGGGCCCGGGTGAGTCGTCGAGGCGGGCCAGGAGCTGGCGGGGATGGAGGAGCCCCCACTTCAGGTAGGGCGAGAGGCGGGAGGTGCCGTCGACACCCGGATCGTCGCGGCGCTCGTGGTAGCGGTTGACGGCGTCGGCCAGGAACCACTCGACCCGCTCCCAGGCCGCGGCCTCGGTCGCGGTCGGCAGGTCGGCCGACGTCTCGGGGGCGATCGGCCGCTGCCCCCGGTCGTCGACGGTCGACCACTCCACCTCGACCGGGCCGTCCGGAGCCGCCCATCCGATCTTCTTCCAGGCCCGGAAGAACGGGGTGAAGACCTTGTAGGACCCGCCGTCGCCCTTGGTCACCGTGCCCGGGGGGACGGCGTACGGCGAATCGACCAGCTCGAGGCCGCCGCCGAGCGACGCCAACGCCTCGGCCACCCGCTCGTCCCGCTCGGTGCCGTATGGTCCGAAGTCGGCGGTGGCGATCACCCGCTCGGCTCCGACCTGTGCGCACAACTCGACCAGCTCCCGCTCGGGGGCGCCGTGGCCAACGATGAGATGCCGGTCGGTGCCGTCGTCGAGCGAGGCCAGCGCCTCGGCCAGGAAGGCCCGCCGGTTCGCCCCCGACCGGTCCCACAGCGCCGGGTCGAGCACGAAGACCGGCACCACCGGGCCCGACTCGGCCGCCAACCGGAGCGCCGGGTGATCGCGGAGGCGGAGGTCGCGACGGAACCAGAAGACGACGGGGGTGGACACGGCCCGGGATCGTAGCGGCGGGCCCCGTCGCCGGGTCTGACCGGGCGCCCCGGCGGGCGGCCGCTGGCTCGTCGTCGCCGCGAGCCCGGTGCTAGTCGTCGAGTCGCAGGGCCCGGATGAAGGTGTCGGAGGGGATCTCGACCCGGCCGATGCTCTTCATCCGCCGCTTGCCCTCCTTCTGTTTCTTCAGGAGCTTGTTCTTCCTCGTCACGTCGCCGCCGTAGAGCTTGGCGGTCACGTCCTTGCGGAAGGCCCGCACGGTCTCCCTGGCGATGATCCGCCCGCCGATGGCGGCCTGGATCGGCACCTCGAACTGCTGGCGGGGGATGATCTCCTTCAGCTTCTCGGCGGTCCGGCGGCCGTAGTCGTAGGCCGAGTCGCGGTGCACGATCGTGGAGAAGGCGTCGACCTGCTCGCCGTTGAACAGGATGTCGACCCGGACCAGATCGCCGGGCTCGTAGCCGGCCTGCTCGTAGTCGAGGCTGGCGTAGCCCTGGCTGCGGCTCTTGAGCTGGTCGAAGAAATCGATGACCACCTCGGCCAGCGGGAGCCGGTAGACGAGCTCGAGCCGCTCGGGCGACAGGTACTCCATCTTCTCCATCTGGCCGCGACGGGTCTGGCACAGCTCCATCAGGGTGCCGGTGTACTCGGACGGGGCGATCATCGAGGCCTTGAGGTACGGCTCCTCGATCGTGGAGAAGTCGGCCGGCGACGGCAGGGCCGAGGGATTGTCGATCACCAGGTCGTCGCCGTTGTTGAGCGTGACGCGGTACTCGACCGACGGGCTGGTGGCGATGAGGTTGAGGTCGAACTCGCGCTGGAGGCGCTCCCGAACGATCTCCATGTGCAACAGCCCGAGGAACCCGCAGCGGAACCCGAAACCGAGCGCGGTCGACGTCTCGGGCTCGAAGGTGAAGCTGCCGTCGTCGAGGCGGAGCTTGTCGAGGGCGTCGCGAAAGTCCTCGTAGTCGTCGCCGTCGACCGGGTAGAGCCCGCAGAACACCATCGGCTTCGGCTCCCGGTAGCCGGACAGGGGCTCGGCCGCCCCGTTGACCGACGTGGTGATCGTCTCACCCGACCGGGCCTCGCGGACGTCCTTGATGCCGGCGATCAGGTAGCCGACCTCGCCGGGCCCGAGAGCGTCGACCGGGGTCGGCTCGGGGGTGCGGGCCCCGATCTCGTCGGCCTCGTGGACGGCGCCGGCCTGCATGAACCGCAGCTTGTCGCCGGTGCGGAGCACGCCGTTGACCACCCGCACGCTCGAGATCACGCCGCGGTAGTTGTCGAAGTGGCTGTCGAAGATGAGGGCCTGGAGGGGCTCGTCCGGGTCGCCCTCGGGGGCCGGGATGCGCTCGATGATGGCGTCGAGCAGGTCCTCGACCCCCATCCCGGTCTTGGCCGAGATGCGGAGCACGTCAGCCGCGTCGATCCCGATGACCTGCTCCATCTCGGCCGCGTAGCGGTCGGGGTCGGCGGCGGGCAGGTCGAGCTTGTTGAGGACCGGGACGATCTCGAGGTCGTTCTCCAGGGCCAGGTAGGTGTTGGCCAGCGTCTGGGCCTCGATCCCCTGGGCGGCGTCGACCACGAGGACGACGCCCTCGCAGGCGGCCAACGAGCGGCTGACCTCGTAGCCGAAGTCGACGTGGCCTGGTGTGTCGATCAGGTTGATGACGTGGCCCTTCCACTCGAGCTTCACGCTCTGGAGCTTGATCGTGATGCCACGCTCGCGCTCGAGCTCCATCGAATCGAGGTACTGGTCGCGCATCTCCCTGGCCTCGACGGCCCCGCAGATCTCGAGCAACCGGTCGGCCAGCGTCGACTTGCCGTGGTCGATATGGGCGATGATCGCGATGTTCCTGATCGAGCTGGTCATTGGCCTTCGGAGGCGGGTACGGGCCGGACGCCGTGAACGGTCCCTCGGTACGAAGATACCGACCGCCGGCAGGGTTGAGCCCACCACGGGCGGCGGTATCCTCGAACGGTTCCGAAGTGACCTGAGGTTTTTCCGTGGCCAACATCAAGAGCCAGATGAAGCGCAACCGGCAGAACGAGAAGCGCCGCCTGCGCAACCGGGCCATCCGGTCCGAGCTGCTGACACGCGAGAAGGCCGCGATGGCCGCCGTCGGCACCGACAACGAAGACGAGGCCCTCCGCCAGACGATCAAGCGGATCGACAAGGCCGTGGCCAAGGGCGTGCTCCACAAGAACACCGCCGCCCGCCGCAAGAGCCGCCTCGTCGCCCGCCTGCGGGCGATGTCGGACGAGGCCTGATCCCGTCCCCAGCCGGCCACACGGTCGGCGAGTCCGGCGCCACCGACGGAGCTGCTCCGGAGGTGGCGCTGCCGCGTCCGGGCCCGGGCGCCAACCCGGCGGCTCGGGATCAGCGGCTGAGCTGGGCCAGGCGGGCCACCAGCACGGTCATCACCGTGTCGGCCGGCAGCGCCGATGCCCCCCGCAGGTCGAGGTCGGCGGTGGCCAGGAGCTCGATGGCCCGCCGTGACCGCTCGGGCCCGAGCTTGCGGGTGAGGCTGAGAGCCTTGCGGGCCGGGAACGTCGAGCCCGTGAGGCCGAGCACCCCGGCCGCCGCCTTCTCGTCGGTTGCCCGGGAGCCGTCGAGGTGCAGGACCCGCTGGTAGTGGGTCTGCAGGGTGGCCAGGATCTGCAGCGGGTGACGACCGCCGCCGACCGTCATCCGGTTGAGCTTGTCGAGGGCAAGCGCGATGTCGCCCGAGTCGATGGCGTCGGTCAGCTCCCACGGTGGGACGTCGGCGGCCTCCCCGAGGAACGGCTCGACGTCGTCGGCCCCGAGCCGGGCATCGGGGCCGAACGTGGCCGCCAGCGCATCGAGGATCGAGGCCAGACGACCGACGTCATCACCGAGTCGATCGGTGATCGCCGCCTTGGCCGAGGGGTCGAGCCGGACCGGGGCGGTGGCCAGCCGCTCGTCGAGCATCGACTTGCGGCCCCGACCAGACGGGGCGGCGTCGATGATCTCGGCCTTGGCCGACCGCAGGGCCTCGTTGAGCCCCTTCGGCACGCTCGGCATCCGCTGGGTCGTCGACGCCCGCTCCCACACCAGCACCAGGTCGGTCGTCTCGGGCGGGGTGGCCAGCAGCTCGATCAACGGCAGCACGGTCGCCGTCTTGGAGAACAGGGCCAGGTTGCGGCCGACGGCCACCCGCCGGTCGGTGAGGAACGGGGGCGTCTGGGCTGCGGTCACCAGGGGGGCCAGCGTCGGTTCGCCCGGCTCGACGAAGCGCTCCTCGGCGATCTCCTCGACCATCAGGGAGCGGTCGCCGTCACCGACCAGGTCGTCGACCGTGGCCCGGACGGCCTGGGCCACCAGGGCCTCGTCGTCGCCCTTGATGAAGACGACCGCCATGTCAGCGAGCGTTGCGGGCGGCGAGGATCTCGGCCATCAGGTCGGCCACCCGCCGACCGGCCTTGACGTCGTGGGCCCTGATGATCCGGCACCCGAGCGCGATCCCCACGGCATGGGCGGCCGTGGTGCCCGAGGCGATGTCGTGGCGCTCGGTCTCCAGCAACTCGAACAGGAACCGCTTGTTGGACGCCGACAACAGCAGCGGGAAGCCGAGCGTGGCCAGCTCGTCGGAGCGATGCAGCAGCTCCCAGGACATCCGCCTGGTCTTGCCGAGGTCGAGCCCGGCGTCGACCACGATCCGCTCCCGGGGGATGCCGGCGGCCAGCGCCTGTTCGGCCCGTGCCCGGAGGAACTCCCGCACGTCGCCGACGAGGTCGTCGTACACCGGCTCGGGATCGGGCACCCGTGGGGCCAGCCGGATGTGGGTGGCGATGACCGAAGCGTCGCCGGCGGCGGCCACCGGGAGGTAGTCGGGGTCGGCGAACCCGCTGATGTCGTTGCCGATCGTGGCCCCGACCTCGATGCACTGCCGGAGGACCTCGGCCCGCCAGGTGTCGATCGACAGTGGCAGGTCGAACCGGCTGCGGAGGGCCTCGATGGCCGGCACCACCCGCTCGAGCTCCTCGTCGAGGCTGACGTCGTCGCCCGGGCCGGCCTTGACGCCGCCGACGTCGAGGAAGTCGGCACCATCGCCGACCAGCTTCTCGGCCTTGGCCAGGAAGTCGTCGAAGTCCCAGTACTGCCCGGCGTCGTAGAAGCTGTCGGGCGTGCGGTTCAGGATCCCCATGACCAGGGCCCGGTTGGTGATGTCGAAGCGCTGATCGCCGAGGTCGAGGAACACCACGAGTGAACCTAGCGCACGGAACGGCCAAAGCCGTCGGCCCGCTCACGGCGAGGGGGCGACGGCGAACGTGACGGCAAGCCGGTCGCCACCCGACTCGGGACCGGCGGTGAGGCGGCCGCCGGCGGTACGCACGTCGGCCGGCTCGAGGCGACGCCTGGCCCCGGGCACCGCATGGAACGGCGGGGCCCATGTCTCGTCGACGGCCACGATCTCGGCGAGCGCCGTGGCCAACCGGCCGGTCGACCGGTCGCCGGCGGTGACGATGAGCACATCGACCGAGCGGATACCGGCCCGACGGCAGTCCTCGACGCCGTCGATGGTGGCGTCGGCGCCGAGCTGGAGCACCGACCGTCCGCCGGCGGCCGGGTACCAGGTGATCCCCGGGCCGCAGGAACCGGGATCCGGGGCCGGCTGTGGGACGGTGGCCACCAACAGGACGGCGCCGGCGAGCAGCACCGCCAGGCGAGGCCAGCGAGCGTCGGCCCGGCGCACGACGAGCCAGGCGACGAGCAGGGCGACGACGGCGCCGAGGTCGGGCCGAGGCGCCGGCAGCCGGGCCCCGATGGCGGCGACGAGCTCGAGCCAGCCGAGGACGGCGCGGATCGGCAGCTGCACGACCGGTGCCGCCGCATCCGGGACCACCCCGGCCACGGTGCCGGCCGTGAGGCCCCAGACCATGACCGCCGCCGCAGCCCAGCCGGCGGCGAGGTTGGCGGGGACGGCGACCACCGAAACCGGACCGAAGTGGTGGGCCAGCAGCGGTGCGACGGCCAACTGGGCCGAGACGCTGGTGGCCAGCGGAGCCACGAGCCAGGCCGGCCCCCGGAGCCGGCGGTCGAGCGTCGGTGAGAGCACGAGGATCCCGGCCGAGGCGGCCACCGAGAGCTGGAAGCCGATGGCGTCGACGAGGAACGGGTCGATCAGGACCAGGGCGAGCACGGCGGCGGCGAGCACGCCGACGCCGGAGCGGGCTCGGCCGGTTGCGACCGCCCACGCCGACAGACCGGCCGCCGTCACCGCCCGTAGGACCGACGGCTCCAGCCGGGTCACCAGGGCGAACACGACCAGGACGCCGACGACCGCCGGCAGCTGTGATCGCGGACCGAGCCGACGGAGCAGCGGGGCCAGGGCCACCAGCACGAAGGCCACGTTCTGCCCGGACACGGCGAGGAGGTGCGAGAGGCCGGCGAGCCGGAACCGCAGCACCTGGCCCGGGGGTTGGAACCGGTCGTCGCCGAGCACCAGGCCCCGGTAGAGGGCGGCCGACCGGGGGCTGAGCGCATCGGCCCCCGCCGCCACCCGCTGGCGGACCGCCTCGACCGCCACCCGCCACATCGGAGGACCGGCGGCCGGAGCGACGGCGGTGACGGTGGCACGCCCCTCGATGTGTCGGATGCGGAGCCAGGGCCGGTCGCCGACGGGCCGCAGTCGGCCGTCGACGGCGACGACCGACCCGATGGCGGCCTGCGACAGCTCGTGGCCGGCCGAACCGAACGCCGTCGCCTCCACCCGGGCGCCGTCCGGCAGTCGGACCTCCACCCGCCACCCGGCGACCCCGACGGGCTCGGCGTCGCCGAGCACGACGACGGGGCTGGGCAGCTCGCCCGGCGCCAGCGGTCGATAGCCGCCGTCGACGGCGGCCCCCCGGTGGCCGGCGACCACCGCGATCCCGACGAGGAGGAGCACGGCCGGCGCCACCCGGCCGCGCCGGCCGCCGGCCAGCCGCCACCCGACGATGGCGACGGTGGCGCCGACGACGGCGACCGGCCAGGGACGGGCCGACGCCGGCGCCAGCGACGCCGCGACCCAGGCCCCCGCGGCCACCGCCACCGCCAACACGTCACCGTCGAGACCTCGGCGACCTGCGGGAGCTCCGGGACGTGCGAGACCTTCGGGCGCCCCGTCGTCGGCCCGGTGCGCCGTGGTCGGCGACGGGTGACCGCCGGCCGGAGCGAGGACCGGCGGGCCCGTCATCGCACGATCGCCCGGTCGCGGAGCGCGGCCAGCTTGGCCGGCCCGATCCCGGGGACGGCCTCCAGCTCGTCGACGGTGGCGAAGGGCCCGTGCTCGACCCGCCACCGGACGATCGCGGCGGCCAGTGCGGGACCGATGCCGGGCAACCCCTCCAGCTGGGCCTCGGTCGCCCGGTTGAGGTCGACCGGCTGGGCCGGCGGCCCACCTCCGGGCCCCGCGGCCTCGGTCGAACCGGTCGGCGGCGCGGTCGCCTGGGGCCAGCGGATCAGCGGATCATCGACCGCCGCGGCGCCGGGATCCGCGGCATCGTCGACCGTCGGGACCCGGATCTGCATGCCGTCGACCACGGGGCTGGCCAGGTTCAACCGGTCGATGTCGGCCTCCGCCGTCGGTCCGCCGGCGGCTCGGACGGCCTCGTCGACCCGGGCCCCGGCCTCGACGGTCACCAGACCCGGCCGTCGGACCGCCCCGATCACGTGCACCACCAGGTCGGCCGGTTCGGCGGTCGTCCGGCCGGCCGGGTCACTGGACGGGGCGGCCGCCGGCTCCTCGGCGGCCGGTGGCACCAGCGACGACACCGGTTGCGGGTCGGACCCCGTTGGCCCGGCCGTGGCCAGGGGGATCGCGTTCTCGACCGGTGCCTCGTCGCCGCCGGCCATGACCGCGGCGGTCACGGCTGCGGCGACGGAGAGGACGGCGATCGCCGCCACCATCGGCTTGCGGGCAACGGCCCAGGCCTCGAGCCGGAGCAGCAGGTCGTCGAGGCGGTCACCCAGCCCCATGGGTTCGTCGTACGGCTCTGGTTGCACCCGGTTCCCCCGTCGCGTCGAAGGAGACGACTCGTGGGGGAAGGAAGCGGGCGCCGCCGACGGACGACGACCGGTCGACGGCCTACGCTACCGGCGTTCGAGCCCGGTGCGCCCGGTGATCGGCCGACGCCGTCAGAACAGCTGGGTCGAGAGCTTCTTGCGCCAGCCGGCGGTGGCCGCCGGGTCGCCGGCCGCCAGCTCGTCGAGCAGGGTCACGTACTCCGCCCGGGCGTCGTCGTCGCCCTTCACCATCGGCAGCAGCTGGTCGAGCCGCTGCTCGATCTCGGCATGGCGAGAGGGCGGCACTGCGGCCGACCGGACGACCTCGAGCATCGCCTCGATCTCGGGATCGGGCTCCGGCGCGGCCTCGAGCACCTCGACGGCCTCGGGGATGCGCTCCTGCTCCATCAGCAGCCGGGCCAGCAACGCCCGAGCGACCTTGGAGGACGGATCGAGCTCGGTGGCCTGGCGAAGCGACTCCTCGTCGCCCTTGGCCACGAGCGCCGACACCTCGTCGGCCGCCGCACCGCCGAGCAACTCGCCGACGAAGGCCCGGACCTGGGCCTCGGGCTGGGCGCCGAGGAAGTTGGCGACGACCTGCCCCTGATCGAGGGCGAACACCGCCGGGATCGACTGCACCCGGAACGCCTGGGAGACCTGGGGGTTGGCGTCGACGTCGACCTTGGCCAGCGCGACCTTGCCGTTGGTCTCCCCGACCACCTTCTCGAGGATCGGGGTGAGCGTCTTGCACGGCCCGCACCAGTCGGCCCAGAGATCGACCACGACCGGCGTGGTCATCGAACGCTGCAGGACGTCGGCCTCGAACGTGGCGTCGGTGACATCTATGATCATCGCCACTCACGCTAGCGGTCACCCGACGGTGGCGCTCCCCGAGCCGGGGCTGGTCGACCAGGGCGGCGAGCGCCCGGACGGACGAGCCGGAGCACAGGTACCAGCCAGCGAGCAGAGGAGACGGCCGGTGAAGGTTGACGGTGGATTCGGGGTCGGGAGCAACGACCTGGCCAGGGCGGGCGAGATCGCAAGGGCCCAGGAGGCCGCCGGCTACGACGGCCTCTGGACGGCCGAGACGAGCCATGACCCCTTCCTGCCGCTGCTCCTGGCGGCCGAGCACACCGAGTCGATCGAGCTCGGCACGTCGATCGCCGTCGCCTTCGCCCGCTCGCCCATGACGCTGGCCAACACCGCCTACGACCTGCAGGCCTATTCCGGCCGGTTCGTCCTCGGTCTCGGCTCCCAGATCAAGCCCCACATCACCAAGCGGTTCTCGATGGAGTGGTCGAAGCCGGCAGCCAGGATGCGGGAGATGGTGCTGGCGATCCGGGCGATCTGGGACTGCTGGAACAACGGCACCAAGCTCGACTTCCGGGGCGACTTCTACACCCACACGCTGATGACGCCCTTCTTCGACCCGGGCCCGAACCCGAACGGCGATCCCAAGATCTTCCTCGCCGGCGTCGGCCCGCTGATGACCGAGGTGGCGGGCGAGGTCTGCGACGGCTTCATCTGCCACGGCTTCACCACCGAGAGGTTCCTGCGGGAGGTGACCATCCCGGCCCTGGAGCGGGGTCGGGCCAAGGCCGGCAAGACCATGGACGGGTTCGAGATCGTCGGGCCGTCGTTCGTGGTCACCGGCAACGACGAGGGTGAGATGGCGAAGGCCGCCGCCGGCACCAGGCAACAGATCGCCTTCTACGGGTCGACGCCGGCCTACCGGCCCGTGCTCGACCTGCACGGCTGGGGCGGCATGCAGGAGGAGCTGAACAAGCTGTCCAAGCAGGGCCAGTGGGCCGAGATGGGCGAGCTGATCGACGAGGAGATCCTGAACACGTTCGCCGTCGTCGGCGAGCCGGAGGCCGTCGCCCCGGAGATCCACCGACGGTTCGGCGACTGCGTCCAGCGCCTCAGCTTCTACGCCCCGTACCAGTCCGACCCCGAGCGTTGGCGCAAGGTCATGGCCGACCTCAAGGCGGCGTGACCCCGCTCCGACATTGACCGACTCGCCCACCACCGCGGCCGCCGAGGGCAGGCCTGCCGATCCGGCACCGTTCCCGCGGGGCTATCAGGTCCTGGTCACGATTGCGGCCGCGATGATCGTGGTCGCCGGGATCCGGGCCTTCTCGGCCTCGGTCGGCCCGATCGTGCTCGCCCTCGTCATCGTGGTCGTCGTCAGCCCGGTCAGCCGGATGCTGCGACGGCTCGGGGCTCCCGGCTGGCTGGCGATGCTCGGGCTGCTGGCCGCCTCGTTCGGCGTGCTGGTGGCCATCCTGGCCTCGCTGGTGTGGGCGACGGCCGAACTGGTCGGCCTGCTCACCTCGGAGCGTTACGCCAACGAGATGGGCGAGATCCAGGACAGCGTCGCCGACCTGCTCGACGAGCTCGGCGTCACGGGCGCAGACCTCGAGTCCGCGGTCGGCAACCTCGACTTCGGGGCGGTGGCCGGTCAGATCTCGTCGGCCCTGTCGAGCCTGCTCGGGCTGACCAGCGCCATCAGCCTGCTCGTCATCACCATGCTGTTCATGGTCCTCGACACGGCCCGGTTCGAGGGCAACCTCGATGCGGTCACCAGCGAGCGGCCGGACGTGGCCAGGGCGATGCGCCAGTTCGCCAGCCAGACCAGGCGGTACTTCGTCGTCTCGACGGTGTTCGGCCTGGTCGTCGCCGCCTTCGACGTGGTGGCGCTGATGATCCTCGGCGTCCCGCTCGCCCTCGTCTGGGGCCTCCTGTCGCTGATCACGAACTACATCCCCAACGTCGGCTTCGTGATCGGTCTCGTCCCGCCGGCCCTCATCGCCTATTTCGAGGGCGGCTGGCGGACGGCGCTGTGGGTGATCGGGTCGTATGCGGTCATCAACTTCGTGATGCAGAGCGTCATCCAACCGAAGTTCGTCGGCGACGCCGTCGGGCTGTCGGCCACGCTGACATTCCTGTCGCTCATCTTCTGGGGCTGGGTGCTCGGGCCGCTCGGGGCCCTCCTCGCCGTGCCGATGACGCTGCTGGTCAAGGCGCTGCTGATCGACATCGACCCGGCGACCAGGTGGGCCGGTCCGCTGATCTCGCTGCCGGTCACGCCGCAGAACGAGTTGCTGGTCGGCCTGGTCGGCGGCGATGACGACGGCGACGGGGACGAACACGACGAACCCGAGGCGACGACCGCAGCGACCGATCCGGCCGACGGCGGGCTGGCCGACCGCGTCGAGACGAGGCCGGGTGAGACCGCCGGGGCCGAACCGTCCGAGGCGTCGACGGTGGAGGCGACGGCCGAGTCCGACCGCTGATCAGCTGACGGTCTCGAGCTCGCCTTCGCTGTACTGGCGCCGGCACAGGGCCCGCTGCAGCTTGCCCGAGCTGGTCTTCGGCAGCGTGCTCGGCCGCACGAGGACCACCTCGCGGCAAGGCACGCCGATCGCCTCGACCGAGCGCTCGTTGATCCGGGTGCGGAGGTCGTCGAAGTCGTCGTCGGCCCTGGTCTCGGCCACGACGACGACGTGCTCCTTGCCGTTGCGGCCGGCTTCGCCGAAGGCGATGACGTTGCCGGCCCGCACCCCGTCGATCGTGCCGACGACCCGTTCGATGTCCTGGGGGTACACGTTGCGACCGCCGACGATGATCAGGTCCTTGATCCGGCCACACATCGCCAGCTGGCCGTCGACCAGGTAGGCCAGGTCACCGGTGCGGAGCCACTCGCCGTCGAACAGCTCGGCGTTGACGTCGTCGCGCCGGTAGTAGCCGGTGGTCACCGACGTGCCCCGGATCTGGAGCTCGCCGACCTCTCGCTCACCCATCTCGCGGCCCGAGCCGGGGTCGATGATGCGGAACTCGAGCCCGGGGACGGGACGGCCGAGGAGCACGATCTCCCTGGCCCCCTCGGCCTCGGCCGGGACCGGTTCGGCCCGCTGCTGGTACTCGAGCACGGTGGCGTCGACCCGGTCGGTGACCAGCCCGGTCATCGGCTCGGGGAACGACCCGGCGATCGCGACCTCAGCCATCCCGAAGGCCGGGAAGACGGCCCCGGGCCGCATGCCATGGCGGGCGCCGGCCTCGATGAAGTCGCGGACCGACGCCGGGTCGACCGGCTCGGCTCCGTTGAGGCCGATCCGTAGCGACGACAGGTCGAGCTCGGTCTTGGATCGCCGCAGGGCCCGGCCGGCCAGCACCCAGCTGAAGTTCGGGCCGGCGGTGGCCGTGCCCCTGTAGGTGGAGATCCACTCCATCCAGCGGCCCGGTGACGCCAGGAAGTCCTGGGGGGCCCCGAGCACGAGGTCGATGCCCATCGCCATCGGCAGGATGCAGAAGCCGACGAGACCCATGTCGTGGTAGAGCGGGAGCCACGAGACCATGACGTCGGTGTCGAGGTCGACCTCGGCCGCCTCCATGATCGCATCGAGGTTCGCGGCCACGACCCGGTTCGGCAGCATCACGCCCTTCGGCTCCGAGGTCGACCCGGACGTGAACTGCAGCACGAGGAGATCGTCGGCCTCGTAGTCGGGGCGGATGAACCGGTCGGGGTCCATCGCCTCCGGCGCGGTCAGCTCGGTCAGCGACAGCAGGGGTGGGTCGTCGGGGCCGGCCTCGACGAACGGCAGGAGGTCGGCGTCGACGATCACGGCCTTGCAGTCGGCGCTGGCGATCCGCTGGCGGGTGGCGGCGGTGAACTCGTCCAGCGAGGCAAGCCGCATCGGCAGCGGCAGCACCACGAGGGTGGCGCCCGACAGCCAGACGGCCTGGAAGGCGGTCACCAGATCGGGCGTGGTCGGGCCGAGCACGGCAACGTGGTCGCCACGGCGGATGCCCTGGTCCTGGAGGCGGGTCGCCACCGCCTTCGCCTCCTCGTGCAGCTGAGCCCAGCTCTTGGTCATCGGCTCGTCGCCGGTGACGAACGTCACGTTGGCATCGCTCTTGGCCGCGTACTCGATTCGGCTCACGATCGTGTCCATACCGGCTTAGACACCGGTGTTCACCGAAGGGTTACGCGCCGGTAACTTCTGGTCGTCTGGCCGGGCCAGCGCCGCCGGCGAGGCCGGCACGGCACCCTCAGGAGCCGAACACGGCCAGCTGGTTGCCGACGGCCCGGGGCGAGCCGTCCGATGGTCGATTGACCACGCCGCGACCGGCGATCCACATCGTGGTCGAGCCGCCCCCGTCGAGCATGACCGCCTCACTCGCGCCGAGCTGCTCGAGCAGCCTGGCGGTCTCGTCGCCGGTCATGCCCCTCGCGTCGCGGCGGCGGCCGTCGACGGTCACGAGGATGAGCACGTCGCCGCTGGCGTCGAGGCCGATGGCGGTGCGGGGATGGCGGTTGAGGAACGTCGGATCGCCGCCGAAGTCGGTGGTGCGCTCGCCCCGGTGCATCAGCGTCGGGTGCCCGGAGATCCCCTCGACGATGCGGGGATCGACCCCGTCGTTGATCTCGCGGTGGTGCTCGACGATGACCTCGCCGTCAGCGGTGAAGCCGAACAGGGCCGTGTAGCCGTGATCGGAGCCGCCGTAGATCCTCCCGCCGGCGACGGCTGGACCGTCCCACGGGGCGTACCAGTTGCCGTTGATGGCGGCGTCGGCACCGATCTCGGCCGCCCACGCGCCGACGGCGGCCCGACCCCGATCGCCCGGGCTGACCCGAGGCGGCGCGGTGGCCGAGCGATGGGCGTAGACGACGTTGATCCGCTGCCCGTCGGCGACGATCTCGGCGTGGATCAGCGCCGGGGTGATCGCCGCCGCCGCCGGCACCCGCTCCCCGACCCAGGTCGCGAACGCTGCGGCGGTGAGCGCATCGACGTCGACCGGTGGGGTCGGGCGGCCCGGACCGGCGATGCCGGGGTTCGGGTCGAGGGCGACGAGGGCGGCGAACGGCGTCCAGCCCGGATCCCGGCGATGAGGTCGGGCGGCCCGGTACTCACCCGAGCTGGCCAGCTGCACCACGAGCTCGGCGGGGGCCAGCCCCAGGGCCAGCTGATCGGACCAGTAGGCGGCTCCGTCTGGGTCGGGGGCACGGCCGAGCAGGTCGCAGTAGGCCCGCTCGACGATCTGGGTCCGGAGCCGGGCGGCGGCGGCCCCGTGGTCGACGGTCCGGCAGCCGGGATCGACCGGCGCTACGGCAGCCCTCGGCCAAGTCGGGCCCAACTGGACCCGGGCCCACAGCGGCGGCGACGACTCGGTCGAGGACCCGACCGGGACGGCCGACCGCCCGACCGACTCGGTCAGCGGGCGGGCGACGGCGACCGGATCCCCACCGGACAGCGCGGCCAGCAGGCGGGCCAGTCCGATGGCCACGACCAGGGCGAGGCCGGCCGCGGCGGCGGACACGGTCGTCCTCGTCGCTGCTCCACCCGCCATCCGCCGTGCCGCCTCTCCCGCCGGTCCTCCGACCGGCGCCGCCGATTCCACGACACCGCAGCGAGGCGCTCGGAGGTAGAACAGACCTGCCCTCGGCCTCGGCTCCGACGTAGGCCGTTCGGCCCAGACCGGAGCTGGATGCGGCCCGGGCCGGCTCCAGCAGCATCAAGACGGGCCCACGACGAGCCGGCTCCGACGGGCTCCAGCGGTCACCAGGAATTGCTGGCCAAACCCGGATTCGCGCGCGATCCTCGCGGCGATATGTCAGACGTACCGCCGTCGCCTGACGCCAACCCGACCGAGCCGACGGCCGGTTCGGGGCCCCATCCGCCGTTGTTCCCGTCGCGGATCGACGCCGTCGCGCCTGGCGTCGACGACGGGCCCGTCGCCGAGCCGGATCGGTTCGACACGACCGAGCTCACGAGCACGGGGTGGGTCCACATCCTGGCCGATGACACGCCGACCGGTCCCGAGCCGCCGGTGCACCCCGACGCGCAGGTACCGGTCGTCCGGCTCGAGGGCTGGGAGGGGTCGCCGACGGCGCCCGAACCATCAGCTGAGACAGCGGCGATGGACGGGACCGCGGACGGGCGACTCGGCGACGTCGCCAGGCGCATCCGACTCGACCCCGTCGACCGGCATCAGACGAGCGTCGTGACCCCGGCGGCCTGGCGGCGGACGCCGAGCCGGGAGCGGGCCCAGTTCCTCTACCGGCGCCAGACCGCGATCGCCGCCATGACCCTTGCGGTCCTCCTGACCGTCGGGGCGGTCACCTTCCCCCGCTCGTGGGGCGATCCCGGCCCGGGATTGGCCGTGGCCACGGCCGACGAGCAGGTCGACCCGGCCGTGGGGCGGACCGTGGCTCAACTGGTCGAGCCGAACACCAGGGCCGACGATGCGATCAACCGCGGCGAGGTGGCGTCGCCGACGACCGTGCGCCCGTCGGTCGACCGCCCGATCGCCACCCGGTCCGTCACGGCGGCCGCCAACGCCCCGACGACCGACCCGCTGCCCGGGCTGCCCCTTCCGACGGTCGACCCGTCGGTCGAGACCTCGGCCACCGTCGGCTCCAGCTCCTCGGCGACGACGGTCTGCCCGGTGCCGGGGGCCGCGGTCGGCTGCGAGCCGACGACGACCGTCCCGGTCATCGAGATCACCACGACGGCGAGCACGGTTGCGGCGATCCCCAGCACCGGCTCGACGAGCTCGACCCCGGCGACGACCGGGCCGACCACGACGACCCGACCCCAACCGACGACCACCCGCAGGACCACGACGACCAGGCGGACGACCACCACGCGCCGGACGACGACGACCAGGCCGACAACCACGACCCGCCGAACCACGACGACGAGGCCGGCCACGACGACGACCGAGGCGTCGACGACCACGACCCGGCCGACGACGACCGCATCGACCGGGACGACGGTCTCGACCACCACCGGCGGGGGAACCGTCACGACGGCCGCCACTGGGGGGAACGCCGGCGGGGGTGGCAACGCCGGCGCGGGCGGGGGCAACGGCGGCGGGGGTGGTGACGCCGGTGGGGCCGGTGGCTCCGCGGGCGGGAGCGACGGGGCGACCGGCCCCGGCCGGGCCTCCTGACCCGTCCGCTCGGGCGCCTTCGAGCGCCGCCGACGGCGCCGCTACGCTCGGCCAATGCCTGCGGCGCCAGACCTCCCGCTCGCCGACCTGGTCGTCCTCGACCTGACGATCGCCCGGGCCGGGCCGACGGCCGTCCGCCAGTTGGCCGACTGGGGGGCCGACGTCGTGCGGATCGAGCCGCCGGGGGCCGGGGCCCGAGCCGGCGGTCACCTGTCACCCGACTACCTCAACCTGCACCGAAACAAGCGAAGCCTGACCCTCGATCTCAAGCAGGAGCGGGGTCGTGAGGTGCTCCATCGCCTGGTCGGTGAGGCAGACGTGCTGGTCGAGAACATGCGGACCCCGGTCAAGCACCGCCTCGGGTTCGACTGGGAGACGGTCTCGGCCATCAATCCCCGTCTGGTCATGGGCTCGATCTCGGGGTTCGGCCAGACCGGCCCCTACGCCGAGCGGGGCGGCGTCGACCAGATCGCCCAGGGGCTCGGCGGGATGATGAGCGTGACCGGTCACCCTGGCCGGGGCCCGGTCCGGGCCGGGGTGGCCATCTCCGACGTGACCGCCGGCCTGCAGCTCGCCGTCGGCATCCTGGTCGCGCTGCACGAGCGGGCGACGACCGGGAGGGGCCGCTGGGTCCACACGTCACTGCTCGAATCGATGCTCGGGATGCTCGACTTCCAGGCCGCCCGGTGGACGGTCGAGCGGGATCTCCCGCCCCAGGCCGGCAACAACCACCCGACGCTCGCCCCGATGGGCACCTACCCCACCAGCGACGGCCACCTCAACGTCGCCGCGTCCTGGGGGCGGCTGTGGGTCGACTTCACCGAGGTGATCGGTCGCCCCGACCTCGTCGACGACGAGCGCTACGCAACGCCGGACGCCCGCCGCCGCAACCGCGACGCCCTGAACGCCCAGATCGAGGCCGCACTGGCCACCAGGACAACCGCCGAGTGGGTCGAGGCGCTCAACGCCGAGGGGGTCCCGGCCGGCCCCGTGAACGACGTGGCCCAGGCGTTCGACGACCCCCAGGTCCGCCATCTCGGTGTCGCCGCCCCGGTCGAGCACCCGACCGCCGGCCCGATCGAGATCGTCCGCAACGCCACCACGATCGACGGCGTTCCCGGCGATATCCGCCGCCCGAGCCCCGAGCCGGGCGAGCACGCCGAGGAGATCCTGATCGGCTTCGGGTTCGCTGCCGACGACATCGCCGAGCTGCGGGCCGCCGGCGTGGTCTGACCGCAGCCGTCGAGCCGACCCGCCGGTAGCCGACTACAGCCCGACTGCGCAGCCGTCGGCCCGGGGCTCGGAGCCGGCGGCGTAGACCCCGTCCGGTGACCGGACGATGATCTGCCCGCGCCCGAAGGCCATGCGGCCGGCCTCGACCGTCACCTCGTGGCCCCGGTCGCGGAGCCCGTCGACGATCTCGTCCGGGACCTGGGGCTCCAGGCGGACCCGTCCGTCGCGCTCGACCTGCCACCGGGGTCCGTCGAGGGCGGCCTGCGGATTGCGGGCATGGTCGATCATCGCCGAGACGACCTGCACGTGGCCCTGGGGCTGCATCTCGCCGCCCATGACCCCGAAGGGCCCGACCGGGGTGCCGTCACCCCGGGTGAGGAAGCCGGGGATGATCGTGTGGCGGGGGCGGCGACCGGGGGCGGCCTCGTTCGGGTGGCCCGGATCGAGCACGAAGCCGGCGCCCCGATTCTGGAGCGAGATGCCGTGTGACGGCACGACGACGCCGCTGCCGAAACCCATGTAGTTGGACTGGATGAAGCTGATCATCATCCCCTCCCCGTCGGCGGCGCAGAGGTAGACCGTGCCGCCCCGAACGGGCTCGCCGCGCGGCGCCGGGCCGGCCCGCTCGCCGATCAGCGCCGCCCGCCGGTCGAGGTACGCGGGATCGAGCAGGCCGTCGACCGGGACGTCGACCCGCTGCTGGTCGCCCACGAAGGCGTCCGAGTCGGCGAAGGCCAGCTTCATGGCCTCGATCTGCAGGTGCCAGGCCCCCGGGTCGATCTGCGGGCGGTCGGCGAGGTCGGTCCGGTCCAGCATGCCGATGGCGAGGAGGGCGGCGATGCCCTGCCCGTTCGGCGGGATCTCCCAGACCCGATGGCCCCGGTAGTCGACGCCGATCGGTTCGACCCACTCGGCGCGGTGGGCGGCCAGGTCGCCGGCGGTCAGCCGGCCCCCGGTCTCGGCCGCATAGCGGGCGATGGCGGTCGCGACCTCGCCCTCGTAGAAGTCGCGCAGGCCGTTGCGGGCCAGGCTGGTGAGACCGCGGGCGTGGCCGGGCGAGCGCCACAGCTCACCGGCGCCGGGAGCCCGACCGTCTGGGGCGAACACGGTGGCCCAGCCGGCCAGCTCCGGCAGGTCTCGGGCGGCCCTGGCGAAGAAGTCGGCGGACGCCTTCCACTGCCTGGCCACGACCGACGACAGCGGGTGCCCGTCGGCGGCATAGCGGATGGCCGGGGCGAGGAGGCGGTCGATCGGCAGGCTACCGAACCGCCCGTGCAGCTCGTGCCAACTGTCGACCGCGCCGGGGACGGTGACCGGCGTCCAGCCACGCTGGGGCATGGCGTCGTGGCCGGCGGCCCGCAGCTCGTCGGCCGAGGACGCGGCCGGCCACCGGCCCGAGCCGTTGAGCCCGTGCAGCTCGCCGTCAGCCCACACGATGGCGAAGGCGTCGCTGCCGAGCCCGTTCGAGCACGGCTCGACGACGGTCAGGACCGCGGCGGTGGCGATGGCCGCATCGACGGCCGTGCCGCCATCGGCCAGCACCCCGAGCCCGGCCTGCGCCGCCAGCGGTTGACTGGTGGCGACGACGCCCCCCGTTGCCAACACCGCCGATCGGCGGGATGCGAACGGGTAGCGGACCATCGCCTCGTCGTCGAACAGGTGGTTGAACCGGAAGTCCGCGCCGTCCGCAGCGTCGGAGGCCGTCCGGTCGTCGGTGGTGGTCATCAGAAGCTGCCCTCCTGGGCCCGGTCGATGCCCTTGGTCAGGATCAGGTCCTCGTGCAGCTCCATCCAGATGTCGTGGTAGCTGTCGCACATCACGCCGGTGAGGCCCTTCGGGTCGCCGGCCTCGACTCGGGCCCTGGCCGAACCGAGGCGCACGCCGTAGCCCGCCATCCAGGGAACGAGGGCCCCGACGGCGGCCACGACCGGCTGAGCCCGGTCGTCGAGCTCGCCGAGCCTGGCCACGATGGCGGCGTCGTAGTCGGCGTCGGCGTGATCGTTCGGCTCGCCGTCGCGGAGCTGCCAGTCGGTGCACAGCTGCTTGAAGGCGTCGTTGATGGCGAGGAACTCGTCGTAGGGGATGGCGTCGAGGTCGAGGCCGTCGATCGCCGCGGCCAGCTCGGGGCCGTGGCCCTCCCGGCCCTCGGCGCTGAGCAACCACATCGATCGTGGCTCCATGAAGGTGGCGTGGCCCCGCTCGACCAGCCCGTCGAGCTCCGGTCGGATCCGATCCGGGCTGACGCCGGCGAGGGCGGCCACCGCCTCGGCCCCGGCCATGCCCTTGATCCGCAGGGCGTGCAGGGCCCGGAAGGCGAGGTCGTCTGGCGTGGAGGCGCCGGTGCCGGCCCCGGCCTCGGTCCGGGCCGCTCCGGCCGGGTCATCGCTCCCCGGCCCGGCCGAGTCCTCGGGGTGCAGGTCGAGCTCGGTCGCCCAGCTGCGGATCGTGGTCACCTCCGGGGCCTCGGTGCCGGCCGTTGCCGCCCGGCCGATGAGCAGCCTCCCGGCATGGCCGTCGACCGTCACGACGGTGCCGGCCTCCAGGTGCCCGGCCGGCGTCTCGACGCCGGTGGCGTCGACCTCGGCCTCCGCTGCGCCGACGACGGCGGGGATCCCCCACTCCCTGGCAACCAGGGCGGCGTGGCTGACGAGGCCGCCGAGCGTGGTGAAGAGACCCTTGGCCACGGCCATGCCGTGCACGTCGGCCGGGGACGTCTCCCGCCTGGCCAGGACGACGTCGATCCCCTGATCGCTCAGCTCGACCGCCCGGTCGGGGTCGAGCACCAGGACCCCGCTCCCCCGCCCAGGCGATGCCGCCAAGCCGGTGGCCGCCACCGGCAGGGTCTCGGCGTCGGACTCGTCGGCGATCGTCGGTGGGTCGTCGAGGTAGCGGCGGCAGCGCTCGACGGCCTCGGCGTGGTCGACGGGGAACGCCGGGTCCTCGGCCATGTCGATGGCGACCCGGAAGGCCGCGAGCGGGCTGCGCTTGCCCCGCCTGGCCTGCAGCAGCCACAGCCGCCCCCGCTCGACGGTGAACTCGATGTCGACCATGTCGCGGTAGCGCCGCTCGAGCAGCTCGGCGATCCGATCGAGCTCGGCGGCGATGTCGGGCCAGCGCCGGCCGAGAGCATCGAGGGTCTCGGTGAGTCTGGTGCCGGCGACGACGTCCTCGCCCTGGGCCCGGAGCAGGAAGTCGCCCATCAGGCCCGGCTCGCCGCTGGTCGGGTTGCGGGTGAACGCCACGCCGGTGCCCGAGCGGTCGCCGAGGTTGCCGAAGACCATGGCCTGGACCGTTGCGGCCGTGCCGATCTCGTGGTCGATCCCCTCGACCTCGCGGTAGCGGATGGCCCGCGGTGCGTTCCAGCTCTCGAACACGACCCGGACGGCCTGGGCGATCTGGGTCCGTGGATCGGTCGGCACGTCGAAGCCCTCGGCCCGCAGGGCCCCGGCCACCTCGTCCGGCGTCCCCGTGCCCGCCGCCGTGGCCAGGATCTCGCGGGGCGCACCGAGCACGATCTCGGCGTAGCCGAGCAGGGCCCGGCGGCGGGTGTCGGCGGCGAAAGCCGGATCGCCGGTGAGGGCGGCCATGGCGTGCTCGACGGTCGGGTTCATGCCCAGGTTGAGGACGGTGTCCATCATCCCCGGCATCGAGACCTGGGCCCCCGATCGCACACTGACCAGCAGAGGCGCCGTCGGTGATCCGAGGGACTTGCCGGTCGCGGCCTCGAGGGCGGTCAGCTCGGTGGCGATCGCCCGGTCGAAGTCGTCGGCCCAGCCCCCGGCGAGGAAGGAGCGGCAGGCCTCGGTGGTGATGGTGAAGCCGGGCGGGACCGGGAGCTCGAGGGCGGTCATCTCGGCCAGGCCGGCGCCCTTCCCGCCGAGGGCGGCGATCGGGTCGTCCAGGTCGGACCGATCGGCGTCGAACGCATAGGTCAGCCGCGTGGCGTTCACCTCGTCATCTCCCCTGGGTCTTCCCCCGACTCGTCGACCGGCCGCCGGTCGACCGGTCCCCTCCGCTGTGGGGACCCAGTATCGGGCACGGCGTCGACCGCCGCACAGTTTGGCGGCGGGGGCGGCCCGCGGCCGCCCCGTGCTACCCCGCCCGCCTCGCCATCTTGTCCGACAGGATGCTCATCATCCCGCCGAGGCTGAGGTAGCCCAGGATCACCTCCGACATCACCAGGACCTCGCCGAGGGCCGACGTCGGCGTCACGTCGCCGAAGCCGAGGGTGGTGAAGGTCACGATGCTGAAGTAGACGGGCGAGAGCGGTCCGTCGTGACCGCCCCACTCGATGTCGACGAGGTTGTAGAGGGCGGCGTAGCTGAGGGCGATCAGGGTCGACCACAGGGTCCAGCGCAACAGCGAACGCCCGCAGTCGGAGGTCGCCCACCAGAGGTGGTAGAGGACCTCGTGCCAGCGCGACTGGGACCGGAACTCGTGGATGTAGTTGACGTCCTGGATGTGGCGACGCACGTTCCAGGCGCCGGTGAAGTCGGCGTCGGTGATGTCGGCGGCGATCCAGTCGCTCTCGCCGTAGTTGGCGACGTGTCGGAGGCGGGCGCCGCGCAGGTCGGCGTCCCGGAACGAGGCACCGGCGACGTCGGCGCCGGCGAGGTCGGCCCCGCTCATCCGACAGGCGGAGAAGTCGGTGCCGACCAGGACGGTGTCGACGAGGCTGGCCCCGATCAGCTCGGCCGCCCGGAACTCGGCCTGGGAGAGGTCGGCGCCGTTGAAGCTGGCGCCGTCGCAGCGAGCCCCGAAGAACACGGCCTCGGCGGCGGTCGCCTCCAGCAGGGCGGCGTTGGTCATGTTGGTGTTGGCCAGATCGGCCCCGGACAGCTCGGCCCCGAGCAGCTCGGCCCCCGACAGGTCGACGTCGCGCAACTGGGCGCCGGTCAGATCGGTCCGGACCAGCCTGGCGCCGGTGAGCGTGCAACTGATGAGCTCGGCGTACGACAGGTCGGCGCCGCTCAGGTCGAGACCGGACAGGTCGATGCCCTCGAGGGCTGCGCCAGCGAGCTGCAGGGGCTCGTCTGCGGCCGGGAACCGCTCACCGTCGTCGCGCCGGGCCATCAGCTCGGCCAGTTCCGGTGGCGGGGTGATGCCAAGGCCGGCGCCGGGATCACCGATGGCACCGGCCGGCGACCCACCCCACGCTGCGATCGGCGACGAGTCCATGGGCCTCCGATCGGCCGTCGAGGGCCAACGTTGAACACTCGGAGCGACGTCCGGGTCGGCGGGCACGCCTGGCGCCACGCCGGCCCCGGTCGAGCGCCCGCTGGTCAGTAGGCGTACTGATCGACTCGGCTCTGAGCCTGGGTCAGACCCTTGCCCCGCAGCACCGTCGGGTCGAGCCACCGGTCGATGGCCTCGGGCACCCAGTCGACGGCCAGGCGATCGGCGTGCTCGACCACGGCCGCCCGGTCGAGCCAGCTGGCGTCACGGTACGGCACCGGGAAGCCCTGCCCGGTGAGGGTGTAGGCGTAGACCCGGCAGAGGTGATCACCCTCCGGGAAGTCGCCGACGTAGGACACCCACGGCAGCTCGATGGCAACCCGATCCCGGACCGAGGCGGCGAGCGAGGCGATGTAGTTGCCGACGTCCCAGTCGGGGATGGCCCGCTCGACCACGGCCGGTCCACCGGGGAGGGTGGCGGGGGTCGACTCGTCGCCTTCGCCATCGACGACGAGGAACTCGTGGTCGTCCGGCCCCCGCATGAGGAGCAGCCGGGTGGTGGCGACCGGGCGGTCGCTGTGCACCGCCAACAGCTCACGATTCGCCGGGGCGAGGGCCGCATGGACGTCGTCGTCGAACAGGAAGTAGCCGGTGGCCGGTGGCGCATCGGCGGCGGCGTACTTGTTGAAGGCCCCGATGCGGTGGCGGTCGGACCGGTTGCCGTCGGCCCGGTGCCAGAGATGCATGTTCATCACCAGCAGGTCGCCCCGCCGCAGATCGGGGTCGACGTAGTCGTCCTCGGCCGGTCGCACCGGCGGGGCCACGCACTGCGGTCGCTCGGGACCGTCGGTCACCCGTTCGAGGTGATGGGAGCCGGGGGCGACGAGGAGGCGGCCGGCCTCGGCGTCGAAGTCGCAGAACGGCACGATCGTGAACAGCCAGTCCATCGACGAGCCGACGGGCCGCCACCGCTTGTAGTCGTTGTGGGACGGGATGCCGGCGCCGCCCGGTGTCCGGTCGTAGAGCACGAAGGCCGTCAGCCGGGGCGGGGCTCCGAGGGCGGCGGCCGCGGCCGCCGTGATCGTCGGGTGCTGGGCCAGATCCGCGAGGTCGGGGTCCTTGGCCGCGTTCAGGGCCAGGGTGTAGCGGCCGGGCTCGGGCCAGGTCGGGGCCGCCGGGTCGAGCGTGCCGTCGAGCGGCGGGTTGCGGGCCAGCGCCTCCTCCCACCGGACGATGTCGGCGTCGTCGATCGCACCCCGGAGCACCAGGAAGCCGTCCCGCCGGTAGTCGGCGAGCTGCGACTCGGTCAGCGGCGACGGGATCGGTGGCGGCTCGGTCGGTGGGGAGGTCGCCATGCCGGGGCCAGACCGATCACGCAGCGGGGAAGACGTCGTTGAGCCGGTACAGCTCGATGGCGTTGCCGCCGAGGATGGCGGCAACGTCGTCGGGTGGCAGCGCCGCCGTCTGCTCGGCCAGCATGTGCTGGGAGTAGGGCCAGGTCGAGTCGCTGTGGGGGAAGTCGTTGGCCCACATCAGCTGCTTGGCCTCGATCAGGCCGGCCTCGGCCATGCGGAAGGCCGACCAGTCGTCCTGGAAGGTCAGCTTCACGTGGTCGGTCATGTACTCGCTCGGCTTGCGCTGCAGCTCGGGCCCTCCCCCGCCGAGCCAGGTCCGGTGCCGATTGTAGGCGTGGTCCATCCGGTAGGCGAAGTGCGGGGCCCAGCCGGCGTCGGCCTCGACGCAGACGATCCGGAGGTCGGGCCGACGATCGAAGACGCCTCCGAACACGAAGGTGCCGATCAGGTCCTGGTTGCCGCGGATGATCGACATGAACGTGTTCAGCTTCGGGCCACGGGGCCGGTAGTCACGCCCGGTGAGGATGTGGAACGACAGCACCAGGCCAAGCTCGTCGGCCGCGGCGTAGAAGTCGTCCCAGGACGGGTCGTCGTAGTCGGGTCCGTCGTCGTAGGCCGGGCCCGGGGTACCGGGCAACATGACCCCACGCAGACCGGCGGCGGCGATCGCCTCCAGGTCCGCGATGCCCTCGTCCTGGGTGCGGAGCGCCGACTGCCCGAGGCCGAAGAGCCGTTCGGGGGCGACGGCGCAGTACTCGGCGATCCACCGGTTGTAGCCGTCGAAGAGCGCCTTCTTCAGGTCGAGGTCGTCGTGGTTGCAGAGCAGCATCCCGACCGACGGGTAGATGACCTCGCCATCGAGCCCGTCCCGGCGCTGGGCCTCGACCCTGGCCTCGGCGTCCCAACCGGCCCGGTGGAGGCCGTCGAACGGCGTGCCCTTCATCGCCAGCTTGCTCGACTGCCGGCCGGCCGCCGAGTGCAGGCCCATGTGGATCTTGGCCCGCATCCCCGGCACGTGGAACGTCGCTCCGTCCGGCGGCTCGTCGACGAGGTACGGCGCCCGGTCGCGATAGGCCGGGTCGACGTGGTCGACATAGGTCCACCCGGGTTCGGTGATGTGGGAGTCGGCCGAGATGATCGGGGTGTCGATCACCCGTGGCGCGCTCTCCACGTGGTCGTCGGTGGCCAGGGCCATGGCGGTTCCCCCTTGGACTCGCCTCACGTGATGGCGGCTCGAGCGGCGTGTCGCCGGCTCTCCCCCGATCGCGACCTTACCTGGGGCCCGATGACGGGAAAATTCGACGACCGGCGCACGACGCGGTCGTCCGGCCCCAGCCGCGCCCGCTGCGACCTTGCGGCCGGCCGCCCCCGGGCGCGACGCTCTGGCTCCGTGCGACGGGCGGACAGGGGGACGACGACGTGGACAACGAGAGCGACGGCGAGGCTCCACTCGCCGGGATCCGGGTCGTCGAGCTGTCGATGTACGTGCAGGGGCCGGTGGCCGGCCTGACACTGGCCGCCCTCGGGGCCGACGTCGTCAAGATCGAGCGGGTCGACCACGCCGACCAGATGCGCACCTTCCGCAGCGTGTTCGGCGTCGAGTTCGACGATCGCGGTCGGGAGTGGCTCTTCGCCTCGCTCAACCGCAACAAGCGGGCGGTGTCGATCGACATCGCCTCCGAGGCCGGGCGACCGGTCTTCCACCGGATGATCGAGCGGGCCGATGCCTTCGTCACCAACATGCGGACCGACGGGCTGGCCCGCCTCGGGGCCGACCCCGATGCCCTGTTCGGGGTCAACCCGCAGCTGATCTACTGCCGGGGCGCCGGCTTCGGCCTGCGGGGCCCGCTGGCCGACGACCCCTGCCAGGACACGGTCGGCATGGCCTTCGGCGGGTTCATGGACACGACCTCACCGGACGGGACCCCCAACTACCCGCCCGGCTCGATGAGCGACATCCTCACCGGGACCAACATGGCCTCGGCGGTGATGGCCGGGCTGCTCAAGCGGGCCAGGACCGGGAGGGGCTGCGTGGTCGGCACCTCGCAGACCCAGTCGCTGCTGTGGCTCCAGTCCCAGGTGGTCGGTCTCGCCGCCAGTCTCGGCACCCGCATGGAGCGGTTCCGGCCCGAGTCGACGACCAACCCGCTGTTCACCACCTACCCGACGGCCGACGGCTGGATCGCCGTCGCCGCGCTCCGCCGCAACCAGTGGCCCGACATCGCCAGGGCCGTCGGGCTGGAGCACCTGCTCGACGATCCCCGCTTCGAGGATCTGTTCACGGTGATCGACCATCGCGACGACTTCCGGCCCCTGTTCGCCGCCCACCTCGCCGGCGGCACGACCGCCCACTGGTGGGAGCGGCTGCGCAAGGCCGACATCTGGGTCGCACCGGTCCATGCCGTCGACCAGCTCGCCGACGACGACCACATCCGATCGAACGACTACCTGGTCGACTTCGACGACGGGTTCACCGGACCGCCGGCACCGTTCGAGGTCGACGACTGGCGAGGGGCTCGGGGCCGGGCCGGCGACTTCGGCGAGCACACCGACGAGGTCCTCGGCGAGCTCGGGTTCGACGACGACGAGATCCTGTCGCTCAAGGCCTCGGGGGCGGTGTGGTGAGCGGATCGGGTCTGCGGGTCGGCTTCTCGACGCCGCCCGATTTCTGGTCGCTGTCGGCCGACGCCAGGCGCGCCCGGCTGGCCGCGGCCGCCGACGCCGGGTTCGACCACGTGTTCTGCGCCGACCATGTCAGCTTCCACGGCGGCCACGGGGCCGACGGGCTGATCCACCTGGCGTCGATGGCGGCGACCGAGCCCCGACTGGCCGTCGAGGTCGGGGTCTTCCTGCTCGCCCTCCGCCACCCGATGGTGGCGGCCCGCCAGATCGCCAGCCTGGCCGAGACCGCCCCCGGCCGGGTGACGATCGGGGTCGGGGTCGGGGGCGAGGACCGCCACGAGATCGAGGTCTGCGAGATCGACCCGGCCACCCGGGGGCGGCGGACCGACGTGGCCATCGACCTGGTGCGGCGCCTGCTGGCCGGCGAGACCGTCGACGGCGACGGCGAGTTCTACCACTTCACCGCTGGCAGGATCCGACCATGCCCCGACCCCCCGGTGCCCCTCGTCGTCGGCGGTCGATCGAACGCCGCGGTGCGTCGGGCCGGTCGGCTCGGCGACGGCTGGCTCGGCACGTGGTGCTCGCCTCGCCGCTTCGCCGAGGCCGTCGCCATGGCCGAGCGGGAGGCCGGGGCCGCCGGCCGAACCGGCGTGGCCTGGCGTCACGGCCTGCAGCTGTGGGTCGGGGTCGGCGACGACCCCGACGACGGGCGCCGTCACGTCGGGCCGGCGATGGAGTCGTTCTACCGGATCCCCTTCGAGGCCTTCGCCCGGTACACGCCGTCCGGCACGGCGGCGCAGATCGCCGAGCAGCTCCAGCCCTACGTCGACGCCGGCGCCCGGGTGCTGAACCTGACCCCGATCGGCACCGACCCCGACGCTGCGCTCGAGGCTGCGGCGGCCATCCGGGGCGAGCTGACGCTGCCGCCCGGCTGAGGGCCGGGCTCGCCGACGGCGCCGGCGCCAACTACGGTCCCGCTCGGGGAGTCGGACGAGCAGGGGGTACACACATGGAACTGGGAGACGTCGTCAGGACGGCGGTCACGTCGCGCTTCTACACCGACCAGCCGGTGACCGACGAGGAGCTGCGCACCGCCTTCGACTACGCCCGCTTCGCGCCCCAGGGCGGCAACCGCCAGCCGGTCCGCTTCATCGTCGTCCGGGACCAGGCGACCAAGGACCAGCTGGCCGAGTGGTACCGGGTGCCGTGGAAGGGCTACCTGGCCCAGGCCCGCGAAGGGGTCATCGGTGTCGGGGTCGAGGCCCAGAAGGCCGAGAAGACGCTGAGCAACGCCGACCACTTCGCCGACCACCTGCAGGACATCCCGGTCATCGTCGTGGCCTGCGCCCACCTGGAGGGGGTGCACCCGACCGACACCGAGCTCGATCGCCTGTCGGTCGTCGGCGGTGGCTCGATCTACCCGGCGGTCCAGAACTTCCTGCTCGGCTGCCGGGAGGCCGGCCTCGGGGCCGCGCTGACCACGCTGCTCGTGATGTTCGAGCCGCAGGTCAAGGAGCTGCTTGGCATCCCGGACGGTGTCGTCACTGCGGCCCACATCCCGGTCGGCCACCGGCCACGGGACTTCCCGTCCAAGCTCGACCGGATCGGGCTCGACGAGGTGGTCTACGACGGCACCTGGGGACAGTCGCTGTACTCCCAGACCGGCCCGTGACCGGGCCCGGCTCCGGCCGGGACGCTCAAGGAGGGTCGGCGCCCACCCGATCCCTGTGAGGTGAAGCGGTCGCGGAGCGCGGCCCGTCCCATCGAGCAGGAGCAGGCCAACCATGACCCGGTACCTCTACCTCGCCATCGTCGTCCTGGCCGCAGCCGGCTGCGCGGCGGCCGGCGAGCAGGACGCCACCCGAGACGAGACGACCGGCGAGATCGTCGAGAACGAGGACGTCGGCGTGTTCCGGCTCCAGGAGGGCGACTGCCTGGTGATGCCGTCGGCCGGCATCGTCGGCGAGGAGGTCGAGACGATGGAGGCGATCCCGTGTGCCGAGCCCCACGACGGTGAGGTGCTGGCGCTGGTCGAGGTGGCCGGTGGCGACGACGCCCCGTTCCCCGGCCAGAGCGCCCTGTCCGACGAGGCCCAGACCCGGTGCCTCGAGGAGTTCCAGACCGCCACCGGCCGTGACTTCCTGACCGACCCCGATTGGCACATGACGTTCCTCAGCCCGACCGCCGACTCGTGGTCGATCGGCAACGACCGGGAGATCGTCTGTATCGTGACCCCGCTCGACGGCTCACCGACCACCGACGTCGTCACCAGCTGACCGTCGGCGCCACGGCGGCTCGGCTCGTCGAGCTGCGCCGGCCCGCCGCTAGATTCGTTGGCGATGACCGAAGTGGCTGCCATCGACGACATCGATTTCGACCGGGCGATTGCGCTCCAGCCCCTCGGCGAGGGCCGGCTGGCGGCGACGATCGCCGAGGGCTGGGACATACGCGGTGTGCCCCACGGCGGCTATCTGCTGGCGATGCTGGCGGCGGCGGCCGGGACGGCGGTCCCTCAGCCACACCCGCTCTCGGTGTCGGCGACCTATCTGGCGGCACCGACGTTCGGCCGGGCCGAGCTGTCGGTCCGGGTCGTCCGGGCCGGCCGACGGCAGTCGACGGTCGAGGTCGGCCTGATCCAGGACGGCGTCGAGGAGGTCAGGGCCTCGGTCACCCTCGGCACGTTGGTCGACGACGACCCGGTCCACCTCGCACCAGACGCCGATGCGCCGGGCGGGGCCGACCCGGCGTCGTACCTCGAGCCCACGCGGCCGAACGGCGAGCGGCTGTCGCTGCACGATCGGGTCGAGGTCCGGCTGGGACCGGAGACCGGCTTCCAGACCGGCCAGCCGTCCGGCGTGGCCGAGCTCGACGGGTTCATGCGGTTCGTCGACGGCCGCCGGCCAGACCCGCTCGCGCTCCTGCTTTTCTCCGACGGGCTCCCGCCATCGATCTTCGAGGCCAAGGGCATCGAGATCGGGCACGTGCCGACCGTCCAGCTGACCACCCACCTCTTCGCCCTCCCCGCTCCCGGCTGGGTTCGCTCCCGCTGCCGGACCCGGGTGATGGGCGGGAGCTTCGTCGACGAGGACGCCGACCTGTGGGACGAGGCGGGGAGGCTCGTGGCCACGGCCCGCCAGCTGGCTCTGGTCCGCTGACGAGGCCGCGGCGATCGTCGACCGTCGGCGGCCGGACCCCTCAGTCGCCGCCACCGGCGCGGCCGGCGGCGGCGATGATGGCGTCGGCCACGGCGGTGGCGCCGGGGTCGTCGGTGACGATCGTGTAGTGGTTCGTGTCGGTGACGAGCTCGGCATCGAGGTGGTCGAGCCGGCCACGCACCTCGTCGATCTGGGCCTCCTGGTAGAGGCCCGGCGACTGGTCGAGGATGCCCCGTTCGGCCCACAGCAGCCGGGTCGGACTGCCGATGCGCTCGATCGCCGCCGCACCCTCTGGGTCGACGATGGCGGCGCCGCCGTCGACGAGCACCGCATCCTTGGCCACACTGGAGCGGATCTCGCCGTCATCGGTCGGGGTGGCGTCGTAGCGCACGTAGGCCTCGACGGCGTCCGTCCACCTGTTTGGTGGTCGGAACGCCGGGTGGGCCCGGAAGAAGTCGACGTAGGCGTCCTCGTCAGGCCAGCGCTGGTCGAGCCGATCGAGGGCCGGCCCGATCACCGACTGGACGACGGCCTCGACGTCGGCATCCGGGGGGATCTCCAGCGGGAACGGCACGCCACCGTCGACCAGCACCAGGGCCGCCACCCGGTCGGGGTGGCGCTCGGCCGCAGCGGCGACGACGAAGCCCCCCATCGAGTGACCGGCGAGCACGACCCGGTCGACGGTGAGGTGCTCGGCGACGGCCAGGACGTCGTCGGCATGGGCGGCCATCCCGAACGGCCCGGGCAACCCGGCGCTGGCGGCCCGACCCCGATGGTCGACGGCGACCAGGCCGACCGTGTCGTCGCTCCGCTCGACGACCAGCTCGGCCACCCGCTGCCAGGATCGATGGTTGGCCGTGATCCCGTGCGAGGCGATCACGGGCGGGCCGCTCCCCCAGCGCCCGGCGGCCAGTGTCCCACCGGCGACGGGCACGCCGATCGTCTGGTAGCTGTGGTCCATGGCCGACGAGCGTAGTCCCCGGCCCCGAGGCGGTCCGCAGCCGGTAGCCTGCGCGGCTGGCGGCCACCGGGCCGCCGACGTGTCGTGAGGAGGTCGCCATGTCCACCCTGTCGATTGGACTGCTCGGAGCCGGTCGCATCGGGACCGTCCACGCCGAGGCGATCGCCGCCACCGACGCAACCCGGCTCGTCGCGGTGGCCGACGCCTTCGCCGATCCCGCCCGCGACCTGGCAGAGCGGCACGAGTGCGAGGTGCGCTCGGTCGACGAGGTGATCGCATCCGACGACGTCGACGCCGTGCTGATCGCCACGCCGACCGACCTCCACGCCGAGCAGATCGAGGCCGCGGCCCTGGCCGGCAAGGCGGTCTTCTGCGAGAAGCCGATCGACCTCGACGTCGAGCGGGTCCGGGCCTGCCTCGAGGTCGTGACCGAGGTCGGCACCCCGCTGATGGTCGGGTTCAACCGGCGGTTCGATCCGAGCTTCGCCGCCGTCCGCCGCCAGATCGACGAGGGAGCGATCGGCGACGTCGAGATGGTCACGATCATCTCCCGCGACCCGGGTCCGCCGCCGGTCTCGTACATGGAGCGCTCGGGTGGGCTGTTCAAGGACATGACGATCCACGACTTCGACATGGCCCGGTTCCTGCTCGGCGAGGCGCCGGTCACCGTGCACGCGGTCGGTTCGGTGCTGGTCGATCGGGCGATCGCGGAGGTTCCCGACGTCGACTCGGCGGCGGTGACGATGGTGACGGCCAGCGGTCGGATCGCCCAGATCTCGAACTCGCGGCGGGCGGTGTACGGCTACGACCAGCGGATCGAGGTCCACGGTTCGGGCGGGATGGCCAGGGCGGACAACATGCATGCGACGACGATCGAGGTCGCCAGCGCCAGCGGGTATCGCCGCGATCCGTTGATGGACTTCTTCCTCGAGCGGTACATGCCGTCGTATCGGGCCGAGATCGAGGCGTTCGCCTCGGACGTGCTCGCCGGTCGGCCGCCGAGACCGACCGGCGACGATGGCCTGCAGGCGCTGCTGCTGGCCGAGGCGGCGACGAGGAGCAACGCCGAGGGTCGCCCGGTCGCGATCAGCGAGATCTGAGCGGGGCCGGCCGGCGGCAGCGGCTGCGGGTCGGCGGGCGGGGGTCGCCGGTCACCGCCGACCCTATTCGATCCCGGTCGGCTCCCACCGCCGACCCTGCTCGATCCCGGTCGGCTCCCACCGCCGACCCTGCTCGATCCCGGTCGGCCTTCACCGCCGACCCTGCTCGATCTCGGCCACGACGGCCCGCAGCGATCGTCGCCAGCCGGGCAGCTCGATGGCGAGGTCGCGGGCGAGTCGCCCGCTGTCGAGCCGACTGTTGGCCGGCCGCGTTGCCCGGGTTGGATAGTCGGCGGTGGTGATGGCATGACACTCGCCGGTGAACGGGACCCCGGAGGCCTCCAGGACGGCGATGGCCAGCTCGTGCCAGGTCGCCGGCTCGGGCGAGGCCACGTGGTAGAGCCGGCTCGGCGTCGGCCGGGCCCCACCCTCGCTCCACCCGGTCAGGGCGACGATCGCCGCCGCCAGGTCGGCGGCGGAGGTCGGGCACCCGACCTGGTCGGCGACGATCCGGAGCTCATCGCGCTCGGCCGCCAGGCGCAGGACCGTGGTCACGAAGTTCGAACCGAGGGCACCGTAGACCCAGGCGGTTCGCAGGATCACACAGCGGTCGGCGACGGCTGCGGCCCGCTCGCCGGCCAGCTTCGTGCGGCCATAGGCCGACACCGGACCCGTCGGGTCGGTCTCGACGTACCAACCGGCAGCGGTACCGTCGAAGACGTAGTCGGTGGACACCTGGACCAGCAGGGCCTGCGCCCGGTCGGCGGCGACGGCCAGGTGGCCGACGGCGGTGCCGTTGACCGCGAGGGCCCTGGCCTCGTCGTCCTCGGCCCGATCGACCGCGGTGTAGGCCGCGGCGTTGACGATGACGTCTGGCTCGATCGACTCGACGTCGGCCAGGACGGCGTCGCGGTCGGTGATGTCGAGCTCGGCCGAGCGACGGGTCACCACCGCCGTCGCCGGGTCCCACGGGGCGCGACGGAGCTCTCGTCCCAGCTGTCCTCCGGCTCCGACGACCAGGACCCGCATCGACCACTCGTTCCTCCTCGGTGCCGGCCAGATCGAGCACCAACGACGGGCGCGCAAAGCTAGCCGCTCCTCGGGCCGTCGCCAGCCTCCGACCGGCCAGACCCCGGCCGTGGCCCAACCGGTGAACCGCTACCCTGCGGGCATGGGCGTGGTCGATCAGGGTGAGGATGGCTGACGGCTCGAAGGTCTCGGTCGGCATCGTCAGCTACCGCACACGCGAGCTGCTCCGGGCCTGCCTGACCGAGCTGGCCGACCACCCCGGCCCGGTTGCCGTGGTCGACAACGCGTCGGACGACGGCTCGGCCGACATGGTCCGCCAGGACTTCCCCGACGTGGCCCTCGATGCGAGCGACCGCAACCTCGGGTACGGCGCCGGCGCCAACCGGTTGATGCGGTCGGCCACCACGCCGTACCTCCTGCTCCTCAACGCCGACGCCAGACCGTCGCCCGGGGCGATCGCAGCCCTGGAGGCGACCCTCGACGCCAACCCGTCGGCCGCCGTCGTCGGCCCACGCCTCCACGACGCCGGCGGGCGCCTGCAGCGGAGCTGTCGCCAGTTCCCGACCCCGGCCTCGTTCTTCGTCGACCAGGCGGGACTGCGGCCCGTCGTCGACCGACTCGGGCTCGGCGATCGCCACCGGCGGTTCGATCACCGGGGCGACCGGGTGGTGCCGTGGGTCCTCGGAGCGGTGATGGCGATGCGACTCGACGCCGTGCGGGCCGTCGGCTGCTTCGACGACGGCTACTTCCTGTACTTCGAGGAGATCGACCTCAGCCGACGGCTGGCCGAGGCCGGCTGGGAGACGCGCTTCGACGCCGACGCGACGTTCCACCATGTCGGCGGTGCGAGCTCGGGCGATCGGTCGGCCACGACGGCCCGGTACTTCTACCGGAGCGGGGCCCGGTACTTCGCCGTGCACGGCCCGGACGGATCCCGGTACTGGTACCGGCCCCTCGCCCTGCTGGCCATCGGTGCGGCCTGGATCGGCGCCCTGGTCCGCCATCGACGCAACGACGGGGCCTTCCTTCGTGCCGTGGCCGCCGATCGGGCCAACTGGCGCCCTTCCGAGCCCGAGGGCCGATGAGGGCCGACTGGCGCTTCCTCGTGCCGTGGGACGAGGAGCGCGCCCCGACCATCCGGCTCGATCCCGGCCGACCGGAGCCCTGGATGGAAGACGACGGCTGGGCGGTCACCACGGGTCCCGCCGACATCGTGGCCACGACGGGCCGCGTCGGATCGCTCGCCACCGAGGCGATCCAGCCCGCCCGTGGCGGTCCGAGTCGCCGGATCGCGTGGGTCGACCGGCGGGGGTCCGGCCTCGACGAGCTGCCGGATGGCCATCGCCGACGCCACTACCTCCCCGTCCCCCGGTCCGGGCCCCGCACCTACCTCCCGCTCGACCACCGGCCGGCGATCAGGTGGTGGTTGAACCAGCGGCTCGGCCCCCGGTTGGGCGCCGCCAGCCGACCGATGGCCGCCGTCGTGGCCCGCGTCGGGCGGCGCCTGCCCGGCACCGTGGCCGTCACCACCGGGCCGGACGTCGGACCGTGGCCCCCGCCGGTCACCGACGTCGTCGTCACCACCAGTGGTCACGACGAGGGGAGCCGGGTCGTCCGGCTGATGACCGGCGACGACGGGCGCCCGCAGTGGGTGGAGAAGCTGGCCAACCGGCCGCGCTACGAGTCCGAGACCGAGCACGAGCAGGCGACGCTCGGCCAGGTCGGGCGGCAGCTCCCGCCCGACCTGGCCGAGGCGGTCCCCCGGGCCCTCGGCCTCGATCGGGTCGCCGGCATCGTGCGCGGGCGCGAGTCACACTGCGATGGCCCGACGATGGCCCAGGCCGTCGGGCGGTTGACACCGCGGGCGAGGGCCGAGGCGGCCCTGGAGAGAGCGGCGGCCTGGCTCGTCGAGGCCGACCGGGCGACGGCCAGGAGCGGGACGTGGGCCGAGTCGGAGTCCGAGGAGTTCCTCCGCTCGCCCCTGGCCGAGCTCGAGACCTTCGCCGGCCGACCCCTCGACGAGGTGCGGCTGCTGGCCGAGCGGGCGGCCGAGCGGGCCGATGGCACGTCGATGGCCCGCTCCTTCCGCCACTACGACCTCGGGCCGTGGAACCTGATCATCGGCGAGCGGCTCGGGGTCGTCGACTGGGAACTCGAGCCACCCCGCCCGGCGGACCGGATCGGGCTGGCGGGGGCGGATCTGCTCTACCTGGCCACCTACTGGCGTCATCTCGTCGTCGGGGCCAGGTCTGCGGCGGACGAACGGGCGGTGTCCGGCTTCGCCACCCCGTCGACCCGTCGGGGCCGTTGGGCCGGTCGGGCCAGCCGGGCCATCGTCGAGCGCTCGTTCCGATCGACCGGTCTCGACCTGGATGCGCTGCCCGCGATCTGGGTCCACAATTGGCTCGAGCAGGCGGTGTTCACGGCCAACCGGCGACCGGACGGCGACCCCGGTCCGGCGCTCGGCTATCTCGAGCTGGCGGCCTCCAACCCGGCACCACTCCTTGATCGCTGACCGGTGCGACCGAAGGGAGTCGGCGCGCCGATCGAGGCGCCGCCGGCGAGACCCTTCGAAGTCGTTTCAATCGGGTTGCGATTCATCTATCCTTGCCGAGTCTCTGGCGGGAGAATCTCGATGACTCCAGACAAGCGAAGCATCGGCCTGTCGACGTCGATTCTGGCGCTCGCCGCCGCGCTCGCCGTTCCTCCGATGCTGTCGGACGACGACGACGGGAAGGTCAACATCGAGGCCGGGGGCGACCTGGCCGACACCGACCCCCTGGTGTCCGACGCCGTCCTCGAGAGCGTGGAGCTCCGGGTGACCCCCGACGCCGTCGACGCGCTCGCAGCCGTGGCCGAGACGACCGACACCACCGACGGTGCCGAGGCGACCACCAGCGAGCCCGAGGGCGCATCGTCGACCGTGGCCGAGACGGAGCCCGGCTCGTCGACGACCGCCGCCGGGCCGGAGGGATCGCCGTCGTCGGCCGCCGCCCAGGACGGCTCGAGCACGACCGAGCGCTCCACGACCGAGGCCGGCAACAGCTCGACCACCCTGGCCGGTCGGTCGGACGGCACGTCGAGCACCACCCGATCGGAGACGACGAGCACCACCCGATCCGGCCAGACCACCACGACCCGGTCCGGCACCACGAGCACGACCGGATCGAGCTCGACCAGCACCACCACCGGATCGAACGGCACGGGCACCACCGGATCGAACGGCACGGGCACCACCCAATCGACCACAACCACACGGCCGACGACCACGACAACCCGGCCGACGACGACCACGAGCGAAGCGACGACAACGACGACGCCGTCTGGCGGCGCCGTGTACCACGTCGACTGCGGCGCCGGTCGTGACAGCAACGACGGTCGCACGGCCCAGACCGCGGTTCGGACCCTCACCCGGGCGAGCAACCTCGCCCTGCGCCCCGGGGACAGCCTGCTGTTGAAGCGCGGCTGTACCTGGTCCGGCGGTCAGCGGCTCGACGCCGGCTGGAACGGCACCTCGGGCAACCCGATCACGATCGGGGGCTACGGGTCCGGCGACCGGCCCCGCATCGTCGACGGGCTCAACCAGGGGATCAAGGTCACCGGCTCCCACATGGTGATCACCGGCGTCCACGTCACCTTCAACGTGTCCGAGACCCGCAACACCAACGGCTGTGTGCAGCCATTCGGCGACTACTACGGCGTGAACTTCACGGGGGGCGCCAACAACGTCCTGCTCACGGACTCGCTGATGGAGCGGGCCAACGCCGGCGTCCACATCAGCGCCAACAGCAGCTCCATCACCGTGCAGGGCAACGTCCTGCGCAACAACGACGTCATGAACGTCTGGGGCGGCAACCCGGCGCTCGACCTCGGCGCCTGGGGCGTCCTGCTCCGCAGCAACGACAACAACGTGTCGTTCAACCAGTTCACCAACAACCGGGCCCCCTGCGCCAACGGCATCGGCCGCATCCACTCCAACTCGGTCGAGATCTTCGAGGGCGCCCGCAACGACATCCACCACAACCGCTCGAACGACCGGGTCTTCTCCGAGCTCGGCGGTTCGGCCTCGGAGAAGGCGGCCGACAACCGCTTCGAGTTCAACCTCCACAGCTCGAACATGGTCGACGCCCGCTTCATCACCACCCGTGGTGGGGGGTCGGTGTGGGGGCCGGTCCTGCGGACGATCGTCGAGCACAACACGGTGAACCTCACCGGCTCCGGGTCGATCGCCATCAGCTGTGGGGAGGGCTGCAACGCCAACATCCTGCGGCTGCGGGGCAACATCCTCATCGGCGCCGACAAGCCGCTGTTCGCCGACGCCAACTTCGACGAAGCCGACAACGTGTACTGGCACCCCGGTGGCGCCACCCGGCTCCAGGTGGCGGGCCAGAACCGCCTCTACGATCCCGGGACGGAGGTGTTCAACGGTTCGATCGTGGCCAATCCGCAGCTCAACGGCAGCCAGCGCCCGGCCGCCGGCGGACCCGCCATCAACCGGGCCGACTCGTCGCAGCCCCGGTCGAGCACCGACCTGGCCGGCAACGGACCGATCGGCACCCGAGACTCCGGGGCCTTCGAGGTCTCCTGACGCCGACGGGTCCCCGGCCGACCGGGGGCGCTCGGAGTAGTGTGATTCTGTCGTCCGAACCGAGGCAGAACCCCCGCCGATGCATGCCGCCCTGGCCAAGACCCCGCTCGTGGTCGCACTGCTCGTCGCCGCGCTCGTCGCCGGCGGCGGCGGCGCGGCGACGGCGACGTCGGCGCCGCCGGGTCCACCACCGGCCTCGCCCCTCCAGGCCGTCGCCCAACCGGCTCTCGACGTGGTGACCGTCTCGGTCGACCGTGGCGCCCCGACCGGGGTGTTCGACATGGTCGTCGGCCACACCCACACCCAACGGAGCCTGGAGCGCGACGGCGACGCAGCGGCCATCGCCTCGGGGCGGGCCCTGCTGAGCCAGGCCGTCGACATCCAGAACCAGCACCTCTACGGATGGGGCACCCTCAACCCGAACCCGTCACCCGGGGTGTACGACTGGGGGTCGCTCGACCGGCGGGTCCAACTGATGCGTGACACCGGCGGGACCCCGGTCATCACCCTGTGCTGTGCGCCCGACTGGATGACCGAGCTGGGCACCGAGACGACGACCTACGCCAACCGCCCCCCGACGGCCCGCCACTACGCCGACTTCGCCGACCTGGCCCGCCGGGCCGCCGAGCGCTACCCCGACGTCCGCCACTTCGTCGTGTGGAACGAGATGAAGGGGTTCTGGAACGCCGGTTCGGGCCAGTGGGACTACGTGGCCTACACCAACATGTACAACGCCGTCCACGACGCCCTGAAGGCCGTCGATCCGGCCATCCAGGTCGGCGGGCCGTACCTGGTGATCGAATCGACCGGATCGAACCCGAACGGGGGTTGGGTCACCCAGATGCCGGTCACCCGCCGCAACGAGGTGGTACTGGAGTACTGGCTCGAGCACGGGAACGGGGCCGACTTCGTCGCCATCGACCGCAAGGTCAAGGACTACCACGACACCCGCCGGTACAGCCCGGCCGAGACGATGGCCCTCACCGCCAACTTCGACACCGTCGCCCGCCAGGTCGGGGACATGACGGGCCTCCCGGTGTGGTTCATCGAGCAGCACGTCGTCGGCCAACGTGGTGGACCGGTCCACTTCCAGGCCGCCGGGATCGCGTCGATGCTGTACCACCAGCTGAACGGCGGTGCGGTTGCCACCGTCGGGTGGAAGCCCGAGCAGGCGCAACCGCAGGGCACGGTCCAGGAGAACCTGTTCACGTCGACCCAGGTGGCCGGCGGGGGCCAGCGACTCCCCACGTACTGGTCCTATCGCTTCTTCAACGAGTCGTTCGCCCCCGGGACGCCCCGCTACGACGTGACGACGTCGGATCCGCTGGTGCTGGCCCTGGCCTCGGACGCGGCCACGGTCGTCATCAATCAGCGCCCGGAGCCGATCACGATCGACCTCGACGGCACGACCCACGCCCTCGACGGCTACGAGGTGGCGAGGTTCGATGCCGCCGGCCAGGCCGATGGCTCGTCGACCGATGCGGTCGGCGACGACGTGGCCCAGCCGTCCGCCGCCCGCTCGGGCGGCGCCGGGTCGGACGCAACCACCTCGATGGTCACGAGGCTGTCGGACGCCGAGGGGGGCGAGATCCTGGAGATCGAGCCGTCCGGGCCGCTCGACGCGGCGCCGGCCCCCGCCGAGTCCCTGGCCGAGCCGGCCTCGAGCCCATCGGTGGTCTGGCTCGACCAGATCGGGACCGATCAGGCCGACCGGGTGAACGCCGTGGCCGCGGACGGCAAGGGCGTGGTCGCCGCCGGCGCCAGCTGGGGTGAGGTGGTCGCCGGGCGCCACCGCGGCCTGTCCGACGGGCTGGTCCGCCGCTACCGCAGCGACGGGACGGTCCACTGGACCAACCAGTTCGGCTCGCCCACTCATCAGAGCCTGGCCGACGTGGCCGTCGACCACCGGGGGACCTACGCGGTCGGAACCACCGACGGTCCGGTCGCGGGTCAAGCCCACGCCGGCGCCTTCGACGCCCTGGTCCGGGCCTACGACCGCAGCGGTCGGGTCCGGTGGACCAGGCAGCTCGGCACGACGGGCAACGACAACGCCACCGAGGTCCTGGCCCATCGCGGGGTCGTCTACGTGGTCGGTCACACCGACGGCACCTTCCCCGGGCAGGTCAACGCGGGCTCGCAGGACGCCTTCATCGCCGCCTACACCCCGGCCGGGAACCTGCTGTGGACCCGGCAGTACGGCACGGTCCACCCCGATTTCTTCACCGACGTCGTGGCCGACGGCGACCACCTGGTCGTGTCGGGGACGACGGCGGGCTCCTTCGCCGGCCAGCCCGCCCTCGGTCACTGGGATGCGCTGGTCGCCCGGATGACGGTGGCCGGCGACCTCGTGTGGGCTTGGCAATTCGGGTCGCCGTGGGACGATCGGGCCCTGGCCGTCGCCGTGACCGACGACGGCATCCGGGTGGCCGGTCGGGCCGAGGACGCACTCGATGGCTCGACCTTCGGCGGCGTCTACGACGCCTACGTCCGGGCACTCGGGCGGGACGGCACGGCGCAATGGACCACGATGCTCGCCACCCCGTTCTTCGACCGGGTCCAGTCGATCGCAACCGATCGACTCGACACCCACCTGATCGGCCGCACGACCGGCACCATGCCGGGCCAGAGCGCCGTCGGGGCCGACGACGTGTTCCTGGCGTCGCTCGACGGCGGCGGCACCGTCGGTCGGCTCGAGCAGCTGGGCACCGCTGCGGTCGACGAGCCGACGTCGATCACCACCGACGGCGCCAACCGCTACGTCGGCGGCACCACCCGAGGCGCGTTCGACGGCCACACCAACGGCGGTGGCCGCGACGGTTTCCTCGCCCGGCTCGTCCCCAGTGTCGGGGTGCTCGCCTCCGACGTCTTCAACCGCACGACGACCGGCTCCTGGGGGGTCCCGGCCGCTGGTGGAGGCTGGCAGGTTTGGCCCCGTTCGGCCATGTCGGTCGACGGTGGTCGGGGCAACATGGCCGTCGTCGGCGGAACCGGCGAGCGGCGGGCCAACCTGCCCGGGGTCGACGGCGACGACGTCTCGTTGCGCTTCGACATCGAGCTCGACCGCCTCCCGAGCGGCGGCAGCGCGTACGTCTACGCACTGGCCCGCAAGTCGCCAGGCAACGAATACCGGGCCAGGTTGCGCATCCGGCCGAACGGCACGATCTCGATGCGGGTCATCCGCCGGGCCGGGGGCTCGTGGCAGCCACTCGGCACCAACGTCGAGGTCCCCGGCCTGGTGGTGTCCGCCGGTGAGCCGTTCGAGTTCCAGTTCGACGTCGAGGACACCGGTGGCGGCGTCCGGCTCCGGGCCGCAGCCTGGGAGGCCGGCACCAGTCGGCCGGCCTGGCCGCTCGTGGTCACCGACGGGGCCCAACCCCGGCTCGGTGCCGGTTCCATCGCGCTGTCGGCCATGGCGCCGTCCGCCTCGACGAGCGTGGCCGTCTCGTTCGACGATTTCTCCCTCGTCGAGCGCTGATCGGGCCCCAACCGGGCCGTCGGCCGGCCCGGAACCGCCGATTGCGCCCCTGGGCGGCCTGGCCCTTCGTGTGGCTGTACATAGGTCGTCCAACCCTCCGACCACTTTCGCCGACATACAGCCGCCTACACTGAAAGACGTTGGTCACGTCCGCGATTCGCCGGGGCCGTGAAGGGTGACGATTTCACACGGGTAGAGAGCGAGCGAGCGACATGAGAGCTGTTTCCACCCTGCACAGGGCGCTGGTGGCCGTTGTGGCCCTGGCGGTGGCAGCAACGATCCTGGTAGGGACTGCGCCGGGCGGCGAGGGCGACTCAACGACGGAGAACGCATCGGCAGACTCGTCGACATCGACGAGTCCGGCACCGGCGGGCGGCGAGCCGTCCTCGGCCGACGACGCAGCGGAGACCGTGGCCGACGACGCACCGGAGACCGGCGCGGATGCGGCCGACCCGACCCCGACCGTCGCCCCGGTGGTCGCCGAGCCCCGATCGGGACCGTCGGCCGAGGGCGTCGTGCGCCTGTCGGCCGAGGGTGAGGAGGCGCTGACCGAGCTCGACGCCGTGCTCAAGGGCGACCTGCCCGAGCCTCGGGTGATCGAGGAGGACGGGCTGGCCGAACCGGTCCTCGTCCCGACCGGCACCTCGACCGACGGCCTCAGCCTGGACGGGCCCGCCGACTGGCAGCCCGGGCAGCCGATCGAGATCGCGGTCCGGACCACGAGCGACGACGTCGTCGGCCTTGAGGCGGTGCTCTCCCACGACGACGAGGCGCTCGAATTCGCCGGGATCGACCGTGTCGACGGCGGCGTCCAGCTCCTGATCAACAACCAGGGTCCGACCGTCAGCGTCGGCGCCCTCGCGTGCTCGGCCAACACCTGCGAGCCGGGCAGCGGCGGCCCCGCCCCGATCGACGAGCTGCGCATCCGGTTCATGCCGACCGGCGAGCAGGCCGCCCACCGCCTCGCCATCGACCAGATCCGGCTCGTCGGAGCGGACGGCAGCGTGAGCTCGCCGGGCGCCCTCGCCGTCACGGTCGGCGGCGGCGAGCCGTCGCCGGTCGGGTCCGCCCCGTGGAGCCTGGCCCCGGTCGACCGGGTGGCCCCGGCATCGATCGACGAGCTCGACCACACCCTGGACGGCCGGCTCGACATCGCCGACGTCTCCGAGGCCGTGCTGGCCTGGCGAGAGATACGCAGCATCGGTGACCCGTGCGCCGACACGGGCCGGGACCGCCTGGCCCGCCACGACGTCAACGACGACGGCTGCATCGACATCGTCGACATCCGCACCCTGGTCGCCTCCGACGATCTGGAGCCCCTCCCCGAGCTCGATCTGGCCGTCAGCGCACCGCTGGTCGGCCCAGGGGCCGGCCTGTCGGCCCCTGGCCGCGCCGCCCCCGTCCAGGTCTCCGCCGTGGCGGCCACGATGGCCTCCCTGTCGGCCACGCTCGACTTCGATCCCTACACCTGGCCGTCTCGCGTCGGGGAGACCACCCACGTGGTCGACTCGGTCGGCGACGACAGCGACGCGCAGCTGAACGACGGGATCTGCGCAACCGCGGGCGGCGTCTGCACACTCCGAGCCGCGCTCAACCAGTCCAACGCCGACGTCGGCCCGAACCGGATCGAGTTCAACATCCCCGGTGCCGGCCCCCACCTGATCGAGCTGACCGACCGGTTGCCGGTTATCAGCGACATGACGGGCGGGGTCACGATCGACGGCTACACCCAGCCTGGAGCGGCCGCCAACACCCACCCGACCGAGTTCCAGGCCGACATCCGGATCGAGATCGAGGGCCAGGGTTACGGGTCGTCCGACTTCGCGGCGTTCACCATCACCTCGCCGGAGAACGTCATCCGCGGCCTGTCCATCCACACCGTCTCGTTCGGGGTCCACCTCGACGAGGACTTCGCCCTGCGCAACCACATCGTCGGCAACATCATCGGCACCGACATCGGTGCGACCATCAACCATCCGGTCAGGTGGGGCAGCGAGGGCTCGGGCATCTTCCTCAACGCCGGGCCCAAGTACAACGTGATCGGCACCCCGGCCCTGGCCGACCGGAACGTCCTGTCCGGCAACGCCAGCTGGGGCGTCCGGATGGACCAGGGCGGCACCGACGGCAACATCATGTGGAACAACATCGTCGGCCTGACCCCCGATGGGCAGTCGTCGCTGGCCAACAACGGTGGCATCGATGTCCAGTGGCGGGCCTCGTTCAACGTGATCGGCGGGCTCAACGAGGGCGAGCGGAACGTGTTCTCCGGCTCGGACTACACCGGCATCGACTTCTCCCACCAGTCGACCGACAACTACGCCCTTGGCAACCTCATGGGCACCACGCTCGACGGCACCTCGTACAACACCCAGACCGACAACCAGTTCGGCGTGATCCTCAAGGACGACGCCCACTACAACTACATCATCGGCAACGTGCTCTCCAACAGCCGTGACCACGGCGTGTGGAACAAGCACAACTACACCCAGCGCAACACGATCGTCGACAACTACGTCGGCCTGACCATCGACGGCAACCCCGCCGGCAACCGCGACTGGGGCATGGTCGTCCGCGGCCAGAACGACATCATCGAGAACAACCACATCGCCCACAACCGCGACGGTGGCATCTACCTCGACAGCAACAACGGCGGCGGAGCCAACGGCAACCTGGTGTCGCTGTACAACCGCATCTCCCGCAACTCGTTCTACGAGAACGACGGGCTCGGCATCGACATCCGTCCGACCGGCCAGAACACCAACGATCCCGGCGACACCGACTCCGGGACGAACGACCTGCTCAACCACCCCGTCTTCAGCTCGCTCGTCGTCGGGCAGGTGTCCGGCTCGGCGTGCGCCGGCTGCGAGGTCGAGGTGTACCTGGCCGACGAGAACTCGTCGGACACCCAGGGTCAGCAGTACCTCGGCACGGCGATCACCGATGGCGCCGGCAGCTTCACCTTCGCCGATGCCAACCTGGTCAGCGCCCGGCGGGTCACGATGCTCGCCATCGACACGATGGGCAACACCTCGGAGTTCACCCCCTACCAGGTGGTGTCCGGCGGCGGCGGCAACCCGGACCTGCCCGAGGGCGACGGGCTGCCCGATCCCGGGGTCGTGCCGACCCCCGACCCCACCCCGCCGAGCACCGGTGGCCGGCTGGAGACGGCAACGGCGACCGTCGCCGACGCGTGGACCCCGATCACGTTCGCCGGATCGTTCATCAGCCCGATCGCGGTGTGCACCCCACGGCGGGTCAACAACACCGTGCCGGTGGTGGTCCGGATGCAGAACCTGACGACGACCGGCATGGAGATCCGGTTGCAGAACCCCGGGGACCTGACCGTCCCCGTGGCCGACACCGTCGACTGCCTGGTGGCCGAGGAAGGGGCGTGGACCCTCCCCGACGGCACCAAGATGGAGGCCCGTCAGGTCGACCTGACCACGCCGAACTTCGTCGGCTCGTGGGAGGCGACCCAGATCCAGCTGTCGGAGACGTTCAGCTCGCCGCTCGTCGTCCTCGGCCAGGTCATGACCGCCAACGACCCCGCGTGGTCGGTCTTCTGGTCACGGGGCAACGCTCCGCAGAACGCGCCGACGCCGACCAACCTCCGGGTCGGCTATCACGTCGGCGAGGACCCCAACACCACCAGGGCGGGCGAACGGATCGGCGTCATCGCTTTCGACGCGGCCAACGGCACGCTCGGCGGCGTCGAGTACGAGTCCGGTCGCACCGCCGACATCATCACCGGACCGGTGCCGGTGACCCATACCTTCGCAACCCCCTTCACCGCGGCGCCGACGGTGCTGCTGGCCTCCCAGTCGGCCATGGACGGCCCCCAGGGGGGCTGGGTCACCCAGCAGGGAGCCATCAGCGCGACCTCGGTCGACCTCGTGATCGAGGAGGATCAGGTCGCCGACCAGGAGACGGACCACCCGACGGAGATGGTCGGCTACCTGGCCCTCGCCGGCCCGCTGCAGCTCACCTGGGGGGCGGACCCCGGGTTCCAGCCCGGCCTGGTTGCGTTCGACGACTTCGAGCGAACGACCGAGGAGTACTGGGGCGTCGCCGTGTTCGGCGGGGCATGGGAGACGCTGTTCGGCCCGACCGCCAGGGAGCAGTTCTCCGGCAACGGCCGGGGCAACGTCATCGTCACGCCCGGCACCGGCTACAACGGCCTGCTGAAGACCGTCCACCAGCGCGACGTCGACGCCTCGCTGATCGCTTCGGTCGACACCGACCCGGACGCCAACTTCGACGTCAACGTCGAGCAGCGGTGGATCGACTCCGGCACGTTCTACCGGGGGCGGGTGCGCATCCAGGCCGACAACCGGGTCCGGGTGCAGATCGTCCGCGCCGACGGTGGGACGTTCACGTCGCTCGGGGCGATCACCCTGCCCCTGACCTACACCACCGGCACCGACCTGGCGATCCGCATGCAGACGATCGGTACCGGGACCACGACGGTCCGGCTGAAGGTGTGGGAAGCATCGCAACCCGAACCGGTGGGCTGGTCGATCGAGTTGGACGACTCGTCGCCCGGCCTGCAGGAGCCCGGCGCATTCGGGCTCCGCTTCCAGATCAACTCGTCGAGCGCCGTGCCGTCGGCCATGTTCTCGGTCGACGACATCCTGGTCATCAACACGCCGTCGTAGGTCCAACGGCCCAGAGGCGAGTAGTCCATCTGGCTCCTCTTGGCCAGGGATGGTTCTCTCTCCCATGCCCGCCTGATATGGTTTCGTAACACTGCTGGTGTCGCTGATCGCAGCCACCGGCAGGCGGGTACCACCTCCAAGACGGATGAGGGAGAAGGCTGATGAGGTCTGCACGAGTTCTCGTTGTCCTGGCGTTCCTGTTCGGATCGCTCCTGGCCATCACCCCGGCCGACGCCGCCGGCCGCACCTACTACGTCGACTGCAACGGAGCCGACGCCAAGAACGGCCGGAGCCAGGGCCAGGCGTTCAGGACCCTCGGTCGGATGAACCAGGTCCAGCTCCAGCCGGGCGACACCATCCGCCTGAAGCGGGGGTGCACCTGGTCGGGCGGCCAGCGGCTCGACCTCACGTCGAGCGGCACGGCATCGAAGCCCATCACGGTCGGCACGTACGGCTCCGGGCCGAAGCCGATCATCAAGAACGGCAAGAACCAGGGCATCAAGGTCACCGGGTCCCACATCGTGATCAAGCGGGTCCACGTCACCTTCGACGTCCAGCAGACGAAGACGGTCAACGGCTGCGCCCAGCCGTTCGGTGACTACTACGGGGTCAACTTCACCGGCGGCGCCCACCACGTGACCCTCCAGGACTCACTGATCGAGCGAGCCAACGCCGGCGTCCACCTGGCCGCCAACAGCCGCAACATCACGGTCACCCGCAACACCATCCGCAACAACGACGTGATGAACGTGTTCGGCGGCAACCCGAACAAGGACCTCGGCGCCTGGGCGGTCCTGGTCGGCAGCGACGACAACGTGATCAGCCACAACACCTTCCAGGGCAACCGGGCGCCGTGCGCCAACTCCGCCGGGACCATCCACTCCAATTCGGTCGAGATCTTCCAGGGCTCCGGCAACTACATCCACCACAACAAGTCGTTCGGTGATCGGGTCTTCTCCGAGATCGGCGGCACCTCGTCGAACAAGGCGTCCGACAACACCTTCGAGTTCAACCTCCACCGCTCGGGCATGGCCAACGCCCGGTTCATCACCACCCGTGGCAACCAGTCGAGCTGGGGCCCGGTGTGGCGAACGACGGCCGAGCACAACACGGTGTGGCTGACCGGCAGCGGCTCGATCGCCATCAGCTGCGGCCGGGGCTGCAATGGCAACATCCTGACCGCACGGGGCAACATCCTGGCCGCAGCCGACAAGGCGCTGTTCGCCGACAACAACTTCAACGAGGCCAACAACCTCTACTGGAACCCGAACGGCCGGACCAGGATCCAGGTGGCCAACCAGAACAAGTTCTACGATCCGGGCACGCCGGTGCTCAACGGCTCGATGGTCGACGATCCGAAGCTGAGCAACCCGTCGAACGGCAACTTCCGACCCCGCGGATCGAGCGAGGCGGTCAACATGGCGGAAGCCTCCGATCCACGGGCCAACGTCGACCTGGCTCGCCGCCAGGGTGTCATCAGCGACGAGCGGGACGCCGGGGCCTACGAGGTCGGCTGACCGTCGGCCGACGCGGCTCGGCCTGGCGGCACGACGGCCTGGCCCGCCAGGGCGTCCGGGCGAGGTGGGAGCTCCGACCTTCGGAGCTCGGTCAGGCCAGGATGCGGTGGTAGAGGGCCTCGAGGTCGTCGGTCACGGCATCCCAGGTGCGGACCAGCGCCGGCGGTTCCGGTGCGCCCGCCCGGAGGGCGTCGATCATGGCGGCGGCCACCACCGGCTTGGGCGGGTCGGGCGGCACGCCGACGACCGCCGTCGAGTCGATGAGCTCCCGGAGGGCCGTCCCTGCGGTCACGATCACCCGGCAGCCCATGGCCCTCGACTCGATCACGCCGATGCCTTCGGCCTCGTAGTCGCTGAGTGCGATCGAGACGGTGGCCTCGGCCAGGAGCCGGCCCATGCCGGCCCGATCGTGCTGGCTGACCGAGGTGAGATCGACGGCGTCGGTCACCCCGAGGGTGCGGATCAGGCGCTCCAGCTCGTCCTGGTAGGGCCCCGACCCGACCACGAGCAGCCTGGCCTCGGGGACGGCGCGGAGGACGTCTGGCATGGCCTCGATGGCCCGGTGGTGGCCCTTGTAGCGCTCGATGCGGCCGGCGCTGACCATCAGGTTGGGGTCGCGCTCGACGACCCCCCGCTGGTCGACGATCTGGGTCGAGACCCCGTTCGGGATCACCTGGATCCGGCTCGGATCGATCTCGAGCCGATCGACGAAGAGCTGACGCTCGAACTCCGACACGGCCAGCAGCGCCTTCGCTCCGCCGACGTATCGACGGAGCAGGCGGTACTGCAGTGGGCGGATGGAGCGACGCCACGCCCGGCTCGATCCGCCGCTGTGGAACGACAGCAGGTAGGGCACGTCGAGGCGGGCCAGCAGGCTCAGGGTGAGCGGGGCAACCGCCGTGTGGAAGCTCTGCACGTGCACGATGTCGGGCTGTTCGTGCAGCACGAACCGGCGCAGGCTCGGGGCCACGTAGTAGTCACGAGCGCTCGGATAGGCCCGGACCCGGACCACCTCGAGTCGCTCGCTCGACTCGGCGACCGGGAGCTTGTCCGACCGGTCGGTCGTGATGACGGCCACCTCGTGGCCCCGGGCGACCATGGCCTGGGCGACCTCGTAGGTGTGGATCTCCGTTCCGCCGAGGTGGGGTGGGTAGCGAGCGGTGATGTAGATGACTCGGATGGCTGCTGCTCCCGGGTGACGAGCTAACGAAAGCTCGGAAGCCGGTCGAGGCGGCCCTTGGAGATGGCACTGGTGCGGCGGGCCACCCCGAGCAGGTTGAGGAGCCGCCGGCGACGGGCGATGACCGCCCGTGACTCGCTGCTCAGGGCGATGGTTCCGGCGGAGAACGAGGAGCAGAAGCCGACCTGGTCGAGCAGCGTGTCGAGCAGGTCCTGGCGCTCGCGACCGAGCGGGCCAGGCGGCTCGGGCTCGCGACCGGGGCGAACGAGGCTGATCGCGTCGTCGATGGCCCGACCGTCCGGTGGTTGCTCCCGCAGGACGGTCGAGGCCAGCGCCTCGGCGATCGACCCGATCGTCTCGGCCGGCCTGCGGGTCAGGTCGTCGTAGCTGACCACCAGCGCCTGGCGACCACGAATGGCGCGCATCATGTCGAAGACGTAGCGCTCCCAGAGCGCGACCCCGAGCTGTGGCGAGTAGCCGTTGCGACGGCCGAGCGATCGCTGGATTTCGTGTGGATGGCGCACCGACACAATGTGCAGATCGGCCGAGCTCCTCGCTTCGTGCCACAGCGGGAGGAAGAGGCATTGCCGGGGGTCCTTGAGCATCCACGGCCGGTCGTACGGCTCCAGGAGCTGGGGAATCTCCTCGGCCAGCCCCTCGAGTCGATCGTCGGCGAACGCCATGGGAGGCGGCGGGGCCGAGGCCCAACCGCCCTGACGCTCGAGCGCCCGGTCGTGCCACTCGACCACGTCGACGCGCTCCCAGTAGCCATCGCTGTTGAACTGATCCGCCTTGAACATGAGGTCCTGGCGGCCCGAGTCGAGACCGAGTCGATCGAGGACACCGGCCAACAACGACGTACCCGAGCGGTGCATGCCGAGGACATAACCGCCAGGAACGAGGGCGGATGATTGCTGATTCATCGTCACGCTCATTGCGCCGTCAGGACAGGCCCAGATAGGAGGAATCGACGTACATCGTGGTCGTCAGGTTACCGGCAATTCGCACTTCCAGAAGCACTTCGGCTGCGTTCGCCGGGGCCACGGCGCTCCCGGAGATCTGCACCCAACCTGGCGTCGCGGTCGGACCCAACTTGGCCAGCAGGACCGGCGAGCCGATGTTGTTGTTGGATGCGTCCTTCCAGCGAACCGATGCCCGCACGATGGCGTTGGATGCATCTTCCGGCACGTTCACCCACAGCGACCCGTGGTACTCCTCGCCCGGAACCGCCTGCCTGACCCGCTGCCCGATGGTGAAGTTGCTCCCGTCGCTGCTCAGATCACCGCCGGACACGGTGTCGTGGACCTCCGTCGCCGTGATGGTGAACCGGCTCGATGGCCACCAGGAGTCCGGACGGCCGTTCAGGTCGTCGTCGAGGTCGAGGTCGGCGTTGAGCAGCTCGTTGTCGTACCGGAGCTCGACCTGGTCGGCGCGGACCACCGCTCCCCCGTCGGTCTGCAGCTTGACCCGCACCCGGGCCTGCGTCGTGTTCTGCGGCGGCACGATCCGCTTGGCCAGCTCGACCCAGCCCCCGGTCACCGAGGTGATGCTGTCCGTCCTCGACGTCGACAGGAGGCTGCCGGACGAGTTGTACCAACTGACCTCGAGCTGCGCGCTGACCGAGGTACCGGCGTCGGCGATCTCGACCCAGCCGGACAGGACGGTGGCGGAGCGGTGGGCCGGGAGCAGCTCGGTCCTGACCGCCGACGATCGGAAGGTGGTCGTCGTCTGCTCGAGCGACGTGGTGCCGTCGTAGGCCGTGCTGCTGGTCTGGACGGCGCCCGAGCCAGGGAGCGTCCAGCCGTCCGGCTCGCCGTCGCCGTCGCCGTCGACCTCGAACGACCCGTTGTCGACCAGGTTGGCGTGACCGATCACGACGGCGTCGTAGGTCGTCGAGAGCAGGCCGGCGTCCCGTACGGTCATCGAGACGGCGTTCGGACCGGCGGCGGCCACGGTGCAGGTGGCCGTCGCCGTCTGGCTGAACGGGCCGGCACCGGAACCACAGTCGAACGAGTACTCGACGCCGGGCTCCGACGCCGACAGGGCCTCGAGCGTGATCGTGCGCCCGACGCTGGCCTGCCGTGGTGCGACGAACCGGGCGGTCGGGGCCACGTCGCCGACGTCGACCTGAGCCGTGTACTCGGTGAAGAGGTCGTCCTTGTCGATGACCCGGCCGATCACGGTCTGGGAGCCGGAGACGGCGATGCAGCTCTGGACCGACGAGGGAACGGCCGTTGCGTAGGTGGCGGTGATCGGGGTCCCGTCGCACGAGAACGCGTAGCGGAGGCCGGCGCTGACGTCGGCCGGGCCGGCGTCGTCCCCGTCGGTGATCGCCACGTCGAAGGCGACCCCCTCGTCGGCCGACGCCGGGGCCGAGAACTGGCCGGTCGGCGCAGCGCCGTCGACGGTGAGCAGGGCCTGGGCCGTCCCGGTGCCGCCGTCCTTGTCGATGACCGTCATGTCGAGGGTGACCACGCCGTCGTCGGGGACGTCGAACGCGGCCAGGAGCCCGCTGCCGGAGGCCAGCGGCGCACCGTCGAACATGGCCGTCCACGAGGTGCCGAGCGAGACTGCGTCCGCGCTGCTCGGGTCGGAGGCTTCGAGCACGATCGCCGCCGACGCACCCTCGACCAGGTTGGCCCCCGGGGGGATGATCGTGGCGGTCGGATCGACGTTGTCGACGGTCACGCCGGCCGACACCTCGACCGAGCCACCGTCGTCGTCGAGCACCTTGGCCGAGATCGTCCCGCTGCTCGGTCCGTCGTCGAACGGGCAGGTGGTGATCGGCGACGTCGAGGCCGATGCATAGGTGATCGACGCCAACGATCCGCCGGCACAGTCGACGGCGTAGCGGAGCGTCGCCAGGTCGTCCGGCGATGGGTCGGTGGCGCCGGACAGGTCGACGTCGACGGCCGAGCCCTCGTCAACCGTGAACGGTGACAGCGAGACCGACGGCTGGACGTTGGCCACCACGACCGACGACTGGGCGCTCGAGGCCAGCCCGGCCGGATCGGTTGCCCGCACGGCGACGCCGACCGTGATCGGCCCGTCGAGCGCCGACGCATCGAAGGCGACCGACTGACCGGGGGTCTCGAACGTGCCGTCGCCGTCGAGGTCCCAGTCGTAGGTGACGGCACCACCCTCGGGATCGACGGCGGAAGCGGTGACGGTGACCGTGCCCCCCTCGTCGACCGGGAACGACGGGTCGACGGTGAGGACCGGGGCCTGGTTGTTGTCGATCGAGGCGACGGTGGCGTACTCCGTGCGGCCCTCGTCCTTGTCGATGATGACGGCGGTGACCGGATAGCTGGTGGCCCCGGTCGTGTAGGTGCACACCTCCGATGCCGTCGTCGACGCCGTTGCGTAGGTGACGGCGGCCAGCGAGCCGCCCAGGCAGTCGAAGGCGTAGCGGAGGCCGGCGGTGACGTCGTCCGGTCCCGGCTCGACCGGGTTGGTCAGGCTCAGCGTCACGTCGACCTGTCCGCTGCCCGACACGGCGTCCGTCTCGAAGTCGGCGGTCGGTGCCACGTTGTTGACCGGCAGGCTCTGGGCGTCGGCGCCGATGCCGCCGTCGACATCGGTTGCGGTGGCCGTGATGTCCCAGGTGCCCGAGTCGGTCAGGGTCAGCGACAGGGTCGGGTCGGTCCCGGTCAGCACCGGTGCCCCGTTCAGGTCGACCGTCCAGGCGGAGGTGAACCCGGCGGCCACGTCGTCCGGTGACGGGTCGGTGACCGTCGTGTCCAGGGCGAGCGCGTCGCCCTCGTCGGCCGAGCCGGGCAGCCCGCCGATCACGACGGTCGGGGCGACGTTGTCGACCACGACGGTGCTGCTCAGGGTGGTGACGCCGCCGTCGTCGTCGAGGATGTGGGCCTGGACGGCGGGTGAGGCCGGTCCGTCCGGCGCGGTGCAGGTCGTGCCCGGGCTGGTCGATGCCGTGGCGTAGTCCGGCGGCGGGAGCGTCTCGCCCGGGCAGGCCAGCTGGAAGCGGACACCGGCGGCCGTGTCGTCCGGGGACGGCTCGACGACCGACTGGACCGAGAGTGCGAAGGTGGCGAACTCGGTCACCGTCGCCGGGGCGTCGAGCACGCCGGTCGGAGCGACGTTGAGCACCGTCACCACGGCGCTGTCCGTGGCGATGAGCCCGACGTCGTCGGTGGCCCTGGCGGTCACGGTGAAGGTGGCCGGCCCGTCGACGGCCGAGGCGTCGAAGGTCACGGACTGGCCGGGGGTCTCGAACGTGCCGTCGCCGTCGAGATCCCAGTCGTAGGTGATCGGGTCGAGGTCGGGGTCGGAGCCGGTTGCGGTCAGCTGGACCGTCGAGCCCTCGTCGACGTCGACGTCGGGCCCGGCGTCGACGGTCGGCGGATCGGAGTGCTCGGTCACCACCCAGGCCGGCGCGAACTCGGAGGTGTTCTGGGCCGTGTCGGTCGTGGTGGCCGTGACGGACACCCCCTGGGCGACCGTGGTGTTGGCGAACGAGAAGGCCCCGGTTCCGTCGGTGACGATCGTGCCGATGAAGGCCCCGCCGGCCAGGCCGGCGCCCGGGGTGGTGTCGACGGTGAAGAACTCGACGGTGCACCCGGCACAGGCCGTGCCCTCGAAGACCTGCTCGGTCGTTCGCGTGAGGTCGGGATAGTTCAGCAGGTCGTTCGGGCCGACGTCGGCGTCGCCCGGGTCGTTCACGTTGGTGCCGGGCGGCGACAGCTCGATGCCGAGCCCCGTGTTGCCGGCCATCGAGTTGGCCGTGAACGTGTTGCCGACCGCATCGAGCTCCGAGCTGGTGATGGCCGGACCGGGGGTGTTGGCGATCGTGTTGCCCGGCCCGATGGTGGAGCCGGACGACTCGACGGACACGCCGACCTGCCCGTTGGCGATGGCGACGCCGAGGGGGGAGACGCCGATGAAGTTGTTGCGCACGACGGTGCCGGAGGTGTTGCCGTTCCCCCCGCCGTTGAGGATCCGGATGCCACCCTTGCCGTTGTTGACGATGGTGTTGCCGTCGATCAGCGTGTTGGTGACCCCGTCCTCGACGAAGACACCGGTGTTGAAGTTGGCGGTTGCGGTGCTGAAGGTCTCGCCGTCCGGGAAGGTGCCGATCCGGTTGCCGAGCACCTGCGTGCTCATGTCCGGGACCTGGCCCTGGCTGTCGAGCGGGTTGTGTGAGACCTCGATGGCGCTGTCGAGGTTGCCGGACACGAGGTTGCCTTCGTTGACCCCGAGGCCCCCGATCCGGGTGTCGGCGGCGCTGAAGTTGACGTCGAGGCCGTGCTTGGCGTTCGCCAGGGCGGTCGTCCCGTCGGGCGAGAGGCCGACGATGTTGTTCTGGATCACGTTGCCGTCGGAGTTGGCGTGCCAGATGCCGATGCCGTGGCGGGCGTTGCCGGACACGACGTTGCGGTCTGCCAGCGCCGGCGTCCCCATGACGTTGCCCCCCGACTCGCCCTCGATGTGGATGCCGTGGGCGGTCGGTGCCAGCACGTTGGTGGCGAAGGTGCCGGCGGCGTCGGTCCCGACGAAGTTGCCGACGATCAGGTTGTCGTCGGCGCCGTCACCCGGCGCGGGGCCCTTCATCCAGATCGGACGCCTGGCGTCGTAGATGGCCAGACCCTTGACGACGTTGTTGTCCGAGCGGATCTTGACGGCGTCGAAGGCGGTCGGGCCACCGCCCCTGATCTCGACCATGATGGCGGCGTTGGAGACCAGGGGGTCGGTGTTGACCGCCGCCCCTGGCTGGCTGTAGCCATCGATGGTGACGCCCGCGTCGTCCCGCAGCGACGGGAGGCTGCTGACCAGTTGGATCGTCTGCACGCCGGTGCCGGGGATGGCGAAGAGGACCTCGACGTGGCCCGCGAAGTCGTTCGCCTCCTGGAGCGCGGCCCGGAGGGTGCAGTCGCCGCTCGGGGTGGCGCAGATGCCGTTGCCGGTGTTGGCGTCGTAGGCCGGCTGGACGGCGCCGTCGCGGGCCGTGTCGACCACCAGGGTCAGGCTCGCTCCCCCGCCGGCGTTGGCCGTGGTGGCCGATGGGCCGTCGGCGATCTCGGCCTGGCCGACCTGGACCTCGGCGATCGACGTGCACGTGTCCGACGTCGGGTCACAGCCGTCGGCCGCCTCGACGGCGAACCGCTCATCGGCCGGCTCCTCCGGATCCGGGTCACCGGCATCGCTCGGCGTGTCCTCGACGCCGTCGGCCGCCACGATCTCGGCCGGTGGTGCCTCGGCCCGGCCGGTGACCCGGACCTCGAGGCCGGCCTCGGCAACCGGCAGCTCGGCGGCGCTCTCGCCATCGGCGGTGACCAGTTCGCTGAGGACGACGGTGACCGTCAGCGGACCGGGCACCAACGGGGTGATCTCGACGGCTCCGAGATCGAGGACGCCGCTTGCCCCCGTCGGCGTGCCGTCGCGCTCGCAACCGCCGGACGGGCACGACGTGGCGGCCAGCACCGCCCGGTCGCCGAGCGAACCGACGCTCCGGTCGGTCACGAGGTCGCCGGCGCCGAGCGTCCCACCTCGCGCCACCTCGATCTCGGCATCGGGGACGCCGACGTCGACCCGGTAGGCCACGACGGCCTGCTGGACCGTGGCCTCGACCTCGACCACGATCGGTTCCCCGACCACCGTCGTCTCCGGGCCCTCGACCGACAGCGTGACACCGCCGGCCGAACCCGAGTCGACGGTGACCACCGCCGACTCCTCCTCGTCCTCCTGGGCCAGAGCCGGCCCTGCGGCCACGCCGAGCGTGGCCGCGAGTAGGACAACGGCCAAAACTGACCGAAGCGTCGCCCGACCTACTACGTGCAACACGAAACACCTTTCAGAATGCTGAAGACTGCGTTGACCCCGAGGGGTTCCAAATCTATCGATTCGTCCATCGTCCTGGTCGAGCGGTCCCAGCGCTCGACCCGGGTCGGGAGGGATGTGGTCAGCCCGGTCCGCAACCAGCTCAGACGGGAGCGCACGGCGGTCTGTCGTATCCGGCTGAAGCCGACCCAGAAATGGTCCTGGCCGACGAGCAGCCCTCGGCACCAGCCGGGGATCACCGCCTGGCGGGACTCGTTGAGATCGAAGGTGTCGACGATGTGGCCGGTCTCCGGGTCACCGACGACGACGGCGCCGTCGACGGTCGTGAACCACACCTGGCCGTCGACGACGTGCCCGTCGTGGACCCGTTGGCGCTCGATGGCGATCCGCCGCCGGCGATCGACGAGCGAGACCGCGTCGCGGCGCTCGAACCGGGTGACCCAGGGCTCGTCGCCGACGAGGAACAGGTGGTTCGGGTGGATCGCGTGGGGCTTGAGGTTCACCCCGAAGCGGAGGTCGCGATCCTCGTCGATGGCCGGGCTCGGCTCGTCCCCGGCCGGGTAGACGCCCAGGAGCTCGCCGTCCAGATCCAGTTCCAGCACGCTCTCGGCCCCACTGGAGGCCACCAGCAGCGATCCCGCCGAGGTCGGGAGCACATGATGGACGTCGTTGAACCATCGGTGAGACAGATGATGGAGGATCTCGAAGTCGGGCAACCGGTAGACGATGACCTCGGTCTCGGTGGTGGCGTAGAGGAGGTCGCCGCGCTGCGTCGCACACTTGAACAGCATCGGATCGTCCGGATTGCGGACATCCGTCCCGGACACGTAGGTGTGGGCGACCCGTGGATCGCCCGAACCGATCGACGCGATCACGCCAGCGCCGTAGCCGTACCAGCCGTCGCCGAGCTCACGCATCGACTGCTCTTGCCGCTGTCGGCCGCCTATCACGAACACGATGGGCCCAACTCCCGGTCTCCGCTTGTGGTCACACGGCCAACTACCACGTTTCGCCCAGGCCGTATCTCTCCCGCAGGCGTTGATTCCAAGGTTCAAAATAGCGACGGAGCTCCGCTGCGTACAACGGGTCAAGTACCTCACCGTCGCGCGCGGCCATATCGTTGCGGCCGATGGTCGTCGATTGGGGTCGATGCAGGCCGAGGAAGTCGTAGACCCGATCGAGGGTGGTTTCGGTTTCGCCGTACAGATCGGCGCTGTCGAGCCAGAGAACGCGATCCCGACCGAGTGCCGCTTCCCAGCGCTCCATCTGGTCGATGTAGCGGCCGCGGGCCCGGTAGGTGTAGTGGCGCCAGGCGAAGCTGACGAACGACGGGTCCTCGGCCATCCGGGCCAGGTCGGCGGCCGTTCGCTCCTCCTCGGCCGCGATGGCGTCCTCGAAGCGGTCGATCGGCTCGAAGCCGAGGCCCCGCTCGTGTCGCCAGTGGCTGAAGGCTCGGGCCACCGGGTCGCGAAGCACGCCGATCGCCTTGGTCGACGGCAGGTCCTCGGCCATGCGCTCCGGCGCTCGCGGATGGAAGAGGTAGCTGGGGCTCGCCTCGGCGAAGATCCCACTGCGGCCGGCCGTGACGAAGTTGCCGAGGTACCACTGGTGGCCGCGGGCGTACTTGTCGTCGAAGTAGTGGAGCTCCTTGGTGAGCGCCGGATGGATGTCGGGATGGCGAAGCAGCTCCTGGAACAGGAAGGTCGTGCCCCCCTTCTGGGCCCCGATGACCACGAACTCGGGCTCGACCCGGGGCAGTCGGAGCAGGGATGCGACCCTGGCCGCGCCGCCGACCGCAGCGTCCCGCGTTGCGATGAGGGCCTTGCGCGACGCCGGCGAGGCGATGGGGTCGACCAGCCGCTTGACGGCCCGTTCGGCTCGCATCAGAACGCCGCAGCGAAGCGGACGACGACGGTGACGAGGGCGACGACGGCCGCCGCCAGGCAGACCAGGCCGCTGAGCCGTGGCCTCCGGCCGGCCGAACCGATGAGGTACGACCCCGCCATCACGGCGATCGCGCTCCAGCCGACCATCGCGGATGACTGAATGGCTGTCATGGCTCTGCCTCCTCGTTCCGGTCGGCCTCGTCGGTCGTGGGGACCTCGCCGGCCTCGTCGGAGTCCTCGGCTGCCTCGGGTTCGAGCTCCGGGATGTCCGCAGCTCGAATGAGGAACGCCCCGCTCGCACCATCGTGATAGAGCGTCTCGACGTCGGGCTGGTCTTCGAGGAACTCGGCCACCCTGGTCAGCCAGTCCTCGTCGCGCCCGACCGTATGGTACCCCCAGGCCTCTTGGCTCCTGGTCGTTGCGATCGCCACGTAGGTATAGCCCGCCTCCCTGGCGACGTCCGCCGCCCGAGCGACCGTCTCGTACTCGGGGGAGAGCCGCCGCAGATAGAAGTGGTTGCGGGCGCCGTCGATTCGATCGAAGCGGGTGAAGCCCCAGGACAGGAACGGGTTGTCGGTCACGAACAGCGTGTCGGCCGGGGCCTCGCGGTACATGGTGGCCAGCGCCTCGCGGTCGGACAGCCGGGTCATCTCGTAGGACTCGTTGCCGTAGCGGTTGATGATCAGGGCCGGGGCGCCGATCACCGTGGCCAGCACGATCATGGCGACGAGGAAGCGCTCGGAGAGTGCGTAGGACATGGCGGCACCGAGCAGCACCGCCGCCGGGAACACCGAGAACAGGAAGACCCGAACCAGGATCTCGCCGCCGTACGGCTGCCCGGCAACGGCCAACGCCGGCATGGCGGCCATGGCCAGCGCCACGACGGCGACCAGCTTGCCCTGCCGCCGCCAGAGGTAGAACGCGGCGATCAGGCCGAGCTCGCCGACAACGACGACGACCTCGGCCCGGCTCAACAGGACGAGCCATCGATCGAACGACGCATCGGCCGTCCGGTCCGAGGTACTGGCCGAGACGGTCGAGCCGACGGCGCCGACGTTGTCGACCAGACCCTCGATGCGACTCTTCCACCAGGGCTGGGCCGCACCGCTGACCCACGTCAGGAAGGCGACGAACACGACCAGTGGGAGGCCGCGGGCGTAGCGGTAGCCGGCCAGCGCCAGCGGGAGCAGCCACAGGGTGAGGAACACCGGCGACAGTGGGTGGGTGACGATCACCGCGGTGGCCAGCACCAGGATCGCGGCGGTGACGGCGGGATGACGGCTGGTCGACCCACCGACGATCACGGTCCACGACATCCGCTGGCGCCACGACACGTCCTGCGGCAGGTCGGGCTGGTTGACGACGATCAGCAGCACGATGATGGCGGTGATCGTGACGCCCATGCTCTGGGGCGAGAAATAGTCCTGGCCGGTCCAGGCGAGGATCACGAAGAACCAGGAGGCGAGCGGCGCCGCGAGCCAGCGCTCGGGGAACCAGTGCCGGGCGAAGCACCACACCAGCAACACCCACATCAACATGACCCCGACCGGCCAGAAGCGGACGAGCGGCTCGATGTCGAACAGCTGGGCGTTCTCCAGGTCGGGGTTCGGGCCGGCGAAGCCGTTCTGGTTGCCCGAGAGGCCGGCCGCCGGGCCGAAGAAGAACCCGGGCCACGAGAATCGGGCATCGATGAGGCGCGGGTTGGCCCCGGTCCTGGCGATCGTGTCCGAGAAGCCGCCGAGCAGCCAGGCGACCGAGAACCGTCCGGCCGGTGCGCTCATCGGTTCGATCCCGTGCAGGGAGACCGTCAGCACCCCGACGGCCCACGCAACGCCCCGGCTGCTCGGCAGGAGCAGGAAGACGAGGAAACCGGCGGTGGTACAGGCCACCGAGAGCCAGAACACGATGGGCAGGGCCCGGATGAGACCGAGGCCGTCGACCCGGCTGTAGTCGACCAGGGGGACCGAGAGGGCGAGCAGCCCCATCCCGGCCAGGAGCAGGGCCGAGCCGAGCCTCACCCGCGACCTGCTGTAGCTGGCGAAGCTCAGCAGCTCTTCCCGGTCGAGCTGAGCGGTCTCGGCTGCGTCGACGTTTGCGCCGGGACCGAAGCCGAACGGCCGCCTGACCGGTGTGGTCACGGGGGTGGTCGGGGACTCGACGCGCAGCGGCATCCGCATGGACGAGAACTCGTCGTCCGCTGAGTCGGCCGACTCCTCGACGACGGGACGGGGATCGAGCCGGAGATCGACCCACGCCGCCACGGCCATGATCCACTGGCTGAGCGCCACCCCGGCGGCAACGACGACCATGTCGTTGCCGACGAGGCCGGGGGCCACACCCATGACGAAGATGAACAACGAGACGACCGGGCCGACCGTCAGCGCCCGGAGGTCGCGCTTGGCCCGCGACTGGGCCAGCCACACGTGGAGCACGGGGCGGGCGGTGAGGGCCACGAAGATCAGGCGGAGGGTGGTGACGAGGTCGCCGGACGGGTCGTCGACCAGCAACCCGAGCAGGAGCGGGCTGGCGACGATCCCGATGAGGCCACCGACGATCCCGAGGGCGGTCGCCGAGCGGGCGGCCGACAGGGCCAGCTCCGTCCGGTGCTCGGGCGAGCGGGACGACTCGGCGGCCAGCGCGTTGCTGGCCTGGAGGAAGACGACGTCGACGGTGATGAAGAAGAGCCAGGCGATGGCCAGGTCGGAGCCCTCGCCGGGAGGGAGCACGAGGAGGGCCAGGTAGGCGAAGCCGCGGGTCGAGGCGAGGATCGCGACCGAGCCGACGAAGTCGGAGGCGACGAGGCGGCTGAATCCCACCTCGGTCCAACCCGGCTTCGACGGGCCCTGGTACGAGCGCCACAGCTTGAGATTGGCGGCCGGCACGGCGAGCAGGAGGGGGCCGAACCAGGCGATCATGGCCCCCGCCACCGTCGGCGAGATGGCCATGACGACCACTGCGGCCACGAGCCTGACCACGCTGTAGGCCGTGTTCTCCACGGCCACGAATCCGGCGGCGCGGGCCCCGACCAGGGCGCCGTCCTGCATGGAGAAGATGCTCCAGGCGACGACACAGATCGGCACGAGCCAGAGGAGCGCCCCGTCGAGCCCCTCCCCGGTGACGACGCTCCACAGGACGAGCACCAGGCTGACGGCGGTCCCGATGGCGACCGCGGCGCCGTAGGCCCGGCCAAGGAGGCGCAGGCCGGCGCGACCGGCCCCGCTGAGGACCGCGGGGAGACTGGCCGCCATGTTGAGGCGGGTGATGCCGGACAGGAACAGCACCAGGGACGTCAGGCCTGCGACCTCGCCGAGCGCCTGGTCGTCGACGCTGCGGCCGATGACCAGCCAGAAGGCGAAGCCCGACACCGTCAGCACGCCGGCGGAGACCACCAGCGACGCGCCGGAGCGCATCATCGACTCGCCCGCCGATTTCGCCTCCTCGTCGGTCGAGGGGCGGGTCCCGGTCATCATCGTGTTGCGCCCCGTCTGCCGAAGGAGTGCGCCAGCAGCGCGAAGAGCATACCGGTGGCCATCGTGGCCACGATGTGTCGGGTCGGCGTCCACTCGGCGGTCCAGATCAGTGGCTGGCCGCCGATGGCCGACGACGCGAACGAGGTTGCGAACGTCAGCAGGAAGAGCACGGCCTCCGATGGCGCCGCCGTCTTCTCCAGCTGGGGCCACCGGGCGAGGGCGAAGCCGGTCGGCAGGCCGGCGCCGAGCAGCACGTAGGACAGGACGATGGCCTGGACGACGCCGCTCGGCGGCGTCTGCAGTGCCACCATCGCCACCAGGGCCCACAGCACCGACAGGCCGACAGCGTAAACCCCTGGCCTGATGATCATTCGACGGACTCCACGCAACTCTCGAGAACCAACGGACGCCTCGAACTCGGGACTGCTGCGGATCGGGCTACGACGATCCGCCGCCGACGTCTCGGACCGGACGATCACGGCCTACGAGGTCACCGATCCCGATGGCCGACAGACCGGCGGTGGCCATGACGGACGCCGACCATCCTAGCAGTGGGTGGCGTCGACCCCCGGTCACCCCTCGGGGGGAAGCGCTGCGACGGCGTGCGTTCGCTCGGATGCCCGATCGCCCACCGAGCCGGTTCGACGTCAGCCGTCGGCCGCGGCCTCGGGCCGGGTCGACGGGGTCGACCGGGTCAGGAGACGCTGATTCGCTCGGAGAGGATCGTCCGCAGCACGCGGATGCCGTCGCGAACCGCGTTGAGGTTCGACACCCCATGCAACCGATCGGACTCGAACGAGGGGACCTCGATGACGCGGAGGCCGCGGCGGGCAGCCCGGATGTTCATCAGCGTCTCCACCTCGAAGCCGGTCGAGTTGATCCCGAGGTCGTCGAGGTGCTGGCGGTAGAAGGCGTTGTAGCCGTAGCACAGGTCGCTGTAGTTGCACCCGAAGAGGCCGTTGACCATCCCGCACAGCGCCTTGTTGCCCATGCGTCGGAGGAAGGTGATGTCGCTCGAGCCGCCGCCGGTGACGAAGCGGGAGCCCTTGGCGTAGTCGGCGCCGCTGCGGAGCGCGGCGACGTAGCGGGGGATCTCGGCGGCGTCGGTGCTGCCGTCGGCGTCGATCATCACGATGATGTCGCAGGTGGCGGCCCGGAAGCCGCACACGAGGGCGTTGCCCTTGCCCTTCCGGTTCTGGTGGACGATCTTGGCGTCCGGCCGAAGGGTGCGGGCGACCTCCTCCGTGTTGTCCGTCGAACCGCCGTCGACGATGATCAGCTCATCGATCCAGCCGGGCAGCCGGGCGAAGACGTGCTCGAGGTTCTCGGCCTCGTTCAGCGTCGGGATGATGACCGAGACGGTCTCGACGACGCCGTTCTGCGGGCGCACGGGCAGCCGTTCCCGCTGCGTGGCGGGATCCTCGCCCGGCGCGCCGGCGACCGGCACGTGGGGCTTGGGCGCGAGTTCGAACATCAGGAGGTCGGTCGCCAACTCCTGGTCCTGGCCGTTCTCGGTCACGTCGGTCATCGGTTTCACCCTTTGTCGTCCCTCGATGGTGACCGACGGCGCGCTCAACTGGAGCTCCCGACACGAACACGAGATTCGCGGGCCCAGGAGCGCTGAGCTGTCGTCACCAACAACTAGAAGCTACAGGAGTGGACAATCATCGACCACCAAAAGAGGCTGAGACCGTTACTATTGCCCACCAACATCGGGCTCTTTGGGCCCAAGGGGCGCCCCAGCGACCCACCCGATCGCATCGGCGGAGGTTGCGCCGGGTCGGGGGCTGCCCGGCTCGTCGGCGTCGTCGGTCGTTGTCGGGGCTGGCCGGCCGGGCGGGTCGGCGCTGGCCCGGACACTGGGTGGCGGTGGGATGACGAGGCCCTCGTCGCCGGCCCGTCGAGCTTCGTCGGCGACGGGTCGTCGACCGGACGGTCGAGACGGCCACCCTCCGCCCGACGATCGCCGACGCAGAGGTGCGTACATCGACAGCGTCGAGAGATGCCTCAAGCGTTCTATTCGCGCCCTGATGGCCGGACCATTCGATCAATCGGCGGCCAATGAAACCGCCCGGAGTCGAGACAAGCGCTGCGATAGTCCCCGCAAATCGCGCCGCAAGACTCCCCCGTTCTTCGGACGTGAAGACGCTGGGCGACGCGCTCGGTCACGCCGTATCGCCCCGACGACGACGTCGCGACCGGCGACCGCGGCCAAGGCAGAGCTGGCATCGCCGACAACCTGCGTGGCGTCGCCCACCGATCTGGAGACCACCGGGCTGCAGCGGCGTGTTCGACCGGGCACGAGAACGACGAAACCCCGCTGCTGGAGCGGGGTTTCTGGGGGTGGAGCTAAGGAGAATTGAACTCCTGACCTCTTCCATGCCATGGAAGCGCTCTACCAACTGAGCTATAGCCCCGTGGGGATCTTCGAGCCTAGCAACTCCGGCAGAGCTCCAACACCGACGGGCTCAGAATCCTCCCTCGGCGACCCTGGTGCGGATGGCGACGGCGACCTCGGGACCGACCAGCGCCCGCAGCTCGTCGGCCAGGGTCTCGGCCGCCGGCGCCACCCCGTCGAACGCGGTCACACCCGCCCCCTCCCCCGGCTCCTCGGTGCAGCACCAGGCCATGGTCGCCCCGCCGCTGCCCCAGTCCTCCCGGCGCCATCGGCGCAGCTCCCGCACCCCGCCATCGCCATCGACCACCTTCAGCGGCAGCTGCCAGCACACCGACGGCTTCCAGTCGATCGGCGACTCGCCCTCGTCGACCGCGGCCAGGTGCAGCGCACATCCCGCACCACCGGCGAAGCCGGGACGGTTCAGGAAGATGCAGGCCCCGTCGACCACCCGCGTCGTAGCGGGACCATCGCCACCGCCGGCCGCACGCCGGATCACGCCATCTGCCGCCTCGGCATGGAACTGGAAGCGAGCCGGATCCAGAGCCAGGCCGAGCGCCTCGACCATCCTCGCCTCGTCCTCGTCGAGCAACTCCGCCCCGACCGAGCAACAGCCCTGCTCCAGCTCCGGCGCCGGCCGGTCCAGGATCCCGAGGCATCCGTCACCCCACCGGCAGCGCCACCTGGAGGCCAGGAAGTCGAGATCGACGCGCCAGCGCGCCCCATCGACCGGATCGACGAACTCGACCGGCGACGACCGCTCGTCACCCACCGGCGACGTCCGAGCTCAGGCCGACAGCGGGAGGCGCGGGACGTCCCGCCAGAGCCGCTCGAGGTCGTAGTGCTCCCGAGCCTCCTCGGTGAACACGTGCACGACGAAGAAGCCGTAGTCCATCAGGACCCAGCTCAGCGTGTCACGACCCTCGATTCGCTTCGGCTTCGGCCCACCGGCTCGATCGATCGCTTCTTCGACGGCATCGACGATCGCCCGCACCTGCCGGTGGTTGCGGGCCGACGTCACGACGAACCAGTCGGTGATCCCGAGCACCGAGCCGACGAAGAAGGCGTCGGTCCGTTGGCCCAACTTGTCCTCGGCGGCGGCGGAGGCGACCCGGACCCAGGAGATCAGCTCCTCGTCATCCATGGGCGGCTCACTCGGGATCTCGTCGGGAGACGGGGTAGTCAGTGTGGGCTCCTGCGGTTGGTGTCTTGGACATCGATCATCGTACTGCAACCCGGTGACACCGGGCAGTCGTTCCGACCCCGATCGTCGGCCGGCCGCCGACGGGTCCGCTCACCAGGCAGCACCGGCGGCGACCGCTACGACGGCACCATCGAGGCGTGGTCGGCCCCAACGACCAAGGTCACCACGAACTCGTCGACCGGTCGGGGGTCGATCGTCACCTCGGCGACGCCGGCGAGCTGGCCGAGCCTGGCCAGCTCCGGCGGCGGGGCCTCGCCGGCCCCGGCGATGGTCACCGGTGCGATGACCTGCGTCGGGCCGCCGTCGAACACCCCGGCGTTGGCGATCTCGACCACCTCGTGGCCATCGGCCGCCACCTGCGCCGCGATCTCCTCAAGCGCCGCCCCGCCGACGCGGTCGACCACCCGGACCTGCAGACGATCGCCGTCGACGGCACCGGCCGGGAACGCCACGACGTCGCGCACCAGCGCCTCGGTGGCCGCCCCGTCGAGGACGGCGACCGGTTCGAGCTGGGTCACCGGCAGGTCGACCACCCGGGATCGCACCGGGTCGATCTCACCGAGGTCGGCGGCGAGCGGCGCCGCGGTCGCCGGCGGGTCGCCCAGCAGCGCCTGCCAGAGCAGGTGCCGTCTCGGCAGGACCGACACCGCAACGGCGCCGTCGACCGGGCGCCCGGCGAAGGCCGAGGCCACGGCCGCGCCGACCTCGATGGCACCGACCGGCACCAGCGTCTCCCCGTCGACCCCGGGGACCGGGTCGGGGTTGTCGATCACGTAGCTCGACGACCCGAGGAAGGCGGCCCAGCCGGCCTCGTCGAGCACCTCGATCCGACCGACCCCGAGCCGCATCGCCTCCGACACGGCCAGCACCGCGTCCTCGGGCGCCAGCTGGTCGAGGGTGACGCCGGCGATCTCGAGCGTTCCCGGCACGATGACGACCGCCCCGGCCGACGCCAGCTGCGGGTTGTGGACCACCAGGCTCACGCCGGTCACGACCCCCTGGTCGACCTCGGCGACGCCGACCACGATCGACGGGTCGACCAGTGCGGCCCAGCCGGGATCAGCCCGGGTGGGGTCCTCGACGAACGTCCCGGTCCTCGAGTCGAGCAGCGTGTGGTAGCCGTGGATGAGGATGAAGGGGATGGCCAAGGCCAGCAGTAGCTCGAGCGCGGCGAACAGCACGATGCTGCGGCGGGGATGTTGGAGCAGGGCGGCGGAGATCCGACTCAACCGGCCTCATGGTAGAGGCCCCACTCCGTGATCCGGTCGATGACGGCGTCCGGCGTGAGGAAGCGGATCGACCACCCCTGGGCCACCCGACGCCGCAGACCCGTCCCGGAGATCGAAACCGACGGGATCTCGACGAGCTCCCACCGCCAGCCGGTCGGGGGCTGGAAGTCGGCCCCCGGTCGGTTGACCACGACGATCGTGGCCTGCTCACGAAGCCGCTCCGTGTCGTGCCAGGTGTCGAGCCCGGCTGCGGCGTCGGCTCCGACGATCACCACCCACTCGGTGTCGGGGTGCTCGCCGGACAGGGCGTCGAGCGTGACGGACGTGTAGCTCGGCCCGCCGAGCTCCAGCTCGATGGCCGAGACCGACAGACCGGCGGCGTCACCGACGGCTGCCTTCGTCATCTCGAGGCGGCGATCGGCGGAGGTGATGGCCCTGCTGCCGACCTTCTGCCACGGCCGGTTGGCCGGCACGAGCAGCACCTGGTCGAGCGACAGCGCGTTCAGCACCTGATCGGCCGCGATGAGGTGACCGAGGTGCGGAGGGTCGAACGTGCCGCCGAGGACGCCGACCCGGCGAGGCGAGCCCTTCGACGTCGAGCTGGGGGTTGAGGCCATGAGCCCTGTCGTGTACCGTGCCTCGGCCCCGATCCCACCCACTGTGACGAACGTCACTTCCCATTGTGGAAGGATCGTACTAGAAAAGGTGTTTGGGCCTATGCGGGTTCGACTGCGCTCGAACTCCGAAGCCGCCGGAACGCTCGACGAGGAGCCACTCCGGCCAGGCTACCGGCCCCACGCAGGCACCCGCCCCGCATCCCCCCGAAATCCCCCCGAACCCCCCGCACTTACGAATAGAGAAGCACGCGCCATGAGTGATTCAGTTGGACAGTACCTGAACGAGATCGGCCTCGTCCCCCTCCTGACGGCAGAGGAGGAGCGGGAGTTGAGCCAGATCATCGAGAAGGGCCGTGAGGCCCAGACCCGCATCGACGACGGCGACAATTCGATCGCCAACCGCCGTGCCGTCCGCGCCGCGGCCCAGGCCAAGGACCGGTTCATCCGGGCCAACCTCCGGCTCGTGGTCAGCGTGGCCCGCCGGTACCCCCTTCCCCCCTCGATGGAGCTGCTCGACCTCATCCAGGAGGGCAACCTCGGCCTCGAGCACGCCGTCGACAAGTTCGACTGGCGCAAGGGCTTCAAGTTCTCCACCTACGCCACCTTCTGGATCCGCCAG
>JANQPB010000008.1 GCA_028285495.1 Acidimicrobiales bacterium
GACCGGCCCCCCGCCGCCATCGCCGCCGCCGCCCGTGCCGCCGACGTCGCCGTCGACGTCGACCCGGACCGACCCGACCTCCGTCGCCAGCCCGGGCACCGCCGGCCGCTCCGCCCCACCGCCGAGCTCGGCGCCGTCTTCGACCGCCGGTTCCCTCACCACGGGGCCGTCGGCGACGGCGGCGATCGCGTCCGATCGGCCGGCCCCGACGTCGGCGGTGGCGACGCCGGACGACGGGGTACCGACGACCGATGCCACGATCGCCTCGGCGGTCGCCGGCCCGGGTCCGTCTCCGGTGCCCCCGGGGTCGGCGAGCGGGGTCGGTGCCGAGTCGGGCCCGTCGGTGGTGTCGCCGGGTGCCCGCCCGTCGGGCGATCCGACGACCCCGGCCGCGGCGGGCGGGGTGGGCCAGCCGGTCGAGTCGGCCGCCATCGATCCCGCCGGCTCGACCCGGTCGGGTCCCCGGCTGCTCCCGCTGGTCGTCGCCGGGCTCGGCTCGGTTGCCGCGCTGCTGGTCGGCCTCGGCGTTCGGTTGGTGGCCTCCCACCGCCGGTCGCTCGACGACCGGTCGGGGCGGCTGGCGCCCGGGGCCCGTCACCGCCCCGGGCGCCGGGCGCCCATCGGCGGCCTGCCGAGTCGGATCTCGTAGGTGGTCCGCCCGACGAGGGGTGCCGATCCCGGTGATCGGCCCGGACCGAACCGCCCGACCCACCTCGGTACCCTGCTGGTCATGTGTGCGGGCGATCCCGGTCCGACCCCGACCGACCCTGCGGGCAACGGGACGACGTGACCTCGATCGATGGGTGATGACGGCCCGGTCGACGACGACACGTTCGAGCGCTGGTATCGGCGCGAGCACCCACGGGTGGTGGCGGCGCTTGCCGTCGCCGGCGGCGAGGTCGACGTCGCCAGGGAGGCCACCGACGAGGCGTTCGTGCGGGCCTACGAGCGCTGGTCGCGGGTGCGGGTGATGGCGTCGCCCGGCGGTTGGTTGTATCGGGTGGCGCTCAACGAGTTGCGGCGCCGGCTCCGGCGACGAACCATCGAGCGCGAGCTGTTGCGTCGTGAGCGCCAGACCGACCAGACCGCCGAGCCGCCACCGGTGGCCGACCCTCGGGTGTGGGCGGCGGTGCGGCGCCTCCCCCGGCGGCAGCGGTCGGCGGTGGCCCTTCGCTACGTGCTCGATCTGAGCGAGCGGGACGTGGCCGAGACGATGGGCATCAGCCGAGGTGCGGCGTCGGCCACGCTGACGGCGGCCAGACGGAACCTGCAGCGAGCCCTGGCGGAGCCGCTCGACGACTGCCACCTCCCGCACGGAACCGGTGCCCCGGCCAGCGGGCCCGGTCGACCAGGCCCGGACGATGCGGGTGAGGCGGTCGGTCTCTCCGTGCCGACGTCGGACCGGGGGTCGGCCCATGGTTGACCTGCACGATGCCCTGCGCCCGACCGGCACGACGCCGCCGCCCCCGGCTGGCGAGATCGCCGATCGGGCCCGCCGGCGACGGCGTCGCCGCCACGCTGCAGCAAGCGGTGCCCTGGCGGCAACGATCGTCGTCGCCGTGGTCGCGCTCGGCAGCCTGCTCGACCGGTCGGCCGATGCGCCGACGGTGGCCGACGGCGTTGCCGAGGGAATCGCCGACGGCACGTCCGCACGACCGGTCGACCAGCCGCGGGGGTCGACGACCGTCTCGGCGCCGACCACCGGCTCGTCGACCGACCCGACCCCGCCGGCGGGAGCGGCGCCCTCGCCCGCTCCATCGACCCGTGTGACCGGCGCGCCGACCAGCTCGGCGACCGAACCGCCGCGACCCGATCCCGACCCCACCGCGGCGACGACGACGGCAGGCCTGCTGACCGCGTCGGAGCGGACCTCCGAGTGGTCAGGCGGCTACTGCTTCCAGATGCAGGTCACCAACGAAGGCGAGCGACTGGACGCGTGGCAGGTCGTCGCCGACCTGGGCGGGACCATCGCCACGCTCTGGAACGCAACCGCGGAGCCGATCGGCGACCGGGCCGTGTTCGCCGGGATCGGGGGCTACAACGCCGGCCTCGACGCCGGCGAGCGCACCAGCTTCGGCGCCTGCGTCGACGTCGTTCCCGAGCCCTGACCGGGGCGCCGCCAACCAGCGGACCGTGCCGCCGAGGTCGGAACGCCCGTTCCGTCGGCGAGGATGCCCAGGAACGAGCGGCATCGCCGGCCAGAACGGCTCGACCCGCCCGGCCGACGCGCGGGCCCAGACGGCGCCATGGGCCTACGGCCGGGTCCGGACCGACAGGTCGGTCGACCCGGACCGGTCGACCGGACAGGTCGACACATGCCGCTGGGATCTCGACCGTTCGCCGCCGCTCCACTCGGGGGTCGACGAGGTCACGCTGCTCACCGCCACGCCCTGACCCCGACGCCATCGTTCGGGCTCGGCGCCGCCACCGCTGGCGGGCCACCGGTCCGGCGGGCCGTCATCCGCCGAGCTGGCCTTCGACCGCCTCCACTATCGTGTGGCCGGTGTTCGGGATCGCCTTGAGTGTCGCCGCCTGCCTGCGGGGAGGCACGCGGGTCGACGTGGCCTGGAACCTCGACCCCGACCGGGCCCCCCGATTCGATCCGACCGAGGCCGTGGCCATCACCCCCGGCGGCGGCAAGCTCGGAGGCCTCCTCGACGGGGCGATCGACAGCCGCCTCATCGAGGTGGCGTCGGCAAGACCGGCCGAGGGACGGGTGGTCGACGTGGAGCTGACCCCGATCGAGGCCGATGTCGTCGGCGTCGACCCCGGAACGAGGCTCCGGATCCTCGTCACGCCCGCCGACGCCCTCCCGACCGAGCTGTGGGACCACCTGCTCGAACGGGCACCGATCGGGCTGGCGGCCGACATCGACGGCGACCGGGTCACCGCGACCCGCCTGGTCGATGGCGACGATGGCAACCCGGTCACCATCGAGGCCGCCGCGGTCACCACCCGGTGGCGGCCGACGCCGACCCTGGTCGTCATGGGGCCCGGTCCGATCGCCGACGCGCTGGGGCGGGCCGGCGCGTTCCTCGGCTGGCAGGTGGAGCACCATCCCAGCCCGGAGGCGGCGGTCGGACTGGCGGCGACGCTGTCGCCGATCGACGGGGTCGTCGTGCTCGGCCACGACACCGAGGCGACCGGCCGCGTGCTGCAGGCCGCCCTCGGCTCACGGGCCGGGTACATCGGCTCGATCGGGCCGGCGAGCCTGCAGACGGCGAGGGGTGACTGGCTGGCCTTCCGTGGCGTGACCGACATCGACCGGGTCAGCGGCCCGGCCGGCATCGACATCGGGGCCAAACGGCCCGAGGAGGTCGCGATCGCCGTGGTGGCCGAGATGATCGCCCGAACCTCCAGCCACTAACATGGGCCCATGGAGCCGAACGACCGGAGGCCGGCCGCACCCGTCGACGACGACCAGCCGCTGAGCGACCTCTGGGCGGCCGAGCACGACCCGGTGGCCGCCGACGTCGACTGCAGCCCGACGAAGGTCTGCCGCAACGCCAGGGACTTCACGTTCGACGGCATCGCCGACGGCGACGAGGACCTCGCCACCTCCTGGCGTCAGCTCCTGCAGCGGGAGGGCAAGTTCTCGGCCGAGCAGCCGTCGATCCGGGAGCTCGTGCTCGGGCAACCCGACGGCGCCGTCGAGTAGCGGGTGACCGCCAGGCCGGTTCCGACCGACGTCGCCGAGCTCCAGGAACAGCTCCGATCGGTCGGGTACCTGGCCGACCGCGGCCTGGCCACCGCCACCCTGATCGGCCTGCGACTCGACCGGCCGATCCTGCTCGAGGGCGAGGTCGGGGTCGGCAAGACCGAGCTGGCCAAGTGCCTGGCCCAGATCGCCGGCCGTCGCCTCATCCGGCTCCAGTGCTACGAGGGCATCGACACCCACCAGGCCCTCTACGAGTGGGACTACGCCAGGCAGATGCTGCACGTGCGGGCGCTGTCGGAGCGGGAGCTGGCCGACGCCGCCACCGTCGGCGGTCTCTACGGCCCCGATTTCCTCCTGGAGCGGCCGTTGCTGGAGGCCATCCGGGCCGGCGACGGCGCGGTGCTGCTGGTCGACGAGATCGACCGGGCCGACGACGAGTTCGAGGCCTTCCTCCTGGAGCTGCTGTCCGACTTCCAGATCACGATCCCCGAGATCGGCACCGTGGTCGCCGACACCAAGCCGATCGTCGTGCTCACCTCCAACCGCACCCGCGAGCTGCACGACGCCCTCAAGCGCCGCTGCCTCTACCACTGGATCGGCTACCCGACCCCCGAGGCCGAGCTCGACATCGTGCGGGTCCGGGCCCCCGAGGCCAGGGCCGAGCTGGCCAGCAAGGTGGTCGACGCCGTCCAGCGCCTGCGGGACATGGACCTGGCCAAGCCGCCAGGGATCGCCGAGACCCTCGACTGGATCGACGCCCTCGGGGTGGTCGGCTCGAGTGAGCTCGACGTCGAGGTTGCCGCCGACACCCTCGGCTCGGTGATCAAGGACCGGGACGACCTGGAGGCGGTCGTGGCTGAGCTCGACCGGATCGTCGGCTGAGGGCGATGGTCGCGTCGACCCAGCCGACGGGCTGACCCGAGACCGTGGCCGACGACGGAACCGTGGCCGACGACATCACCATCGCCGACGACATCGTCGAGCGCTTCGTCGAGTTCGGGCAGGCGCTTCGCCATCACCGGCTGCCGGTCGGCACCGACGACGTGCTCACCTTCTGCCAGGCGGTGGCCGAGCTGACCCCGAGCGACGCCGAGGACGTGTACTGGGCCGGCCGATCGACGCTGGTCCACCGGCGCGACCACCTGCCGATCTACGACGAGGTCTTCCGCCAGTTCTTCCTCCACCTGCCGGCCCCGAAGGACGGCGAGGCCGTGAAGGAGCGGCTCCGGTCCCAGGGTCTGCAGGGGACCCTGGAGGTGCCGGACACCGAACCGGGCGAGGAGGACGGTGACACCAAGCCCCTCACCCTCGGGCTCCAGGCCGCATCGGTCGAGATCGAGCGGACCAAGCGGTTCGCCGCCTGCACCGCCGAGGAGTTGGAGGCGGTCAGGCGGATGATCGCCCGCACCCGGCTGGAACCGCCCCGCCGTCGCACCCGCCGTCGCTGCCCCGACCCGTCCGGACCGATCGTCGACATCCGCCGGATGGCCCGCGAGGAGATGCAGCTCCGCAACGCCGCGCCGACCCTGCGCCGGCGGGATCGCAAGGAGCGATCACGACCGCTGGTGCTCATCCTCGACGTGTCGGGGTCGATGGCCGACTACTCCCGCAACCTCCTGCAGTTCGCCTACTCCATGCGCCGGGCGGCCCAGAAGGTCGAGGTGTTCTGCTTCGGGACCCGCCTGACCCGGATCACCCCGACCCTCGACCGCCGCAACCCGGACGACGCCATGCGGCTGGCCGCCTCCCGGGTGCTCGACTGGGACGGCGGCACCAGGATCGGCTGGTCACTCGACGACTTCGTGCGCCGCTACGGCCGGCGTGGCATCAGCCGGGGGGCCACCGTGCTCGTGTGCTCCGACGGCCTCGACCGGGGCGACCCGGCCACCCTGGCCGAGGCGATGGAGCGACTCGGCCGGCTGTCGCACCGCATCGTGTGGGTCAACCCGCTGCGGGGCGACGGTGACCACGTCCCCGACACGCTCGGCATGGCCGTGACCGCCCCGTTCATCGACGAGCTGGCCTCCGGCCACGACCTGGCGAGCCTCGAGGCACTTGCGGCCCGGCTGCCCAACGTCGGATGATCTCCTGATGCGTTGGAGCGTGTCCCTGCAGGCCGAGGGCGACCGACCGGTCGAGCTCGACGAGGTCGTGGCGCTGGCCGACGCCGTCGCCTCGCTCGGCGGCATCGCCTCGGGGGTCGGGGCGATGGCCTACGGGGCCCAGATCGTGGTCGAGGCGGCCAACGCCGACGAGGCCGTCGAGGTCGCCATCCCCGCCTTCGAGGCCGCGGTCGAGACCGCGGCGCTGCCGGCGTGGCCGCTCACCCGGGCCGAGGTCGTCGGCGAGGAGGACGACCCGACCGACCTCGGGCTGGCCCCGTGATCCGGCTCGGCTCGCTGGCCGGCTACCCGTTCGAGGGCCCCCGGGTGCTCGGCGGCTGGACCCCGCCGTCGACGGCGGCGGTCTACGCCATCCTGTACCGGGCCGACCCGGACGGGAAGCCGCACGACTACGCCGTCATCGACATCGACCACGCCGACGACCTGAGCGGATCGGGCCTGCCGTTCCGCCACGAGCGGTCGAGGTGCTGGGAGCGCCGGGCCGGCGATCGCTGGAAGCTGCACATCTGCACCTACGAGGTGCCGGGGGGAACGGCCGCCCACCGGGAGCAGATCGTCAGGGAGCTGATCGCCGTCTACAAGCCGGGCTGCGCGCCCGAGCAGTACGACCAGGCGTGGGACGAGGACTGGATCCAGACCTACCGGGCGCCGACCACCGGCCCGCTCACCACCAACCGCGACCGGCCCGAGGGGACCGGGTAGCTCGCCCTACTCGGGGCGGTAGCCGACGCCCTCGTGGAGGCGGCTGCGGCGACGACCCATGGCCGGGCGGGCCGGCTCGGGCTCCCGGTCCTCGGGCTCCGGCTCGTAGGTGGCGCCGGCGACGATGCCCTCCGCCATCCCGTACAGCAGCGGCAGCGCACCGGCGATCACCCCGCCGGTGTTGTTGATCCGCTCGACGCCCGGCTCGATCGCCTCGGCGTCGCCCTTGATCTTCCAGACGATCTCGGCGCACTCCTCCAGCAACCCGGCGATGCGGGTCAGCTGGCCGCCGACGACGAAAAGGTAGCCGGCGAGGCCGGCGATGAGCAGGGTGATCAGCAGGACCGAGAGCACCACCAGCGTCGTCATGACCTCACCTCGCGTTCGCAGCCGTACCGCGCCCGATACCGCCTCACAGCCGTACCTTGTCCAGAACTCGGCCGAGGAACAGGTGGTGCTCCAGGCCCTCGGCCAGGACGGCGTCGACCTGCTCGGCGGTCTCGGCGATCAGCGCGGTGTCGTCGGTGTTGGCCGCCGCCCGCTCCAACGTGTCCTTGATCAGCACCACCCGCTGCTCGATCGTCCGCACCAGCAGCACCAGCATCGTCAGCAGGGCCACCACGGCCAGGACGACGACGAACCCGCCGATGATCGCGCCCCACCACAGGTTCTCCTGGGTCTCGGTCAGCGCCAGCATCCCCATGTCAGCCTCCCAATCTGGCCCGACCACGGGCCAGGCCGGCGGTGATGGCGCCGGCCGAGTCGATCGTGGTCCTCAGCTCCGACAGGGCGGCGGTGTTGACCACCGACTCCTCCAGCGCATCGTTGATGTCGCTCGCCCGGTTGCCGATCGAGCGGGCCAACAACAGGATCGGGACGACGAGGGCTACCACGGCCAGGACGACCGCGATCCCGATCACGTACCCGATCGTCCAGCCCGTGGTCGAGCCCTCCTGTGCCAGTACGAGCATCAGCCCTCCCCGGGGATCGAGTCGGCGAAGTCGCGGACCGGTCGCAGCGAGGCGTTGACCGACGGGAGCCGGGTCGGCACCGTCGAGGTCCGCTCGGCGATCACCCGAACCCCACCGACGACCTGACCGAGGGTGGCGTCGACCGCCCGCAGGTGCATGACCACCCGGAACAGTCCGAGGGCGGCGGCGGCGATGATGAGCCCGGCGATGACCACCGTGACCCAGGCGACGAATGGCATGATCAGCTCTCCTCCCGCTCAGCCGAGCAGCTTGGCGACCGAGCCGGCGTAGCGGACCGCACCGTCCGCCACCTCCTCGATCGTCCGGTCGGTCGTGGCCAGCAGGTCCGGCGTCGTCTCCAGCTCGCCGGCCAGGGCCACGCCGCCGGCCAGGATGTCGTCGCTGGCCTTGCGGATCCGCTCCAGCGCGGCCAGCACCCGGTTCAGGAGGGCCAGTGCAACCGGCACCACCACCAGGAGCAGGACCAGGTTTCCGATCCACCACAACATGACAGCTCCTCTCAGACCAGTTCCGGGTCGTAGGGCAGGAAGAACCGGCGGAACACCCGCAGCAGGGCCATCCGCGCCGCCCGCAGGCCGATGGCCAGACCGCCGGCGCTCGACGACTGGGCCACCGCCACCTGGCTCGGGTCGACGCCACGCTCGATCGCATCGAGCCGGTTCTGGACGTTGGTGGCGAAGTCGTTCAGCAGCACCGACGTCACGTCGGCCACCAGGCCACGACCGTACTGGGCCGCAGCCCCCGACAGCTGGAGGTCCATCGCCACCCCGACCTTGGTCCCGCTCGGCGTCGGGTCGAGGTCCGCGTTGAGCAGCAGCGCCGCCTGACCCCGGCCCTTGCGGTCGGCGCCGTTGGCGTCGACGGCGATCGTGTTGGTCGCCTCATCCCGATCGGTGATCTTGGCGTTGCCGTCGAACTCGAGCTTCACCGGCCCCAGGCCGATGGCCACGATCCCACCGTAGTGGTCCTCACCCAGCTCCTCGGTCAGCTGGGTGCCCGGCAGGCACGCCGCGACCTGGGGGATGTCGCCGAAGAACTCCCAGACGGTCTCGAGCGGCTGCCCGACCTCGAACTCGTTGGTGATCTGCATCAGCCGCTCCCTTCGGTCTGCTGACGCTCGAACGTGGCCCGGCACCCGGGGCAGCAGAAGTAGTAGGTCTCGTCGCCGAGCTCGTAGGGGAACGCGGCGGGGCCGACCTCGACGGTCATCCCGCAGATCGGGTCGGTGGCCGTGGCCACGGCGGTCGCCGGCGGCGGCACCGCCTGGGTGAAGTCGCCGGCCGCCCGCAGCTGGACCAGCTCGGCCAGGATCGCCACCGCCACCTCCTTGTGGCTGGTGCGGCCGAGGTCGAGCCCGGCCGGCATGTGGAGGGCGTCGACCTGGCTCTCGGACGCACCCTGGTCGAGGAGGTGGGCCCGGATGCTCTCGGCCCGCTTGCTCGACGCGACCACGCCGACGTAGGCCGGGGTCGCCTTGAGGGCGGCGGCGAGCACGTCCTCGTCACCGTGGCCCTGGGTGGCCACGACCACGATCGAGTGCTCGCTGAGGAGGCCCTCGCCGAACTCGGGCCCGTCGACCAGCTCGACGTTCCAGTCGAGCTGGGTGGCCAGCAGCGACAGGGTGGCGGCCATCGGCGAGCTGCCGACGATGACGAGATGGGGCACAGCCATGACCGGCTCCAGGTAGATCTGCAGGGCACCCTCGCTCTGGCACGACATCGGCACCGCGGCCGAGCCCTGGGGCAGGTCGCCGAACCGGTCGGCGGCGCCGAGGGCGAGCAGCCGGGGGACGCCGGCGTCGAGGGTGGCGACGGCCTCGCGGATGAAGACCGGCTCGGCGCAGGCGCCGCCGATCCAGCCGTGGATCTCGCCGGAGGCGGTGTAGATCGCCCGCGACCCGTACTGGCCGGACGAGGGGCCCTCGCGCCACACGACGGTGGCCAGCACGAACGGCTCGCCCCGGCGGGCGAGGTCGACGGCGCGCTCGAGCACGCCCCAGCCCTCGACCGCCCGCGGTCCGTCCGGCGAGCCGATCGTCACGGCGCCTCCGCCTTGCCAACGGCGTTGCCCACGGTCGTCACGAGCCCTTCACCGGTGGTGCGCCGGACACGTCGTGGCGCTGGGTGATCGCCTCGTGGACCCGGTCGGGCAGCAGCGGCATGTCGATGTTGCGGACCCCGTGGCCCTTGAGGGCGTCCATCACCGCGTTGACGAAGGCGGCCGGCCCGCCGACGGTGGCGCACTCGCCGATCCCCTTGGCCCCGATCGGGTGGTGGGGGCAGGGGGTGACGACCTCGTGCAGCTCGAAGCCCGGCGTCTCCCAGGCGGTTGGCAACAGGTAGTCCATGTAGTTGGAGCCGATGCAGTTCCCGTCCTCGTCGAACGTGATGAACTGCATGTTGGCCATGGCGTAGGCCTCGGTCAGGCCGCCCATGATCTGGCCCTCGACGATCATCGGGTTGATGCGAACGCCGCAGTCGTCGACCGCCACCACCCGCAGCACGTCCCACACGCCGGTCTCGGGGTCGATCTCGACGGTGGCGATGTAGCAGGCGAACGGCCAGGTCAGGTTGGGTGGGTCGTAGTAGGCGTTGTTCTCCAGGCCGGGCTCCATGCCGTCCGGCACGTTGCTGTAGGCGGCCATGGCGCACTCCTGGATGGTGACGCCCCGGTCGGGCGCGCCCCGGACGTGGAACCGGCCCAGCTCCCACTCGACGTCCTCCTCCGACACCTCAAGCAGGTGGGCTGCGATCTTGCGGGCCTTGGCCCGGATCTTGCGCGACACCATCGACACCGCGGCCCCGGCCACCGGGGTCGACCGGGAGGCGTAGGTGCCCATGCCGAACGGCGCGGTGTCGGTGTCGCCCTCCTCAACCACGATGTCCTCGGCCGGGATGCCCAGCTCGTGGGCCACGATCTGGGCCCAGGTGGTCTCGTGACCCTGGCCCTGGGTCTTGGCCCCGGTCCGCAGGATCGCCTTGCCGGTCATGTGGACCCGGAGCTCGGCCGAGTCGAACATCTTGATGCCGAGGATGTCGTACTCCCGGCTGTTGCCGGCCCCGAGCGGCTCGGTCATCGTCGAGATGCCGATGCCGAGCAGCCGACCCCGCTCGGCCGCCGCCTCCTTCTGCTGCAGGAAGTCGTCGTAGCCGATGGCCTCCAGGCCGATGTCGAGGCACTTCTCGTACTGGCCCGAGTCGGTCAGGAACCCGAAGGGTGTGCGGTGGGGGAAGTCGTCGTCGCGGACCAGGTTGACCCGGCGGAACTGGGCCTGGTCCATGCCGAGGTCGTCGGCCGCAGCCTGCACCATCCGCTCCTGGAAGTACATGGCCTCGGTGACCCGGAACGAGCAGCGGTAGGCCACCCCGCCGGGGGCCTTGTTGGTGTACACGCCCCGGGCGGTCAGGTGGGCGCTCGGGATGTCGTAGCAGGCGAACGCCGAGTGCATCAGCCCGATCTTGAACTTGGAGGGCTGGGCGTCGGCGAAGAACGCGCCGTGGTCGGAGTCGGTGTGCATCCGGACGCCCAGGATCTTGCCGTCGTTCCGCAGCGCCATTTGGCCCTTGAGATAGACGTCGCGACCGAACCCGGTCGAGATGAGGTTGCCGGTCTTGTCCTCGATCCACTTGACCGGGCGCTCGGTCAGGATCGAGGCCAGGATCGACGCGACGTAGCCCGGGTAGACCGGCACCTTGTTGCCGAACCCGCCACCGAGATCGGGCGAGACGATCCGGATCATGTGCTCCGGCAGCTCCGCCACGAGCGCCACCGCGGCCCGGATGATGTGTGGGGCCTGGGTGGTCATGTAGACGGTCAGCTTGGACGTCGATCGGTCGAAGTCGGCGATCGAGCCGCAGGCCTCGATCGGCGACGGGTGCGACCGGGGATAGTGCATCTCGATCTCGGAGACCACGTCGGCCTCGGCGAACGCCTGGTCGGTGCCGATGCGGTCGCCGACCTCCCAGTCGAAGATCACGTTGTCGTTCTGGTTGACCTTGTCGTTGCGGATCAGCGGGGCGTCGTCGGCCATCGCCTGCTCCGGGTTGACCACCGGGGTCAACGGCTCGTAGTCGACGACGATCGCCTCGCAGCCGTCCTTGGCGATGTAGGGGTCGTCGGCGATGACACACGCAACCTCCTGACCCTGGAACCGGACCTTGTCGGTGGCCAGCACCGCCTGGGTGTCATACGACAGCGTCGGCATCCAGGCCAGGTTGCGGGCCTGCATCATCTCGCCGGTCAGGACGAGGCGGACGCCGGGGATGGCCCAGGCCCTGCTGACGTCGATCGAGCGGATGCGGGCGTGGGCCAGCGGGCTCCGGAGGATCTCCATGTAGAGCATCCCGGGCAGGACGATGTCGTCGACGTAGTTGCCCTTGCCCCGGATGAAGCGGTTGTCCTCGACCCGGCGCCGGCTGGCCCCGAGACCGCCGATCTTGATCTCGTCGAGGCTCACGATCCGCTCCCGTCGCTCTCACGCAGCTTCTCGGCCGCCCACAGCACGGCCTTCACGATGTTCTGGTAGCCGGTGCACCGGCACAGGTTCCCCGACAGGGCCCAGCGGACCTCGTCCTCGGTCGGGTCCGGGTTCTCGTCGAGCAGGGCCTTGGCCGACAGCATCATCCCCGGGGTGCAAAACCCGCACTGGAGACCGTGCTCGTCCTTGAAGCCCTCCTGGATCGGGTGCAGCTCGCTTGCCGTTGCCAGGCCCTCGACGGTGGTGACCTCGTGGCCGTCGGCCTGGACCGCGAACATCGTGCAGCTCTTGACCGGCTGGCCGTCGAACAGCACGGTGCAGGCCCCGCAGTTGGTCGTGTCGCAGCCCGTGTGGGTGCCGGTCAGGCGGAACCCGTTGCGGAGCAGGTGGGCCAGCAGCAGCCGGGGCTCGACGTCGGCCGCCCTGGTCTCACCGTTGATCCGCACCTCGACCCGACGGACCGGGACGCCGTCGTTGCTCGAGGTGCTCGGGGGAACCTCTTCGAAGAGGCTGGTCATCGCGTGGTCTCCTCAACGGTCATGTCAGGCTGCCTCCGGATGGACCCGCTTGACGTCGGCCAGGATGCGCCGGACGAACGTGGCGACGACGTGGCGCTTGTAGTCGGCGCTGCCCCGATGGTCGGAGCGGGGCCTGGACACCTCGGCGGCCAGCCGGGCGGCGTTCTCGACCGAATCGGGGTCGAGCGTGGTGTTGACGAGGGCCGCCGCCGCGTCGTCGGCCGAGATCGTCGCCGCGCCGACCCCGGTCAGCCCGATGCCGGCCTGGCGGACGACGTCGCCGACCAGTTCGAGGGCGACGGCGACGCCGGCCGTGGCGAAGTCGCCGACCCGCCGCTCCAGCTTGAGGTAGCCGCCGGCCCGGGTGCCGGCGACCGCGGGGATGACGGCCTCGACCGCCAGCTCGTCGGTGGCCAGCACGGTCTGGAACGGCCCGGCCACGAACTCCTTGACCGGGATCGTTCGCTGCCGGCCGCCGGGTCCCTGGGCCACGATCCGACCGTCGAGCGCCACCATCACCGACGCCCAGTCGCCCTGGGGGTCGGCGTGGCAGACCGAGCCGACGAAGGTGCCCCTGGTCCGCACGATCGGGTCGGCGACCAGCGGCGCGGCGGCGGCCACGGTCGGCTGGTGGGCGGCCAGGGTGCTCGACTTCTCCAGGTCGGCGTGGCGGCAGAGGGCGCCGATCCGGTAGGTGCCGTCGGCGTCGGCCCGGTGGTAGTCGAGGCCGGGGATGTTGTTGATGTCGACCAGCGTCTTCGGGCTGGCGAACCGCAGCTTCATCATCGGGATGAGGCTCTGACCGCCGGCCAGCACCTTGGCCTCACCGTCGGCGGCCGACAGCAGGGCGATCGCCTCCTCGACGGTCGACGGGGCCTGGTAGTCGAATCTGGACGGGTACACGGTTGGTCGACCTCTCGTTCCGGGTTCGCTCGTTCGCTGGCGACGTGGTGCGGCCGCTAGCGGCCGCCGGGCCCCTCGGGATCGGGCACGGCCCGGGGCAGCGAGTCGGGATCGGGATCGGGGCGGCGCTCCTGATGGGGCGGCCACGGGCCCTGGACCGGCTGACCGGCGACCTTGAGGTGGTCGATGAGCTGGGGCCACGCCCACACCGTCGGGCTGTCGCCCTCCTTGGGTGTGTCGGCGATCAACTCGTAGAGGCGGGGGTTGCCCGCGCTGTGACCCGATGATTCGACTGGCATGCTCCCCCTGCCTGTTGAACGGTCGATACGTGTGTCGCTTGTCACTGCCGCGACGTTGTTGGCGTCGACCGTAGCTCGTCTCGCATCGCGACGAGAGATCAGTGGTAGCAGTTTCGGCAATCGGGTGGAAATCGACACGTCGGCGGCCACCGCGGCGACGCACCCGCATCGGCGCCTCAGCGGCGCAGGTGGTCGAGCAGCGCGGCGTTGACCTCGTCCGGCCGCTCGAGGTGCAGGAAGTGCCCGGCACCGGCGAGCTCGATGCGCCGCACGCCACCCGGGTGGTCGCCCTCGTCGATCGTGTGGTCGAACATCCGGCGGTCCATGCAGCCGTCGTCCGACCCGTGCAGGAACAGCATCGGTGCCGCCACCTCGGCCCGCTCGGTCGCCGGCGTCGACCGCAGGCCGAGCAGGATCGGTGGGGTGGCGTTCTGCCGGTAGTAGGCCAGCGCCGAGGTGACGACGCCGGGCTGGTCGAACTGGGCCCGCAGCCCGCGCCACTCCTCGGCGCTCAGCTCGTAGCCGGGCGACCAGGTCCGCCAGAGCCGACGGATCAGGCGGCCACCGCCAGCGGCGAGGGCCCGCTCGGGCACGACCGGGAGCTGGAAGAACGACATGTACCACGACAGCAGCAACTGCTTCGGCACCCGGCGGACCGCCGTGGGGATGCGGGGCAGCGCGGGGATGGCGAGCGAGGCGACGGTGTCGACCCGATCGGGGAAGCGGGCGGCGGCGAGGCCGACGATGGCCGCGCCCCAGTCGTGACCGATCAGGTGGGCCCGCTCGACACCGAGGTGGTCGAGCCAGCCGACCACGTCGGCGGCCAGGGTGAGCAGCGTGTGGTCGCCGTCGGTCGGCTGCGACGACGGCTCGTAGCCCCGTAACGTCGGCGTGATGACCCGGTGGCCGGCGTCGGCCAGAGGGCCGACCTGGTGGCGGAACGTCGACGGGGTGTCGGGGAAGCCGTGGAGGCACAGCACGACGGGCGCATCGGGATCGCCGTACTGGCGGGCGCTGAACCGCAGGCCCTTGGTGTGCAGCGACAGCGGAGCGCCGTCACCCATCAGCGGAGGTCGATGCCCTGGGACGCGGCGATCGATCGGACGTCGTCGGACAGGGGCACGGTGCGGGGATCGTACGACGGCAGGTGGGCCCGCAACGTCCGGGGGATCGTGCCGTTCGTCCAGTTCCGCCGGAGGGCATCGACGACGACCCGACGGGTCGGCGTGGCCGGGTCGGTGGTGTCGCGCCGCAACACGGCCGCCATCCTGAGCAGGTAGCGCAGGAAGTGGGCCTGGGCCATGGCCCCGACGGCCACCCGGTACGGGTAGCGGCCGACGATCGCCTCGTAGGCATCGAACGTCACCGTCCGGTGCTCGACCTCCTCGGCCAGGTGCCAGGCCAGCAGGTTCGCCCACTCCGGCACGAAGCGGCCGACGTCGTCGCCGGTCATCGCCGAGCGGGCCAGGGCGAAGGTCATCGCCTCGAACCCCTCGGCGTAGGCGAGGTTGAAGGCGAGGGAGCGCTCGTCGGTGTAGCGGCGGTAGTCGTCTTCGAGCCCGTCCTCCAGTGCCCGCATCGCCGCCGCGCCCCGCTCGCTGAGCTGGGCCCGCACCACGTCGTTGATGCGGGCGTGCTGTTGGTAGTGCTGGGCCTCCTGGCCGGAGAAGGCCTTCATCTCGGCCCGGAGGAGCTCGTCGTCGACCTCCTTGGCCGCGGCTCGCATGGTCCGGATCAGGTACGGCTCGAGATAGGGCAGCGTGAACGAGAGCGCCACCAACTCACACGAACGAGACGGGTCGCCGGCATCGGGCAGCACGGGCACATCGCTCGGCCAGGCGAAGTCCGGGCGGCGAACGGTGATCGTGCTCATGGCCCCACCGTAGTTGCGACAACCAGACGGCCCCGAAACGAATCGTGTCGCCGTCTGGCCGATCAGCCCGGCGGTGACGACCAGGAGCGACCGTCGGCGGTTTCCCAGCTGCCGAAGATGGGCTCGCCGGCGGTCATGCCGCCGTCGATGGCCAGCGTCTGGCCGGTGATGCTGCGGGCCCGCCCGGAGCAGAGGAAGGCGACGGCATCGGCGATGTCCTCGGGCGTCTGATCGTCGAGCAGCGGGATGCGCGAGACCACGTTCTGCTTGTAGCGATCGATGTCGGGCTCCAACTGCTCCCAGAGGATCGTGCGGATGATGCCGGGCGCCACGGCGTTGATGCGGATGCCCCGGGGGCCGAGCACCCGGGCCATCGACTTCGTCCAGTGGATGACGGCGCACTTGGCCGCCCCGTAGGCGAACAGGGGCGACGCCACCTGCCCGGCGATCGACGCCGTGCTGCAGATCGCCGCCCCCTCGGTCAGGTCCGGGCCGACGATCGACGTCACGAGGTGGGCCGAGGTGAAGTTGAGATCGACCATCCGGCGGAACTCCCCCGGGTCGGCGAACGGGCCGTTGGCGGCGGCGGTCACCCCAGACCCCGGATCGCCGCCGGCGTTGTTGACGAGCACCCGGGGCACCGCACCCACCTCGGCGTAGGCGGCCCGGACCGACCCCGCATCGGTGACGTCACACCGATGGACGCTGACCCGCTCGTCGTCGATCGGATCGTCGAGCAGGTCGAACACCGCGACCCGATCGACCACCCCCTGGCCGAGGAGGGCGTCGACCATGGCCAGGCCGAGGCCCCTCGCTCCCCCGGTGACGATCGCCAGCCGTTCCTCGTCCATGGTCCGATCCCCTCTCGCTCGATCGTCGGCCGAGACCACGGTCGCCAGGATCGGTCGATCAGGCAAATCGGCCGTGGCCGCGAGGGCGTCGGCGCCGGTTCCCGGGGCCGTAGCATCCGGGGGGTGACCTACTGCCTGGCCATGCGACTCGATGAGGGTCTGCTGTTCCTGTCCGACACCCGCACCAACGCCGGCATCGACCACGTCGGGACCTACCGCAAGCTGCACGTGTTCGAGCCGGACGACGACCGGGTGGTCGTGATCCAGTCGGCCGGCAACCTGGCGACGACCCAGGAGGTGCTCGACCGGATCGGCCGGGATCTCGACGGGTCGGGTGAATCGCTGGCCAATGTCGGCGAGCTGTGGCAGGCCGCCCTGTACGTCGGTCGGGTGGCCAACGACGTCGTCGACCGGCACCAGGCGTCGCTGGCCCGCTCCGGCGCATCGGGCACGGCGACGTTCATCGTCGGAGGCCAGATCGACGACGGCGAGCCCGACATCCTGCTGGTCTATCCCGAGGGCAACTACATCCGGGCGTCCGACGATCGGCCCTATCTGCAGATCGGCGAGCGCAAGTACGGCAAGGCCTGGCTCGATCTCGCCGTGCGGGCCGACGCCGACCTGGACACCGCGGCCAAGGTGGCGCTGTCGTCGATGGTGGCCACCGCGCTGTCGAACCTGTCGGTGGGGCCGCCGTACGACCTCGGCATCGTGCGGCGCGACGCCCACCGCATCGACTGCGGCCGCATCGAGGGCGACTCGCCGTTCCTCGATCGGCTGTCGCAGGTCTGGACCGACCACCTCAACGCCGCCGTCGAGGCGCTACCCCAGGTCGAGCCGGCCGACACCACGTTCCTGGCGCCGGACTGGACGTCGGGCAACCGATGAGCGCCGACCCGGTCCGCCCCGGTCCCGTCGGCGACTCGCACGACGAGCGGACCGAGCGCCGGCTCTGGCTCGAGGACGTGCTCGCTCGCCTGCACTCGCGGTACGTCGGGCTGACCGACGGTGCGCTGGCCGACTACATCCCGGAACTGGCCACCGTCGACCCCGACCGGTTCGCCATCGCGGCGATGACCACCGACGGTGAGCGGGTCGAGGTCGGCGCCTGCGACCACCGGTTCACGATCCAGTCGATCTCCAAGCTGCTGGTCTACGGGTTGGCACTCGAGGCCAACGGTCGCGAGGCGGTGCTGGAACGGGTCGGCGTCGCCCCGACCGGCGAGCGGTTCAACGCCATCGTGCTCGACGACGCCGACAACCGGGCCCCCAACCCGATGGTCAACGCCGGGGCGATCGCCGTCACCGATCTCGTGGCCGGCGACGGCGTCGACGACCGGCTCGGCGCCGTGCTCGACGTGTTCGAGCGCTACCTCGGCCGCCGGCCCGAGATCGACGAGGCGGTGTGGACATCCGAGCGGGCCACCGGCGACCGCAACCGGGCCATCGCCTACCTGATGCTGAGCCGGGGCATCCTCGACGGGCCGGTCGACGACACCCTCGACCTCTACTTCGCCCAGTGCTCGCTGCTGGTGACGGCCGCCGACCTGGCCACCATCGGGGCGATCATCGCCAACCACGGCGCCGACCCCCGGACGGGCGGGCGCGTCATCGAGCCGACCGTTGCCCGGGACCTGATGACCGTCGCCCTGACCTGCGGCATGTACGACTACGCCGGCGAGTGGGCCTACACGGTCGGGATCCCGGCCAAGAGCGGGGTCGGCGGCGGCATCCTCGGCGTCCTGCCCGGCGCCGGCGGCATCGCCACCTTCTCACCCCGACTCGACGAGCACGGCCACAGCGTGCGCGGGGTCAACGTGTTCGAGGAGCTGTCGCGCGACTTCGACCTGCACCTCTTCGACCCCGACCGGCCGTGGTACCGATGACCGCCGCCGGCTTCGACACGATCGTGATCGGCAACGGCCTGATCGGCAGCGCCGCCGCCCGCCATCTCGCCCAGTGGGGCCGGGCCGTCGTCGTGATCGGGCCGGGTGAGCCGCCCGACCAGACGAGCCACACCGGGGTCTTCGCCTCCCACTACGACCAGGGTCGGTTGTGCGGCCGGTCGTCGGCCGACCCGGTCTGGGGGGCGATCAATCGCCTGGCGGTCGACGCCTACCCCGACCTGGAGGCCCGCTCGGGCATCGACTTCCATCGAGGCGTCGGCTGGCTCCGAGCCGCCCGCCTGAGCGATGCCGAGCGCGACGCACTGCGCCGGTGGATCGGCCGGGCCGAGCGAGAACACGGCATCACCGTCACCCACCACGAGCCGGGCGACCGATCCTGGCGGGCTGCGGCGCCGATGCTCGACTACCCGACCACCCACGACATCATCATCGAGCCGCCACCGGCCGGCTACCTCAACCCCCGGCAGCTGCTGGCGGCCCAGAACGCCATCGCCAGGGCCAACGGTGCCACCGTCGTCGACCGGCGGGTCGTCGACGTCCGCTCCGGCGCCGACGGCGTCACCGTCACGACCGACGACGGCACCAGCATCGAGGCGGACCGGGTGCTCGTGACCTGCGGGGCGTTCACCAACGCCGACGGGCTGCTGCCCGAACCCATCCCGCTACGGGTCAAGACCGAGTCGACCATCTGGGCCGCCGTCGCCCCGAGCGAGGCCGAGCGGCTCCGGTCGATGCCGGTGACCAGCTTCGACATCGACCATCCCGACATCGACGACCTCTACGTGGCGCCGCCCATCCGCTACCCGGACGGCGTCGACCGGATCAAGCTCGGCGGCAACACGGCGAGCGAGACCTGGCCGACCGAGCTCGACGAGATCCGGGCCTGGTTCCGGGCCGGGACCAACCCGGAGCAGCGGGTGATGGAGGAGGCGTTGCGGACGATCCTGCCCGGTGTGGCGATCGACGAGGTGACGTCGCACCGCTGCATCGTGACCTACACGCCGTCCGGCGTGCCCACGATCGACGCCGCCCCGGGCGACGAGCACGGCCGGACGTTCGTGGCCACCGGCGGGAACGGGGGCGGCGCCCAGGGCTCCGACACCCTCGGCCGGCTGGCCGCCGGTCTCCTGGCCGACGGCCGGTGGATCGACGGCGTCGATCGAGACCCGTTCCGGGCCATCAATCGGTGGGGCGACGGGCGGGCCGCCCGATCGAAGGCCCAGGCCCGGGCCGCTCGTGACCGGGCCGAGCCGTCGGATCCGGACGAGACCGGCGGCCCGGGCTGACCGGGGTCGCGAGCTGCGGCGGCGCTCCCCGAGAGGCCGAGCTCGCCCCGACTCCCGGGCTGGCGGCTCAGTGGTAGGTGCGACCACCGGTGACCAGGAGCGATTCGCCGGTCACGTACGATGCGCCGGGGCTGGCCAGGAACGAGACGGCGTGGGCGATCTCCTCCGGCTCACCGAGGCGACCGAGCGGGATCTGCGACAGCGTTCGCGCTCGATGCTCCTCGGGCAGCGACTCGGCCAGCGGGGTCCGGATGGCGCCGGGGCACACGGCGTTCACGGTCACCCCGTGGCGGCCGACCTCGTTGGCCAGGCTCCTGACGAAGCCGAGCAGCCCGGCCTTGGCCGCCGAGTAGTCGACCATCCCGAAGCCGGTGCGGAACGCCATCTCCGACGACGTGACGATGATGCGGCCGTAGCGGGCCTCGATCATGTCGTTGACGACCTGGCGGACGCAGTCGACGTTCTGGCCGAGGTTGAGGGCGGTCATCGTGTCCCACTGGCGATCGTCGGAGTTGGCGAACGTCCTCACCCGGTCGCCGGCGGTGCCGCCGGCGTTGCTGTGGAGCACGGTCACCGGCCCGAGCTCGGCCTTGACCCGGTCGAAGGCGGTGACGATCGCCGACCGGTCGAGCAGGTCGACCGCGACCGGCAGGCACCGTCGACCGGTCGCCTCGACCAGGGCCGCCGTCTCCACCAGTCCGGCCTCGTCGATGTCGAGCACGGCGACGTCGGCCCCGTCCTCGGCCAGCCTGACCGCACAGGCCCGACCGATCCCCGATGCGGCTCCGGTCACCACTGCGTGCATGCCGTCGAGACTCATGGTCGCTCCTCGTCCGTTGTCCTCGTGTGCGATCCGTCGATCAGAACAGGTTGGCCCGGGGGGTGTAGGGCGCCTCGAGGATGGCCAGTTCCTCGGACGTCAGCTCGACGTCGACGGCGGCAACCGCATCGGCGATGTGGCGCTGCTTGCCGACGCCGACGATCGGTGCCGCCACCGCCGGGTTGGCCAGCACCCAGGCCAGGGCCACCTGCGCCATCGGCACGCCGCGAGCGGTGGCCACCTGGGCGACGGCCTCGACGATCGGCCGGTCCTGTGACTCCTCGAAGCGCCGGTCGATGAGGCCGTCGCTCTCGGTCCGGGTGGTCGTCGACCCCCAGGTCCGGGTCAGCAGGCCCCGCCCGAGCGGGCTCCACGGGATGGCCCCCACCCCCTGATCGAGGCACAGGGGAAGCATCTCGCGCTCCTCCTCCCGTTGCAGCAGGCTGTACTGGTTCTGCATCGAGATGAACTTCGTCCAGCCCCGCAGCTCGCTGGTGTGGAGCGCCTTGCTGAGCTGCCAGGCCCACATCGACGACGCACCGATGTAGCGGACCTTGCCCATCGTGACGGCGTCGTGCAGTGCGCTCAGCGTCTCCTCGATCGGCGTCCGGTCGTCCCAGCGGTGGATCTGGTAGAGGTCGATGTGGTCCGTTCCCAACCGGCGGAGGCTGTGGTCGAGCTCGGCCAGGATCGCCTTGCGGGACAGGCCGCGGGCGTTCCGGCCCCGCCGCATCGGGAAGTACACCTTGGTGGCGATCACGACCTCGTCACGGTTGGCCATGTCGCCGAGCGCCCGACCGAGGATCTCCTCGCTCGACCCGATCGAGTACGCGTTGGCGGTGTCGAAGAAGTTGACGCCGGCCTCGAGCGCCTGCTCGATGAGGACGCGGCTCTCATCCTCGGGCAGGCTCCAGTCGTGGACGCCGGGCGTCGACTCCCCGAGGCTCATGCACCCCATGCAGACCCTCGACACCTCGAGTCCAGAGCGGCCGAGCTTGACGTACTTCATGGCGAGCGCTTCTCCCCGGTCGGCGACGCCGATCGGGCCGACCACGCCGCAACCGTAGCCTCGCCCCGCCTTGGGCTCGAAGGTGGCGCCGGCCGCAGCGGCCGAGGCGGGGCGGTCAGAACGCCGTGTACCCGGGCCGGAGGAGCGACGTCACGCCACGACGGGCCCGCACCAGCTCGTCGCGGATGCCGTGCGTCGACGTCGCCGCCGACGCCGTTCAGGCTCCTCGTGCGATCCGGACCGATTCCTCGAGGAACTCGGGGGCCATGGCCGCTCGGCTGGTCGGCCCAAGGTCCATGTAGGCCTGGATGAAGGCGCCGTCGAGGAGCGCGGTGATCTTCATGGCCCTGGTCACGGCCGCCTCCGGGGTCACACCGGGGTCGACCCGCTCGACCAGATCACCCATGGCGTCGTAGAAGGCGCGGTAGATGCCCGACCAGACGCGGCGCAGCCGTTGGTTCGGGAGGCTGAGCGCACCGATCGGGAGGTAGACGTTCTCCTCGGCCGTGCCCCACCGGTCGATCAGCTCCCCGATCGTCTGCCGGAAGTCGAGCTCGGGGTCGTCCGAGCGCCTGGCCCGCAGGGTGCGCAGGTCGACCGAGGCCTCGGCGCACAGGAGGGCTTCGAGCAGGTCGTCTCGGGTGGCGAAGTAGTACTGGAGGTTGCCGAGCTTCATCCCGCAGCGCTCGGCGATCGAGCGGAGGACGAACCCGTCGACGCCGCCGCCGACCAGTGCCTCGCGGGCGGCGGCCAGGATCTCCGCCTCTCGCTCGGTGCCCTTCGTCGACCGACCCACCTGCCGGACGGTAGCACGGCACGATCAAAGTTTGTCATTGACCTAGAAAGGGCGCCGGACCTAGCGTGTCCTGGGGGACCGGGTGCCGCGAGCGCCCGGACGGTGAGCCGAGGAGGCAGGACGTGGAGCACTCGACGCAGGTGGCGATCCTGAAGGAGCTGATGCAGCAGCTCGACGAGGGCAAGAACATCGACGCCGGCGTGCAGGTGCGCATGCCGGTCACCAACTACGTGTGCCCCGAGGTCGCCGAGCAGGAGCGGACGCTCTTCTTCCGGAGCCATCCCCAGTTGATCGGCCTGTCGGCCGACCTCCCCGAGCCGGGCAGCTACCTGACGATCGACGACTTCGGCATCCCGATCCTGGCGACGAGGGACAAGGACGGGGCGTTCCATGCGTTCCTCAACGCCTGCCGGCATCGCTCGGTCAAGGTCGCCACCGAGCAGCGGGGCACCAAGAACGTCTTCACCTGCCCGTTCCACATGTGGAGCTACCGCAACACCGGTGACCTGATCAACGTGCCGGACGAGGACCACTTCGGCGAGGTCGACCGGGCCTGCCACGGTCTGCTCGAGCTGCCGGCCGTCGAGCGCGACGGCCTGCTGTGGGTCCACCCCGACGTCGCCGGCGAGCTCGACATCGACGAGCTCCTCGGCTCCGAGCTGGCGGCCGAGCTCGCCTCGTGGGACGTCACCGGCCATCGTTACATGGGCCAGTACACCATCGACAAGGCACTCAACTGGAAGTTCGCCAACGACACCTTCGGCGAGACCTACCACTTCCAGAAGCTCCACAAGGACACGCTCGGCCGGCTCTACATCGGCAACAACCTCCACCTCCGCGAGTTCGGCCGCCACCACCGGTTCGTCACCGCCAACTTCAACATCCACGGTCTGCGGGACAAGCCCGAGTCGGACTGGCAGGTCGACGACGCCACCTTCGTCCTCTACCACCTCTTCCCCAACATCCAGTTCCTCGTCGGCACCAACACGGCGACGCTCATCCGGATCTACCCGGACGAGACCGACCCCGGTCGATCGATCACCAGGATCAGCTTCTACTTCACCGATGCCGCCATCGCCGCGGCCGAGGCGGCCGCAGCCGCCGGCGACGGGATCACCGACGTCTACACCCGCGAGACCAACGAGCGGCCGTACGGCGTCGAAGCGTCGATGGAGGTCTTCTACAGCACGGTCGAGATGGAGGACTACGAGATGGGCGAGAGCCAGCAGCGGGCGGCCGAGACCGGGATGCTGAAGGAGATCGTCTTCGGCCGCAACGAGCCGGCGCTGCACCACTTCCATCGCAGCTACCGCGAGGCGCTCGGCCAACCGCCGTACGAGATCGTCGGCTGAGGGGAGGCGAGCGGCTACCAGGTCGACGACGGGCGTCGGCGCCGGGTCGGCCAGGTCCCGAGCTCCAGCACGCAACAGCTGACGGTCGCCGCCGCCGGGAGATGGTCGTCGGCAGCCAGACCGCGAGCCACGACGGCCGCAGCCAGATCGGGGTCGAGCCAGCTGGCGACGGTCCGGAAGCCACGCGCCTCGTAGACCTCCGTCGGTTGGCCACCCATGAAGCCCATCACCGGTCTCGACGACGGCGAGGCCTTGGCCACCACCGCAGCGATCCCGGTGGCCGACGCCCACTCGAGCAGGTGGTCGAGCAGCCCGACCCCGATGCCGCGGCCGAGGTACCGGCTGTCGCGATCGTCGGTGTCGTCGACCTGGCCGACGTGGTAGCAGAACACGCTGATCGTGCCGGCCGGCAGCGTCGGGGCCCGGTCGCCGAAGTCCATCCAGTACCGGGGGTCCCAGATCGTGTTCGGACTGCGCTGTCCGGGCACGTACGACCGGAACTGCAGCTGGCCGACGTGGCGGTCACCGTCGAACGCCAGGACCGCGGCGGAGCCGACGGTGTCGATCCGCTCGATCAGCTCGTCCGGCTCGCCCATGCAGCCGACCGGGACCATCGGAATGTCGGCGGCCTCCATCATCCGATAGGTGATGGGCGACGGGCTGTCGGGTCGGTCGTCGCTCGCCGTTCGGTCCGGCGGGCGGTCGCCTCCGGCGCTCACGGCCGGTTTCCGCTCGGTCGGGGCTCGCGGGGAAGCCCGAGGATGCGCTCGCCCATGACGTTGCGCAGGATCTGGGTGGTGCCGCCCATGATCGTGTAGGCGGGGGCGTAGACGACGTTGCGGGCGACCCGACCCCACGTCATCGCGTCGGCCCCGGCGACCCGGCACACGAACGCCGCCACCCGCTGCTCGTGCTCGGTGCAGAACGTCTTCGTGATGGCCGAGTACTGCGCCAGCGGCGCCTGCCGCAGGACATTGCGCAACACCATGTGGCGGCCGATCTGATAGCCGGCCTCGAGCCGGGCGATCTCCTGGCGCACGAGCGGGTCGCCGGTGTCGGCCTCGGCGACCATGTCGCGGTACAGCCGCTGGTTGGACGCCAACCGGTCGATGCCACCCCGCTCGTGCTCGAGCTGGCGCATCGTCTGACCGAAGCTGTTGTTCAGCTCGCCGACCAGGTGGTCGACCGGGACGCGCACGTCGTCGAAGAAGACCTCGCAGAAGTGGGCATCGCCGGAGGCGTCGGTGATGCGCTCGACGGTGATGCCGGGCGACGCCATGTCGACGATCAGCTCGCTCATGCCCCGATGGGCCGGCTGCGTCCGGTCGGTGCGGCAGATCAGGTAGCACCAGTCCGCCTCGAAGGCGCCGCTCGTCCAGGTCTTCTGCCCGTTCACCACGAAGGTGTCGCCGTCGCGCACGGCGGTGGTGGCGATGGCGGCGACGTCCGAGCCGGCGTCCGGCTCCGACATGCCGACGCACCACTGGACCTCGCCCCGCCGCATCGCCGGGAGCCAGCGCCGCTTCTGCTCCGGCGTTCCGTAGGTCAGCAGGACCGGGCCGATCTGGCGGTCGGGGAAGAACGAGCCGGCCATGGGGGCGCCGCCCAACAAGAGCTGCTCGGTCACCACGAACCGTTCGATCTCGGGGCGGCCGTCGCCGCCGGCCTCGGTTGGCCAGGTCATCCCGATCCACCCTCGGGCGGCGAGGCGCCTGGTGAACTCTCGCGAGTAGCCGACCAGCCACCCGTCGTCGGTGGCGTACAGGTCTGCGGTCGACTCGTCGACGAACGCCCTGGCCTGCCGAGCCAGATCCCGCAACTCAGCGGGCCAGCCGTACTCCACCGCTGGTCGACCTCCTCGTCCGCGTCACCGCCGCGACCGAGCCGGGTTCACCCGGCCATGGCCATCGCCGCGTAGAGCCCGACCCCGCTGTAGAAGGCCGACTCGTTGATCTTCATCAGGTTCGAGTGGTTCGACTCTGCGTCCTCGGGGGCTACGTCGTCCGGGCAGACGCCCATCATCACCATCGCCCCCGGCACCTCGTTGAGCACGTAGCTGAAGTCCTCGGCCGCGAACAGGGGTTGGGGCAGCGCCTGGAAGCGCTCGGGGCCGAGCAGTGCGGCGGCCACCTCGCCGGCAAGGGATGCCTGGTCGGCGTCGTTGCTGGTCACCGGGTAGCCGGAGATGACCTCGCTCGAGCACGTGCAACGATGGTTGGCTGCGGTGCCGGTCGCCACCCGGTGCAGGCCGTCGTGGATCGTCGACCTCACCCCCTCGTCGAAGGTCCGGATCGTCCCCTCGAGGAAGGCGGAGGCCGGGATGACGTTGTTGGTGGTGCCGGCCTCGAGGTGGGCGACGGTGAGGACGGCCGACTGGGTCGGGTCCAGGTCGCGGGTGATGATCGTCTGGAGGCTGGCGACCATCGCCGCCGCGGCCGGGATGGGGTCGACGGCATTGTGGGGAGCCGAGGCGTGGCCGCCCTTGCCGTGGACGGTGATCTCGAACCGATCGGCGCTGGCCAGCAGCGGACCACCCTTGCTGCCGAAGTGCCCGTTGGCGTACGACGGGGTGACGTGGATGGCGAACGCCCGGTCGACACCGTCGAGGACGCCCTCCTCGATCATGTACGTCGCGCCGTGGTAGCCCTCCTCGCCCGGCTGGAACATGAACCGGACCCGCCCGGTGAACGAGTCGGTGTTCTCGCTGAGCAGGCGGGCCGCCGATGCCAGCATGGCCACGTGGGCGTCGTGACCGCAGGCGTGCATCACACCGTCGCGGGTCGAGGTGAAGTCGCTCTGGAAGTCCTCCTGGAGGGGCAGGGCGTCCATGTCGCCGCGGAGGAGGACGGTCGGGCCGGGCTTGCCGGTGTCGAGGTCGGCCACCACCGACGTGGTCGAGCGGCCGAGGGTGACGTCGAGGCCGAGCCCGGTGAGGTAGTCGACGATCTTGGCCTGGGTGTCGGGCAGCTGGAGCCCGATCTCGGGTTCGGCATGAATGGCCCGTCGTAGCTCGACGGTCTCGTCCTGGAGCGACCGGGCCGCCTCGAGCAGGTCGGCCCCGATGGATGCCGGGATGTCAGCGCCGGAGTTGGTCATGCCACAGGGTCTCCGATCGACTGCCGGCTGCGCAATCCCGACGACGGCCGACGGCACGTTGGCGTCTCGGGCGGCGGCCGAACGTCGACCGCCTGCGATGTGGGCGAAGATCTGCCCCCGGCTCGGCACCATTCTCCGTTGACCAACGGCATCGAGAGGGAGATACTTCGACAAAAGGGGCTGACGGTTTCCGGCTGTGGTCGGGACCAGAGCGCTCACGGCGCCGGAAGGGGGTGCGCTCGTGGCGACCTGCTGGTCCCATCACGTCGCCACCAGGCAGAGTTCGGGAGCGCGCTCGTTCGTCGGTCCGACGGTCTTCGCCGTCACGGCACCAGGAGGGTGAGATGCCGATCAGAGTGGAAATCGACGTCTTCAGTGGACGGCCGAACCCCGTCGTCGAGCTCGACGACGACGAGGCCGCAGAGCTGCTCGACCGGGTGGCGCCGGCGCGCCGATTGGATGTGGAGGAAGGGGGGCCACCACCGCCGACGCTCGGTTATCGCGGGATCATCGTCGACCAGATGGAGACCGGGCGCGACGAGCTGCCATCCCGGCTACGAGTGATCGACGGCAGGGCGTTCGGCCGCGGCTTGGCCCACGAGGTGCGCGATCCGGGGGTCGAGGAGGCCCTGCTGGATCCCGATGGTCCCTTCGCCAGGGCGCAGGAGGAGCTCGAGATCGACGAGCTCCTTCCCAGGGTCACCGATCTTCGGCTCGAGTTGCTCGAGCTCGAGTGGTGGAGACGCTGGCCGTGGTGGGATGACATCTTCACGCTCTGGCCGGCCACGTGCCCCTGTGGACCGATCTACGAGCCGGGGTGGTGGAACGTGCCGAGCCGTCAGCCGTACAACAACTGCTACAACTACGCCACGAACCACCGGACCGACACCTTCGCCCAGCCGGGCAGGGCGGCCGGAGCGCAGTACGCCTCGCTCAGCTGTGGGGCGGTCCGGCCAGCCGCCATCGCCGACGAGCTGATCGACGCCCCAGGGGCCGACAACGACTGCCCCTCGAACGGGCACCTGGTGGCCCTCGTCGTGGCCCCGGGGTGGGACTACCACTGGTACCGGAAGGGCGCCGACGGCTGGTGGTCACACAAGCCGGGCGGTACCGCGGTGACCAACCTGGACAACGCGGGGAAGCTGATCTCCGACCCTCGCAACGCGGACCGTGGCCCCTACACCGACTGGTGCACCTTCATGGTCGTGATGCATGGCCACATCAAGATCTCCTGAGTGGACGGCCGCTGCGCACGTGTTCTCGGGTCGACCGGATCCGGAGTGGGAGGTCGAGGACGCTTCGGTGGCCGCGCTGCTGGCGACGTGGTCCTCGATGGACCCCGGCGAAGGACCCGAGCACGCGCCGCCGCTCGGCTATCGCGGGGTCACGTTGCGCGCCCCGGACGGTCGCCGCTGGAGCGCCTACGCCGGTGTGGTGTCGCTCGAGTCCGAGTCCCGCACCGACCATCGGGTCGATGCGGGACGATCGTTCGAAGCAACGCTCCTGGCCTCGGCACCACCGGAGCTGCTCCCGGAGATCGATCTCACCGACTAGATGCGCCACTCGATCGTGGACGCCGGCCCGCCGATGCCGTGGTGGTGCGTCGATGCCGTGGTGGTGCGTCTGGCCCGAGTCGTCGGTCGACGGGTCGGCGGGCGCGATCAGGGCAGTGGCTTGTCCAGGTGCACCGTCGGCTCGCCCGAGGCGTCGTGTTGGAAAGCGGTGTAGCCGTGCCGCTCCCAGAAGGCCACCGAGCGAGGGCTCGTGGCGCTGGTGTGAAGGTAGATCTCGGTGTAGGCCAGCTCGCGGGCAACGCGTTCGAGCTCGTCGACCAGCCACTTGCCGATGCCGCTGCTGCGCTGATCGGGCCGAACATAGATCCGCCACAGTGACCCGACCGACGCCGGGGCCGGGTAGCGGTCGGCGAAGCGATCGATGAGATCCGTTCGAGTGGCCAACGCCCTCAGGCCGCCGCAACCGACCACGTCGTCGTCGGACTTCACCACGAGGAAGACCCCTCGACGGTCGGCGCAGTACTCGTCATCGAGCCCGCCGAGCCGGTCGAGATCGGCATGCCATTCCGGACGGTAGGAGTGTCCGAATGCCTCCTCGATGACGTCGAGGCAGAACTGGCGCAGCCGGCTGCCATCCGCTGGGTCGAGAGGCTCGCAGACACTCGATCGGTCCATGGTTGAACACTCCTTCCTGAGCGGTTGCTCGACGACGGTCCAGGAGCTGCGGAGACACGACCGGGATCACTTGGCCGCGGGCTCTGCGATCGCGCCGGCCGAGAGGATGGTAATGGTCCCTGTCCTCGATCTGGCGAAACCAAGATGGGCTGACGCAGATCACGGGCCGACCTCGCTCGTCCGCCCTCAGCGATGGGTGATCGAGTCGATGACCGTTCGGCCCATGAGGCGGGCCAGGCTGGTCCAGCTCGGGTCGACGGCGAGGCGGGCCAGGCCGGCCAGTTGGTTGGCGGTGACGTCGGGATCGACGAAGCGCATGTGGGCCGGCGAGAGGAAGGTGGAGGTCAGGATCGACTTCTCGACGTTCCGGTAGTTGTAGAGGTTGCCGAAGTTCCCGACGCCGGACACGAACGGACGGTGCCCGTCGGGCCCCTCGCCGTTGCCGCCCCAGGTCAACAACGGGTTGAGCCAGATGGTCGGCGGCATCTCGTTGACGGCGATCCCGCCGTACTCGAGGTCGGTGATGGCGTGAGCCAGCGCAGCCTCGTTGGCGGTCTTCGTGTCCTCGTCGATGAGGATGGCGCAGCCCAGGGTGCCGAGCAGGCGCTCGTTGGCAAAGGTGACGGCGGCGGGAAGGAACTCGGCTGCGTCGGCCGAGACGTCGAGGGGGACCTCGCCGAAGACCTGGCAGAAGGCCTCGTTGGCGGTGGCGAAGCTGTCCTCGTCGGCGCCGGCGATGAACAGCACCTCGGCGCGCTCGTGGTCCGACCCCTTCGGCTGGAGCCGCTCGGCCTCGGGGTGGGCGTCGACGAAGCCGGCCTTCACCTCGTCGGAGCCCGGATAGTAGGTGCCCGACGGGACCGTCTCGATGGCGGCGCGACGCACGGCGTCCAGGAACGCGTTGCGTTGGGGCCAGTGGCGTGACGTGACGAGCGTCTGGCCCCGACCGCACACGGCGCCGCCGTTGAGCTTGCCGACGCTGACGATCATCTCGGCCTGGTGCCGGATCTCGTCGTCGGTCCACGGACGGTCGCCGGGCACGATGACGACGGGGTTGTTGCCCCCGCACTCGCTGACCAGAGGGATGTCGGTGCTGGCCATGATCCGCTCGGCCGTCGAGGTCGACCCGGTGAAGTAGAGCTTGGCGATCCGGGGGTCGGTGTTGAGCGTGCGGTCCGGGTCCTCCTCGACGAAGGCCATGGCCCTGGCCTCGACCAGCGGGGCGAAGATCCGGGCCCAGACCCGGTCGCTGTCGATGTTGTTGTGGTGGGGCTTGTGGACCACCACGCCGTTCTCGAGGAACAGGGCGTTCACCATCTCGAGAGCGGAGGTGTAGTTGCCGGCTCCGAGCACGGCGATGATGCCCGGAGGGTTGTCCATGGGGTTGACCTGTTCGGGTTGCCCCTTCACTCGGAGCACCGCGGTCTGGTCGCCGTAGACCAGCCGGTCCCGCCGGGAGAGGCGCCGAACGGTGACGTCCCAGAGATCGTCGCCGACCAGCTCGATCGACTCGGGCTCGGGCATCTGCCCGTCGGTCAGCCCGTCGTAGAGGTCGATCATGGCCGCGATCTGGAAGCCGATCGGCATGGCCGCCGCCGCCGCGGATTCGGCCTCGGAGACCAGGTCCGCCCCGATGTGGCCGTTCTTCATGGCCGCATCGGCGGCACCGACCTCGTCGATGAGATCCCGAAGGTTCGTCTGGACGGCCTCCAGGAGGTGGAGTCGGTCGACGGGGGGCGTGGCCGCCCAGGCTTCGGGGTCGAGATGGGAGATGGCTTCGTCGGCGTTCACGTCGGCCTCCGTTCGGGAGCACGGTCGAGGGATGGGTCCTGTCTCGATCCTGACCCCCGCGGCCGGTCCGGTCAGTGGCCGGACGGGCCAAGCTGCTCGCAGATCGAGCCACGTCGACCCGCCGAGCGCCTGACGACCACCGCCGCTCCGAGACGGCGATGGGGGTTGGCACGATCCGCGACCGATCTGGCCGCTTGCGACAGCGATCAACCGGACCGCGGAACCTACCGTCGTCGCTGAGACCGAAACCAGGAGACGACGACATGCCCCGGCGAACGCTGTCACTCGATGACGCCACCCGCTCCAAGGACCTGACCGGCAAGATCTACATCGTCACCGGCGCCAACTCAGGCGTCGGGCTCGAGACCACCCGCCAGCTGGTCGAGCAGGGCGGCCACGTGGTGATGGCCTGTCGCCGGGTCGACGCCGGCAACGAGGCCGCCGCCAGCTTCGACGGTCTGAAGGGCAGCCACGAGGTCATGCGACTCGACCTGGCCGACCTGCAGTCCGTGCGGGCCTTCGTTGCCGAGTTCACCGCTGCGCACCGACGACTCGACGGGCTGGCCTGCAACGCCGGCATGGTCAACATGGGTGGCGACCTCCAGCGGACGAAGGACGGCTTCGAGACCACCATCGGCGTGAGCTACATCGGCCACTTCCTGCTGACCGAGCTCGTCCTCGACACCCTCCGGGCCAGCGCACCGTCGCGGATGGCAATCGTCTCGTCGGTGGTCCACGCCGGGAGCCCCCGAAATCGGCCGGACGTCGATCTCGATGATCTCAACTACGAGCGTCGGGAGTTCAGCAACATGCGGGCTTACGGCGAGGCCAAGGTGGCCTCGGTCCTCTACGCCAAGGAGCTGGCCGAGCGCCTCCGGGGAACCGGCGTCGCGGTGTTCTCGGTCCACCCCGGGTGGGCCCGATCGAACTTCGGGTCGGGCGGGAGCCTGCCGATGCGGGTGGCCATGGCCGTCATGCGGCCGTTCAGCCGGTTCGTGTCCGACAGCAACGAGGAGTCGGCCCAGACCACCCTCCACTGCCTGCTGTCCGACGACGCCCCGAACCACTCCGGCGCCTACTTCAGCCAGAGCAGCATCCTCTACCGGGACCGCGAGTGCCGGAACGGCGGTTGGCCGATGGAGACACCGAACCCGAACGCCAGGAACATGGACACCGCCCGCAAGCTGGTCGAGCGGAGCTACGACCTGGTCGGCCTGGAGCGGCCAGCCAGGCCCGCCGGCTGATCGGCGCCAACGACTCGTCAGCCGAGGGGGTCGCGAACCGGCGACGTCTCGTGGCCGCCGACGAACGTGGTCGTCATCGGCGCCGGATCGATGACCTCAGCCCCGAGTGCCTCCGGGCCGAGTGGGGGGGACGGAACCGACCGAGTCCCGCCGCCGACATCGCCACCACCGTGGAGAACCTCGGACCCCTGGCCGAGTCGTGAGCGGTCGTCGCCCGCTGGCCGCAACGGTCACCGATCTGGCTCGTTCTGCCACTGACGGGTGGCGTTCGCCGGCGTAGGTTCAGAGGAGGAGGGATCGTGCCCTCCGGAAGGGAAGTGACATGTCCAAGCGCATCCTCATCACCGGCGCGGCCAGCGGGTTCGGCAAGGGCGCCGCCCTCGAGCTGGCCCGCCGGGGTCACACCGTCACCGCCGGTGTGCAGATCGCCCCCCAGGCCACCGAGCTGATGGCCGCGGCCGCCGACGCCGAGGTCGACCTGCACGTCATCGTCCTCGACATCACCGACGAGGACGACCGCCGATCGGCATTCGCCAACGAGATCGACGTGTTGATCAACAACGCCGGGATCATGGAGGCCGGCCCGGTGGCCGAGATCCCGATGGAGCGGGTCCGTCGCAACTACGAGACCAACGTGTTCGGCACCCTGGCCATGATCCAGGGCTTCGCCCCCCAGATGGTGGCCCGCGGCTCGGGCAAGATCGTCAACGTCACCTCCATGGGTGGCCTGATCACGGTCCCGTTCGTGGCCACCTACACCTCGACCAAGCACGCCCTCGAGAGCCTCACCGAGGGGCTGAAGGCCGAGCTGGCGGGGACCGGCGTCGAGGTCTGCACGGTCAACCCGGGCGTCTATGGAACCGGGTTCAACGACCGGGGTGGCGAGACGATGTTCCGCTGGTTCGACCCGGCCACCAGCACCACGGTCAAGCCCGAGCTGTTCCAGGCCTTCGTCGATGGCGCCGGCCTCGACGATCAGCTGGATCCCCAGGGCCTCGTCGACGCGCTGGTCGACGTGGCCGAGGAGGAGGGGTCGGCGTTCCGCAACGTGGTCCCGGCCGAGATCGTCCCCTGGATCCAGGCCATCCAGGCCAACACGTGGACGGCGGGTCAGGACGATGTGCTCTTCCTCGACCCGAGCCAGCTGGCCTGACGCCCGAGTGCGACCGCCGCTCGGCGGGGCAACGGGGTGAAGCGAGGAGGACGATGAGCATCGACACGTACGCCGTCGACCCGGCGACGAGGGCCATCCTGTTGGACCTCGGCGTCGACCCGAACAACGTCCTGCGCCGGGCCGGGCTGCCGGCCGACCTGTTCGCCCGTGGTCCGGTTCGGCTGCCCCAGGACGAGTTCTTCGCCTTCTGGCACGCCATCGAGGACGAGGCCGACGACCCCAACCTCCCGCTGCGGCTGGCCGAGATCTTCTCGGCCGAGGTGTTCGAACCGGCCCTGTTCGCGGCGCTGGTCAGCCCGAACCTCAACGTCGGGGCGCGGCGGGTGGCCAAGTACAAGAAGCTGATCGGGCCGATGACCCTCGAGGTCGACGTCGCCGCCGACGCCACGACGCTCAGCTTCCACTGGCCGGGCGGCCCGACCCCACCGGCCACCATGGTCGTCGGCGAGCTGCTGTTCTGGGTGGCGCTGGTCCGCACGGGCACCCGCCATCGGGTCGAGCCGCTGCGGGTGGTCGTGCCCGAGCCACCGTCGGACCGGGAGGCGTACCGGGGCTATCTCGGCGTCGTGATCGAGCAGCGCCCGCTGCCGTCGGTCACCTTCGCCGCCGGCGACGCCGCTCGACCGTTCCTGATGGCCAACGACGGCATGTGGGAGGTGTTCGAACCGAGCCTCCGCAAGCGGCTGTCCGAGATCGAGGACGACGACACCCATGCCGAGCGGGTCAAGGCGGCGCTGCTCGAGCTGCTCCCGACCGGCGAGGCGAGCCGCGAGGCCGTGGCCAGTCGCCTGGCCGTCAGCACCCGGACGCTGCAGCGCCGGCTGAACGAGGAGGGAACGTCGTTCCAGGCCGTGCTCACGGCCACCCGGGAGTCGCTAGCCCGCCACTACCTCGTCAACGGGGGCCTGTCGGCCGGGGAGATCGCGTTCCTCCTCGGCTACGAGGAAGCGAGCTCGTTCTACCGGGCCTTCCACAGCTGGACCGGACAGACTCCCGAGCGGGTCCGAGCCGAAGCCCGCTGATCGCACCTCTCGTTGGCCGGCAACGCAACCCCCTGACCAGGGGGAACTCCGCCATGGAACGCCGGGTCATGCCAGTGTGAACTCCGGGCGGCGACAGCGTTGACGCGGATCCCGTGGGAAGCCAGATCGACGGCCAACACCCGGGTGAGCGAGATGATGCCTCTCCTCGCCGCTCCGTCCGGCCGAGCCGAGCAGTCCGGAGACCGAGGCGAGGTTGACCCCTGTCGGCTCCCGGTCCGCTACTCGGCTTCGGCGGCCTGGGAGATGGTCTCCTTCCATTGCTTGGCCACCGGGAGGCCGAGCTCGTCTCGGGACCCCTCGGCCCAGGGCCCGACCCCTTCGACCCGGTCGACGGCGACCCGCACGAGCGCGTGGCCCGGGGCGTCCGGCAGGCGGAGGTCGATGAAGAAGCTGTCTCGACCGAGGTAGAGGCGGGCGTTCTCGTCCATCAGGTCGGCCGACTCGCCCGGGTGGATCGTCGCGGTCCCGTGGATCAGCATGTACTCACCGAGCCCGGCGTCGTTCCGGCGGCGAGCGTCGATGGCGATCAGCACGCGGGGGTCGCGCTCGACGTTGCGCATCTTCTGGCGGGCCGTGCCGCTGCCGAACACGACGTCGTCACCGTCGGCAGAGACCCAGACCACCGAGGTCTGTGGACTGCCGTCGGGGTTGATGGTGGTCACGAAGGCGTCGAGCGGCTCGGCCAGGAGGTCGAGGGCGTGCTGGTTCAGTTTCATCACGGTTCTCCGTTCTGGTCGGTTCGGGGCCGGAAGACGGGCAGGACGAGCTCGAGACCGACGGGCAGGAAGTCGACGATGAGCTCGGTGCCGAACGGCAGTGAGCCGGGATCGTCGCACCACACGGAGCTGACGATCCTCGGTCCTTCCTCGAGCTCGACGAGGGCGATGTTGTACGGCGTCCAGTCTTCGACGAGCGGGTGGGCCGCTCGACGGACGACGGCGAGGCTGTGGAGCGTGCCCCGGCCGGACGACGGGATCCACCCCACATCGAAGCGGCCGCATCGCGGGCAGCTGGGCGACGGTGGATGCCAGCGGGCTCGACACGACGGGCAGCGCTGGATCAGCAGCTCGCCTCGCCGGGCCCCCTCCCAGAAGGGGTCGCTCGGTCGGCCCATCAGGGGCCGGATGACGGTGGTACGGGCGGCGAGGTCGGTCATTCGGGGGCCCCCAGTATGAGTGACGAGGCGCCAGCCGCGGTCAGGAGGGCGTGACGGGCGCCGACGACCTGGTTGGCCGCCGTTCCTCGCAGCTGGCGGGCCGCTTCGGTCACCGTGTTGAGCCCGTTGACATAGCCCTCCGAGAGCAGGCCGCCGTTGGTGTTGGTCGGGAGCCGACCGGTCGGACCATGCTCCTCCGCGGTCAGGAATTCGACGGCCTCACCCCGGGGGCAGAGACCGAAGTCCTCCAGGGCCAGCGGGACCATGACCGTCGACGCATCGTAGATCTCGGCCACATCGATGTCGGCCGGGCCGAGACCGGCCTGGGTGTAGAGGGCATCGGCCACGGCCGGAGGGGCGAAGCTGGCCAGCTCCCGCTTGTAGAGGTGGATCGGCTCGGAGTGGGGCGAGAGGTGCTGCTGGGCGGCGAGCACGTCGACCGGGACATCGACCTGGTCCCTGGCTCGATCGGCCCGGGACACGACGAGGGCCACGGCACCGTCGGTCTCGAGGCAGAAGTCGTAGAGGCGCAGCGGGTCGACGAGGGTCGGCGCGGCCAGGTAGTCGTCGAGGGTGAGCGGGCGATCCCGCATCATGGCCTTGGGGTTGGTCTGGGCGTACCGGCGCTGGGTCACCGCAACGGCGCCGAGGGCTCGGCTGAGCTCATCGTCGTCGAAGCCGTGCTCGTGGCCGTACCGCCTGATCCAGAGCGCGAACTGGTGGGCCGGGGCGAGGAGACCATACGGCCCCGTCAGCGGGCTGCCGACGGTGATGTCGCTGCGGGCTACACCGCTCCAGGCGCTCTCGGTGTCGATGTAGTGGCTGCCCTGGCCGAACCGGGTGCCGGATCGACCGTTGAGCGATCGATAGCAGACCACGGTGCTGGCCTGACCGGATACGACGGCGGCCACGGCGTTGCCGACCACCCCGCACGAGGCGGAGCCGCCGTAGCCGACCTGGCTGTGGTAGCGCACGTTTGGCAGCCCGAGGGCGGCGACGAGATGGGCCTCCTCGGTCGTGTCCTTCTGGAAGCGGACGAGACCGTCGATATCGGCGGTCGACAGGCCGGCGTCGGCCAGCGCCGCTTGGATCGCCTCGATGGCTAGCCGGAGCTCGCTGCGGCCCGAGTCACGGGAGAGCTCGGTCTGGCCGATCCCGATGATCGATCCCCGCTGCCGTCGATCAGATGCGGCGGTCATGATCCTCCCAGTAGTGCTTGCGGACCTCGCGCTTCAGGACCTTTCCGGGACCGCTCCGGGGGAGCTCGGGCCAGAAGTCGACGCTCTTCGGTGCCTTGACCGAGCCGAGCCGGTCCTTGCAGGCGCCGATGACTTCGGCCTCGCTGAGTTCGGTGTCGTGTTCGAGCTCGACGACGGCCTTGACCGCCTCTCCCCACTTCTCGTCCGGCACCCCGACCACCGCGCAGTCGACGACCCCGTCGATTCCGTGGATCACCTGCTCGACCTCGGTCGGGAAGACGTTGAACCCGCCGGTCACGATCATGTCCTTCTTGCGGTCGACGATGTACACGTAGCCCTCGGCGTCCTGGTACCCGATGTCGCCGGTGAGGTGCCAACCGTCGTGGCGGACCTCAGCGGTGGCCTCCGGGTTCTCGTAGTAGCCGGGGCTCACGCCCTGCCCCTTGAGGGCGATCTCACCCGAGACCCCGACCGGTGCCGGCCGGCCGTCCTCGGCCAGGACCCGGAGGGTGGTGAAGGCGGTCGATCGACCGCAGCTGGCGAGCCGACCTTCATCAGGCCCATCGAGCACGGCCACGTGCTCCTCTGGGGTGAGGATCGTGGCGAAGGGATGCTCGGACTGTCCGTACACCTCGGCCATCACCGGGCCGAAGACGTCGATGGCCCGCCGGAGCTTGTCGCGAGCCATGGGGGCCGCCGCATACACGAACGACCGCAGCGACGCGTAGTCGTGGTCTTCGACACCGGGTGTGGCCAAGAGGTTGTAGATGGCCGTGGGGGGCAGGAAGAGGTGGGTGACCCGACGCTCCTCCATCGTGCGCAGGACGGTCGATGGGTCGACGCCGGGCAGCATCTCGATCCTGGCGCCAACGGCCAGGAAGCCAAGGGCCATGATCCCGGCTCCGTGGGTGATCGGTGCGGCCACCAGGTACACCGGCTGCTCGGCGGTCGGGAGGGCCGTGATCTGATTGGCCACGAGCGCCTCGAGGTTGGCGTTCGTGAGCATCACCGACTTGGCCGGCCCGGTGGTGCCTCCGGTCGGCAGGAGGTAGGCGAGGCCATCTGGCTCGTGCGGGAGCGGGTCGTCGCCGGGCTCCCCGTCTGACCCCGGCCCCGGCTTCGTCCACTGGGCGGCGACCTCGTCGTCGAGGCAGATCGTCGTGTGGAGCCCGGTCAGGGCCTCGGTCATCTGGTCGACCTGCGGGCGGAGCTTCGAGTGGTGGAAGAGGACCTCGACGGCCGTCGAGCGCAGGACGGTGATGTTGTCCTCGGCCGAGTTGGCGGTGTTGACCGCGACGTAGGTGGCGCCGGCCCTGGCGATACCGAGGATGGCGACGAGGGCGTTCGGGTGGTTGGGGCTCAAGACGGCAACGTTCGCTCCCGGTCCGGCCGCGCCCAGCCGACGGAGGGTGGTGGCCACCCGATGGGTGGCCACCACCGCCTCGTCGTAGGTGAGATCGGCCTCCGGTGTCGCCAGGCAGATGGCGTCCGGTCCGGCGAGGAGCCGTCCGCGGTCGAGGTAGTCGGCCGGTCGCATGATCGGATCAGGAGTCGAGGAGCTGCCAGGCCTCGCCGTTGAACTCGATCAGGCGGAGGTCCTCGATCGGGAAGTGGTCGCCCGACCCGGTCGACAGAGCGATGCCGGGCAGGATCGAGCCGAGCTCCACGCCGTCGAGGCTCAGCGCTGCGTCGATGGCCGAGCTTCGTGTCGGCTCCGACCGCTCGAGCACGGCGACCGTGGCCTCGGCCATCGCGTAGCCCCAGACGGCGAACGAGTCGTTGACGTCGAGATCCGAGCCGTACTCGGTCACCACCCGCTCGTACAGGTCGATCGCCTCGTCGCCGTCCCAGGCCGGATCCGAGGGATCCTTGAGGTAGGAGGCGGAGATCAGACCCTCGCTGTTGTCGAGACCGGCCGGCTCGAGCACCGAGGCAACGCCGTTCGACACGAACGTCAGGTACTTGCTCTCCAGCTCCCAGTCGAGCTCGGCGGCCCGGCGAATGGCCTGGCTGGCGTGGCTGGCGGTCGTGACGATGATGAAGGTGTCGGCGCCCGAGCTGGCCAGGCGGTCGACCTGGTTGTCGACCGACGGCTCGGTGTTCTCGAAGACCTCGGAGGCCACCAGCTCGATGTCGGTCCCCTCGATGGCCTGCTCGAGGCCCTCGAGGAAGTCCGTCCCAGCGTCGATGTTGACATACAGCAAGGCGGCCTTGGCATCGGGGTTGGTGTCCTGCAGGTAGCCGACGTAGGCCCCGGCCTCGGAGACATGGGTCGGGTTGAAGGCCACGGTCCACGGATAGGTCTCGTAGTCGGCACCGAACGTGGCGGCGCCCGAACCGGCGAAGACGTGGGGCACGCACTCCTCGTTCAGGTAGTCGCGGATGGCCGTGTTGGCCGCGGTACCAACCGAGCCGGCGACCATGAAGACCTCGTCCTCCTCGACGAGACGACGGGCGTTGGTCACGGCGTTGGCCGCCTCGGCCACGTCGTCGAGGCCGATGAACTCGATCTGGCGGGTGACGCCGTCGGCCATGGTGACGCCGCCGAGTTCCTCGTTGACGTAGTCGAAGTAGGCCTCCTGGGCCCGCTGGGTGGCGCCGACCGCTGCGGCGTTGCCGGACAGCGGCGCAGTCGACCCGATCGTGACCGCCGAGTCGCCGATACCGGTCGAGACGTCGCCGCAGCTCACAGCCTCACCGGACCCTTCGTCTTCGGCCCCGGTGGCAGCATCGCCGCCGGTCCCGGCCTCCTCGTCATCTCCGTCGTCTCCGCAGGCCGCGGCCAACATGACCAGAGCGACCAGCAGGGCCAGCAGATGCCGTGACCTGGACCGGACGGTGCTTTCGAGTTGATCACGCATTCGAGCCTCCCCTTGTGTGAAGTCGTGGTCGTGCGCTCCTGCATTCGACCACCGGCCCTCGGGACCAACCAGTGGAGGCTGATCCTAGGAGTGGTACTCCTACGCTGGCCGTCCGCTGCCTCGGGCCTGGTCCGAGCGCGCCGAACGACCGGGGCGACGGGCGGCCCGGTCGGTCGGTACGGAGCTGGGCGAGGACTCAGTTCCGACGGGGCGCCGGCGGTGCGGGCAAGCCAACCACCGTCGTCCGTTCGTGCTTCGCCTCTCGGACCGCGGCGAGCTGGGATCGGGCCCTCGGACTCATGTCATCCTCGGTCCAGTCGAGCTCGTCGCTCACGGTGACGACCGCTTCGACCACGCCGGGCAGCGCCCGGATCAGATCCTCGGCCTCGACGGCGAAGAGCGGCGCGAAGAGGCATTGTGGTGCGGTCACGCGAAGCGTCACGTCGATTCGGGCGCCATCGTCGCCGTCGGTCACCGTCACGCCGGCGACGAGGCCCATGTCGGGAAGGCTCATCGGCGTCCCGGACGCCTGGCTGCAGGGGTCCATGACCTCGCACAGTGCCTCGAGGACCCGATCCTCGAGGTCGGTCGTTGCTGCGGTCATGTCGGCTGCCTCAGTGCGCTCCACGGTGGGGCCAGCTCGGATCCGGCGAAGCGGTCGTCGACCGTGGCTCGCTCGGCCAGGTCGAACCCGTGCATGCGGGCGAAGTTCTCGCCGAGGATCTTGGCCTTGATCTCCTTGGTCAGCGGTGGGTAGCCGTAGCCCTCCTGAAGCTGCTCGGAGATCTCGAGCTGGGCCAACGCCTCGATCATCGGCCTCGGATGGGCGGCCATGGCCCCGGTGGCCCAGATGATCTGATCCTCGGCTCCGCTGCGGAGCATCGCCCCGATGAAGTGGGCGAACCGCTCGGGGGCCAGGTTGGCGAAGGCCGACGGTCCCTCGAGGTTGACGTAGACGTTGGCGAAGTTCTGGGCCAGCATGACCGTCTCCTCGACGAAGGCCCACCCGCCGTGCACGATCTCGAAGTTGAGGTCTCGAAAGGTCAGGATGGCCCGCTCCAGATCATCGAGCTTGAACGGCTCGATCGGGCTCGGGCCGAAGATCCACGCCTTGTGGATGGCGACCGTCTTGATGCCCCGATCGACAGCGTGTTGCAGGATCGGGTAGGCGAGCTCCTCATCGTCGAGGCGGAAGCGCTTGACCTCGCCCTCCCAGACGTCGTTCGGGTACATCTTCAGGCCGATGATGCCCGGCTCCTCGAGCTGCCGGTCGATCTTGTCGATGGCGTTGGCCGTGTCGTAGGGCCGGACCGCCCCGTAGAACAGGAACCGGTCGGGAGCCAGGTCGGCCGCCGCCCGGCCGATCGACATCGGGGAGCCGCCGTCGTTGACGAACCCGAACAGCGGCACCTCGTGGTAGACGGCGAGGTCGGTTTGGCTCTCGGCGAAGAGGCAGTTGACGAGGGTCTCGGGGTCGCAGGTACGGAGGAACTCGTCCCGGTTCATGAGGTAGTCGGAGTCGGGTGGGGAGAGCATCTCGTGGATGTGTGGGTAGACGATCTCACGGAACTTCTCGGCCACTCGATCCGAGCGGAAGTTGCTCGGGTCCCAGTTGTAGGCGTGGGCCACGCCATCCACCACGTACATGCCGTCGATCATCGTTGGCTCCTTGTCGTCAGTTCTGCTTGAGGATGTGGACCGAGCACGCACCGCTCTCGATACCGGTGACGCCGCCACCGAGGGCGTGGGCCAGGCCGATGCGCGCTCCGGGGACCTGCCGTTGCCCGGCCTGTTCGGTCAACTGCCAATAGAGCTCGGCCACCTGGGCCGTGCCGGTGGCGCCGAGAGGATGCCCTTTGGCCAGCAGTCCGCCGGAGGGGGAAACGGCGACCTCACCGTCGATCGCCCCCCGTTGCTCGGCCGCGAAGGCGCCGCCCTCGCCCGGACCACAGAAGCCGAGGTCCTCGTAGTGGATGATCTCGGCGATGGCAAACGGGTCGTGGGTCTCGCACACGTCGACGTCGCTTGCGGTGATGCCGGCCTGTCGGTAGGCGTCGGCCGCAGCCCGCCGGCTCATCTCCGACTCGATGTCGACGATGCCGTACTTCGTCCGCCGGCCGCTGTTGATCACCGACGCGGCCAGCTCGGCCGTCGGGCCGGTCAGCTCCGAGGCCACCCGGTCGGAGACCAGGATGACCGCCGCCGCACCGTCGGACACGGGGCAGCACATGTAGCGGGTCAGCGGCTCGGCGATCATCGGGGAGTCGAGGACCTCGTCTGCCGTGTAGGCCCGGGCCGAGGGGATGTTCGGGTTGAGCGTCGCGTTGGCCGAGTTCTTCACGCTGACGGCGGCCAGCTGCTCGGGTGTCGCCTCGTAGGTGCGCAGGTAGCGCTGAGCGACCATGGCGAACGCGCTCGGCAGCACCCGACCCATCGACGACTCGAGGTCCTGGTTGACCACGGGGAGGAAGCCACCTCCTGGCTTGGTCAGCTTTTCTGCGCCCAAGGCCAGGGCGACGTCGGCCTGGCCGGCCTTGATCATCGAGTAGGCCACGGCGATGGCCTGACCGCCGCTGGCGCAGGCGTTCTCGACGTTGATGACGGGCATACCGGTGAGCCCCATCTCCCCGAGGACCCGTTGGCCGAAGCTCGGGCCCTGGTAGACGTGCCCGGCGGTGGCCACGTCGAGGCGTTGGGGGTCGATACCGGCCGAGTTGATGGCCTTCCAGACCGCCTCGCGGCCGAGCTGGAACGCGTCCCGATCGGGAGCTTTGCCGAAGTCGGTCATCCCGGCACCGGCGACGTGGACTCGGGTCATCGCGATCCTCCTCGTTCGACGACCCGGAACTTCGGGCCGTGTACGTCGACCCCGTCGGGGTCGGTTCTGATCACGCCGACGACATGCTCGACGGCGAGGCCGGGCTCGACGGTGGCCGAGTCGACGTCGTCGAGCTGGGCGATGCAGGCCGGTCCCTCCTCGAGCTCGATCGAGGCGAGGACGTACGGTGAGGGGAAGCCCGGCAGGCCCCGCTGCACGACGCTGTGGGCGGCGATGGTGCCCCGGCCGCTGAGGGGGAGCGGCTCGGTGGCCCCCTGGAGCAGCTCGTCCGGGCAATCGGCCACCGGGGGGTAGAAGATGGTCCCGCAGCTCGTGCAGCGGGAGCCCATTAGGCGGGGCCCGGGGCCGGTGGTGTCGACCAGTCCGGGCCAGACCCATCGAGCGGTGTCGGTGGTCACGGCTGTGCTCCTATGCGGCGTGGGTGGTCGTGCGCAGCTCGCCGTCGACCGCCGGGTCATACCATTCGCGGAACAGCTCGATGCCGTCGGGACCGACCCGGGTGATGGCGCAGTAGCGGTTGTGGTAGCGGCGGCCGGTCTCGTTGACCTCCATCTCGCTCTTGAACTCGCAGAACACCTCGTCGGGATCAGCGAACGGCCTGGTCGTGATGTCGGTGAAGGCGATCGGTGTCTTCGCCGCATAGGTCTTGGCGAAGTACTCCTCGATGGTGTCCCGACCGGCCACCCGCTCGGGAGCCCCTTCGGGGGCGAACGGGAACTCGATGGCAGCGTCGGGGGCCAGCAGGGAGCCGACGGCCGCGGGATCGCAGGTCAGGAGGGCGTCGAGGAAGGCCCGGACGGCGGCGGCGGGGTCCTTCATGGTGTCGTCGGCGGTGTCGGTGGACGTGGACATGGCAACTCCTCAGCTCGTTGCGGCGGACAGGTGGTGGGTGGCGACCGTCGTGGCGGCGACGCGGTCGGGTTCAGGCTCGACCCCGAGACCGATGCCGGTCGGGACCCGAAGTCGACCGTCGATCGGCTGGTACTCGTCGACGATGTCGGCGGTGAAGTACCTCGTCGGGGGAATCGTGTCACCGGGCAGGGTGAAGTTCGGCAGCGACGCCAACGCAAGGTTGGCGGCCAGTCCGAGCCCCGTCTCGAGGTACCCACCGCACCAGACCGGCACGCCGTGCTCCTCGCAGAGGTCGTGGATGCGGACCGCCTCCAGGTAGCCGCCGACCTGGGCCGGCTTGATGTTCACGATCCGGCAGGCCCCCAGCTCGATGGCCTGGCGGGCGGCATCGAGCGAGACGATCGACTCGTCGAGACAGAGCGGGGTGTCCAACCCCGCCGCCAGTCGAGCGTGGTCGGTCAGCCGACCGGGGGCGAGAGGCTGCTCGAGCATGCCGAGCTCGAACCGGTCGAGTGCTCGGAAGATGTCGGCGGCGTCGAGGTCGTAGGCCCCGTTGGCGTCGGCCTCCAGCACGACATCGGGACCGAGCTCGGTCCGGAGCCGCTCGATCGGGGCGATGTCGAAGCCCGGCATGATCTTCAGCTTGATCCTGGCCACGCCTCGCTCGACGTGGCCCCTGGCCACCTCGACCAGCTCGGCCAGGTCGTCGGCCCGGCCGAGGGTCACGCCGAACGGCACCTCGGTGGCCTCGACCCCGAGGTAGTCGGCGAAGGACCGCTCGTCCGCCCGCAGGCTGGCGTCGAGCACGGCCATCTCCACCGCGCTCTTGACCGTCTGATGACCGGTGATGTCGGCGAGCAGGGACTGGACCGCCTCGGGGGTGATGCGATCGGCTGCAAGCAGGCGAGGCAGGGCGTGCCGCTCGAGCACCAGGAGGGCGGCGTCGAGGAACTCGTAGGAGTACGAGGGACCGTCGAGGGCCAGGCACTCTCCCCATCCGACGCCTCGGTCGGTCCGAAGCTCGAGCAGCAGCAGCTCCCGCTCGTTGAGGGTCTCGTAGGAGGCGACGAACGGCGTAACGAACGGCAGGTGGAGCCGGCGGATGGTCACGGCCTCCACCGCGACCGCGTCGGAGGTGGCGGTGTCGACCCTCATTCGAGCACCGCCTCGACCTCGACCCGGCCGTCAACCGGCCCTTGATCGCCGATCCGGTCGCCCGTGGGTGGGAGGACGACCGGGTGGCGGACGACGACGAAGCGGCTCAGCTGTCGCTTGATGAAGCCCGTCACCCCGTCCGGAAGGAAGATCATCACCAGGATCAGAATCGAGCCGAACAGCACACCGGCCAGCGCATCGTTGACCTCGGACGCCCACGCAGGCAGGAACTCGATGAAGAGCGAACCGGCGATGGCACCGGGTATGGCGACCGCGCCGCCGACCACGAGCGCAGCCAGGAACTCGATCGAGATCAGGAGCCCGAAGCTGTCGGCGGCGACGAACTCGACGGTCATCGTAAAAAGGCCACCGCCAACGGCGGCGAAGGCGGCGCTGGTCGCGAAGGCGAGCGACTTCAGTACGGCGACGTTGACCCCCATCGTCTCGGCCACCAGCTCGGAGTGGCGGATGGCGCTCAACGAGCGTCCGACCCCACTCTTCACGATGTTGTTGGCCAACCAGAACATGACGGTGGCAACGGTGACCGCGACGGCGTAGGTCCAGACCTCGGGCGACATCCCTGACCACGACGGCGGATCCGGGGTGCTCACCAGCTTGCCCATGTTGCCGCCGGTGAGGCCGTCGAACCGCTTGATGAGGGGAACGGTGATGATGGCGAAGGCCATGGTGACGAGCGCAAGGTAGAGACCCTTGAGGCGGAGGGCCGGTAGGCCGAGCAGGAGCCCGACCATGAAGGCGAAGACCGCCCCGACCGGGAACGTGAGGATCGGCGTCCAACCGTGGTCGGCCACCAGCACCGCCGTCGTGTAGGCCCCGATGGCGAAGAAGGTGCTCTGGGCCAGCGAGATCTGGCCCGCCGACGTCGTGATGAGGGCCAGGCCGATGATGGCGATAGCGAATCCAGCGGCCAGCGTCACCTGGAAGAGCCGGAAGGATGGCAGCACGTTGGGGATCACGATCAGCACGACGAGTACGACCGCGCCGATGGCGGCGACGATCGCCCGGTGTCGAGGGCTACCGCGGACGATGGTGAGCGGGGTCATACCCGGGCTACCTCCCCTCGGCCGAAGAGGCCGTTCGGCTTGATCAGGAGCACGCCGACGATCAGGGCCAGGGCGACGCCGATCTTGAGGTCGCCGCCGACGAAGTCGATGTAGGTACTGGCGAGGTTCTCGGTGACACCGACGACGAGACCACCGACGATCGCCCCGATCGGGCTGTCGAGCCCACCGAGGATGGCGGCGGCGAAGGAGTAGATCAGCACCCCGAACATCACGTTCGGCTGAAGGAACAGGCGGGGGGTGACCAGGATCCCGGCGATCGCGCCGAACGCCGCGGCCAGACCCCAGCCGACCATGAGCATCCTCGACACGCTGATCCCGACCAGCTCAGCCGAGTCCGCGTTGTCGACCGCGCCACGGATGGCGAGCCCGATCCGGCTCTTCTGGAGGAGCAACGTGAGGAGGGCGACCTCGGCGATCAGCACGATCACCGTGCCGATCGACAGGGCGGTGATCCGAACGTCGCCGACGGCGAAGATCTCGTCGCCGAACACGCTCGGGACGACCTGGGCCTGGAACGTCCACTGCCAGCCAGCGACGTTGTTGAGAATGAAGAAGAGGCCGAGGGTGACCATGATCTGGGTCAGGTGGTCGGCCCCCTCGACCGGTCTGATGATCGACGACTGGATGGCGGTCCCGGCCAGGAAGGCGACACCGATGGCGATCAGGGCAGCCAGGCCGATGTTCACCCCCCACTCGGTGAGCTGCCAGGCGATGTAGGTGGAGAACATCGCCATCTCGCCCTGGGCGAAGTTGATGATGCCAGTCGACCGGTAGATCATGACCAGCGCCAGCGCCAGGGAGCCGTAGATGGCACCCGAGGCGAGACCGCCGATCACCTGGTTGAAGAAGAGCGTGGCATCCATGGATCAGACTCCGAGGTAGGCGCGGCGGATCGAGTCGTCGGCCCCGACCGTCTCGGCCGGGCCCTCGGTGACGATCTCGCCTGACTCGATCACGTAGGCGTAGCTGGCCAGGGCCAGCGCCAGGTTGGCGTTCTGCTCGACGATCAGCATCGTCGTGCCCGTGTCCTCGTTGAGCTGCCGCAGGAGCTCGAACAGGTTCTGCGTGATGGTCGGAGCCAGGCCGAGGGACGGCTCGTCGAGTAGGAGGAGGCGCGGCCGCATCATCAGCGCACGGGCCACCGCCAGCATCTGCTGCTCACCACCACTGAGGCTTCCGCCTCGCTGATCGCGGCGCTCGGCCAGCCGGGGGAAGAAGTCGTACCACCGGGCCAGGTCGTCGTCGTAGGGCTGCCGGCCCAGTGAGTAGGCGCCGAGCCGGAGGTTCTCCTCCACCGTGAGCTGTGGGAACGTCCCTCGGCCTTGAGGAACGTGGGCGATGCCAGAACGCACGAAGGTCGCCGGCTTGCCTGCGAGCGGTCGGCCGTCGAAGCGGATCGTCCCCCGGCTGGGCGAGAGCATCCCCGACAACGTCCGCAGCGTCGTGGTCTTGCCGGCACCGTTGGCCCCGAGCACGACGACGATGGCACCCTCCTCCACCGTCAGGTCGATCCCGTGGAGCACGGACACCGGGCCGTAGCCGGCGTGGAGGTCGTTCACGTCGAGCAGTCCCATCAGGCGGCCTCGCTTCCCAGGTAGGCGGTGACGACGGCCGGATCCCGCGAGACGTCCGCCGGTTTGCCGTCGGCGATCTTGGCCCCGAGGTCGAGCACCACGACGTGCTCGCACATCGACATCACCATGCCCATGTGGTGCTCGACCAGGAGGATCGTGAGGTCGTGCTCGTCGCGAACCTCGCGGAGGACGGTCGCCAGGTCGTCGACCTCGGAGTGGGTCAGGCCGTTGGCGGGCTCGTCAAGGAGGAGGAGCCGCGGCTTGATCATGAGGGCGCGGGCGAGCTCGATCCGCTTCTGGGTCCCGAACGGGACGTCGCTGACGATCGTGTCGCGCACATCGCCGAGCCCGAGGCGGGCGAGGATCTCGTCGGCCTCGCACAGCATCTGACGCTCTTCCTTTCGCATCCCCGGGGTACGCAACGCTGACGTCAAGAGATTCGCCCTCGATCGGTGAGTGGCGCCGAGCAGGACGTTGTCGAGGGTGCTGAGATCGCTGAGGAGCCCGAGGTTCTGGAATGTCCGGGCGATCCCGAGCGAAGGGATGAGGTGGCGACGCTGGCCGAGCAATTCTCGACCCCGGTAGCGCACGCTGCCGGAGTCCGGTTCGTAGATGCGGGTGATGCAGTTGAACAGCGTCGTCTTCCCGGCACCGTTCGGCCCGATGAGCCCGCAGATCTCACCCTCGGCCACCTCGAAGGACGGACCGGTCAGGGCCTTGACCCCGCCGAAGCTGAGGTGGACGTCGTCGATCTCGAGGGCGGCAGTCACGAGTGGTCCTTTGCCGCGACCCCGCCGGTGCCATACGAGGTCGTCTCGGCCTGGACCCACGGCCCGACCCCGCCGACCTGGTCGATGGTGACCCGGATCAGGGCCTGGGGCGGAGCATCGGGGGCCCGGAGATCGGTCAGGGGCAGGTCGGGCACGCCGAGGTACTTCTGTGACATCTCGTCCATGAAGTCTGCGGCCAGAGCTTGGTCGTCGACGATGTGCGTCGTGCCTCGGAGCAGGAGGTGCTGGTGAAGGCCGGCGTGGTTGGTCTCGTCGTCTTCGATCGAGATGATGACCTTCGGGTTGGTCCGCAGGTTCTTGACCTTGGGCAACCAGGAGCCACTCGAGTACAGCACGTGATCGCCGTCGCGCCCGACCCAGACGATCGAGAGCTGCGGACGCCCATCGGGATACAGCGTGACCACGTGGGCCGGTCGCGCCTTGTCGAGCACCTGTTTCGCCGAGTCGGGTAGTGCCACCATGCGTCGTCTCCTCTCGATCGGTCGGTTGGATCAGCTCGCCGGCGCCCCGGCACCGATGGCGTCGGGCTCAGAACGGGGAGTCCGGTCGTAACGGGTCGGCCGGAGGCCGTGCTCGTGGGCGTCCCAGGCCTGGGCCGCCACGTCGTCGGTCCGCAGCGCGGGCTTGTTGACCCGCCCGGTCTGAGTCAACGGGACGTCGGAGGTCACGAGGACGTACCGGGGGACCATGAAGTGGGGCAGCCGCCGGTCGCATTGCTCGAAGATGGCGGCGGGATCGATCGGTCGGCCGTCGGCCGGGGCAACGACGGCCAGGATGTCGTCCTCGGAGAGCGACGACGGCACGGCCAGGACGGCGGCATGCTCGACGCCGGCGAGGGCGAGGATCGCCTGTTCGACCTCGAAGGAGGAGACGTTCTCGCCCTTGTGTCGGATGGCGTCCTTCTCGCGATCGACGAAGTAGAGGTAACCGTCAGCGTCTCGCCTGGCCAGGTCGCCTGTGTGCCACCACGCCCCTCGCAGGGCCTCGGCCGTGGCCTCCGGGTTGCGGTGGTAGCCAGCGCACATGATGTTGGCCTGGGCCGGCCGGTAGCAGAGCTCACCGATCTCGCCAGGTCCAACCGGATGCCCCTCCGGGCCGAGCAGCTCGATCTCCCCTCCCGTCGGGCGGCCGAACGAGCCGGGCCGCCGGGCATCGTGGGGATTGGCGGCGATCATCCCGATCTCCGTCGTGCCGTAGGCCTCGATGATGTGGCCACCGAACCGGCGCTCGAACCGGTACAGCGTGTCGGCCGGGACCGGCGCCCCCATCATCACCCGGACCGAGTGGTCGCGATCCCGCTCGCTCGGCGGTGCCGACAGTAGGACGTTCGCCATGGTCGACAGGAGGTTGAACGCCGTCGCCCCACTCGAGCGGATCTCGTGCCAGAACGTCCGGGCGCTGAACCGGTCGGCGATGTGCACGGATGCGCCCGCCACCATCCCGGCGATGACGGTCGTGAGCTGGGCGTTGCCGTGGAACAGCGGCAAGACGGTGAACAGCACGTCCTGCGAGGTCAGCCGGAGGACGTCGGCGGTGGTCGCCCCCATCATGAGGTGGTGTCCGTGCGGGGCGACCACCCCCTTGCTCCGCCCCGTCGTACCGGAGGTGAACATCAGCGACGCGGTATCCGCCTCGGTGAGATCGGGGAGGACCACCGTCGCGGGATCAGGAGCACGGTCGAGGAAGTCCTCCCAGCGGGAAGAGGCGATCGGCAGGTCAGGAGCTGCGACCGCCGACGAGGTGACCACCAGGTGATCGAGGTCTGGGAGGTCGTCGCTCAGCTCCTCGACGAGGGGAAGGAAGCGCTCGTCGACCACGAGGACCCGAGCCGACGAGAGCTCAAGGGCCCACCGCAGGTGATCGCCCTTGTAGGCCGTGTTGATCGGGACGTGGACCAGGCCGCCTCTGGCGGTGCCGAACCAGGCGTCGAGATAGCGAAGCTCGTTCGGCAGCATGAGCGCAACGGCATCGCCGGGCTCGAGCCCCAACTCATGGAGCCCTGCGGCCACCCGATCGGCTCTGGCGTCGAGCTCGGCATAGGTTCGGCTCTCCGACGCGCTCCGGGCGAAGACGGCGTCGCCCAACTGGGTCGCCCGCAGGCGGAGGAGACCGCCAACGGTGCTGCCGTAGACGCCGAGATCCATCGACTCCCTTTCGCTCCATCGAGCCGACCACGGCTTGTGATCGGCGTTGGAACGATGATGGGTCCGGTGGGCCGGGGAGGCCAGGGCGGTCGCATCCTAGTAGTGCGGCTCCCACCCACGGCCCCTGGTCTTGCCTCCCGCTACGGCACCACGGGGGTCTCGAGGGTCGAGAGGAGACGGGCCATCCGTTCTCTCGTGACCTCATTGGCCGGCGTCCAGGTGACCACTCGGGGAAAGCCGCTGTCGTGGGCCCGTAAGGCGACCACGTTGAAGTCGAGCGTGCCGTCCGGGTGGAGCACGCGGCGAGGCTCGATACCTCGCCAGGCCACCTCGTGGGCCGACCAGCACTCCTGGAACTCGGGCGACGCCTCGAGCAGGTCCTCGACCATGGCCTCGGCCTCGGGTGACGACGCGCCCTCGGCCAAGGCCGCTCGGTACTGACCGACCGACTCCCGAGCCACTCTCGGCCAGTCGTCGATCATGGCCCGAGCTTCGTCCGAGCGGAACAGGAGCCACATCATGTGCTTGCGGTTGTGAGGCAGGTCGTCGTAGGCCGAGCCGAAGACGGCCACACACGCCCGATTCCAGGCCAGATAGAACCAACTCCGATCCATGATTGTCGCCGGGCTCGGGATCAGCTCGATGAGGTCGACCAGGGCGGTGTCGAGCTCCGCCGGGCCGACATCGCCGACGATCTCCGGGTGGGCGAGCTCGAGGACGTAGCGGCGCTCGGCCGGCGTCAGCTGGAAGGTGCGGGCGATGGCGTCGAGGACGTCGACCGACGGCGTGACGTCGCGCCCCTGCTCGAGCCAGGTGTACCAGCTCGTGCTGACCCCGACCAGGACGGCGACTTCTTCCCGCCGCAGACCCGGCGTACGACGCTTCCCGGCCTCAGGAAAGCCGAAATCGCCGGGGTTGAGCTCAGAGCGGCGCTGCTTCAAGAACGCGGCGAGATCGCGACGCCTGGACGACTCCGAGCCGCTCATCTCTCGCACCCCCTCCCCTCACGACACCCGATCCGAAGGTACCACCGGCGCCCGTTCGTGTTCCACGGACCGGACCATGTCGAGCAGGCCCCTCCGATGGCGAGACGCCCCCTCGGCGTGTGGACTCAACGATGAACCCCACCGATTCAGAGGGTCCTCTGGCCCCAAGGTCAGCGCGCCCTGCGCTCGACAGCCGGCCGGGTAGCCACGACTTGGCTATCACGACGACATCGCCAGCCGGCCGATTATCGCTAGATTGCAGCGCTGACCAGGGGTTTCGTGGTGGAGGAGGTGGGATTCGAACCCACGGAAGGTCTCCCTTCACACGCTTTCCAAGCCTGGGTGAGGGTGCTTAGTGATGCCAACAAGCCCTTATCTGCTGGCCAAGAGGGCTACCTGGCGCTGGGGAGCGCCAGACCAGGCCGGATCTGATGGCTATCGGCTGGGCTAGCAGCGCTTGCTTGAGAGGCTCGACGGTTCCGCGCCAGCTGAGCGCTCGAACGGCGTCTCGACCAGACGTGGCCCGGCCCGGCTCGACACGGATAGACCAGGCTTAGCAAGGGGTAGCCTAGCCGTCTCAGCGCCGGGCAGGGCTCCCCCTGGCTTCGGTCGACGCCGACGACACCTCGACGACGCTTGAGCAGGCGCTGGGCTCAACTGAGCGAGAAGGCAACTCTCCAGCCCATTGAATCAAGCTCATCGAACGAATAGGAGAGTTCACCTCGACGTCCAACTTCGACCGAGTAGAAGTCCGACATCGGTAGCGAGGGCACTTCGAATTCGAAGGTACACGTAACGAGTTCCTGACGAACTCCTGGTCCAAGCCTTCCGGTCGCTAGCAGGGACCCACCGCCGTCCCGCACAGTCACGCTAACGCCCGCTTGAATATCGTCGTATCCGCCAGACCCGAAGCAGTTGTCGTCGCTTCCTCGGATCCCGGAGTCAATCAGTGTGAAGGTCCCCGCAAGGGTGAACTCGGGTGACACTGCAACCCTGAGAGTAACTGTCTCACCCTCCGCTAGTTCACTTCCTGGCTCTGGATCGCTGGACATCACCTGGCCCGCAGGTACATCGGCGATCTCTTGCTCCACGACCTCTGCAACGAAGCCTTGGCCGATCAAAAGGCCCCGAGCAGAGCCTTCTTCTTCGCCGACGACGTCGGGCACGGTGGCCTTGTCGCCGAAGCTGCACCCGCCAACCAACACCAGTAGCGCCGTCCTCGCAGCGCAGATCACGCTCCGCCTCATCGCAGGCACCTCTCCACGTCCGGCGACCCCGTTGGCCAGTCACCCCGAGTCACGGTCCAACTGTAGCCACTCGCCTGGGTCGGGTGGCCGAGAGCTGGTCAGTTCACAAGATAGGCTGAGTAGTCGATGTCGGCGCCGAACGACACGCAGAAGAGTCACTGGCTGAGCGAAGTGACTCCTGTCCGAGTCTTCACCTGGTTCATGGGTGCCGTTAGCCTAATTAATCTGCTATCGAACCTGAATATTGTGAAGATTAGGAGCGATATCCTTCTGTGGATCGAAACGTATAGACGGGTTGTAGAATCTGTTGGCGAGTTCTTGTTTGGTTGGCTTGACTTTTGGATCCTAGGCATCTCGACGTCCGAGATCCATGGGCTGATCTTGCTATATTTGATAGCCGCAACCACCGCAAGGAGCCTCAAGTATCAAGGACCGTGGACCGCTTCGTATCGAGAACGTCAATGGATAACCTTCAAACCTGGCTTCCTGCTCGACAATCCAGAAGCCATCAAGTCCGGCCTATTGTATGCTCTGGTTCCGTTGGCTTCAGTGCTAATCCTGTCAGACCCTATGGGCATGATCTTGTTACTCGCGTTTGCTGCGGGGCTGCTATGGCATCATCTGGGGGTCGAGTCACCGGACGAACTCCTTGAGCGAGCGGACCGTGATCCAGAGGACGAGGAAGTCCAGATGGACCTACACTTTTCCTGGGAGCTTCGCAGAGGCTATTTCGTCTCGCGACGCCAGCTGCGAGTGAATCTTCTGACGACTCTCATATTGGCGTGGGCCATTCTGGTGTTCGACTATCTGTATCGCCAGGCGACCTAGTCCATACCTATCAGCGGGGGGAGAGCACTGGCTAGCTCGGGAACTCAGGTAGGTCTGTGACCAGGGAGAACTTGCGGAGGAGGTAGAATTCGAACCCACGGAAGGTCTCCCTTCACACGATTTCCAGGTTGGAACCGGCTTCCTCGGAGTGCTCAGAACCGCCAGGTGCCACCGAGCACCGAGATGCGGCCGCCTAAATGGCTACCGAAGCGGCTACTAGCGGAGAGGTTGATGACGGGTCGCTGACTGCGTGAAGACCACCGGCAGAACGGAGATTGCGTCTTCACCTGTCACGGCGGTCATGAGCGTCCACGCTCCGCGCGAATCAGGTTGTACGAGTTCGTCACATGCTTGAACCTAAGGTCAACAAGCTTGACCTCTTCCGCCGACCGCCCCGAGTCATCCCTGACATCGGGGTGGAGGTCACGAGCTAGCCGGTGGTAGGCCTTCTTCACCTCGCCATCAGTTGCGTCCGTGTCGATCCTCATATGGATCTCTCGTCGGCTCCTGGTAAGGGTTCGACTGCTCTCGTCGAGCGTACTCCGACCGCCGACGAGCCTCCTCGGCTTGACGCTCCCGCCACTCGCGTTCGGCGCGGCGGCGAGCCGCTTCCTGGGCCATTGCCTCCGCGTACAGCTGCTCTTGCATGGCGCGATAGAGAGCAACCAGCGCTAGGGCCATCTCGACGGTCAGATAGACAGGACCCTCGGCTTCGAAAGCTCCGCGATCGACTAGCTCGTCAGCTCGCTTGCGAGCAGCGCTCACCCTCTGCCCAAGCTTGTTGGCGCCCGCTTGCACCTGTCTATCGACGGCTCTCGAGCCCTCGCCAAACCCGGCACCAGCTCTGCGAGCCGTAGCTCGAGCTTGCCGAGCCACCTTAACTCGCGCTCGACCAGCTCCTCTCCCAAGCAGGCCGGCAATCGTCGCGGTAGATGAGTCGCTCAAGGAGTCCGCAGACTGGGCCGAGCTCCCGGGAGAAGACGCCGGCGCGTCCCGCTTTCGACCCGCTAGCCAATACCCCAGCACTAGGTACCCAACTAGGCTTCCGGGAGCGACGTATGCCGCCGTCCTGCCACTCGAGGCCAGCAAGACCGTCACGACTGTGCCTGGCAGAGCGACTCCGGCGAGCCTGAGCGGCCAAGGAAGTCGTCCAGATCGGAAGGTTCCCAGTCCGATCGCCACGAGGATGATGTTCAGAACCAGAACTAACTTGATCAATCCCGATCAGCGCTCTTTCCGACCAGCTATTGACGGTCCTACTCCACAAAGACGATCCTCAGTTCCTCCGTGGTGGAGGATATTTTGGACAGCTGCGAAGCTACTTCTTCTGGGGTGGTCTCGCTAGTTAGCGTAATCACCACATCCTTGTCGTCGCCAGAGAGATTCACGGTGACCCGACGCTTGGCATACGTGGAAGCCGCTCGCTGCAGGTAGTGGCGACCGATTAGAACCACTGGCGTGGCCAAGGTGACGAAGTCGGCGACGGCGGCTATGAAGTCCGCAGTCGAACCACCTCGGTGCGATTCATCGAAGCCTCGCTGGAAGCCGGAGAGATCGATCCCATCAATGCCTTCAGGCCATTCACCCTCGGTTCTAAGAACCACGCGTGTCATGTCAGGAATGGTACAGGTCTGCTCCGTGTAGCAACCAGGGGGAATACGACTCGGCCTGACTAGCTAGGCGGAGCGCCTCAGTCGTCCAACGCCCTTCTAAAGCCACTGCGAGTGACCGGTTGGCTAGCCTCGCCTTTGCGCTGTCAACCCGGATGGGGGCCGCCACGACCGAGCTTGCCCCTGCCTCCAGGAAGATCCTGGCCGCCGTCTCCCCAGGTTCCTCGCCCTGGGGCTTCGCCGCTGCAGCCAGGCAAGTCGACAGAACGACGAGCCGGCAGTCGTCCAGCCGACCCCGGATGAGACTCTCGACCGAGACGTACCCATCGCTTAGCTGCAAGAGCGGTCGCGCAGCGGTCTGGTCTAGCTTGCCCTGCCCTGCGAGGTAGAGGCCCCCACACACACTCAGCCGTTCACGGACGGCCTCTACAGTCGCGTCCGCACCGACCAACGGCTCTACTCCAAACGTCGCCGCAACTTCACGCGCCTCAAGCTCAGCGTCAGGACGGTCACTGCCGGGATTACCCACAACGAGCCATGGCTTCGCCGGACCATTGCGCGACGAACCGATCCATCGGCGCGACTCGTCCTTCCGCGTGACAGCGAACCAATCACGTAGAGCTGCTGAGCCGGGCAGGACTGGCAGGTTCTCTAGCGGGACACTCAGCCATGGCTGGCTCAGCGAGAGCGCTACACGGCTTTCGCGTGGGATCTCTAAGAGCGGCCGAACCAACCAGCTCGCAGCTGCATGCCACTCCGGGACCGGGGACACTGGGCGCCCAGCATCCGCCCTCTTCACGTCGGCCAGAATCTCGTCCCGAAGGGATGAGCTTGAGCTCCTCCCGATATCGACTAGGTGGACCCTCACCTCCGAAGCCTGAGCATCACACAGCGCCTCAACGGGGACAACTATCCACGCAACCCGTTCGCGGGTTTGCACCAGCTCCGCCACAAAGTCGACCGATCCTCCGTCGACCTGTACCTGCCGTGCGAAGCTCTCGGCTTCGTGCCGCAGCATCTGATTGCGGTGCGGACCGAGAGCCTCGAGCTCCTCCATTGCCTCAACGTTCGGGCGCAAGAAGTGAGCCACTCTGGGAGAGGCTGCCACCTGCCGGGCGCGACGACTCCGGACATCCCCAGTAGTGTCTCCAAGTAGCGTCTTCAGCTCCAGCGTCTCCAGTGGCGTCGCTTCTGCGAGGAACTCCGGCAATCGCTCAGCCAGATCAGCTTGCGCCGCCGCCATCTTCTGGGTGATCAGCGCCGAGTGAGCCGGGTCCGCCTGCGCCATCGCCTCGAGATCGAGCTCATCATGCGGGAACTCCGGAACCTCTAGACGTTCCCGCTCATACATGGAACGAAGTTCGCTCACGGCATCACCGTCGAACTCTCCATCCTCTTGACCCACCACGCTGGCGATCAGCGCTCGCAAGTCCCGAGATCGATCGGCTAGCTCTGGCATTGAGACAGACCGCTGTGTTGCATGGGTACCGGTGGGGTCAATAGCCCACTCAAGTCCTATTTCCCGAAGCAGCTCGCTAGACGAGTCGTCGTTGGAAGAGGCGAGAGAATCGACCAACCACTCCATGGTTCGGAGCGGATACGCAGCAAACGTACTCCGGAAGAAGTAGAGCCAACCCCGACCCGCAACTCGCGAGTAGAGAATCACTCTCTCCCTCTGACGAACGAACCGTTCGGGGTCGAACCCTGGAGTACCCTCTCGACCAGCCACTAGCTCGCGCGCCTTAGACCGTCTCTCCAGGTCTGTGATGAACTCGCCGAACGCGCCCCAGTCGGCCGGCGCGCGCTCGGAGTGATAGCGGAGGCGGTCCTTTAGAGTCGACAACCATCGAGGCCCATCGTCCATCAGTTTCGCCAAGGCAATGTTTGCCTGCGCCTGCATATCTACAGCATCACGCGACGCAGGTAGCTTCTTGACCCGCTGTCGGCGGACACTCTGGCTACCCGGAAGCTGCGCGATAAGCGCCTCAACGTACTGCTGCTGCTGGTCGTTGGGGTAGCGCTCGAGCCAATCAGCCAGGAGACTATTGGCCTCCTCATATCGCCCGACGGCCATCAAGACCAGCCCACGATTGAGATCGTACGATGAGCCAGAAGAAGTCTCGCCGGTTCGCTCTGCCGATAGCTCAGCGACACCGAGCGCCCATATCGCGTTGGTAGCTGCCTGCGTGATCCCGTGCACCCGCCCTAGGCTGTTGAGAGTTGCGGGCAGCTCTCGACGTTGTGCGGAAACCAACTTCGCCGCCACTGCCATATACGCATGCCATTCGGCTGTGACCCCCATGAGACCAGCTCGCTCGTAGACCGAGACGAGAGCCACGTGAGCGGCGGTTTCAGCCAAGAAATCGCGACCGTGGTAACCACCTGCGATTCGGCGAAGTCCGTCGATACCGCGTGGGTCGCCCTTGAGGCACCGGACATGCTCGATCGTAATCCGAGCCAGCTCGCGAGATTCGGGTAAGAGATCGTCGAAGACGAGATCCGCTAGCTCGCCGTCGGCTGTGTCCACCTCACCGAGGTTCAGGTACTGCCGAGCAATCTGCGCATGACAGGCTGCAATGAGCGCCGGGTCGCCTGCCTTGCCAAGAGCGACGCGATACAGCTCAATGGCCTCCCGCTCTCGGCCAACGTCAACCAGGCCATTCGCCTCTCGGAACTCCCTTGCCCCTGGGGTCGAACCCGTGCTGGGACCGAAACGCTCCTCGAGCGCCCGAGCGAAGTGAGCGGCCATCTCCCCGCTTCTCGCTGTATTCGACAGCTCTCGATCCATCTTGTCGATTCGATCCACCAGTAATCGAGCTGGACGCTCGTGGTCGCAGCTGAGCGCCACCGCTGCTAGTGGCCAAAGATCGCCAGCGACCAGACCGAATAGGCGCCTGTCGTAGGCCCAGTCGAGGAAGTGGGCGATTGCCTCAGCGGCGGCTGACGCTTCATCTCCTGGAAGACCTCGGATGGTCGCATCGTTGTCTAGAAGGCTCTCGACGACTACCAGGCCGGTAGCCGCGGCGGTTGTGGAGCCGTCGGGGGGTTCTGGCTTCTCAGAGCCGTCCGGCGCCGACTGTGCTCTTTCGAGAATCTCGGAACGACTTGCTTGATCGCCTGCGCCAAGCTCGTCTAAGGCGACGCTCACCGCCTTCACGATCTCAGAAAACGGGTCGTTTGCGGTCACGATGTTCGCCCCCAGTCGCTGTGTTCGCCGTCGCCTGCAGCTAGATATGAGTTAAGCGCTAGTCGGCTCACCTCACAAGAACTATCGCAGCCTGACGGACCCGAACTGGCACGACCCCCGAGCTGAATTCGACGGTCGGCTCGCTCTTGGACGGGCCCGACGCCGCTACTGTCTGTGCAGCGCCCGGTCAGCCCAGCTGGTTCCGGCTGGTCGAAGTCCGATGCAGGCACCGCTCGCCCCTCGACTCCATGATTCCCGGCCACATCATTGCCCGGACTGCAACTCCTCCGCAGAGACCTCGTGGAGAGCCAGCCGAGCCATTGCATCAAGTACTCCCGGCGAGTCTGCGACGATACGAGTCACAGTCTCGGGCGAGGACTGAAACGAGTCCCTGGATGCGAGTAGGAGCTTGTACAGCTCGTTCTCAAGCTGCTCTCTCTCTCTGCCGCGGCGATCTCTCGGCGTGCCTCAGCCTCCAACTTCTTGGCTTCAGCGGTCGTCTTCAGTGTTTCTGCCCTCACTCGTTCAAGGCCGGGCCTCCAGTACTTGAGGGCACCAAGCAGGGCTGCCAGAGCACTGACCGCACCGGCTCCAGCCACGACCAGCTCTATAGGATTGCGATAGGTGACTTGATGAACGCGAACCGGGGGATCGCCGGATTGTGAAACCCGAGTAGCCAACCCGATCGCCCCCTCATGACCGCCTTCTGCCCCCCTGCCAATGACCTGCTCGTTGTGTGCCCATGCGTAGGCAGGAACGGTCAATGAAGAGAGGTCCGAGAGCACGCGAGCTAGAGTCTCCAAATCAGCCGATGGCCCAACGTCAACTCGTATCGCATACCGGCGGACGCGGTTCGAAACCATTGCGTGGCCCACGCGATTGGCTATAGCCGGCCCGTACCCATCGCCCCCGACTACCTGCGACGCCGCCCCTGAACCGGATGCTGAGACTGGCTCCCGCCTCGGAAGAAGCAGGATCACCAAGAGCAGGACTCCTGCGATTGTTGCTGGAGCCACCAAACCCTGACCGCGGCCGAAATTGTATGCGGGGTAGAGAGCGATCGATGTCAATAGCGCAGTCCACGCCCAAAGCAATCCGACGGCTCGCCGCTGGCCGTACCCCAGACGGGCAAGGCGGCGGTGCAGGTGCTGGAAACTCGGCAGGCTCGCCGGAACACCTCGCTTGGAGCGTGCCCTATAGGCCAGACCCGCATCCAGCGCCGGGGCAACTAGTATCGCGGCCGGCACAAAGACGGGTGCGTAGAAGAAGAAGGCTTGACCTCCAGCAGGAGCTGCAGCTTCACCCGCAACGGCGATCGTCGCCGTGGCTGTCATAGCTCCAAACAGACGAATGCCAGCACTGCCCATATAGATACGTGCGGGGTATATCGACCAAGCCATGTATCCGACAACTATTCCGACCAGGACAACCGAAGCCAACAGCCCAGAGGTTCTGGATTTCACTACCGAGAGCTCCTCTAGGCGAACCCCGAACAGAAGCAGTCCCGCCGTCCCTATCCCGACGATGCCGGCGACCAACTCATTGAATCCAGCAATACCTCGTAGTGCAGTCGTGACGCAGAGAATCCAGATCGAGTTGACTAACGGTGCCAATTCGGCAGGGATGCCGACCGGCTCTATGAAAGGAATGGGGAGGCTCTCGATCCCTATTCCCCCGTAGGCAAGAGCAAGACCTGGAACAAGTGGGAACACGACACCGAGCCAGCGCGGTGCTCTTGAGGACTCTTCAAGTAGTCCGGTCGCCCAGGCGAGGCAGGTCGCGATCAGGATCCACCAATGCTCCGCCGAGTCGATGAACAGCCCAGCGAACCAACCAGCGATCCAAGCGCACAGCAGGCCAACAAGCATGGACACACTGCCGAGAGCTGTTGAAGACCGAAGCCGCATGCGGCGCGGGTCGGACAGCGACGAGATATCGGTCGGGCCGGAAAAGTAGGTGATTGCCGGCATGGTCGCCGCCGTCGCCAAGAGCGCCACGGCACCCAAAGCCAGGAATGACGGGAGGTTAGCGTCCACAACCAGCCCTTAGATCCTGCCTTAACCTCAAGGACACCGAACCATAGCGCTTCCTGACGAGCGTTTGAAGCTTGGCATCGCTCTCTGCGTTCCCTAGCAACAGGGTTGACTTCCTTGGTCGTGAGACCGATCGACGATGGCCGTGGATGCGCGCCGCCTCAAGACTCCCAAGCGAGGACAACGCTGCTCGCACGGCCGACGAGGTCAGCCCCGACCACACTGCGGCGACCATTGGAGGCTACGGCCAGAGAAGAAGCGGGCTATCAGAATGGCTATCAGCGGCCCTGTCCGGCCCGAGGCACGGTCGAGCCTGCTGAACACTCGGCAGGCCTCCTGACCAGCGGAAATACCTTGCGGAGGAGGTGGGATTCGAACCCACGGAAGGTCTCCCTTCACACGCTTTCCAAGTGGCGCAGGCGGTACCGCAAGGGACTAGCAGTTGCTCGAGGCCGGGCAAGTGACGCCATTGGGCGCCAGGACGCACTGCTGCGCGACGAGCAAGATGGCTACCAGGCAGGCTCCCGCGCTGACATTCCTTCAACTAACTCGGCTGGACCGACTCTCGGTCGAAGATCTCAGGGCGTAGGCAGAACGCCGACTCGTTGCCTGCCCCAGGCCCTAGGCGAACCTCTCGACAACGGGGCTAGGCACTGTTCGACCGCTCGGTGAGCACCAGCAGGTTCTTGGTGCCGCAGATATCACCCAGCAAGCCTGCATAGGCCCGGAGGGTTGTCCCAACCTCGCCGAGAGCGCGGCGGAGGTCATCATGGCTCGCCCAACTTCGCTCCCACTCGAACCGGGAGACGTCTTCGGGCCGGCGGGACTCATGATCTTCGAGCTCAGGGTGCCAAGTGGCGAGCGTCGGCCGAAGGGCGTGGTTCAGGATGGCGACCGCCAGGTGGCCGAAGGAAACTGTCGACCCCGTCGTAGGCTGGGCAACTTCAGGACCGTAGCGGCGAAGGATCTCACGCGTCGTACCAAAGAGGGAGTAGAGCGAGGCCAGAGCCTCGCGCAGCAGCCCTTCATCTTGGGCGAGCTCGACGACTCCGACCCGGGTGATCAGCTCAACGTACATCTCCCAAGCGGCGTCGCGCTCACCTACGCCCGGTACCCAATCGCCACTGATCTCCCCAACGCCGAAGGGCAGTCCGATCTTCGCGGTCACCTTGTTCAGCGCCATAGGCCGCTGAGTCTAAACCAGACCGGCTACCAGCTGCGGTCGGCGGACAAGCTGACAGAGGGGGACCTGACGAGGACCGTGCCGCTTTGCTTCCTACAGTCTCAAGGAGACAGCGGCTTTGAGATTGTTGCTACCACCGAGACGATTGACCGAGCATCCCGACCTTGAGCGATTGGCGGCGAGACCCCTGTCTGTTCTTCTTCTCGGCCGTTCGCTGAGCGAGGGGATCGACGAGTTCTCACCGCCCCTCCGATGACTTCACCAGCAAGCGCCCGACACGGTTGGACCTTGAACCGGTTACCCTCCGGGCCGAACTCGATGGGCTGGAGCACGACCAGTCCAGGAACCGCTCCACCAAGCCGAGACGCTCGACCAATCTAAGACGGAGAACCTCGCACCATCGCGGCAAATGGGCCGATAGCCGCCAGTCAGGCGACAAGCTAGTCTCGCTCCCAGCTTGTTGACAGCTCGGGCCCCTCTGAGCCAGCCAAGCGTTGCTACGTCGAGTCCGGCGGACTTCGGGCGGACGGACCGATCGACGTGCGATAGTGCTCCCACCGCCGGGGTAGGTGCCGGTGGTGACCCGTCCCTCCGGAAGAGGTTTCAAAGTGGGCTACGTCTTCATCTCCTACAGCCGACACGACGGGACGTACGTAGACAAGCTGGTGGAGTACCTCAACGCCCACCAAGTCGAGACCTGGGTAGACCGCGAAGACATGGTGCACGGCAGCCGCTACAAGCGCCTGATTCGAGGTGCCATCGACGACTGTGAATCGTTCTTGGTCGTAATGACACCCGCCTCAGAGCGCTCCAAGTGGGTAGACAACGAACTCGACTGGGCCGAAAGGCGCCAGAAACCCATCTACTCACTATTGCTCGGCGGGACTCCCTTCTTCGGCTTGAGCGCCAGCCACTACGAAGACGTAACCGACCAGAGGATGCCGAGCGGGCGATTCATAGCAACGCTCTTGCCGACAAGGCCCCTGAGCAGGCAAGAGACCCCCACTCCTAGACCTGTCAGAGCAGCGACGATGAGGCCGGCTGGCCGCAGCGCCACGCCGGACACCGAGGCGGCCGTACTCAAGGGACATACAGCAGGAGTCTTGGGGTGTGCCTTTTCGCCTGACGGCCGATACATCGTTACTGCGTCCTATGACCGAACTCTGCGGATTTGGAATGCAGCCAGCGGTGGACGAATACGGACACTGACCGGACATAGAGACCCTGTCCGCTCCTGCACCGTTGCAACAAGGGACAGCCACGTCTTTTCGGCTTCGACAGACCGGACGATCCGACGCTGGGATCCCACCAACGGTCGCTTACTCCAGACCTACGAAGGGCACGGCGGGGGAGTCTGGGACTGCAGCGTCGCCCCGTCGGGGGAGTACCTCCTATCGGCGTCGGGCGACGACACTCTACGTCTTTGGACAGTCGACACCGGAGAGACCGTCAAGATTCTGACAGGTCACACGGGTCCGGTTCGAGGCTGCGCGATCGCACCCGACGGCTCCTTCGTTGCCTCTGCATCCTACGATCGGACGTTGCGCTTGTGGGACCCCGTGAGCGGGTCGGCCATCCGTGTCTTGAGCGGACACTCAAACGGTCTCTGGGACTGTGCCATCTCACCTGACAGCCAATACGTCGTTTCTGCATCCTACGACGGCACGCTGCGCATCTGGGATCCGGGCACGGGAGAGACGCTTCAAGTTCTGCGTGGCCACGACGACCGAGTGCGAGGCTGCTCAATTGCCCCGACGGGCGAGTACTTGGCCTCCGCTTCCACCGACAAGGCAGTACGACTCTGGGACCCCGCTAGCGGCCGTACCCTTTCGACCCTACGAGGCCACACCGAGCCGGTGCGGGCGTGCGCCGTGTCCCCTTCGGCAGACCTCGTCGTCTCGGCGTCCTACGACAAGACCGCCCGGATCTGGCGAACGTCCACAGCAGATCACGAGTAGCTCTCGATGAAGCGGACTCCAAACCGAACAAATTTGAACGACTCTGGCCCGTCACTGATTGAGGTTCGGTAGTCGGACACGAACAACTGGCGATGGTCAGTGCCCTCACCACCAGATCGTGTCGACATGCATACACACACGCGCTAACGTGATCCGCCACTCGCCAAGCATTCTGTTCAGACGGGCCCTCGTGGCCGCAAGACGCTCGTCGATTGAGTCTCCCAGGCGAGCAGCACCACTCGCTACCTTGGGCCTAGGTCGGTCATGCTCACAGACATCGTTGCGGGACTCGTCCTCTTCGGGTTCCTCACCTCAACAACGCTCTTCGCAGTACGAGCCACGCGGCGACCTCGAGCAAACCTTGAAGGCCTCCTGTTCTCCGTGACCGGGGGGATTCTCTTTCTCATCCTCGTCGCCGATCGCATGCCTGGTGGCTACATCGAAGGACGAGGGATACTCACAGTCCTGCCTTGGTCTCCGGAGGCCCGCTTCGCTTCGCCGGCCTGGATCGTTTGGGCTACCGCCCTGTTTTATGTGCTGAGAGCCGTAGTCTTTAACCGACTCGAGAAACGATACGAGTGGGCAACACAGCGTGCGGGCTCCCTGGCGTCCTACCTAGCGCTGTCAGTGGTAACAGTCGAGTTGGTGGCCAGGATCTACGACATTGGCTTCATTGGCCGGATGTTTCTACTCGCCACCGGTATTGGACTCTTCTACTTGCCGTGGTCTGATCTCCTCCAAGTCATCGCCACCACCTTCTCAAAGGGACCAAGAATCCTGGCGCGGTACATCCCGCGGGTCTTGCGCAACTTCGGCGCATACTTTGGCTTCGTGCTGGCGTTTCTGGCGGACCTGAGGAGGTTCTGGAAGTTTGGCGCAACATACGAACGGTGGATGGACGGACTTCTTGAGGACCAGGACGACGACGTTGCATCGTCCATCGATGGAAGACTCGCCGACCTTAACGAGAAGATCGAGCGACAAGAGGAAGAGCGAAACGAAGTGTAGGTCCATCGCGGCATCTGGGTCGTGCAACGGTCGAGTAAATCAAACGATGGGCTCATCACTCAATCGAGGTCAGGACCAGTGCCAGATTGGGGTAAGTCGCGTGGAAGTCGTGCGAGGGCGGTGATATCGAAGTGAGTGCCTCAGAAGACGAACCGAAGATTGAGATCGACGAGGACTCGATCATTGACATCGAGGACTTCGATCCGCCGGCTACGCCTCGCCGCCGACGCCGCCAGTGGCGTCAGCCCTCCGAGAACACAACGAGGCCGCCAGGCCCGCCAGATCCACCCGGTCCCCCGCCGCCGGCACCGTCGATGACCGGCACAAACTCGGGCCCCTGGGTCCATTGTGCACAATGCGACGAGTACTATTCGGTGGGGCCGCTACGATTTCTCGATAGCCGTGGCCGTGAGATCGGGACATTCGACACCCTCGAACTGAAGATCAAACGTCCAAGGCAGTGGCCCTGGCGGAAGGCCAGCGGAGCAGATCAAGTTGTGGCTCCCAGCAATCGCCGGAAGGCGAGGGAGCTGGTGGCGACCGATGCACACCCTTATTGTCCGGAGAATCATCGGCTCCCCTACAACCTCTCGGACTCGATGGTCGTGGCCGTGATTGGCGAGGTGGGCTCTGGCAAGAGCCACTATCTGGCGGCCCTAGCTCGCTTGACGGAACAGAGTGGGCTACTCGGAGGTCGCTACGACGTTTCGATCCTGCCAGGTACGGGCGCTCAAGATCTGCGTGACGATGCAAGCAACATCTTCGAGAAGCGGGAAGTGCTAGAGCCTACGACTGGAGTCCGAGGACCGTACTTCTATGAGTTGTCGAAGATCGGTGACGACCCAGCCAGAGCTCAGAGCACCATCGCTTCTTTCTACGATGTACCCGGCGAAACACTACGCACTCCTTCACGTCAGGCCGCAGACGCTGCCTACGCTATTCGTGCGGGAATCTACATTCTCTTACTTGATCCCACCTGTATTCCCGAACTGGGATTGAGCCACTTCAGGCGGCCTGAGTCGCCGATGGTCAGCCGCGAGATCGTCGACTCGCTCGCGATGCTCCAACGCCGGTTAGCGTTCACTCGGCGGGGGGATCTTCGCGCACCCTTTGTCATCACCATTGCGAAGGCCGACCTGCTTGAGTGGTCGGACCCAGCCAGGAAGCATATCAGTGCTGAACTACTCAGATGCCTTGAAAACAATGAGAATCCATCTCCCCAAAGGGTCAAGGCCGAGGTTCGCTCTCTCCTTAGAGCGACCTCAGCCGAGAGCGTCGTCCGGGCGGCAGAGAATCGGTTCGGAAAACGAAACGTCATGTACAGCCTGGTCTCGGCCATCGGTGAACCTTCAGACGACAACCGGCTGACCAACCCCAGGTCGCTGCTCGTCGCCCACCCCCTCCTCCAGGCCATGCGACAGCTAGGTTGGAAGTAGAAGTGGACTTCGAGTCTGCGACGTACGGCGTCGAGCCGGCGGTCGGGCAGGTTGGCGGGGGGTACCGGCTCATCGACCAGACGCCTGGCTTCGACAAGTTCGCTGACGTCGTTGACGATGTTCTGGGTGATCCCCTTAAGCCCATGATCGATCTAGACGGTGCGCGCAAGGCCGGGTGGGATTGCACTCCTTCAAGCACCGTGCTGTTTTGCTCCGAGCTCGAGAAGTCTTCGAAGACACGGCCTGGCGCCTACCGCTCGCGGCTCCTGGCAACGCACCGAGTCGAGTACGAGCGACGACTGGAACACATCTCGATTATCGTTCGCGCGGGCCTTGGCGAGGACCTCGACGCAGTCGTTGCGGGAGGCACGTGTGAGGCCTCCTACGTAGTGGATACTTGGGAGTCGCTCATCGCCAGGACGGACGAGGCTGCAGTTACCCGGCTGGCAGAGTGCCTGAAGTCCCTCGCCGACACGTCTCGAGCCGAGATCTCGTGTGCGCCTGACGAGCTACTGATTCAGCTCAGTCTAGTCGTCTCGTTTCTACCGGAGCCCGTGGTCGCGGACACATTTCTGTCGGTCGAGGCACACCCAAAGTCGGACCGTGTTAGGGCGTTTCTCGACATACATTCCGAGTTCGATACATCGAGCAAGGGATTCGAATCATTCAATCTCATAGACGCTATCGAGCAATTACTACTGGTCGATGGTGCAGACCGCGTTCTTCTATACATGCGTTCCCGAGTACCGAATCTCGCCGAAGTCGCTGGCTTCCTTGCATGGAGCCACGCATCGCTGTTTGACGAGCCGACGCCATCGAGCATACGGTTCGAATCCTACCGGGGGGAGCTAGTTGCCTTGGTTGGCAACCTGCTCAGGAAGGGTCGGCCCCGTGCCACCGATGCGCTTGCTCAAGCGCTAGTGATCGATACCGAGCCTCGAAGCCAGCTCATGTACATCAGTGAGTTCGGGGCCATGCTCTCCGAGCAAATTGCGGTGGGAAACGACGGTGCAGCTATTCTGGCCGATGCGCACACAAGAGGAATCGGCTGGGAAGTGATCATTGAGGCGCATCGGCACAACATTTCCCCCGGCCGCCTCGGCCACTGGTTTACGGATCTGGCCCGACTATCCGGCAAAGAGTACATTCTCCACGCGCTGCTGTGGAGAACTGGCGTTGACGTAACGCAGTTGGTTCGCGGCTGCGAGGAAAGAAACCCGCTGCTTGTGAGTTGCATTCTGCTGTCAAGAGCGCGCGTACTGGACCCGATAGACCGACGAATGCTCGGTTCGATCCACAAGAATATGGCTATTGGAGCTCTTAGCCTGATGGCTGAGGACTCCTTACTTGACGAAAATGTGCTGGCGACAGCGGTCCAGGAGTATTCGATAGTAGCGAACGATGCATCGCTTGTCACCATGGCCTGGTCGAACGACCTGCTCCCGTATGACCGAATCGGTTCAATCGTGGCGGAGATTTGTGGGTCGAACTTCAGCGGGTCTTGGCAGGAATTCGTCGAGCAGCATGGCGACGAGTACCTGCTTGTCATCGGCGTCCCGGAAGAGTTGCTCAGCTTGATCAAGGCGCGAAGGGGTCGACCGAAGCTAGGGAGAGCATTTAGGAGGGGGACAAATGAGTAGACCGATGCCGTTGGTGATGGAGGCGCTGAGGGATCTTGACAACGCCAAGACAGTCCTGTCAGAGGGCACTCTCAAGAAGAGCAGGGATCTGCAAGATTCCCTCATGGGACTCGAGTCTGACTGGCGCAGAGACTTCCGACACTTCGAGTTGCTGCGCAGCCTACGTGAGGACATAACGAGGGCGAGGCGATCGAAGTTTCAATGGGCTATCGTCCTACCCGTCGCCTTTATGTGGCTCGCGATTGGCTTTGCGGTTGAGGGCTATGTGGGCACTGATACCGGTGAGAGTTTTTTGGAGTACTGGGCATCAGGCGCCCCACCGTTAGGCGTGAATCAGTTCCTGATCGTCGCCATGATCGAGGGCGCGCTGCTACTCTTCGTCGGCGTCATTACGACAACACCCCTTCTCGACCGTTTCAGCCGATCAGAGCTAGCTCATGTGCTTCACGCCGAGAACGTTCTAGCCTTCGCCCTTGATGCAGACCGATCGATGGCCAGTAATGCAGGAAGCGGAGAGGCCACTACTTCGGTTAGTTCGGCACCGAACTTGTCCGGCGAAAACGTGGCCGAGATCGCCCGCGTGCTGGATGTGTGGGGAGAGATGGAACCAGCGGTAGCGAGGTTCATTGACGTGCTCCAGACGACACCGCCAATACTCGCGAAGGAAGTTGCCGGACTTGCCACGACGGTACGAGCACTCGAGGGCCCGGTCGCGACTATGGTCGAGGCGGTTGAGAAGGCGCACATATCAGTCGGTGAGATCGCCGGGGCAACGGAGTCCACCGTTCGGAAGCTGGATGCAGTAGCCCAGCAAGGAGCTCAACAGCTTGACGAGACAGTGCGCGAATTGTTGCTTACGACGAGGCGTCTCAACAAGGAAATGGAACCTCTAGTTGAGACGATGATGATTCTGAAGAATGTCCTTCGAAAGGAGGGTCAGGGTGGCGGCTGAGCCTGGCCGCGTTGCGCACCTGGCAGGCTGGTTGGTTGCGGACCTGATGATCGTTCTCATGGTCGTGGGACTGTCCACCCTCGAACGCTCGGAATCGGCGACTCCGACGACCGCAGGAACTACGACGACGACTACAGTGACGACGAGTACGACAACAACGACTATCCCCGATCCTGGCGGTCCCTCGACGACGGTGCCCCTTGTCGTCGGCCTCAATACGACGCCGTACTGCACTGTCCTTGAGAACAATGACGAGCTGGCGGCGACGCTTGAGTCCGAGCTTTCGAGCAAAGGCCTCGAAGGCCGCTCCGCGGGCCTCGTACTGACTTTCGGAATCTCACCCGACACTGGCACGGGTCTGTCGATTTCGCGCAGCATCAATGACGAGTTGAGTTCGGTCGAAGTATTTCGGGAATCGGTGAGGCGAAGTTTCTGGTCGAGCGGTGGCACCTCCGGAAGTGCGCGTCTCGAGATCTACTTCTTGGCGGAGACGAACTTCGTCATGCCCGCGAGCGACTGTTTCTGGATCACAGGGTGATTGGAGTGCCGCTCCAACACTGTTGCGAGTTGAGTGCGGTGACGGTCGTGACAATGCGGCAGGGAGATCGACCTCAGTCGCTGTTGGGTGGCTTAGGGCCCTCCGCCACCTCACTGGCGCATCTTTCGCCCGCTGTAGCAGACTTGGTATCGGATGAGTTCGGATCTACGCGTCTTCATTAGTTACGCGCGGGTCGACAGTGACCGCGTTTCTCAGCTGGCGGCAGACATCGGCCGCGTCGTTGACGACGTCTGGCTGGATGCGCGGGTCGCCGGCGGTCAGCAGTGGTGGGCGCGGATCCTGGATGAGATCAAGACCTGCAGTCTCTTTGTGCTCGTTCTGAGCGCGAACTCGGTGAGATCAGACTGGTGCCGAATCGAGGCGGATTGGGCGCGCAGCAACGCTCGCCCGATCCTGCCGGTGCTGATCGATGACATCGATGTTGCGTCGTTACCTCGATGGTGGCGAGGGCATCAAGTTGTCGACTGCACCGAGCGGACGGTGGAAGCCATGCTCGATGTGTTTGAGGCTGTCCAGCAGCTCACTCGGGCGGAGTCGCCGCGTCCGGTTCATCCGCCGGATCCTCCGGCCATGCCAACCGGGCCCTTTGACCACGAACGTGAGAGGCTTGGCCAAGAGGAGCTCTCATCGGCGGATCAGTTGAGGGTTCTCGCCGTGCTGCGCGACGGGCTCGACTACGAGGGCCAGCGGCAAGAAGCAGCTGAGCTGTTAGAACGCCTAGCCGACCGCAACGATGTCACCAAGGCGGTGCATGAGGCAGTCGGTGCTGCCCTCGGCCGGACATTCGGACGCGAGGTTGCGGCCCCTCCCGCACCGGGACCCGTGTCCCAGCGCGGATCTGGAACGCCAAAACAGCCGAGCGGCCTGATGCGGTACTTGTCCAACCGCTATGGAGGCGGCCTCTAAGGCCACGCTCGCAGTTTGAGATCGCTGCGAAGACGCCCACGAGGACATCTAGGCTGTCGCGGTGGACACCGACACCGCCCGGACGCTGGCCCACGACCTGCTTGCGACCGAACTGCCTCGCCGATGGGCCCACGTTCAGGGTGTGGGCAATCGGGCAAGTCTAGTGGACGGTCTCACCGGATGCCGGGAGCTCTTGGAGCCAGCAGCTCTCCTACACGACATCGGCTACTCAAGTCGACTTGTGGCGGTTGGCTTTCATCCCATAGACGGCGCCCGTCACCTGAGACGACTTGGCGTTGACGAGAAGATCGTGAACCTCGTAGCACACCACTCATGTGCCCGCGTCGAGGCGGAACTCCGAGGACTACGGTCGATCCTGGACGAGGAGTTTCCACTAGACAACTCACTACCCCACGATGAACTCTGCTTCTGCGACATGACAACCAGCCCTGATGGAGAGCCTGTGACCATCGACGAGCGGTTGGCGGAGATCCGCGGTCGCTACGGCGAGGGGACGATCGTGCACAACTTCGTTGACCTGGCCGAGCCGGAGATTCGGGCGATCGCTGAGCGGGTGACCGGCGGGACCGATCAGCCCAAGTAGGGCTGGCCGCCTCCGTCGATGTACTGCTGGATCCGCTTGCGCATCGTGTCGTGGATCTTGAGCTCGGCCAGCTGCTCGGGGCTGAACCAGTCGACGTTCAGGGCCTCGGGGTTGGGCGTGGGCTCGCCGGCCAGCGGGCGGGCTGTGAAGACGATCGAGAACTCCTGCCGAACCTCGCCGTCGCTCGTGTACTCGATCCGGTGGTTCGGGTCGGTGTAGATACCGACCAGGCCGGTGATCTCGACGTCGTAGCCGGTCTCTTCCTTGGTCTCTCTGATCGCGCAACCGGGCATCGACTCGCCGAGGTCCATGCCGCCGCCGGGCACGGCCCAGTTGCCGTTGTCGGACCGCTGGATCATGAGGATCTCGCCCTGGTCGTTGACCACGATCACGTTGGCCGACGGCACGATGCTGTTGGCCGGTGGGGCCTCTGGGTCGTTGAGCCAGTCGATTCGTGTTCCCATCAGCCGGCAGCTCCCAGCCGGTCCCAGGCGTTGACGGCGCCAGACCAGATCGAGTCGAAGCTGTCAGCGTAGGCCTCAAAGAGCGCCCCACCTGGTAGCCGTCGGTACCAGAACACCGGGGCGTGAGCAGCGTGGACGCCGTAGAGGTGGCTGTTGACGAGCATGTCGTCGTCGAAGCGGTAGATCGAGTTGTAGAGCGTCGTGTCGTGGAAGCGGATCTCGAAGCAGTCGGCGTGTGACTCGTAGAACGACATCACGTTGTTGACCTTGGCCGCCATGGCGGCGCCGCTCCCCTCTTCGGCGCCTCGACGAGCCACGCTCTCGCCTTCGGGATCGCCGAGCAGGATCCGTACCTTGGTCCCCGCTTCGCTCTTGGCGCAGAGCGTCTTGGCCAGGTCCCGTTGCTGCTCGGGGAAGAACAGGCCGGCCAGGGCGAGGACGTCGAGGTGCTCTTCGGCCTGGTCGAGGAGGCGCGTCCAGGTGTCGTGTTCGACCTGGGCCCGCTGGTGGTAGATCTTCACGAGCTCCGACTCGGAGATCTCGCTGCGCTGCTTCTCATCGAAGGCGTCAGGCCAGAGATAGCTCTGCGTCTCCCCCAGCACGGCCGCCGCCTTGGCCCGGCTCTTGGCGTGCGGCACCCGGTTCTTGGTGATCCAACGCTCGACGGTTTTGGGGTCGACCTCGATCTCGCCGGCCAGGCCCTCGAGGTCGAGACCGGCCCGAGTGATCGCATCTCGTAGCCGCTCGTTTGCCGCCATCGCACCGCCTCCCCGGAGGGGACCTTTCGGGACGTCTTGAGTGTCCCCGAGACGTCCGGGGAAGTCCAGTCATGCGGTACTGGCGTCCCCTGGTTCAGAACTTTGATGACGGCATGAACTTGCTCGCCCTCATCGAGAACCCCTACGTGATCACCTTCGGCGCCGGCACCGGCTGCGGGATCTGGGTCAGCGTCTGGTTCTGCAGCCAGCTCAACCGGGTCCGCAGCCCTCGCTACTACCGCCGTCGGGCCCGCCGGGTTGCTCGGAGCGCATGGTGAGCTCCCCGGTGCTCTCCCCTACCGATCGGCTAGGCCGTACTTCCCGTAGGCGTAGTTCGCCCGGGATCGAGCCGACTCGCTCGACACGTCGAGCACGGCACCAACCGCCCACCACGGCGGCTCCCCTGTCGCCTCTCGACTCTCGTGCACCGTCCGCCACGACTCTTCGATCGCTGCCTCGGCCAGACGCTGCCAGTAGGCGAACGCCTCGATCGGATCGGCCGGCGGCCGCAGCTTGGCCAGGTGCTTCTCGGCCAATGCGGACGCCTCGTCCTTCCGGTCGAGGACCTCGTCGGTTCGCTCCCGATGGCTGGCGTTCATCGAGCAACAGCCTACGGCACGCCCTTGGCTCGAATCGACCACCGGTGAGCGCAAGATTGACAGCGTATTATTTTCTACGCATAGTGAACAACGATTCGACCTCGAGGAGGATCGACGTGCTCGACGTCACCGATACCGCACCATCACACCCGCCGGCACCATCGGAGCTCGCCGCCAACTGGCGTGACGATGCCGCCTGCCGAGGCCTCGATACGGAGCTGTTCTTCCCCGGCCAGGGCGAGTCGATCATGGAGGCCAAGCAGATCTGCAGCAGTTGCCCCGTCCGGGTCGAGTGCGCCGACTACGCCCTCGATTCGGGACAGCGCTTCGGCATCTGGGGCGGCACGACCGAGCGCGATCGCCGGCGAGAGCGAGGCCGCCGACGGGCAGCGTGCGCCAACGATTTGGAGTCGGTGGCGTGAGCTGGCTCGACGAGATTCCCGATCCGACCGACCACGAGCTGTGGGCCATCGAGGCAGACGCCGAACTCCTCGTCGCCGAGCTCGCCCTGGTCGAAGCCGAGACGGCGCTCTTCGCCCGCCCCGGCAACGCCACTGCTGCCGCCTACCTCCGGGCGCTGCTCGACGTCGTCGACCTTCACGACTTCACCGATGACTGGCCCGGCGGGGCCCAGCTCGACGCCTGCCCGCCCCGGTTCGACATCCCGGCGACGACAGGAGTCGCATCGTGAGTGCCGTCGCCATCCGCCACGGCCACGAGGCCAACACCCGCCGGACGGCCGTCTACGCCGCTGCCGCCTTCGGGCTCTCGCTCGCTGGCAACGTCGGGCATGTCGCTCTGACGACGTGGGAGGCGTGGCCGGTCGCCGGACCGGTGGTGGCTGGCAAGGTGGCCATCGCTGCCATCGGCCCCGCGCTGATCGGGGCCGGCCTGGAACTGGCCAACCGGCGTCCACCGTCGGTGGTCGGGGAGCGGGAGCTCCCGCTGATCGGTACCTGGCGTGACTTCCCGGTGATCGGGTACCTGGCGATGCTGGTCATCGGCTTCGCCCTGTCGTTCGATCACTTGCGCTCGCTCTCCGAGCTCGTGGGCGTGCCCGGTTGGGCGTCGTGGTTGATCCCCGTCGGAATCGACCTGGCGGCGTTCTCGGTGACGCTGGACCACTCACAGTCGAAGCGAGCTCTCGATCGCCTCGACGCCAACGAACTCGAGGCTGATGCCGCCGAAGCTCGCCGGGCCGCCAGGCGGGCGGAGCGAGTTGATCGTGACCAGGGCCGGGCGCATGTCGGGAGCTCCACCCGGCGTCCGGCCCTGGCCGCCATCGCCGGCGGCTCCAAGGTCGACCAGGCGGCCGCCTGGCTCCAGGCCAACGGCATCGACACCTCGACCGCCGAAGCCGTCACCGGACTGGGGTGGACGGGTACCGACGGCGATCGCAAGACCGTCCAGCGGGCCCGCAAGCGCCTCCGGGAGCAGCAGGCCACGAGCACCGAGGCGGTGTCGTGATGTTCCGCTGGCGGCACTCGAAGTCCGAACTGCGGGCCAGCGTCCGCAAACGCCGGCGCTGGAAGGCCCGCTCCCGGCGAGCAGCCCGATCGAAGCGAGCCCTGCTCGCCACCATCGACCCGGCCACCGAGAACCCAGGCCGACCACCGTCGGTCGACCGCACCGGACCCGTCGGACCCCCGACGCACGGCAAGCGCGGACGCCGCTACGAGGTCATCGACCTCGGAGGGGGAGTGTTCGGCCTTCGGGTCGACCGCCGAATCGTCTCGCACCACGCCACCGCCGCAGAAGCGAATCGTTGCATCGAGCTCATGGAGGAGAACCGCTGATGCTGACAACCGACCGACCACCCGAAGGCACCCTCACCCGCCGAGCGTCGGCCCGCCTGGCCGGGCTGCTGTTCTCGATCCCGCCCTGGCTGGCCAGCCTCATCAAGGCCGGGCCGCGAGGCCTCGGCCAGGTCCTGGCCGCCGCCTTCCACTTCGCTCGTGACGAGCGCCGAGCGGCCCGAATCGACGACATGGCCGGCACCGGCCACGCCCGCCAGCTCATCGAGGAGGAGATCCACCAGCGGGCCATGAAGATCCGCTCGGCGATTGTCCTGCTCCCGCCGGCTGGCCTGGCCGCCGCCGTCTACCTCGGCTGGCTCGTGGTCCCCTGGTGGCAGTGGACCCTCGCCGGCGCTGCGCTGTGGCTGGTGCTCGGGTTCATCGGCCTCCCCGAGGACGGCCCGAAGGTCCCAGCCGTGATCTACATGGACACCAGCGAGCCCAAGATCACCGAGAACCTGATCATCGATGCCCTGGCCGAGTGCGGCATCCCGAAGCTCACCAACAAGATCGCCGACGGACGGGAACGGGGCTACCAGGCCGTCCGGTTCCACGACACCCCACACCGCGACGGCGCCGGCATCAGCGCCTCCCTCACCCTCCCCGCCGGCGTCACCGTCGACCAGGTCAACGACGACGGCCGCCGCAAGGCCTTCGCCGGAGGCCTGGAGCGCTCCGAGGAACGCATCCTCATCACCCGCGGTGAGCACGAAGCCCGCATGCGCCTCTTCGTCGCCGACCAAGCGCTCCGAGACCTCGACGCCATCGACTGGGAGCTCCTCCCCCGCAAGGGTGCCGTCAAGCCCTTCGACATCTTCGAACCCATCCCCGTCGGCGTCGACCTCTACGGCCGCCCCGCCACCGTCTCCGCCTACCGGCCCGTCGACGGCGCCACCTTCGGGATCACCGCCGGCATGACCGGATCGGGCAAGACCGTCTCCGGCCGCCTCATCCCCGCAGCCGCCGCCCTCGATCCAACCGTCGAGCTCCACATCTACGACTTCAAGGGCGGCTCCGACTGGGAGGAGCTCGGCCTGGCCGTCGGCCACGTCTACCGCTCCGGTCAGTCGATCACCGACGTGGAAGCACTCGTCGAGGACCTCGACCACGTGCTGGACGACATCGGACGACGAAACGATGCCCGCAAGCAGCTCCGGCTCACCGAGCCCGACCTCTACCGCAGCGGCTACTCCCGCCAGCTCGCCTCCAGGAAGGACCTCGGATTCCATCCCATCCTGTTCGTGATCGACGAGCCGTTCCCGTTCGTGGTCGACAAGTCCAACCGGGCCGAGGCCAAGATCAAGCAACGGGCCCGCCACCTGCTCTACGAGGTCGGCCGCCAAGGCCGCTCGGTCGGCGTCGGGATCATCGTCCTGCTCCAGACCGTCAAGGACGACACCATCCCCAAGGTCTTCTCCGACAACGCCTCGCTCCGGGTCTGCTTCCGGGCCGCCAACTCCGACGCCGTCAACCAGGCCCTCGGCGACGGCGCCGCCGGACGTGGCTACCGGCCCGACCGACTCGGCCCCGACGACAAGGGCGTCGGCTACATCGGCGGCGAGGGCGTCGAGATCCGCATGGCCCGCTTCGCCTCCGTGGTCGACATCGACGACCTCGAGACCATCGCCAACGCCGCTCGCCAGCTCCGCATCGACGCCGGCCGGCTGACCGGCATGGCCGCCGGCGACATCGAACCCGACGACCACCACCCCGACATCCTCGACCACACCGCCACCGTCTGGCCCGCCGACGGCGCCGACCGGCTCGCCTACGCCGAACTCCTCGAGCTCCTCGCCGCTCGGTACCACGGCGACTACCGGCGCCTCCTCAACGCCGGCGACGAGACCACCATCGGCAAACGCCTCCGAGCCGCCGGCGTCGACACCGTCCAGATCACCGCCGGGCCGCTCAAGGGCCGCAAGGGCGTCCGGCTCAGCGACGTCCTCGACGCCATCGACGACCGAGACGCCGGCCACCTGTCGCCCCTCGACGACATCGACCTGGACAGCGACGAGGACAACCGGGACATCGGACCGGACGGGCTGTCCACCCCGATGTCCGGGCCCGGGCAGACCGTTGTCCTTGGCCGACCACCGGTAGCGCACCACCGAAACGGCGGTAGCGGAGACCGGCATGAGTAGCGGGCCCGCTACCGGCACCGCTACCGCTCTCCCCGCTCAACCAGCCGGGAAACCCGGTAGCGGTAGCGCTGACAACGCCCCGACGACGTCTCGAAACGCCGGCCTCACGGCCAGCAGCACACCTCTCCGCATTCACCGCTACCGCCCACCAGTCAACCCTTCCCGACTCGCCAGAAGGTACAGCCATGACCCCCTCACACGACACCAACGAACCCGACCTCCCCGCCCCCCGGCCCCGATGGGCGGACAGCTACCCGGACACCACACACCAGGTGTCCGGTGTCCACCAGCCGAGCAACGGTGCGGTCCAGCTGCACCAGGGGCGAGTGCTGCCGCCGGCGGTGCGAGCCGAGGTCGAGGCGCTCGTCGCCCACGCAGTCACCGTCGCCCACGACCACGCCAGCCCCCAGCCCACCGGCCAAGGACGAGCACGGCGACCGCCGACCGGACCCGAGCTCGTGGTCGCACTCATGGTCGCCACCGTCATGGTCTTCGCCACCATCGCCGTGCTCGCCGTCCTCGCCCTGGCGGTCATCGGCTCCTGAAAACCAAGCGAGGGGACAACCGCTGGAACCGGCTGCCCCCTCGATCCCAAACCAAACGGAATGAGATTGGAGAACCCCCATGGTAATCCCCACCACCAGTGGGCCCGTGGCTCACGCCCCCACCCACCAACTCGATGACCTCCAGGCCGAGCTCCGGGCCATCTACACCCGAGCGTTCGGCCCGGCCCACCAGGCCGCCGAGGACGTCGGCTCCCGGTTCGAACCGGCCGACGGAACCACACCCCTCGACCCGGTCTACGCCGCCGACATCGCCGGCTGCCGAGCCATCAACGCCGAGCTCGCCTCAGTCGTCGAGCGCCACCTCCCCGGTGCCCGGCTACTCGCCCAGGTCGACGAGTCACCGGCGGTCATCGACTCCCGGTGGATCCTCGGCAGCTGCGTCGTGGTCATCGAGTGGGACTACACCCACGACTTCGGCGACCCCGACGCCCTCAATGTCCGGGAGGTCACCCGATGAGCCGGGCCACCAACCGCGACGAGCTCCTCGACGCCGCCCTCGCCTACGCCGAAGCTGGCTGGCCCGTCTTCCCCCTCCGGCCCGGCACCAAGCGGCCGGCCGCCCCCAACCACACCGCACAGACCTGCGATGGCTCCGACCACCGCTGCCACGACGGCCACACTGGCTGGGAACCCCGAGCCACCCTCGACCCCGACCGCATCACCCGAGCCTGGCAACACCGGCCCTACGGCATCGGCATCGCATGCGGCCCCGCCCGCCTCCTCGTCGTCGACCTCGACACCGCCAAGGGCGACCAACCGTCCGGCGCCGACACCCTGGCCGACCTCGAGCACCAGGCCGAGGAGGCCCTCCCGGCCACCTGGACCGTCGGCACACCCTCGGGCGGCCGCCACCTCTACTACCGACAGCCCGACGGCTCACTCCTGGGCAACACCGCCGGACGCCTCGGACCCGGCCTCGACACCCGAGGCACCGGCGGCTTCGTCGTCGCACCACCCACCCGGCTCCGAGCCGGCGAGTACTGGCTCGTCGACGACCACCCGCCAGCGCCCCTCCCCGACTGGTTCCGCCAGCTGCTGACATCACCGACCCGACCGACGTCCGAGGTGGAGCCGCCGGCTGCGACAACCGACCGAACAGTGCCGCCGCCCCTGCGGTGCGAGCGGGTGCGCCGCTACGTCGCCCAAGCCATCGCCGGCGAGCAGCTCCGGATCACCACCGCTCCCGAAGGACGACGGAACCACACGCTCTTCTGTGCCTCGGTCGCCCTCGGCCAGCTGGTCGGCGCCCGAGTCCTCGACGAGGACCTGGCCGAGCAGCGGCTGCTCAGCGCCGCTCAGACTCACGTCGCCGTCGGTGCCTACAGCCACACCCAGGCGCGTCAGACGATCGCCTCCGGTCTCCGAACCGGCACCGGGGAGCCTCGCCTCCTGCCCTCCCACCTCATCACGACAGGAGCCCACGCATGAGCGGTCCGACCGATCCACCGGAGGACGGTGCCGAGCTCCTGGACCAGCTGCGCCAGGCCCTGGCCCGCTACGTCGTCCTCCCCTCCCCCGAGGCCTCGACAGCCGTCACGCTCTGGATCACCGCGACGCACGCAGCACCGGCTTGGAACACCGCGCCCCGGCTAGTGATCAGAGGACCGGAGAAGCGCTGCGGCAAGTCCCGACTACTCGACATCATCGAGGCCACCTGCCACTGGCCCCGCATGACCGTCAACGCCACGCCATCGGCCATCTACCGATCGATCGGGTTGATCCCCGGCGACCCACCGACGATCCTCCTCGACGAGGCCGACACCGTGTTCGGACACGCCGCCGGCGACCACGAGGACCTGAGAGGCATCCTCAACGCCGGGCACCAACGGAACCGACCGGCGCTCCGCTACGACGCCGCCTCACGGAACGTCGAGGAGATCGAGACCTACGCCATGGCCGCCCTGGCCGGCATCGGTCGGATGCCCGACACGATCGAGGATCGGGCGGTCATCGTGAAGATGCGTCGGCGAGCTCCAGACGAACGGGTCCAGCCGTATCGGGTTCGACGTGACGGTCCGCCGCTGCGCCAGCTCAAGCACCGGTTGCACACCTGGGCACGCCACCACCTCGACGAGCTCGCCCGAGCCGAACCCGTCATGCCCCTCGAGGACCGAGCCGCCGACACCTGGGAAGCGCTGGTCGCCGTCGCCGACCTGGCCGGCGGCCGTTGGCCGGATGCGGCTCGGCACGCCGCGACCGAGCTGACCAGCCAAGCGGTCGAAGACGATGAGGACACGATCCCCGTCCAGCTCCTGGCCGACTGCCGGCGGCTGTTTGCCGAGCGGGACATGCTTCGCACGGCCGAGCTCCTGGCCGAGCTCAAGTCCGACAGCGAGGCGCCCTGGTCGACGCTCGGCCCTTCCGGGCTCACCCCCCGGACGTTGGCCAGGATCCTCCGGGAGTTCGGGATCCGGTCCGGCACCTATCGCTTCCCAAGCGGTAAGGCGAAGGGCTACGCGGCCAACGACTTCCTCGACGCTTGGAACCGCTACTTGCCTCAACCCGACGCCACCGACCGTGACCCTCCGGGGGAACCCCAAGAGAGACGTGGCATCCGTGGCAACCGTGGCGCCCCTGGTCAGAGGCCCGGAAGTGCCACGGACGGCCGCACCTGCCACGGCAACCAACCGTGGCCATCCCCATCGACGACCACCCGCCGCGACTACCGCCCCACCCACCCGATCGACCTTCCCGGAGAGACCAATGAGTAACCAGGCGACGACAGCCGACCCGTGGCACCGACGGCCCAACCGTGGCACCGCGACCGCTGCACACCTGCATTGTCACGCTTGCCACGGATGCCACGCTCCAGCGGAGGTGGCCCCGGTTCCCGCCGAGACTGCCGAGGACAGCGGTTCATGCGACACGCTCGTCTACACCGTGCGGGAGGCGGCCGAGCAGCTCCGCATCGGCTACAGCACCGTCCGCGAGGAGATCCGAACCGGCCAGCTCCGGTCGTTCAAGGTCGGCCGCCGTCGGTTGGTGTCCGGCGAGGCCCTGCGTGCATACGTCCGCGAGCGCCAGGGCGGTGGCTTCGATGAGTAGACGCTCGGCAGGCGAGGGATCGGTGTTCAAGGACGGCGACGGCAGGTGGGTCGCCCTGATCGAGCTGCCCCGCCTTGGCGACGGCAAACGCCGCCGCCGGAAGCGGAGGGCCGGCACGAAGGCCGAGGCGCAGCGCGCGTTGAAGGAGATGCAGAAGGAGCTCGAGCGCAGCGGCACGATCCTGAGCGCCGACCGCACGGTCCACGACGCCATCGCAACCTTCCGAGCCGGTCGACCCCCCTCAGCCACCGACGACTGGCTCTTCGGCCTGATCTCCTCTGGGCTTGGCAGCTACCAAGTCCGGTCGCTATCCGTCCGCCAGTGCGACCTCTTCCTCGTTGAGTGCGCCGACGGCCGATACGGCCGCAGACCGATCGGCACAGATCACCTCCGCCGAGTACGGCAACGGCTGGCCGCACTCATGCGCAACGAGGTCCGGATTGGCACCGTGGCGCGGAACGTAGCTGAGGTCGCCGAACTGCCCACCAGCAGCGTCGAAGCCCGGGAACGTCGGGCGCTGACCGTCGAGGAACTACACCAGCTGCTGGAAGCGGCCGACGGCTGGCTACTGATTCTCCTCGACCTCTGCGGCCGGAACGGCCTCCGGCCCGCTGAAGCGCGAGCCCTGCGTTGGGTCGACGTGGACCTGGAACGGGCCGAACTCACCGTCAGCGGCCAGATGAACCGACGCAACGAGCGAGGCCCGGTCAAGCGGGCCACTAATGCAGAGCGAACCATTGCCATCGACGCGGTGACCATAGAGCGACTGGCCAAGTGGCGATCCCTACGTCATCATCGTCGACCAGCTGGCCGTGACGGATACGTGGCTACCTCAGACTCTGGTGGGCCGATCGGCCGCGAGATGTTCTCCAGCTCGCTGAAGCAGCTCTGCTTGCACTTAGCGCCCTCATCATCATCCGTCACGCCGTATGAGTTGCGTCATACTGCAATCAGCCAGCAGGCGGATGCCGGTCGTACTAGCTGGGACATCGCCGACTGGGCCGGAACAAGCGAGGCGATGATCAGCTCGAGATATCGCCACCGGCTCCGGCGCGTCTCGCCCCTACGACCCGCCGACCAGAGGCTAGACGAACCGGGAGAAGCCCAGTGACGGCTACACATCACGCGCCATGAGATCAGACCAGTGAACGAGCACGGCCGGCTGCAAGCGGCAATCGCAGCTGGCCGCCTCGGTCGACCCCAGCTTGTGAACTGGCCAAGTCGGCGAACCGAGAACCGTCGGTAAGGTCGATCGGTTCATCACCCGTCAGGTCGCGCGACGTCGTGAGCTTGGCCAGATATGGGTACACCAGACGGGCCATGAAGGCTACTTGGTATTCAGACCCGCCGCTGGAGCCGTCGGCCCATCGCACAACCGACGTAACCTGCGAGGGCCCAATCTTCGAACCGGATCTGAGGTTGACCAAGTCTCCAGAGCGAAAGCAAGCCCCCAGCGGCTCGCCGTTGATCGGATCATCGCTTTGACAAACGAGCGCATAGTGATACGGACGCATCGGACCATCGGAGGCCCGACTGACAACAAACGAGTGACGGGGTATCTCAAACTTCTTGCCGTCGATGCCCTCGGCCTCAACCCATAGACGACGTCCAGAAGGCGCAACATCATGCACCGCGGGAGGCGAGATCATGGGTGTGAACACCACCGTCGGATCGCTGTCGATCCGACTGAGCAGCGAGACCAACGAGGGCCGAATGCTCGTGCCTATCCCCCAGAGAAACACCGAGTCGTTGAGCGTACGCTCGGCCTCTTTCCGGGTGAGGATGGAGTGAGCACTCTCGCCAGACTCGGTGCCGAACTTCGTCCAGCAGAACTCTTCCGGCAACACCACAGCCTGCCCTCCCCTCAACCGATCCGAGGGACAATACTGGACTCTGGACCGTTGGATCGTGGATGGAGGCGTCAAATTCCGTCGCCGGAAGGCGATGAAGGCTAGATTCGTCTACAGAAGCAGAGTCTCAGCCCGAGAGGAGCCCGCTGCCTGCATGCCCGAACGCTCAGCTGACGATCTCCGCCGCGAGCTCCAGAGAGCCGGCTTCGCCAACACAGCGATCGACGCCGTCTGGCCTAGATGGTGGAGCGATGAAGCATCCGACTCCGAGGCGGCCTCTGCGGAGCTTCGATACACCCTGGCTCGACGGCTGGGACTCTCGCCATCCTCGCTCTTCGATGAGGAGCCACGCTTCGTGTGGCATGACGAGGCGAAGTTCAAGAACCTCGGGACAACATCGGAGGCAGAACAAGCCGTCTTGGCATCATTTGGCGTTGCGGTGGGCCGCAGCGTTACAAGCGAACTGGAGCAAGGCAGCTCTATCGTCGGCCGCACCGCCGAGGAGCTACGTGAGGCCATCCTTGCCAGTTCGAGCTATGTAGGCCTCACCGACCTTCTCTCGCTTTGCTGGGCAATCCAGCTACCAGTCGTCGCCCTCGCCGTATTCCCGCTTGGCCAGAAGCGAATGCATGCGATGACAGTGACCTCTAGTGACAAGTTCGCCATTCTGATCGGCCGCGAGAGTCGCTATGCAGCACGGACTGCGTACATGATCGCTCACGAAATCGGCCACATAGCCCTAGGTCATCTAACGGGAAGCACGGCACTTCTTGAGATTGAGGACCCGCTACTTGTCGCTGACCCTGACGCCGAGGAGGTAGCCGCCGACCGTTTCGCTCTGACCCTTCTCACCGGCAGCCCCCAGCCGGAAGTAGCGACCTCCGAGCCTGACTTCACAGCCAGCCAGCTCGCCCAGGCCGTCTCGCAAGTTGGACCGTCGAGGTCGATCGACCCTGGGGTCCTGGCGCTATGCGCTGGCCACGCAACGGGTCGGTGGGAGCAGGCGATCGGAGCACTCAAGGTCCTACAGAATGGTGGCGCCGACATCAACGCTTACCTGAACTCCGTAGCTGCCGAGCAGCTCGCGTGGGATGACCTACCCCACTCGCGCCAGGAGTACCTAGAGAGAGTCCTGGGCCTTGAGCGTGCGGCGTGACTGGCTGATCGACAATGACGTTCTGATCAAGCTCTCGGCTTATGGGCTCATCAGCGAGCTGCTCGACATGGCGCAGCCAGAGACTCGGGTCGGCGTGTTGTCGTCAGCTCGTTTCGTATCCCGAAGTGTGATGGAGGGCAGCGACCGGTTCGCCAACCGTGGGTCGGCCCTCAGCAACCTTGATCAGGCTCTCAGCGCAGTCACCGAGCTGGAACCGTCAACTGAAGAAGTAGCACTGGCCACCGAACTAGAGGAAGCCTCTATGTTGGCCGGCGTCGATCTCGATGTCGGTGAGAGTCTCCTGTGCGCAGTGGCGATCTCACGGTCAGCTGAGTTCATCCTCACCGGAGACAAGCGCGCCGTGATTTCCGCAGAGGAGCTGGCAGGGTCTGTCGAGGCGCTCTCGACCCTAGCTCATAGGTTCGTGTGCCTTGAGCAGATCGTTGCCTCGCTAGTACGACAGATCGGCGCCACCGAAGTCGCAGAGTCCGTTTGCGCGGAGCAGCGTGTCGACACGGCACTTGCGATCTGCGCAGGCTGTGCAATCGCGGAAAGGAGCGAGATGGACTGCGCCTGTCTAGCGAGCTACGTGAACAGCCTCCGCCGCTCATCACCCACCATGCTGTCCGAGGTCTCGGAGCCCCTAGCTACGTCCTGAGAAAGACGGCGTACGGCTCCACTACCTGGGCCACCAGACCGATGCGGACAGGGGGCCGCTCTCCAGCGGCCGGCTCGACAAGTCTCAGACAAGCTTTGTCGACACGTCCTTTGATGTACTGATCACCCGATCGACCCTGACTGTTGCCACGAGCGACCCTGGTTGCCTCGAGGGAGACTTCGTCCTCGACCTCGTCCAGACTTCGAATGCACAGAGCGTAGTTGGAGCCTAGTACCGCGATCTCTTCCGGAACTGGCCTCCATTCAACTCGATCGACAGAGTACTCCTCCGCACGGACCGGGTCAGCCGCGTGGTTCGAGACCATCGGTTGCATACAGAGCAAGATGGGATCCCCAGCCGCAGCAACATCCCTTGCGAACGGCTGCACCATCGTCCTCGGGTGGCAGGTGTTCCCCCCGTAGCCCCACATAGCGAAGCCCGTTGCATCGATCTCGGCCCGCTTGCGCGCAATGATGTCAGCGAGGTCCTCTTGCGCGTGCATCCCGACTTTCATGAAGATGAAGCCAGAGCCCGGTCTTATCAGCTCACTCATCGCTCGACCCCCTCAAGGACCTCCAGGTAGTACTCGTGCTCATTCGCCTTGCCGTACTCGGGAGGCGCAACCTCGCGAATGTACTTCACCGTCGGAGCTCGCCCAGCGCCGTAGAAGTTCGAGAATCGCTCCTGGTCAACCGGCTTACTAACGTGCAAGCAGTCGTTGACAGGCACCGACGAGATCATCAGGTTACACGAGCGCAGATCAGGGGCGTCATCGAGGTGGTAGGAGTGGAGCCGCGGCATCATACGGCTCACATAGAAACCCCTGTCCGAGGCAAACCGCTGCACGTTCGCCAGTACCTGACGGGGCCAATCAAGATGCTCGTCATCGGCAATCACGATCGCTCCGTGACCTCGGTATCCGACCGCCTCGATCCCTCGCTCTACGAAGACGTTGACGCTCTCCCCGTCATTGCTGGCACCCCAAGGTGGGTTGGTGTAGAAGTGGTCGAACTCGGAGCAGGCCGGGAACGGGTCGAGGCAGTTGTACAGACGAGCGGACAGAAAGCTTATGCCCTCCCGCTGGGCGAATGCGTTGACAGCGTTGACAATGCGCTCGTCGAAGTCGAAAACTTCAATGACCTCGGGCCCGTAGTCGACGATCGCCCTTGCCCGCAGGTACGCAACGCAGACACTGATTGCGTCACCATCGCCAATGAATGCCAGTCGCTTGCCGTCGGCCCAGCTGGCGATGTACTCGCTCTGCATGACCATGTCGCCGGCCTTCATGTAGATCTGGTCGAACTCTCGGAGAGGCTTCGGGCGATTCTGGATGACGTCGGAGATGGCGTTGATAGCTGCCTTCAGATCGATTTCGGTCAGAGATACCTCCTGCTAGGGACAACGCGAGCCTAGCAAGCCCACATCGGGCCACGTCGAGAATTGGCGACGGGTGACTTACCGCGTAAGCGGATATCGCTCAGCGTTCTTCGCCATCTTCGCCTCAGCGATCTCGATCAAGTCGACTTCATAGACCGCAGCTAGTTGAACCAGGTAGATAAACACATCCGCGAGCTCGTCTTGCACTCCTCCCCATTGGTCCCCGTGGCGCACATCGATCGCTTCTTCGTCATCGAGCCACTGGAGCTCGGCTAACAGCTCGCCGACCTCGCCGGCCAAGGCCATTGCAAGATTCTTCGGATTCTTCGAGCGCTGCCAACGACGCTCATCCACGAAGCGCCTGACGCTCGACTCCAATGCGAGCAGACGATCGGTCGAGTCGCGGATCATTCCTCCATCTTGCCAGGAGGGAGTGACGGCCCATGGCTGAAGGCACGCATCACGTGGCCGAACTGCCGGAGACCACCACCCTTGGCCTCGAAGCCGACGAATCCGCAGGCGGTCAGGACATGAGCTCGGTCGCTCCGTGGCTACCTGCCTGGCTACCGCACCGTTCCTGGTGGGAGTGCGCCAGTTGCCCTACACGAGCTCTCCCAGCCCCCTGACCAGGGGAAACACCTTGCGGAGGAGGTGGGATTCGAACCCACGGAAGGTCTCCCTTCACACGCTTTCCAAGCGTGCCGATTCGGCCGCTCTCGCACTCCTCCTGCTCGCCTGGGACCTTGCTCGACCACGCCGGGCCTACCCGAGGCGATCGCCGGATCCCCGGCAGGACCCGTTAGGATACCTAGCGACGCCCGCTCCCACATCGGTCGGAAGCAGGCGCCGGTGCCCGCCGTTTCACCACACGAGCCGGCGGCACCACGACAACGCAGCATCTGTTCTGGCAGGTGGCGGTCGGGCCCTGTGCATCCTCGGCTCGTGAACCGAGTCAGGGCCGGAAGGCAGCAGCTCTCAGCGGAACCCGGGGAGTGCCGCAGATCGCCTGGCCGCCACCTCCGAGAGCAGGGGCTGCGTCGTCGCGCTCGCTGAGGCAACGCTCCGGTCCGGGCACACCAAGACCCGTCCCGGCGCCGCTCAGGACATCATCGAGAAGAAGTTCTGCGTGGCGTAGGAGAACCCGTCGGCCCCCTGCGACTCCCCCACCCCGACGTGGGTGAACGTCGGGTCCATCAGGTTGCAGAAGTGCCCGTCCGACTCACGCCAACCGGCGAAGTGCCGGAACGCCGTGTCGGGGAAGTTGTGGTAGGCGATGTTCTCACCGGCCGTCATCACCGAGATCCCTGCGTCGATCAGGGCCGGGATACCGGCCTCGGGCCGATGCTGGAGATCGGTGGTCATCTGGGCCGACCACGGGCGGGCCACCTGCAGCGACGCCGCCGGATGCACCTCGACCGCCGGCACCGGCCGATACAGCCCGGTGGCCGGATCGATCGGCACGTTCCCGCCACAGTCGATCACCGGACCCTCGCGCCGCAGCGGCCCGTTCGGGTTGGTCCGCAGCTCGTTGGTCAGCCGGGCGATCTCCAGCTCGATCGCGGTCAGACCGCTCGGGTCGGTGGTGGACGGCATCGACGTGGTCGTCGACGACTCGCCCGGCACCGACGTGGTCGTGCTGTCGAGCATCGTCGACGTCGACGACTCGGTCGACGACGGGGCGGTGGACGGCGCCACCGTGGTCGACACCACCGCCACCGTCGACGGCGGAAGGGTCGACGCGACCGTCGACACCGTGGTCGAGCCTTCGGCCGAGTCGGCCGAACCGGCACCGGGGGCGATCACGGACAGCACCGGACGGGTGGACGACGTCTCGACCTGTGCCCCCAGCACCGAGCCGTCGGCGTTGACCATTCCCTGGACCGGTGAGGCTGGCAGTTCCTCGCCGACCGGCTCGGGCCCGGACCGACCGAGTGCGAACACCGCACCACCGGCGGCGGCGACGGCCACGAGCAGCACGATGGCACGGGCGATGATGGGATTGGTTGGCTCGTTGTCCATGGGGGGTGGCAACCTCTGCGGCGGCGGGCTGCCGACGGGGTGATGACCGCCGCACCCGACCGATGGGTCCGTCTGTCATCGATCCGTCGCATACCCGCCAGAGTTTCTGCGATGGGGCGACGTGGCCGCTGGTCCTTTGTAGCAGATTCGTAACCGGATGCGGTGAGCCAGCCGAAGAAAGAGCAGAGAGGTAGGCTCGAACCGTGGCCTACCAGTCGCTGTACCGACGTTACCGTTCTCAAAAATTCTCAGAGATCGTCGGGCAGCACCACGTCACCTCGGCCCTCCGGTCGGCCGTCGCCGAGGGCCGCCACGGCCACGCCTACCTCTTCAGCGGCCCCCGTGGCACCGGCAAGACCTCCACCGCCCGGATCCTGGCCAAAGCGCTGAACTGCCCGAACGTCGCCGACGGCGAACCATGCGGGACCTGCGACAGCTGCCAGGCCATCGAGCAGGGCACCTCGTTCGACCTCCACGAGCTCGACGCCGCCAGCCACAACAAGGTCGACGACGTCCGGGACCTGATCTCCAAGGTCCACCTCGGTTCCCCCGGCCGCACCAAGGTCTACATCCTCGACGAGGTCCACATGCTCAGCTCGGGCGCCGAGAACGCCTTGCTGAAGACCCTCGAGGAGCCCCCGGAGCACGTGGTGTTCGTGCTCGCCACCACCGAGCCCCACAAGGTCGTCCCCACGATCCGGAGCCGGACCCAGCACTTCGAGTTCCGACTCCTCCCCGCCGACGAACTCGCCGAGCACGTTCGCTACGTGATCGCCGACGCCGGGCTGGACGTCGGTGACGACGCCGTCGACTACGTCCTCACCCAGGGCGGCGGCTCGGCCCGCGACACCCTCTCGGCCCTCGACCTGGTGGCCGCCGCCGGCGGTGTCCCCGCCGGGTCCGACATCGGCGTCGACCTGACCGGGGCCATCGGCCAGGGTGACCCCGCCGCCGCCATCGCCGCCGTCCAGGCCGGCCTCGTCGCCGGCCAGGAGCCTCGCACGATCGGCGAGGCCACCGTCGACGTCCTCCGCAACACCTTCCTCGCCTCCATGCAGGCCCCGCTCGACCACCTCAACGATCGCGCTAGGGACCAGGCCCGCGAGCTCGCCGGCCAGCTCGGCCCGGCCGCCGTGACCCGAGCCCTCGAAGCGCTCGGGCAGGCCCTGGTGGAGATGCGCCAGGCCCCCGACCCCCGCGTCCCCCTCGAGGTGGCCGTCCTCCGACTCTGCCGCCACGGTCAGCCGGCCCCGCCACCCGACGCCGAACCACCCGCCCCGCCGACCGGCACCGACGGCGGCGATCCCGATCTGGTCAGGCGGGTGGCCCAACTCGAGCAGCAGGTCAGCGACCTCGCGGCCCGGCTCGGCGCCGGTGCTGCCACCGCCGCACCGGGCCGAGCGACAACCGCGGCCGCCGACCCGGCGCCGGCCGCCCCGTCGTCGGCCCCCGAGGCCGACGACGACGAGTCGACCGCCGAGCCCGACCCTCCCTCGGGGCCGGCCCGCGCCGCCCGGTCCCGCCTGGCCGAGGTCACGGCCAAGGCACCCCCGTCTCCTCGCGCCGGCCGGACGGCGGCGACCGACGACCGGCCGAGCACCGAGCCGGCCACCGCACCCCCCTCCCCTCGCTCGACCGCCGAGCCCGGACCGACCGACGCCTCGCCGACCGCCGCCGAGGCGACGACGCCGGACGGTGAGCCCGACGACGCCGGCGGCAGCCAGGCCGACCACACCACGGACGCGGCGACCACCAACACCGCCGCCGAGCAGGCCGCCACCGCCCCACCGACCGGAGCCGCCACCGACGCCTCCGGGCCCAACGGCCACGGCGCACCGACCCCAGTCGGCGACGAGACGGCCGCCGAGGCCTCCGACGACGGACGGCCCGCGCTCAGCTCGGCGCTGACCCAGCCGGCGGTCGAGTCCGCCTTCGCCGGCTGCCTCGAGCAGGTCAGTCAGAAGACCAGGGTGAGGTTCCGTGGTGGCCGCATCCTCGGGGTGGAGGGAGCGACCGTCGTGCTCGGCGTCCCCAACGACATCCACCGCAACCGCTGCAACGACGTCAAAGGTGAGGTCGAGCACGCACTGAGCCAGCACTTCGGTCAGGCGGTGACCGTCGACATCGCGGTCGACGGCGACGCACCGACCCCGACGATGGACCCGGCCAAGATCGAGACCCGCCCGGCCCCGGCCGCCGACGCCGACGAGGACATCGGCCCGGTCTCGGAGCTGGCCGACGCCACCGACCAGTCGGCCAACGGCGTCGAGCGGCTGACCAAGGCCTTCCCCGGCTCGAAGGTGGTCGACAACCCCGGCGAGCCCCGGACACCCTGACCACCGAGCGACCAAGCGACCCGCAACCAGGGAGCGAGCGATGAGCGACCCAAGTGATGCCCCCGACGGCCCCGCCGGCCTCGACCTGGGGGCCCTCGTGCAGCAGGCCCAGGCCCTGCAGCAGCAGATGGCCGACGCCCAGGCCCAGCAGGCGGCCCAGATCATCACCGGCAGCGCCGGTGGCGGCAAGGTGACGGTCGAGATGACCGGCGCCGGCGAGTTCCGCAACGTGAGCATCGCCCCGGAGGCCGTCGACCCGGACGACGTCGAGCTGCTGGAGGAGCTGGTCCTGGCCGCCCTCCGCGACGCCAGCGCCCAGATGGCCGGCGCCTACGAGGAGGCGATGGGCGGCATGAACCTGCCCGACCTCGGCGGGCTCGGCGGGGGCCTCGGCGGCCTGCTCGGTGGCCAGTAGCGTCGCCGGGCTGCGGTCGGACCGGGTCGGACCCGCCGGCCGACGGCGAACGCCACCACAGCGGCGGACGCGACCCGGGACGCCACGACCATGAGCGTCTACGCCAAGCCGGTCGAGGTCCTGATCGACGAATTGGGCCGCCTGCCTGGCATCGGCCCGAAGTCGGCCCAGCGGATCGCCTTCCACCTGCTGAAGACGGATGCCGTCGACGCCAGGCGCCTGGCCGAGGCGATCGTCTCGATGAAGGACAACGTCGCCTTCTGCGAGCGCTGCTTCAACGTGGCCGAGGGCGCCGAGTGCAGCATCTGCACCGACCCCGACCGCGATCCTCGCCTGCTGTGCGTGGTGGAGGAGCCGAAGGACATCTCGGCCATCGAGAAGACGGGTGCCTACTCCGGGCGCTACCACGTGCTGCTCGGGGCCATCAATCCGCTCGAAGGCATCGGACCCGAACAGCTCAAGATCAAGGAGCTGGCGCTTCGGGTGGCCGGCGAGGACATCGCCGAGGTCATCCTCTGCACGAACCCCAACCTGGAGGGCGAGACGACGGCGGCCTTCGTGGCCTCGAAGGTGCTGGCCCCGTTTGACGTCAAAGTGTCACGTCTGGCGTCGGGCCTGCCGGTCGGCGGTGATCTGGAGTACGCCGACGAGCTGACGTTGGGCCGGGCGCTCGAGGGTCGCAACACGCTCGATCAGTGACGCCAGGCCGGCGCTGCCGGAGCGGACCCGGCGGCCCTGCGCTCCACGAGCGCTTCTCCCCTGTCAGGGAAGAACGGAACCCTGACGCGACGACCGGGTCGGCGGGGAGAGGGTGCACCGACCCGGACAGTCGTCGCTACGACGCCCCAGTGACCGTGGCGCGGGCGGTATGGGTAAACCGGCCACTGGGACGTCGTAACGATGTTGCCTTTAGGTTACAACGAAGACTCGCTCCGTGACAAGGCCTTTGGGGCGTTTTGTGGCGATTTTTTCAATGGTATTGCAACATCCTTGAGCAAGGACGTTCGACACCGTCGCTCACCGGACCGCCTTGACCACCAGCGCATCGCCCTGACCACCGCCCCCGCAGAGGCAGGCGACGCCGTAGTCGGCCTCCCGCCGATGCAGCTCGTGCAGCAGCGTCAGGGCGATCCGGTTGCCGGAGGCTCCGATCGGGTGCCCCATCGACAGGCCGCCGCCGTTGACGTTGACGATCTCCTCGTCGATGCCGAGCTCGCCCATGCTCTGCAGCACGACGGCGGCGAAGGCCTCGTTGATCTCCCACAGGTCGACGTCGCCAACCTCGAGCCCGGCCCGGCCCAGGGCCCGGCGAGCCGCCTCGGCCGGCTTGCTCAGCAGCGACGGGTCACCGGCCACCTCGCCGTAGGCCACGATCTCGCCGAGGGGGGTCACCCCCAGCTCCTCGGCCTTGGCGGCGCTCATGATCACGGTGGCCGAGGCCCCGTCGGAGATCTGGGAGGCGTTGCCGGCGGTGATCACGCCGTCGGCCTCGAAGGCCGGCCGCAGCCCGGCCAGCGTCTCGACTGTGGTGCCCGGCCGGACCCCCTCGTCGGCGTCGACGACGATCGGGTCACCCCGGCGCTGCGGGACCTCGACCGGGATCAGCTCGGCGTCGAGCCGCCCCTCCTTGTGGGCGGCGGCGGCCCGCTCGTGTGACAGGGCGGCCAGCCGGTCCATCGACGCTCGGGTGATGCCCGGCCCGCCGGCGGTGGCGGCGTTGTAGCGCTCGGTGCCGAGCCCCATCGAGCAGGCGTCGAAGGCGCAGAACAGGCCGTCGTGCATCATCGAGTCGACGACGGTCTTGTCGCCGGCCCGGAACCCGGCCCTGGCCTCGGGCAACAGGTAGGGGGCGTTGGTCATCGACTCCATGCCACCGGCGACCACGATCTCGGCCTGCCCGGCGGCGATCATCAGGTGGGCCAGCTGGATGGCGTTGAGCCCGGACAGGCAGACCTTGTTGATCGTCGTCGATGGCGTCGACATCGGGATCCCGGCCGCCGACGCGGCCTGGCGGGCCGTGATCTGACCCTGGCCGGCCTGCAGCACGTGGCCCATGAACACGAAGTCGACCTGGTCGGGGGCGATGCCCGAGCGCTCCAGCGCCGACGAGATGGCGAGGCCGCCGAGATCCATGGCCGAGAAGGGGGCGAGGCCGCCGGCCAGCTTCCCGATCGGGGTGCGGGCTCCGGCCACGATGTATGACGACGTTCCGGCCATGGGCTCCAGGTCCTCTCGCTCGGTCGGGCCGCCATCCGCAGCCCGAGGTCATTGTCCAGTGTGGTCCCGGCCACCGACAAATCCCCGCGAGCTGCGCACCCCGACCACCCGACCACCCGACCACCCGGGCCGGCCACCGGGCCGGCCCCCGGACGCGACGAGGCCCGGGCGTCAGGCCCGGGCCTCGGTCGAACAGCTCCGGCTCAGGAGCCGGGCGTCACGCTCAGTTGCTGGTCTCGCTGCCTCGGGCGCTCTCGACCGCCCGCTGCATGGCCTCGCGGACGAGCCGGGACAGGGCGTCCTCGTCCTGTGGCTCGATCGGGGGCTCGGACAGCACCTGGTCGACCTCGTCGACCACTGCGGGCTGGGCCTCGCTCGGCTCGGGCTCCTCGCCGGTGACCGTGACCTGGTCGACGACCTCGACCGCCTCGGCACCGACGGCCCGACCGTCGGCGTCGAGGTCGATGATGTCCTCGGCCTCGCCGCTCTCCAGGCGATCGCTGACCGACCCGCCGCCGGCGCCGAGCACCCGCTGGCGGGCCTCGGCGATGACCTCGTCCGGCGTGCCCTCGCCGAGCTCCTGCACGGGCTCGGAGTCGAGTCGGCTGATGGCGGAGTTGAGCTCGCTCTGGGCGGCGATGATCCGCTCCCTGGACGCCTGCTCGGTGATCCGCAGCCGGGCGATCCGGCGCTCGGCCTGATCGATGTGGGCCCGGACCTTCTCGCGGATCTTCTCCTCGGCCTCGAGCCGGATGAACTCGCTCTGGGCCTGGGCCTGCTGCAGCAGGTCGGCCACCTGGGCCCTGGCCTCGCCGATCTGGGCGAGGGCCTTGTCACGCTCGCGCTCGGCCTCTTCGGCGTTCTTGTAGACCTCACCCTGGCGGGCGGCGACGTAGTCGTCCGCCTCCTTGTGCTTGAGGGTCACGTAGGCGTCGGCCTCGGTGTGCTTGGTGTCGAGGTAGTCGTCGCCCTCGGCCTGCTTGGAAACCACGTAGGCCTCGGCGTCGGCGTTGCGCTCGGCGATGGCGGCCTCGGCCTCCTCGATCATCCGCTCGCGGTCGGCCTGGCCGGCGGCCCGGATCCGATCGGCCTCGGCCGAGGCGTCGCTCTGGATCTGCTCGGCCTCACGGTTGGCGGCGGCCAGGCGCTGCTCGGCCTGGGCCTTGTGGTCGGCCAATACCTGGTCGGCCTCGGCCCGGAGGCGCTCGGCCTCGGCCTGGGCGGCGGCCAGCTGCTGGTCGCAGTCGTTCCTGGTGTTGTCGAGCAGGCGGGCGACCTCACCCTCGACCGTCTCCCGGTGGTCCTGGGCCTCCCGCTCGACGGTCTCCTTGTACTCGTTGGCCTGGTTGACCGCGTTCTGCCGGATCTGCTCGGCCTCCTGGCGGCCGTCCTCCCGGAGCTTGAACGCCTCGGCCTCGGCCGAGTTCCACAGCTCGTCGGCCCTGGCCTTGGAGTCGGCCAGCACGTTGTTGGCCTTCAGCCGCATCTCGTTGGCCTCGGCCTCGGCCGCAGCCCGCTGGGCCGCCGTCTCGTTCTCGGTGGCGGACCGCAGGGCCTCGGCCTGGGCGTTCGCCGTCGAGACGAGCTGATCGGCCTCGTTCTCGGCGTTCGACAGCAGCGTCTCGGCCTCGAGCCGCGACTCCATGCCGAGGGCCTCGGCCTCGGACTTGGCCGAGGCCCGCATGTCCTCGGCATCGGCCCGAGCCGATTCGAGCGTCGACTCGGCCTGGGTCACCATCGCCGTCGACTCGGACCGTGCGGTGTCGAGCAGGGCCTCGGCCTCGGCGTTCGCCGTCGACCGGATCTCGGCCCCCGACTCCTGGGCCAGGCGGAGCATCTCGGCCACCCGACCACCGAGGGCGCCGAACTGGTCGGCCTCGACCTCGCCCGGCGTCTGGTTCGCCTTCGCCTCGGCCGCTTCGGCCCGCCTGGTGGCCTCGGCCAGGTCGCCCTCGAGCTGCCGGATCTGACGCCCGACCTCGGTCAGGTAGCTGCGGACCTCGTCCTGGTCGAATCCTCGACGAGTTCGGGAGAACTCCCGAGCCTCGATCTGTTCTGGCGTAAGTCCCACCGGAATCTCCTCGTCAACCGCCTCGGAATCGTCCGCCGTCCCGCGCCGCCAGCGACGTTCGACCGTTTCGCCGTTCATCCCGGGGACGAGCCGCGCACACGACGATCCACCGAGAGGGCTCCCAAATCGAGAACCGACATCACACTATCCAATGTGAGCCTGTGGTACTAGCCGCCTTTGGAACCACCGGGCCTGGGTAAATCGGCGAGGCGACGATGGCCCCACCCCGGCTCAACGGGCATCGGGGCCGTCGAGATCGATCACGAGGTCGCCGCCGGGGAGCGGCGACCTCGGGGCGGTCGGGGGCCGCGGCGGCAGGGCCGTGGTGGCGTCGGTGGCCGCAGCGGGAGCGGCCACCCGCTCCCACGGCGGGTCGTACAGCCGCTGGCGGGCCCACAGCTCGATCGCCGTCTCGAACGGGACCGGTTTGGCCAGGGCGAACCCCTGGGCGTAGCGGGCGCCCCGATCCAGCAGCCCGTCGAGCTGGTCGAGCTCCTCGACCCCCTCGGCGATCACCTGCAGCCCGAGCGACGAGGCCAGGGCGATCGAGGCGTCGACGATGGCGGTGTCCTCCCGGGACTGGCCGAGCCCGTTGATGAACGACTTGTCGATCTTCAGCGCGTCGGCCATCGAGAAGCGGCGAATGTAGTCGAGGGTCGCGTAGCCGATGCCGAAGTCGTCGATCGCGATCCGGCAGCCGAGATCCTTGAGCCGGTTCAGGTTGGCCACCGCGGCCTCGGCGTCGCGGATCTCGACCGACTCGGTGATCTCGAACCCGAGTCGCCGGGGTCGCAGCCCGTGGCCGTGCAGGGCGCTGATGACGGTGGGCACCAGGGTGTCGTCGGCGAGCTGGCGTGATCCGAGGTTGATCGTGACCATCGGCGAGCGGCCGCGGGACTTCGGCCATCGGGACAGGTCCTCACAGACCCGTTCGATGATCCAGGCACCGACGGCGACGATCAGGTCGGACTCCTCGGCGATCGGGATGAACGCGCCGGGACCGACCAGGCCGTGGCCGGGGCGGTTCCAGCGGACGAGGGCCTCGGCCCCGGTCATGAACCCGGTCCGGATCTCCACCAGCGGCTGGTAGTGGATCACCAGCTCGCCGGCTCCGATGGCGCTGTACAGCGCCTGCTCGAGGACGTGGCGCTCCACCGCCTCGTGACCCTGGTCGGCCTCGAAGACCGCCATCCGGCCGCGACCGGCGGCGGTGGCCCTGGCCAGGGCCGACTCGGCGTTGCTGATGATGGCGGCGGGGGTTGCGCCGGGGGCGTCGACGACCACGAGGCCGATCGATGCGGTCAGGTGCAGCTCCTCGCCGTCGGTCGGGACGATCGGCTCGGCCAGCGAGCGGAGGATGCGGCGGGCGACGGCGGTGGCGTCGAGCTCGTCCTTGCCGGCCGCGCACATGACGAGGTACTGGTCGCCGGCCAACCGGCCGACGGTGTCGCCGAGTCGGACGGCGGTGAGCAACCGCCCGGCCACCTCCTGCAGCACCTGGTCGCCGACTTCGGCGCCGCGGCTGTCGTTGACGCTCTTGAACCGGTCGATGTCGACCAGCAGCACCGACAAGGCCAGGTCATCGCGTTCGAGCCGGGCCATCACCTGGCCGAGGCGATCGACGAGCAGGGCTCGGTTCGGCAGCCCGGTGAGGGTGTCGTGCAGCGCCCGGTGCATGAGGTCGGCCTCGACGGTGGCCTGCTCGACCGCGGTGTCGAGCACGGCGGCCAGGTGTTCCAGGGCTCGGGCCTGGGCCCTGGTCGGGCGGGTGCGGGGCGTGGCGACCACCAGGGCGCCTCGCAGTGAGTCCGGCCCCGATCGGGGCGACGGCTTCGTGCTCGGACGCTCGCCTGCGGGGTCGAGACCCGCGTCGCCGGGGCTCCCGGCGCCACCAACGGCGCTGTCATCGTCGTCGTCGACCAGCGGCAGGTACCAGAGCGAGGCGATCGAGGTCGAGCCGAGCTGGGCCAACCGCTCCGGGGGCAGGGCGCCGATGGCCACGACCCGGCGGGCCAGCGGTTGCCCCAGCTCGAGGAGGTCGCCGACGATCCCCTCGACCAGTTCGAACGGCAGCCCGCCGCTCAGCACCGGCTCCAGTCGGCCGTCGCCCGAGCGGACCGCCACCCAGCAGCGGGAGCCGTCGGCCAGCTCCTGCTCGACCTGGGCCGCGACCTGGTGGCACACCCGGCCGAGCTCGTGACCACGCCCGAGCGAGCGGATCACCGCCTCCTGGTCGGCCAGCAGCCGCTCGGCCGACGGTTGCTCGAGATTCCGGAACTCGGCCACCACGTAGGGAGCCAGGGGCGTCATCGACGGCACGGTGGTGTAGGCGGCGTGGACCGAGAGCGGGCGACCGCCGGCCCTGGCCAGCTCCTGGGCCGCGGCGTAGACCCGGGGCGGGGCGTCCTGGTGACGGCGACCGTGGCGCCGGAGCAGCTCGGTGCCGATGGCGAGCGAGCGGCTCGGGTCGTCGGCGTCGAGATCGATGGCCGGGCCCGCCTCGCCGAGACCGGGCCGGACCTGCCCGGTCTGGGCCGGCTCGAACCGGTCGCCGGCGATCAGCGGTCGGATGTCGGCGATGGCCCGCTGGTCGGCCAGCCGCTCGCGATCGATGGCCAGGCCGCGGCGGACCTCGGCGAAGCGGGCTGCGCCGTCGGTGGCGAACAGCTCGCCGGGATCCCGACCGAGGAGCTCGTCCGGTCGGCGGCCCGTCATCGTGGCCAGGCCCTCGCTGGCGAACACGACGTTGGCGTCGCCACCCGCGGGGTCGATGAAGATCATCGCCACACCGTCGACCGGGGCCGATGCGGGCGAGCCTGCGGGGCGGTCGAGGGTCTCTCGGGCTCCTCGCAACGGCACCGACGGGATCAGCGGGCGCTCGTCGACGGAGAGCGTCTGGCTGGGTCGGCGGCGGTGCTCGGTCACGACAGTCCTTCGGTTGACGGTCCGCCGGAGTTCGTGTGCGTCGGGAGGTCGAGTCCGCCGACCCTCGCAGGAGACACCGTGTTGGTGCGGTGGCCCCCAGGAGACACCGTGTGCTGTCGGTGCCTCGCCGAAGCGTCGTCATCTTAGTGGGCCGATACGGGAATGATCGACCGTTGGCCGGCGGAACCGGCCTCCGGATGCTTGGGCTCGGCGCAACCCCCATCCACCCGATTACCGTTGCCGGATGGCCCTGGCCGACCAGCCGACCGGCGGCACCGATCCTCGCAACGGGCGGCCTGGTGAGGACACGCTGAGCGTGACCCAGCTGTGCGCCAGGATCGACGACGCCGTGAAGGGGGCCTTCCCCGACGAGGTGTGGGTCCAGGGCGCGATCTCCGGTCTGACCCGGTCGGGCAACGGGCACGTCTACTTCGACCTGGTCGACCCGACCGGCGAGATGGGGGCAACGACGGGGGCGACGCTGCCGGTCGCCCTGTTCGCCTCGACCCGGCAGCTGGTCAACCGGATCCTGCGCAAGGCCGGCGGGGTCAGGATGCACGACGGCATCGAGATCCGGATCCGGGGCCGGGTCGCCTACTACCCGCCCCAGGGTCGAGTGCAGCTGATCATGTCGCTGATCGACCCGCAGTTCACGCTCGGCCAGCAGGCGGAGGCCCGCACGGCGCTGCTGGAGAAGCTGGCGGCCGACGATCTGCTCGATCGCAACCGCCAGCTCGAGCTGCCGGCCCTTCCGCTGCGGGTGGCGCTGGTGACCAGCGAGGGCAGCGCAGCCTGTGCCGACTTCGTCGACGAGTTGTTCGCCAGCGGGCACCCGTTCCGGGTCACCCTGCTCGACAGCCGCGTGCAGGGCCCGGAGGCGGTGCCGTCGTTGGCCGATGCCATCGGGGCGACGGCTCGGCTCGACGTCGACGCCGTGGTCGTCACCCGGGGCGGCGGGGCCAGGGGTGACCTGGTGGCGTTCGATCACGAGCGGGTGGCGACCGCCGTGGCCCGGTGCCCGCATCCGGTGATCGTCGGGGTCGGCCACGAGATCGATCGATCGGTGACCGACGAGGTCGCCCACACGTCGGCCAAGACCCCGACGGCGTGCGCCGGGGTGCTCGTCGCCGCGGTCGATGGGTTCGCCTGGCGGCTCGACCGGGCCACCGGGCGGCTCGGCTCGCTGGCCGGCCTGCACCTGTCGTCGGCCCAGGACCGCCTCGCCGCCGACGGCGCCAGGCTGATCCGCTCGGCCGGCCGCACCGTCGACCGGGGCCGGCTCGAGCTCGACCACGCCGGTCGACGCCTGACCAGGGCCCCGGCCCTGGCCGACGAGCGACAGGAGGCCAGGCTGGCGATGGCGGCGGCCAGACTGGCGGCCGTCGATCCGGCGATCGCCCTGCGCCGAGGCTGGACGATCACCCGGACGGCCGACGGCGACCTCGTCCGCTCGGTCGACGACGTTTCCGACGGAACCGAGCTGCGAACCACCACAATGGACGGCATGATCGTGAGCCGGGTCGAGGGACGGGGAAGCGAGGACGACCCGTGACCACCGATGCGGCGGCGGCCGACAACGACCGCGCCGACGATGCGGTTGCCGACGAGCTGACCTACGGCGACGCCATCGACGAGCTGGAGGACCTGCTCGACGAGCTGGAGGCGGCCGACGTCGATGTCGACGCCCTGGCCAGCCGGGTCGCCCGCGGGGTCGAGCTGATCCGCTTCTGCCGGGCCAGGCTCGACGTGGTGACCGGCGACGTCGACGCCGTCGTGGCCGAGCTGGTGGCCCTCGACGGCGGGCCGGCCGAACGGAACGGCGCCGATGTCGCCACCGACGCCGACGGGAACGACGCCAACGGGAACGGCGACGACCCGGCCTCGGACGACGGGGGCGCCGGGTGACCGATCCCGCTCCTCCGCCGCAGCTGCTCGACGTGGCGACCAAGGTCGACGCCCGCCTGGCCAGCATCCTCGACGAGCAGTCGCATCGGTGGCGCGCCGTGGACCCCCGTCTCAGCGAGGCCGTCGACGAGCTGGACCGGATGGTCACCAGCGGCGGCAAGCGCCTCCGGGCCGCGTTCTGCTACTGGGCCTGGAAGGGGTTCGGCGGCGACGTCGCCCGGCCGGCGTCCGGCAACGGTTCCGGGCCGAACGGCGCCGAGCCTGCCGACCCCGACGGCCAGATCATCGACATCGGGGCGGCGTTCGAGTTCCTGCAGGTCTTCGCCCTGATCCACGACGACATCATGGACGACTCGACCACCCGCCGGGGCACGAAGACCGTGCACGTCACCCACGCCGAACGGGTGGTCGAGCGGGGCTGGCGGGGCGAGGCCCGCCGCTACGGCGACGGCGTCGCCATCCTCGTCGGCGACCTCGGCCACGTCTACGCCGACCAGCTGGTCGGCTCCATCGGTGGGCGGACCAGGGAGCTGTGGGACGAGCTGCGAATCGAGCTCAACCTCGGCCAGTACCTCGACATGCGGTCCGCCGCCGCCGGCACCCTCGACCTCGAGACCGCCAGGCAGGTCGCCACCTTCAAGTCGGCGCTGTACACGATCGTGCGGCCGCTGCAGGTCGGGGCCAGCCTGGCCGGCCAGACCGACCCGGTCGTGCTCGACCAGCTCGACCGGTTCGGCCGACCACTCGGCCGGGCCTTCCAGCTGCGCGACGACGCGCTCGGCGTGCTCGGCGACGAGAAGCGCCTCGGCAAGCCGGTCGGCGACGACCTGCGGGAGGGCAAGCCGACCGAGCTGGTGGCCTGGGCCCTCGCCGGCGCCGACGGCCGCGAGCGGGCCGTGCTCGACGCGATCGGCGATCCCGACCTGACGTCCTCCCAGGTCGACGAGCTGGTCCAGGTGCTGCGGGACACGGGCGCCGTCGACCGGAACGAGGCGGAGATCTCCCGCTTGGTCGATGAGGCGTCGGCCGTGCTGGCCGACCTGCCGGTGACCGACGAGGGGCGGACGGCGCTGGCGGCGCTCGCCACCTACGTCGCCGACCGAACGCTCTAGGCACGGTTCGTTCGCCCAGGCCGCGGCCCGGCGCCCTCCACGCCTGCAAAGGTTGGAGATCGTGGGACTAGCCTGGTGCTGGTTTGAGCCTCGTCGCTCCCCTGCCGATGAGGAGAGTCGTGTCCCGAGATCCTGGTTCAGCCGACGGACCGCTGCGGCGGGCCGTCGGCACCGTGCGCACCGGTCGCTGGTGGCCCGCGCACCGGAACCCGGCCGGCTCCCGCACCCTGACCCCCGGCGAGCTCCATCAGTACCCGGGGGTCGCCAACTCGCTGGCCACCGTGCTGGCGGCCCTGCGCTGGGTTGCGGTGCTGATCGGCCTGGCCTACGCCGCCCAGGGTGCGGCCAGGGGCGAGCTGCGGATCGTGGCGACGGTGGCCGTCGCCATCTTCATCACGTCGCTTCGCACGATCGTGCCCCTGAAGCTTGGCGACCCCAGCCCCCGGGCCATGGGGGCGGCGCTGATCGACGTCGCCCTGCTGTCGGCGGCGATCGGTCTGCGGGAGGGCTTCGCCAACCCGCTGGTCGGCACGCTGTTCGTCGCCGTGGCCATCACGGCGTTCGGCTGGGGACTCCCGCTCGGACTGGCCGCCACCGTCCTGGCCGCCGCGGTCACGAACCTCGTCTACTACTTCGGCGGCGACGGCTTCGAGCTGCCATCTGCGCTGGCCATCTTCGGCCTCGTCGGCGCGGCCCTCATCCCTGCGGCCGCCCTGGAGCGGCTGCTCGAGTTCGAGGCGAGGCACCGGCACCAGCTCGACGAGCACGGCAAGCTGACCGAGGCCAACCAGCTCCTCGGCGCGCTCAACGACCTGGCCAAGGTGCTGCCGACGTCGCTCGACCAGGCCGACGTGGTCGCCACCGCCCGCAGCGAGCTGACCGACACGTTCGCGGCCGAGCGCCTCGTGCTGATGGCCTACGAGGACGGCGTCTACTCGCCGCTGGTCCAGGAGGGCTTCGAGCTGGCCCCGGAGGTGGCCGAGTCGGAGCTGCCCGACGTGCTGCGGGAGGCGTCGATCTCCCCCGAGCCGCTGGTGGTCGACGTGCTGTCCGACTGGTGCGAGCGCGAGGGCTCGGGCCTCTACATGCGGCTGGTGGTCCGCAACCAGGACATCGGTCTGGTCGGCCTCGAGCACGTCGACGAGGGTCAGTTCGACCACGCCGACCGGGAGCTGCTGGCCGGGATGGCCGAGATGCTGGCCCTGACGCTGGCCAACGCCAGGTCGTTCAACCAGCTCCGATCGCTCGCCGCCGACGAAGAGCGGACCAAGATCGCCCGGGACCTCCACGATCGCCTCGGCCAGTACCTCACCTACATCGCGCTCGAGCTGGAGCGGATCAACACCGAGAACCCGTCGACCGCGATCAAGGAGCTGCACGAGGACGTGCAGGGGGCGATCGGCGAGTTCCGCGACACCCTGCTGGAGCTCCGGGTTGCGGTCAGCAACGACCGGCCGCTGAGCGTGATCCTCGAGGAGGTGGTCGAGCGGTTCGCCAGGCGGAGCGAGGTCGAGATCGTGCTCGAGGTGGCCGACCGGACCGAGCGGCTGCCGGCCCGGATCGAGACCGAATACCTGCGCATCGCCCAGGAGGCGCTGACGAACGTGCAGAAGCACGCCGGGGCCAGCCGGGTGGTCCTGCGGTGGCAGGTCGAGGGCGGCCTGGGCCTGCTGTCGATCGAGGACGACGGCCGCGGCTTCAACCCGTCGCACGGGATCCGGGGCAGCGCCTACGGCCTGGTCGGCATGCGAGAGCGGGCGGCGTCGATCGGCGCCATGCTCACCGTGGCGAGTGAACCGGGGCAGGGTACCGTTGTCACGGTACAGTCGATGCGGGACCGGAGCGGCTAGTTGCCGGACCATGAGCCACGCTCGACTGTGGGCGTGGCGGCCCGCCAGCTGCCAACCGGGCGACACCATCGAAACGGGTGATGACCATGCTCAAGATCTTGCTGGCCGACGACCATGCCCTGTTGCGAGAGGGACTGCGCAAGTCGTTCGAGTCCGCCGGTGACGATGTCGTTGGCGAGGCCTCGTCCGGCGAGGAGGCGGTGGCGCTGGCCAAGGCCCTCCAGCCGCAGGTCGTGCTGATGGACCTGTCGATGCCGGTGATGGACGGGATCGAGGCGACCAAGCGCATCCGCGAGGAGGTGCCGGGGGTCCGGGTGGCCGTGCTGACGATGCACGACGACATCGACAAGACCCGCGACGCCATCGCCGCCGGGGCCAGCGCCTACCTGAGCAAGGGCACGTCGTTCACCGACGTGCGAGACACGGTGCAGCGGGTGGCCGAGGGCGACACGGTGCTGTCGCCGGCACTGGCCGGGGCCATGCTCAACTCGGCCCAGAAGCAGAGCGCCAACCAGGACCTGCTGTCCGATCGACAGGTCGAGATCCTCCAGGCCATCGCCGACGGCATGAGCACGAAGCAGGCGGGCCGGCACCTCGGCATCACCACCAAGACGGTGCACAACCACCTCAACGCCATCTATCGCAAGCTCGACGCCCAGTCGCTGACCCACGCCGTGCTCAGCGCCGTCCGCCTCGGCATCATCGACCTCAACGGCGTCGACGAGGAAGAGGTCGTCTAGCGACGATCCTCGGGCCCCCGCCGCGAGCCCTCAGCCGAAGACGCCCCACCCGATCTCGGAGGGCTGGGGGAAGCCTCGATGGATCGCGCCGTAGCCGGCGATGAGGGCGAGCGCAGGGGCGAAGGCCCAGAGGATGGTCGACGCCACCCCATCGCTCGGCCCATCGTCGTCGCGCCGGATCGTCATCGCGGCCCAGCCGACGAAGCCGGCGGACACCAGACCGCTGAAGATCGCGGTGCCACCCTCGAGCCCGTTGGTGGCCCACGTGACGCCGAACTGGGCGGCGAGCAGCGAGGTCACCGGACCGCGGGGGATCGGCGACCCAGCCCTACGCCAGCCGGCGACCAGGGCGGCGACGACGAGGGCCAGGCCGGCGAACCACAGGTGGTGGCCGACCGGCTCGTCCCAGAGGTGGGTGGCCGCCGACACGTCGGCGCCCGCCGCCTCCTGCTCGTTGGCGATCGAGTTGGCGGCGAGGTGGATGCCGTGACCCTCGACGTAGAGGATGAGGCCGACAACGGCCAGGACCCACGTGGAGCGGGCCACGCGACCGAGCGCAGCCAGCGCCCCGACGGCCGGACCGAGGACGAGGAACGGGGTGGCCAGGTCGAGCCAGTCGGCCACCCGGGTCCCGCCGTCGGCCACGAACCCGACGGTCCCGAGCCCACCGAACAGGAAGCCCTGGTGGTGCAGGACCCCGTAGGCGACGGCGAAGCCGGTCAGCCACCGGTTCGGCCCGAGCCGCGTCCGGCCGGTCGACGGCACCAACGGGGTTTGCTGCATCGTGCAGAAGCGTAGGGCGACGGCATGGTCGCACCGCGGCCCCCGAGCTCGAGCCCTCGGCGGTCAGTGACGGGGCAGGGTGGTGAGGTAGGCCGGAGGTCGGCGGGCGCCGAGGTTGGCCTCGAAACCGCTCGCCAGCTTGATCAACGTCGATTCCGACCAGCGCCGGCCCATGAAGGTGAGCCCGACCGGGAGCCCGAACGAGTCGCCCATCGGCACCGTGACCAGGGGGTAGCCGGCCATGGCGGCATAGGAGGACGTGCCGCCGATGAAGGCGTCGCCGCTGACCAGGTCGGTCGGCCAGGCCGGGGAGCCGGTCGGGGCGATGATCGCGTCGAGGCGGTTGTCGTCGAGGACGGCGTCGAGGCCCTCGTCTCGCGAGATCCGCAGCGAGGCGGCCAGCTTGCCCGGATAGTCGGGGTCGTCGACGCCGCCGGTCGCCTCCGACAGCCCGAAGATCTCCTGACCGAACCACTTCAGCTCGGTCTCGGCGTTGTCGTCGTTGAAGGCGATGAGGTCGGCCAACGTTCGTGGGCCGCCATCCCGGGTGGCCAGGTAGGCGGCGATGTCGCTCTTGAACTCGAGCAGGAGCACGTCGAACTCGGGTGAGGCGTTGGTGAACTCGTCAAACGACGGGAACTGGACGGGATCGACGACCTCGACGCCGAGGTCGGGCAACGCCGCCACCACCCGATCCATGATGGCGGTGGTCTCGGGGCTGTCGAAGAAGAGCTGGCGGGCGACGCCGATGCGGGCCCCCTTCAACCCGTCGTGGTCGAGGAACTGGGTGTAGTCGTCGAAGCTGTTGCCCTCGCTGTCGGCGGTGGCCGGATCGCGCTCGTCGACCCCCGTGAGCGCGCCGAGCACGACGGCGGCGTCGGCCACCGTCCGGCCCATCGGCCCGACCGTGTCCTGGGTGCGGGAGATCGGGACGACCCCGGCCCGGCTGGTCAGCCCGACCGTCGGCTTGATCCCGACGATGCCGCAGGCCGATGCCGGGCACACGATCGATCCATCGGTCTCGGTCCCGAGGGCGACCGCGGCGAGGCTGGCCGCCACCGCCGCCGCCGAACCGGAGCTCGAACCGCACGGGTTGCGATCGAGGACGACCGGGCTCCGGCAGGCCCCGCCAACCGCGCTCCAACCGCTCGAGCTCTGGAAGCCGCGGAAGTTGGCCCACTCGGACAGGTTGGCCTTCCCGAGAATGACGGCCCCGGCCTCCCGCAGCCGTGCGGTCAGGGTGGCGTCGCCGCCGGGGCGGGAGTCGGCCAGGGCGAGCGAGCCGGCCGTCGTGCCGATGCCGCCGTCGAGGTCGGGGTCGGTGTCGATGTTGTCCTTGAGCAACACGGGAATGCCGTGCAGGGGACCGCGGACGTGACCCCTGGCCCGCTCCCGGTCGAGGGCCCGGGCGACCGACAGCGCCTCCGGGTTCAGCTCGATGACCGAGCGCAGGTCGACCCGCCCCCGGTCGAGCCGGCGGATCCGGGCCCGGTAGGCGGCGACGAGCCGGCGCGACGTGAGCTCGCCGGACGCCATCCCCGCCGCCATCTCACCAAGGGTCAGCTCCTCGACCTCCCGGCGTGGCCGGTTGCGGGCCCCCGGGGCGGCGTCGGTGTCCGAGTCCGCGGCGGCCGTTCCGGCGGCCAGGGTGGTCATCGTGGCGGCGGTGGCGGCGGTGGCGGCCCCGGCTCGCAGGAACGTGCGGCGGTCGTGGCGCGGCGTTGACATCGGGTACTCCCTCGATCCGCCTGCGCCGGGTGGTTGTCGGTCTCCGGCCGTCGCCGATGACCTGTCGACAGCCTTCCACAAGCATCTCGGGAGGTCCACCGTCGATGCCGGGGATGTGATGGGCGCTGGGGCGGCTCAGCCCCGGTCGATCGTCGGCAGGAACCGGGGCGGGCGGCGGGCGTCGAACGCGGCCTCGAAGCTGGAGGCGAGGCGGATCAGCGTCGGCTCTGACCAGGCCCGACCCATGAACGTGAGCCCGACCGGGAGCCCGGCGACCGCGCCCATCGGCACGGTGACCAGCGGGTAGCCGGCGATGGCGGCGATCCCGGCGCTGCTGCCGCTGCCGCCGGCGTCGCCGTTGACCAGGTCGACCGCCCAGGCCGGCCCGAGCGTCGGGGCGATCACGGCGTCGAGTCGACCACCGGCGTTGGCCGCCCCGTCGAGGACCGCGTCGAGGCCGTCCTCCCGGCCGAGCCGACGAGCGGCGACCCGGGCCGCCTCGTAGCCGGGATCGTCGACCCCGTCCCGCTCGGCCGCCAGCTCGAACAGCTCCTGCCCGAACCACCGCAGCTCGTCCTCGGCGTGGTCGAGGTTGAACCGGATGAGGTCGTCGAGGTCGGCGGGGCCGCCTGTCCGGCGGGTGGCGAGGTACGAGGCGAGACCGGTTCGCAGCTCACACAGCAGGACGTCGCGATCGGGTCGGCGCTCGACCAGCTCGTCCCAGCCGGGAAACTCGACGTCGTCGATCAGCTCGACGCCGAGGTCGTCGAGGCGGTCGAGCACGCCGTCGAACAGCGCCCTCGTCACCGGATTCGGCTCGAACTGCCGGGCGACGCCGAGCCGGGCCCCGACCAGACCGTCCTGGTCGAGGAACGCCCTGTCGTCGAGGGCGACGTGATCGCCGGCCGCCGCCGTTGCGGGGTCGCGGTCGTCGACACCGGCGATCGCCGCCAGCACGGCCGCTGCGTCCGCCACCGTCCTGGCCATCGGGCCGACCGTGTCCTGCGAGTGTGAGATCGGCACGACGCCGGCCCTGCTGGTCAACCCGACCGTCGGCTTGATCCCGACCAGGCCGTTGACGGACGACGGGCACACGATCGACCCGTTGGTCTCGGTGCCGAGCGCAACCGGGGCCAGGTTGGCGGCCACCGCCGTGCCCGAGCCCGAGCTGGACCCACACGGCGTGCGGTCGAGCACGTACGGGTTGCGGCCGGACCCGCCGACCGCGCTCCACCCGCTGGTGCTGGACGTGCTGCGGAAGTTGGCCCACTCCGACAGGTTGGCCTTGGCCAGGACGATCGCCCCGGCCGCCCGCAGCCGAGCCGTCACGCCGGCGTCGCCGCCGGGGAGTGGGTCGGCCAGGGCCAGCGAGCCGGCGGTGGTGGTCAGGCCGCCGTCGAGGTCGGGGTCGGTGTCGATGTTGTCCTTGAGCACGATCGGGATGCCGTGCAGCGGACCCCGGACCCGACCGTCGGCCCGCTCGGCGTCGAGGGCGGCCGCCGCCTCGTCGGCCGACGGGTTGGCGGCGATGATCGACCGCAGGTCGAGCGCACCCCGATCGGCGGCGTCGATCCTGGCCCGGTAGGCGGCCACCAGCTCGGCCGAGGTGACCTCGCCGCGCTCGAGGCGGCGACGGAGCTCGACGATCGTCGCCTCCTCGAGCTCGGCGTGCGGGAGCTCCGGGGCCGGCGTCGACGACGGAGCCGATGGGGGCGGATCGAGGACCATGGCCCAACCGTAGGCACCCGGGGCCGCCGATATCCTGCCCGGGTGGCCGATCCCCGAACCGAGGCAGCGAGGCGCCGGACCTTCGCCATCATCTCCCATCCCGACGCGGGCAAGACCACGCTGACCGAGAAGTTCCTGCTCTACGGCGGGGCGCTCGGCAAGGAGGCCGGCGCGGTCAAGGCCAGGGAGGGTCGGCGGTCGGCCACCTCCGACTGGATGGAGATGGAGCAGCAGCGCGGCATCTCGATCACCTCGACGGTGCTGCAGTTCGACTACCGCGACTGCGTGGTCAACCTGCTCGACACGCCGGGCCACCGCGACTTCTCCGAGGACACCTACCGGGTGCTGGCTGCGGCCGACGCCGCGGTGATGGTGCTCGACGCGGCCAAGGGCATCGAGCCCCAGACCCTCAAGCTGTTCGAGGTCTGCCGGGAGCGCGAGATCCCGTTCCTCACGTTCGTCAACAAGTGGGACCGGCCGGGCAAGGCCCCGCTCGAGCTGCTCGACGAGATCGAGGAGACCCTGGTCGTCGAGCCGACGCCGCTGACCTGGCCGGTCGGCATCCCCGGCGACTTCCGTGGCGTCATCCACCGTGGCACCGGCGCCTACACCCGGTTCGAGCGAACGGCCCGCGGCTCCACGATCGCCCCCGAGGAGGAGGTGTCGGCCGACGAGGCGGCCTCGGTCGAGGGCGAGTCGTGGACCGACGCCAACGAGGAGGTCGAGCTGCTCGACGAGCTCGGCCGCAACGTCGACGTCAAGACGTTCCTGGCCGGCGAGTCGACGCCGGTGTTCTTCGGCTCGGCGCTGACCAACTTCGGGGTCCGGTTCCTGCTCGACGGCGTGGTCGACCTCGTGCCGGCGCCGGCCCCCCGCCAGCTGGCCGACGGGACCCGCCGGGCCCTCGACGCCCCGTTCTCCGGTCTGGTGTTCAAGGTCCAGGCCGGCATGGACAAGGCTCACCGCGATCGGATCGCCTTCGTGCGGGTCTGCTCCGGCCGGTTCGAGCGTGGCATCACGGCGGTGGCGGAGCGAACCGGGCGACAGTTCTCGACCAAGTACGCCCAGACGATGTTCGGGCAGGACCGCGACACGGTCGAGGAGGCCTACCCCGGCGACGTGCTCGGCCTGGTCAACGCCAACGACCTCCGGGTCGGCGATGCGGTCTACGTCGGCGAACCGGCCAGCTTCCCCTCGCTGCCGGCTTTCGCCCCCGAGCACTTCATGCGGGCCCGGGTCACCGACACCTCGAAGTTCAAGCAGTTCCGCAAGGGGGTGGCCCAGCTCGACGAGGAGGGGGCGATCCAGGTGCTGCGAGACGCGGACCTGGGCGATCAGGCCCCGATCCTGGCCGCCGTCGGGCTGCTGCAGTTCGAGGTGGCAACCCACCGGCTGGAGAACGAGTTCGGGGCCCCGATCGAGCTGAGCCCGACGCCGTTCACGATCGCCCGCCGCACCGACGACGAGAGCGCCAGCCGGCTCAACGCCATGCAAGGGGTGTCGGTGCTGAGCCGCGACGACGGCACCCGCCTGGCCCTGTTCGAGAGCAAGTACTGGATGGACCGGGTGCTGTCCGACCACCCCGAGCTGACCCTCGATCGGATGGTCGCCGAAGGCGGCCTGAACTAGTTGGCGCCGAAGGCGGCCTGAACTAGTTGGCGCCGAAGGCGACCCCTCACCGAAAGCGAGTTGGAGATGTCATCGTCGAACTCCTCATGGCCCGAGTTGCCGGTCGCCGACTGGGCCGACACGATCGAGGCACTGCACCTGTGGTCGCAGGTCGCCGGCAAGATCCGGCTCGGCTACTCCCCGTGGCTCAACCACTCGTGGAGCGTGCCGCTGTACGTGTCGACGAGCGGGCTGCGGACCTCGCTGGTGCCGTACGGGTCGGAGGGATTCGAGCTGAGCTTCGACCTGCTCGGTGACACCCTCGACGTCCGGACCACCACCGGCGGCCACGCCGCCGTGCCGCTGGCGTCACAGTCGACGGCCACCTTCCACGCCAACGTGCTGGCGGCCATGGCGTCGGTCGACATGCCGGTGACGATCAACCCGATGCCGAGCGAGATCGCCGACGCAACGCCGTTCGACGACGACACCGACGTCCGCCCGTACGATCCCGAGCACGCCAGGGCCCTGTGGCGAGCCCTGGTCCAGACCGAGCGGGTGATGAACCGGTTCCGGGCCGATTTCAAGGGCAAGGCCAGCCCGGTCCACTTCTTCTGGGGCTCGTTCGACCTGGCGGTGACCCGGTTCTCGGGCCGTGAGGCGCCACCCCATCCGGGCGGCATCCCCAACTTCCCCGACGACGTGGCCAGGGAGGCCTATTCCCACGAGGTCACGAGCGCCGGGTTCTGGCCCGGCAATCGGGACAGCCCCGATCCGATCTTCTACTCCTACGCCTACCCGACGCCAGACGGCTTCTCGGCCGCCGAGGTGCAGCCGGCGGAGGCGTTCTGGCTCGACGCGCTCGGTGAGTTCGCCCTCCCCTATGCGGCGCTGGTCGGCGCCGACGATCCCGACGCCACGCTGCTCGACTTCTTCACCTCGACGCATGCGGCCGCAGCCGACCTGGCCGGCTGGGACCGGATGGGCCTGGAGTGTGCCCATCCCGAGGGTCCCGACTGGTGGCAGCAGCGGCCCCACGCCTGAGTCGACGCGCCCGAGGCGCTCCGTCGCGAGTTCGGCTCCCGCGGCCGTCGTCGGCCCGAATCGGGCGGGCGAGCGAGCACGTCGGCCCGTTCGATGTCGAGACCGGACCGTTCGACCCGTGAGCTCCAGGCATCGACGTGACAGTGTCATACGTCACCGTTGACAGTGTCAAGTGGCCGTCGTACGGTACAGACCTCGTGACTTGACAGTGTCTAGCCCCGGAGCGAACCCATGTCCCCAACACCGACCGAGCCCAGCGGCCGACACCGTTTCTTCGCTGCGCTCGACGCCAACGCCTCACGGGTGATCGTCGCCGCCGTGCTGATCACCGCCATCCTGGCGGTCCCCTTCCTGACGATGGCTCCGACCCAGTCGGCGTCGACCGAGCCGGGCGGCGACGTCTTCGACGCCCGCGACCTGGTCGACGAGCGGTTCGTCTCGTCGGTCTTCCCGACCGGGTTCATCGTCGAGGGCCGCGACGGCAATCTCGCCACCCCCGAGTCCCTCGCCGAGCTCCAGGCCGCAACCGAGCGCCTACGGGCCGATCCCCGGCTCGGCCCCACGCTGTTCTCGTACTTCGAGCCGGACGCCGGGCGTGACGTCGTCGGCGTGCTCACCCTGGCCGACCTGGTCGACGACGAGCTCCGGACCAGCGGCCGCACCGACGGCCTCGCCGACCCGACCACCGACGCCGAGGACGTGTCGGCCGCCATCGACGGCCTCGTCGACCGACTCGGCGAGGGCTCGCAGCTTCTCGGGCTGTCGACCCGGTCCGTCCGGGGTGACGACGGCCGGTGGATCGTCCCGGCGATCAACACCGTCGTCCTCGCCGACGACGCCGTGCTCGGCTTCGGCAACGTCTCGATCGCTCTCGGGGGCGACACCGAGCCCGAGGAGTACCAGCGCGACCTCCAGGAGGTCCTGCGCACGGCAGAGGGGTTCCAGGTCAACGGCATCGCCATCGACGTGAACCTCACGTCCCAGGAACAGGGCGCCGTGGCCGGCCCCTTCATCGGCTTCACCATCCTCGCCGTGCTCGTGCTCGTCGGCCTCACCTTCCGCAGCTACTGGATCATGGCGGTCGTCGCCTCGTCGTTCCTCGCCCTCATCGTCTGGCTCAAGGGCATCTCCAACCTGATCGGCCTCGAGGACGACCTCGTGCTGTCGCTGATCGTGCCCGTGGCCATGATCTCGTTCGGCGTCGACTTCGCCTTCCACGCCATCGGCCGCTACCGGGAGGAGCGGGCCGAGGGCCGCAGCGCCGCCCCGGCCTTCGTCGCCGGCTCGGCTGCGGTCATCGGAGCGCTGGCCCTGGCCCTGACCTCCGACTCGGTCGCCTTCCTGGCCAACCTGACCTCCGACATCGAGTCGATCGACCAGTTCGGCATCGGCGCCGCCATCGCCCTGGCCGCAGCGTTCGTGCTGCTCGGCCTGGTCGCCCCGCTGGTCGTGAGCCGGCTCGACGCCGTCGTCCCGCCACCGACCCCCGGTCGCCGCTCGACGATCCTGCGCCTGCTGGCCGGCGCCGGCGCCGCCTCGATGGCGATGACCTCGGTGCTGCTGATGGTGTTCGTGCTGCCCTGGGCCGGGCTGATCCTGGCCGCCGTCACCGTGGTCGGCACCCTGGTGGTGCCGGCGCTGGTCCGTCGCCGGGTCGGCGCCGGGGCCTCGACCGACGGCGCGGCCGCTGCCATCGCCGCCGACCGGGCGAGCGATGGGTCGGTCGAGCTGGCCGAGTCTCGTCTCGGCGCCCTCATCGGTCGGGCGGTCGCCGCCCCGACCCGCCGGCCGGTCCTGGTGCTCGCCGGGGCCCTGGCCATCAGCGCCGTCGCCGCCGTGTTCGCCGTGCGGGTGCCGGCCGAGTTCGACGTCGAGGACTTCTTCTCGTCCGACACCGACTTCGTGGTCGGGCTCGACCAGCTCGACGCCCACATCGGCGATCGGGGCGGCGAGCCGGCCCTGCTCTACATCGAGGGTGACCTGACCGACCCGACGGCGCTGGCCGCGGTGCAGGCCCGCCTCGACGAGGTCCGCCGCCTCGACACCTCGTCGCTGGCCCGAAACGACGACGGCGAGGTCCGGGTCGAGGGCGGCGTGTTCGAGGTGCTCGATGCCGCCTGGACGTCGCCGGTGATGGCCGGCATCGTCGGTGAGCAGACCGGGGTCGAGCTGACCGACGCCGACGGCGACGGCATCCCCGACAGCCGGGCCCAGGTCGAGGCGCTGCTGACCACTGCTGGCCAGATCGGCGTCCCGCTCGACGCCGAACGCCTGCTGCTGACCCCGGACGACGTCAACACCGCCGTCGACATCGACGGGGGGACCGGCGAGGCCGGAGCGGCCACGGTCTTCACGCTCGGCCTGGTCAACAGCCGGCTCCAGGAGTCGGTGACCGAGGCCAGCGACGCACTGCAGCCGATCGCCGACGATCTGGCCGCCGACCTCGGCGGGACCTTCGTCCAGGTGACCGGGAGCCCGTTCGTGCGGGAGGCCTCGCTGGCCGCCACCAACGATGCCCTCCAGGTGTCGCTCCCCGTCGCCGTCGTCCTGTGCCTCCTCGTCGGCACCGTGTTCCTCCGCTCGATCCGCTACGGCGTCGCCGGGATCGTGCCGATCCTGATGGTCGTGTCGTGGCTGTACGCCGTGATGTACGCCGCCGGCTTCGCCATCAACCTGGTGACGGCCACGATCGCCGCCGTCTCGATCGGCATCGGCATCGACTTCGCCATCCACTTCATCGTCCGCTACCGGGAGGAGCTCGACCGCCACGGTCGGCGGGCCGCCGCCATCGAGATCACCGGGGCCGGGACCGGTCTGGCCCTCGTCGCCTCAGCCGTCAGCTCGGCCGTCGGGTTCGGGATCCTGGCCTTCGCCCCGATGCCGTTGTTCGCCGCCTACGGGCTGCTGACGATGGTGATGATCCTGATGGCGCTGGTGGCCACGCTGGCCGTGCTGCCGAGCCTGCTCGTCCTGATCACCCGGGACCGGGCCGTGGTGACCCCGGCGGGCGCTGTGCCGGCCACGGCCGGTCGTGGCGCCGAGTCGGGGGCGTCGACGAACGGCGCGGTGCCGGCGCCGTCGGTCGAGTCGGAGGTCGGCTCGGCCCGCTCGGCCTCGCCGGCCCTGCACGCCTAGGAGACCGCTGAGCAATTCTGGGTGAATGGCTCGCGTTCGGGGTCCAGATCGAAAAGACTGGTGGTCATGCAGGGCCAGTCGGATCGGGGTCGGGA
>JANQPB010000011.1 GCA_028285495.1 Acidimicrobiales bacterium
AGGTCGGGCCATCGGTGCTCAGCCCACTCGGCGATCTTGAATGCCACGTCGTGTACGAGGACCAGGTGAGCCGCCAGGCGGGCTGGCGGGTTCGCATGCCCTCTCACCTGCCGAGCCAACGCCGGGACCTCTGCCCACCCCCTGGTGTCGGCTACATCGAACACTGAAGCGAGATCAGCCGGCGCCATCCGACCAGTATGGACACCGGACCGACCACGCACGACGGCACCAGTGCCGCACCCGGGATCATCCGCCAGCCGGTTCGGATCGCCACCGACGGTGACGACCAGGTCGAGGTCGAGCTGACCAAGCCGATGACACCGTGAGCGCTCTCGTTCCCGAGCATGTGAACCGCTCCGACACGCCGGAATTGTTGTGCCCTGGCGGTGCCCGGGACCCAGCCACGGTGAGAGGGGCACGGACGAGCTCGGCGGGCGGTCGTGGTACGGCGGTGACCCGGCCAGTTCAGTGGGTCGGAGGCTGGGCTGGTGGACCGCCGGGGGACTACGACGGGTGGTCGGGGAGCTGGAACCGGGCCAGCAGGGTCGAGAGCTGGTCGGCGATGTCGGCGAGGTGGCCGGCCGCCTGGAGGGTCTGTGTCGAGCCCTCGGTCGTGGCATCGGCGGCGATGGCCATCTCGGCGATCCGCCCGGAGATGTCGGTGGTGCCATGACTGACGGTCTTGATCTCTGTGCCGATGTTGTCGGTGGTGACCGACTGCTCCTCGATCGCCCCGGCGATCGTGGTCGACGCACTTCGCATCTCGTCGATGAGCTCGCCGATCTCGGTGATGGCCTGGACGGCGTCGGTTGTGTCGACCTGGATGGTCTCGACCTTGGCCTGAATCTCGCCGGTCGCTGTCGCGGTCTGCGTCGCCAGATCCTTGACCTCGTTCGCGACGACAGCGAAGCCCTTGCCGGCTTCACCGGCCCGGGCCGCCTCGATCGTGGCGTTCAGCGCGAGGAGGTTGGTCTGCTCGGCGATCCCGGTGATCGTGCTGACGACTTCACCGATGTCGGCTGCACTCGAGCACAACTTCGTCATCTGCTGCTCGGTTCGCGCGCTCTTCTCGACCGCCTGTTCGGCCAGCGTCGCTGCGCCATTGGTCGAGCTCGTGATCTCGCGGATGCTCGCGTTCAGTTGATCAATCGAGATGGCAACCGAACTGGAGCTCGCTGCGATCTCCTCGGCACCGGCCGCGACCTGGGTCGCCTGAGCGGCCCCGTTGACTGCGACCTCGCTCATGTCCGCGCTGACGCTGTTGAGGTGCGACGACGAGTCGCTCAGGTTCGACACGCTGAGGGTGACCTGAGCCAGCGTGTCGGTGATCGAGTCGAGGGCCGAGTTGAAGCCGACCGCCATCTGGCCGACCTCGTCCTGGGTGGTGGCCTCGAAGCGCTGGCCGAGGTCGCCATCGGCCACCTTCCGCAACGTGCGAGCGTTCCGCCTCAACGGGCCGGACAGACTGCGGGCCAACGACAGGCCGGCCATCAGGATGATGACAGCGACCGCCGCCGAGATCAGCCAGAGCGACTGCCGCAAGGCCTCGGCCGGGGCTGCGGCCTCCGCCGAGTCCTGACGGACGAGAACCCCCCAGTCGTAGCCGTCGAACCCCAGCGCTCCATCGGCGACCGCAAACCCGTTGATCTGCTCGATCCCGGTCCGCTTGTGCCGTTCAACGACGAAGCCGCTCGAGCCGACCTCACCCGTCGCCCCAACGGCCGCCTGCAACCCGACGTCCAACAGGTTCAAATCGAACACTGCGGCCGGGTCGGCATCGTCGATCACCAGACCGTCGCGGCGCAGGACCTGGGTCTCGATGCTGAGGATCCCCTGATCGGCGAAGGCCAGGCGGCGTTGCTCCATGACATCGGCGACCACCCGCTCGAACGACGCCTCGTTGTGCCACACCGCCACCATCCGGTCCCGCTGGTCGTAGATCGGTGCGGTGAACGGCAGCGTCAGCCGCTGGTCACCGTAGACCTCCTCGACGAGCGGACTGCGGTGGACATCGGTGTAGTAGGTGCCGCCAGGCGGGGTCTCGCCGGCAACGACGACCTGGAACCACTCCTCGTCGCTCACGTCGGCCCCCTCCAGGGCAGTCGCGTCGAGTGGCTCGCCCGATCCGTCGACCGAATTGGCGGTCTGGACCCTGCCGTCCAGATCGACGATCAACATGATGTCGTACTTCCCGGAGTTGGCCGTCAGGAAGTCGACAATCCCCTGACGATCAGCGAAGCTCCCCCGAGCGAGAGGATTGGCCGCGAACGCCTGGACATCGCCATAGCGCTCGAACAAGTTCCGGTCGATGATGTCGCCATCTGTGATCGCAGCATCCTCGAGCCGAGCGGCCGCAGCCTCTTCCAGCTGACTCGCCGACAGCCGATACCCGTACAACCCCACTGCAACCGCCGGCAACAGGCCCATTGCCAAGAAGCTCACGATCAGCTTCAGATTGAGCGACGCGAAACGGGCCGGAACGACCCAACGCCTCACTGATCCTTCAGTGCCCATCGTGGCTCCCTCCGCCATCGGGCTGCTCTCGCTTCTCTCGACATCGGCGGCCGACGGTCCCGCTTGAGGAGGCGTCACCCTGACCGACTGGCCGTTTGGCCGTCGTTCTGTGGTGATGCCGGCTCGCCGCCTGCTCATGCGTGACTCCCGATTCAGCGTTGAAGATCTTCACCATTCGCACACGTGCGCCGACCAGCCGTGTTGTTCGCGCACGACAAGAGCGCCCGGGATTCCCGGGGACGCCCCGGTCCTCGCTCGGCCACAATGGGGCCCATGATCACGTTTCGCTCAGACGTCGATGGTGTCAACTGGCATGAGCTCCGGCAGGATCTGCGAGGAGATCGGTTCCACAACGGTCGTACGACAGCGCAACTCGAGGCATCGTTCGTGAACAGCCAGTACGTGGCGATCGCCATTGATGCAAACCGCTGCGTCGGGACCGGCCGCGCGCTGTCCGACGGTGTCGGCAACGCCTACATCGTCGACGTATGGACCAAACGTGACTATCGCCGACGAGGAATCGGCAGCGAACTCACCACCAGGCTGACCACAGCTCTGCCTGGCCAACACGTGTACCTCCAGGCCGACGAGGCGCTCGAGTTCTGGCAGGCCCAGGGCTTCCAACCGCAACCCCACGGCCTCTCGCTCACCGTCGGCACCCATCTCCAGAGCTAGCCGCTCGATCAACTTGCCGAGACGGACGACGATCGTCGCAGCGGCGCGAGAGCCGGGCGTGTTGAGAAACAGATGCCAATCGATCGCACTGAACTCGCCCACTCCAGCCGACGCCCCATCCTGCCGACCGCAGCGCCACAACTCAACGGAGCTGGAGAACCGCCCGGGATCGCACAACTGCCGCGCGCCGGATCACCGGCAGCCAATGCAACTACCTCACCAACGGTGACGACCGGGGCGACGAAGGCGGTCATGCTCGGTCGCTACTCAGCGAGGCGCGTGACCGCCAGACGACACAGGTCTGCCAGAGACAGATTGTCAACCCGAGTGCTCGGGATCGCAGGCGGAAGGCTTCGCCGGGACTGTTGTATAGCGGTGTCAGTAGTCAGGGGCGAAGGTGAGGGGGCCGTTCGTCGCCCATCCGCCGACGATGTAGAGATGATCACCGGTCCAGGTCATGGCATGACGGTCTCGCTCTGATCGTGGTGGAGGTTCAGGGAGGAGTTCCCACGTGCCGGTGGCCGGGTCGAGCGCCGCGCCGTCGCCGTGCCAGCTTTCACTGGTCTTCTCGCCTCCCCAGATCACGAAGTGCTGGCCCGTCCATGCAGCAGCGGCGTAGCGGCGGGGCTCGATCGGCGGGTCTGCGAGCGCAGTCCATTCGCCGGTTGCTGGGTCATAGCGCGCGGTCTGGGCCCCCTCAAGGCTCGTGGTGGTGTCTCCGGCGTAGAACACCGCCGCATCGCCGGCGAGGGTAGCGACCGGGTGCACGCCCGCAGCAAGGGGTGATGGCGGCATCGCTCGCCAGGTGTCTGTTTCGATGTCGTAGACGACTCCGTCGTTCAGGAGGCCTTCGCCGACATCGTCGCATTGCGGGATCGACGCATCACAGCCTCCCCAGACGATGATCTCGTCACCGGTCGACACCGTCGCCGGGAACGATCGGGTTGGACCCGGGTAGTTGGTCAGGTTGCGCCAGGTCTCGGTTGCTGGGTTGAAGCCAAGACCGTGTTGCCAGATCAACAGCTCTTCGCCAGTCCAGACGCCTGGGCCACCAATCGAGTTGTTCCACGCGTCGACGTCGCCCGGCGGGTTCGCCAAGGTTCGCCACACGTCGATCTCGGGATCGTAGGCCAATGCGAAGTCGTCGATGGCTGGGCCGCTCGAGCCGCCGACGACGAGGAGCTCGGACCCGGTCCAGGCGACGGCAGGGTTGTATCTCCAGGCCTGACCACTCTCAGCCAGCCGATCAACCGTGCCCGAAGCCGGGTCGTAGATCTCGCCTGCGATCTCACCACCACCGTTCTGGGTGTAGAGAATGAACACACGACCATCGAATGGAACTAGGAGCGGGACAAGCTCGGATCCGCCGAGGCCAGTCGGCGGCTGACCCCACTCTCCGACCAACAATCGTTCCTGCGCGCCAACGACGCCCGTCGTCGTTCCGGGAGCGGACGCCGACTGCGAAGGCGTCACCTCGGCGGTGGCGAGCGACCCACTTGGCGCCGAGCCGGGTGCTGAACACGAACCAGCACCAACAACAACGATCGCCGCTGCAGCCCATCGACCGAATCCTCCAACAACCCTCACAACACCGACACTACGTCGCAAGCACGGCCGCCCGGGATCAGGCACGACCCGAGCGCTCAACAACGACGCGGTCAGACCGATTCTGTGAGGATCGCCCGGAGATCAGCAGCGAGAGCGGCGAGGTCCCCGGATGGGAGCGCAACCTGATCGGTCCCGAACGGTCGGCCCCAGTTGGCGTCAGTCAACTCACGGCCCCGCCAGGTCCGAGCGGCGGCGTCGCGCGGAATCCCGTGCAGGTGGACTTGCGCGTCGACATTCATCAGGAACGCACAGTTGCACTGATCCGGCTGGAAGAGCGGTCGCAAACCACTTGCGACCCGCGCAATCTCCGCCTGGAGCAGCGACCACTCGGTTTGGTCCAGGTCGACGACAGCTGAACAGGGCCGCCGCGAGACCAGCATCGTCTTGCCACGGAGGTTCTTGGTTACGGTTGATCGCCAGGATCCAGACCTCACCGTCCTCGACCACGGTGGCAGATTCGTGGAACAAGCGGCGGCGGTTGAACCAGTCGACCCATTCCAGAGTGGCGATCTCGAGGTCGTCGAGACCTCGCCATGGCCCACGGTTCCGAACGAGCTCGGTTGTTGTAGAGCCCGTTGATCGATTCGGCCAGGGCGTTGTCGTAGGAATCACCACGTGAGCCGACCGAGGCGACCACGCCGTTGGCGGCGAGGCGTTCGGTGAGCACCGTTCTCTCCTAGTCGATGGAGAGACCCCGATGTGTCACCAACCCTGTCAGTTCTAGAACCGAAGGCTACGAGGCGGGATGGGCCGGGACCGAGGGGAGGAGACGGGACGTCAGACCCTCTGGATTCAGCCGCTCGGGGAGCGACTTCCCTGCGTACCCCCGGTAGGAATCGAACCTACGCTCACGGTTCCGGAAACCGATGGTCAGTCGGGACGTATGCCCTGGTCAGAGCATTCCGGGGGGAGTCGAATCATGGTCGGCACCCGCACAGCACCCGCGGAGCCTCGATTCTGATGTTACAAGGTGGGCAAACGCGCCCTTCTCGTGGAGAGCCCTGCTGCGCCTTGCTGCCCTGCAGAGCGCTGCGCGCTCATCAGGTCGCCTTCGAACCGGACCTCGAGCTCGTCGACCGCTGTCCGGAACGCTGCGGCGACCCGTTGCAGAAACGTTCGTTAGCGAGACAAGAACGAAACCGGGAGCACCCGAGGCCCTCGGACTTGCCCTCCGGCCCAGGTCACGGCATCCGGGTCGCTGACGTGAAACGCGGGGATGCGATCGAGCCAGACTCGGAGGGCGGTCCCGCCATGCGAGCCACCGCCGGCTCCGAAGACTTGACCGAAGGCCTCGCCTCGTTCCGCGAGAAACGACCAGCCGAGTTCCAGGGCCGCTGAACGCCCGGCACGAGGATCGAGCCGAACAAGTCTGGTTGGGCCGCGGATGGCCCGGCGATGCGCCGCGCCGCCCATATCGCCAAAGGACTCAGCTCCACTCAGATCAAAGCGGCAGAACGACCCCCCAGAGACGTGTGATATCGCCGCAATCAGCCACACACGTCATCGAACGCAAGAGCCGGTTGGGCCTCGCGTGGTGGAAGCCGAAGCCCAGAAGTCAACCGTGCCACGACAACGATCGACACCCGATTGGGCGGGCGATAGATTGGGCCGGCCAGTCAGGACCATCGATCCGGGGACCACCGAATGGCCGAACAGACACTCGGGCTCGTCGAGGCCATTGCTGAGCTCCGGCGCGAGTTGACGGCCGCCAACCGCGCGGCTGCCGACGAGCCGCTCAAGCTTCCGATCACGACGGTTTCGGTCGAACTCCAGGTGGTGGTGACACGTCGAGCCGACGGCCAGGCAGGTTTCAGTCTCCCGATCATCGGTCTCGGGCTCGGGGGTTCCGCCGGGGTCGAGTCCGAGGTCACCCACAAGGTCTCGCTCACCTTCGGGCCACCCACCGACGCAGCCGGGGAACCGATCAGCGTCCATGACGTCACGCCCGTCCCGAAGCGATAGACGATGCCTGCGCCCCGATCTCTGGCCGATCGAGTCGTCGAGGTCGAGGGCTACGACGGCCGCAACTACCACTACGGCACCGGCCTGATCTTCGACTCTCGTACGCTCTTGACCGCATTGCACGTCATCGACGGCTGCCAGTCGATCACGCTTCGCGCCGAAGGGCAGACCGAGTATCAGGCAACGATCGAGCCACCGACCGCATACATGGACATGGCGATCGTCGACATCGTCGACCATGCGGACGTTGCGGACGAGCTTCCGGCCTCCCGTCTCGCAATCATCGATCGAGAATCATCGACGCCCGACGTTCTCCGGGACTGTCAATTGTATGGCTACCCGGTCGGGGCCGAGACTCGATCAGCAACTGGCGGGTTGATCCGTCGGCGCTTCCACTCCCCCGGTTTCGTACCGATTCACGACGGCGCGCCGTCGGACAGCTTCCTCATCTCCTTGGAGCGGGGAGCGCTGAGGACGACAGCGGGGACCTCGCCCTGGCGTGGGCTCTCGGGTGCGCCGCTCTTTCACCGCAGCCGCCTGATCGGCATCGTCGTCGAAGACCCGAACAATGACGACGGCACCTCGCTGCGATTCATCGGCTTCGACGGCCTTGCCAACGCCATCCGTCGCGACCCGGCAGATCGCGACCCCGAGGCCCTCGTGTTCGCCTCCCGGCTCGGACTCAGCGCCGACGTCGAGCCGGAGAACATCTACGGCCCGGTTCACCAGTTGGGCACGGGCATACGGAGTACCGCCAAGAACATGGTCGCAGCCACCCGCTTCACCGGAAGGGAGGCGGAGCTGCAGTTGCTCAGCGATTTCGTCGCCGACAACGACTCCCGGTACCTGTGGCTGGCCGGGCCCGCCTATGCGGGCAAGACGACACTCCTGGCCAAGTTCGTGGCCGACGTCTTGCCCGACGACGTCCGCGTGTTCGGCGACTTCCTCAACCCCGGTCGATTCGGTGTCTCGGGTCGTCAGTTCGAGGAACGCCTCAAATCCCAGCTGCGGGGCTTCATCGAATCAGCGACGCGCGACCCAATCGACAACGAGAGCTCGCTCAACGACCTCTGGACTCGGGCCTCACGGATCGTCGCTGACCAAGACTGGCATCTCCTCCTGATCGTCGACGGCCTGGATGAGGACGACCGCCGAGGACAGCCGCACAGTGTCGCGTCGATGCTGCCCGACATCGTGGCTCGCAACACACACCTCATCGTCTCCAGCCGGGACACGGAGGTCACACAACTCAAGGACGAACCCCTGCGACTGCACGGGCTGGCAAAGACGGCGCCAACCGACCTCGAGCTGCTGCCCGACAATCTGGAAGCCGAGTCCCTCCTGAGAGAAGAGATGGGCACGGTAGAGCGCGCCAACAGCGTCTACCGTCGACTCCTCCGCACGCTCTCCGTCGCCCGAGGCTCACTGACGATCGAAGATCTGGCCCAGATCTGCCACGCCGACTTCCATGCTGTCCACGACTTCCTGATCAGCGCCGAGCGGCTCCTCGTGCCCCGCAGGATCCTGGGGGTCGAGCACTATCACCTCATTCGCAGCGACCTCCAACCGGAGCCGAGCAGCGTCCCGGACGCCGTCGACGACATCCGGAGGTGGGCGGCGACCTGGAGGCGGCGGGGATGGCCAGACGACACGCCGAGATACCTGTTCGCCTCCTACCCCTCGATGCTCGTATCCGCCGAGTCCGCCGAACTCTATGAGGACGTCGGGTGGGTCGCTCGCGGCCTCCACGTTGTCGGCGTCGACGTGCTTCTCGCCCACCTCCAGACCGCGCTGGACGATCGGGAGGACGACAGCTATCTGCGGTCGCTCACACGCGTCCTGACCCACAGCTCACCGCCGCTCCGACGACTACCGTCGTGGGACGACCCACACGAGCGTGCCCTCTTCCATCTTCTGCTACTGAGTGCCCTGGAGCTGTCCGAAGAGGAGCTCGCGGCCCGTTTCTTGGACCGGTTGCCACCAGCCAGGCTTCCACGGCCGCAGACAATGACGAGGCAGCCGACGGTTGCGGCGCTGGCCGAAGCGAGCACGAGGCTCCGACCGTCCGCCGCATGTTGCCTGCCGACAGGCTCAGGCAACGAGGAGTCCAGCTCGCCGGAACCGGCCAACGACCACGAGAGGGTGCTCCTCGGCGACCCCGATGGGAGTCTGCATCTCTGGGATCCAGACCAGCCGGACGCAGAACCTGCCCTGCTCGCACGAAGGCGCCAACCCATCGTCGCCGTGGCACCACTCGGACCGGGCCGGTGTGTCACCGCCCACCTGGATGGAACCGTCGTTGCGTGGAGACTGGATGGCCTGACCGCGATCATCGAAGGAGCGCATCGCCTCAATCACCTCGCTCCCAGCTTCGTGGCACCATTCGGCGACGACGAGGTTCTCGTCGCCGGCGAGTACGGCAACATCTCGTTGCTCCGCCGCGATCCCGACGGCGATCTGAGCGAGCGGACGACGACCAGGACGCGGGACTCGACGGCGAACGCATACGCCCTCGGCGGTCCGAACGTCCTGCTGACGGGAGGAAGCGACGGCAGGGTGAAGCGCTGGACTGAGACCGGAGGTCAGTGGCATCACCGCGTCGTGGCCGAATTCGACTCGCCGATCGTCGCCATCGACAGCTCGACCGGGGGCGACACGGTTCTCGTCGCCAACACCGCTGGCGAGCTGGCAATCCTCATCGCCGACAGCGACGAACCGATCGTCTTGGGGCGCCACTTTCCCGGGGTCGCCCAGGCCAAACTCCTGCCGTCGTCCACCGCGGTCAGCCTGGCGACGGACGGCTCCATCCGCACGTGGCCCCTGAACCGAGGCCGAGGTCAAGACGTGCTCCTCTCTGGCCAAACCGACTCGGCCACGATGATGGCCGTCGGTTGCGGACGACACGTGACCCGAGTTCAACGCAACGGGAGAATAACGCTGCTCGAACCTTCGCTCGCCAGCGTCCGAGGCCCCGGTGTGACCGTCGCGCCGAGAAGAGTCCGGTCGGTTGGCTTCCTCGACAGCAACACCGTCGTGGCGCTCGACGACGAGTCGAACCGGCCGCTGCTGTGGTCTGCCACGGAAGGAAGGTTCAACGAGCTCGAGGTCGACTCGGCGTCGACACTCGACATCGCTTCGATCGTTCCGATGGGGCCGTCCTCGCTTGCCGTGATCGACCGGGGCCATCGAGTCTGGTCGTCCGCGGTCCTCGCCGACGAAATGCGACTCGCCGTGAACCACGGACCCCTCGAGACACCGGGATCCAAGTACGCGGTTCCGTTGGCCGACGGACGATTGCTGGTCGGTGGCCCGTCGACCGACTTGGCCACCGTCGACCTCGCAGCCGAAAAGGTACGGCCCTTCGCCAGACATGACGGCCTCGTGAGCGCACTCACGTCGAACGCTGCTCTCGAGCTCGTGTGCTCCGGTGACTCGACAGGGCATGTTCGGGTCTGGGATCTCGCCGAGGAGGTACCGGAGATCGTCACCGACACGACCTTCGACTCCGGGGTCGCCGCCATCGCGGTGATCGGTCGAGGTTCGTATCTGGTCGGCACCGACGATGGGGCCATCTCCCTGCTCGACGACGGTGGCCAGACACAACGGGTGGGCCACCACAGCTGGATGGATGGACTGCTGCCCTGGAAGGGGAGAGTCGCTCTGAGCTACAGCGGCGACCAGGGGGTCGTCGTGTGGGACATCGACAGGGGGACCCAGTCCGAATTCAGGTTCCGGGCAGTGGCCGGAGCGGTCACCGGGCCGCGCCAGGATGGGACGAGGTCCATCTCACTGGCGGACTCGACCGGCCGGCTGTCGCTCTGGCAGTGAGGCGCTCGGCACCATCCGCCAACGGATCGACGTGACCCTCGGGGGGAGCATGGCTGGAATTCTTCAAACAGTCGAAGATGACTTCGGCGACACCATCAACGAGACGGATATCCGCCGGGCCAACGACCAGCTGAGGAGCATCGCCCTCGGGGATGGTCTGGGCGTTGCGATCCTCGTCGCGTGGCGTCACGGCTTGAAGCACCGGCACATCTTGGAGGGAATCCCCGAGCGCAGTCGGCGGCAGTCCGCCCGCAGGATATCCACGCCACTGCACAACCGGACGCGTCGAATCGATTCCGACACAGAGTGCCCCTACGTCTTCGTGAACGTGCCGATTCGGCGGATCCGAAACGACATCCAGGAGCTGCAGGAGCTCGAGATTCTCAACGATCGAGCGGAGCCGTCGGATCTCGTGTATCACGAAGACGGGATCATCGGGGCGTTCAGCTTCACCGAGCCTCGACCGGAGATCCTGTCGAACCAGAAGCTCCACGAGATGCTGCGCGAGCTCGCCGACTCGAGGCTGCTCAGCAGAGCGAGCCTCAACAGCCGGCAGATCCACTTCAAGGACCTCGACGTCAGGGACAGGATCGACCGAGCGGGCGAGGCGATCTACGTCCGACTCGACAACAGACCACTCACCCGAGAGAACCTGCGACTCCCGATCGGTTTGGACACCGAGGAGGTCTGGAACTATGTGGCGGAGCAGATCGCCAAGCGCAACGCTTGCAACTACTGCTCGGTCGAGACACTTTGCCTCAATGAGGTGACGCTCCAGTCAGAGACATTCGGCGAGCACTACTTGCTCGACGACGTCTACGAGACGGAAAGAAACTATCAGTTCGGGTTCACCTACTCACCGTTTGGTGACCCCAGGAGCCTCTGCCACTTCCTTGCTTGGGACTATCCGAGCATCAACGACGTCGTGAACAACATGGACCCCCAAACCTACTCGTTCACTGATCTGATCCGACTCGTCCGCCGAGTCAATTGGGACATACACGAATACGGCAGCCGGCGGGGGGCCGAGGATCTGCCCAAGATCAGCGGAGGGTGCAACCATTGGGCCGGGAACAGCATCTATCACCAACACTACCAGTTCCTGATTCCGCCCGCCGTGCCGCTCCTCGACCGCAACCACCCGCGGCTGGCGAGCACGGACGAGGTGGACGTCTTCCTCGCCGAGGATTGGCCGGTCCCTGCGATCCTCATCAAAGAGAAAGAAGAGAACTCATCTGGCGAGGCTATGGCTGCCGTGGCGGAGCGGGTGGCGCGGCAGTGGTCACTGCTCAACAGCGGCGAGGACCTCGGATATGGAAACCACATCCGCATCCCACACCACACGCAGAACATCTTCGTCACGCATGACGAAGACGGGCAGCTGATGGCCGCGTTCTTCCCCCGGGACCGGCTGACCGTCGACGCCGCTTCTGAGCAGTTCAAGCTGGAGAAGCGGAACGCCGGTGTCCTCGAGATGATCGGCTATTTCATCGTCGATGACACGGACCATTTTGAGACAATCGAGGCGATCTCCTCAGCGGAGCGGAACGAGCTTGGTTCGGAGTGGCTGAGGGACCTGGCGCCCGACAGCGAGATCGTGGACGACTTCACCGCCAGCGTCGTGGCCTCACTCGTCCCGCAGGTCTCGTCCTACATCGATCGGATCGAACGAGAACTGCAGCATCGCTCCGGTTCGATGAAGGTTGCAGTCGGGCGCTTGATGTCGGCGATCCGCCGAGACGGCGAGCTGACGCCGGACGAGCGAGAGCTCCTGCACCGCCACATCGTCCACGGGCTCATCGATCGAGACACCGAAGAGCGAGCCGTGGCGGACTGATCCGGATCTGGTGGTGGATGGTGCGCGACCAAGGATCTCATCGCCTGGAGCGCGACCGGGCACCAAGGCTGCCGAACGGTTCCCGACGCCGAGCTCCTCCAGCAAGGTCCCGGCCCAATTCGTCCGACCCCGCGGGCGCCGAGCTGCTCCCCGGTCTCGGTTGGACTGCGCCACCCCGTCGAGCTCGGCGAACCAGGGAGGATTGGGAGGATTTGCCGCTTCGTCTCCCAGGGCCGCGGGCGGTTCGGCCGATAGCTCCAGCCATCGTCCCTCACCCTCCCTGGTTCGAGGGCTGCACCCGCAGGACACCCGCAAACCGAAGAGATCGGCCGGGATCGACGGGATCAGGCGGGACGATCCGGGACGGCGGATCCGCCTGGTTCGGCGGCTGGCGGAGCGGAACCCGCCTGGTACCCCCGGTAGGAATCGAACCTACGCTCACGGTTCCGGAAACCGATGCTCTATCCACTGAGCTACGGGGGCTCGGCCGCCTCAGGTTAGCGAATGCGGACCGGGTGACCACGCTAGCGGACGCCGACCCCGGCCGGGCTGCTTTCGCTCACCGACCACACCTTCCTCCCGGCACGGCACAAACGGTCGTCGGCCACTAGCGTTGAGTCGGAGGCGACGACGACAGGAGGGGCGAGGATGGACGACCTGACCGGGAAGGTGGCGGTCGTGACCGGCGGCGCCAGCGGCATCGGATTCGAGACGGCCAGGCAGCTGGCCAGCCACGGCGTCAAGCTCGTCCTCGCCGACGTCGAGCCCCGGGCCCTCGGCGCCGCCGTCGGTCATCTGCGCAACGCCGGCGCGGAGGCGATCGGGATCAACTGCAACGTCAGCGACCTCGGCGCGGTCCGCCAGCTGGCCGACGAGGCGTTCAACGCGATGGGGGCCGTCCACATCCTGTTCAACAACGCCGGCGTCGCCGTCGGCGGGCCGACCGCCGAGATGTCGCACGAGGACTGGCGCTGGATCATCGACGTCGACCTCTGGGGCCCGATCCATGGCGTCGAGGCCTTCCTCCCCCGCATGATCGAGCAGGGCGAGGGCGGCCACCTCCTCTTCACCGCCTCCTTCGCCGGCCTGGTCCCCAACGAGGGACTCGGGCCCTACTGCGTGGCCAAGTACGGCGTCGTCGCCCTGGCCGAGGTCCTCCACCGCGAGCTCCGGCCCCACGACATCGGAACCAGCGTGCTGTGCCCGATGAGGGTCGAGACCAACATCGGCTCGAGCGAGCGCAATCGACCGGCCTCGCTCGGCGGCCCCGATGCCTCGCCCGGCGTGGCGGACCAGGGCGAAACCAACGAGGATCTCGCCGGCCGGGTCCTCGACGTCGGCTCGGTGGCCGCACTGACCGTCGATGCCCTTCGGGCCAACCGGCTCTATATCCTCCCTCACGACGAGAGCCGCTCGTTCATCGCCAAGCGCTTCGAGCGCATCGACCGCACCTTCGACCAGCAGCCCGACCTCGGCGACATCCCCGTCCCACCTCCGTGACCATCTCCCCCTTCCTGGCCCAGCTCCGCCGACAGGTCGGCCATCAGCTCGTCCTGCTGCCCTCGGTGAGCGTCCTCGTCGACGACCCGGCCGGTCGTGACCGCATCCTCCTCGTCCGCCACGCCGCGGCCGGCCTGTGGGGCTTCATCGGGGGCATGGTGGAGCCCGAGGAACACCCGACCGTCGCCGCGGCCCGGGAGACGAGGGAGGAGACGGGGCTCGACGTCGAGGTCGGCGACCTCGTGACCGTCGCCCGCGGACCCGGTTACACCGTTCGCTACGGGAACGGCGACGTCACCTCCTACGTGACCGCCGTCTACCGGGCTCGCATCGTCGCCGGGACCGAGCGTCCGGACGGCGACGAGGTCGACGACGTCCGCTGGTTCGAGCGCCACGAGCTGTCCGACGCCGACCTCGGCACCTTCGCCACCTCCCTGTTGACCGACCTGGAGATCCTGTGACCCCTCCCCCATCGACCGCCGGCTACTCGGGCACCCCGCTGGCCCGGAAGCTCGGGATCAGGGCCGGCGCCATCGTCGCCCTGCTCGACGAGCCGGCCGACCTACGCCAGCTCCTCACGCCCCTGCCGGACGACGTCAGCTTCCGCACCGATCTCCGGGCCCGACCCGACCTGATCATCGGCTTCTTCACCCGTCGCTCGAAGCTGAACGCCCGACTGCCGACCCTGGCCAGGGCCATCCATCCGAACGGCGGCCTGTGGCTGGCCTGGCCGAAGAAGACGTCCGGGGTCGAGACCGACCTCGACGGCAACGTGATCCGCGAGCTCGGCCTGGCCGCCGGCGTCGTCGACATCAAGGTCGCGGCCATCAGCGAGATCTGGTCGGGGCACCGCTTCGCCCACCGCAAGGAGAATCGCTGAGCGAGCGCCGGCCGGTCGGTCTAGGCCGTGGCCGCCGCCCGCGCCTCGTCGCCCTGCGGCGGCACCGGCGGCAGCCGCAGGCTGAGCAGCCAGGTGAGGGCGACGAACGCCGTCGAGCCCCACAGCGCGGCCGGCAGCCCGCCGGCGAGGTACAGCACCCCGGACAGGAGCGTCCCGACCAGCCGGCCGACGGCATTGGCCGAGTAGTAGAAGCCGACGTCGAGCGACACGTCCTCCCGCTCGCTGTAGGCGAGGATCAGGTACGAGTGGAGCGACGAGTTCACCGCGAACACCACCCCGAACAGGATCAATCCACCGACCACCGCCACCGTGACCACCGCCTCGTCACCGACGGCAACCCCGACGGCGATGCCGGCCGACACCAGGGCGAGCAGCATGGCCCACAGGCGAGCCGCGCCGACCTCACCCCTCGGCTGGCCGGCGAACGAACCGCCGGCACCGAGGGCGCCACGCAGCACCCCGGGGGCGACGGTCTGGATGGCGCCGTAGCCGATCACCCACACGGCGAGGAACCCGCCGATGCCCTCGTAGCTCCACCCGAGCGTCTCGTCGAGGAAGACCGGGAGGGCGACGACGAACCAGATGTCGCGGGCCCCGAACAGGAAGAACCGGGCCGTCGAGAGCCGGTTGACGGCGCTCGACGTCGACATCGCCGACCGCAGGCTCGGCTTCGACGACGACCGCCCGATGTCCTCGTCGAGCAGCACCAGTACCGCCAGCAGGGCCACGACGACGAGGCCGGCCAGCCCGAGCAGCGCCCCGCTCCACCCGAGGCGGGCCAGCAGCGCCGCCCCGACGAAGAAGCCGACGCCCTTGAGCGCGTTCTTCGATCCGGTCAGCACCGCAACCAGCCGGAACAGCGCACCGTCACCGGCCACCAGCTTGACCGCGCTCTTCGAACTCATCTTCGTCAGGTCCTTGGCCACGCCCGACAGCGCCTGCAGGCCCATCACGAACGCGACGGCCGTCCACTGGGCCGAGCCGGGACGCCAGGCCGCGAGCGACCCGAGCACCACCGCCTGCAGGGCGAGCCCGGCCACCAGCGTCCTGTTCAGCCCGGTTCGGGCACCGGCCCAACCGCCGACCAGGTTGGTGACGATCCCCATCAACTCGTAGAGCAGGAAGAGGAAGGCGATCGCCACCGGCGAGTAGCCGAGCTCGTTGAAGTGCAACAGCACCAGCATCCGCATGGCGCCATCGGTCACCGTGAAGGCCCAGTAGCCGGCGGTGACGATGGCGTAGCTGCGGGCCCTCACGGTCGGTACTCAGCCTCCGTCGAGACCGGCTGCGATCAATCCGGCCAGGTCGGCCAGACGGAAGGCGTAGCCGTACTCGTTGTCGTACCAGATGAGGACCTTCACGAGCCGGCGGTCGGTGACCATGGTCGAGAGGCCGTCGACGACGCCGGACCGGGTGTCGTTGGTGTAGTCGGCTGACACGAGAGGGCGGTCCTCGTAGCCGAGGATCCCGGCCAGCTCGCCATCGGCCGCGTCCCGGAGGTGGCCGTTGACCTCGTCGATGGTCACGTCGCGGGCGACCGAGAACACGGCGTCGGTCAGCGAGGCGTTGAGCAGCGGCACCCGGACTGCAACCCCGTCGAGTCGGCCGGACAGCTCGGGGTAGATCATCGTGATGGCGGTGGCCGACCCGGTGCTGGTCGGGATCAGCGAGTTGAGCGCCGACCGGGCCCGCCGGAGGTCCTTGTGGGGGGCGTCGACGACGACCTGGGTGTTGGTGGCGTCGTGGATCGTGGTGATCACGCCCCGCTCAATCCCGATCCGCTCGTGCACGACCTTGACCACCGGGGCCAGGCAGTTCGTGGTGCAGGACGCGGCGGTCACGATCCGGTGGACCGCCGGGTCGTAGAGCTCGTGGTTGCACCCCATGACGACGTTGAGGACCGGCTCGCCGCTGCCCCAACCGTCGACCGGGGCGGCGACGGCGACCGAGCGCACCCCATGGTCGAGGTAGGGACGGAGGGCGTCGACGGTTCGGAACGCGCCCGAGCATTCGAGCACCAGCTCGACACCCCGACCGGCCCAGTCGACGTCCGTCGGTCGCAGCTCCGAGGAATGGGTGACCTCGGCGCCGTCGATCGCGATGGCACCGTCGGAGGCCGCGATGCCGGCGTCGAACCTCCCGTGGACCGTGTCGAACTCAAGCAGGTGGGCCGAGCCGGCGGCGTCGGTGAAGGGTTCGTTGACGTGGACCAGCTCCAGGTCGGGCCGGTCGACCAGGGCCCGGACCACCAGCCGTCCGATCCGGCCGAACCCGTTGATCCCGAGCCTCACCGGTCCTCCGTGCCGGCCGCCGTCGATGTGTCGTCGCCCATCACCGAACCGTACGGAGATGGCCGAACGACGGTCAACCGAACACCTGGTGAACAGCCGGTTCCGGCCGGGTGGAGCCGGCCCGATGGCCGTGATCCGCTACTCGACGGTGACGAAGATGTCGTTCTCGATGTCGAACCCGCTGGAGTCCTCGATGCGGACGTCGCCGCCGCAGTCGATGATCCGGGCGTCGGTCGGGCCGATCCCCACCGGCAGGAAGAACGAGCCGCCGGGCTCGATCGGCTCGGTCAGCTCGTTCAGACCCCACGTCTGGGTGTTCGTGGGATTGAACTGGACGACGCAGAGCGGGATCTCGGTGTCGTTGACGACCTCGACGGTGGCCGTGGCCCCGTCGCCGACGACGATCCCCTCGCCGAACACGAACTCCGAGTCGACGAACCAGATGAACTCGAAGGTCCCGGTTGGCAGTCCGGCGCTCGCCGTGATGCAGGCCCAGGCCTCGCCGTCGGCCGGGCCGTCGTTTGGCTGGGGCTCGACCGACGCCTCGGGGATCAGCTCGCCGTCGACGTACCACTCGCCGGTGATGATGGCGCCGGCCGGCACGTCCTCGTAGTTCCAGGTCACGCACAGCTCGTTGCCGCCGGCGATCGCCGCCACCAGCTCGTCGGTGGCCACGCCGTCGGCGTCGACGGCGGAGGTCCACGTCGGGTCGAAGGCGAAGGGGAGCTCGCGGTCCATCGGATCGTCGCGGGGCGGCGGGCCCTGGTCGATCGGCGTCGCCGTCTCGGCCTCGGCGAGCAGGGGCAACGCCAACGACAGTGGGCGGATGCCGTTGATGAAGCCGCCGATGGGAACGCAGCTGTCGTCGCCGCCGAGCTGGCCGTCACCGTTGGAGTCGGTGATGACCCGGCAGTCGACGATCTCGCCCGAGCCGGAGCCGACCCGGGTTGGGATGCCGACGAAGCGGCCGTCGACATCGGCGGCCAGGCCACCGCTGTTGCCACCGGCGATGGTGGCGTCGGTCTTGAGCCAGCTCCGCTCACCGCCCTCGGGGGTCTCGGCGAAGCCACTCACGCTGCCGGTGGTGAAGGTCACGGTCTCGCCACCGATCCCCGGGAAGCCGATGACCCGGATCTCGTCGCCGAGCTCGACCTGGTCCGAGTCGCCGAGCTCGATCGGCTCGAAATCGGCCGTGACCGGACCGCCGTCGATCGTCGACCGGGCCCGGATCACGGCAAGGTCGAGGGCGGCATCGAACACGAGGAGGTCGGCGACGTAGCTCACCTCGGGAACCGAGCCGCTCGACTCGGCAACGGCGATCGTGATGTCGTCGTGGGGGCAGATCGGCGACTGCTCGACGACATGGAAGTTGGTGAGCACCGTGCCGGCGGTGTCGATCACCGTGCCGCTGCCGGTGCAGACCGGCTCACCGTCGAGCAGCAGCTGGATCTGCACGACGCTGCGGGCCAGCTCCTCGGCCCCCGGAGGTGCGTCGCCGGAAGCGTCGGTCTCGGTGTCGGCGCCGGCCTCGGGGGCGTCGGACTCGGTGTCGGCGGCGCCGTCGGCGTTCTCGCCGGCCTCGAGGGCCGTGTCATCGGCGTCGTCGCCGCCCGTCACCACGAGGGCGACGATGCCGCCGATGACGGCGACGACCACGAGCGTGCCGACGATCGTCAGCAGGGTCCGCCCACCGCCTCCGGATGACGAGGTCGACGGTGACGAGCCGGGCACGTTGGGCGCACCGGAGCCCGGGTACCGGCCACCGCCGGGCTCGGCGTAACCGGGGGCGCCGGGCTGGGCCCCCGGTGCCGGGGTGGCGAAGCCGGCCTGGCCGGGGGCCGGCGAGCCGTAGGTCGACGAGGGCGGGGCTCCGGGCGGGCGAGCACCGGCTGGTGGCGCACCGAACGGCGAGGACGGTGCAGCGCCGGGGGTCGGCGCGACGCCGGGCGAGGACGGCGCGACGCCGGGTTGGCGGGTGCCGGGGGGCGGGGTGCCGGAGGGCGAGGACGGCGGGGTGCCGGGCGGCGGGGCGCCGGGCGGCAGGGCCTGGCCGGGCGCGGGAGGCGGCAGGGCCTGGCCGGGCGCGGGAGGCGGCCGGACGGCGGGCCCGGGCTGCGAGAACGGCCCCGGCGCAGCCGATGCCGGTGGCGGGCTCGCGGGTGGCGACGCATTCGGGGCCGGCGGCGCGCTCGCGGGTGGCGGCGCATTCGGGGCCGGTGGCGGGCTCGCGGGCGGCGACGCATTCGGGGCCGTCGGCGCCCCCGCCGCCGGATCCGGGGTCGACGGCGGCGGGGGTGTCGGTGCGGCCGACGGCCGGGACGGCGGTGACGACGAACCCGGCGCAGACGATGCGGGACCCGACGGCGGGGCCCAGCCCGGCTCCGGCGACGGCTGCGAATCCGCTCGGGGCGACGACCCCGTCGACGACGAGTCGGGCACCCACGAGGGTGTCGGGTCGGCGGGGGTTGCGGGGCCGGACGGCTCGGACCCCCCGGCCACGCCCGCCGATCCGGGACGCTCCGACGGGCCGAGCGGCGGGAAGCTCTGGGTGGCCCCGTGGTCGAGCGGCCCGCCGGCCGGCGGTGCGGCAGCGCCAGGCTGATCGTCCGGCGCCGTTGCCGTCTCCTCGGTCGGCTCCGACCCGTCCGACCCCGCGGCCGAGCCCGGCTCCGTGGCGTCGCCCGAGTCGGGAGCGGCCGACCGTGGCACCCAGGCGGCGAGCTCCTGGTCGTCGTCGGCCCGGTCGTCGTGGTCGCTCATGGTTCAACCCAATCATGATCGCGGGGCGGCGTCACCCGGGAGCACCCCCGACACGAGGTCATCGGGCCCCCACCTCCTTCGAGGCTCCCTGGAAGACGAACGTCATCCGCCCGACCGAGATGCTCATGCCCGAGGCCAGCATCATCGGTTCGTGGGGTCGGAGCGGGGTCCACGTCTGGGCCTGCGGGCTCCAGAGGTACGACCCGTTGGTCGACCCGAGGTCGACGTACAGCACGTCCCAGCCATCGAGGCGGAGCTCACCGTGCTCCCGTGACACGCTCTGGGTGGCGTCCTGAGTCGCCAGCGGCGTGAGACCGCGGTCGGCGCCGGGGCTCGGGCTGCGACCGATGAGGTACGGACGGTCGACGGCGTAGGTCGCCCCGTCGGCGAACACCACGAACCCGAGGGTCGGGCGAGGGCCCGGCTCGAGGCGGTGGGTCAGGTGGACCATCGAGATGCCGCAGACCTGGCAGTAGCCGGCCTTCGGATTGTTGAAGTGGTCCCGGCTGCAGCGGATGCCCATCACCTGCTCGGCCGAGGCGCGGGCGTTGATGTCCTCGCTCTGCTGGGTGGCCACCGGTAGCGGCTCGCGGGTCTCGACCGGCTCACCCCAGTCGACCGACTCGAACGACGCCACCGGGATCGGGGCCGGCCCACCCTCGGACACCCCCGGCGGTGCCGGCGGGACGACCGCCACCTTGGCCAGCGGCAGGGCGACCTGACCGGGGTTGGTCGGATCCACCTCGGGGGCCGGCGCAGCGGTGGCGGCTCGGGGCTCCCCCGCCGTCGCCGGCGCCCCGGTGTCGCTCGCCGACCGGTCGTCGGCGTTCGGTGCCGGCCACACCGATCGATGCAGGACGACGCCTCGACCGGGTACCACACCGCGGCGGAGGTCGAGCACCGGATGGCCCTGGGACCGCGGCGGGCCACCGCCCCCGATCCACAGCGCCCGGGGTTCCGGCAGGTCGCGCTCCATCGGTTCGGGGCCGGCGATCAGCTCATCGGTCTCGGTCCGCACCTCGACCCGGCCACGGACGAAGACCCGGATGCCGTCCGGGGTGCAGACGGCGACCGCCAGGTCGGCTCGCTCGACGTTGAACCGTGGATCGTTGCGGACGAGGGCGACGAGGTCGCCCGAGGTCGGCTCGGGTCCGAGCTCGCCCTGCAGCGCCGCCAGCAGATCGAGGGCCCGCCCGTCGGCGCCGGCGGCCACGGCCAGGCCGACCTCCCAGCGGGCCACCGCTCCCTCTCCGGCCTCGACGTTGGCCCCGAAGTCGTCCATCGCGGTCGGGCCACTCATGCCACCACCGCATCCAGTGCTGCGGCGAGCTCGTCGCCGGTCGGGAACCGGGCGCCGGGGTCCTCGTCGAGGCAGCGGGCCACGATGGCCCCGACGACCGGGTCGAGCTCGGCGTCGACCGCAGGACGACTCGTCGTCACGTGGCGGAGGGCCTCGAGCAGCGACCCGACGGGGAAGTCGGGGTAGACGCCCCGGCCGGTGAGGCTGCGGTGCAGGGTCACGCCGAGGGCCCAGATGTCGGTTGCCCTGGACGCCTGGTGGCCCTGGACCTGCTCGGGGGCCAGGTATTCGATCGTGCCGACGGGCCCGATCCCGGTCACCGTCTGGCCGGGGTTGAGCACCTGGGCCAGCCCGAGGTCGGCCAGCTGGGCCCGGAGGCCGGAGCCGCTCGACCCCCCGGATCCGGCGCCGTGCTCGCCGACCCGCTCGAGCATGATGTTGTCCGGCTTGATGTCGCGGTGGGCGATGCCGGCCTCGTGCAGCGCATGGGAGCCCCGGGCCCCGTCCGCCACGGCCCGGACGACTTCACCCCGCTCGAGGGGGCGGGCGGGGGCGCCGAGCGAGCCGGCGGCGTAGTAGGTGGTGGCGTAGTAGAGGCAGCCCTGCTGGTGCCCGGCGTCGAGCACCGGCGCCAGGTGGGGCGAGTCGACGGCGGCGTAGACCCGGAGCTCGTTGGCCATCCGGGCGAAGTCCTGGTCGGTCGCCTGCTGGACCAGCGTCTTGACCGCCACCAGCTCACCGTCGCCACGACCGAGGCGGGCCGGCGGCTCGGCCAGCCAGAAGGTGCCGTGGTTGCCCTCGCCGAGGCGCTCGACGAAGCGGTAGTCAGCTATTCCGTCCACGTGGCTCCTCATCGGTCGTCGGGTCACTCGTTCGGCCGACCCCCGGGGCACTCGTCGGCAGCCTCGGCTTCGAGAGCTTGCGCTGGTAGTCGGGCGCGGCCTCGACCGACGAGCGGGTGAGCCGGGTCGACAGGTCGACCGGTGGCAGGCCGAAGAGCCGGTGCCGGTTGGCGGCCAGCGCCATCACACCGCCGATGGCGACGACGAGGCCGACCAGACCGTAGGCGGCGAGCGCCGGGTCGGTGCGGAGTTGGTCGAGGAACACGACCGTGCTGACCACCTCGGCTACCGCCACCGTGAGGGCGAGGGTGACCAGGGCCCGCGAGGACATCCGGCTGGCCACGAACGCGCCGAGCGGCGCCCCCCAGGCCACCACGGGAACGGCGGCCAGCCACATCCCGTAGAGGTCGCCTCGCCGGCTGGACAGCGGCTCGGCCAGGGTCTCGCCGCCGACCGCGATGACCGCTCCGGCGGCGTCGAGGGTGACCCGGAGCTGTCCGTCGAGCAGGCCGAGCACCAGGAAGCCGGCGACCGAGACGATGGCCATCGTGACCACGCTGGTCGGCACCCCGATCCCGGCCCGGACCCCGAACAGCACCACGACGAACAGGTACATGAAGACATCGGAGCCGGAGCCGACGAGGGCGGAGGCCATCCCACCGAGCAGCCCGGCCACCACCAGCGCCACCCGCAGCCGGGGCTCGATGGCGGGCAGGCCGCCGGCCACGGAGCGGATCGGGGTGCGCAGGCCGACGAGCACCGCCCACCCCATGGCCGCCACCACCAGCGTGAACGTGAGCTTCACGTACGGGCCGGGCAGGTCGGACGGCCAGAAGGGGGCGCTGCGGTCGCCGGCGACGAGCAGGGTGACGACGAAGGCGACGATCCCGGTCGGCGCACCGAGCGCAACCGCCGACCAGACGACCGGTCGGCGGCCGAGCACGATCGCGGCCGACGCACACGACATGCCGACCGCCTGGATGCAGAGCGAGAACGACCGGGCGGTCTCGGCCGGGACGTCGAGCACCTTGGTGAACACCGGGAAGGCGACGGCGCCGCCGCCCTGCGGCGTGGCGCCGGCGACGAAGCTGCCGACGACCATCGTGGCCGAGGCCACCAGATGATCACCGACCCGACCCCAGCCGCCGCTGGCGGTGACCCCGACCACCCAGGCCGCGGTGACGGCGGCCGACACGGCGAATCCCTGGGTGGCCCGGCGGCGGGCCAGCCGGTTGCGGGCGGCGGCGCCATCGTCGAGGAAGCCGACGTCGAGGCCGCCGACGCCGGATCCGGTCGCACCGGCGGCACCGAGCGGGGCGCCCGGCGGGAGGCTAGAAGAATCGCCCGCCACGGAACCTCCAGCGGGGCAGCAGCACCCGGACCGGACCGTTCACCACGAACCACACGAGCAGCCAGGTGGTGGTGAAGTGCACGAGGAACGCACCGCCGGGAACCGGCCCGCTCGCCTGCAGCAGGGCGAGGACGACCAGGCCCTCCGGGATGCCGGTGACGAGCCCGAGCCCCGTCGGCCAGTCCTTCTCCCACCGGTACTGCTGGAGCCAGTGGTAGAGCGGCTCCCACACGATCGCGCCGACGATGGCGGTGTAGACGACCGCCCGGAAGGTCATGCCGTAGACGGTGCCGAGGTCGGCGCCCCCCGCCGGCAGGAACGGGACGACGAGGATCGTCCAGATCAAACCGACGACGGTCACGACGATCAGGCGGGACTGGATGCGTCCGATCAGGGTCGGGGTCACGACGGCGCGCCCGGTTGCCGGCCCGGCTGGGCGCCGGGGTGCTGCTGGGGCCCCGGCGCAGGTGGCGGCGGGGCCGGGTGGCCGCCGGGCTGTGGGGCCACCGCCGGAGTGGGGGGCGCAGCCGACGGGAAGCCGAGGGTGCTGGGCGGGCGGTTCTTGACCCACCGCCACCACTCCGACAACGACCGCATCGGGGTGATCGGGTGAACGGCCCCGGCGCCGGCCAGGTCGTCGGCGATCGCCAGCGCTGCGTACTGCAGGCCGAGGAACGAGTCGACCCCGGCGTAGTAGCCGCCGAGCGTGATCGAACCGCTGGCGTAGAGCCGCCCCGGCTCCGACCGGGTACCGGCCAGCTCGAACGAGGGGGTGACCTCGAAGCGGCCGTAGGCGTTGCGCTGGGCGCCGGCGTGGTCGAGCAGGTCGGCCAGCAGCCGATTCTCACCGATGTCGGACTCGAGGCCGGTTGCGTCGATGACGACGTTGGCGGTCAGGGCGTGCTCGCCCCCCTGAGGGTCCTTGATGACGGTGGCGATCGTCTGGTCCGGCCGCGGCTCGACCCGCTGGACCGTGCCGACGCGCTGGAGGTAGAAGCCCTGGGCCCGGCCCCGCTCGAGCTGCTCGAGCCAGTCGGCCCGGCGCGGGGTGTTGGTGCCGCCCATCTTGCCGATCAGGTCGGCCCTGGCCGGCCCGTCGAGGCGCTCCAGCTGCTCCTTGAGCTGGCCGCCCCACGCCGACTTCGGGAAGTTGAAGCCCTGGTACGCCACCCCGTTGCCGCCCGGCCGGCGGAACGTGGGTGAGTCACCCTGGGGCCCGCTGACGTAGTTGCGGAACAGGTGCACGATCGTCGTCTGGGCGCCGCGTCGCTCACGGTCGTCGATCAGGCGCTGGAGGATGCGGGACGCAACGATGCCGCTCCCCCGCACCAGCACCGTGCTCGGGCGGCGCAGCAACTCCTCGTAGACCTGGTCGTGGGGCTCATAGGCGTTGACCACCCGGCTGTAGTCGCGGTGGGTCTCCCGGTAGGCCTGGAGGTCGGGCAGGAACTTGAGGCCCGGGTAGCCGACGGCGACGTGCACGAACCGGCTCCGGAACGCGATCCGTCTGGTCGGGCCGTCGGCGGTCTGGTTCGGCGGGGTCAGGATCGAGAAGTAGCCGCCGCCGGCCCGTGGCCGGATCATCCTGACCACGCCGAGCTGCAGCATCTGGGGCCAACCGATGCGCTCACGCTCGCGCTCGACCGACTCGTAGACCTGGCCGGCTCTCGGCGTGTAGTAGTCGCTCAGCAGCGGCTCGGTCATCACCTGCCACAGGGGGGCGAGCTTGGCCCCGAGGCCCTTGGCCGCAACGGCCTCACGCCAGGCGTAGCTGGGGAAGCCCCAGATGTTGTCCATCGTCGAGCCGGCGTCGGAGCGGAGTCGCTCGTCCTCGGGGATCTGCGAGTTGCGGGCCAGGTACCGGTAGGTGCGGATCGGGTCGGCGCCGTCGCCGAGGACGGTCAACCCCTCGATCGGCAGCCCCGCGACCCGAAGGACGTGGGCGAGGGCGAACGATCCGAGGCCACCACCGACCGAGGCGATCCAGGCGTCGATCATCGGGATGCCGGCCCGCTGGACGGCGTCGTCGGTCCAGGTGGTGGTGTCGATCAGCTCCTTGGTGAGATCGCCGGTGCTCATCGCTCGGCCCTCACTCGACGACCGGCAACAGCGACGGATCGAGCAGGATGAAGCTGTCGAGCATCTCCTGGAAGGCCGCCATGTCCCGCTCGTCGGTCATCTGGGCCGAGACGAGGAAGACGGTGAGGCGGTTGGGGTCGGAGGCGAGGACGGTCACGACGAGGAGCTCGCCGCCGTTGCAGAGCTCGGCGTACAACAGCCCGTCGAAGACGCCGTCGTCATAGGGGTCGCGGGCGACCGGGCTGCAGGGATCGTCGGCGTCGGCTGCGTTCTCGATCAGGGCGTCGAGGAAGAAGTCGGCGTCCCACACCCCGATGCCCTGGCTGCCGGACACCACCCCACCGGGAATGTTGGCGTCGGCCAGCGCCGCGTTGTTGTCCGGCGACACGATGACCTGACCGTCGGTCGGCAGCACGTCGGTCCACTCGGACGGGACGTCGACCACGAACGAGCGGTCGGGATCGGAGATCGTCTTGAAGTCGGTGTAGGGGCCCTGGGTCGACGGCAGGCTCGGCAGGTTCGCCAGCAGGGCCGAGCGGGGCGGCACCGTCGGGGCGGTGGTCGTCGGCGCCGTCGTCGTCGTGGTCGTCGACTCCTCGACATCCGGCTCGCTCGAGTCGGGACCGGACGGCGAACCGGCGTCGTCGATCGTCACGCCGCTGCTGGCGTCGCCGTCCTCGCCGTCGCCCTGGAGCGTCTGGACCTGCTGTCCGCCGGCCTCCTCGTCGTCGCCGCTGCGGCTGGCCACCGCGACTGCGGTGACCACGACCAGCACCAGGGCGGCGGCCCCGGCCAGGAACCACGGCAGGCGGCTCGGGGAGCTCGGCGGCTCGATCGGGCCAGAGGTGTTGGTGCCCGGGGTGGCGGCCGTTGGCGGAGGCAGGTAGCCGGTGCCCGATCCGCCGGCGTGGCCCGAGTGGCCGGTGTGGCCGGCGAACGGCTGCGGGGCGGGAGCGGCGTGGCCGGCGTCCTGGCCCGGGGCGGGGTAGTCGCCCGGCGGCGCAGCCGGGGCGGGACCTGGGGTGGCCGGCGGGGCCGGCGGGATCGATCCGGCGGCCGCAGCCGGGGCGACCGGCTGGGGCCACGACGGGTCCGGCATCGACGGGGCCGGCACCCCGGGGTCGGGGGTCGACTGGCCGGGAGGCGGGGACCCGGGCGGCGGGTGGTCACCCGACGACGGTGGCGGCGACACCGTCCTGGTCGACCCGGCGTCGTCGGCGGCAACGGGCTGGTCGCCGGCCAGCCACAGGCGGGCCTCGGGGAGCCCGAGGCTGCGCTGGACCGCGAGGAGGGCCTGGCCGAGCTCGGCGGCCGACGGGTGCCGATCCTCCCGCTGCTTGGCCATCGCCCGCTCCAACACCACGGCCATGGCGTCTGGCACGCCCCGCTGGCGCAGGTCGGGTGTCGGGTCGTTCACGATCCTGGCGAACAGCGGGATCATCGACTCGTCGGTCGCCCGGACGAAGGCCGGGGAGCCGCTGATCAGCTCGAACAGGGTCGACGCCAGCGAGTAGACGTCGGACCGCTCGTCCGGCTTGTCGCCGGCGACGACCTCGGGTGGGGCGTGGGCCACGCTGGCCGTGATCACCGAGCTCTTGGTCTCGGGGCTCCCGTCGAGCCTGGCGATCCCGAAGTCGCCGAGCTGGGCCCGACCGAGGGCGTCGACCATGATGTTGCCCGGCTTGACGTCACGGTGGAGGACACCGGCCCGGTGGGCCGATTCGAGGGCCCCGCAGAGCTCGACGCCGATGGCGAGGGCCGAGTGCCACGGCACCGGCCCGGTCGCCTGGAGCCGGTCGGCGAACGAGCCGCCGGGCAGGTACTCCATGACCAGGTACGGCTCGCCGGTGCCGGCCGTGCCGCTGCGGAACACCGTGACGATGTTCGGGTGGCTGGACAGCACCCCCATGGCCCGTCGCTCCCGCTCGAACCGGGTGCGGCTGCGCTCGTCGAGCGGGCCGGACAGCAGCTTGACCGCCACCTCGCGGCCGAGCTCGTTCTCGGTGGCCCGATAGACCACACCGAAGCCGCCACGACCGATTTCGGTCAGGTCGGCGAGTCCGGGGATTGCTACATTGTCGCCACGCACCGGCGCTCGCCTCCCGCTCGCCTCCTCTGCTGCATGCTACCGATTCAACGCCACGACCATCCTCCGCGTCGATCGGGGGTACCCCCCACTACGGCGTGGGGCGTTGAACGGTTCGCGGCCCGGCTCGGCCAGGGGCGATGATCCCACAACAGCTGGTCCTCGACTTCATCGACGAACGGTACGAAGCCAGCCCAGGTGATGAGCTGACGTTCGGCCGATCGGCCGTCGTGGTGCTCGACGACCGCAACGAGTTCATGAGCCGAACCGTTGGCGCGTTCGTGTTCCACGAGGGCTCGTGGTGGCTCCAGAATCGGAGCTCATCTGCCCAGCTGACCGTCGTGGCCGACTCGGGCCAGCAGACGCTGCTGCCCCCCGGCACGTCCGACCCGATCACGGTGGCCACGGGCACGATCCGCTTCACCGCGGGGCCGTCGAACTACGAGGTGGCGTTCGAGCTGCCCGAGCCCCCGGCCACCCCGAGCGCCCCGACGTTCGGCGCCGGTGACGTCGAGCGGACGGGCAAGCCGACCGCGGAGTTCGGGATCATCCCCCTCAACGACGAGCAGCGGGCCATGCTGGCCCTGTTCGCCGAGACCCGGCTGCGCGACCCGGGCGCCCCCCACCACGAGCTGCCGCCGAACGCGGAGGTGGCCCACCAGCTCGGCTGGTCGTTGAAGAAGCTGGACCGCAAGCTCGACTACCTCTGCGCCCGGCTCAGCTCGGCCGGTGTGCAGGGCCTGCGGGGCGAGCGGGGTGGTGAGGCCACCGACCGTCGACGTCGCCTGATCGATCACATCCTGAGCGTTCAGCTGATCTCGGTCGACGACATTCCCGCCCGGTGAGCGCGCCGGGCGGCGACGGTCGGGGATCCTAGATGCCGCGGCCGAGGCGGTGGGCCCAGGCGAGGGCCCGGTCGGCCGGGAGGCCGGCGGCGACGGCCAGGGCGAGGGGCCAACGCTTCTCGGTCGGACGGAGCCGCAGGATCTGCCCGACGGTCACGAGGGCACGACGGCGCTGCCCCATCGCGGCCCGGGCGACCGCCTGCTGACCTCGGATGCGGGCCAGCCCGTCCGGGTGGCGGTGGAGCTCCGGATACTTGTCGACGAGGTGGTCGAGCGCGTCGTCGATCGTCTTCCAGCGCTCGAAGAAGTACGACCCGCCGTGCCACCACACCCGGATCAGCGGTTGGGGGGCGACGGCGATCGCCCCGACGCGGGCCGTCCGCAACAGCAGGTCGTAGTCCTCGCCGTAGCTGCCGGGCAGGTCCTCGTCGACGGGACCGATGTCGTCGACCAGGCTCTGGCGCCGGACCAGCCAGCTCGATGGGTGGACCTCGGTCATCCGATCGCGCAAGAAGTCGTCGAAGCCGAGGCGGTCCGCTCGTGGCAGCCTCGGTGTGTCGACGTCCCGGTAGCGGATCAGGACACCCGTGCAGGCGGCGATCGCCCCCGGCGTCGCGTCCACGGCGTCGAACTGGGCCTGCAGCTTGCCTGGCAGCCACTCGTCGTCGTCGTCGCAGAACGCGATCCAGGCGTTCGCCGCCTTGTCGATGCCGCTGTTGCGGGCGCCGGCAAGCCCCGGTGTCCGGTCGTTGCCGGTGACGACGATCCTCGGGCTCTGGCCCGGCTCGGTCTCGAGCGAGCGGTCGGGCTCGCTGCGATCGAAGACGACGATGATCTCGACGTCGTCGTCGTGGCGCTGGGCCCGGATGCCGTCGATGGCGCGACGCAGCAGCTCGGGCCGGTCCCGGGTGGCGATCACGACCGAAACGGAGCGGGGCCCGACGCGTTCCGCGCCGCCGTCCACGCTCACGCCGACTCCGCCCCGGCGACGGCCGACTCGGCCGCCGGCGCGTCGGCGGCGACGTTGGCCGGCGACGACGGGACGACCGGGGTGGTCGTGCCGAGCAGCTCGTCGACGACCCGCCCGAACTCGATCACCCCGCCGATCGTGCGCTCGTCGATCGGCAGGCTGAACCGCTCGGGGAACTCGGTGGCCTCGTCGAGCAGGCGATGGAGCTCGGCCCGACCGTTGGCCACCTCGGCCAGCTCGTGCCGCTTGAGGTGGCTGGCGAACCGTTGCTGGTGATCGTCGACGTGCTCGCCCCGGTCGGGGTCGCGGGGCACGACGATCGGGAGGCGGCCGGCCATCCGGGCGTCCATCACCGTCGACGGGCCGCCGTGGCTGATCACGACGTCGGCACGGGCGAACCGCTCACACAGCTCGGGGTGGGGCAGCAGATCGATCGTGGCGCAGTGCTCGCCCGGGGCCGAGGTGCCCCGCTGGATCAGCACCGCCGACTCGGGGTGCTCGGCCGCCCACTCGTCGACCCAGCCGACGAGCCGGTCGAACGGGTGGTGGTCGGTACCGACCGCCACCAGGACCTGCGCCTGTTCCTGCTCGGCCATCCGCCGCCGTTCCGCCATCGATCGACCGCCTTTCCACGCTCACCTGAACTCGGAACTCAATAGAGGGGCCCGACGAGCACGCTGTCCCGGTAGAGCGCTTGCTGCTCGGGCCACTGGACGAGGAACAACGAGGCCAGCGGTGCGCACAGCTTCCCGCTCAAGGTCTTCGAGTCGATCCGGTCGTAGACCTCGAGGTACACCGTCGGGATCCGCAGCAGACGGGCGACGAGGAAGAACGGAACGGCGACGCCGGCCCCGTTCGACACGATCACGTCCGGCCGGAACCGACGAACCACCGACGCCGCCAACGGCAGGTTGCGGAGCAGGTTCTTGACGCTCCGCGTCGTCGGGTGGTGGGCCGGGATCAGGATCTCGCCCTCGAGCTTCGACCGGGCGTCGGGCAGGTCGAACGTGACCCACTGTCGCTCGTGGTGTGCCCACCACGACCGGAGCTGCAGGAGCTGCGACAGGTGCCCGCCGGACGACGAGACGAACAGCACTCGCCTCGGACGGTCGTCCGGACCCGGAAGCGGAGGCTGATCGAGGGGATCGAGCTGGCGCACTGGCATCGCCATACCGATCGACATCGACGCGATCCGGCCGCGACCTGAGCGGAACCGGAGACGAGCCCAGCGGCGAGGTGACCCGATCCGGTCGGACTACGTTCGACAGCCAGGCGGGTGGATCTTCCCACGGCCGAACCACCCGGCCCCGTTGATACGCTTTGTAGGCGAGGGACAGCGCCTGCTGGTTCAGGAGGGCTTCTGACAGGGCGATACGCCAAGGGCGGCCCTTCCACCACCATGCCGCCCCCGAGACCCTGAGCGTAAGGGTTTGTCGAGAACGACCGAGGATCATGTCATGAAGACCCATGTGTCGCACCTGGCCCACCTGGAGTCGGAGGCCATCCACATCATCCGTGAGGTGGCCGCCGAGTTCGAGCGGCCCTGCCTGCTCTTCTCGGGCGGCAAGGACTCCATCGTGGTCCTGCACCTGGCCCTGAAGGCCTTCGCCCCGGCACCGCTGCCGTTCCCGATCATGCACGTCGACACGGGCCACAACTTCCCCGAGGTCATCGCCTTCCGGGACAAGGTCGTCGCCGAGAACGGCATCCGGCTCGTCGTCGCCTCGGTCCAGGCCGCGATCGATGCCGGCAAGGCCGTCGAGGAGACCGGCCCACGGGCCTCCCGCAACCGGCTCCAGACCGGCGTCCTGCTCGACGCCATCGAGGAGCACCGGTTCGACGCCCTCTTCGGCGGCGCCCGCCGCGACGAGGAGAAGGCGAGGGCGAAGGAGCGGGTCTACTCGTTCCGTGACGAGTTCGGCCAGTGGGACCCGAAGGGTCAGCGGCCCGAGCTGTGGAACCTCTACAACGGCCGCTACAAGGCCGGCGAGCACATGCGGATCTTCCCGATCTCCAACTGGACCGAGCTCGACATCTGGCACTACATCCGAGACGACGAGATCGAGATCCCGGCCGTCTACTACGCCCACAACCGCGAGGTCTTCGAGCGCGACGGCATGTGGCTCGGCGTCACCGACTTCCTCAAGCCGATGGAGGGCGAGACCGTCGAGGAGAAGCTGGTCCGCTTCCGCACGATCGGCGACGCCACCTGCACCGGCGCCGTCGAGTCACCGGCGTCGACGATCGAGCAGGTGATCGACGAGGTGGCGGCGACACGACTGACCGAGCGGGGCGCCACCCGGGCTGACGATCGGGTCAGCGAAGCGGCGATGGAAGACCGCAAGAAGGAGGGGTACTTCTAATCATGGATCTCCTGCGACTGGCCACGGCCGGCTCCGTCGACGACGGCAAGAGCACGCTCATCGGCCGCCTGCTGTACGACTCGAAGTCGATCTTCGAGGATCAGCTCGAGTCGATCGAGGCCACCTCGGCCTCCCGGGGCGACGAGCACACGAACCTGGCGCTCCTGACCGACGGCCTGCGGGCCGAGCGGGAGCAGGGCATCACGATCGACGTCGCCCACCGCTACTTCACCACCCCGAAGCGGAAGTTCATCATCGCCGACACCCCTGGGCACATCCAGTACACCCGCAACATGGTCACCGGCGCCTCGACCGCCGACCTGGCGATCGTGCTCATCGACGCCCGAAAGGGCATCATCGAGCAGTCTCGGCGGCACTCGTTCCTGGCCAGCCTGCTGCGCATCCCGCACCTGGTCCTCGCCGTCAACAAGATGGACCTGGTCGACTACGACCAGGAGGTCTTCGAGCGGATCCGGGCCGAGTACATCGAGTTCGCCACCCGGCTCGACATCGCCGACCTGACCTTCATCCCGATCTCGGCCCTGCACGGCGACAACGTCGTCGACCGGTCGGTGAACATGGACTGGTACAACGGCTCGACGCTCCTCCACCACCTGGAGGAGGTCTACATCGCCTCGGACCGCAACATGGTCGACGTTCGGTTCCCGGTCCAGTACGTGGTCCGCCCCCAGAGCACCGAGCACCACGACTTCCGGGGCTACGCCGGCACCGTCGCCGGTGGCGTGATGAAGCCGGGTGACGAGGTGGCGGTGCTGCCCTCCGGCTTCACCACCCGCATCAAGTCGATCATCGGCCCGAGCGGCGAGGTCGAGGAGGCCTACGCCCCGATGGCGGCCACGATCCTGCTCGAGGACGATCTCGACATCTCCCGTGGCGACATGATCTGCCGGGTGAACAACCAGCCGACGCCGACCCAGGACCTCGAGGCGATGGTCTGCTGGATGTCGGAGGCATCGCAGCTGACCGCCGGCTCGAAGCTGGCGATCAAGCACAGCACGCGCTGGGCCAGGGCGCTGGTCAAGGACTTCCGGTACCGGCTCGACATCAACACGCTGCACCGTGACCCCGACACCACGTCGCTGTCGCTGAACGAGATCGGCCGGGTCCGCCTGCGGACCACCCAGCCGCTGTTCGTCGACACCTACGAGCGGAACCGGACCACCGGCAGCTTCATCCTCGTCGACGAGACCACCAACGTCACCGTCGGCGCCGGGATGATCAGGGATACGGAGTAGTCGTTGTCCGACAACGGCGGTGCACCCAAGACCGCCAACACCGTCTGGCACCCGTCCGACGTCGATCGGGCCGACCGGTGGCGAGCCGCCGGCGGCGCCGGGGCCACGCTGTGGCTGACCGGCCTGTCCGGCTCGGGCAAGTCGACGATCGCGGTCGAGCTGGAGCGCCAGCTGCTGGCGGCCGGCCGCCCGGCCTACCTGCTCGACGGCGACAACCTCCGCCACGGCCTCAACGGCGACCTCGGGTTCTCGGCCGAGGACCGCGACGAGAACGTGCGGCGGGTCGGCCACGTCGCCCGGTTGTTCTGCGACGCCGGCGTCGTGGCCATCGTGCCGCTGATCAGCCCGTACCGGGCGGCCCGCGACCTGGTGCGTGAGCTGCACGCGACGGCCGATCTGCCGTTCCTCGAGGTGTTCGTCGACACCCCGCTCGAGGTGTGCGAGAGCCGCGACCCGAAGGGCCTGTACGCCAAGGCCAGGGCGGGTGAGATCACCGGCATGACCGGGATCGACGACCCCTACGAGGCGCCGGTCGACCCGGAGCGTCGGGTCACCCCGGACGACGGCGACCCGGCGGCGATCGCCGCCGCCCTCATCGCCACCCTCTGAGGGCCGGCCCGACCGCAGCGACCGCCGAGCCCGTTTGGCCCGCTATCGGAAGCGGTCGAGCACCGCCGCGGCCTCGGCCTCCCGCAACACGAGGACCTGGGCGCCGCCACCGGTGACGTGATCGGATACGGGCAGGGCATGACTCGTGACCCCGTCGGCACCGACGGCGGCCGTCGTCCGGACGAGGTCGAGCACGGCCGACAGGCTCGTGCCCCGGTCGAGGACCATGCTCTCGGCGCCGGCGGCCAGCACCCGGTCGATGGTCAGCACCCCGGTCGGGCCGACCGCCGAACCGGCGGCGTCGACGATCCGGGCCAGGAGCAGTCGCTGGCGCTCCGTTCGACCGATGTCGCCGGTCGGGTCGACCCGCCAGGCCCCGTCGATCAGCTCCTCGTAGGTGCGGCTGCGGGCGAGGGCGAGCGCCTGCTCGCCATCGAGCCGGTTCGGCCCCGCGATCTCGACCACCAGCCCCGAGTTCACGTCGCGGGCGGGGTTGGGGAAGTCCATCGTGATCCCACCGAGGGCGTCGACGACATCCCGGAACCCGACGAAGTCGACCTCCGCGTAGTGGTTGATCTCGATCCCGAGGGCGGCCTCGACGGTGGTCACCAGCCGCTGCGGCCCCCCGGGGCCGGCGGAGCCGCCGTTGTAGGCGCCGTTTATCCGACCCGTCCCGACGCCGTCGATCGGCACCCACAGGTCCCGGGGGACCGACAGGACGTCGACGGCGCCGCTCGACCCGTCGGCCCGGACCACCACGATGGTGTCGGTACGGGTCCCGGTCACCACCTCACCGAGGAAGGCGCCGGCGTTCGGCTCGTCCGGGCTGATCCCGGCGCGGCTGTCGGTCCCGACCAGGAGCCAGTTGGCCACGCCGCCGGTCGGGGCCTGAACCGCGGCCACGTCGACGCGGGAGATCTGGCCGAATCGCCGCACCTCCCAGGCGACGAAGCCGGCGATCAGCACGAGCAGGGTGAGGATGCCGAGCACGGCCAGCATCGCCGCCCGCCTGGCCCGATCGGCCGGGCCCCGGGCACGCCGCGGGCCCGGCCGCTCCCCCAGTGGGTCGGGGGAGGGCCGGGCGGGCGCGTCGGGCAGTTGCGGCGGATGGAGTTCCATGATCGGCGGCGGTCCTGGCGGGGACCGGTCGATCATAGGCCCGACGAAGACTGGTTGGTTGCCGACGAGGCAGCGACCTCGGGTGGCGGAGCCGGCTCGGATGGTGTTGCTCCGGGTGTCGCCCGGCTGGCTCCGTCGATGTCGACATGGATCAAGATAGCCGAAAGGTGGCGTCCCCTCGATACGCCACCTTGGGTAAAGTCGCAGTCGTGGACACGGCTGGAAACGGGGCCGACATCTCCTGCCCCGGGTGCGGCGAGTTGGAGCGGCTGTCGGGTCGGCCCGACGGTGAGCTCATCCTGATCGGGTGTGAGGCGTGCGGGGCCTCCTGGCACCGCGACCCAGAGCAGCGCTGCCCCCGCTGCGGGGCCGGCAACCTCTATCCGGCCCCGGTGGCGATCGTCGAGAAGTCCAGGGGTACCCAGCTGTCGATCCTGTCGACCAGGATCGAGTACCTGTGCTGGCGCTGCGACCGTGACCTGATCGACGCCCAGCGCCGCAGCGGCACGGCCCTGATGCCGGACGAGCTGCCGACCACCTCATGAGCGTCCCGGCGGACACCACCGACCCGGAGGACCTGCTCGACGGGGCCGTCGATCCCGGGGCCGAACCGCCGGCCGCCGCCGATGACCTCGAGCCGGAGCCGGCGATCGACCACCTGCCGGACGACGACGAGCCGAACTCGGCGATCGACGACGAGCCGACGCCGGCGATCGACGACGAGGAGCCGCCCCCGTCGCCGTTGCTCGAGATGCGCCAGGTGGCCGGCCTGACCTCCGGGTCGGTGATGGACCTGCACGTCGGCTCGTTCCAGTTCCAGGAGTCGGAGAGCGAGGTCGGCTTCGCCGTCATCGTCCACGACGACCTGAGCGTCATCGTCGTGCCGGGCACGGCCGAGGCCCACGTCGACGAGATCCCGCTCGTCGAGGCGACGCCACTCGACGCCTCGGTGTTGAACGTCGGCAGCGCCTGCTTCACCGTGCGCCCACCCCGCCCCGCCCCCGGATCCGAGACCAGGCTGGCCGCGATCGAGGCCAGCCGACGCCGTCCCGGCGCCATCGTCGTGCCCGACCTCACGACCGCCGCCGACAACGGCAGCACCCAGACCCGCAGCCCCCGGTTCGGCACGCTGTTCTCCACAGCGGCCGAGGACGCGGGCCTCGACGGTCGCTGGTGGGCGTTCCTCGAGACGATCCGCGAGGCCAGGATCCAGGTGGCCGAGCGCCATCGCTGGCTGCACCCCGACCCCGAGGAGCTGCGCAGCCGGCTGGAGCGGCTCGACCCCGGCCTGTGGGACCGACCCCGCGAGCACCCGCTGTTCGGGCGGGTTGCCCTCGCCTACGCCACGATCCCCTGGGAGCCCCGGTTCGACGATCCCGACCGGATCCCGACCGAGTTGCACGGCCCGATCCGGGAGATGAGCCAGCTGCCGTGGGTGCCGGTGACGGCCAACCTCTCACACGGGCCGCTCGGCATCGCCGGGTCGAGGCCGGCGGTGCTGGCTGCGGCCCGCAACGTCGTGTTGTCGCTTGCCTGCCTGAGCGCCCCGATCGACATCGTGTTCTCGATCGTGACGGCCAAGGGCCTGATCGAGGACTGGAGCTGGACGACCGCACTCCCCAACTCGCTGTTCCCCGACGGCACCGACACCGGCTTCCCCATCGCCGTCGCCGACGGGATGGTGCACTTCGATGGCGCCGGGTTCGAGCACGAGGCGGTGTTGCGCAACGAGCTCGGCCTGATCGCCCTGGCCGAGAGCCCGGACGAGCTGCCCGACTACTGTGGCACCGTGCTCCAGATCACCTCGGACGGTCGCTGCCAGGTCAGCAACCACCTCGGCGAGCAGGTCGAGGGCACGCCGATCGGCGTCACCGCCGGCTTCGCCGCATCGCTGGCCGCCTCGGTCGCAGCCGCCATCGGCGACGACGAGGCTCCGGACGTGTCCGTCGAGTCCGGCTCGCCCGTCCTGGCCGACGACTTCGCCGACGAGCTCGGCGAGCTGTTCGGGCCGGACGAATGAGCCGTCCGCCAGGAGGAGGGGCATCGTGAGCCGGATCGACACCACCAGGCTGCAGCGGCTGGCCAGGGCCTACACCGAAACGGCGGTGTTCTACGCCGCCATCGACCTCGACCTCTTCACCCACGTGTCCCAGGGCGCCGGCACCATCGCCGAGGTGGCGGCGGCGACCGGCATCAGCGAGCTCAACGCCGAGCGGTTGGTCGTCGTGGCGCTGGCCCTCGACCTGCTCCGCCGTGACGACAACGGTCGGCTCGTCAACGCCCCGGACTGCGAGACGTTCATGGTCTCGACGTCGGAGCGTTTCGCCGGTCCGTGGATGACGTTCACCCGGGGCGAGGTGCCGGCCTGGTTCGACCTCACCGAGCGGCTCCAGGACCCGAGCCCGCCGAGCGAGCTCGGCCTGTACGACGGGATCACCGTCGAGCGGGCCCGCCGCTACCACGCCGCCACGTACTCGATCGGCATGGGTGCCGGACGCCGGTTCTGCCGCACGGTCGACCTGACCGGGCGGCGCAAGATGATGGACCTCGGCGGCGGCTCGGGCGCCTACTCGATCAATGCGGTGAGCACCTTCGACGGTCTCGAGGCGGTCGTGTTCGACCTGCCGGCGGTCACGGTCGTCACCGAGGAGTACCTGGAGCGCAACGACGTCACCGATCGGGTGACCACGATGGGGGGCGACTTCATCAACGACCCGCTGCCGACCGGGTGCGATGTGGCGGTCATGGCGTCGAACCTGCCGATCTACGACGGGCCCAACATCCAGAAGGTCGTCTCGAAGACGTTCGATGCGCTGGAGCCCGGGGGTGAGATGCACCTGATCGGCGAGACGCTCGACTCGGATGGCGTCGGGCCGCTCGACGCCGCGCTCTGGGGGATGGCGGAGATCCACTACGGCAGCGGCGGCCGGTCCCACACGGTCGACGAGTGCATCGGGTACTTCCGGACCGCCGGCTTCGTCGACGTCGAGAACACCGACTTCGTGCCGAACACGCTCACCCGCACGTTCGGCCGCAAACCGGGCTGACTGGTCGACCTCTCCGGGCGACCTCTCCGCCGGCACCGCCGGCACCGCCGGCGACGAGGCGGAGGCCGGGTCGCTACTTCTTGACCGGGTCGGGCAGGCCGACCCTGGCCTCGCCGTTGGCCCAGCCAGGCCAGCGCTCCCGGCTCTTCTTGGCCAGCCGGTGCATGAGGGCGACGGCACCGGGATCGTCGTCGCCCGGTCGGGTCTCGATCACGCCATCGCTGATCATGGCGTCGATGATCGCCCGACCGAGGTCGGTGCGGACGATCGTGAGGGTCCAGTCGGTCTCGTCGCCGATGCCGCCGGTCGAGATGTCGGCGTGCTCGGCCGCGAAGTCGGGGCAGTGGTTGCAGCCCTCCCTGGTCCAGGCGTGGCACTCCTTGAGATTGATCTCGTGGTAGTCGCCGTTGCGCATCCAGACCTGGAAGACGCCCTTGATGTTCATCTTGACGATGTCTTCCTTCTTCAGGCCGTACTTGAGCCAGAACAGCTCGTCGAAGAGGGAATCGTCGAAGCTCTTGGAGCAGAGCAGGCCGATGTTGAGCTTGATCGGCCGGGAGACCTTGCCGACCCGCCGGTGCCACATCACGGGGGCGATCGAGGTCTGGCAGCTCATGCCGACCAGGGCGAGGCTCTCGAGGCCCTTCTCCATGGCCTCGTCGAAGGCGATCGTGTTGGCCGAGTAGGTGTAGCGGCTCCCGGCGCCGGCCAGGACCTCCTCGGCGTTGGTGGCCACGCCGGGGGTGGCCTTCCAGCCGGCGGCCCCGCCCTCGAGCATCGACACCAGGGCACCGTCGATGATCCCGTTGTTGAGACACCAGATGAGGATGGCCGACACGAGACCGCCGTCCTGGCCGGCCTCGTAGACGGCGTCGTCCTTGGCTCGGACGAGCAGGATGTCCTTGTAGATGCCCGCCATCTCGTCCGGCTCGCGGGTGCGGGCGAACAGGTGATCGTCGGCCTCGGTCTCCCAGTTGCGGAATCGGGGGCAGGCCCGGGTGCAGGACGTGCAGCCCTTCTGGCCGTGGACGCAGTCGTCCGTGCCGAGCTCCTCCTCGAGGTGGAAGGGCTTGTAGGCCCCCGGCTCGTGCTCGTAGCCGATCACGTCGTGGGGGCAGGCGATCACGCAACCGGCGCAGCCGGTGCACAGGCCCGAGGTGATCACCTCGTCGTAGAGCTCTTTCCACTGGAAGGTCCAGCGCTTGGTCGGCTTGGTCCCTGCGCCTGCGCCGGCGCCCGCTGCGGTGTCGGTCATCGAGGCTCAGAGTAGCCGCGGGCCTCGGAGCCGACCTCTTCGCCGTGTGGCTGCGGCGGTGTGGCTTCGGCCGCTACAGGTCGGTCTCGGCGATGAGGCAGCCGGCGATGATCTCGGCCAGGTCGTCGGGGAGGGCCGGGTCCCCCTCGACGTCGTCGTCGGCGGCGGCTTGGGCCACCAGCTCTGCGTCGATGGCTCGGAACTCCTCGAAGGTGAGCTGGGCCTGGGTCTCGTCGAACACGCACTGGCAGACGGCGCTGATGGTACGGGAGTCTTCGAGCGGCTGGGTGCAGGCGGCCAGGAACCCGGTGCGGTTGTCGGCGGTGAAGTCCTGCGGCTCCTCGTCCGAGCAGGCGGCGAGGACGAGCGCCGAGGCAACGGCGAGGCCGGCCAACCGCCCGATCGCCCGGTGTCCGCACCGCTGCACCATCGTTCCCGAGACTAGCGCTCCGCCTCGGGCTCGGCCCCGACGGGGCGGCGACACCTCCGCGTCGGGAGCGTGTGGGTTGTTGTTTCCGACCGCCTAGACGCGAAACACCGAGACACCGGCCCGTCGCACTACCTCGCCCCGCGCCGCATAAACGCGAAACACCGAGACACCGGCGGCCGGGCACCGACCACAGACCCGGCCAGCGCCGCATAAACGCGAAACGCCGAGACACCGGCCCGTCGTACTACCTGACTGGCGCCGCATAGACGCGAAACGGCGAGTTGCCGGCGGCCGGGCACCGACCGAAGACGCCAGCGGCCGGCTGCGATGGGAGGTCGGGCCGAGCCGTCGCCAGCGGGTGAACGACCCAGTGAGGGTGCGTTTCGCGATTATGCGGTCAGAAACAACAACCGGCAGGCTCCCCGAGGCCCTCCCCCTCCCCCTCCCCGCTCCAGAGGGGCTCAACCCCCGGCGGCGAGGTCTCTCGCTCGAGCGAACACGGCGTCGAGCATCTCCTCGGTCAGCCTGCCGGTGAACGTGTTCTGCTGGCTGACGTGATAGCTGCAGAGCACCACCCGACCGTCGCCGACGGGCACCTCGACCCCGTGCCCGAACTTCGGTCGTGGCCGGATCTTGAGATGGGAGGCCAACGCCTGGTAGGCGAAGCCGCCGAGGGCGATGAACACCGTCGGGTCGACCAGGGCCAGCTCCCTGGTCAGGAACGGGCGGCAGGTGTCCCGTTCGGTGGTCGTCGGCTTGTTGGCCGGCGGCGCGCACTTCACCGGCGAGGTGACGATGGCCCCGGTCAGCTCCAGTCCGTCGTCGAGCGAAACGCTCGTCGGCTGGTTGGCGAACCCGGCCCGGTGCATCGCCCGGTACAGCCAGTCGCCGGACCGGTCGCCGGTGAACATCCGCCCGGTCCGGTTGGCTCCGTGAGCCGCCGGGGCCAGCCCGATCACCGCCACCTTGGCCGCAGCGTCGCCGAACGGCGGAACGCCCCGACCCCAGTAGACCTCATCGGCGTAGGCGGCCCGCTTCTCGGCCGCCACCCGCTCCCGCCACTCGACCAGACGAGGACACGCCCGGCAGGCCGCCACCTCGGCGGCGATGGTTCCGAGCGAGTCTGCGGGCGAGTCTGCGGGCGAGTCGGTCACCACCGGGTGAGGATAGGGTTCGATGGTGGCCCGTACCCCGAAGTCCAAGCCCACCCTCGTGCTGCTGGTCCGTCACGGCAAGACGCCGACCACCGGTGCGATCCTGCCGGGTCGAGCCAAGGGCCTCCACCTGGCCGACGAGGGCGTCGCCCAGGCCGAGCGGGCGGCCGAGCGGATCGCCGCCCTCGGCAAGCGCCGGGTCAAGGCGGTCTACGCCTCACCGATGGAGCGGACCAAGGAGACCGCGGCCCCGATCGCTGCCGCGCTCGGGCTCAAGGTGAAGGTCGAGCGCGGGCTGATCGAGGCCGACTTCGGCTCCTGGACCGGCCGCAAGCTGTCGGATCTGGCCAAGAAGCCCGAGTGGCACCAGGTGCAGCGGTACCCGAGCGGCTTCCGGTTCCCCGAGGGCGAGTCGTTCGCCGAGATGCAGCAACGGATGGTGACCACGCTCAACAAGCTGGTCGACGCCCATCCCGGCCAGACGGTCGTCGCCGTCTCCCACGCCGACACCATCAAGGCCGCCGTCGCCCACGCCATGGGCACACACCTCGATCTCTTCCAGCGGATCGTGATCGGCCAATGCTCGGTCTCGGCCATCACCTACGGATTCGGCGGTCCGATCGTGCTCAGTGTCAACTCGATGGGCGATGATCTGAAGACCCTGGTCCCGAGCTGACCCGACCCGACCGAAGGACCGACGCCGGCCGCTCACGACCACCAGGATCCGATCATGACCGACTCGTTCGAATTCAGAGAGGTGACCCACTTCACCGCCGGTGCCGTCGGCGAGCCCGGGCAGCGGGTGTTCTACCTGCAGGTCGGAGACGCCATCGACATGGTCACGGTCAAGCTGGAGAAGCAGCAGGTCGAGGCGCTGGCCAAGTTCCTGAAGGGCGTGCTCGACGATCTCCCCGACAGCTCCGAGCCGGCCACCGCCACCCCGCTGACCGAACCGGCCCAGCCCCGGTGGACGGTCGGCCAGATCGCGGTCGGGGTCGACGAGGCCGAGGCCAGGGTGGTACTGGTCATCGAGGAGCTCGTCGCCACCGAGTCCGACGAGGACGAGCTCGACGCGCTGCTCGACGACGAGCCGGACGGCTCGAAGATCCAGGCCCACATCGGCGTCGCCCATGCCGCCAACTTCATCGCCACCTCGGACGAGCTGATGAGCAAGGGGCGGCCGCCATGCCGCCTGTGCGGGCAGCCGCTCGACCCGAGCGGCCACGCCTGCCCCCGCCTGAATTGATGCTCGATCGATGACCGACGGCGGTGGCGAGTCGATCGGGGCCGGCTCAGACGAGCCGGTCGAGCTCGGCGGTGGCGCAGCGTTCGGGTTGCCGACCGACGAGTTGATCGACCTGTTCCAGACCGGGGAGATCGAGGTCGAGGGCCGGATGCCGAACAGCTCGAACGCCACGCTGCTGGTCACGGTGAGCGACGACGAGCGCTCGCACCAGGCGATCTACAAGCCGGGCCGGGGCGAGCGTCCCCTCTGGGACTTCCCGCCCGACCTCTACAAGCGGGAGGTGGCGATGTACCGCCTCGCCGACGCACTCGGGTTCGACGTCATCCCGCCGACCACGATCGGGATCGGTCCCTTCGGCGAGGGATCCGTGCAGGCGTTCGTCGACGCCGAGTTCGAGCACCACTACTTCAGCCTCCACGAGGAGGGGATCGGCCGGGCCGACCTCGAGCGGCTGTGTGCGCTCGACATCGTCGGCAACAACACCGACCGGAAGTCCGGGCACTGCCTGCTCGGGCGCGACGGTCGGATCTACGGGATCGACCACGGCCTGGCCTTCCACGCCCAGTTCAAGCTCCGAACCGTGATGTGGGACTACTGCGGCCACGAGCTGCCCGACGAGATCGCCGAGGCGCTCACCCGCTTCGTCGACGAGGGACCGCCGGTCGAGTTGAGCTGCCTCCTCGACCGGATCGAGATGGACGCCACGATGACCAGGGCCAAGGCGCTCCTGGAGGCCGGCGCATTCCCGGACGACGACACCGGCGGCCATCGCTGGCCCTGGCCCCTGATCTGAGCGGTCGCGCCGAGGCGCTCGACCGCGGCGGTCAGAGGGCCGGGAACTCGGCGCCGACCTTCTCGGCGGTGAGGCGCAGGTCGTCCCAGGTCCCGTCGGCCAGGTCGATCCCGTTGGCCCGCTGCTCGCCGGCAAGGGCCCGCTCGATGTCACCCGGCACCTTCACCCCGTCGCCGGCAACCCCGCCGTTGACGGCGTCGGCCGAGGGGGCCGCAGCCCGTACGTGGTCGGCGAACTCGGTCGCCTGGGCAACGAACCCGGCGGCCCCGAAGTGGTCGGGCGACAGGTAGATCGACAGCATGCCGTTGCAGAACGGCATGTCGCCGCTGACCCCGGACCCGGTCAGCACGCCGGCCAGGATCTCACACGCCAGCGCCAGCGCCGACCCCTTCTGGTCGCCCATCGCCCGCAGTGCGCCCGGGCCACGGCGTGGGTCCGGGCCCCGTCCCTCGACCGGCTCGCCGTAGAGCACGGCGGTGTCGCCGGTCGCCTCGCCGTCCGGCCCGACCAACGCATCGGCCGGCACCGGCTTGCCGCCGTTGAGCGCCACCCTGGCCTTGCCCTCGGCCACCACCGAGGTGGCGAAGTCGATGAGGATGGGCGGGCGATCGAGCTGGGGGATGCCGATGGCGATCGGGTTGGTGCCGAACCGGCGCTCCCGACCGCCGAACGGCGCCACCAGGCCGGACCCGGTCACGTTGACGAAGTGGATCGACACGATCCCGGCGTCGGCCGCGGCGAGCGCCCAGTCGGCGATCCGGCCGAGATGACCGGCGTGGCGCAGGGCGACGACGGCCACCCCGGACGACGCCACCTTCTCCAGCCCGACGGCGACGGCCTGCTCGCCCACGGTCTGGCCGAACCCGTAGCGGCCGTCGAGCACGGTCATCGTGTCGTTCTCGGACACGAGCTCGACCTGCTGGTCGGCGACGACGCCACCGGCCCCGAGCAGCTCGATGTAGCCGCGGACCCGCACCACCCCGTGGCTCGGGTGGCCGGCCAGATCCGCGGCCAGCAGATGGGTGGCGATCCGGTCGGCCTCGGCGGTCGAACAGCCCGCACGGCCGAAGATCTCGGCGACGAGGGCCTGCAGCACATCGGTGGGGACTCGCATGGCCCAACTCTGGTGCAGGGCCGGCGATCGGTTCCAGCCCGTGGGCAACCAGGCCCATGTGGATGGTTGTTGACGCTCCGCAGTAGGTCGAACGCCCTCAGTAGCGCGGCGATCCCTCGTGTATCGTGTCTAAGGCTGGAGGTTCACCCACCGCCGGGTCGATCCACGCGGTGGCAAGGTTGCGGGACGGGAGTGATCTCGATGAGCGAGCTGGAAGAGTTGCCGAGTTGGGCCGGTCGCAGCACCGAAGAGGTGCAGCTGCCGCCCAAGCCGCCGGAGGACGCCGAGGTGGCGGCCCCGGAGGAGACCGAGGCACCAGCTCAGCCGCAGTCCGACGAGCCGTCCGACCAGACGGCGGCCATCGCGGCGCCGACGGCGGCGGCCACCGCAGCCACCGCATCGGCATCGGCATCGGCGGCAGGGGCCAGCTCGCCCCCGGCCTTGGCGACCGACCCGGCACCGACGGCCGTCGGCCCGGCGCCGGCCACCGTCGCCCCCCGGCGCCGGTCGCGCCTGGCCACCGTGCTGCTGGCCCTGCTCGGGCTGGCGGTGCTCGGCGGTGCGGCGGCCGCCGGCTACCTCGTCGCCTCGAACCGGGACAGCGAGGAGACGGCCACCACCGGTGACGCCGCCGATGTCGACGACGCCGGCGAGGACGTCGCCAGCCCGACCGCAACCGACGACGGGGCGACCGACGCCGACGACGCCAGCGACGGCGAGGCCACCGGCACCACGACCGACGACGGCACGGGGGCCACGGACGCCGGGGCCGACGCCGGCACCGACGACGCAACCGGTGACGCCGCCGACGAGGACGGCTCGCAGACCGTCACCGTCGAGGTCGACGAGGACGGCGAGACCGCCGACGGTGAGAGCGGCGCCGGCGACGGCGCCGAGCCGATGAACGACGGCAACCGCCAGGCCTTCTTCCGGGGCGGGGTGGTCTACCTGACCGGCGCCGTCCCGAGTGAGGAGATCGCCCAGCTGATCGTCGAGCGGGCGGCCGCCGTCGTCGGCCCGGACAACGTGGTCAACGAGTACACGATCGACCCGTCGGTCACGATCCAGCCGGGTGAGAGCGCCCCGCTGTTCGTCGAGGACGTCATCCTCTTCGAGTTCAACAGCATCGAGATCGCCACCCCGTTCCTCCCGATCCTCGATCTCGGCACCCTGCTGCTTCGCCAGAACCCGCAGGCCTCGGTGACCGTGGTGACCCGGACCGACGCCGTCGGCTCCGAGGAGATCAACCTCGAGGTGTCGCGGGCCCGGGCCCAGGCGGTGATCAACTACTGGCTCGGCCAGGGCGTCAACCCGGACCAGATCATCGCCGACCCCCGTGGCGAGGAGGGGGCGTCGGACGACGACGACGCCGAGACCGCAGCCAGGCAGCGCCGGGCCGAGTTCATCATCACCGGTCTGCTCGACTGAGTCGATCGCCGGTCGCCCTCGCGGCGGCCGCATGGATTCGAGTGATCCCGGTTTGAGGCGCGTGTCCATCGGGTAGGCGACGGTGGCCCCCTACGACGGAGACGCCACCTTGACCTTCGAGAACCTCTACGACTATTCGCCGACGCAGTACGAGCTCGTGCTGAGCATCTTCACGCTCACCGCCGCAGTGTTCGCCGCCGTGCTCGTCTACTCGATCGCCACCGCCGGCTCGCTGAGCCCGCGCTACCGGATCCTCTCGGTCCTGACCGGCGTCGTCATGGTGTCCGCCACCTTCGAGCTCGGTCTCCTGGCTCTGCAGTGGACCAACACCTTCAGCTTCGACGGGGAGAACTACACGAGAACCGGCTCCCTGTTCTCCAACGGCTTCCGCTACATGAACTGGAGCATCGACGTCCCCGTCCTGCTCACCCAGTTGCTCATCGTCGGCGGCCTCAGCGGCGCCGTGTTCCTGCGTCGCTGGGTCTCGTTCGTCGTGGCCGGCCTGGCCATGATCTGGACCGGCTACATCGGCCAGTTCGACGAGATCGACGGCGGGACGCAGTACTGGCTGTGGGGTGCGATCAGCACGGTGTTCTACCTCTGGCTGCTGTGGGTCGCCTACCAGTCGATCCAGGACGCCAAGCAACTGGCCCCGAGCTCGGTGACCGGACTGCTGAACGCAGTCTGGATCCTGTTCCTCGTGTCCTGGACGATCTATCCGCTCGGCTACCTGATGCCCCAGATCTCGGCCTCGGCCAACGGCGTCGTCGTCCGCAGCTTCATCTACAGCTTCGCCGACATCTCGTCCAAGGCCGTCTACGGGGTGCTGCTCGCCATCATCGCCCAGAAGGTGAGCGCTGCGGACGGCTACAAGCCGAGCATCGCCGCCTCGTTCTGGCTCTCGAAGGAGGAGACCAATGCCGCATCCTGACACCCGACCCCGCTCCCCCCTCGACGCCCCGCCGGCCGAGTTCACCGGCCGGCCGTTCTACGACGAGACCGTGACCCTGCTCCGCTCGGTCCGCGACCACGACTTCGACACCCTGGCCGCCCTCTGCGACGACGACCACGGCATCATCGACATCGCCCCGGACGGTGGATCGGTCCCGATCCGGACCCGGGCCGAGTGGGAGGGCTGGTTCCACAACCTGTTCGCCACCCTCGACACGATGGGCGCCGACACCGACTCGGAGATCACCGGCTACGAGGCGGTCGAGACCGACTCGATGGGCTACTGCGTCCTCGACTTCCGCCAGACCCTCACCGTCGGCTCGTCGGTCGCCACCTTCGACTGCATCGCCACCATCATCTGGAAGCGGGTCGACGGCCGGTGGCTCGAGTCGCGTTGGCACTGCTCGGTGATCGACTCCGACGTACCACCGGAGCTGGCCGCCCCCTGAGCCGGGCCGTCCCGGCCATCGCACCGGCCCGGCCACAGCTTTGCGGCGCCGCCCAACCGGCAGGTAGACCTGAGTCAACGTCGACCAGGAGACCGAACCGATGGGCAGCGAAGCAGAGTTGTGGCGGGCCGGGGCGGTCGAGCTCGCCGGCCGGATCCAGCGCCGCGAGGTGAAGCCGAGCGAGGCCGTCGAGTCGGTCCTCGACCGGGTGGCAGCCAGGAACCCGGCCCTCAACGCGATCACGGTCGATCTGGCCGATCACGCTCGCGAGGCGGCGAGGGCGGCCGACGACGCAGTGGCCGCCGGTGGGCCCCTCGGCCCGCTCCACGGCGTCCCGGTCACGATCAAGGAGAACATCGACCAGGCGGGGCTGAGCAATCCGAACGGCGTCCCGGCCATGGCCGACCTGATCGCCAGCGACGACGCCCCGCTCGTCCGCAACCTGACTGCGGCCGGGGCGATCGTGATCGGTCGGACCAACGTGCCCGAGTTCTCGATGCGAGGCACGACCGAGAACCCGCTGCGGGGGCGCACCCACAACCCGTGGGGCGATCCCGTGTCGGCCGGCGGCTCCTCCGGTGGCGCCGGCTCGGCCTGCGCCGCCGGAATGGGTCCGATCCACCACGGCAACGACATCGGCGGCTCGCTCCGGTTCCCGGCCATGGCCAACGGCGTGACCACGGTCAAGCCGACCAGCAACCGGGTACCGGTGTTCAACGGCACCGCCTCGGCCGAGCGGGGGCCGCTGGCCCAGGTCATGTCCGTCCAGGGGATCATCGCCCGCCACGCCGAGGATGTCCGAGCCGCCACCCGGGTGATGATCGAGCCGGACCCCCGGGACCCGCTGTCACCACCGGTGCCGTTCGACGGCCAGCCGCTCGACGGGCCGATCACGGTCGCGGTGACCACCGAGTCGGCCGGCTACGACCTGCACCCCGGTATCGCCGAGCTGATCGACCGGGCGGCCGCCCAGCTGGGCGACGCCGGCTACCGGGTCGTCCGGGCCGACCCACCGCCGGTGATCGAGGCGGCCAATGGCTGGTTCTCGACGTTCGCCACCGAGATGCGCTCGGCCCTGGCGCCGGCCATCGAGGAGCACGGGTCGCCGGTCATCAACGACATCTTCGGCTGGTACTTCGACATCTCCGAGCTGACCGATCTCGACGGCTACATCGCCGGCTTCGCCGACCGGACCCGCCTGATGCGGGCATGGAACCTGTTCCTCGACGAGCACCCGCTGGTGCTGTCGCCGTTCCTGATGCGGCCGATGTACGACCACGACTACGACAGCCGTGGCCTGGCCGAGGTGAAGGACCTCTTCGACTCGGCCATCTACTCGACCGGCATCAACTACCTCGGCCTGCCCGCCGGCGTGATCGGGATGGACCTGGTCGACGACCGTCCGGCTGCGGTGCAGGTGATCGGTCGCCGCTACCGCGAGGACACGATCTGCGATGCCCTGGCCGCCGTCGAGGCCCGCAACGGCGTGCTGGCGCACCGGCTCTGGGCCCGCGAGGAGCGCTGAGCCAACGGGCGACCCGCCGGCACCGGTCTTGGCTGTCACCGGCGATCACTACCGTCAATGCGGTATGCCGCCTCCTTCCCCACCCTCCGCGCCCTCGTCCACTCCCCCGGCCGCACTGGCCGGGCTGAATCCCCGGCAGCTGGCGGCCGCCACCCACCGGGGCTCGCCGCTGCTCATCGTGGCCGGGGCGGGCACCGGCAAGACCACCACCGTCGTCGGCCGCGTCGCCTCGCTGCTCGACGGCGGCGTCGATCCCGAGCGGATCCTGCTGCTCACCTTCAGCCGCCGGGCCGCGGCCGAGATGGTGAGCCGGGTCGGTGCGCTGGTCGGTCCGTCCGCCAGACAGGTGTGGGGCGGTACGTTCCACTCGGTGGCCAACCGCCTGCTCCGCCACTACGGATCGGCCGCCGGCATCCCCGACGGCTTCACGGTCCTCGACCACGGCGACAGCATCGAGCAGCTCGGCCTCATCAGGGCCGACGAGGGGCTCGCCCAACGGGGCAAGCGCTTCCCCCGGGCCGAGACGATCAACAGCCTCTACTCCCGGATGGTCAACACCCAGCGCCCGCTCGATCGGGTGGTCGAGGAGGACTTCCCGTGGTGTGCCCCCCACGTCGACGACCTGCGGTCCCTGGTCCGGGCCTACACCGCGGCGAAGCGGGCCAACCGGGTCCTCGACTACGACGACCTGCTGCTGTTCTGGCGGGCGATGACGACCAGCCCGGTCGGCGAGGCGCTCCGCTGCCTGTTCGACCACATCCTGGTCGACGAATACCAGGACACGAACGCCCTCCAGGCCGAGATCGTCGCCGCCATGGTCGGCCACGACACCGAGGTCTGCGCGGTCGGCGACGACGCCCAGGCCATCTACGGGTTCCGGGCCGCCACCCCCGCCAACCTGTGGGACTTCCCCACCACCCACCCGGGCGCCGCCTCGATCGTGCTCGAGCAGAACTACCGGTCGACCATGCCGATCCTGGAGGTGGCGAACGCGCTGCTCGACGGGGCCAGGGCTCCGGTGGCCAAGCCTCGGCGGCTCTGGTCGACCATGGTCACCGGCACCCGCCCGACACTGCTGTGCTGCGAGGACGAGACCCAGCAGTCGCGTCTGGTGGCCGAGCGCATCCTCGACGCCCGGGAGCGGGGCATCGACCTGCGGGACCAGGCGGTCCTGTTCCGGGCCGGGCACCACGCCGACGGGCTCGAGCTCGAGCTGGCCAGACGCGACATCCCCTACGTGAAGTACGGCGGGCTCCGCTACCTGGAAACGGCACACGTGAAGGACCTGCTGGCCCTGCTCCGCATCCTCGACAACCCGGCCGACGAGCTGGCCTGGCACCGGGTGCTTCGCTCGCTCGATGGCGTCGGGCCGGCCACCGCCAGGCGCCTGGCCGAGGAGTTGCGGATCAACAAGCCGAAGGCCGACCCGCTGGCCCGGCTCGTCGACGGCATCGGGCGGTTCCCCAGCCAGGCGGCCGAGCAGGCCGGTGAGCTGCGGGCGGCGCTCGCCGACTGCGCCGGCGGTCGGCTCGAGCCTGGTCCGCAGATCGATCGGCTCGGGGCGTTCTGCCGGCTCACCTTCCCGGCCCGCTACGAGAACGGCCTGGCCAGGCTGGCCGATGTCGACCGGCTGGCGACGGCGGCCAGGGGCTACACGTCCCGGAGCCGGTTCCTGACCGAGATCACCCTCGACCCACCGGGCCGGATCGGCGAGGTGGTCCCGCCGTCGCTCGACGACGAGTGGCTGACGCTGAGCACGATCCACTCGGCCAAGGGCTGCGAGTGGCGGGCGGTCCACCTGCTGAACGCGGCCGACGGCAACATCCCGTCCGAGATGGCGCTCGGCAAGGACGACGGGCTGGCCGAGGAGCTGCGGCTGTTGTACGTCGCCGTCACCCGGGCCAAGGGCGAGCTGACCGTCAGCTTCCCCCACCGGTTCCACGTCAACCGGTTCGCCAACGACGATCGCCACGTCTACGCCCGGCTCAGCCGCTTCCTCGACCCGCTTCGGCCCCTGTTCGACGAGCTGGTCGAGCTGACCGACGACGACGCCGACCGGGCCGTGCCGCTCGGCCGGGTCGGCGTGGCCGAGGAGGTCGACGGCGTCCTCGACTCGCTGCTCGGCGGCTCGTCGACCGCAACGGCGACCGGCCCGTGACGGCGGCGCCGTCGTAGAGTGGATCCGTGCCAACCCGGACGCTGACGATCCCGACGTCGATCGACCTGCGCGGCACCGTCCGGGGAGCCAAGAACCCCGTCATGGTCGGCCCGACCGAGGCCCTGTGGGCCACCCGCACACCCGACGGCCCGGGCACGCTGGCCCTCGACCGGCGGCGGGACGACCTGATCGAGGCCGAGGCCTGGGGCCCCGGGGCCGACTGGCTCCTCGAGCAGGCCCCTCGGCTGCTCGGCTCGGACGACGACCTCACCGGCTTCCGACCACCGGCCGGCCGCCTCGGCGACCTGTGGCGCCGCCGCCCGTTCCTGCTGGCTCGCACCGATCGCCCGTGGGACGCCATCGTCGGGGCGGTGTTCGGCCAGAAGGTCCAGATCCGCAACGCCGTCCAGGCCCGCCGCCTGCTGGCCAAGCACCACGGCGACCCCGCGCCCGGCCCGGCCCGGGGCTTCGTCCTGCCCCCGCCCGAGCGGGTGGCCGAGATGGGCTACCACCAGTTCCACCGCTTCGGCGTCGAGCGCAAGCGGGCCGAGACGCTGATCCGGGTGGCCAGGGAGCTGCCGAGGATGGGCGATCTGACCGATCGGACGCCCGAGCAGGTGAAGGCCCGAATCCAGCGGGTCCGAGGCATCGGACCCTGGACCGCAGCCATGGTGACGGCGGTGGCCATGGGCGATGCCGACGCCGTCCCCGTCGGCGACTTCCACCTGCCCAACACGGTGTCGTGGGCCCTGGCCGGCGAGCCGCGGGCAACCGACGCCCGGATGCTGGAGCTGCTGGAACCGTGGGCCGGTCACCGGTGGCGGATACTGCGGCTGGCCAAATCGTCCGGCGGCGCCCCCAAGTACGGACCCAAGCTGTCGCTCACCGGCGACGGCCTCCATCTCGGGCGCTGACCCGCCGCCGGGCGGCGCACCGCGACCCGGCGCCCGGCGGGGCGCCCTCACCGGGCGGCGCGCCGACGGCCACCACCGTTGCGGTCCGAGGGCCCGCGCTTGCCATTCCATGTACATATCTTTATATTTGCAAGCAGTCATGGACCTCCTGCCTGCACCCCCGCTCACCGGCGACCTCGACACGGTGCTGTCCGCCCTCCGGGCCGCAGGCGAGTCGACCCGCCTCCGCATCCTCGCGGTCCTCGACGAGGGTGAGCTGACCGTGTCCGAGCTGTGCCGGGTGCTCGGCCAGAGCCAGCCCCGGGTCAGCCGACACCTCCGCCTCCTGTGTGAGGCCGGGCTGCTCGATCGCCACAGCGAGGGCACGAACGCCTACTACGGCCACGTCCGCCGCGAGCCGGGCCACACGATGCTCTCCACGCTGCTGGCGCTGCTCGACCCGACCGACCCCGCCGTCGAGGCCGACCGCCAGCGCCTGGCCACCATCCGGGCCGACCGGGCCGACGCCGCCAGCCAGTACTTCGAACGGGTGGCCGAGCGATGGGACAGCGTGCGATCGCTCCACGTCGACGACGCCGAGGTCGAGTCGGCGCTGCTCACGACGGCCACGATCGGAGCCGGTGACGAACCGAAAGGCCGCCTCCTCGACATCGGCACGGGCACCGGCCGCATGCTGGAGCTGTTCGCCGACCGGATCGACCGTGGGCTGGGGATCGACCTGAGCTCCAACATGCTCAAGGTGGCCAGGGCCAACCTGTCCGAGCGGGGTCTGCACCACTGCTCGGTCCGCCAGGCCAACATCTACGCACTCGACGTCCCCGCCGGCACGGTCGACCTGGCGATCGCCCACCACGTGCTGCACTTCCTCGACGACCCCGCGGCGGCGGTGGCCGAGGTCGCCCTGACGCTGCGGCCGGGCGGCCAGCTGATCGTGGTCGACTTCGCACCGCACCAGCTCGCCAGCCTGGTGACCGAGCAGGCCCACCGCCGGCTCGGCTTCGACGACGGGGAGATCGCGGCCTGGTTCGATCGAGCCGGTCTGAGCGGCTTCGAGACCCACCACCTGGTGCCGTCGCCGGCGGGCGCCGGCACCGCCGACGACCTGCTCACCACCGGGCTGTGGAGCGCCCGCAAGCCCGACGCCGCCACCACGCCGACCCCGAGCCCCGACCCAGACGCCGACCCGTTCAGCCCGGAGGGCTGAGCGCCGATACACGCGGAAGCCTCACCATGACCTCCCCATCGTCTTCCCCCGACATCGAGCACGCCGCCAGCCGGCTGGCCCGCCGGCCCTGGCCCGCGGTGCCGATCCGCTCCAACCTCGAGGTGTCGTTCGAGTTCTTCCCGGCCGCCACCGACCAGGGACTCGACCGGCTGCTCGACACCGCCGACCAGCTGGCCCCGCTCGGGCCCCGCTTCGCCTCCGTGACGTACGGGGCGGGCGGTTCCGACCGGCAGCGCACGATCCGGGCCCTGGAGCAGCTGGCGGAGCGGACCCGGATCGATCTCGCCGGCCACCTGACCACGGTCGGAACCACCAGGGGCGAGACGCTCGACGTGGTCGACGCCTACCTCGAGCGGGGCATCCGCCACGTGGTCGCCCTCCGCGGCGACCCGCCGGCCGAGCTGCCGCCTGGCGCCGACGAGTCCGGGCGGCTGCCCGACGGGTTCGCCTCGGCGGCCGAGCTGGTGGCCGCCATCCGGGACCGGGCCGGCGATCGGGTCGAGATCTCCGTCGCCGCCTACCCCGAGGTCCACCCGAAGGCCGCCTCGCCGGAGGCCGACCTCGACAACTTGAAGGCCAAGGTCGACGCCGGCGCCGATCGCGCCATCACCCAGTTCTTCTACGACAACGACACGTTCCTCCGGTTCCAGGATCGTTGCCGGGCGGCCGGCATCTCGGTCCCGATCGTTGCCGGGATCATGCCGATCGGCTCGTTCGCCAAGGTGGCCTCGTTCGCCGAGCGGTGCGGGGCCAAGATCCCGTCCTGGATGCCGGCGCTGTTCGGTGATCTCGGCGACGCACCCGAGGTGCACCAACTGGTCGCCGCCACCGTCGCCGCCGAGCAGTGCCGCGAGCTGGCCGAGCGGGGCGTCCGCCACTTCCACTTCTACACGATGAACCGGCCCGAGCTGACCGCGGCCACCTGCCGCATCCTCGGCCTCCGGCCGGATCCCGGCGTGGCCGAGGACGTCCGCCGAGGCGCCTGAGTCCTCGCTGCGGAGCAGCTCGGCCGAGCTCGGCCTGGCGGGCGAACGTCGCCGGCTCCGATGTGGTGCCGTGGCGATCACGCCGGCCGCACGTCTCGAGCGGCCACGTCAACGGTCACCGCCGACGGGGATCGATCGACAGGCGGGCGAGTTCGTTCGCTACCAGTGCCGGAGGTCGACGGGCCACCGATCAACGACCGGTCGGTCGGCCAGCGCCTCCCCGCCTCCGCCGTCGACCACCCACATGGCGGCGTGCTTGGCCACCGTCGGGTCGACGTGGGCCGGCAGCAGGGCCACCCGATCGCCGACCGCGGGCATGCCCCGGTCGTCCGGTCGGATCGTCGAGTGCTCGTCCGAGCAGAACAACAGCTCACCGAACAGCGACGTCGGGTTGCCGTGGTCCATCCCGAACGCCTTCAGCCCGGCGTCGACGACGAACCAGCCCCGCCGGTTGACCGAGACCACGGTGGCGACGACCGACAGGGCGATCTCGAACGGCACGTCGAGGGTGGCGTACTGGGTGTCCATCAGGCAGTAGGAGCCGGCCTGGATCTCGTTGGCCCAGGTGTTGACGGCATAGGTGCCGGTGCCGCCGGCCGACACCACGTCGCCCCCGACCGCCTCGTTGGCCTCGAGCAGCCGGGCCATGGCCGACTCGACCTTGGTCCGCTTCTCGTCGGCGTCCATGACCATCATGAGGTGCCCCTCGTAGCCCATGACCCCGCGGACCTCGAGCCCGGCGGCCCTGGCCCGATCGGCCAGCGCCCCGGCCTCGTCGACCTGGCAGCCACAGCGGGGCAGCCCGACGTCGACGTCGATCAGCACCGAGCCGACACCCCCGGCGACGGCCGAGCGGATCGTGGCCTCCGAGTCGACGGCCACCGTGATCGACGCACCGGCGTCGACCAGCGGGCCCAGACGACGGTGGTCGAGCACCTCGTTGGCCAGCAGCAGGTCGTCGCCGAGCCCGGCCCTGGCCATGCCCTCGATCTCGGCAACGGTGGCGGCGCAGAACGACCGGTGCCCGGCATCGGCCAACCGGCCGGCCAACGCCGTCGACTTGAACGCCTTCACGTGGGGCCGGAGCCGGGCGCCGGGGAGTGCGGCGGCCATCGCCGCGACGTTGCGGTCGAAGCGGCTGCGGTCGACGACGAGCGCCGGAGTCGGCAGCTGGCCGACCGTCGCCGGCTCGCCCGGGGGTGGGGGCGGGGTCACGGGGTCCATCGGCGCTCCATGTCGCCGTTCTAGCCGCGACGGCCGACCGGGGCCAGGGACGACCGACCGCCGCGGCCGACCACTGCCGCCGATTACCGCGGCCGACCACCATGCGGCCGACGACCATGCGGCACCGCACCCTCACCCCCGGCCGCACCACCGCCACACGGCGGCCGGGCCGGCCGCACCCACCACCCGGCGGCCCGGCCGGCCGCACCCGGCATGCCTCGTGATAGAACGGTCCGGTGCAGATTGCCGTGATCGGAGCAGGATTGGCCGGGCTGGCCGCCGCAACCGAGGTGGCCCGGACCGACCACGACGTCGTGGTGGTCGAGGCCAGCGACGGGCCCGGCGGCCGGGTGAGGACCGACGAGGTCGACGGGTTCCGTCTCGACCGCGGCTTCCAGATCCTGCTGTCGGCCTACCCCGAGGCCCGGGACCTGCTCGACTATGACGCCCTCGATCTGCGGGCATTCGACCCGGGGGCGCTCGTCCGCTGGAACGACCGGTTCCACCGGGTCGCCGACCCGCTGCGCTCGCCCACCCGCCTGCTCGACACCATGCGGGCCCAGATCGGCTCGCCGATCGACAAGGCCCGTATCCTCGCCTTCCGCCAGGCGGTCGGCCGGGGCGAGTTGGCCGACCTGTGGCAGCGACCCGAGACCACCGCCCGCCAGCGACTGGCGGACGCCGGCTTCAGCGACGCCATCGTCGAGCGGTTCCTCGGACCGCTCTTCACCGGCATCACCCTCGACCCCGAGCTGGGCGGGTCGAGCCGCGTGCTCGAGTTCGTGTACCGCATGCTGTCGGCCGGCGACGCCGTCGTCCCGGCCAGGGGCATGGGTCGGATCAGCGACCAACTGGCCGCCGGTCTCCCCGACGGTTCGCTGCGGCTGTCGACCCCGGCCGAGCGGATCGATGGCGGAACGGTCGTGCTGGCCGGCGGCGAGCGGTTGACGGCCGATGCGATCATCGTGGCGACCGGGGTCGACGAGGCCGGCCGCCTGGCCGGCCTCGAGACCCGCCCGTGGCGAGCGGTGACGAGCGTCTGGCTGGCCGCAGACGAGCCACCGCTGACCGAGCCGAGCCTCGTCCTCAACGGGACCGGGGACGGTCCCATCAACTCGACCGTGGTGATGAGCGAGGTCAGCCCGCACTACGCCCCGCCGGGGCGATCGCTGGTCGTGGCCTCCACCCCGGCGGTCGGGCCGAGCCTCGTCGGCGACATGCGGGCGCAACTGGCCGAGTGGTTCGGTGCCGACGCCCAGCGCTGGGAGGTGATCCGGGTCGACGAGATCGCCAAGGCCCAGCCGGTCCACCTGCCTGGCCACGATCGGACGGGGGCCCTCGCCACCGACGACGGGGTGGTGGTGTGCGGCGATCACGTCCGTGACCCGTCGATCAACGGCGCCATCGGATCGGGGCGGGCCGCAGCCAGAGCCGTGCTGACCGGCTCCGCCTGAGGTCGCCGGCAGCCGCCACATGCCCGAGCTGCCCGAGGTCGAGACCGTGCGGCGCCAGCTGGCCCCCCGATTGACCGGCCGCTCGATCGTCGAGGCCGGCTCCCACTGGTCGGCGAAGTTCACGCCGGCGACCGCCGCCACCGGGGCCGAGGTCACCGGCGCCGGTCGTCGGGGGAAGTTCCTGCTGCTCGAGCTCGACGACGACCGCCAGCTGGTGGTGCACCTCGGCATGACCGGGCGCCTCCAGGTCATCGAGCGGGTCGGCGCCGACGATCCCTCGCCCTACCGCCGGGCGTGGTGGGCCCTCGACGACGGCTCGACGCTCGAGTTCGTCGACGTTCGCCGCTTCGGCCGCATCCGGGTCGTCCCCCGCGACGACTTCTCCACGATCCCCGCACTTCGCCACGCCGGTCCCGAGCCGTGGGACCCCGACCTCGACGGGCCGGCGTTCAAGGCCCTCCTCGACAAGAGCCGGCGAAAGCTCAAGACCCAGCTGCTGTCCCAGCGGCCGATCGCCGGGGTCGGCAACATCTACGCCGACGAGGCGCTGTGGCTTGCCCGGATCAACCCCCGGGTGACCCGGCTGTCGATCGATCGGGCCACGGCTCTGCTCGAGGCCATCCGCACGGTCCTCGAGCGCGGGATCGCCAACGGTGGCACGACGTTGCGCGACTACCGCGACGCCGCGGGCGAGACCGGCTCGAACCAGTACGGCCTGGCAGCCTACGGGCGGGCCGGCGAGCCGTGTCGGCGCTGCGGCGAGGCGCTGCGCTCGGCCGTGCTCGACGCCCGCACCACCACGTGGTGTCCCGCCTGCCAACGCCGCTGATTCGCACCATGACGCCGTGTTCACGGCCCGAATGGTCCGCTTTGGAACCAGTCCATTTCCGCTTGTCGGGCGACAAACGACGGCTCCGACTTTGATCAATTTCTTCTGTTCATCGCCGCCGATTGCCGACAAGTGACCTACCCTGGGGGGCGGTGACACAACAGCCATGGGAACGTGGGCGACGTGCACTGTGGCAGCTCTACCAATCGGCCAGTCGCCAGCTCGGCGATCGACTCGACCAGGAGTTGCAGCAGCACCACGACCTCACGCTCGTCGACTACGAGATCCTCTCCGAACTGGTCCGGGCCGCTGATCGGCGGCTCCGGATGAGCGACCTGGCCAGCCAGGTCCTGGTGTCGCGCAGCCGTCTGACGTACCGGATCGACCGGCTGGTCGACGTCGGCTTCGTCACCAGGGAGGAGTGCGAGGACGATCGGCGGGGCATGTGGGCCATCATCACCGACCGGGGGCGGGCGGCCCACGGCCGGGCCCGTGACGCCCATGAGGCCGCGATCGACAGCCTGCTCTTCGACCAGATGTCGGCGTCCGAGACCGAGACGTTCCGCCGTATCCTCGGCCGGATCTCGACCAAGTTGTCGCAGGACTCCGACCGGGATCGCTGATCGAGGTCGGCAGCCCCTTGCCGGCCGCCGCCGGCCGAGCCAGCATCGTCGATCATGAGATTCCGCGTGATCGGCCCCGGGCGCGCCGGGGCGTCGATGGCCGATGCCCTCTCCCAGCGGGGCTGGTCCGATCTCGGGCGGCTGGGCCGTGGCGACGATCCGGGCGATGCCGGTGTCGGCGTCGAAGTGGTCATCGTCGCCGTGCCCGACGACGCGATCGCCGCCGTCGCCGCGACCGTCGAGCCTGGATCGGCGTGCCTCGTCCACCTCTCGGGGGCGGCGACGCTCGACCGTCTGGCCCCCCATGCCCGCCGGGCCTCGGTCCACCCGCTCGTCTCGCTGCCGGACCCGACCACCGGCGCCAGACGCCTCCAGGCCGGCGCCACGTTCGCCGTGGCCGGCGATCCCGTGGCCGACCGGATCGTGGATGCGCTCGGCGGCACGGCCATCGAGGTGCCGGACGATCGCCGGGCGATCTACCACGCGGCGGCAGCGGTGGCGGCCAACCACCTGGTGGCGCTGTGCGCCCAGGTGGAACGGCTGGCTGGCGCCGCCGGGCTCCCGCCGGCCGCCTACTGGGAACTGATGGCCCGGACGCTCGACAACGTCGCCACCGACGGGCCGGCCGCCGCGCTCACCGGCCCGGCCGCCCGGGGCGATCTGGCGACGCTGACCGCCCACCTCGACGCCATCGACACCGTCGGTCCGGGCGAGCGCCCGCTCTACCTGGCCCTGGCCGATGCGGCGGCGGCGCTGGCCGGCCGCGCCGCCCCATCGCCGCGGCTCCGGGCCGGCGACACCGGGTAGCCCGCCCTCCTCAACGGACTCTCCGGGCCCCGTCGTAGGCTGCAGCGATGGCGCCGGCGCTGCTGACCACGATCGACGAGACCCGGAGCCTGCTCGACGAGCGGCGGCGGGACGGGGCCACCGTCGGCTTCGTGCCGACGATGGGCTACCTGCACGACGGCCACGGCTCGCTGATGCGGGCGGCCCGGGCCGAGGCCGAGGTCGTCGTTGCCTCGATCTTCGTCAATCCGCTGCAGTTCGCAGCGAGCGAGGACCTCGGCGACTATCCCCGCGACCTCGACCGGGATCGCGAGCTGGCCGGAGCGAACGGGGTCGACGTGATCTTCGCCCCCTCGGTCGACGAGATGTACCCGTTCGGTCCGGTGCTCACCGCGGTGTCGGTCGGCGAGCTGTCGACGGCCTGGGAGGGGGCGTCTCGGCCGACTCACTTCACCGGCGTCGCCACGGTGGTGTCGAAGCTGTTCAACGTCGTCGGCCCCTGCCGGGCCTACTTCGGGGAGAAGGACTACCAGCAACTGGCGGTCATCCGGCGCATGGTCGCCGACCTGTCGGCGCCGATCGCGGTCGTCGGCTGCCCCATCGTTCGCGAGCCGGACGGCCTGGCCATGTCGAGCCGCAACGTGTACCTCTCGCCAGCGGATCGGGCGGCGGCGGTGGTGCTGCGGCGGGCGCTCGACGCCGGTCGGGAGGCGGCGGCCGGGGGCGCGACCGACCCGGCCACGGTGGCGGCGGCGATGACCGACGTGGTGACGGCCGAGCCGAGGGCCGAGCTCGACTACGCCGCCGCCGTCGACCCCGACACCCTGACGGTCCCCGACCGTCTGGGGTCCGAGGCCCGGCTGCTGATCGCAGCCAGGCTCGGTCGGACCCGCCTGATCGACAACGATGCCGCCCCGGTCGGACCGGCCGGCTGACCGGCCCGGGGGGCGAGCGGTCGCAGCCATCCGTCGGGCCTCTAGGGTGAAGGTCCGAAGACCGCTGCCGATGATGGGGACGACGAGGTCCGCCTGACGACGGAGTACCGATGACGAAGCGAACCGTGCCCGGTATCGCCGGCAGCAAGCGGCGGGACGGGGCTGAACCCATCGTGATGGTGACCGCCTACGACGCCCCGTCGGCCCGCGTGGCCACCGAGGCCGACGTCGACATGATCCTGGTCGGCGACTCGGTCGCGATGGTCGTGCTCGGCTACGACTCGACCCTCCAGGTCACGGTCGACGACATCGCCTACCACACGGCGGCGGTCATGCGATCCGACCCGACGGCGGTGGTCGTCGGCGACCTGCCGTGGATGAGCTTCCACGTCTCGCCGACCGAGACCGTCGGCAATGCGGCCACGCTGGTCAGGGCCGGCGCCCACTGCGTCAAGCTGGAGGGCGGGGCCAAGCGGCTCCCGATGATCGAGGCGATCACCGCGGCCGAGATCCCGGTCGTCGCCCACATCGGGCTGACCCCGCAGTCGACCAATGTCATGGGTGGGTTCAAGATCCAGGGCCGCCAGGCCGACGCCGCCCAGGCGATGATCGACGACGCCAGGCGGCTCGAGTCGGCCGGCTGCTTCGCCGTCGTGATCGAGGGTGTGCCCGACGTGGTCGGCCGGCGGGTGACCGAGGCCATCGACATCCCGACGATCGGGATCGGGGCCGGGCCCGACACCGACGGCCAGGTGCTCGTGTACCACGACATCATCGGCCTCGAGAACCGGTTCAAGCCCCGCTTCGTCCGCCGCTACGGCCGGGCCTACGAGGACCAGGTCTCGGCCCTGACCGCCTATGCGTCCGACGTCCGCACCGGCGCCTTCCCCGGCCCGGACGAGGTCTACTCCGCCGGCGACGAGCTGGCGGAGGCCCTCGGGCTGTACGGCAGCGGCCCGGCGGCCGACCCCGCCGCCGACCCGGCTGCGGCACCGGCACCGACCACCGAACCGACCGCCTGATCGACCGAGGCCAGGAGACCCGCCAATGCCCCGCATCCGGTTCCGCGGCCCCCGCGCCTTCGAGGAGGCCTTCGACGGCGTCCGGGCCGAGCTCGACGTGCCCGAGCGCTTCCCCGCCGACGTGCTGGCCGAGGCCGAGGCGGCCACCCTCGACAGCGGGCTCGGGGTGACCGGGGCCGCCGTCGATCGGCGGGACGCCCGCGACCTGCCCCTCGTCGCCGTCGATCCGCCGGGGGCGACCGACCTCGACCAGGCCTTCACGGCCGAGCGCCGGGGCGACGGCTACCGGGTCAACTACGCCATCGCCGACGTCGGCGCCTTCGTGGCCCCGGGCGGGGCGATCGATGCCGAGGCCAGGTGGCGCGGCGCCACGCTCTACAGCCCCGACACCCGCACGCCGCTGCACCCGCCGATCATCAGCGAGGACCGGGCCAGCCTGCTGGCCGGCACCGAGAAGCCGGCGCTGCTGTGGACGATCGACCTCGACGGCGACGGCAACCCGACCGGCAGCCACCTTGAACGGGCGATGGTCCTGGTGACCGAGGCGATCGCCTACACCGAGGCCCAACGGCGGGTCGAGGACGGCTCCGACGAGCGGATGACGCTCCTGTCGACCATCGGCGGGCTCCGCCAGGCCAGGGAGGCCGAGCGGGGCGGGGTCAGCCTGAACCTGCCGGCCCAGGAGGTGGTGCAGGCCGGCGACTCGTGGGCCCTGGCCTTCGACGAGCAGCTCCCGATCGAGGGGTGGAACGCCCAGATCTCACTGCTGACGGGCATCGTCGGCGGGGTGCGCATGCTCGACGCCGGCGTCGGCGTGCTCCGGACCCTGCCACCGGTCCAGGACGAGGCGGTCGACCAGCTCAGGCGGACGGCCGTGGCGGTCGACCTCGACTGGCCGGACGACGAGCCCTACGCCTCGTTCGTCCGCCGCATCGAGCCGGACACCGCCAGCCGCAACGCCTTCCTGCTCCAGGCGGCCAGGGCCTTCCGGGGCGCCGGCTACGTCGGCTTCGACGGCGAGCGGCCCGAGCATCCCGAGCACGGCGCGATCGCCTCGGTGTACGCCCACGTCACCGCCCCGCTCCGGCGCCTGGTCGATCGGTTCGGCAACGAGATCCTGCTGGCGCTGCACGCCGACCGCGAGCCGCCGGCCTGGGCGGTGGAGGCCCTCGACGAGCTGCCGTCGCTGATGGGCCGAGCCCGCCAGCGGGAGTCGGCGCTCGAGCGGGCCATGCTCGACATGGCCGAGGCCCTGGTGCTCGAGCACTGCGTCGGCAAGACGTTCGACGGCTCGGTCGTCGACATCGACCGCCGTCGCCGGCAGGCCCGGGTGCAGATCACCGACCCGGCCGTCGTCGACACGGTGTCGGCCGACGGCCGCACGCTCGGCGAGCGGGTGAAGCTGCGGGTCGAACGCGTCGACACGGCCGAGCGCCGAGTCGACTTCTCGGTGGTCGGCTGAGCGAACCGCCGACGGGTGACGCCGACGACGGCCGACCGTGCGACCTAGTGGGTGTGGGGCGGGACGACCGAGCCCTCGGACGGCTGCACGATGACGATCCCGTCACCCTGGAACGCCAGCTGCACCGCCTCGCCGGACCCACGCCCGATCAGGGCACCGGCCTTGACCGTGCGGTTGAGCGTCGTGCTGAGCGACGAGCTCCAGGCCACGGCGGCATCGGTGTCGGCGAAGGTCGGCTGGTCGGTCCGCAGCACGACGGGGTCGCCGTCGGTCGTGATGGCCAGCCACCCGTGACCCTCCAGGCGGGTGTTGAACAGCCCCCCGGCGGCCATGCCAGCACCCTTGATGCGCTCGATGTCCCACGTGAGCGACGGCTCGAAGGCCAGGATGTTGCCGCCGTTGACCGTGATCCCGGCGCCCTGGAGGTGCACGATGTGGACCTGGCGGGCCGAGTCGGCCAGGAACAGCTCGCCGTGCCCGGTGCACCGCATCAGCGAGGTGCCTTCGCCGGTGAACGCCTTCTTGAGGAACTTGGCCGCGCCGGAGCCCTCGTAGTCGAAGTCGATCTGGCCCTGGAACGCGACCATCGAGCCCTGCTTGGCCAGGACGTCCTCGCCGAGGGTGATCTTGAGCAGCCGGCTGTTCTGCTTCACGAGCCGCTGCCCGCCCTCGACCTCGGCGAAGCGCTCGTCGGTCAGCAGCTCGGTTGAGTTCCCACCGGTCGGCGGACCGAGGTTGGCCGGGGCGACGCTCGCCACCGGGGCGGCGGAGGCCGGCTCGGGTGCGGCCGGGGTCGGGGCCGGCGGGACCGGATCGGCCGCCGGGGCGGGATCGAAGGTCGGGGCGGGAGCCGCGGCCGGCGCGTCGGCGACGGCCGGCACATCGACGGCCGGCTCGTAGCTCGGCGCCACCGGGGCCGGCTCGTAGCTCGGCGCCACCGGGGCCGGCTCGTAGCTCGGCGCCGCCGGCGCCGGGGGCGGTGGGGCCGGATCGTAGGCCGGGGCGGGGGGCGGCGGAGCCGGAGCCGGGACGGCGGGACGGGTCGTGGCCGTCCAGGCCGCACCGTCCCAGTAGCGCTCGACGCCGGGCTCGCCGGCGGGGTCCGGGTACCAACCTGCAACGGGTGACATGCCGACAGACTAGTGGCCCACTCGGGTGGCACGGCCGGACCGGGCACGACTCGACCGGACCGAGCGGCCCCGGTCGACGGGACCGGTCTGCCCCCGGACCGACGGCGACGCAGGGCGGTGGCGCACTAGCGTGTCCCGATGGCAGCGACCACCGATCACGATCGCCGACCGACCGACCAGCCGACGAGGCGCCCGATCGAGCCGGCCGACCTCTGCCGCCTCCGCCAGGTGGTCGACGTGGCCCTCCATCCGGACGGCGAGCAGGTGGTCGTCGTCATCGGCTGGCCGGACGCCGAGAGCGACACCAACCGGGCGGTGCTCGAGACCTGCGACGTCGACGGCGGCGGGCGTCGCCGACTGACCGACGGCCACGCCGACCGCCAGCCCCGCTTCTCACCGGACGGGCGGCGGCTGGCCTTCCTCCGAGGCCGACCGAAGGAGCCGGCCAGGGTGGCGATCGCCGACTGGCCCTCGGGTGAGATCACCGAGGTGGCCAAGCTGCCGAACGGCGTGATCGACCTCCAGTGGGCCGGACCCGACCGGCTCGTGCTTCTGGCCGGGAGACGCGCCGACGACGCCGACGGGGTCGACGACGGCGAGCTGGCCAGGCGGCCCCGGATCCTGTCCCGCCTCAACTACCGGTTCAACGGCCGGGGCTGGACCGACACGCCCCGCCAGGTCTTCGCCCTCGACCGGCCCGGCACGGGCACGGCCCCTCGGCCGATCGGTCCGTCCGGGGTCGACCACGGCGCCATCGCCGTCGCTCCGGACGGGCGCCACGTCGCCGCCGTCGCCGCCACCGAGCCGGACCACGATCTGACCGGACGCAACGACGTGTGGCTGCTCGACGCCGGTCCCCCGGCCGAGCCGGACAGCGACAGCGACGCCGACAGCGACGCCGACGGCAGCGACACCGGCGTCCAGGAGGGCGGAGGCGGCAACGGGGGCCCCGAGGCGACACGCCCGGCCCCGGACCCCGTTCGCCTCACCGCGCCGGGTGAGAAGTGGTTCGGATTGGCCTGGCACCCCGATGGCCCGTTGGTCGGGTTCGGCATGATCGACCGACCGGGGATGGGCTACTCGCGGGCCCACGTGATCCATGTGCCGGACGGGCTGCTGACCGGCGATCACGTCGACCATGCGCCCGGGCCACCGCCGCCGTTGACCACCGCCGACCAGAACCTCGTGATGGGTCCGGGCGCCCGCGGCATCGTTGCGGTCGACGGCGGCTTCCTGTTGCCCGGCCTGCGGCGCGGCCGGGTGGCCGTGGATCGCCACGGTCTCGGCGGCGAGCACACCGTCGTCCACGAGGATCGCCACCAGGTGACCGCCTTCGACGCGACCGCAGACGGCTCGGTGCTGGTCGGTGCCGTCACGTCACCGACGCGGCCGGCCGAGCTGTGGCGCCTCGACGGCGAACCCCGCCGGTTGCTCGGCCTCGACGACGACCTGCTGGCCACGCTCGACCTGGCGGAGGTCGAGGAGGTCACCGCCACATCGGCCGACGGCACCGAGGTCCACGGCTTCCTGGCCCGTCCCCCCGCCTCGGCCCCGGCCGCCGATCCGGCCGGACGGCCGGCCCTGCTCTACGTGCACGGCGGACCGCTCGGCCAGTACGGCCTGTCGTTCTTCGACGAGTTCCAGATGGCGGCCGCCTGCGGATACGTGGTGATCGGCGGCAACCCACGAGGCTCCGACGGCTACGGCGAGGCCTGGGCCCGGTCCATCGAGGGCGACCTCGGCAACCTCGACTGGGCCGACGTGACCGCCCTGGCCGACCACCTGGCGGCCGACGCCGACGTCGACGCCGAGCGACTCGGCATCGGCGGTGGCAGCTACGGCGGCTTCATGACCGGCTGGGTCCTCGCCCGCGACCGCCGGTTCAAGGCCGGGCTGGTCGAGCGGGCGGTGACGTCGTGGACCACGATGTTCGGCACGAGCGACATCGGACCGTGGTTCACCGAGGCCACGATCGGCGCCTCGATCGAGGGTGATCACGAGGAGGTGCGGCGGCAGTCGCCGTTGACCTACGCGACCGACATCGATGCCCCGACGCTCATCCTCCACTCCGAGGAGGACTGGCGCTGCCCGATCGAGCAGGCCGAGCAGCTGTTCGCCGCCATCCGCCGCAACGGCGGTGACGCCATCCTCGTGCGCTTCCCCGGCGAGAACCACGAGCTGAGCCGCAGCGGCGTCCCGTCGCATCGGATCGAGCGGCTCCAGATCGTGCACGAGTTCTACGCCCGACACCTCGGCGGCGCCGACTTCGAGACGTCCCACCTGGAGGGCCACGGCCGACCGTCGTGACCGGACGTCGGGGCCGGCGGTGGCCTGGCGTCGCGGTCAGGCCCGGGGCTGGTCGGCGACGACGAGGCTGAACTGGCGGGTCTCGATGTCGTCGATCGTGAGGCTCACGTCGTAGGTGGCCTCGGTGGCCGGGTCGAACAGTGCGCACACCATCACCCGCTGGGGGCTGCCGAAAACGACGGTCGACTCGCCACAGTCGATCGCGTCGGCCTCGAGCCGGGAGCCGACCGTGTCGTTGAGGGCCTGGACCGCGGCCCGCTCGAAGCTCGGCAGGGCGGCGGCGGCGATCATGTTGGTGGTCGCCACCTCGACCTGACCCTGCTCGTTGATCAGCGCCCGGAGGGCGATCACCCGTTGGTCGGCCGTGGTGGCCGTGCAGTCCCACGTCGTGCCGACGCCGCTGACCGCCAGGTTGACCTCCGGGCAGACCGGACTGAGGTCGCCGAGGCCGGCCAGGGAGGCGACGTCGCTGCGGATCAGGTCCTCGGTCGTCTGGCGCAGGGTCGGCAGCGCATCGTCGTCTGGCTCGGACCGGCAGGCCGAGACCAGGAGGATCGCCGCCGCCACCATCGCCACCACCGTCGTCCGCTTGTCCATGACCGTGCGCTCGTGCTGCCTTCCGGTCACGTCGGTGACCATCCCGGGTCGTCTGGGCCGGTCCGCGGCTCGACCCCGACACGACCCTAGCCACTGACGGCGGTTCGGCCGCGTCATCGGGGTTCCCCGGTCTGGGCGGGACGGTAGCGGGAATCGGACATCACCCTCCGATCGTCCGGTCCGATTCCCGCCAGCACAACCGCCTGAACAGGGATAGAACTGAATCCATGAACGCTTCACGCACTTCGGCAGCCGTCCAGGAGGCGGCGGACACTGCGGCCGGCGCTCCCCTCGACCACGCCGCCTGCTACGAGGCCATCAGCCGGCGTGACCGGCGATTCGACGGTCACTTCTACACCGCCGTGACGACGACCGGCATCTTCTGCCGGCCGTCGTGTCCGGCCAGGACCCCGAGGTCGAGCAACGTCCGGTTCTTCACCCACGCTGCGGCGGCGAGCGAGGCCGGGTTCCGGCCCTGCCGTCGCTGCCGACCCGAGCTGGCCCCCGGGCACCCCGAGTGGAACCGGCGGGCCGACCTGGCCGGCCGGGCCATGGCCCTGATCGAGCAGGGCGTCGTCGACCGGGAGGGCGTCACCGGACTGGCCGAGCGCCTGGCGGTCAGCGAGCGCCACCTCCGCCGGGAGCTGACCGCAGCGGTCGGCGCCGGTCCGGTCCAGCTGGCGCGGACCCGCCGGCTGTGGTTGGCCCGGGTCCTGCTCGACCAGACGAACCTGGCCGTCACCGACGTCGCCTTCGCCGCCGGCTTCGGCAGCGTCCGCCAGTTCAACGATGCGTTCCGCCAGGCGTTCGACGCCACCCCGTCATCGCTGCGGAGGCGGCCGGACGCGGCGGCCGCCGGGGCGACCGAGCTGACCATCGACCTGCCGGCCCGAGGCCCTGCCCGCTGGGGCGACCTGCTGCGGTTCCTGTCGGCCAGGGCCGTCGACGGCCTGGAGGAGGTCACCGACGCCACGTTCCGCCGGGGCGTTCCCGGTGGTCGGGTCGAGCTGAGCGGCCAACCGGACGACGACGGGATCCGCCTCCGCTGCCACCTCGACCGGCTCGACCGGGTGGCCGAGCTGGTGCCGCTGATCCGCCGCCTCGCCGACCTCGACACCGACCGGAGCGAGGTCGGTGACCACCTCCGCGGTGACCCCGAGCTGGCGGCCCGACTCGACCGCCGGCCCCTGCCCCCTCTCCCCGGGGCGTTCGATCCGTTCGAGCTGGCGGTGCGGGCCATCGTCGGCCAGCAGGTCAGCGTGGCCGGCGCTGCGACCACGCTGGCCCGCCTGGTCGACGTCGCCACCGAGCGGGAGCCAACCGACGCCGGGTCGACCGACGACCGGGTCACCGCCGATCCGATCCGCCACCACGGCTTCCCATCGGCCGATCAGGTGGCGTCGGCGCCGCTCGACCGGGTCGGCATGCCGGACCGGCGGCGACAGACGATTGCGGCCGTCGCCCGGGCGGTGGCCGACGGCCGACTCGACCTGACGCCGGCCGCCGACCGCCGCCGACTCGAGGCCGACCTGCTCGCCCTGCCCGGCGTCGGTCCGTGGACCGCCGGCTACATCGCCATGCGGGCGCTCGGCGACCCCGACGGCTGGCCGTCCGGCGATCTGGTCCTGCGCCAGTCGCTCACCGAACCCGGGCGGCCGACGATGTCGGCCCGCGAGCTCGACGACCGGGCCACGGCCTGGCGGCCGTGGCGGGGCTACGCCGCCATGCTGCTGTGGGCCACCGCCAACGACCGGCCGACCGGCCCCTGAGCGGCCGTCGACGGACCAGCGCCCCGAACGACCGACCAACGACCAGACCGACCACCTCGACGCACGACAGGAGCACCACGATGTTCACCAACCGCACCTACCCGACCCCGGTCGGCGACCTCAACGTCATCGCCCGCCACCCCGCCGACGACCCGGACCGGCCTGTCGTCGTCGCCGCCGGCTTCTGCCCCGCCGTCGATCTCGTCGAGCGCCTGCCGGGCGTCGAGCCGGATGACGTCCAGCCGACCGACCGCCTCGGCCAGGTCGATGCGGCGATGGCCCGCTACCTCGACGGCGAGGTCACGGCCCTCGACGAGATCGTCGTCGACCAGCCCGGCACCGAGCTGCAACAGAAGGTGTGGAGCGAGCTGCGGGCCATCCCGGCCGGCCAGACCCGTACCTACACGGAGCTGGCGGCGGCCGCCGGTCGACCCCGGGCCGTCCGGGCCGCCGGCACGGCCTGCGGTCGCAACCTGATCGCACCGTTCGTGCCGTGCCATCGGGCGCTGCGCAGCGACGGCTCCCTCGGCGGCTACTACTACGGGCTCGACGTCAAGCGCTGGCTCATCGCCCACGAGCAGTCCTGAGCCCGGGGGCGGGCGGGAATCCCCACCGCCCGCCCCGACCGCGGCCGCTACGGTGCCCGGATGACCGGCCAGCGGACGACCGACCTCCAGACGATCGACGGGGTGATCCTCGACTTCGACGGCACCGTCCTCGACACCGAGTGGAGCGAGTACGTGACCGTCCGCGACGAGTTCCGACGCCACGGGCTCGACTACCCGCTCGACCGGCACCGGGAGGGGGTCGGCCGGGGCGACAACCGCGACTGGCTTGACGTGCTCGCCGAGGTGGCCGGTCCGCTGCCCGATCCCGATGCGGTCAGGGCCAGGCGGCGCCGGGCCCACCGGGAGTGGATCGAGGCGAGCGACCTCCGACCCGGCATCGCCGAGCTCCTCGACCGATCCGGCCGTCGTGGGGTCCCGGTCGGGGTGGCCAGCAGCTCGCCGGCCCGGTGGGTCACCGGCCACCTCGATCGTCTCGGGCTGCTCGATCGCTTCGCCGCCATCGCCACCGGCGACCGCGTCGAGCGGGCCAAGCCATGGCCGGACGTGTTCCTGCTCGCGGCCGGTGAGCTCGGCCTCGACCCCGACCGCTGCCTGGCCGTCGAGGACTCCCACAACGGTGTGGCGGCGGCGAAGTCGGCGGGCATGAGCTGCGTGGTCGTCCCGAACCGGGTGACCGCGGGCAGCGACTTCTCGGCCGCCGATCTGGTGCTCGATTCGCTCGCCGACCTGCCCTGGGCCGACGTCGGCCTCGACTGAGCGCCGACGGCGGGGCGGGCATCGAGCGAACCGACGGCCGGGCCCGACGGAGTTCAGCCTGGCGTCACCGCTGAGTCATACTGACTGGCCATGGCATCGACCGCCCGGCCGACCGTGCCAAGCCACCCGAGCACCGTTCCGGACGAACAGGGCCTGCTACGGGTCGAGCGGGACATCCAGGAGCGCCTGCGGGGCGAGCCGCTCGACTTCCCGTCGCTGCTGGCGGTGTCGAACATCTACCGGGCCGCCGGCGCCGTGCGCCGCCGGGCCGAGCGGGAGCTGCTGAACGAGGCCGGGCTCTCGTGGGGCGGGTTCACGATCCTGTGGGTGCTGTGGATCTGGGGCGAGATGGAGACGTCGCGCCTGGCCGCCGAGTGTGACCTGGCCAAGGGCACGCTGACGGGCATGCTGTCGACGCTGGAGCGCCAGGACCTGGTGGCTCGGCGCCGGCTCGACCGCGATCGTCGCCGGGTCACCGTCGGGCTGACCGACGGTGGGCAGGCCCGGATCGCGGAGCTGTTCCCCCGGTTCAACGCCTTCGAGGGAGCGATGACCGACGGCCTCAGCGACGAGCAGAAGTCCGATCTCGCCCGGCTGCTCCGGGTGGTCATCACCAACGCCGGTGAGCAGGCCGACGAGGGCTAGCTTCCCGCCAGGCCGAGTCGCCGTCGTGGCCCGATCGGCCCGGCGGGTCAGCGGTCGACGATCTCGACCGGACGATCGAGGGCCTCGGCCAGCAGGTGGGCCCGCTCCTGGGCCGAGAACACCTCGAGGGTCAGGTCGACCCCGGGCTCGGCCACCGGGTCGATGACCAGCGGTCCGCCGTTGCTCGGACTCGTGACCTCGATGCCGTCGACCAGGCCCCGGTGACTCCGGTCGAGCCCGATGGCGATGCGGAGCAGGCCGGCCAGCATCCTCACCAGGTCCTGGTCGTCCGGCGGCAGGGCGGCGAACTCCGGGTGGCGGGCCTTCGGGTGACTGCGCCGGTGGTAGCGGGCGACGAGGGCCAGCAGGTCGCGCTCCCGCTCGGTGAAGCCGGTGAGCTGCTCGCTGTGACGGACCACGTAGTACGTGTGCTTGTGGTGGGCGGCGTGGGAGATGAACAAGCCGACGTTGTGCACGATGGCGGCCAGCTCGAGCAGCTCCCTGGCCTCGGGCCCGAGACCGTGGAGGTCGACGGTCTCGTCGAAGAGCCGGAGGGCGAGCCGGGCTGCGGTCTCGGCGTGGGCGGCGTCGGGGTCCAACTGCTGGGCCAGTCGAACGGCGTTGCTGCGGCGGAGGTCGGTCAACCGCCTGGCCGAGCGCTCGTGGTCGATCGTCAACCGGTCGAACAGCACCCCCTCCCGCAGGGCGTAGCTCGACACGGTCATCTCCTCGATCCCGAACGCATCGAACGCACCTTCGAGCAGCAGCACCCCGCCGACGATGATGTCGACCCGCTTCTCGTCGAGACCGGGCAGCCGCCGGCGCTTGGCGATCGGCGTGTCGACGACGGTCGACGCGAGGTCGGACAGCTCGTCGGCGGAGAACGTGAAGCCGTTGAGGTCCTGGATCTCCTCGCCCTTGGCGGCGGCGATCATCGAGGCGATGGCGCCGATCGTGCCTGAGCTGCCGATGGCGACCTCGTGCGGTTCCTGCTCGAGCTCGGCCGCAACCGAGGTCAGGGTGGCGGCGACGTGGGCCGAGCACCGCCTGACCGAACGCGGGGTCACCTCACCGTCGGCGAAGAACCGCTCGGTCAGCCGGATCGCGCCCAGCTTCATGCTGCGGGCGGCCAGCACCTCCGAGCCCTGCCCGACGAGGAATTCGGTGCTGCCACCGCCGATGTCGACGAGCAGCAGCCGGCGGTCGTAGACCGGTAGGGCCTGGAGGACGCCGAGGTGGATGAGCCGGGCCTCCTCGAGGCCGCTGATCACCTCGATCCTGATGCCGGTCTCGTCGATGGCCCGGTCGATGAAGACCTGCCGGTTCTCGGCCTCCCTGGTCGCGCTGGTGGCCACGGCCGAGATCTCGGCGCCGTGGGTTGCGGCGACGGCGGCCATCCGGGACAGGCAGGCGATGCCCCGCTCGATCGCATCGTCGGCCAGCTGCTTCATCTCGCCGCTGCCCTGACCGAGGCGGACCATCTCCTTCAGCGTCGTGACGACCTCGAACCCGCCGTCGGCCAGGCCGCGGGCGACGACCATGTGGAACGAGTTCGTCCCGATGTCGATCGCCGCGTGCATCGGGCTGGCTTCGTCGATCGCTCCACCGGGCATCGCCACCCGACCATTGTCCCCTCTACGCTCGACCGATGTGGGATGCCCGGAGCGAGCGCCGGATGGCCGGCCCGATGCCGGACGTCGAACCGGGCCGGACCGTCGTCCCGGTCAGCCGGCTCGGAGCTGGGTGCTCCGGCTCCGGATCGCTCCCGCACCGGCCGATGCCGACGTCGAGCGGGCCGCCGAGCTGGTCGCCTCGCGGCTGTGGGATGCGGGGACGACCGGCGTCGCCGACCTCGGCGGCGAGCTGCTGGCCGGGTTCCCGTCGCGCCGCGCTGCCGAGGGGGCGGCGGTCGCGGCCGGGACGTGGCCGGTCGACGTGGTCGGCGTCGAGGCGACGTCGTGGTCGGGCACCGGCGAGACGACGACGGTCACGGTGGAGGGACCCGGCGGCCCGTCGACGCTCGCCATCACCGCCGGGCCGACCTTCGGGCACGGGGCCCACCCGACGACGGCGTTGGCCCTCGACCTCCTCGCCGGCGCCGTCCGGTACCGGCTCGACGGCTCGGCGGGCGCTCGGCCGCCGTCGGTGCTCGACGTCGGCACCGGCTCGGGGGTGCTCGCGGTCGCCGCGGCGGCGATCGGCGCCCACCCGGTCGTCGGGATCGACGTCGATCCGGCGGCCGTGCCGGTGGCCGTGGCCAACGCCGAGGCCAACGGCGCTCGGGCCACGTTCACCACGGACCCGGTCGAGGTGGTCCGAGCGGGCGGACCCGAGCGGTTCGACGTGGTGGTGGCGAACGTGCTGTTGCCGACCCAGCGAGAGTTGGCTCGTGTGATGGCGGCCGCCCTCGCCCCCGGCGGCTCGCTGATCACGGCCGGGGCCCTGACCGACGACGAACGCGAGGTGACGGCCCTCCACCTCGGGGCGATGGTCGCCGCCGGACTCCCCTCACCAACCGCCGCCGACGTCCGGCGGGACGGCGGCTGGGCGGCCCACCGGTTCGACGCCGGTCCGGTGAGCGGGGGTTGATCGGGCCGAGCGCCGACGCAACGGCCGCATCGATCGGATCGGCGGGCCGACCGCCCACCGATCGCCGGCGGCCGGCCGGATCAGCCCGACGGCGGGGCCGGCTCGTCGCGCCGAGACCGCGACGGCGATCTCACGGGATCGGATCGCCCTCGACGGGGTCGACGGGCTGCAGCACCGGTGTGCAGGCGACGCCGTCGCCGTCCGGATCGAGCTCGTAGCGGTCGACACCGAGCACGACGACCTCCTCGTCGACGTACCAGGGCCCGTCGCCCTCGCCGGCACAGTCGACGTCGCCATCGGGCAGGTCGTCGACGTCGGGCACGCACCCGCTGTAGTTGCTGTCACACCGGCGGGCCTGCTCCGGATCGATCTCCGGGGGCAGGGCCAGGAGCTGCTGCTGGCGTGACGGGTCCTCGGCCTGCGACGCCCCACCGGGGGCCGACGCCGCCAGGTCGCCCTCGCCCGAGGCCGAACCGGGGTCGGTGTCGCCGTCCGGCGCTGCGGTCAGCGGGTCGCCGACGGCGGGGGCCGTCGATTCGGCCGACGTGGCCGGTCCCGCCACGTCTGGCCGGCCACCGTCGGTCGGCGCTGCGACCGGGCGGAACCGTTCGTGGTCGACGACGGTGTCGCCGCCCGCCGTTGCGTCGACCGTGCCACCGCCGTCGCCGACGGCGTCTCGGAACAGGCCGACGGAGACCGATGCGACCAGCACGATCGTGCTGAGGGCGAACACGGCGGCCACCATCGACACCACGCTGCCGACCCAGGCCGGGGGCAGCGTGTCGCTCTGGGGGACGGCGACCCGCTCGAGCTCCTCGTCGACCAGCGTCTCGGTGGTCGCCCCGACCGGCGCCGACTCGCCGGTGGCGGCCGCCGCCGTCGCGGTGCCGGCGGGAACGGTGGTCGGCGCGACCGGGCCCGAGGACGGTCCGGTGGCCAGCACCTCGTCGAGATCGATGCCGTCGTCGGCGTCACCGTCGAGGCCGATCGCGCCGTCGATCACCGTGTCGGGGTCGCCGACGAGGGGGACCGGTCCGGTCGGGATCCGGACGGCCCGGTGGCGACCGCTGACCGCAGCCTCTCGGGCGTGACGGGCGGCCATCATGCGGAGCTGCAACCAGCGGCGGAAGATGTTGCCGGCGAGGCGCTTGCTGACCGTGAACTTCAGCTCGCCGTGGCGGGGCCAGGTGACCGGGAGCACAACCGGATCGTCGCCGCGGGGCCGGATGATGCTGATGTCCTCCCACCGGGCGGCGAGGGCGAACGAGATCGACGGCCGGCAGAAGATCAGCCCCATGTCGGTGGCGACCAGCAGGAAGGCGTCGTCGCCGATCGTGCGGCCCCGCGAGCGCGCCTCGGCCAGGAGGGCGTCGTCGAGACCGTGAAGCCGGGCGCGGCCACAATCGAAGTAGTCCCCGGGGTCGAGGGGATCCAGGAACTGGCGTAGTGCGGCGGTGGGCCCGTGCCTCCGGTAGGGAATGCCCTGCACCTGAGTCACAGTGCTCTCGACAGTACCGGATCCGGCCGCGCTGGCGGAGCATGGATGGCGGGCAATCTGCCGGATGGGCCCCGGTGACGCCAACCCCGAGCGGGTGTTGGCCACGCTGTCGCCACCAGCGCCATGCGGCTACGATCGCTGGCGCTGCTTGTCACCGGCGCCGCCCGCAACGGCGACGTCGGCGCAGCCGACCACCAACCGCCATGCGTTCCCGTCTTCCCATCTCGCCGTCCACCGCCGTGGCGTTGCTGCTGGCGGCGGCCACCGCCGTCGCCGTCGCGCTGGCGTTCGGCGGTCCCGCCCCGAGCGCCTCGGCCGACGACGACACGGCCGACGCCACCACGGCGAGCGACCGCGAGCCGGGCGCCGGCTCCGCCGGGGACGACCCGACCGACGGGGCGGCGGCGAGTGAGGGCACAGCCGACTTCGAGACGGCGTCGCTCCGGGGTGGCAACGGCAGCAGCGGCGAGGGGCCGGTGGCCGGGGCCACGGCCGCCACCCGCCCGATCGTCGGTGGCGAGTGCCCGGTGATGACCGACTCGATCCGCCGCCTCTACCGGGCGTATCTCGAACGGGAGCCGACCGCCCGCGAGCTCGAGCGGGACATCGAGCAGTACCGGTCGGGCCGAGCGAACCTCGAGGCCCTGTCGTCCGCCCTGGCCGACGGCGGGCTGTTCCGGACCCGCTACGGACCGCTGGCCGACGAGGCGTTCGTCCGCCAGATCTACCGCAACACCGTCGATCGGGAGCCGGGCGAGGGTGACCTCGACCACTGGCTGACGATTCTTGACGACGGCTACCAACGAGGGGCGTTGGTGCTGGCGCTGGTCGAGTCGGCCGAGTTCATCCGCCGCACCGGGACGAGCCGACCTCTGAGCGGCTACCTCAACTGGTACCCCGAGGGGGTCCACTGGTACTGCGGGATCGGGCCGCGAGACGACCTGCCCATCCGACCGCTGGTCGACGGCGATCTCTACGCTGACTACATGTTCAGCAACGTCGGCTCGACGGGCACGGACACCGGCCTGACCACGGTGCTCGACGGGCTGGCGCGGGTGGAGATGAACGACGGCTCCCTCCCGGCGGGATTCACCGACTTCCGGTGGGACGGCCGGTTCGGCGGGGCCGACGACTACGGCGAGGCGATCGACGTGGCGGGGGGTGACGACACCAGCTGGGTCGTCGTCTTCTACCCCCGCTCGATCGGCGACCAGCGCCTCGGCTGGCAACTGGCCCGGTGACCTCCCGCCGTCCGGCCGGTTGGCGGGCCCGGACCGGCACCTCGCTCGTCGTCGCCGCGCCGGTGCTCGCCGCAGCGTGCCTGCTGTCGGCGTGCGGATCGGGTGCCGACGACGGCACGCTCGACTCGGCGGCCGTCGCCGTGACCGCCGACGGCGACGAGGGCGGCACGACGACCGTCGCCGCCCCGATCGAGGCCGGACCGGGCGACACCGACGGCGCCGAGGGGGATCCGACCGACGGCGCGGCGGCCGCCGGCCCCGATGACCACGTCGACGACACCGACGGCGCCGATGGACCGCCGGCGCCGGACGACCCGCTCCCAGCATCCGCACCGGAGCTGCGAGCGGCCCTCGTCGAGGCCGAGAGCGCCATCCGCAGCGACACCGTCGACGACCGCACGGCGGCGGCCTGGGGACGGCGACAGCAGCGCCTGTACCGCCACCTGGCCGATCACCCCGACTGGCTCGACGAGGTGTTGGCCATCGAGGACCCGGAGCTCCGGCGAGCGGCGGAGCTGAACTGGACGGCCAGGGTCAACCTCGATGCCCTCGTCGCCTCCCACGGCTCGGAGACCGAGCTGCCGGCATGGCGGGTTGTGGCCCCCCGACCGATCGACGAGCTCCTCGGTTACTACCGCGATGGCGAGGCCGAGTGGGGCATCGAGTGGTCCTACCTCGCCGCCATCAACCTCATCGAGACCCGCATGGGCCGGATCGAGGGGATCTCGTCGGCCGGCGCCGTCGGGCCGATGCAGTTCCTGCCGACGACCTGGGCCGAGTGCTGCGACGGCGACGCCACGGACCCGGCCGACGCCATCCCCGGCGCCGCCCGCTACCTGACGATCCGGGGTGGACCCGAGGACATGGAGCGGGCCATCTGGGGCTACAACAACTCCGACCACTACGTCGAGGCCGTCTCGGCCTACGCTGAGGTGCTGCGGGCCGACGAGCGGGCCTACCGCGGCTACCACGCCTGGCAGATCTTCTTCCGCACCACCGAGGGCTTGATCCTTCTGCCGGTCGGCTACGAGGAGACCGAGCCCGTGGCGGTTGCGGAGTGGCTGGCCGACCATCCCGATGCCTCGGTCGCCGGTTAGTGCGTCGACGCCGGCCCGCATGGCCCAGGAATCCGGCCACTTTGCCCAGCGCAATCGGTTCGTAGCTCCTCTACGATGGCCGGCGTCGAGTCCGCTCCCCCGAGGTTGAGGCGCTGTCCCAGAATCCGTTCGACCGACCGGCGGACCCCGTTCGCCGCGATGACGGTGGCGGCCGCAGGCCGGTGCTGGCAACGGAGCCGACCCCGATCCCTGACCCGTTCCCCGGACCGGCGCAGGGACCGGCCGGCCACTGGACGCAGACGAGCGTCCGCACCCGGCAGGCCCGTCGGCGCCGGCGCAAGCTCCGAGGCGTCGTCGCCCTCACGATCGTGTTCCTGGCGACGATGGCCGCGCTGGCCTGGTACGTCTCGGGGAGGTCCGACAACTCGATCATCGCCGCCGGCGAGCCCTCCGAGCCGATCGACGTCGATGCGGGCGACGGCCAGACCAAAGCCGGCCCCGGCACCGTGGCCGACGTGACGAGCCGCTCGGGGGTCGACGGGGACGTCCGCTCGTCTGCGCTGGCGGGCGCGACCACGACCGAACCGGCCGGGCCGAGCAGCTCGGACGGCGACGAGGCCGCCACGACCGCGTCGACGACGGCGCCTCGCTCGCCGAGCACGACCGCTCGCCGCCGATCGACCACGACGCCATCGACGGCCGCCCCGTCGTCGACGGTGGCCACGACCGCGCCGACCACGGCGCCGCCGACCACCGCCGCCCCCACGACGGCCGAGACCGCGACGACGACCGAGGGCACCACCACCACGATCGCCGGCCTCACCAGCGGCACCCCGACCCCGGTCGGGGTCCAGGTCAGCACCGGCGACGGGCAGCCGCTGGCCGATGTGATCGTGGTCTTCAGCCCCGGAAGCCCCGTGTCGGACGGGGCCAGGACGGAGCGGGTCGTCACCGGCGACGACGGCTTCGCCGAGCTGACCCTGCTCTCGGGCTGCTACTCGATCGACTTCGACGCCCGCCACTCGGGAGAGCTCGTCAACGAGCCGCCGAAGCGTCGCTGCTTCAAGCCGGTCGGCGTCCAGCATCTCGTCGCCCTCACCGGTGAGCGGATCGAACGGCCCCCGGCATCGGGCTGCGCCTTCCGCCAGGGCGAGGACGCCAGGTGGTACCTGACCATCACCCAGGACGACGGCCGGTGGGCACTGCACTACCGGGCGCTCGACGAGTCGAACAACCGCGTGGTCATCCGTGACCAGACGCCGGTCGAGGCGACCGAGACCTCTCGCACCTACGCCTTCGACTCGTACCCCTTCAGGACCGGCCTCGCCGTTCGACTGGTGGCTGCCCATCCGAGCGGCAGCTCGGTTGCCATCGGCTGTTCGACCTGAGCGCCATCGAGCTCGCCCGGCGGTCAGGCCGCCGACGGACCGCTCTCCTCCGGCGTCGGGCCCGGCCCCCATGTCACGAAGTCGCCGACCGACACCTGCAGCGCATCGGCCTCGACGTCGAGCAACTGGACCCACACCCCCCGCTCGTCGCCGATGGAGCCAGGGAAGGCGAAGGCGTCGGCGTCGGGGGCCCACCCGGTGACGCTGTGGGTGTACTGGGCGAAGAACGGCAGGTAGACCTCGGCGTACTTGCGGGTCAGGGCGAACTCGGCCGTGCGGTCGGTGGTCGGCACGGCCCCGTCGGCCGACCAGAAGTGCCAGGTGCCGAGCAGGCGACCGCTGGTGCGGACCGAGAGCCAGGCCAGGCGGGAGCCGTCCGGGCTCCACTCCCAGGCGGTGGCCGAGTCGTCACCGACCACCTCCGACTCGCCGGTCTCGAGGTCGAGCACCACGAGCGAGCCGTCGTCGTCCGTGGCGGCGGCCGTCGGGCCGGCGACGTTCAGGCCGGCGGTCAGCGGGCCCTGGCTCCGGTCCGTCAGGCGCCGGTAGGCGACGCGGCGGCCGTCCGGGCTGACGACGAACCGGACCGGCCCGTCCATCGGCACGAGCTGCTCGACGGTCCCGTCGGCCAGCGACACCAGGGCGAGCGACTCGTCGGCCACGACGAGCGCCCGCCCGCCGTCGACCCACGCCGGGGCGCTGTAGTCGGACCCCTGGTCGAGCACGATCGTGGGTTCGGCTGCGCCCGGCGTGTGGAGCTCCACCCGGTTCTGGGCCACGTGGGCCAGGACGGCCGGATCGGTCGTCGCCGGCGACCAGGCGAGGAAGAACGGGGTGTCCTGGGCCACCGGCTCGGCCGGCTCACCCGGTTCGACCAGACCGAACTCGACCTGCCCCGGCTGGGCGGCGCTGCGGAGGTAGGCCAGGCGGGTGTCGTCGGCCGCCCACTGCAGGTAGAAGACCGGGAAGCCGGTTGCGTCGGACACGACGGGCTCACCGTCCGGCCGGCCCTCGTCGTCGAAGCCCTGGACGAGGACGACCTGGCGCTCGGGTGACGTCGAGCTCCAGACGAGCGACGTGCCGTCGCGCGACCACGTCGGTTGGGCCCCGTTCTCGCCGTCGACGCTGATCACCTGGAGGGCGCCACCATCCGGCCGGGCAACGGCGACGGCGGGCCCACTCCCGAGCGCGAGCTGGCCCCGGAGCCGACCGAGCAGGGCCCGGGTCGCCTCGTCCGTGTCGTCGTCCCGCTCGGGTGTGGCGTCGGGGTCGGCGCCGGCCCGGTCGTCCGGCTCATCGCCGCCGTCGGCGTCGTCGGTCGGTGCGGTCGTCGACGTCGACGACGAGGACGGTGAGGCGTCGTCGTCGGAGGACGAGCAGCCCGTGGCCACGAGCAGCCACAGCACCGCCAAGGCCAACCACCGTCTCCCCACGTGCGCTCCGATCGGGCAACCCTACTGGTCGCCGCCCACCCGATGCCCTACGGGGCGAGCGCCGAGGAGTCGGCCGAGGCTTTCCCTCGGGGCGGCCGGTGCAGTATCACTGGCACCCATGACGGAGCTCAAGGGCATCGACCCCGGCCCGGTGACGGACTGGATCGAGGCCAACATCGACGGTGCCGCCGCCCCCTTCACGTTCGAGTTCATCACCGGCGGCCACTCGAACCTCACGTTCGCCGTGACCGCCGCCGACGGCCGGCGCCTGGTGCTGCGCCGACCGCCGCTCGGCGCGGTGCTGGCCACCGCCCACGACATGGCCAGGGAGCACCGGATCATCTCCGCCGTCGGCCGGACCGACGTACCGGTCCCGAGAGCCCTCGGTCTGTGTGAGGACGAGGCGGTCAACGGGGCACCGTTCTACATCATGGAGTTCGTCGACGGCGTCGTCCTGCACGACGGCGAGATCACGGCCGAGGCCGTCCCCGACCACGACGTGCGCCGGCGGCTGTCCGGCTCGGTCGTCGACGTCCTCGCCGACCTCCACCTCGCCGACCACGAGGCGATCGGCCTCGGCGACCTGGCCAGGACCGAGGCCTACCTCGACCGCCAGCTCAAGCGCTGGCGTGGGCAGTGGGAGAAGTCGAAGACCAGGGAGCTGCCCGACATGGAGGAGGCCTACGAGCTCCTCGTCGAGGCCAAGCCCGAGCAGCGCTACACCGGCGTCGTGCACGGCGACTACCGGCTCGGCAACATGCTGATCGACCCGATCGGCGGGACGGTCGCAGCGGTGCTCGACTGGGAGCTGTGCACGCTCGGTGACGTGCTGGCCGATGTCGGCTACATCCTCAACAACTGGGTCCAGCCAGGAGAGCCGAGCCTGCGGGGGGCGACGGCCAACCCGACGATGATCGGGGGGTTCACCACCCGGGAGGAGCTGGTCGAGGCCTACTCGGCCAGGACCGGGTTCGAGGTGTCGAACGTCAACTACTACCGGGCGTTCCAGAACTGGCGGCTGGCCGCCATCGTCGAGGGGGTGATGGCCCGCTATCTGCAGGGGGTCATGGCCGACGACTCGGTCGACACCGACGAGTACAAGGTGCAGATCGAGAACCTGGCCGAGGAGTCGCTCCGCCTGCTGCGCACGCTGGGGTGACGAGGCCGCCGACCGATGGGTCGGGCGGCCCAGGCGGCGGCGGGTTTTGCTCTGGGTGAGGTCGGGGGCCGTTCGTACCTTCGGCTGGTATGGCGGACACCACCACACGGGGCCTCGGTCGAGCCGAGCGTCGACGCCTCGGCATCCCCGACACCAGCCCCCGCCCGGTCGGCCAGGGCTTCTGGATCGCAGCCTCGGTTGCGGCCGCCGGCATCGCCGTTCTGGCCGCCGGCGACAAGCTCGACACCCTGGGCGAGCGGGCGACCGCCGGGATCGAGGCCGCCGAGCTGATCGAGCTGGCCGACCGGGACGCGGCGGCGCCGGCCTCGCCGACCACGATTCCGCTCGACGTCGGAACCGAGGCCGTCCGGTCCTCGCGGCCCGCCGTCGCGATCGACGACCTCCCGGACCACGAGCGGGTCGGGCGCCTGGCCCTCGACGAGATCAGCTACCCGTGGGAGCGGATCCTGCCCGAGTGGACGATCGAGTTCCTCCCGGCCACCGACGGGCTCTACGGTCTGACGCTGGTGCCGGAGCGCCGGATCGAGATCTACGTGCGGGCCGACCAGTCGCCCGGCATGGTGGCCCACGTCGTCGCCCACGAGCTCGGCCACGCGGTCGACGTCACGCTCAACACCGGGCCGGAGCGGCGCCGCTGGTCGGAGCTGCGGGGCATCGCCTCGGCGCCGTGGTGGCCCGAGTCGGGGGCCAACGACTTCGCCACCGGGGCCGGGGACTTCGCCGAGAGCTTCGCCGCCTGGCAGGTCGGGCCGGCCGGCTTCCGCAGCACGCTGGCCGACCCGCCGAACGGGGCCGAGATCGACCTGCTGGCGGAGCTCAGCGCCGGCTGAGGAGCCGGGCGACCGACCGTCTCCTACACGGCGTCGGTGCCGGTCTCCCCGGTTCGGATCCGTACCAGCTCGCCAACCGAGGTCACCCAGATCTTGCCGTCGCCGATCTTGCCGGTCTGGGCCCCCTTGGCCACCGCCTCGACGACCGCGGCGGAGCTGGCCTCGTCGACCACGATCTCGACCTTCACCTTCGGCACGAAGTCGACCCGGTACTCCGCCCCTCGATACGTCTCGGTGTGACCACCCTGGCGGCCGAAGCCCTTCACCTCGGTGACGGTCATGCCCTGGACCCCGACGGCATCGAGCGCCGACTTGACCTGATCGAGCATGTGGGGCTTGATGACCGCGGTGACGAGCTGCATATCACGACCCTACTCGCCGCTGCTCGAGCTGTGAAAGGGCCTCCGGGGCCGAGGTGACCCGCGCCACATTGGGCGAGCGGCGTGTCACCGTCGGTCAAGTTTCTCGGAATCGAAAGGCCCCAGGGAGTGCTTGGCCCCGCCGATTCCTACTACCGTCTGGTCCCGTATGGCACACGCAGTGATGGATCCAGCGGATCAAGCGGCGGACGAGACGGCCACGGGGGGCCAGTCCCGCACCCCGTTCCGGGCCAGCCAGCTGTGGCTCGGCGTCGGCCTCGCCATCGCCGGTGTCACCGTGTTGTCCGGCCTGGCCGCCTACGTGTTCAACTTCAGCGACGACTCGGAGATCCAGCGCAAGGTCTTCGTCAACATCCCCGGCTCGTTCAAGCTGGCCTTCTACACCATCCTTCCGGTGCTGCTCGTGTGGGGCTCGCTGCAGATGTCGTACCGGGTCCGCAACTGGGAGCGGGGCGCCCCAGACAAGCGCACCACCAACCGCAAGAACCTGAAGCGCCGCCTGGCCGACTTCCGGGCCGGCATCTACATGCAGACCCTGATGCGCGAGCCGGGCGCCGGGATCATGCACTCGCTGATCTACTTCAACTTCATCATCCTGCTCGGCGTCACCACCGTGCTGGAGATCAACCACCAGCTGCCCGACGACCTCCAGTTCCTCAACGGCAACGTCTACAAGGCCTACGCCCTGATCGGCGACCTGGCCGGCGTCGGCTTCCTGCTCGGCATGGGCATCGCCATCGTCCGCCGCTACGGCCCCACCCGCTGGCGGCCCTACCGGATCGCCATCAAGAGCCGGCCCGAGCACGCCGTCATCCTCGGCGTGCTCACCGCCATCGGCGTGACCGGCTTCGGCGCCGAGGCGTTCCGCATCGCCCTGCAGGGCAACCCCGACTTCGAGCGGTGGTCGGTGATCGGCTACCCGCTCGCCCTTGCCGTCGATGGGATGGGCAACCTCAGCGGCTGGCACCAGGCGTGGTGGATCGCCCACGTCGTCAGCTTCTGCGCCTTCCTGGCCATCATCCCCGGCACGATGATGCGCCACATGTTCACCTCGCCGATGAACATGTACCTCAAGGACCGTGAGCGCCCCAAGGGGGCGATGAAGGCGATGCCCGACCTCGAGAGCACCGAGCTGGAGACGTTCGGGGCCTCGACCGTCGAGTCGTTCACCTGGAAGCAGCTGCTCGACACCGACGCCTGCACCATGTGCGGTCGCTGCACCTCGGTCTGCCCGGCCCACGCAACCGGCAAGCCGCTCGACCCCCGCGAGATCGTGCTCAAGACCGGCGAGGTCATGGCCCGCACCGGCGACCCCGCCGTCCCGCCACCGATCGGCGTCGACGCCGAGATCACGGTCGAGGCCAATTGGATGTTCGACCGGATCACGACCGAGGAGCTGTGGTCGTGCACGTCGTGCAAGGCGTGCGACGAGATCTGCCCGGTCAACATCGAGATCCTCGACAAGATCCTCGACATGCGCCGCTACCTGACGTTGATGGAGTCGAACTTCCCGACCGAGCTCGGCAACGCCTTCCGGGCGATGGAGAACTCGTCGAACCCGTGGGCGATGAGCCAGACGACCAGGCTCGACTGGGCCAAGGGCCTCGGCGTCGACGTGGTCGAGCCCGAGCCGGTGACGAGCGACGACGGAGCCGACGTCAACGAGATCCTCAGCCACGAGTACCTGTACTGGGTCGGCTGCGCCGGCTCGTTCGACGACAAGAACCAGAAGGTCTCCCAGGCGATGTCGAAGCTGATGCAGCGGGCCGGCATCGATTTCGCCGTGCTCGGCCCGGCCGAGCTGTGCACGGGCGACCCGGCCCGCCGCTCCGGCAACGAGTACCTGTTCCAGATGCTGGCCAAGCAGAACGTCGAGACCCTCAACGGGCTCGGGGTTCGCAAGATCATCACCCAGTGCCCGCACTGCTTCAACACCCTGGCCAACGAGTACCCGCAGCTCGGCGGGCACTACGAGGTGGTCCACCACAGCCAGTTCCTCGAGGAGATGATCGCCGAGGGCCGCCTCGACGTCAGCGAAGCCACGCTGGAGGAGCGGATCGTCTATCACGACTCCTGCTACCTGGGCCGCCACAACGACGTCTACCTGGCGCCCCGCAAGGTCATCGGCTCGCTGAAAGGCGTGCAGCTGATCGAGGCCGGGCGCAACGGCACGAAGGGCATGTGCTGCGGCGCCGGCGGCGCTCGCATGTGGATGGAGGAGACGATCGGGACCAAGGTCAACGACGACCGGTCACGCGAGCTGATCGAGACCGGCGCCTCCCGCATCGCCACCGCCTGCCCGTTCTGCTACGTGATGATGGACGACGGGGTCAAGGGCCACGGCTTCGAGGAGACCGACGTCCGGGTGGCCGACATCGCCATGCACGTCCTCGACGCCATCGAAGCGGGCGAGGCCAAGTCGAGCTGATCGGACTCGGCCGGCCCCCGTCCGCCGGCCGAGCGAGGCTCAGCGTTCGAAGGCCCGAGCGAGCGCGGCGTCCTCGTCAGCAGTCCAGCGGATCGAGGTCGGGTGGTCAGGCACGAAACCGTTCGAGCCGTGGAAGGCGCCGGGGTAGACGTGCAGGTCGACGGGGACCCCGGCCGTCATGAGGGCTCGGGCGTAGGCGATGTCCTCGTCGAGGAAGAGGTCGAACTCCCCGACGTTGATGTAGGCCGGCGGCAGGCCGACCAGCCCCTCGGGCTCGGCCATCGCCGGCGACGCCCAGGGTGACACCGACGAGCGGTCGGCGTCGGCGAGGTAGGCCGCCCAGCCGGCGGCGTTGGCCTCCCGGTTCCACGCTCGAGGATCGACGATGGCGTGCGTGCTCGGCGCGGTGTTGGTGTGGTCGACCATCGGGAACACGAGCAGCTGGAAGCAGATCGACGGCCCGCCCCTGTCCTTGGCCATGAGCGCCAGGCCGGCGGCCAGTCCCCCGCCGGCGCTGGCTCCGCCGACGGCGATGCGCCCGGCGTCGACGCCGAGCTCGGCGGCGTTGCCGGCCAGCCACGACAGGCCGGCATAGCAGTCGTTCATCGGGGCCGGGAACGGGTGCTCGGGAGCCAACCGGTACTCGACCGAGGCCACCAGGCAGCCGAGCTGGTCGGCCCAACGGGCACACTTGGCATCGTCCATGGCGATCGAGCCGAGGACCATGCCGCCGCCGTGGATCCAGTAGAGGGCGGGAGCGTCGGCGGCCAGGCCGGCCGGCCGGTAGAGCCGGACCAGGACCTCGGGTGCGCCGTCGAGGCCCGGCACCATCACGTCCTCGGTGGTGAGCCCGGCCGGCGGTTCGGGCGTTGGCACGGCACCGAGCAGCGCCTCGACGCCGATCCTGGTCTGCTCGATGTTGGAGAGGTCGAGCAGGTCGGCCGGCATCAGGTCGAGTGCGGCCCGGTGGTGGTCGTCGAGGCGGGAGGCGAGGTCGATCGGTTCCATGCCCCGGACGCTAGTTGGGGTCGGCGTGGCGTTCCCAGGCGACGACGCCCGGTCGGCGTCACTCCGGCGCAGTAGGGTCACGACCATGAGCGACGACCTGACCTGGGACGAGCTGTCCCCCGATCTCGCCGGCATCGCCTCCATGGCCACGGTGACCCCCGCCGGCGAGCCCCACGTGTCCGTGATCTCCTCGGCGGTCGTCGACGGCACCGTCTGGATCGGGACCAGTCGCGGCGCCCGCAAGGCGATCAACGTCGGGGCAACGCCGAGCGTCGCCCTCGTGTGGTCCGGCAGCGCCGAGGTCTACCTGTGGGGCTCGGCCGAGCTGGTCGACGACGTCGACACGAAGCGCTCGTTCTGGGACGACGGCGTCTGGAAGTACGACCCGGCGATGTTCTTCCAGACCCCGGACAACCCCGACTACGTGCTCATCCGGGTCACGCCGGCGCGAGCGATGTCGATGTCGTTCGGCGAGCAGGGCCCGACGCAGCGGCGCTGGCGGGCCGAGGGTTGAGCGGCCGGCTCAGTGACGGTCGGCCGGGTCGAAGTTCTCCCAGTAGCGGGATGGTCGGGGCCCGGCCTGCCCCTGGTACTTCGAGCCGAGCATGCCGGTGCCGTAGGGGTTGTCGGCGTCGGTGGTCATCTGGATGAAGCTGATCTGGCCGATCTTCATGCCCGGGTAGAGGGTGATCGGCAGGCTGGCCACGTTGGAGAACTCGAGCGTCAGCTGACCGTCCCACCCGGCGTCGACGAAACCGGCGGTGGTGTGGATCAGCAGACCGAGGCGGCCGAGGCTCGACTTGCCCTCGATACGGCCGACCAGATCCGCCGGGATGGCCACCCGCTCGGCCGTCGACCCGAGCACGAACTCGCCGGGATGCAGGATGAACGGGTCGTCGTCGGAGGCCTCGACGGTCTCGGTCAGCTCCTCGAGGTTGGCCTTGACGTCGATGTGGCCCATCGTGTGGTTGCGGAACACGATGAATCGGTGGTCGAGCCGCAGGTCGACCGACGACGGCTGGACCGACGACTCGTCGAAGGGCTCGATGATGATCCGGCCCTCGGCGATCTCCTTCTTGATGGTGCGGTCGGAGAGGATCACCCCTCGAACCCTAGTGGTCCGGGGGGTCGGTTGCGGCCAGGACCGCGTCGAGCTTGTCGGGATTGACCACCGCCCAGATGTGATCGATGCGCTCGCCGTCGGTGTCGATGGCCAGCAGGACCTTCGGCACCGGTCCGACGAGGACCAGGACGGCGGCCTGGTGGTTGACCCGGAGGAAGCGGAGATCGACCCGGGCCTGCTCGTCGTCGGTCAGACGACCGGCGAGGTTGGCCAGGAGGCGGGCAACCCGGTTGGCGCCGACCACCGGCTGGCGGGCGGCTCGGTGCTCGGCCCCGCCGTCGCTGACATGGACGACGTCGTCGGTCACGAGCCGGAGGATCCCGTCGATGTCGCCGCCGGCCACCGCCCCGACGAGGCGGTGGCAGAGGTCGGCGTCGACCTCGGGGCTGACCGCCCGATCCCGATCGGGTCGGGTGGCCCTCAGCTTGGCTCGGGCCCGGCTGGCCAGCTGTCGGCAGGCCGCCTCCTCCCGGTCGATCATCGGGGCGATCTCCCGGTAGGAGAAGTCGTAGACGTCGTGCAGGAGGTGGGCGGCTCGCTCGCGAGGGGTGAGCTGTTCGAGCAGGTGCAGGTAGCCGATGGTCAGCGACTCGTCGAGCTCGGCCACCGCCTCGGGTGAGCTCGGCGAGTCGTCGACCGGGAACGGCTCGGGCAACCACGGCCCCACGTACACCTCGCGAGTGGCCCTGGCCGATCGCAGCCGATCGATGCTGGCCCTGGTGGTCATCGTCGTGAGGTACGCGGCCGGGTTGTCGATCCCCCGCCGGTCGATGCCGAGCCACCGCTCGAACACGTCCTGCAGCACGTCCTCGGCGTCGGTCATCGTGCCGAGGAGCCGGTAGGCGACGCCGAGGAGGTGACGGCGCTCGGCCGTGAACAGCCGGGCCGCGTCGGCCTCGGAGGTGGTCGGGACGACGGTGTCGCGCTGCGACGATGGTCGGGTCATGGTGTGACCAGTCTGGCCCGGGCGTCGACCCGGGTGGAAGCGTCACCGGCGGTCGAGCGCAGCCCGCCGATCCGGGCTGCTCGGGTCGGCTGACCGGATCGGCTGCGATCGTCGGCGACGACGGCGACGGCCGCTGCAGCGGAGGCGGCTGCGGCGTCGGCCAGCAGGCCGGTCGGTCCGACCCAGTCGCCGGCCACCAGGACCCCGGGCCGGCCGGCGATCCGCACCCCCGGTCGACCGGCCAGACCACCCCGGTCGGCCAGCGGCATGCCCCCGGCGACGGTCAGGCGGTGGAGGTAGCGGGCGACGTCGATCGCGTCCGCGTCGACACCCATGGCGATGGCGTGGTCGAGCAGTCTGGCCCGGGTCTCGTCCGGGCCCGTCGCCTCGCCCGGAAGCCGGTAGAGGGCGACGGTCACCAGGTGGCGGCCGATCGGGGTCGTGCCGGTGGCGACGGAATGGACCGAGGCGTAGAGCCGGGTGTCGAGCCCGAAGTGGGCCCCGACTTCGGGCCGGTGCTCGATACCGAGGTCGAGGGCCGAGGCCTCGACCGCCGGGCCGGCGGCGTCGGCCAGCGCCTGGGGCGTGTCGGCGAGGGCGAGCAGGCGGTCGGCCACGGCCGGGCCGCCGGCGGCGACGATCGTCGCACCGGCCGCCAGTCGGTGGCCGTCGGCCGTGACCGCGATGGTCGTCGCGGTCGACGGTGGGGCCGTCGCCGCCGCCCGACCGGTGTCCCGCCGTGGCTCGACGGCCGTCACGGTGGCCGACACCCGGTCGACGCCGACCCGGTCGGCCCGATCGGACAGCTGACGGACGATCGACCGCCAGCCACCGGCGAGGTAGCGCACGCCCTCGTCGAGGACCATCTGCAGCTGGGTGACGGCGGCATCGGCACTGGCCAGGTCGGCGGCGGCGTTGTAGGTGCCGATGTTGACGATCCCACGGAGCGCGAGGCGGAGGTCGGGGTCGCCGGTGGCGGCGTCGATCCAGTCGGCGACCGAGGTGGTCGTCAGCCTCGTCGGATCGAGGCGGGGGATGCGAGCCATCAGCCGGGCCAGGTCGAACTTGGCCCGGGCGCCGAGCAGGTTGGTGCGGAGCAGACTGCCTGGCCCGGCGGGGAGCAGACCGTGGCGCAATCCGAGGGAGGCGGTCCCGCCGACCGCATCCGGCGGGCTTCCGGGGTGGTCGACGCCGAGGTCGACGAGCGCCCGGCGCAGCTGGCCCTGGAGGTAGAGGGCGTGGGGCCCGAGGTTGAGGGTGTAGCCGTGGTGGTCGGCGGAGTCGGCCCGACCGCCCGGGGTCGCCGTCCGTTCGATCAGGCGGACGGTCAGGCCGGCATCGGCGGCGAGGTTGGCGGCGACGAGGCCGGCCAGGCCGGCACCGACGATCTGCACGTCGACGGTCGTGGTGTCGTTTCGGGGTGTCTGGTGCTCGTTCATACCCACCCGACGGGGTGGGGGTCGGGAACGTGACGGCGACCGGGCGTGTCCTCCGTCACCGGACCCGTCGACGTACGGGACGGGGCCGTCGGCTCGTCAGAGGTCGACGACGACCGCCTTGGTGACGGCGTCGAGCGAGCGCAGCCGCTCGATGACATCGACCTCGGGGGCCGAGTCGAGGTTGATGAAGGAGAGGGCTTCGCTGCGCTCCGGATTCCGGCCGAGGCGCCACTCGCCGATGTTGATCTGGTGCTCGCCGAGGACGCCGCCGACGTCGCCGATCACGCCCGGGACGTCGTTGTTCAGCATCAGCAGGACCGTGCCGGTCGGGTCGGCCTCGAGCCGGTAGTTGGAGACCTGGACGATACGGGGGTGGTCGTCGGAGAAGACGACGCCGGAGACCGTGCGCTCGCCGTCGCCCCAGTTGACCCGGCAGGTGATCTGGTTGCGGTAGTCGGCCTGGCCGAGACCGACCGAGCGCGAGATCTTGAGGCCGCGCTCCCGGGCGACGAGCGGGGCGTTGACGAAGTTGACGCTGTCGCCCATGGCGCACTCGAGCACGCCCTTGAGGAGGCCGGCGGCGACCGGGCGCATGAGCTCCTCGGCGTCGGCGGCGTACAGCTCGAGCTCGACCTGTTCGATCTGGGCGTCCGCCATCGCCGCCTGCAGCTTGCCCATCTTGGCCGCCAGGGTGATGAAGCGGTTGGCCCTGGCGAAGTCGAGGCCTGGGGGGAACGCCATGTTCACGCTGTTGACGATGCGGGTGCCGCGCAGCGCATCGAGGGTCTGCTCGGCGATCTCGATGGCGACGCTGCGCTGGGCCTCGGCGGTGGAGGCGCCGAGGTGGGGCGTATGGAGGACCTTCGGGTGGCCGACGAGCGGGTGGTCGTCGGCCGGGGGCTCGACGTCGTAGACGTCGACGGCGGCGTGACCAAGGTGGTCGGCGTCGAGCGAGGCCGCGACCGCAGCGGCGTCGACCAGGCCGCCGCGGGCGGCGTTGATGAGGACGGCGCCCGGCTTCATCGTGGCCAACGTCTCGGCGTTGATCAGGTTGGTGGTCTCGTCCGACAGGGCCGTGTGGAGGGTCACGAAGTCCGAGGCGGCGAGGAGGTCGTCGAGGTCGACCAGCTCGACCCTCGCCTCACGACCGATGCGCTCGCTGACGAACGGATCGTAGGCGAGGACCGTCATCTCGAAGGCCTGGGCCCGGACGGCGACCACCTGGCCGATGCGGCCGAAGCCGACGATGCCGAGCGTCTTGCCCTTGAGCTCGTGGCCGGTGAAGGCCGAGCGCTCCCAGCGACCGTCGGCCAACGAGTTGTGGGCGGGCACCAGCTTGCGAGCGGTGGCCATGAGCAGGGCGAAGGTGTGCTCGGCGGTGGCGATGGTGTTGGCCCCGGGCGTGTTCATGACGATGACGCCGTTGCGGGTGGCCTCGTCGACGTCGACGTTGTCGGTGCCGACGCCGGCCCGGCCGACGACCCGCAGCCGGTTGCCGGCCTGGAGCACCCGGGCCGTGACCTGGGTGCCCGAGCGGATCAGGAGGCCGTCGTAGTCGCCGATGATGTCGACGAGCTCGTCCTCGGACAGGCCGGTGCGGACCTCGACGGTGACGTCCTCCGCCGCCTCGAGCACGGCGATGCCGTCGGCGCCCAGGTTGTCGGAGATCAGGATGTTGAACATGTCGGGGTTGGGCTTTCTCGTTGGCTCGGTCGGGTTGGCGTTCGTGCTGTCCGTTGCGGTGGCGGCTCCCGGAGCGCGTGGTGCGTGTTCCGGCGCCGGTCGGTCGGTCCGGTCGGGCCCGTGATGGCGGAGCCGACGGCGTCGGCCGGCCTCAGCTGGCGGAGGCGGCGAAGCGGCGGCCGAGGTCCGGGTCGTTGAACCGGAGGGCGCCGTCGTCGATGCCGTCGAGGCAGGTGCGGGCGACGTGGTCGTGGGGCCCGCCGACCAGCTCGCGGACCCGCCCCGGTCCGATGGCGAGTGCGAGCACGGGGGCGATTGACTCCGAGGTGATGACCACGGGGGCGTGATCGACGACGGCCGGACGGGCGACCACGCCGGCGTAGGCGGCGAAGAGGTCGACCTCGTCGGCCGCGGCCAGGTCGCTGACTCCGTCGCCGACGAAGAGGCGACGGCCCCCGCTGGTGACCGAGCGCCTGATGACCTCGGCCTTGCCGTCGGTCGTGGTGAGCTCGCAGCGGCCGTGGTCGGCGTAGCGCGGCTGGGTCGAGCCGTCCCACCAATCGCCGTCGAGCGGGTCGAAGTGGGTCTCGACCGCCCGCACCCGGTCGGCCGGGACACCGAGCCAGGTGGCGAACTCGGCGACGGGCTCGAGCAGGCCGCCGCTGACGATCCAGGTCTCGGTGTCGAGGTGGTGGAGGGCGGCGATGACGGCCTGGGCGTCGGGGACCGCGTTGGCCTTGTAGCGCGACTTCACGCTGCGGACCTCGTCTCGGGTCGGCCCGACGAGCTCCAGGCGACGGCCGTAGACCTCTTCCAGGGGGATGTCGCCGTCCATGGCCTGCTCGGTGAGGTCGGCGATCTGCCGTTGGTGCTCGGGCGCGTCGGCGAGCTCGTCGATGCCCTCGACGGCGGAGAGCGTCGAGTCGCAGTCGAACAGGGTCACCGGGAACGGCCTCCAGCGCACGGAAGAAAGGGTAGAGGGTGGCTCCAGCCGGACCGATTAACACTTCGTTAGGTCTGGGTGACGGCGGCGTGGCATCGGTCACGCCTGGGTCCGGTGGCCCGATCCGGGCTACCCGGATGCCAACGAGAGGTGGGTCGGCTAACGTGGGTTGCTCACCCTGCGGGTGTAGTTCAATGGTAGAACATCAGCTTCCCAAGCTGAATACGGGAGTTCGATTCTCCTCACCCGCTCAACACGCTGACCAGGGAAAACGGCGCCCTCGGACTTGCCGGGCGACATGCTCGTAGGCGGCCCAATGCCCTCCACTGCCCATAGTTGGGAACCGCCGAGAAGGCATCGCCGTGCCCAAGATCCTCAGCTCGAAGCTGATGACATCGAGGGCTGATCAGTAGTGGTCCACTTCGAGTCCGACGAGGTAGACGATGCCGTCCGGCATCTCCGCTGCGTAGACGGCCGCTTGACGGAACATCAGTCCGGTGAGCACGAGCACTCTGACGTCCGGGGCTGTTGGCTCGACCGGAAGGTCATCGAACCGCTCGGCGACCTCTTCTTGGATGCCGAACAGATCCAGCCTGATGAAGTCGTCGGCCGACGGTTCGCCGTTGGGACCACGCTCGGATCGGAAGGCGGCATCGACGTCATCGAAGAACCGATTGTCGACACGGACCTCTCGACGCACCGTACCGCTTAGCTCGTCAGTTCCGAGAAGCGCTCGGCCAACCGTTCGCGGCCGCGAGCCAGCAGATCCTGATCGACCTCGTCTTGCTCCTCGACGACGGCCGCCTTGATGACCTCGGCCCGCTCGGCCGCCGACATGGCCTCGAGCTCGGCTGCGGTGTAGCGCTTCGCCATGGCGTCAGACTAGACGACGACAGTGACAGCCGCGGCCCCGTGGGGCGCAGGACGTCACTGCCCATCGACTGCCCGTACCAGCCGACAATAACCGCCAGCAACAGGGCTCACCGGACCTACGGCGACGCACGATCCCGCTGTTCAAGCGAACCTCAGCGGCCCGGCGAACGAACGTCGAGTTCTTCCCAAGCTGAATACGGGAGTTCGATTCTCCTCACCCGCTCACAGCCCTGACCAGGAAAAACACGATCTCGGGACGCTCACTGGACCCCTCTCCACGCTCCGCCTGTGCCCTTCCGTGCCCTTTGAATGGGAACGACCGAGAAGGCCCGGCTGGTCGAGGCCGGCACCAATCAGAAAGCTGAGTACGCCAGATCACTTGCCCCTCCGGCGGTCGGTCAACTTGGCTGTCGCAGCACCCGACTACTCTGGCGGCAAGCGAGGAGGCAGCGAGCTGAGCGCCGTGGCAGTGCTGGAGCGAGAGGTCTACGAGGTGGGCGAAGCCGCCCGCCTGCTTGGGCTGCATGTCAGGACGCTCCGCAACTGGCTCGACGGGTACACCGCCAGGGGCAAGCTCTACCGTCCTGTTCTCCGGGAGGTGGCGACCGGATCGGATCTGCTCACCTGGGGCGAGTTTGTGGAAGCCGGGTACCTGACCGAGTACCGGCGAGTCCAGAAGATCCCGCTGCCGAAGATCCGCGAGTACATCGAGACGTGGCGAGAACGACTCGACGCTCCCTATCCGCCCGCTGACCGAAGGCCTTACGCAGGCCCAGGCCCGGACCTGATGGATTCAGCCGAGACGCAGACCGGCGACACCATCATGTACCGCTTCCGGAATGGTCAGCTGACCATGACCCCCTGGGCTCAGGAGTTCTACCGCAAGGTCGACTTCGAGGAGGACATCGCTCGGCGGATCTGGCCGGATGGCAAGGATCAACTGGTGGTCATCGACCCGCAGCGGGCATTCGGGACACCGACCGTCGAGGGCATCCGAACAGAGGTGCTCTACGAGATGTTCGTAGCCGGGGATCCCGTCGACGAGATCGCCGCCGACTACGACCTCGACCGGCGAGCGATCGAGGCGGCAATCCGGTTCGAGTCGCCTCGACCAAAGCCTGAGACAAGCGCTTCGGCGGCTTGACTGTGAGCGACGAGGCCGATACCTCGTTCAACTGGTTCGTCGACGAGAGCATGATCGCGATAGGCAAGGCGGCTCGCAAGCGTTCGCAACGATCTGGTCTATCCAGGTCACCCTGACTGCCCAATCAAACGAGGAGCGTTGGACGAGGACTGGCTCCCAGTCGTCGGCGCTAACGGCTGGGTCGTTCTGATGCGGGACAAGCGGATCCGCTACCGACGTCCCGAACGCGAACGGCTCATGCAGTACGGCGCCAAGGCCTTTTGCCTAACCGCCAGTGGCAACCAGACGCGCTGGGGCATGCTCAAGCTGCTTGTTCGGAACTGGGATCGAATCGAGGAGACCGCAGAGTTACCAGGACCCTTCATCTACGGCGTCAACTCTGCTGGCGTCCGACGGCTCGCGCCATAGGCCGACTAGTCGAGCGTGCCCCAACTGTGCCCGTAGCAACCGACAACAATCGCACCGCAAGGGGCTGAGAGGTAGCGCCCTGGAGCGCCGAACCCGCTCTGAAAGCGACATGCAGCCATCTCGGACTCAGACGTCGAGTTCTTCCCAAGCTGCATACGCGAGTTCGATTCTCGTCACCCGCTCAAGCCTGTGACCAGGGCAAACGTCACCTCCAGCTGCTCTGACGAGCCTCCGACGCCCAAGCCTTGTGCCCTTCCGTGCCCGTAGATCGAGAACGGTCGAGAAGGCGGGGAGCCAGCGAGACGGGATCAGCGTGAGAGCTGAGTACCTCATCGGCCGGCGGACCGTGTCACCGAGTCGGACTATCATGATGGTGTGCAAGTCGAGACGTTGGAGCAGATGGCCGAGCGGCTGGGCTGGAGTCCAGAGCGCCTGGCCGAAGCTCGTGCGCGGCTCGCCGAGCCCCGACCGTCCAAGATCAGCGACCGAGACCACGCCCGGGCCAAAGCGCTGTCGGACTCAGTTGGCGAGACCCGCCGCTCCCTCGACGAAGCTTCCTGAGGAGTGACAGCTCCCGACTGGCAGGCGCTCCGCGTCGTGCTGAACGACCGGGCAGCCATCTTCTCCGAGAGCTTCCCGGGAGCGCTCACCGAGCTAGGACCGGAGGCGGTCGAGAGCTTCACCCACCAAGAGGCGCAGGGCGTGATGTACATCTTCGCTGGCGCCTGGCCGACACTTGGTAGAGATCCAAGCGACTCAGCGACGCGCTTCGTGTACCTAGCCATCGGCAGCCTGGCCTATCGACTCCGCGGCGTCGAGTTGGCCGCTGGAGCGATTGTCGTCGACGACATCGTGAGCCTCTAAGGCTCGGGCGCCACGACGGCGGGGCCACGCGTCCGCAGGGGTTTCGATCCCGTGCCCGATCTGTGCCCGTAGCAGCCGGGAACAACCGGGTTCGGCGGCGGCTCACGGGCACTCGGAGCTACCAGTGGAGCCGCCACACGAGCGGAATCGAGGGCTGGTCGCCGCACGCGTCGAGTTCTTCCCAAGCTGAATACGGGAGTTCGATTCTCCTCACCCGCTCAAGCCTGCGAATAGGGAAGACGCCTCGTTCAAAGTCGTTGGAGACCGTCTTGGCGGAGGCTTCACTGCCCGCCACCGCCCGTGGATCGGGAACGAGTGAGAAGGGCGTCTCGGACCCGAGGTCTTCAGGCGGAACCTCGGTGCCGGCCCGGCGGCTCCACCCATCGGCCCGGGTTGCGAAGCGATCCGAGCCCCTGGGACGTTCCACACTCCGTTGGTTCGAGATGACCCACGTCGGCCGCGGATTCGACGACGAAGCTGTCGTCGCGGTGGATCAGCTGCGTGAGCGCACCGCTGGCACTCCATCGTCGAGCAGTGTCGGCCAGCTCGCCTCGACGGTTGCGTCGCCGAGGATCGTGGGCAGAAGGTCGACGGTGACGCCACCATGGGCGACGGCGATCAGGGACGCCGTTCCTCCCCGGCACCGCTGACTGAGCGCTTCCAGTAATCGGGCTCCCGCTGCTCTCGAAGAGTCACCAACCATTGGCACGTCGTCCCGATCTGCCGTGGCCTGCCGCCACTCCCGGACGAAGGTGTCGAAGTCCGTCTCCCCGTCCCAGTTCATCCTCTCGGCCAGTCGATCGTCGACCTCGATCTGGAGTCCGAGGACGTGAGCCCGTTCGAGCGACGGTCTGGGCCAGGGTCTGGCGAGACATGCGCACGACAAGCGACGTCGGGATGGCCACCGGCGGGCGTGCCCGACAAGTCGGGGTCTGCGCTGGCGCCGGATGGGCCCGCTGTCGTGGTGCACATGGGCCTCAAGAGCGGTGTCGCCCGGCCGACGAGGGACCCATGAACTCTCGACTTCGCGCTCGTCGTCGTGCTGGGGCTGCGTTGACCTGCCTTCTGTTGGTCGCAGGCCTGCTGACGGTCGTGTCATCGCCGGCGTCCGCTTCGACTGCCGAAGTATCAACCGATGGCACGGTGACGGGGACACCGGGTTCGACCATGTTCCCGTTCGCTGATGCGGTCATCTCCGGCTCGGGCACGATGGACGGGATCACCATCCGAGTGGCCAACGGCTTCAACTCGACGATCGATCGGATGTCGACGAGTGGTTCGCATGCCGGGATCACGGTGACCTACACGATCGGTACCGGACTGTTGCGGCTCCGGGGAACGGCGTCGACGGCTGCCTACCAGGCCGCACTGCGTGATGTGACGTACACCCAGACCAGCACCACTCAGGGCAGCCGGACCTTCATCGTGGTCGCGGGGACTGCGATCTACCTGCCGGATACCGGCAACCTCTACCAGTACATCAACACCGGGTCGAACATCACCTGGACCACAGCCCGAGCAGCTGCGCTGGCGCAAACCTTCGGGACCTACGGAGGCCACCTGGCCAACATCTCGTCCCAGGTGGAGAACGACGTTGCCCTGGCCGAGCTGACCGGCAACACATGGATCGGTGCCTCCGACGAAGCGGTCGAGGGAGAATGGCGGTGGATGGATGGCCCCGAAGCGGGTCAGCAGTTCTGGCAGGGAGGCAACGCTGGTAGCGGCGGCGTTCCCGTCGGGGGCCTCTACAACAACTGGCAGAGCCCCGAGCCGAACAACGCCGGCGGCGAGGACTATGCCCACATGTTCTCCGGTAGCGGCGAGTGGAACGACTACCCCAATTCGTTGAGCGTCACCGGCTATCTCGTTGAGTACGAAGTTGATGACATCGGGACGGTCGCCAGCCTCGTTCGTCTCCTCATCGGCACCGATACCGACAGTGACGGCGTGCCCGACGGCGACGAGACCAGCCAAGGCACCGACCCCAACGACCCTGACGACTATCTCGACACCGATGGCGACGGCGTACCGGACTCAGTCGAGGTCGCCGACGGCACCGATCCGAACAACCCGTCCGATGCCACCGACTCCGATGGCGATGGTCTCTCGGACTATCAAGAGGGCCGGCTGGGATCGAGCCCGCTGAGCGGCGATTCCGACGGCGACGGCGTCGGGGACGGGACCGAGGTGGCCGCAGGCTCGGACCCGACCGATGCGGCCAGCTTCCCCGACGCAGACGGCGACGAGGTCCCAGACTCGACCGAGACCAGCCAAGGCACCGACCCCAACGACCCAAACGACTTCACCGACACCGACAACGACGGCGTACCCGAC
>JANQPB010000036.1 GCA_028285495.1 Acidimicrobiales bacterium
AAACCCGGACACCCAGTCCCCGTGTTCGAACGGGCTCCGCCCACACCAACACCCCGGCCCCCCCGAGCCGGCACGCCGATTGCTCAGCGGTCTCCTAGCCGGCCAGACCGCCCCGACGAACGTCGGCGCCCCGACTTCCTCGACGAGGTCGGGGCCGCCGACCTCCTTGACAAGGTCGGGGCAGCCGACCCGCTTGACAAGGCCGGGGCCGCCGAGGCTGGCAAGATGGTTGCCGATGTCGAGAGGGCCCGAGTCCGAGGGCTGGATCCGGGAGGCTGGCCGCGAGCCCCAGGTCCGGTTGGCGGCGGCCGCCGGTTGCCTGGTGGCCGTTGTCGGCCTTCTGATCCTCGACACCGCCAGGAGCGCCGGCGACGACGACGGCAAGCTGGCCACGACGGGCATCGAGGTGGCGACGACGACCACCGCCAGCACCACGCCGCCCACCGCCATCGACGGATCGCCGGGCGAGCTGACCGTGGCCACGTCGATCCCCGGCGCAGCGGACCTGACCGGCAACGGCCTGTACGTCGATCCCCGATCGTCGGAGCGACCGTGGTCGGACCTGGGGACGGTGCCCGGGCTCTTGACCTTCCGGGGCAACCCGACCAGGTCGTTCCACGGGCGTGGGCCGGTTCCGACCGATCCCGAGATCCTGTGGTCACGAACGATCGGGTGCTCCAACTCGCCGGTCGGCGGTGAGAGCAAGGTGTGGTGCGGCACGGGTTGGACCGGCCAGCCGGCGGTGTTCCCGGCACCGGACGGCCGGGGCTGGTTGGTCGGGGTCGGGGGCTACAACCGCAACGTCAACTTCTTCGACCCCGCCACCGGCGACGAGGCCATGGCCCCGTTCCCGACCGGCGACATCATCAAGGGCACGATCACCGTCGACCCCGACGGCTACCCCCTCCTCTACACCGGCAGCCGCGACAACTTCCTGCACGTCGCCGCCATCGACGGTGACGAGCCGAGGGAGCTCTGGCGGTTGAGCGCAACCGAGCACCAGCCGACGCTGTGGAACAACGACTGGGATTCGTCACCGATCGTCGTCGGCGGACACCTGTTCGTCGGCGGCGAGAACTCGCGGTTCTACGCCGTCCGACTCAACCGGGGCTTCGACGAGGACGGCCGGGTCACCGTCGCCCCCGAGGTGGTGTTCACCACCGAGGGCTGGGACGCCGAGCTGCTGGCCGACCTCGGCGACCGGCAGGTGTCGATCGAGAACTCGGTCGCCATGTCCGGTTCGGTGGTCTACTTCGCCAACTCGGGTGGTCTGGTCCAGGGCTGGGACGTCGGCGGGCTGGTCGAGGGGCGTGAGCCGGAACGGGTGTTCCGCTACTGGATCGGCGACGACACCGACGCCACCGTCGTGATCGACGACGAGGGGATGCTGTACGCCGTGTCGCAGTTCGAGCGGGGCAACGCCAGGGCCCGCGAGCTCGGTCAGATCGTGAAGCTCGACCCATCGGTCGGCGACGGAGGCGATCCGCTGGTGTGGAGCCGGGAGGCGTCGTCCGGGCTCAACACCGGGGTGTGGGCAACGCCGGCGCTGTGGCGGGACCTGGTGATCGTGGCGACCGACGACGGTCGGGTGCTCGGGCTCGATCGGGCGAGCGGGGACGAGCGATGGTTGCTTGAGCTGCCGGGGCCGCTGTGGTCGTCGCCGGCGGTGGTCGACGGGGTGTTGATCCAGGGCGACTGCGACGGCGCCCTGCACGCGTTCGACCTCGGCGACGGCGACGGGGCCCCCGAGGCTCGGTGGTCGGTCGACCTCGGCGGCTGCATCGAGTCGACGCCGGCGGTGTGGGACGGCCAGATCTTCGTCGGCACGAGGACCGGCGAGTTCCACGCCATCGGCGACCGCTGAAGGAACGGGCTCGCCGTCCACGTCGCCGGCTGTGCCGATCGTCGTGTCCCCGCCACCGGGCGCATGGTTGGCGCCGCCGCGCCGGTTGCCATCGTCTCGATCGCCGGTCGGGGCGGCTGGTGTGGTCGCCGAGGATCAGGGCTCGATCAGGTCGATGGTGATCATGTCGCGACCGAGGACCTCCGATCGCCACTGAGCGGTCGCCCGGATCACGAGCCGGCCGGCCTCGAAGCGCTCGAGGGTCCGGCCGGGCCGGAGGTCGATCCGACCGTCGTCGCTGCAGAAGGGGCCGGCGTTGGTCGAGCCCTGGGTGAGGGTCCAGCAGTACCGTCGGGCGCCGGGGATCTCGGTGGCCCGGAGCCTGAGCCGATCGTCGAGGTCGTGCTCGTCGCCGTCCGCCGGATCGTCGATGACGTCGCTGGCCGTGAGGCGGAAGCTCATCTCGTCGGCCACGAGCACGTCGCCCGAGTCGTCGATCGCCTCGGCCCGAACCTTGATGCGTCCTGGCCCGGGGTTGTCGAGGTAGCCGGCGTGGTCGTAGGTCGCATCACCCCGGCAACGACGGATCTCGCCACCGAGGCCGGCGAGGTCCCAGCAGTACAGCACGGCGCCGGGCACGGTGCGGGCGACCAAGGTGACGCCGTCCTCCCAGGCGTGGACCGAGCCGGGCGCCGGAGCGGCGATGAGATCGCCCGGCAGGGTGGTCGGCAGGGTGGTCGGCGGGACGGTGGTGGTCGGCGCCGTGGTCGGGGTGGTCGGGGTGGTGGTGCTCGGGGTTGTCGGCGTCGAGGTCGCCGTGGTCGACGGGCCGGTGGTCGCCGTGGTGCCGGGGCCGGTGGTGGTCGGACCGGTCGGACTGGTGGTGACGAGTTGGGTCGAGGTCGTCGGCCCGCTCGGCTGGGGTCCGGTCGAGGTCGGCGGGCCGATCAGGCTGGTGGTCGGCCCGCCGGGCTGGAGGTCGTCGCCCGTCTCGGTGCCGTCGGCATCGTCGTCGGCCCCGCCGCCGGTTGCGTCACCCCGGTTGGTGTCGTCGGAGACCTCGGTCAGGTTGCCGCCGGGGGCGGTTCCCGCGTCGCCGTCCGCTCCGGAGTCGTTGCCGCTCTCGGCCGCCTCGGAGGTCGATCCGCCCGCCGGATCGGCGGCATCCTGGTCATCGCCACCGGTTGCGGCCGCGGGGCGCTGGCCGAGCCCGGACGTGCCGCGCTGGGAGTTGTCGTCGCTGCCGACGGCACCGGGATCGCCAGGGCCCGGGGCGATGGTCGGGGCGGGTCCGTCGATCGCCGCCTCGTCGTCGGCACCGAAGGCGGTCCGGACGGCGACAGAGACGGCGAGTCCGACGAGGCCGGCGGCGGCGATGATGGCCACGCCCTGGAGCAGCAGGCGGATGGACGAGGAGCGGGTTGAGACGGTGGCGGCCAGCGGGACCGGCCCCGTCGGGAGGGATCCCGTCGTCGCCCGATCCTCGGCCGTGGCGATGACCAGGGGGTCGCCGGTGCCGGAGGTGGTCGGGTCGGGGTCGAGCGGTGTGAACGGGAGCGTGCGATCGTCGTCGGAGGTGGTGGGAACGGCGGCGGCGCCGTCGGGGACGGGGCCCGTCGGGACCGACTCCGGCCCGCCGCGCTCGAGCTCGGTCAGCAGCAGGGGCTCGGTCGCCGGGGCGGCGCCCGCATCGGTCTCGGGTGGCGCGTCGTCGCTGCCCCACACGTTGCCGGCGTCGGACCCATCGCCACCATCGGCGGGCACCGGCTCGGTCGCCGGGGCGGCGACGGCAGCGACGGGCACCGGGGGTCCGTCGTCGAGCAGCTCGCTCCCGTCGTCTGCCGGGTCATCGTCGTCGGCGAGGGGCGGGAGTGGTGCGACGGTCGGGGCGGCGGGCTCGGCGATGGAGGAGGCGATCCAGACCGGAAGCGGCTGGGGGCGGGGCGCGTCGGTGGCGAGTTGGCCGGAGGGGCCGGGCAGGGTGACCGAGGAGGCGCCGTCGGCGAGGGGCGCGCCCGACGGCTCGACCGCCGGCAGGGACGATCGAGATTCGAAGGCGCTGTCGCTCGCCTCGGCCGCAGGGCCGTCACCGGTTTCGGCCGCAGCCGGAACCCGTTCCCTCCGATTTTCCACCGTGGGTGATTGTACCCGACGGCACGTGTCGGCTGCGTTCGACCCCGGCTCGAGTGGGTGCTGCCGGCTACTGCCAGAGCCGCTGCACCCGGTCGGTCGAGCCGGCGAGGATCACGAAGAGGCAGCCGGCGAGGCTGGCGCCGGCGGCGACGTAGAAGGCGATCTCGTAGTCGTAGAGGTCCCGGAGCACGCCGAGTCCGAGGGGCCCGCCGGCCACGCCGATGGTGCCGAAGAGCTGGTTGAAGCTGTAGATGCGGCCGTAGTTGACGACGCCGAACGCCTCGGCGAGGAGGAGGGGCTGGAGCATCAGGAGGTTGCCGATGCTGACGCCGAAGACGGCGGCGCTGATCACCAGGGTCGATGATGAGGTGGCGAGGGCCAAGAGGATGAGGCCGACGGCCTGGACGACGGCGAGGATGGCGGTGAAGGGCCTGGTCGGGAGGCGGATGACGAGGGCCCCGCCGGCGAGGCGGGCGGCGACGCTCGTGAGGGCGAGGACCGAGAGGGCGGTGCTGGCGGTGGCGACGTCGGTGCGTTCCCGGACCATGTTGAACAGTTGGGCGATGGCGCCGACCTGGCCGAAGAAGACGACCGCGTAGGCGAAGCACAGGGCGATGAAGAAGCGGGTGCGGCGGGCGGAGGTGAAGTCGAGGCCCTGGAGCGCGGGATCGTCCTCCCTGGCCGCTGCGACGTCCGTCGCCGGGTCGGTCCGGCTCGTTGGCTCGGCGGATGGCGCGGTCGCCGGGGCTCCGTCCGGTCGGAGGCCCCGATCGCTCGGCTTCGAGCGGAGGACGAGCAGGGCGATCGGGATGATGCCGATGATCCAGAGGGCCGCCATCCACGGGGCGGCGCCAGCGAGGCCGCGACGATCGATGAGCCAGGCTGCGACCGGGGTCAGGATGATGCCGCCCACCGAGAGACCGGTCGAGGCGACGGAGAGGGCGACCGAACGCCGGCGGTCGAACCAGCGGGTGACGAGCGTGGTCGAGGGGACGAGGCCGGCCAGGGCGAACCCGACGCCGAAGACGGCGAAGAAGACGTACAGCGCGACCACGCTGTCGACCAGCCGGAGCCCGAGCAGGGCGAGGGCACCGATCGTGCCGCCGAAGACGTAGAACCACCGGATGTCGGCGGAGTCCAGGCGCTTGGAGAAGGCGAAGCCGGTGAGGCCGGAGACGGCGAAGAAGAGTCCGGTGGCGCCCGAGACGGCGCCGACGGAGGCATCGAGCTCGGTGGTGGCGGCGGCAAGGATGACCGAGGCGTTGTAGAACCCGAGGCCGGAGGAGACGATGAGGATCACGAAGACGGCCCCGACGAGGATCCACCCGTAGAACAGGCGCGGGCCCGTCGCCGGCGGCACCGGCTCGTGAGCGCTCTGCCAGTTGCGTGCTCGGCCCAAGGCCCGGGACGGTACCGCCGTCGGCGGGAGCCCAGCAAAGTCCCCGAGCCCGAGCCGGTACGCTGGGGTCACTCGGGGCTGTAGCTCAGTTGGTTAGAGCACCTGCTTTGCAAGCAGGGGGTCAGGGGTTCGAATCCCCTCAGCTCCACCGCTAGGACAGCGGGTCTTTGGCGCGTCCGCACTGACCCCACAACCGCAGTGCTAACCACGTGTGGCTAGCACCGGGGCGACGGCCGTTGAACTGCGCCATTGGCAGGGGGCCATTCCTGCCTGCGAGCTCGTTCTGCGCTTGAGCACGGCACCGCATCACAACACAACGCAGCTGCCGTCGGGACTGAGCGAGTCGTTGTCGCTCTACGCCACAGCTACGAGCACGACCTGGCCGTCGTCCAGGGACACCGCCAGATCACCACCTCCATTGGAAGCGAGGTCGACGACCACGGCATCGAACGTAGCCAAGGTCTCGCCCGACTCACCGCCAACCGGGCTCCAGAGGTGGACTTCTCCGTTGCTGTCGCCGCTGGCAATCCGCCCGTCGGGAGTGACGACAACAGCCGAGACGACGCCCTCGTGGATTTTGAACTCCCAACTCGGGAGGTTGGTCGCCTTGTCGAGCACAAGGCCGCCATCCTCTACCTCGTCGAGCTCAATAGCTGGGACACCGCTGCGCTTTGCGTCGCTCAATCCAACGCCGGATTCCCGATGGACGACCGCATCCGGGGCTTCTATACGATCCCGCAGGACAGCCTCGAACGAGCGCAACAACGCGCCAAGGAGCTCCACGCTCAATGGCATCGCCATCGTCGTTGCCTAGGCGCTCGACGGATCGGGCGAACGTAGTCCGGAGTGCCTCCCAGGCGGCTGACACTCAAGCGAACGCTTCGACCCGAAGCCGCACTACGAGCACGCGATCAGTGCGGTCTTCACACACCGCCTCGACCAAGCCGAAAGCCTCGACCTTCTTCTGGTAGAGCCTGCGCGCATCGAATCCCGGCGGGCGCAGCCACAGCGAGTCGAAGTCGCGGCTGATGTCTCTCCCGATCGCTGCCAGGCAGCTCTCTACCACTTCAGTGGAGAATCCCTTGGCTACACCGGCCTCAAGCGTCCTAGCTCGAACATCCTCCGTGAACTCGACAACTCTCACGCCAAGGACGATAGAAGCCAGAAGCTACGAGCCGGCTGTCCGGCCTTCGACCGTCGGACGCAGCCGCTCGGCATCTTCGACCGAGAGACCCTCCAGATCGTCCAGGGTCTCAATCCGGTGGCCCCGAGCCATGAGCTCATCCTGTTCAGCAGGCGTCAGCCTGGCAAACCGCTCTACGGCTGCCTTCGCTTCCACCTCGGTCGCAGGATTCATACGACCAGAGTAGCAAACGACCCCGAACGGCCGAAGCGCGAGGCGACGCAGCTGACAGCCAGGCTGCCAACCCCGGCGAGGAGCCCTCACCAGCCCGCCCTGACCCCGAACGGCCTCACCAAGCCTTCAGACGGCGCATCTCGGACCACCCGAACCCCTGCTCCGCTGGCTTCGCCAGCAGGGGATCAGGGGTTCGAATCCCCTCAGCCCCACTAGGGTGCCTGACCCTGCAACCCACCACTGGTGGCCAAAGTGGTGGCCTCGCGCAGGTGCTTACTGGCACGGCTCCTTCCCAACAGACCGGTACTCACACGTGTCTAGACCGCCGCCGCCCTCGATAGTGTCCTCGGGTCCGACCCCGAACTGGTCGTCGCCAACACTTCCCCGCATCGTGTCGGCAGACGCATCTCCTCCGTTGATCCAGATGCCATCGCTGTCGAGGCTGCTCGGCGGCAACTGGCGAGCGTCGACCTCGTCCTCGCCTTCGGAGAGGACCAGTGTCTCAAAACCCAGGATTGCGAACGACATTCCGTAAGGTGATGCCACCTGACCCCAGCCATCCGAACTGAAGACCGCTGTGACTCCTTCCGTTTCCCCTGGGGGCAGCCGGAACCAGAGAAGGACCGCATCTCCCTTTCCGTCGCCAGCCCTTACGCTGTCAGAAGAACCGCCAATCGCAGTACCGACGAAGTCCTTTCCCGGCTCTACGGAGTCAGTTCCTGCCTCACCGTGAAAGACCGCGGAACCGAAGGCTGTCACCCTGTCATTCCCGTCTCCAGCACAAAATACATCAGAGCCGTTCAACCGCACCTCGTCTCGACCCGCTGTACCGACGATCGATTCGCTGACATCGTCGTCAGGATCCATGCCGTCGCTCAACAAGATGAGCTTCTCGGTGCCTGGTGCCATGCCGCCAGCCCGAAGCACGTCACAGATGGCTCCGTCTTCACGAGCAACGGCAACAGCTGACGACGGCGGCGTGCCCGATGACGACGGCGGCGTGCCCGATGACGACGGCGGCGTGCCCGATGACGACGAGGCCGATGGTGGGCCAGCATTGTCCCCGACATCTGATGTCGGTGCAGCGGATTGCTCAGTCACCACCGTTGTGGACGGGCTTGACGGCGCCTGCTCAGGAAATTGCAGCGGAGACACCTCGACTAGAGACCCGGTCTCCGACTTTGCCAACCACACGATGCGCGAAGTCGACGTGTCAGCGACGCGCACTCCTGGAAGGGGCACTTCGGACGCTTCGATATCGACAGTCCGATCGAACTCGAAACTGTCCCAAGAAGTTCCACTGAACCTCGGCAATGTGACGCCTTCGGCCGGAAGCAGAGGGTTGCCGCAGATACACCTCACGACAGGACGTTCGAACTGATCAACTAGTACCGCCGTCCCAGTCTGCAAAACAGACTGCCGCGGAACCATTCTTCCGTCAGCCCAACCATGGTTCGTGACGCGAACATCCACCGCAAGATAGACCGGAACGAGTGAGTCAAGGTAAGGGCCTATCCCATCCACCCCGTTGGGGAGGCCGGCGATCTCGGCCCACGCTTCAGCGGTAGCGCTGCTACGAACGATACCTGCCAGCAAACGCTCCGTATCACACTCTCGTATGGTGTCTTGCAGATCTGCGAAGTACCGGGGTGCGTTCTCCAGATCTCTACTACTTGGCCCCTGTAACGAAGGAACGCTCGTCCCGTCCACCAATGTAGACATTATGGGATCCGGGCCCACGTCATCTGCTGGCTCCAACCAAACCCGCTGCCCGATCACATCGCAGGCCAATCCCAGTGTGCCAAGAATCGCAGCTGCAATGAGTGAACTGAGAACACCCAGCGCTACCGTTTTTGCGGTTGTATCACCGATCGTCGACCTTCTGAGCCAAGCAGTCGCCATCGCTTGGACAGTCTATGCGGAAGGACCCAGTTGGAATAGCTGTCTGAGATACGTGGGCCGCTACCCGACGGAGCGCAGTGGCGCGACCTCTTTGAGACTGTGGCCATAGACCTCCGTGATCATCCTTTCCGAGGTGCCTGCCCAATCCGCAATCTTCCACGCAGAGTGCCCGGCCTCAGCCTGAGTGCCTATAGCTGTGTGGCGTAGCTCGTAGGGAGTAATCGCAGGGTCAATACCGACTCTCTGACACAGGGGAACGATCGACCGCCGGAAGTTGTTTCGTTGGATCGGTCGGCCGGAGGCGGCAGCAGCCACCACGTCCAGGTCATGACGAGGCGCACCCCGCCCAGGCCTCGCTTCTTCGATAGGCGCAGGAACCTCGTCCAGAAGGTCTCATCTTCGGAGTCGCCGATGTCGACCCCGAGGACTTCTCGGTTGCCGTTGGCGGTGATCCCGGTAGCGACCACGACCGCTCGGGAGACGACCTGGCCCAGGTCATCGTCTCGGACGTTCAGGTACGTGGCGTCGAGGTAGACATAGGGGAAGGTGACGTGGCCCAGGGTCCGACCCCGGAAGGCTTCGACCCTGTCGTCGAGGCCGGCGCAGACCCGGGACACCTCGGACTTCGAAATCCAGGTATCGATCCCCATCGCCATCACCAGATCATCCACGGCCCGGGTCGAGATGCCGTTGACGTAGGCCTCCATGACCACTGCGTACAACGCTTGGTCGATGCGCCGTCTCGGCTCGAGGATCTCCGGGAAGAACGAGCCCCGTCGGAACTTCGGGATCCCGACCTTGAGATCACCGGCCTTGGTCGACAACACCCTCGACCGGTGACCGTTGCGGTGAGGCAACCGCTCGCTTGAGCGTTCCCAACGATCGGCCCCGATGGCCTCGGCCTCGATCAACTCCTGTAACGCCCAACGGGCGAGCTCTCGAACCAGGTCGATTCCATCCCCAACAGCGAGCGCGTCGAAGAGTTCGTTTAGGGCAGACTCATCAAGAGCCATCGGCGTGATCTCCTTGGTGTGCACTTTGAGCGGTACACACCGAGCCTCACGCCGGTGGCTCACCCCATGGTGGACCCGACCCCAAACCCCACCACGCCAAGGGACTCATACGCGCGCCGCAAGGCACTCGGGAACGGCCGGTAGCGCGACGCGCTAGATCAGCGTTCCCGAGGGGTGATACGGGGTGGTTGTCGTGGGCGGGTCGACCAGCATCGAACCCCGCCCCGATGTGTCGGACTCCTCACCTGACGCGACGCAAGCCAACGCGTGATGTGCGTGCTCTCTAGCGACGGCACTCGGGGCCACCGTCGAAGTGGCCAGCCGCGAACGAATCGCCCTTCCTCATCAAGGATTTGCGTGCCGGCCGATTGAGAGGCGCCTCTTCAGATGCTCTGCCCGGTTCGGTGAGCGAGTGGGTTGTCGCCTGAGCATTCGTCGACCAGAAGGTCTCGATCAGTCGACGGGGCGTGCGCTTCGTTCGACCCGGACAGTGTCGTGCGCCCCGACCATCTGCCGTGTGCTCCCGATCCAGACTGGACGAGTGGTGTCCGAGCGGTTCTCGATGGTCAGACTTGTCCGAGTGGCAGTCACCGAGAACCATGCCCGCCGGTACTGTGCCTGGAATCCGAGTGAGGTCCAACCAGGTGCCAGCACCGGATCGAGGTGAAGCTCGCCGTCGACAACACGCATCCCGCCGAACCCGTGGACTGCGGCGATCCACGTACCCGCCATGCTCGTGATGTGGCACCCCTCGTCAGTGTCGGCGTTGACATCGTCGAGGTCGAGGCGGGCGGTGCGCAGCATCATCTCGTGCGCCTTGTCCAGTCGCCCCAGTCGGACGGCGAGCACTGCGTGTACCGACGGCGACAGCGACGATTCATGCACGGTACGAGGTTCGTAGAAGTCGAAATTGCGGCGGATGGTGTCGAGGTCGTACTCGTCCTCGAACACCAACAAACCCTGGAGGACATCGGCCTGTTTGATGTAACACGACCGGAGAATTCGGTCCCACGACCAGTGCTGGTGGATCGGGCGTTCGGCGGGATCGAGGTCGTCGACGGTGAGGAGCTCCTTGTCGAGGTAGTTGCCCTGCTGGAGGAACACGCCGCGCTCGGGGTCCTCCGGGAGGTGGATGCCTTCGGCAATGGTGTTCCACCGATCGAGTTCGGCGTCCTCGTCGAGCGCAACTCCCTCGACGATGGCCTGGGCCCGCTGTGGGTCGAGTTCTCTCGCTCGGCTGATTGCCTCGGCGGTGTAGCGCAGTGTCCAGCGCGCCATCACGTTCGTGTACCAGTTGTTGTCGACGTTGTTCTCGTACTCGTTCGGTCCGGTCACGCCGAGTATCACCCAGGCCTGCTTCGGTTCGGAGAACGAGACGCGTTGCGCCCAGAAGCGAGAGATCGCGATCAGGACCTCCAGCCCGCCGTCGAGCAGGTGGTGCTCGTCGCCGGTATGTCGGATGTAGTTGAAGATGGCAAATGCGATCGCGCCGTTTCGGTGGATCTCCTCGAACGTGATCTCCCACTCGTTGTGGCACTCTTCGCCGTTGATCGTGACCATCGGGTAGAGCGCGGCACCGTTGGTGAACCCCAACTTGCCGGCGTTCTCGATCGCCCGACCGAGTTGACGGTGGCGATAGTTGAGGAGGTTCTTGCTCACCTCCGGTTCGCTGGTGGCGAGGTAGAACGGTAGGCAGAACGCTTCGGTGTCCCAGTAGGTCACGCCGCCGTACTTCTCACCGGTGAATCCCTTCGGTCCGATGTTCAGATCGGGGTCGTCGCCGGTGAACGTCGCATTGAGTTGAAAGATATTGAAGCGGATGCCCTGCTGTGCGGCTGGGTCACCGCCGATGACCACATCGCTGATGTCCCACCTGTGTTCCCAGGCAGCTCGGTGCTCGGCCTGTAGCTCATCGAAACCCGTGGCGAGTGCCGCGTCGAGCTGGGCATCACAACATCCGACGATCTCGTCGGCGGGCATCTCCCGGGAGGTGGCGTTGGCGCCGTACTTCGTGATCTCGATCGTCTGTCCGGCGGCTGCGTCCACGTCGATCGTCGACGCCACGAATCGCTCCGCTTCCTCGACGCGACTCGTGATCGGCAACCGCTGACCGTTGCGACGAACCTCGTAGGCCATCGCGGTGGCGCACTCGAAGGCGGTCTTCTTCGTGCGCAGGACGACGTGCCCGCGTGCCTCGCTCACCGATCGCGACACCTCGTCCCAGAAGCCCTCGTCGTAGTTCGAGTCTTGGTTCACGACGTCGCCATTGACCTGCGCAGACACCTCGAGTGAAACGTCGGCATCAACTGGGGTGATCCGATAGCGAATCGCGCCGAGATGCCTGCGGACGATGCTGACGAACCGAAGAGCTTCGACATCGACGGTCACCCCGTTGGGCAACGTCGCTCGGAACGAGCGCGTGAGTTCACCCGTACGCATGTGGAGGACGCGCTCGAACGACACGATCGTTGCGGTCGCCAGGTCCAGCGGCTCCCCGTCGACCGAGATGTGAATCGGCTTCCAGTCGGCGGCGTTCAGTACCTTCGCGAAGTAGTCGGGGTAGCCGTTCTTCCACCACCCGACCCGCGTCGGATCGGGATAGAAGACACCCGCGAGATAGTTTCCCGGGAGCGAGTCGCCCGAGTACGCCTCTTCGTGATTGCCGCGCCCGCCGAAATGGCCGTTGCCGAGGCTGAACAGGCTCTCGAACACACGGTTTCCCTCGGGGTCGAATCCGTTCTGCGTGACGGTCCACCCGTCGTTGGCGTTCAGCGAGCTCATCGAACCCACGCTACGACACCATCTGCGTGCAGCGTTGGCCCTCCCCGGCAAACGAGGTGGACCAGACTCACCCCGGATGGTGGCGACCGGGCGGTCTGTGACTTGCCGCGGGGGCGCTCGGGAACGTCACACATCCCTGTGTCGGCAGCCACGGAGTACGAAGGCACCAGCCGAGTGCTCGGTGACGCTGCGACCGGGGGGTCAGGGGTTCGAATCCCCTCAGCTCCACCGCCCGACAGCGAGATTTCGGCGTGTCTCGGCTGACCCGACGAAGAGCGCTGCTCGCCACCCGTGACCAGCGCCGCTCAGCCGGATCGCGTCGACGACCTCGTGTCGGCTCAGCCCGAGCGGAGCTGGTCGCGTAGCTCCCGCTTGACGACCTTGCCGTAGTTGTTCGTCGGCAGCGCCTCGACGAATCGATAGTCCTTCGGGCGTTTGTAGCGGGCGATGTGATCGAGGCACAAGCGGTCGAGCTCCTCCACCGTCGGCGACGGGGCCCCAGGGGTCACAACGATGAACGCCACGACCGATTCGCCCCACTCCTCGTCTTGCCGGCCGACGACGGCCACCGCCCCGACGCTGGCGTGCCGGAGCAGGGCCTCTTCCACCTCACGGGGGTAGATGTTCATCCCCCCGCTGATGATGAGGTCCTTCGAGCGGTCCCGCAGCGTCAGGTAGCCGTCTGCGTCGAAGCTCCCGACGTCGCCGGTGTGGAGCCAGCCGCCACGGAGCGTCTCGGCCGTCGCCTCGGGCTGGCCCCAATACCCGATCATGACGACATCACCCCGCACGACGACCTCACCGACCTCACCGGTTGGGAGCTCGTTGTCGTCGTCGTCGACGACCCGGACCTCCACATCGGTCCGGGCGAAGCCGACGCTCTGCAACCGTTCCCGCCAGCGCGGGTGGTCGCGGTCGGCGTGGTCGGAAGACGGCAGTGCCGTGATCGTCATCGGCGTCTCGCCCTGACCGTAGATCTGGGCCAGGCGTGGCCCGAAGACTTCGATGGCCTCCTCCAGGTCGGCCAGGTACATCGGGGCGCCGCCGTAGATGATCGTCTTCAGGTTGGCGAGACCGGCATCACCCAGAGCCCCACCGGCCAGGGCCGGATCGCTGCTCAGGCGCCTGACCATCGTCGGCGCAGCGAAGAACGACAGGCCCGACCAGCGCGACAGGAGGGCCGCCACCTCGGCCCCGTCGCCCCCGGACTCGGGTGTGATGCTCACCGCACCGCGGGCGATGTGGGGCAGCCCGTACATGCCCGACCCGTGCGACAGCGGCGCCGCGTGCAGGATGCTGTCGCCGGGCGAGACGGGATCGATGTCGGCGAAGTAGCTGAGCGCCATCATCAGCAGGTTGCGGTTGGTGAGGGTGGCCGCCTTCGGTCGCCCGGTCGTTCCGCTCGTGAAGAAGAGCCAGGCCGGGTCGGATGGGCCCCGTTCGGTCACCGGAATCGGTGCCGACCCGAGCAACCGAGCCCAACGCTCACCCGGTGCGACCACGACCGCCGACAACGACGAGACCGTCCCGACGAGCGACTCGGCGTCGTCGGCGTGGCCGGCGTCGGTCACGACCACCGACGTGCCGCTGGCCTCCAGGATGTAGGCGATCTCGTCCCGGTGGAGCCTGGCGTTGACCGGCACGGCAACCAGGCCGGCGTGCCACACGGCGAACAGGGCCTCGAGGTACTCGGGCCGGTTGTCCATCAGCACCGCCACCCGATCGCCGGGCGAACAGCCGAGCTCCACTCGTAGACCGGCGGCGACCGACGCCGCGCTCGCGGCGAAGCGAGCCCAGTCCGCGTGGACCCGTTCGCCGACCGCCAGCGCAGGCCGATCTGGCAGCCGACGGCCGTTGCGTTCCACCCAGCCCGCGAGGTTCATGGCATCGTCCGGTTGATGGTCAGACCGCGTTCACCTTCGGCAGGATCTCGTTGTTGAGCCGCTTGAGATCGTCGAGCGTCTTCGACACCGGAACATCGGTGAACGGAGGCCAGATGAGCGGCATGGTCAAGCCGACCTCCCGCAGACGCTTGAGGTTGTCGGTGATCTGGCTCTCGGTGCCGATCAGGATGTTGCTGCCCTTGCCCAGGTTCGATTGGTCGGACTCCTCGTCGGTGATCACGAACCAGTACATGCTGCACAGCTCGAGGTCGTCCATCGCATCGGGCTGACCGAGCTCCTCCAGCTCGCGCTGGATCGGTGCCCGCCAGCCGGCCAGCTCCTCGGGCGCGTCCTGGATCCCGATCCAACCGGACAGGTTGTACTTGGCGATCCGGTTGGCCGACCGCTTCGGGTCTTTGAGACCGCTGAAGAAGATCGGCGGGTGGGGATCCTGGACCGGCTTGGCCCCGAACCCGCAGCTGTCGAAGTCGGCGAACTCGCCGTGATACTCGAACAGGTCGTTGGTCCAGATGCCCTGCATGATCTCGATCGTCTCCCGAACGTGCTTGTGCCGTTTCGGATAGATGTGGGAGGCGCTGGCCGCAGCGAACTCCTCTGGCATCCAGCCGGCGCCGACCCCGACGTTGACCCGGCCGCCCGACAGGTGGTCGACGGTGGCGACCTCGGCCGCCAGCACGCCGGGGGCCCGGTAGGGGGTGTCGGTGATGCTCATCCCGATCCGGACCTTTGACGTCTTGGCCGCCAGCCACGGGATCAGCGGCCAGCCCTGGTACCACTGGCCCCGGGCCGAGACCGGGAGCGCCTTGGGGAATCCGTCCATCATCCCGAACGCATTGACCAGCTCCTCACGGTCCGACGCTTCGGGCACCACGATGCGGTCGAGGGTCCAGACCGAGTCGAAGTCGAGGTCCTCGGCCAGGGCGGTGAGGTCCTCGAGCTCCTTGACGGTCACCTCGTCACGGAAGTTCGGCAGGTACAGGGCGAGCTTCATGGGATGACCATCTCCTTCGTCCGTCGGTAGCAGTCGCTGCCGGCACGCTGGTTTGCCCCCAGCCTGCTTCGGCCCCTCAGGCGGACGGAAGACACGATCGCTCCATAGCCCTGGTGCCAATGCACCACCGAACGACGACCGGCGCCGGTCGACGCCACCGGTCGATCAGCGACGGAGGATGCCCAGCCGGGCCCCGATGGCGGTCGCCTCCAGCTTCGAGTGCGCGCCGAGCTTGGTCAACACGTGCTGCATGTGGTTCCTGACGGTGTTGACACTGAGGTTCAGCTCCTCGGCGATGGCCTTGTTGCTCCGACCCTCCGACGCGATCCGCAGGACCTGCAGCTCCCGCTCGGTCAGATCGGCCCCGGTCGGTCCGGTGCCGGTTCCGAACACCGATCGGACCATGTCGGCCGACACCAGGGTCTGATTGGAGGCGACCGCCCGGACCGCAGCCAGGATCTCGGCCGACCCGTTCCGCTTGGTCACGAACCCGTTGGCACCGGCCTCCATGACCTCGTTCAACACCACGGGACTGGAGTACGAGGTCAGTATCAGGATCCTGGCCGCCGGGGCCGCCTGGCGGATCGCCAGCAACCCCGACGTGCCCTCGACATCGGGCAGGTCGTAGTCGAGGACGACGACGTCCGGTCGAGTCGACCGGACCGCGGCCACCGCCTCCGCGCCGGTCTCGACGGTGCCGAGCACGGTGATGTCCTCGGCCACCGCTAGTGCCTCGGCCAGCAGCTCTGCTAAGACTCGGTGATCGTCGACGATGAGAATCCGGATCCGCTTCGACTCGCTCAGCCGGGGCACCGGGGGACCACCAACGACCGTACGACGGCGCAACACGTCGGCCACCGAGACATGGAAGAGACCCTAGTGGGGACAGGGCAGCACGGGAAGCGGGAGGAGTGTCGGGTCGTCGTCGGCGCCGACGAAGCGGCCGCGGCCCGCTCGGCCTGGCCGGACGCACCGATCGTCGCCCTCGTCGACGCATCGGATCCGACCCAGGCCGTGCTGGCTCGGGGCGCGGGGGCCGACGTCGTCGTGCCGACGACCGACCTTGCCGCCGGCTGGCGCCACGACACGCCTGGCTTGGCTGTCGCCATCAGCACCGCGACGTCGCTGGCCGACCGGCGCCGCGGCCGGCAGACCGCGTTGGAGCGCTCGGCCCACGACCTCGGCCAGGCGTTGAGCGCCATCAACCTGGCGGCCGAGCTGGCCACCGGGGCGACGGACGCCTCCATCACCGGCGAGCCGGGACCGGGCGCGACCGATCGGACGGCCGCGAGGGCCGGGCGACTGCTCGACCAGATCCAGACCCAGGCCAAGGACGCGGGCATCCACGGCTGGCGCACTGCGCAGCTCGGGAGCAACCGGCCGGCCGTGCTCCGGCCCGTCCGCCTCTCCTCACTCCTCCATCGGGTGGCCACGGTCGAGACTGACGTCGTCGTCTACGACTCGACCGCATCGGTCTCGGTACTCGGCGACGAGCGCCGTCTCGAACAGCTGCTCGAGGAGTTGGTCGCCTACGGCCGTCGGGCATCGGCCACACAGCGGATCGACGTACGTCACGGTCCGAACGGGGTGCTCGAGCTGACGATCCGGGGAACGGGCACCCCTCGTCACCGCCCTGCCGACGAGTCGGCCGCGGCCGATCAGGACAGGCACGGACTACTCGAGATCGGCGACCTCGTCACCGACCTCGGAGGTCGCCTCCGAGTCGACCGGCCCGACGTCGGTAGCGGCCGGGCGGCGGCCACGTCCGTCGTCCGGCTCGAGCTCCCGATCCTCGACAAGGGTGCCTCTCGATCGGGCGGGGTCAAAGTCCCACCCGATCGGATGGCGATCCAGGCCAACATCCTCGAGGGCGTGCTTCGCCACGCGCCGCTGGAGGAGTCGCTCGAGGCAATCGTGACCGCCATCGAGCAACAGCTCCCGGGGACCAAGTGCTCGATCCTGCTGCTCGACGACCAGCGCTGTCTCAACCACGGGGCCGGCGCCGGCCTGCCTGAGCCCTACCGCCAAGCCATCGACGGTGTGCCCATCGGCTACGGCCAGGGTTCGTGCGGCACGTCGGCCTACCTGGCCCGTCCGGTGATCGCCAGCGACGTTGCGCACGACCCCCACTGGGTCGACTTCCGGGATGTCGCCCTGACCCACGGGCTGCGGTCCTGCTGGTCGACTCCGATCCTGGCCGCCGACGGTGGCGCAGTCCTCGGGACCTTCGCCGTCTACCGGTCCGAGGTCTGGGAGCCGGACGAGGTCGCCGTCCACCTCGTCTCCCGTTTCACCTACCTGGCGGCCATCGCCATCGGTCACCACCGTCTCTTCGCCGCACTGGCCGAGAGCGAGTCCCGGTTCCGGGGGGCGTTCGACGGGGTCACGGCGGGGATGGCGTTGGTTCGGCTCGACGGTTCGTTCATGATGGTCAACCCGGCGCTGTGCACGATGTTGGACGCGGAGGCCGACGTGTTGTCCGACGGCAACGTGCTCGACCTGGTGGCGCCGAGCCACCGCCAGCGAGTCGCCGCCGGGTGGCGCCGCCTCCTGGGCACCGCGGACGGCGATCGCTACCCGGGCGACCGGATCGACGACGAGCCGCCGGAGGTCCCAATCGTCGCCGGCCGCGGTGCCGAGCCGCTGTGGGTCTCGCTGCGCACCACGCTGATCACGACCGATGACGGTCAGCAGCCCTACCTCCACATCGAGGTTCGCGACGTGACGGCCAGCCGCCGCCACGCGGTAGAACGACGGGCCAGGGAGGCGGCCGAGGCGGCCAACCGGGCCAAGAGCGACCTCCTCGCGCTGGTCAGCCACGAGCTGCGAACCCCCCTCAACGCCATCCTCGGGTTCGCCCAAGTCATGAAGCTGATCGAGTTGGACGCCGATCAGCGAGCCCAGAGCGTCGACAACATCCTGACGGCCGGTCAGCACCTGCTCGATCTGATCAACGAGCTGCTCGACCTGTCGCAGATCGAGGCCGGCGAGCTGTCGACCTCGGTTGAGGACCTCGATGCCGATCAGGTGATCACCGAAGCGGTACAGATCGTGCAGCCCCTGGCCGACTCCCGCGCCATTGCGCTCCGAGCCGGGCTCGAAGCCGAACGGTCAGCGCTGGCCATCGCTCGGGACCTCGCTCCCGCCGAGCGTCCAACGGTGCTGCACGCCGACCCCCAGTGCGTCCGACAGGTCCTGATCAACCTGCTCGGCAACGCGGTCAAGTTCACCCCACCGGGGGGTGAGGTGGTCGTCGCCATCGGTCGGGCGGCCGACGGCATGGTCCGGCTCAACGTGGTCGACTCCGGACCGGGGATACCGGCCGACGACCTCGACGGTCTGTTCCAACCGTTCAGACGTCTGCTGCCCACGTCCCAACCCGATGCCGAGGGGACCGGGCTCGGCCTGTCACTCTCGGCCCGGCTGGTCGACGAGATGAACGGTCGCATCGGGGTCGAATCGAGCGTCGGGCACGGCAGCTGCTTCTGGGTCGATCTGCCGGGTCGGTTCGGCTCGGGCGGCATCTCGACGGCCCGCCTTGCGTCCGACGAGTCGGCGCCGCAACTGACCAGCGCCGAGGACACCGCGGCTGGTGTCGTGCTCCTGGTCGAAGACGATCCGGCCAGCGTGCAGGTCATGACCGCCGCCCTTGCGCTCCGCCCTGACCTCGACCTCCGGGTCGCCGGTACCGTCGGTGATGCGGTGGCTATCGCCCGGGCCGAACCGCTCGATGCCGCCCTGCTCGACATCGGTCTACCCGACGGCTCAGGGTGGGATGTGCTCCGATCACTCCGAGGGTCTGCGACGAACGAGGCAACACCGGTGATCGTCCTCACCGCCGGGCCCGGCACGGTACCGACCGGGGCGCCGGTCCCCGACCGGGTCATGACCAAGCCACTCGACATCGGCGCCTGCATCGAGGCCATCGACGAGCTTCTCGCATCACCGACCCCGGTCGAAGGCGCCGATCTGATCGAGCAGTGATTCGAGGTCGAACGGCTTCACCACCACCTCGTCGAAACCGCTCTCGATGGCGGTCGCTCGCTCGGACGGCGAGGCGGCTCCGGTGACGGCGACCAGACCGATGCCCCGGTGATCGGGCTGCGACCGAACCTCCCTGGCCAGATCGTGACCATCCCTGCCGTCGCCGGTGGCGACGGGAAACGTGAGGTCGGACAGGATCACGTCGGGACGGTCGCCGGCCAGTCGCGCCAGGGCGGCTGTCACGGTTGTCGCACTCGTGACCGAGTGTCCAAGCGAGGTGAGCGTGAGCCGCATCAGGTCGAGGGTCGGGAGGTGGTCGTCGACTACCAGGATTCGCATCCGCCGTCCCCCCGACCGCCCGCCGCTTCCTCGATCCGAGTCTAGGTGCTCGACCGTCACCGAATCACCGCCCAGGGCCGGACCGGCTGACGCGAATGCACCCTGCCGGTGATGCGTACGGCAGGTTCGCCCCCGGTGGCCTCGTCCTAACGTCCGGAGCAACCGACTTCGGGACCTCATCGTCGAGACACAGGGGGAAAGTCGTGGGACGAGTTGATGGCAAGGTTGCACTGATCACCGGGGGCGCCAGAGGACTTGGTGAGGCCACCGGCCGCACGATGGCCGACGAGGGCGCAACCGTCATCCTCAGCGACGTGCTCGACACCGAGGGCAACGCCCTGGCGCAATCGATCAACGACGCCGGGGGCTCGGCCGAGTACATCCATCAGGATGTGACCGACGAGGCGGCGTGGGAGCAGACGGTGCAGGACATCATCGCCCGACATGGTCGACTCGACATCTGCGTCAACAACGCCGGTGTCGTGCTCGACGCCAACGTGGAGGACACCGAGCTCGAGGACTGGCGTTGGGTGAACGCCATCAACAGCGAAGCCGTCTTCCTCGGGACGAGGGCCGCGATCAAGGCGATGAAGGAACAGGATCCCCAGGGCGGGTCGATCGTCAACATCTCGTCGATCGCCGGACTGGTCGGGATCGAGAACCTCGCCGCCTACAACGCCTCCAAGGGCGCCGTTCGCCTCTTCACCAAGTCCGCCGCGCTCCACACCGCCACCCAGGGCTACAACATCCGCATCAACTCGGTTCACCCGAGCTACACCTGGACACCGATGGTTCAGCTCCTCGGCGACAACACCGGCGACCGCGACGCGTTCTTCGATGCGCTCGGTGAGGCTCATCCGATGGGCCGGCCCGGCGTGCCGATGGATGTGGCCTGGGGCGTGCTCTACCTGGCATCGGACGAGTCGACCTGGGTCACCGGCTCCGAGCTGGTCATCGACGGGGGCATCACCGCTCGCTGATCCTCGGTAGCTGGCGACCCCCGTGCCACCGCTACGACAGCCCGACGCTCTCCCCCGACGGCAGGACGATGGTGGCTGCGAGCGACGGCGGTCCGTCGGCGACGGTGATCCCGGCGCCGAGGCTGGCCACGGTTGCCCGCACCCGCTCGTCCGGGTGCGACACCTGGAGCGTCACCAGCGACCCCATCGACGGTGCGGAGCGCGCCGGCGATGGGGTGTCGCCCCAGTCGATCACGAACGGGAGCAGGCCCGAGGCCGGAGGGGTCGGGTCACCGCCGTACGTCAACCGCCAACCCACCTCGGTCCCGTCGGGCTGGGTCCTGCTCATCGAGACGACGGGGCCGGGGGCGAAGCCGGCGTCGGCCATTCGTCCAGCCAGCTCGTCGATCGACTCGGTTCCCGTCGGACGGATGACGTAGCCGGCCAACCGGGGCGGCCGGTCCAGGTCGAGGCCGAACGGTCGCTCCCGCTCCGGTTCCGGTTGATCGGGGTCGATGGCCATGATCTCGAAGTAGGTGGCGTCGTCGAACGACAGCAGCGCGTTCCTGGTGCCGATGCCGGGGTGGGGTCCGCCGACGACAGCCGTCGCCCCGGTCGCCTCGGCGATCTGGCGGACCCCGGCGTCGAGGTCCCGGCTGGTGAACACCAGGTGGTCGATGGCCGCCATCAGGACCCCGCCCGCGCCCCGGCGAAGGCCGGCAGCAGCTCGTCGACCAACCGTCGGAACTGCCCGTCCTGGTCCCACGAGGTGAGCCGGAGGGCGATCCGGGTGGCCCCGTCGTCACGCCACTCCCGCAGCTTGGCCAGGCAATCGTCGATCGTTCCCGCCGCGGTCCACGCCTCGGTCATCGTCTCGTCGAACACCGGGCCGTAGTAGGCCTCCAGGAAGCGGTGTGATTCCGCGAGGCACGCGCCGCGGTCGTCGCCGATGCTCACGTTGCCGTACACCGTGATCGGGAACCGCCCGGGATCCTTGCCCGCAGCCTCGAGATGGGGCACGAGCTGGCTCCGCAGACCGGGCAGCAGGCCGGGAGCGGGCGTCGCCACCATCCACCCGTCGGCCTTGGTGGCCACCCGCTCCATCGAACGGCCGGCGAAGCGGGGATCGAACGGGTTGGCGGCGATGTGGATCGGACACGGGTCCTGGACCGGGCGGGGGAGGACGTGGACCCCCTGGTAGCGGTGGAAGTCCCCGTCCCAGTCGATCGGCTCTCCCCGCCAGAGCTCGCGCACCAGCGCCATGGTCTCGACCATCCGGGCCGGGCGGTCCTTGTTGCGGACGCCCCCGAAGTGACCGCCCTCGACGTTGGACGCGTCGCGTTCGGGGATGATGCCGGTGCAGGCCGCCAGCAGGGTTCGCCCACCCGACATCTGGTCCAGCGTGGCCCACTGGTAGGCCAACATCACCGGGTCCCGGACGGGGAAGCTGGCCATGCAGGCGACGCCGAGGAGCAGGTCGGACGTCGACGAGGCCAGAAAGGAGAGCAGACCGATCGACTCGGCCCGGTGCTTGGCCGTCACGCTGTCGCCAACGAACACCGAGTCGAAGTGGCCGCTGTCCTCGGCCCGGGCCCCGTAGGCCAACAGCTCGGGCAGGGTGCCGAGACCGAACAGGGCGCCTCGCTGGGGGATGATGAAGCCGAGGGTCGGGGTCGATGACTGGGTCGGGGTCGGCATGTCGGTCACCTCCGGAGTGGGACGATGAGGGATGTGAGCAGGTCGGGGTCCTCGGCGTAGGGCGTGTGGGTGGCGCCGTCGACGACCGTGAGCGAGACCGACGACCGGGCGGCCAGGGAGCGGGCCACCCCGGCCAGCGGCGGGATGCCGTCCGACCCGATGGCGACGTAGAGCCGATCGGCCGCCGACGCCAGCGCTGCGGTGCCGGGCGACCAGGTGGTCAGCGACGGGAGATCGTCGCAACAGAACGCCTCCGCATTGCGGGCCTCGATCGAGCGGCGGGGCTCCGGCAGGCCGGCCAGTCCGTCGACCCGGCCCGTCGATCGGAGGAAGGTGTCGTAGCAGCCGGCCCAGTCGTCGCCGTTGGCGGCCCGGGCCTCGGCCACGGCCTGGCGCATCGCCTCGCCGGCGGCAACGGCGTCCGGCGTCTCGGTCAGCAGCGCCGGCTCGTAGGCCAGCACGGCCAGGCAGCGCTCGGGATGGAGGCAGGCCAAGGCCAGGGCGACGACACCACCCGAGCTGCCACCGCACACGACCGCCGGGCCGTCGGCCAGGCGATCGAGCAGGGCGGCGGCATCGGCGGCGTGTTGCACGGCCGACCCCGCGCCGGCCACGGGCCACTCGTGGCGACCGGACCGGTTGGTCCCCCGGCGGTCGTAGCGGATCACGGTGAAGCTGCTGGCCAGGGCGTCCGACTGTTCGGCCCAGAGGTCGGCGTCCTCCGAACCGCCGTGCACGAGCAGGCAGGGCGGGCCCCGGCCCTCGCGCTCGACCCAGAGCTCGGTGCCGTTGACCGGGGTCCTCACGAGGTCGCCGGCTTCACGACGTCGGGCTCCTCCAGCCCTTCCTCGCCCGGACCTCGAGCTCGACCTTGATGCGCTCCTCCAGCAGCTCGGCGATCATCAGGGTGCCGGTCGGCTTGCCCGGGAAGGCGTTGGCCAACACGTCGAGCACGGCCGGCACGTCGGCCCGGTCCGACACGATGAGGAGGTACCCGTAGACCTCGGCCAGCGACGATCCGCACTCCTCGAGCGCCCCTGCGACGTTGCGCAGCGTCTGGCGGGCCTGCTCGCCCGGGTCGTCGGCCAGCTCCATCGTGGCGTAGTCGAACCCGGTGGTGCCGGACACGAAGACCCACTCGTCGTCGTGCAGGGCTCTGCTGTAGGAGTAGTTGCGTTCGAAGTCCGAGCCTGTCGAATAGCGGTTCCACTCCATCGCGCCGGATCGTAGCAGGGTGCTAGCGTCGCGTTCCGTGGGAGCCGCGCTTGGGACGGTCGACGTCATCGGGGGTGGACCCGGTGGACTGTCCGCCGCCGCGCTGCTCAAACAGCTGGTCCCCGAGGCCGACGTGGTGGTCAGCGAGCGCAACCCGCCGAACGCCACCTTCGGCTTCGGTGTGGTCTTCTCGGCTGCCACCATGCGGGGCCTGGCCGCGGCCGCACCGGAGGTCCACGCGGCCCTGAGCGACCAGGCGGTGACCTGGGACGCGGTCGAGCTGCGGCTCCACGGTCGGGTCCACCGGTGCGGTGGCAACACGATGTCGGCCATCGCCCGGCGCGACCTGTTGGCCATCCTCGAGCGGTGGGCCGTCGAACGGGGGGTCGACCTCCACCACACGTCGCCCCGCAACGAGCTCGCCGATGACGCCGACCTGACCGTCGTGGCCTCGGGGGCCCGCTCCGAGCTGCGGGACCGGGCGGCCGAGGAGCTCGGCGCGACCTGGACCGACGCCGACGCCCGGTTCATCTGGTGCGGGACCGAGGCCCCCTTCGACGGGCTGACCTTCCCCTTCGTGCCGACCGAGTGGGGGGTGTTCGGGGCCCACGCCTACCCGATCGGCCGCGGGCTCTCGACGTTCATCGTCGAGTGCGACGTCGACACGTGGCGGGCCGCCGGGCTCGACGTCTTCGACGCCGACCAGGCGCCGGGGCCGAGCGACGAGGCCAGCCTCCGCCTGCTCGCCGACCTCTTCGCCGAGCACCTCGACGGCCACCCGCTGCTCGGCAACAACAGCCGTTGGGGGAGGTTCCGGACCTGGCGGGCCCGCCGCTGGGCCACCGATCGGGTGGCCTTCATCGGCGACGCCGTCCACACCGCCCACTTCTCGGTCGGGTCGGGAACGAAGATGGCCATGGAGGACGCCATCGCCCTCACCCAGGCCATCGCCGAGGCCGAGTCGGTCCCCGCCGCCCTCGAGCGGTTCCAGGAGGGACGCCTGGCCAGCGTCGAACGACTCCAGGACCTGGCCACCACCAGCCTCGACTGGTGGGAGCACTTCGCCGTGCTCCACGACCACCTGCCGTCGTGGCAGTTCGCCGTCAACTTCTTCACCAGGAGCGTGACGATGGCCAACCTCCAGCAACGGGACCCCGGCTTCGTCGAGGCGTCGCGCCGGGCCTGGGCCGAGGGCTCGGGCGGGCACGCCGTGCTCGACACCCCACTCGACACACCGGGCGGCACCGTGCACCGACGGGTGGGTCGGTTCGACGGGACCGCGGCCGAGCTGCCGGGCGCCCGCCTGGAGGAGGGGCCGACGCTCCGCATCGTCCGCGACGGCTCGGCGGCCCAGCGTCGTCGGCTGGCCGAGCAGGCCCGCTTCGACGGTGAGACGGTGGTGCTGGTCGAACCGACCGACCCGACCGTCGACCCCGACGACCTGGCCGAGACCCTGGTGCTCTCCGGTCGAGCCGATCTCGTGGCCTTCGATCCGTCATGAGCGATCGGCTGGCCTGGGAGGCCGAGCGCCTCGCCCCCTGGCCGCCGGAGACCGTCGATCGCTACCGGGCGGCCGGGGTGTGGGCCGACCGCACGCTGTTCGACCTGCTGACCGACTCGGCGTCGTCGACCCCGGATGCCGTCGCCGTGGTCGACGACGACACGACGCTGACCTACCGCCAGCTGGTCGACGCTACGCTGCGGGTGGCCGGCGGCCTGCGTCGGCTCGGTCTCGACCGGGGCGATGCCGTCGTCGTGCAACTCCCGAACACGGCCGAGTTCGTCATCACCGTGTTCGCCTGCTTCCGGGCCGGGGTGCGTCCGGTCCTGGCCCTGCCGGCCCTCCGCGACCGGGAGCTCGTCCACCTCGCCACCACGTCGGAGGCCGCGGCGGCCGTCGTCCCGGCACAGTGGCGTGGCCACGACCACGAGGCGATGGCCCACCGCCTGACCGCCGCCGTGCCCACCATCGGCACCGTCGTCGTGACCGGGGCGTCCGAGCACCACGACAGCGTGCCCTTCGACCGGCTCGCGGCCGGCGAGGCCGATCGCGGACCGCAACCGCCAGCGTCGGACGTCGCCCTCTTCCTCCTGTCCGGCGGGACCACCGGCCTGCCGAAGCTCATCCCCCGCACCCACGACGACTACGTCTACAACGCCATCGTCAGCGCCGACATCTGCCGGCTGGACGCAGACGACCGCTACCTCGTCGTGCTCCCGGCCGGGCACAACTTCCCCCTCGGCTGCCCCGGCATCGTCGGCACCTTGGCGCGGGGTGGCGCGGTCGTCATGGCCCCGTCGCCGGAGGCGTCCGCCGCCCTGGCCGCCATCGAGCGCCACGGCATCACCGTGACCGCGGCCGTGCCGGCGGTGGCCCAGCGCTGGCTCGACGGCGCCGGCGAGACCGCAGCCGGCGCCGCCGACCGGCGAGCGACGTGGCGGCTGCTCCAGGTCGGCGGGTCGAGGCTGGCCGACGAGATCGCCCGTCAGGTCGAGCCGACGCTCGGCTGCCGGCTGCAGCAGGTCTTCGGGATGGCCGAGGGCCTCCTCAACTTCACCCGCCACGACGACCCGGACGAGGTGGTGTCGGCAACCCAGGGCCGGCCGGCCAGCGAGCACGACGAGGTCCGCATCCTCGACGGCCTCGGCCGAGCCGTGACCCCCGGGCAGGTCGGCGAGCTGTGGACCAGGGGGCCCTACACGATCCGGGGCTACTTCAACGCCGGGGCCCACAACCGCACCGCCTTCGCCGACGGCTGGTACCGGACCGGCGACCTCGTCCGTCTCGGGGCCGGCGGCAATCTGGTGGTCGAGGGTCGATCGAAGGACCAGATCAACCGGGGTGGCGAGAAGATCTCGGCCGAGGAGATCGAGAACCTGGCCTACGGGTTGCCGGCCGTCGAACTGGCGGCGGCGGTGTCCGTCCCCGATCCCGACCTCGGCGAGCGGGTCGGCCTCTGCGTCGTCCTCCGCCCGGGCTCGACCCTCAGCCTCGACGAGGTCCGGGCCCACTTCGCCGCCAGCGAGGTCGCCCGCTTCAAGTACCCCGAGCGCCTGGAAATCTACGAGGATCTCCCGTTGACCAACGTCGGCAAGGTCGACAAGGCTCGTCTGCGAGCCGACCTGGAGGAGCGATGACGACCACACGCTTCGAGGACGCCGACCCCGAGCTGCACGCCTTCTACGGCGACGTCGCGGCCGCCGACCTGCAACCGCTGTGGACCCAGCACGAGCTGATGCCCCGCCAGCCCAGCCTCGGCGCCGTCCCGTACCACTGGCCGTTCACCGACGTCGAGCCCCTGATGGCCCGGGCGGGACAGCTGGTCGGCACCGATCGGGGCGGCGATCGCCGGGTGCTGGCCATGTCGAATCCCGGGCTCGGCGGCGAGCCCTACGCCACCCCGACGCTGTGGGCGGCGATGCAGTACCTCAACCCGGGCGAGAGCGCGCCACCCCATCGTCACTCCCCCGCCGCGCTCCGCTTCGTGCTGGCCGGCGAGGGGGTCTCGACGCTGGTCGACGGCGAGGAGGTGGCGATGTGTCCCGGCGACCTGGTGCTGACGCCGTCCATGCGCTGGCACGAGCACCGCAACGATGCCGTCGAGCCGATGGTGTGGTTCGACGGGCTCGACATCCCCCTGGCCCGCAGCCTCGACGCCGTGTTCTTCGAGCCAGGTCCGATGCTCGCGCCGTCCGGCCGGCCCCCGGCCACCATGCGTCACCCCTGGGCCGAGACCGACGAGGCGCTCCGGTCCACCACCGTCCACCGGTTCGTGGCCGACGACGGGCGGAGCGACGTGATGCCGACGATGCGATGCCAGATGCACCGCTTGGCCGCCGGCACCTCGACGACCGACCGGGCCCACGTCGGCTCCAGCGTGTTCGTGGTCTTCCGGGGCGACGGCTCGGTGGCGATCACCGGCGGTCGGCGGGGCGACGTGGAGGCGCCGCTCCGGCCCGGCGACGTGGTGGCGGTGCCGTCCTGGGTCGAGGTGACCTGGACGGCCGACGACCAGCTGGACCTGTTCGAGATGTCCGACGCCCCGGTGATCGAGGCCCTGCAACTGGATCGCACGGCGGTCGAGACACCGGTGGGAACCACCGGGTCCCGAGGAGACGCCTAGCGTCCGCTCGGCGGTCGAGAGCTGCGCTCGAGCTCCTCGACGACCGCCTCGGCCCGACCCATCAGGTCGTCGACGTCGATGGTCAGCAGCTGCCGGTCCCGCATCAGCACCCGGCCGGCGACGATCACGGTGGTGACGTCGCTGGCCTCCCCGACCTCGACGAAGCGGCGCACCGGCTCCCGCCCCGGCTGGTAGCGGAAGCCCGAGCGGTCGACGATCGCCAGATCGGCCGCCTTGCCGACCTCGAGCGAGCCGATCTCGTCGGCCCAGCCGCAGAATCGGGCGCCGCCGAGGGTGGCCATCTCGAACACCGTCGAGGCGTCGAGCGGATCGTTGGTCATCGTCCGATCCTTGTGGATCGACGACGCATCGTTGAGCTGGCGGACCAGGCTGCCACCGAGCCAGGTGGTGTCGTTGCCGATGGCGAGACTGACACCGGCCCGCTCCATGGCGGGGAACATCCCGCGGTCGACGTAGCCAGAGGGCAGCACCGTGGTACTGGTCGGGCAGTGCACGACGTGGACTCCGGCCCCGACCATGGCCTGCACGTCGTGCGCCGTCGGGTAGCCGCAGTGGATGCAACCGAGCCGTGACGAGAACAGCCCGGCGTCGGCCAGGCGCTCCAACCCCGTCCGGCCGTGATGGCGCCGCGACCACTCGGCCTCGTTGGCCAGGGCGGCGACGTGGGTGGAGATCTGCACGTCGTGCGCCGAGGACAGGGCCTCGGTCCCGTCGAGCAGCTCGTCCGAGCAGGCCCCGACGAAGAACAGGTTCAGGCCGGCCCGGACCCGGCCATCGACCGAGCCGTGCCACCGGTCGATCAGGTCATCCTGGGCCGCCAGCAGCTCGTCGACGTCGTTGGCCCGCCGGATCTCGTCGCCGTCGGTCACCAGGTCGGCGGCCATCGAGGTCACGACGGCCCGCAGGCCAGACGACTCGACGGCCCTGGCGATGGCGTCAGCCGACCCCCCGCCCCCTTCGGAGAAGCAGGTGACACCGGACCGGATCTCCTCGGCGCACGCGGCCAGCGCCGCCACCTCGGTCGCCTCGGGGGACGTGGCGAAGCCGGGGAAGTTGGTCAGGCAGCTGACGGCCGAGATGGCGTCCATGTCGCCCCCACCGTGGAGCAGGCCGGGCGGGGCCACGGTGGGGTACCGCCCGGCGCCGATCCGGTCGAAGGCCGAGAGGAACATCCCGGCGTGCTGATGGGCGTCGACCAGGCCGGGGATGACCAGGCCGCCGTCGGCGTCGATGACCGTCGCCGGGCCTGGCACGGCGACGTCTGCCGCCGGGCCGACCTCGGTGATGCGCCCACCGGCGACCAGCACGGTGCCATCGGGGATCACGGCGCGATCGGCGTCCATCGTCACGATGTAGCCGTTGCGAACGGCGAGCTCGGCCGGTGTGTTCACCAGCACGGATCGTAGCCCCACCGACGGATGGCTTCCGGCGTCCGACGGCGACCGCCCCCGCTGGGGACCGCTCCAGCTCTGCCCGGTTCGCTGCGGCACGAGGCGCTCGCCCTGCGGCCATGCTCCCACCTTCCGAGGCCGTCCCGAGCCGCCGATGGATCAGGCCGGGTTGGATGCCGAGCGGTCCGGGGCGGTCGTCGGCGACCCGGTCGGGGTGACGCCGCCCTCCCCCGATGGCGTGGCCCGGGCCGGCGGAGCCGGGGGGACGGCGAGGAAGAACCAACCGCTGCCGAGGGCGGCGACGACGGCGAGGATCATGAACCCGAGGCGGTAGTCGCCGGTCTGGTCCCGCAGGACCCCGGCCACGATCGGTCCGACCACCATGCCGAACATCACGATCAACGACGAGAACCCCATGATCTTCCCGAACGCCGTTGCCCCGAAGTAGTCGGCCCGGAGCGCCGACTGGATCGGACCGCGTACCCCCCACGCCAGCCCGTGGAACAGCACGAACAGCCACACGAGCACCGAGCTGGTGGCCAGCGCCAGCAGGAGCATGCCGAACCCGTGACCGAGCATGGCGATCGTGGCCAGGATGCGCTTGTCGACGTGGTCGCCGAGCACACCGCCGAGGAGCTGGCCGACCCCCATCATCGCCGGCAGCATGCCGACGACCACGGCGGTGTGCAGCGTGGAGAAGCCGCGGTCCTCCTCGAGGTACAGGCCGAGGTGGGCCATCGACGCCCCGACGATGAGGAGCGCCGAGGCGTGGCCGAGGCTGATGAACCAGAAGGCCCGCGTCCGGACCGCTTCGCTGGCGGTGAAGTGGATGCGGCTGACCGTCGGCGGGAGCGGGGCTTCGTCGTCGATGGCATCGGGGTCGATCCCGTCGACGAACTGCCCGACGTCGCCGGGACGCTTGTCGAAGTGACGGGACAGCGGCAGGATCACCACGAGGGCGAGGCCGGCGGACAGCATCGACGTCGTCCGCCAGCCGAACCGGTCGAGGGCGAGCCCGACGAGGAAGGTGAACGCGCCCCCGACGGCGAAACCCATCTGGGCCAACGCCAGGGCTCGGGACCGCCGCCGCTCGAACCAGTTCACGATCGCGACCGTGACGGTCAGGAACCCGGCGAGGCTGGAGCCGAGGGCCACGAGCAGATAGAAGGCGTAGAGCTCGACGAGGCTGTCGATCGTGGCGAACGCCAGGAACCCGACCGCCATGATGACCGCCCCGAGCCGGAGCACCCGGCGCGGGCCCCAGTTGTCGGTCATCCAGCCCTGGATCGGGCCGAGCAATCCGCTCTCGGCCCGGTTGAGGGCGAAGGCGACGCCGATGGCGCCGGCCGACCAGCCGAACTCGTTGCGCAGCTCGACCGCGATGAGCGCAAAAGCGTTGAAGACGAGCCCGCTCTGGAGGGCCTGGATGGCGAAGCCGCCGCGGACGATGCGCCAGCCGTTGAAGGGGAGGTCATCCGCTCGGTGGCCGCGTCGAAGCATCGGAGCCATGCTGTCCCAAACCGGAGGGGCTCAACCAGCCGACGCAACCCGCGACGCCAGGTCGAAGAGGTCGGCCCAGGCTGCGCCTCCACCCGGCTCATCCTGTTGGCCGAGGCGCATCAGGATGATCTCGTCGGCCAGGCCCTCGTACTCGGCGATGCGGGCTGCGCATTGGGCCGGGGTCCCGGTGATCGTCATCGTGTCGATCACCTCGTCGGGCACGAGATCCATCGCCTCGCGGGTCCGGCCGTCTGGCACGAGCCGGGTCGCGGCGTCGGCGAACTCGGCGAACCCGAGCTGGCGGAGCTGCGAGTCGTAGTAGGGGTGGGGCACGGGGTGGAAGAGGCCACAGATGGAGGCCCGGGTGGCCTGCCGTGCGAGCTCCTCGTCCGCGTTGATGCTCAGCTGGGCGCCGACCGGGAACACCAGCTCGTCGGGGTCGCGACCGACGGCCTCGGCTCCGGCCCGGGCGTTCGGTCGCACGATCCGGTCGAGGAAGTCGGTCGACGACATCACGCCGACCGCCACCCCGTCGGCCTCCTCGCCGGCCAGCCGCACCATGTTGGGGCCGGACGCCGAGAGATAGACCGGGATCGATGGCTGGGCCGGTTCCCACGAGGCCCGCCACCGGATCCGATGGGTGTCGCCCCGGTGACGGACCGGCTCGCCGGCTCGGGCCCCGATCACACCGCGGACGATCCGGAGGTAGTCGCGCATCTTGGCGATCGGCCTGGAGGAGTCGATCCCCATGTACCACTCGTTGAAGTGCGGGTTGCCAGTACCGACGCCGAGCACGAACCGACCGCCGCTGAGCTCGCCGAGGTCACGGGCGGCGATACCGGCCAGCCACGGCTCGCGGGCGTAGGCGTTGACGATGTAGGTCCCGACGGTGGCTCGCTCGGTTGCGGCGACGACGGCCGCGGCCGTCACGAACGCGCTCCGCCCGGCCTCGACGGTGTAGAGCGCGTCGAACCCGGCCGCCTCGGCCTCCCTGGAGAGGGTCGAGATCGTCGCCATCGAGTCCTCGAACCCGAGGAGCAGACCGAGTCGCATGGCCGGACCGTAGGACGCAGCCTGCGGCCAGGACAAGCGAGCCGACAGATCGCGGAGCGAGGACGGCGCTCGGCCCGTGGGCCAGCGCACGGCCCGGCCGCAGCCCTCGGCGGGACGCCGTCGAGTCGCCCGTGGTGGCCGTGTTACTTGCCGACCGGCCGAACGACGTCGATGACCACGACAGCTAGCGCGACGATCCCGCGTACATCACCACCTTCTTGTTGAGCGCATCGACGAAGCCCCACGGTGGCGGATTGCCGCGGGTGCCTCCCGCTTCCAGCCACTTGATGTCGTAGCTCCAGTCCTTCCATGTCACCTCGAACGACCAGCCCTTCCATCCGGCAGCGTTCTCCGGCCGACTCATGAAGTTGGGGTCACGGACGAGCGACGGGTACATCCCGGCATCGATCGTGCTCAGATGTGCCTTGCTCCCGAGCTCGTTCGGCTGGAGCGGGACCCGGCGCGACGGCCCCGCCGCCTGGCCGGGTGCGGCGCCGCCGAGTCCGCGCCCCGGGAACCCCATCCCCGGGAGCGTCCCACCGGTGTGACGGAGCGCAGGCTCCGTCGCAGCCCGGGCCACGTCCGGCTCCGTCGCAGCCCGACCGATGTCCGGCTCGGTCGCAGCCCGGGCGATGTCCGGCTCCGTCGCAGCCCGGGCGACGTCCGGCTCCGTCGCAGCCCGACCGATGTCCGGCTCGGTCGCAGCCAGTGCGGGATCCTGCAACAGCGGTTGGCCCCCGCTCGACGGTGACGGCCCCCGATAGCGCCCCCTGGCCATCCCGAGGCCGATCTGCAGCGCACCACCGATGAGGATCTCGTCGACCAGCATGTTCTTCAGCTCGTCGGCCGACTGCGGCCACTGCCCCTGGACCACCCGGTTCGCCACGACCTGGACCGCCGTGGTGGCAGGAGCCGAACCGGCAGCGCCGACGATGTCGACGATGACCCGCTGCCAGCCGGGGCCTATCCCGAATCGGGTGAGCGCCGGCCCGAGCGCCCGTTCGAGCTTGCTTGCGATCGCCCCACCGAGGAGCGTGCCGACGTAGGCGGTCAGTCCGTCGACGGCCCCCCGCTTGCCGATCGCCCCGAGATCGAGCCCCGGCCGCAGACCGAAACCCCACTCGCTCGTCTGCTGCGCAGTCTCCTGGACGACGCCGTAGACGGCGGCTCCCTTCGCCGAGGCAACGCTGAGCCCGGCCAGTCCCGTCCCCGAAGCGGCGAGGCCGCCACTGGCGATCGTGGCGGCGACGGCGCCGGCGATCTTGACGACCTCGAGCGCAGCGACCGCAGCTGCGGCACCGGCCTGGGTCTCGTTCTCGTACTCGATGACCTGCCGTCTGGCCTCGTGGCGGAGTGTCTCGGCCTGGATGAGGAGGAGACCGGCCAGCTCGATCTTGCGCTCCAGCACGGCCTGGAACGCCGCATCGAGCGTGGTCTCGGTTGGTGACCAGATGTCCCAGCCCGGCATCTCGGCCCCGCTGAACGTCTCGGCGATCCGGGCCCGTATCCAGTGGTCGGTCCTCACCTCACTGGCGAACATGTGGCGGTCCCGATCGCTGTACATGTCGTTCTGGATGCGATCGTGGAGTGCGTCCATCTCCTGGTAGGCGGGGCCGTTGAACACGAGCTCTCGGTGGCGCGACCAGATCCGGTCGACCTTCAGCAGGTCGTCGAAGGTGGCCCGCCGGTCGGCCGGCAGCGAGAGCGCCTCCTCACCATCACCCCACGAGATGGTGAAGAACGGCGCCGGGGCCAAGCCCTCGCGCATGTACAGGCGAACGGGCTTCGCAGCCATCTCCTCCCACAGGGCCTGACGAAACGCAGCTTCCGCCGCCTGGTTCCATGGTTGGGGAGCAACGATCGTCGGCGACAGGAGTCGGGTCGCATCCACCTCGACCAGTCGATACTTCATGAACTCGAGGTCGCGGCGGTAGCCACGTGCGGCGCGATCGATGTGGGGAGCGCTCACGACCGCGGCCACCGATCCGTGTTGTTCCTGATGCGCAGCCTCCATCCGGGCGATGCGCTCCGTCACGCCGCGGTTGTGGTGGCGGTTGTCCAGAATCCGCTGGAACGTCTCGATCTGCTGCGGTGTGAGCAAGCCGGACAGGTGGGGATGGCTCTGAGCGATCAACGTCGCAGCATCGGCCACCCCATCGCCCTGCTCGGCCCGCTCGGTGCCACGGAACACGACCGGTCGGTCGACCGCTCCGACGGTCACCCCGACCTGTCGTTGCTCTCCGACCGCCGCTGCTTCCTGCTCGAGTGGGTCGTCGCGATCGGCGATGCCGGCCGGGGTGGCGCCCGCTTCGACGCCAGGAGCCTGGGCCACGTGTGCCGCCTCATGGGCCAACAGATCGAAGGTCGCCGGCGACGTCGGATCGAGCGCCCGCTTGCCGAGGAACACCGACCGGCCGAACGTGACCGCATCGGCTCGGGCGCTCTCGGCTGCCGACTGGGCCTCCGCTCCACGGTGGAGCCGCATGTCCGACAGCGGTGCGCCAACCCTCTCCTCGAGCTCGTGGCGGAGCGGACCGCTCACCGGCGACCCCTGCGAGGCCGACCGCCCGAGGGCCCTCGCCAACTGATGATTCGGGGCCGACCGAGCGGTGGCGGGGAGCTCTCCTGCGTCCGCTGCCGCCGACGAGCGCCCGGACCGCATCAGCCAGGGACGAAGACGCACGACCAATATTGTGAACCGCGAGCAACCCCGGGGACGACGTCCAAACGGGCATGCTTTGGTGCATGGATTGACGACCAAGAGTCCGTCGGGCTCGATTGGCAGCGAAACCTGCCGGATGGAGAGGCGGCCACGACGACCGCCATTCGGGCAAGCAAGGCTTGTTCTATTGCGCGAGATGGGCGATTCAAGTAGACCGACTTCTGTCAAAGGAGTGATGCTGTCCAACGGGACCCGATACCTGGCTGTGCGCGGTGCCGTGCTGGTAGCCCTGTGCTTCCTCTTCGGCTACCTGCTTCCGGGGCTCACACCGGTCGACGAACGACTCGGCGGTCACGACGGCACCGTCGCCGACCTCTGGAGAGGCCACGCCGTACTCGCCGTTGCGGCCGCTGGCACCTACGCCGCGATCTTCGTTCTCGGCCGCCGATGGACGAGCCGATTCGATGATGACGATCTCTGGACCCTGGGCGGGGCCGGTGTCGTCGCCGCGCTGGTTCTCTTGCTGTTCGGCCAGTCACCCTGGCTCTGGGGAACGGGCCTGGCCATCCTCGTCGTCGGCTCAGCCTCGATCGCCGGCTTCTCCTTCTCGCCGAGAACGGTCCAACTGCTGTTCGTCTTCTGGCTCCTCGTGCTCGGTGGGATCCTGGCCGTCGCCGGTGACGGACCTCTCGCCGAGCGGGACAGCGACCAGCGGAGCCTGGCCCGAGCGTCGACCGAGGCCGCAGCGGCGGAACTGAGCGAAGCACTCACCCGCAGTCGGGCGCGTGAGTCCCTGATCGCCGAGGTTGCCACGGAATGGGGTGGCGGCCCCCTCGACCCCAGTTCGTTCGCCGACCTCGCTCTCGACTATCCAGAATTGGGGGATTGCGACGAGCGTTGTGTCGAGAGCGTTCGTGCCCTCGATCTCGACACGAACGGCGTTCGCTTCGCCGTCATCCTGGCCGACGAGCTCCAACTCGGCGGTGAGGGCACGGCGATGGCACGAGCGATCACGAGGTATCGGACTGACCTCAAGTCGATCATCGGACCGCAGTTGGTCGGTGTGTTCACCGACGACATCGAACGCCTCCCGACCGAACGTGCCCCTGGCACGACCGGAGGCGCGACGCAGGAGGAGGCGCGAGCTGCGGTCACCGAGGCCGTCGACGAGAAGGTGGACGGCCTCAGCTTTGCGTTCATCATGGATGTGGGGAGCTCGTTGTCCGAGCAACCCGACGACCGCAATCCGTCATGTGTCGAGGACCTCCGGGTCGGCGACGCCGACTCCGGGACGGAGGCCTCCTGGGGCTCGGCATCGCTCCAGTCGCTTCAGCGGTGTCGGCTGCGGCTGGTGGGGGTACTGGTCGCCGAGCTCGAGGACGAGCAGAACTCGCGGACCGTGATCGTCGACGAGCTCGCGACCGGCTCGGCCGAACGGACGCGAGCCTCGCGCCTGTTGGAGATCACCACCGCCGAGCTCGCGGCCGCCCGGGAAACGCTGGCCACCTTGGAGGAGGCGGCGTCGAGCGTTGAGGACCCGCAGCACTCGATCTGGCGCAGGATTCAGAGCGGGGCCGATCGGCTCATGACCGCTCTGCTCGATCCTCTCGACCACTCGGACTCGAGCGTCCATGTCGACTCGCTCGGATGGGCCGTCGTCGGCGTCCTCGGGTTGGCACTCTTCCGGTCCGTCTCAGCGACCTCATACAGCCGCCAGACCGGCCCCGTGACGGTCAGGGACTTCATCGACGAGGCCGGCGCCGAAGCCGCACCTTCGCACGGGGCCCGAATTCGGGCCCACCTCGCCGATGCGAACATCCACGAGCCCGGGAGGCTGCCCGAGTCCGACTCGGCCGTGAGCCTGGCCAGCTTGACCTCCGAGGTCGACAGCCGCGCAGGGAACGTGGCCGCCCTGGCCTCCGCCCTACCGAGACTGTTGTCAGGCAGCGGCGGATACGAGGTCTTGGGCTCTGCCGCCGTCGGCACGGACGACCAGCCGACAACCGTGCGGGTGCAGCTCCGTCGTGTGCGGAGCGGACGAGTCATCTACGCCAGCGAGATGACGAGGGAGCGTCCCGACGAGGCATTCCGGGCCGCAGCGTTGGGCGCTGCGGTGGCCGTGGTCAATCGCTCTCGCCGCCTGCCGAGTTGGGGTCGGTGGGACAACGACACCGGAGTTGGGCTCGGAGCGTACCTCGAGGCAGAGAAGCTGAAACTCGATTCACCCCTCCGCCAGCCGCTGCTCGTCACCGCACTCTCCAAGTCGCCCTCGAGCGGGCTCGTCCAGGTCGCGCTGAGTCACCACCACATCGGCCAGGGTGAACTCCTCCACGCTGCCGTCGCCGCAGCTCAGGCGGTCAGGAACTCCCCTCGATTTCTCGTCGCCCGGTACCGACTGGCGGCGGCCCTCTCCATGTCAGCCAGTGATCCTGCGACGCACATCCTCGGCTCTGGACACGCTGCCGGGAGATCCGAGCTCAGACGTCTCCTCCAGATCGACATCAGCGACGACGCGGACCCGGGATCTCTCGAACACACGAAGGCGTGCCTGTTGGCCACCGCAGAATCGGAGGCGCGATACGTGGCCACCCATGCGAACAGCCGATGGTCGACCTTGGCCCTTGCCCTGCTCCTGCCGAGCGAGCGAAGCGCATGGCTCGACCTCCGGCGCCGGCACGATCGCCCAGGGCGCATGCTCGCCGGAGCCGCCGACTCGTTGATCGACATCATCGAGCTGCGCCGCCAGGCTCCACCGGAGACCGTCGACGAACTGCGCAGGAAGCAACCAGAACCGGTACAGGACGCCTACAACCAGGCGTGTTACCTGTCGGTCGGCCTCGGCCTGCTTCCTCGTCGGCCAGGCGACGAGGCAGGAGTCGATTCGTTGGTGGCCGAGATCGTTGGCTACCTGAACGCAGCCCGGAATACGCCGCTCATCCCGCCGCCCACGATCTCCTGGATCGAATCCGATCCCGACCTCGAGCCACTCCGCGACGAGCGTCGATTCCGTCAGTGGCTAGCCGATGTGAAGTCCGCTTCTCCGAAGCCAGAGGAACTCGTGTCATGACTGCCTCCAGAACTCAGCGCCTGGTGTCCTCGGTTTGGTCGGATCTCGAGACCAGCTTCAAGAAGGCGCTCGAAGCGAGGGACCACCCCGTGCGATCGATCTTCGGAAAGCCGGAGAAGACGGATCGCGACACGAAGCCGAAGAGCGTCCTCAGCCCCTACTTCGACGACCTCTGCGTCGACCACTCCGTGACACGTGCGCAGCTGGTTGGCTGGGAAGCAGGTCGAGACCTCAAGAAGATGAAGCTCGAGGTGGAGAAGCTGGCCACGATGGCCCAGCGAGCCGAGGACGATCACATCATCGGCTGGCTACACGCCTCGGCCGGTGACGCCATGGGCCGCAGCGTCGCAGCCTGGTTCGGGGACGTTCGACAGAAGCACGGTCTGGCGTCAGGTCTGATCAGTCCGAGGACGGCGAAGAACGAACTCATCCGCAACGGCTGGATCACGTCGGCAGAGTTCCCTCAGAAGCAACGACCCTCGGACGGCCCCGGCCACGTGGCGTTCACCGAGCACTCCTCCTCCCCCGTGGCCGTGTTCGAGTGTCAGCAGTATGCGTTCATGTTGGCCGAGGACTGGCGCCTCGACTGGGACTACGACCCGTCCGACGGATCGTCGCTCGTCTTGGTGGCCAGCGCGAAGCTCGGACTCCGGCACCCGAGGTCTCGCACGTCGCCGGTCAGCGGAGGCCATCGCTAGCCGCATCGGGAAGGGCGTCCGTTCCCATCTGCCCGGATCTGGGCCGAGCCGGGCGACGACGGGTTCGTGGTGCGGTACCATCGACGAACGGCGGGTGGTGGTCGCCGGGGTGGCCGACCGGGGCCGGACGAACGGTTCCGGTCCGGATCATCGGGGGTCCGGGTCGCTGGCGCCGAGTGCGTCCACTGGGCTCGCTCGGTCGACGATCGACATGTTGGAACCGACCGGCCGGTCGCGAGCGACCACGGGATGAGTCGAACGATCGAGGAGGCGACATGGCCTGGGTCGACGGAAACGAGGAAGGCCAGGACCTGACCGGGCTCGGGGCCGAGCGCGACCCGGCCCCGGAGACCGACGGGCGGGCTGCGCAATCCCCGTCCGACCTCCCCTCCTGGGAACCGGCTGTTCCCACTCGGGGCCCCGCCGCTCCCCCGGCCTTCGACGGCGTCGGCGACCCGCTGGCCGACGCCCTGGCCCACGAGCGGCAGATCGACCGGGTGTCGTGCAGCGTCGCCGCCCAGCGGATCGTGATCGAGTCGTTGACCGGCGTCGACATCCCCGAGAGCCAGCTGCTGGCGGAGGCGGCCCGCGGTGGCTACTGGATCCCGGGCCAGGGCACGCCGGTCGAGCGGGTCGGCGACGTCCTGGACCTGCACGGCATCCGCACCACACGAGGGTTCGGTGGCAACCTCGCGCTCTGTTGGGAGGCGCTGGCCCGAGGCGACCGGGTCCTCGTCGATGTCGACCCGTCCGAGCTCACCTTCCCGCTGCGGGATGCCGTCACCGGGGCACCTCTCGAGCAGCCGACCGTTGCGACCCACACCGTCGTCCTGAGCGGGCTCGACCCCAACCCCGACGGCTCGATGTCGGTGCTGATCTCCGACCCTGGGCGTGTCGACGGGGCCGTGGTCAAGGTGGATGTCGCCGACTTCGAGAACGCCTGGGCCGACACCTACCGCCACTGGGTGATCGCCCACAACCCCAACACCTGGGCCGGCGCTCGATGAGGGGCCGTCTGGCCATCGACTTCGGAGCGGCGGCGACCAAGGCGGCGACGAGCGACGGCGCCGAGATCACGATGATGCCCTTCGGTCGGGCTGGCGAGTTCCCCACCCTGGTCTACCTCTCGGACCGGTTTCTCAAAGGAAGATCGACCGAGGCCACGGTCGGCGAGCAGGCCAGACGGTGGTCCGCTCGGGCTCCGAATCGCCTGATCCGACGGCTCAAGCACCGGGTCGGCGCACCCGGCCCGGTGCCGCCGCTGCAGCGCTCGGTCATCGTCGACGGCCAGGAGGTGCCACTGGTTGACCTCGTTGCCCAGGTCCTGGCCGTACCCGTCGAGCGGGCCACCGGCGGACCGACCAGCCCGACGATCCTGACGCACCCCGTGGCCTGGGGCGAACCGGAGCTCGCCCTGTTGACCGCCGCACTCCGGGCTGCCGGCCGGAGGGCGACACCGATGTTCCTGAGCGAGCCACTGGCCGCGGCCCGCTTCGCTCTCGAACACGAGCTCGTCTCGCTCGACGATGGCGCACTCGCCGTCTTCGACCTCGGTGCCTCGACGTTCGACACCGCCGTGATCGGGAGTGGCCGAGCCGGCCCTCGCACCCTGTCGGCCCGGGGCATGGCCATCGGCGGTGACGACTTCGATGCGGCCCTCCTCGACCGCGTCTCCGAGCTCTATGGCGAGATCGACGACGAGCTGGCGCTGACCTTCGAGACGCTGCGGGACACCGACCCGCGACCGGCGGACGAGGCTCGACGAGCGAAGGAGGCGCTGTCGGGCGGTGACGACGTCACCTTCGCGTTCGACGACCGGTTTCCCGACCTCGGACTGACCTGCGACGACCTCGACGACGTCGTGGAGCCGTTGCTCGACTCGTGTCTCGACATCTTCTCCGAGTGCCTCTCCACCGCACCACCCGGAACCGAGGTGGCCAACGTCATCCTCACCGGCGGCTCCTCACAGTTGCCGCTGGTCCGGGACCTCGTGGTCGAGGCGGCCGGACGGTTGCACCCCGGCGTCGACGTGCAACTGGTGACGGCCACGGACGTCGGCCCCGGGCAGGCCGTCGCCCCGGGCGCCATGGCTCACCGCAATGCGGTGGCGCCCAAGATCCGCCAGATCAGCGTTGGCCCCTGGCGCGACGCCGGGGGAGCGGCCATCGCCCCGATCGGTCGGACCAAGCTCGCCGTCGAGCGGGGGAACCGTCGGTGGCTGGTGATGGACCTGCTCGACGGCTCGGAGGAGGCCGGCTCGGGCGGTCCGGCCGGTGGTGAGCTGTCGATCCTCAAGACCATCGCCTCCGACCCGCAGCGCGAGCGGGTCATCACCGGGACCGACACCGGCTGGATCGAGATCTGGCACCCCGACGGGCGGGTCATCGCCACCCACAAGCCACACGGGACCTTCCTCGGCTTCATGCGGGGCAACAACGTCACGGCCGCCGCAGTGCTCGGTTCCTCGTACGTTGCCAGCTTCGCCGAGAAGACCGGCCGCTACCTGTGCGGCGACCGGTCCGGCTCGTTCCCCGATGGCGCCGTTGCCGTCGGGCTGGTCCGGAACCCGGAGGCCGCCGTTGTGGTCAGGGGAACCGAGGTGCTGCTTCGTTCCGCCGGTGGGGACCACGCCGCCAGCCTCGATGGCGACGACATCCCGATCGCCAAGCATGCAGCCATCGATCCCCGATCCGGTCTGATCGCCATCGTCGACGACGAGCGCGGGCTGTGGCTGTTCCAGGCCCGGGCCGGGGGGCTGCACCGGCGGCTCCACCGCAAGCTCGACGGCAACGCCGGGGCCGTGGCCATCGTCGCCAGCACCGATGGCCGGCTCGTCGCCGTCGGCATCGATGACCGGCTCGAGCTTCGTGGCCTCGATGGGAAGGTCAGGGCGAAGCGGACCCTCGACCGCGGAATCGACCAACTGCTGGCCAACGCCGCGGACGATCGACTCATCGTCCGCAACACGCACAGTGCGGCCATGATCGACCTGGACTGGGGATGAACGTTGGCGACGCCGCCACGAGATCTTCCATCGAAAGGTTGGAACCGTTCGATGCGCTCGACGCAACCTCTCCGTACCGACACACGCAAAGGAGCCTGCACATGCCTTCCGACTTCTCGGAGCTCTCCGGCCTCGACGGGACCACCGGGGACGACGCGGTCCCAGGCGAGGCGACCGGCGAACCGGTGGCCGATGCCGACCGGCTGACCCCGATCGGCGATGCCGAGGCCGGCGAGGATCCCGGGCCCGGCGACCCCGAGGCTGCGACGGAGACGGTCGACGACGACCGGTTCGTCCCGGCCGAGCCGGTCGAGGCGCCCCGTTTCTCGGGTGACGACTGGAACGTCGGCGTCAACGAGCGGACCGGGAACACCGTGTCGAAGTGGTCGGGCGGCCGCTACTACGACAACATGACCTGGGAGGAGGTCGAGCCGACGTGAGCGCCGGCCCCGCCCCGAGCCGGGTCGGCAGCGATCTGCTGAGCTGGCTCGGTCGGGAGTGTGCGGCGTTGGCCTCCGTCCCCGACCTGCGGACGGAGGCCGACCTCTTCGCCGACCTGCAGGCCCACGCCGTCGAGCCGCTGAGGGTGGCCGTGACCGGCGACGTGTCGACCGGGAAGTCGACGCTCGTCAACGCACTGCTCGGTCGATCGATCGCCCTGGTCCAGCGTGAGGAGACGACCTCCGAGGTGACGTGGTACCGGTCCCCGTCGTGGCCCGCCCCACCCACGCTCAACCCCCGGCATCGTTGCCAGCCCATCGACTTCCCGCTCGCCGATTCGCTCGTTCTGGCCGACACCCCTGGGGTCAACACCGTCTCCGGGAATCAGGCGGCCAGCGAGCAGCTCTTCGAGGCATCGGGCGGGATCGAAGCTTCGGCGGGGGCGGTCTCGGTGCTGCTCTACCTGATCGGCGGTGACGTGAGCGGCGCCGCGCTCAGACGGATCCGGCGATTCGCGGCCCTGACCCGCGGCCCACTCGGGGAGGCCGGCAACATCGTGCTCGTCGGCGCCAAGGCCGACGAGACCGTCGGCCTCGAGGCGGGTGCCTGGGAGGCGCTGGAGAAGGAGCTCGCCGTGAAGGCCGGGCACGCCGGCGGGCGGAGCGTCGCAGTGGCACAGCTGCTCGCCGCCACGGCGCGAACCGGTGGCGTCGACGCATGGATGCTCGATCACCTCGCCACCGTTCGTCGATGGCCGGAGCTGCGGTCGGCGGCCGACAGCGGCTGGGGCGTCCTGATCTCGACGGCCCGAGACCTGGCCGACACCGCACCGGCCGGCGGTGGCCCTGCCTTGACCGCACTCGCGGAGGCGGTCCCGGCGCTGGGGGCCCGGGTCGGCACGGCGGCGGCGTTGAGCTGTGCGGCAAACGCCCTCGACCGTTCGCCTGGCGATCCGTCAGCGGCGGTCCGAGCCGAGCTCGAACGGCGCTCGGGTCTGACAGCCCTCGAAGCGACGCTCTCGGCCCTGGCCGCCGACGCCGACCTGCTGACCGCTCAGGCGGTTGCCAGTCGTCTCCGTCGGTTGCGGAGCAGCCTCGGGTCGAGCAGGGGCAAACCGGTCGCCGCCATCCTCGACGGGCTCCACCGACACCCGGCCGCCGTCGAGCACGAGTGGCGCAGCGCAGCGCTCATCCTCGAAGGCGAGGCGCTCCGGTTCGTCCCTCGCGAGCTGCGACTCGTCGGGGCACGTCGGCTACGGGGTGATGCCCCGCCGCTCGACCCCGCGAGCCTGCGGCACTGGGAGCGCTACGCCTCCAGCACCTCCCGCTCGACCCTGTCACGTCGGGTCGCCGAGCTCGTCGTCGAGGCCGACCGCGACAACGTCGACATCCAACCAGACCCACTCGGAGGTGGATCATGACCGAACTGCTCCTCGGCCTGGTCGCCGGCCTGATCGGTGGTGGCGCCCTGGCCCGCTACCTGCCCTCCGGCTCGTCGACCGAACCGGAGGCTGGCTCCATGCGGCACCGAACCGATCCCGTCGCCCGCACCGCTCCTCCGCTCGAACCCCTCAGCGACGGGGTGCGGACGCCCGAAGCCGACGACATGCCGGCGTCGGCGCTCGACCGACCCGAGTCATGGGCCGGCTCGCAGCCGGCCGACGAGTCCGCGGCGACGGCGCGCCAACCGGTCACCGGACCGGACGGCCCGGCGACGGCCGCAGCGATCGAGGAGATCGCAATCGAGGTGCTCGACGTGGCCGACCGCCTCAGCAGCGACGAGCTGGCCCGCCGGTTGGCCGCCGCCGTCGACCGCCTCCCTGGACTGGCGATCGTGCGGCCGGACGAGGGCGACGCCTTCGACCCCGACCACCACCTGTGGGCCGAGACCATCCCCGTCACCGCCGACGTCGAACCCGAGACGATCTCCCGTTGCCTCAACGTCGGGCTGAAGTCGGACGACGGCACGTCGATCCGCCCCGCCCGGGTGGTCGTCCACGACGCCTGACCCCCACCCCCGCACACCAGGTCGCCGTTGTCGCCACGACCGGCCACGACCAGACCGACCGGCCACGAACCGATCCATCCGAGGAGCGCCCCATGACCACGCAACCGCCGGCAGCAGACGACGGTGACCTGGTGCGCCAGGTCACCGTCCTGGCCGACGCCGTGTTCCCCTTCGCTCGCGCCAACGCCGACGACTCGTGGTCGATCGAGGCGCTGCAGTCGATCGGCCATCGCTGGAAGGACGCCCGAGCAGCCGTGGTGATCGCCGGCGAGGTCTCGACCGGCAAGTCGCAGTTGCTCAACGCCCTGATCGGCCAGGAGCTGCTGCCAACCGATTTCAAGGCCAAGAGCAGCACCTGGGTCCAGCTGTCGCATGCGCCCGACTTCCGGGCGCATGCTCAGCTCCGCCTCGGCGAGGACACGCTGCAGTGGCTGCCGGTGATCGCCACCGACCTCGACGTCTACCTGAGCGTCGACGGCGAGGGGCAGCTCCGCAAGCGCCACGGCCGCGACGCCAAGGTGTTGACCGTGGAGATCGGGGTTCCCTCGCCCCTGCTGGCCCAGGGCCTCATCCTCATCGACACGCCGGGGGTCGGCGGGCTCGACGCCGCCCACCGGCTGGCCGCGCTCTCGGGACTGACCAACGCCGACGCCGTGATCGTGACGACCAAGCCGGGCCAGCCGATCAGCGTCTCGGAGCGCCGGTTCCTGGCCGAGGCCATCGATCGCGTCGACCTGTGCCTGCTGGTCTCCACCCACCGCGACCAGGTGGCCGAGCCGGACGAGGCGCTGCGACAGGACCTGGCGCTCCTCACCGACGCCGCCGAGTGGACGGCGATCCTGGGAGGCGACGCCATCGGCGCTGCGGCGCTGGCCGAACGGCTCCGCACCCTGCCGGCCGTCTCCGTCTCGTCGGTCAATGCGCTCGCCGCGCAACTGGTCGACGGCGACGCCCGGCAGCGGCTCGTCGACGCGGCCAACGTGACGGTGCTCGAGGAGATGTTGGCCCGCGACGTACTGGGGCGGGTGGTGGAGATCCACCGGCGCCGAATCGTCACGCTGTGTCGACGGCTCAGCACCGGCATCGCCACCACGGCCCGGGAGCGTCACGGCCTGCTCTCGGGCGCCGGAGACGCCGTCGCCGCCCTCGAGCACCGGCAGCGGCGCCTGCACCGATGGCGGGAGGGGAACGGTGACTTCTGGCGGAAGGAGTTCACCGAGGAGCTGAACGCCGGACTGCGCACCGAGCTCTCCGAGTTGGCCACCAGGCGCTCGGACGAGCTCAAGACCGAGTACTGGACGAAGATGGCCGACCTGTCCCGTGCCGAGCTCCAGACCACCGTCGATGCGCTCCGGGAGACGCCGGGCGCGGTCCTGACCGAGATGCTGGCGCTTGCCGGGGATGGCATCGCCGAGGCCACCGCCAGGGTTCGGACGCTGCTCGTCGAGGACGACCTCGATCGGCCGCTCGCCGATCTCCAGGCTGCGGCTGATGCCGGCCGGAACCTCCGGCCGGAGTGGGTCGAGCCGGACGCTGCGCCCGTCTCGACCGACGATCTGGTCCGAGGTCTCTACGGGGGCATGGCCGGAGCCGGCGTCACGAGCCTCGTCGTCACCGGTCTGGCGAACGCCGGGGTGGCGCTGCCCTTCGCCTCGATTCCGATCCTGTGGCCGTTTGCCATCGGGGCGACGGCGATGAGCTTCTGGACCTACCGCAAGCGACAGAAGCAGCGCACGGTCGAGCAGGCCAGGGAGTTGCTCGCCGAGGTCCGCCAGATCATCGTCGACGACGTGGTCGACCGAGCCTGGGAGGCGAGCAAGCAGACCGCCGACGTGGTGATGGCCGAGATCGAGGCCGGGCTCGATGAGCTGGCCAAGCGGGCGGCCGACGACCAGGCGTTGATCGCCGATGCCGCCAGGCTCGCCGCCGATCCGGCCGAGCGTCGGGCCCGGCTCGACGGGTTGGCGGCGCTGGCGGCCGAGGCCGACGCGTTCACGGCCAGAGCCGATGAGCTCCTCGACGCGCTCCCGGCGGCGGGGTGAGCGGCCGTCCACCCGCCGATCGCTCGCAGGTCTGGTCTGGCAGGAGCCGGCCAGAGCTCGGGGCGGACGACCTCGGTCGCGCCGCCAGGGCGGCCGACGGTGATCCGAGAGCCGTCGCCGACCTGGTTCGGGACATGGCCCCGATCGTCGACGGTCTGGCCAGGGCCGCCTGTCGCCGCCAACCGGCAGAGGCACCCGACCTGGCCCAGGAGGCGTTGATCGCCTGCCTCGATCCCGACACCTTGCGGGGCTACGGCGGCCGAGGCTCGTTGCGGGGATACCTCCGGGTCGTCGCCCACTGGCGGATCCTGTCGATCGTGCGCACGCGGGCGTGGTCCCACCGTCAGCACCAGCAGGAGTTCGACCCCCAGTGGGCGGGGAGCGCGACCGATCCGCCGGTCGAGGTCGAGGCCCAGGGGGCGGCGTTCCTCGATGCGTTGGCCGATGCCCTGGTCGACGAGCCGGCACGGGTCGAGCTGATCCTCCGGGCCAAGGCCGACGGCATGACCGACGACGAGCTGGCGGCGGCGCTGGACTGCCCGCCCGGCACGATCAAGAGCACGTGGCATCGGGCCCGCCGGCGGCTGGCCTCGAAACTCGGTGCCTGGGAGCAGACATGAGCGACATCAACGACTTCGATGGCTCGATCGATCCGGCGGAAGCTCCGCCGGGGCCGCCGGAGGCGGCGCCGATCCCGGCTGAGCTGGAACCGACCGGCGACGGGGGCTCGGGCGAGCCGGCCGGGCACGACTCCTCCGACGGTGGGGGCGCCGATCCCGAGCACACCGACGATCTCGCAGCCGTGAGTCAGCTGCTGGAGCGCGACCTGGCCGATCCGGAGCCAACGTGGGGTACCGACCCCCGAGTCGAACCGGTCGACGAGGGCCTCCGGGTCCTGTTCGCCGCGACGCCTGGCCCGGAGTCCGAGGTCGCCGATCTCATGGCCCGAGTGCTCGATCAGCTCGGTGTCGACGAGCGCTGACCGCGGCGTCGACCGGGACCGTCGGCCACACCAACGCAGCCGCAATCCGGGGCGTCGGGCGAACGGGCAAGCGGTGTTCTCGAAAGTCTGACCTTCCGGCCCTGACCCGGAAATCCCGCACGAAGTACGCTGGGCACGGCGAGAACAGAGAAGCTGGCGAGTCGGCAAACCTGGTGTCTCGAGGTGGCCGGCACCTACAGTCGATCGGAAGAGGTTCGTGGTGATGTCTGGCCTCGCTCGGCGCATACATGAGGGAAACCGCCGGCTCCGTCCGGCCGTGCTTTGGCTTCCTGTTGCCATCGCGTCGGTCGCCATCGTGTCGTTTGTGCTGCTGGTCGACGACCGGCCGACCGCAGCCCAGACCGGCTTCTCGTGCAGCGTGTCGATCGACGACCGCAACCCGAACCGGAGCCAGTGGATCAACGTCACCATCCAGGTCACCGACAACGAACCCGACTACTACGGCCAGTTCCTCGGGCTGACCCGCGAGGGGTCACCGGTCCCCGACAGCCAGGTCACCCGTGACGGCAACACGTATCGCTACCGACACTTCGTCTTCGGCAACCCGAGAACGATCTCGCTGAGCGCCAGCTTCGCCATCCTCAGCGTGATCGAGAGCACCGGCGACCTGACCGGCACCGTCGACGAGGGAAGCCCCGGCGGCAACATCGACGAGGGCGCGATCGTCGACGGCGGCAGCGGTCTCGCCAGCTTCCAGACCGGGGGCTTCGGCTGCGCCAACTCGTTCACGATCCAGTCGGCCAGCGTCGGCTTCGACAACACCGAACCGCAGCGCGGCGAGTCGATCGTGCTGTCCGGCCAGGGCTATCCACTCGGGGGCGGTGCACTGGTGCTGCCGGTCAACACGACCGCGTGCTCCGAGGCGGCCGGCGAGTTCGTGAGGGCGGACAGCGCGGGCCGGTTCAGCCAGCGGATCGACCTGAGCCCGACGATGGCGCCTGGCCGCTACACGGTCGTCGTGTGCACCCTCGTCGGCGAGTTCTCCTACGCTCCGGAGGCCTCGGCCTCGTTCACGGTGGTCAACGCCGACCCCGAGGTCACCATCACCGCCCCCGAGTCGGTGGTGCGGGGCCAGCCGGTGCGGGTGACGGCCTCGGTCACCGACCCGGACGACGAGCCGACCGAGGTCTCCTGGGAGCTCCTCGACAGCGACGGCACCGTGCTCGACAGCCAGACCGGCGGTCTGACCTACTCGGTCGACCCCGCCGACGTGCCCGAGATCGTCGAGGTCGGCAGCTATACGGTGGTGGCAACGGCGACGGACGAGCTCGGTGGCGAGGACCGGGCCGACTTCACGTTCGCCATCGAGAACGCCGAACCGACCATCAGCATCGACTGCCCGTCGACGGCCCGATTCGCGCAGGCCGTCGAGATCCCGGCCACCGTGACCGACGACGTCGACGGCACGGTCGTCGCCTGGACCACGTCGTTGGGCGACGAGGGGACCGGCACCAGTTTCGTCCCCGATCTCGATCGGGCCGGCGACGTCGAGATCACCGCGACGGCCACCGACAGCGACGGCGCGACCGCCAGCGACGCCTGCACCATCGGGGTCGCGGCCCGCCCGACCACCTCGGAGACGACCGAGGACCCGGATCCGCCCCCGAGCTCCGATCCGACCGAGACAACCGACACGACCGAGGAGCCGGACGAGACCACCGAGACCGACCCGGAGGCACCGTCGACATCGGACACCACGATCGCCACCAGCACCCCGACGACCGAGGGCCCGGACGACGACGGCGGCATCGGCACACCGGGACAGGTGGGGCTCGGGCTCGGGGCCCTCGCCGCGGCCGGCGGCGCGGTGATCGTGGGCGCCCGCCGACGGCGCCCGGACGCACCGGACCCGGCCGGGGCCCCGCCCGACCCCTGCGCCACGCCGCGCCAGGTGTCGGACCGGGCCGACCAGGAGGCCATCATCGCCCGCCAGGAGGCCGACACCGCAGCGGAGGCCGTGTTCCACGCCGAGGCCAACCTCTCGGAGATGCAGGCCCGCCTGGCCGAGTGCGAGGGGCCGGCCGGCGACCGCTCGACGTTCGGGGCCGTCCCCTTCGCCCCCCGTCGCGATCGCCAGCCCCCGGTGGCGGCCGAGGACTACGTGCTGTTGACCGTCCCCAACCCGAACGCGCCGCTGACCGGGAGCGGGCAGGGCTGGTACCACTTCCGCCCCGACCGGAAGGTCGACGCCATCGTGGTCCACTCGGTCCAACCCGAGATCCTCCCCGATGGCCTCCAGTCGGCGGCCGGGGCCGCGGCCTTCCTCACCATGACCGACATCGAGATGTCGGCCCACGCCGCGGTCGACGGCCGCGGCGCCATCGAGCTCCTGCCGAGCTCGACCCACGACGCCCGCCACACTCCGTCACACGACGCCACCACGGCCGCGGTCATGGTCGTCGCCCCCTCCGGCCCCTGGGGTGACGGACTCCTCGATCACCTGGCCACCACGCTGGCCGAGCTGTGCCGCCGGCACGAGCTCCCACCGACGATGGTCGACCAGGCCGACCTGGATGGCGGCAAGCAGGGTCTGATCGCAGCGTCGGAGCTGACCGGCGATCCCCCGGCCCCAGTCAGCTGGGCCGAGATGGCGGAGCGGGTGGCCGGTGAGCTCGACGGGATGGCGGCGCCGGCGGCCGCCGTCGGTCGCCTGCCGCGGGCCGGCGACGACCCGTGCGCCGGGCTCCGTGACGAGGTCGCGGCCGCCGAGGCCGACCTCGAACAGGCGAAGGCCGAGGCCGCGGACGCCGAGGCCAGGGCCAGCGAGGCCGAGGCCAGAGCCGCCGATCGAGGCAAGGACCTCTACGACTGCGAGTGCGACAACGAGCTGGAGCCGGTCCTCCGCCGCCCTGCGCCGGGCCGCGAGCCGGATGACATCGACGACGATCCCAACCGCTTCTACCTCGTGGCCAACGAGAACCCCTACGCCCCGATGCGGTCGAACGGGAAGCGCGGCTGGTACCGGCCCTACCGTCTCGGCCCCATCCGGGGGCTGGTCATCCACACCGCCGAGGGGGTGATCGACCCGGCGCTCGACCCGGCCGGCAGCGTGGCCCGGTACTTCGCCGAGACCGAGCGGACGGCATCGGCTCACGCCGTCACCGACAGCCTCCGCCGGGTCGATCTGGTCCCCGACCGCTACACCGCGTTCCACGCCAGGGGCGGCAACGCCAACGGGCTCGGCCTGGAGATCGGCTACCACGCCCACCGGTGGGGCTCCGATCCGGCGCTCGAGACCGGACTCCTCGAGCAGGCCGCCCTGTGGGCGGCCGAGAAGTGCTTCCTCTACGACATCCCGCGGGCTCGGGTGAGCGCCTCGCAGTGGGCCACCGGGCAACGGGGCTTCATCAGTCATGCCGAGCTCGACCCGGCCCGCCGCTCGGACCCCGGTCCCGAGTTCCCGTGGGATCGCTTCCTGGCCCTGGTCGAAGGCCACGTCGGTCGCTGGCGCCAGTAGAGGCGGGGCGGCGCAGCTCGGATGGCCCGGCCCGGCGCCGGATCAGCCGTCGAAGCGGAAGAACGAGATCTCGGAGAGGGCCAGATCGGTGGCGAACGCCGGGTTCTCCCAGCCGTCGCCGAGGTAGATCGCCAACACCCGGATGGTGACCGATCCGGTGACCCCGAACGGCTGCTCGATGGTCTGGGGGGTGTCGCTGTCGTGGAGACCGACCGTGAAGGTCTGGGTGTCGGTCACGACCTCGACCTCGGCGATGCGGCTGTTGTTCTGGAACGTCGTCTCGCTCTTGGTGTAACCGTTGATCAACTCGATGCGGGCGAGGTCGATCGGCGAGGCGAACGTGTAGGTGAGCGTCTCGCCCTCGCCGCTCCCGGTCTGGCGCGAGTGGCTGTTCCACGCCGTGGCCAGGTCGCCGTCGAGGGTGTTGGCCGGGCCGTAGCTGGTCGCGCCGTCGTCAGGCAGGACGCTCGACGCCGCTGCGCTGACCCCGGACAGGTCGACGGCGACCACGGCCCGGTCGTCCGGTTCCCCGACCGTGACGGAGGTGACGTCACCCTCGACGACGTCGTCATCCGACGGCCGGGTGAGAGCCCAGACCGCCCCGCCGGCGACGATGACGGCGGCCGCCACCAACGCTGCGATCACGCCGCCCGAGATCTCCCGACGGGGTCGGATGGGTTCGGGCACGGGCTCGCGTTGCGGTGCCCCGGCCTGGCCGAGCTGCAGCCCGCACACCGAGCAGAGGGTCCGCGCCGGCTCGTTCGGATGGCCGGCCGGGCACATCACCATCGGCCCCGGGTCGTGGTTGACCGGTGGTTGTGGCATCGCCGTCGTCCGCTCCGGCTGCGGGATCGGAGCCGGACCGCTCTCGCCGGGAAGCCGCCCGGGATTGTGGCTGGCGGTCAGGTCACCGGACGCCACGTCATCGACGTAGAGGGGATAGCCGCACTGGCAGAAGCCCTCGGCCGCCGGGTGCTGCCGCCCACAGGTCGGGCAAATGATCGGGCTCACCGGCACCATCCTACGGGTTGACGGTCGAGCGCTGAACGCGATGGCTCGACCTCGGGGCCACCACTAGTATCGCCGTGGGAGGGAAACGAACGATGTCCTTGTTCCGTATGGATATCAGCCCGACGCTGCTCGAATTGCAGCCGGGGGCATCGGCGCAACTGCAGGTATCGGTCACCAACTTCTCCCAGATCGTGGACGAGTTCGAGATCGGCCTGGTCTCGACCGCCCCGGGGATCAGCGCCGTTCCCCAGCGCCTCCCGCTCCTCGACGACGGACGGAGCGGGTCGGCCACGCTCGTCGTGGCGGTGACCGCCGGGCACGGGGCGCCCCCGGCGGGCCAGACCGTGATCGGCGTCCGGGTCCACTCGCTGTCGGACCCGTCGGTCTCCCAGGTCGAGGAGGTCCGGCTCACGGTCGGCAGCGCCGGCACCTCCCAGCTGTCGGTCGAGCCGAAGGTGGTGCGAGGCGGGGGCTCGGCCCGCCTCCAGCTGATCGTCACCAACAACCGCAACTCGGCCCACCCCGTCGGCTTCTCGGGCGAGGACACCGAGCGGTTGGTGCGGTTCTCGTTCGAGCCGCAGGTGGTCACCGTTCCCCCCTGGTCCCAGCAGGCGACCACGGTCACCGTCCGGGCCCGGCGGCCCCTGACCGGGGCGGACGTCGGCCGCCAGCTGACGTTCCGGGCCGAAGGCGGTCCCGAGCCGCTCACCGATTCGGCCTCGTTCATCCAATCGGCCCGCGTCCACCCGACGGTGCCACGGGTCATCGGGGCGGTGATCGCCCTGGCCGTCATCGCCGGTTCCGTCCTGCTCGCCGCCTTCCTGACCCGGGACGACGACGACAACACGACCGTGGCCGGCGGTCAGACCACGCCGCCCGTGACCGAGTCCGTGCCCGAGGTCGCGGTGGAGACCGTCAGCGTTCCCCCGGTGGCCGGGCTCAGCGAGGTCGACGCGGCGTCGGCCCTGACCGCCGTCGGGCTGAGCTCGGGCTCGGTCATCCAGACCAACCACGAGTCGGTCCCGAACGGCGTCGTGATCGACGCCGTTCCCCCGCCCGGCACCGTGCTCGACCCGGGCACGGAGGTGGCGCTCCTGGTCTCGACCGGCCCCCAACCCCCGCCAACCGTGCCCGTCCCCGACCTGGCCGAGCTCGACGAGGACGCCGCGGTCGACGCCCTCGGCTCGGCCTGCGACCCGGAGCCCTGCTTCGCCGCCTCGGTCGCGAGGGACTTCAGCGACGACGTGGTCGACGGGGTGGTGCTGCGACAGGAGCCGAGCGCCGGAGCGGCGGCGGAGATCGGCAGCCAGGTCACCGTCATCATCTCGCTCGGTCCCGAGGAGACCGAGCCCGAGGGGACGGCGGCGACGCCATTCGTCGGGATGTGGACCAACGAGGATCTGAACACGGGCGGGAACACCCGCTTCGAGATCGGCGAGGTCGACGGCATGGTCGCCGTCCACGCCTTCGGCAAGTGCCATCCCACCGATTGCGACTGGGAGACCGAGCTCGGCACCGTGTCCGGCTCGACCGCCTCCCTGGTCTGGGATCAGGGCTTCGTGGTCCGCCAGATGGAGATGGAGCTGCTCGACGAGACCAGGATGAAGGTCACCACGTCGCACCAGTACACCGACAGCCGACCCGACCGCTTCGACGAGGCCTTCTTCCTCCGCACCGGTTGACACCGGGGCGGCGATCTCGGCAAGCCCCATCACCGACCCGTCATCGGCTCGGCGACCGGGGCAGGGGGCCGACGACGAGTTGGGCCGTCGAGCCGACCGGGAGCGAGCGGTCGATGAGGACCTGGACCTGGCTCTCGGTCAGACCACCGAGCTCCTCGATGTAGACGGTCACCGTCGACCCCGTGGTCGGCTGCTCGCCGATGGCGAACACGCCGCCGTTGTCCTCGACCAGGCAGGCCGAGTCGGTCGCCTCGGCGATGAAGTTCCGCAGACCGGGGACGGTGGCCCGCAGCCCGAGCCACCGGCTGGCGGCCCGGACCATCCGTCGCTGGGTCGGCTCGGGCAGCGACGAGTCGATCTCGACCCCGAGCCACGAGCCGAGCCATCGCACGTGATCGATCCCGGCCACGTTGGCGTCGTGGGCGCTCGGCAACTCGTCGACCTGGTCCTGGATCTCGGCCGACACGTCCTCGAAGATCCGGAGGAACCGGCCGAGGAACGGGCTGTCGGTCGACGGGTCGAGCAGCATGGCCGGCGGGAGCTGCTCGGCCAGCCAGCCAGGTTGGAGGCGCAGCGTGAGGGGTGATCGGGTGGTCATCGGATGACGACCTGGTGGTTGTACGACATGGGCAGGGCCTCGTCGGTCAGCGCGATCTGCTGACCTCGCTCCTGGGGCTCGGCGTTGGCAACGCCGAGGTCGACGACGAACAGCTGCACCTGGCCGACCGCGGCCACCCCTTCGACCGCGCCGAGCAGCGAGTGGACCTCGCCGAGGCCGAGGTTGCGCTCGAACGGCCAGCCCTTGCCCTCCGGGCCGCCCGTGAGCGGGTTGATGTAGCGGAACAGCTCCCGGAGGGCCCGGTCGCGGACGTGCTCGTCTGGGACGCCCTCGGTCGCGGTGAGCTGGGCGACGACCATGACCCCGACGTAGCGCGGTGGTCGGAGGAGGACGGTGGAGTTCAGCAGGCGACGCTGGTCGAGGTAGCCGCGAACCTGGGCGACGAGATCGTCCCGGAGGCGGAGGTCGTCGAGGCCGATGACGTCGGGCTCCAGGTCGAGCCGGGGGACGATCAGGACCTCGACCGGCTGATCGGGGTCGGGGGCCGGGAGGAAGCGAGCCCGGGCCACCAGGGGGCTGGCTTCGAGCGTCAGGCGCTCGAAGTCGCCGCCGGTGACCGCCCGCTGCCCGCTGCGCAGCCACATCGGGGCCCGGGCCTTGGCCTCGTCGACGGTCTCGGCGTCGACCCCACCGGTCGCGGCTTCGGGGTTCTCGACCCGGCTGATGAAGGGGATCGTCGACTTGAGCACCTTCAGCGTGCCGGCCCCGACGTTGCCGGCCCGGCCGCCGCCGTGCCGGTAGCCGGTGACGTGGATCTCGGCGTCGCGTCGTGGGACGGCGCCGTACTGGACGAAGTGGCCGTCGGCCTGGCGGATCGACGGCCCGAAGCGGATCTCGCCGCTGGCTCCGTCCCACACGAAGTGCCGGCTGTCCGGGCCCGAATAGGCGAAGTCTGCGACCTCGGTCCAGACCTCGTCCTCGAGTCCCGGCTCGGACACGACGACCGTCTCGCTCCCCGGCCCGATGGTGGCCGCGGCGCCGGCGAGGTCGGTCGGCCGGTCGAGCACCGGTCGCTTGAGCACGGTGAACGTCTGCGACGGGGTGCCGGTGCTCCGGCCGAGGTGCTCCCGCCCGACCGGCTCGCCGTGGAGCGCCGGGGCGATGCCACCGAGCCCGGTGACCGTCAAACCCGTGATCTCGGGGCTCTGCTGGTAGCCGGACTGGCCCGCTCGGAGGCTGGTCAGGCGGCAGCGGACCCAGTGGGCCTGGGCCGGCCCGACCAGCAGTGGTGCCTGGCGGGGTGGGAGGGCCAACAGGATCTCCCCGTTGCGGTTGAGGGCCCGGGTGGTGTCGCGGATCACGACGGCTTCCTCCCACTCGTCGCCGGACCAGGCCTCCCAGGCGAGCGGTGGGTCGTCCGGGTCGACGCCGCGGCCGGTGATCGGGGCCGACACGTCCAGCCGGATGATGTTGCCGCCGAGGGCCTCGCCGAACCCGACGTAGAAGGCGTCGCCGGGGGCGACGTCGCCGAAGCAGGTCACGGTGGCCGACGGCGTCTCGGCCCGAAGCTGGTCCCACTGGTCCTGGAAGCGTCCGGTCGCCGTCCCGGTCACGCAGGCCGTCAAGCGCGGGGGCACGATCGTCCGCTCCTCCTCGGTCATGAACACGATCGAGGGCTCGTTCTCGGTCCGGACGGTGCCGACCCGTGTCCCCGCCTCGATCCGGACGCTCTCGGTCTGCGGGCCGGACAACCAGAACCAGATGTCGGTCCTGGCCGGCTGGGCCGGATGGAGGTCGATGCCGAGCAGGTCGAGGAACTTGGTGTACATCCGGTCGGGGACCTGGTTCAGCCGGTACAGCGTCAGCTCGGTCATCCAGGCGAACAGCTCGATGATGGCGACGCCGGGATCCGACACGTTGTGGTCGGTCCACTCCGGGCAGTACCGGGGGATGCGCTGCTTGGCCTCGTCGACGATGTCCTGGAAGCGGCGGTCGTCGAGGCTGGGGGCGGGAAGGGTCATCGGTGGCCTCCGTCGGCTCGGTCGGTCGGGTCGGGTGGGTTCATGGGCCCAGCTCGTCCCGGGGGATCACGTAGAACGGGTGCACGAGGTTGCGGCGGTCGTTGAGCGACTTGACGGTGTAGACGAGCTCGATGGCGACCCGGTTCGGGTCGTCGGGGTCGACGTCGACCATCACGCGCTCCAGCTCGACCCGGGGCTCCCAGCGGCCGATCGCCTCCCTGACCGCCTGGGCCATGAGACCGAGCGTGTTCGGCTCGGTCCCCTCGAAGAGGTGGTCCCAGATGGCGCAGCCGAAGTCGGGCCGCATCACCCGCTCTCCCGGCGCGGTCTCGATGATCAGCCGGATGGCGTCGGCCACCTCGTCGGTCCCGCTGACCAGGGCGATGCCGCCCCGGCCGTCGACCCGGGGAGGGAACGACCATCCTCGGCCGACGATGTGCTCGTGCTCGGGGTTCATGCGGTCACCGCCATCATCCGATCAGTACCGTCGCCGCCGCGGTGGTGATCTGGCCGAGTGGGCCGGGCACGTCGAAGCAGGTGAGGACCGGGTCGCCCATCCGGGCCGCCGGTTTCCCGTTGATCAGCACGGTCGCCGATCCCTGCTGCACGACGCCCTTGTTGGTCGGAGGGATCTGGAACGTGGTCGAGGGCGGCGGGATGTGGGACGGTTGGTTGACGGCCTCGCTCCCCACGGTGGCCGCCCACTGTCGCTCGATGCTGACGTCGCTCGACACCTGGTTCTGGATCGGGCCGCTGAACGGGAGCGGGGTGGGGGTCGGAACGGGGCCGCCGGGCGACGGCACCATCACGATGTGGGTGTCGACAGCGGTGACCAGGTCGGTCTTTCTCGCGGCGCCCGGCATCAGTTCAACCTGATCGTTCCGCCGGTGACCTTGACCTCGGACGAGCCGTCGATCTCGATCGTCGGCGCCGTCAGCGAGATCTTCTGTCCGGCTTCGATGGCGACCGAGTCGGCCTCGATCCTGATGGAGCTGTTGCCGCCGCTGTGGACGATCTCGATGACCTCGTCGCCGTCGTGCAACACGATCTCGTGACCGGTGCGGCTGATCCACCGCCGGCTCTCCACCACACCGCCGACCACCGGGTGGTCTGGCGGTTCGATGCTCCGGTTCCACATGTTGCCGACGATCACCGGGCGGAGCTTGTCACCCAGCTCGAAGCCGACGAGGACCTCGTCGCCGACCTCGGGGATGCTGAAGAAGCCCCGCTCCTCCCCGGCTCCTGGCGCCACCACCCTGGCCCACGTGCTCTCGTCGTCGTCGGTCAGGCTGGGGAACTTGACCTTGACCCGGGCCAGCTTCTCCGGATCGTCGTTGTTGGTGACGATCCCGACGACCAGGCCACTCCAGGTCCGGCCCTCGTCGCCGGCCGCCGGGCCACCGCCGCCGAGCAGGTCGACGATCCCGCCGGCGTCCTTCCCCCCGCAGGTGAAGCGGGTCACGTAGGGGGATCCAGTGCCGTAGACGTGCTCGACCGCGGTCACGAGATAACGGCCGGCCAGGCGCTCACCGACGCCGGAGATCGCGACCTCGGAGCCGGCGGCGATGCGGGGATCGCCGGCGGCCTCGCCCCGCACGACGACCTCCCCGCCCGAGGCCCGCTGGATCAGCGACTGGGCCAGGGCCTCGGCCTCGATCTGGGAGGCGACGGGGAACTGGCCGGCGAACCGGGTGCTGGTCCCGAACGCACCGCGGGCGTCGGTGTTGGCGTCGCTGGCCGCCGGCGCGTCGGTACCGGGATCCCGGCCGTTGGCCGTGCCGACGACGGCCACCCCGCCGAGCGGGTCCCAGCCCCGCACCACCACCTCGTCGCACCGCTCGGCGCTCGACAGGCGGACCTTGAACTTGTGGAGGTTGTCGCCCCACCGCAGTGCCGGCGGTTCGGCCTCGGCTTCGGGTCGACGCTTGTAGTGCAGGGTCCCGCCGGCGATCCAGAGGTCGAACCCGATCCGATGGGCCCGCTCCCGCAGGAACGACAGGTCGGTCTGGGCCGCCTGGAGCACGTACTCCCTGACCTCGCCGGTCGCCTCGATGTCGGTCTCGAACCGGTAGTCGCCGGCGACCGCTTCGGCGATGTCGGCGTCGGTCATCTGCACGAAGCTCCGACTCTTCGGCTCCCTGGCCAGCCGATGGGTGACGTCGAGGCCTTGCAGCACCAGCTCGTGGCGGCCACCGCCGGCCTGCTCGACCCCGATGGCCGTCACCTCGCCGGTCGTCACCACCGTGAGCGCACCCTCGGACCGGAAGCTGATCTCGATCTCCGTGCCGATGCGGAACAGGCGCCGGTCGAAGAGCTCGAAGTGGGGATCGTCGATGCGGATCACGAACGAGTCGGGCAGCTGGACCGACTCCTCGACCCGGATCAACGTGATCAACGGGTAGAGGTCGGCGGCCAGGGCCTGGCCGTCGACGACCAGCTGGGCGTGGTCGTGACGCCGCTCGTCAGCCACGGGCCACCCCCTTCGGCTCGGGGACGACCAGCAGCGTCCCCGGACGGACCTGGAACGGATCGAGGACCTCGTTGGCCTCGGCCAGGAGCCGCCACCGTCCGGCGTCGCCGTAGTGGACGGCGGCGATCCGGTCGAGGGTTTCGCCCGGCCTGACCTGGTGCATCCGGTGGGGCACCGGCGTACCGGACGTCGGGTTCTGCGGCCCCCAGGCCGCCTCGTCCTCGTACTGGGTGAGGGAGACGGCGGCCTTGGCCCGAAGCGGCACGCCGGTGGCCGAGAACAACGAGAAGGTCAGGTCGACCTTCTGGACGACGGCCTTGAACGAGTGGAAGTCGCCCCAGTGGAACCGGACCCACGGCGGCCGCCCACGGTTGCGCTGGCTGTCGGAGCCGGCCAGCGCCGTGTCGATCTCCATCAGCTTCAACAGGGCCGACGTGTGGGTCGTGACCGGGTCGCCCGATTCGGTCGTGTCGAGGATCAGGGTCATGGTCAGCTTGCCCGACTTGCCCTGCTGGAAGCGGAGCCGCGGCGTGTTCTTCCCCTTGCCCCGCGAGGCCTTCCAGTCGGTCGACTTGGTGATCTTCAGCTCGGCCGGGTTGAAGAGGCACTCGATCCGACCGCCCCGCTCCGGCTCGAGGTAGGCCTTCGTCGCTCCCGTCGCGCCGGCCATCAGAACACCCCCGCGAAGCGTCCGCCCCGACGCTCGATCTCGCTCAAGAGCCGCTCCTCGAGTGCTTCCATGAGCTCGCCGAGCTGGCTGTAGGGGTCGCCTGCTGCGCTCGCCGACGGACCGGTCACGCCCGAGACGTCGTCGTCGACCTGATCCGGTTCGGCATCGACGCCGTCGCCCGATGGCGAGGCGGCGGCGGGCGCTCCGGCTCCGGCCCCGTCTTCGCCACTCGCGGCGGTCGGCGGGGGCGAGGCCGGCGGGCCGGCCGATGCCGGGGCGGCGGCCGCAGCCTCGGCCGCCATCGACTCGACGGTGGCCCTGGCCGCCTCCCTGGCCACGTCGAGCATGCCTCCGAGCGAGCCCGATCCCCCCACCGGCAGATCGCCGACCCCGGTTCCGGCGCCGGTGGCGGCGCCGGCCGCATCGAGGACGCCACCCGGGCCGTACCGCTCGGCGGCCGAGCCGATCCGCCGACCGACCCGGTCGGCCGCCGCCTCGCCCCGATCGCCGATCGAGGAGAGCGAGTCGAGCCCGCCGAAGAACTGTGGCCGCATCGGCGGAGCCGCCGGCCGACCCGGTCGACCGCCCGAGGTCGCCGGGATCGTTGCTGCCGTCGAGCTCGCCGGGGTCGCCGGGGTCGGCGAGCGGCCGACCCGGTCTCGAGTCGGGCTCGACCGCGCCGTCCGGCGATCGGCCCCGCCGCTCGGGCGGCGGGCGGGGGCCCCGCCCCCGGTCCGGCCGGTTGGCCGGTCCGCCGGGCCGCTCGATTGGGCGACGTGGGTCAACTCGTGGGCCAGCACCGTCAGGTCGCGCACCCGTTCCGTCGGGCGGCGGCGGACGTGGATCGTGGATCCGATCGTCGCCGCCTCGGCCCCGGCCCGCCCGAGCGCCTGCCGGCTGGCATCGTTCGACGAGATCCGCGGCTCGGCCAGACCGCCGGCGATGAGGTGGCCGAGGGGGCGGAACCGTCGGGCCAGCGGCTGACCTCCCGTCGCCTCTCGCTGCCCGAGGCCGGCGAGGAAGCGGTCGGCCGGCGAGGCCGGCCGACGGTCGGTCGCCGGACCGTCCGGCCCCGGGCGCCGGCCGGCCGACGGCTCCGGTCCGATCCGTCGGTCCGGTCGGGGTCGGGCGGGGGTCGGGGTCCGGGGCGACCGCTCGGACGGGGTGACGGTGGACCGGGGACGGCGGTCGGTCGGGGTCGACCGGGCGAGCGCCGGTGGCGTCGGCGTGACCCGGGCCAGGCCGGCGGCAGCCGTCGATGACGGTGACGGTGGTCGAGGGAGCGGGCGGCCGTGGCCTGCGCCCGACGGGTCCGACGTGGCCCCGCTCGGGGCCGCCGGGGCCCGGCGGGGCCCCGGACCGGCGAGACGGCCGACCCGGTCGAGGGCCAATCCCCGCGTGGCCCCAGCGTCGGGGGCGCCCGGCTGGCGGCCGCCGGGATCGACGGCGCCCCGGCCGGCGCCGCCGGTCGGGCGGCCGCGCCGCAGCCGAGGGGACGACCCGGGTCGGTCGCCCGATCGATCACCGGCGGTCCGCCTGCCGGTCCCGGCGACCGGGGCCGGCATCGGGCCGGTCGCGGTCGGGATGGTCGGCGACGCGGCTCGGAACCGGGTCGGGTCCGCTCCCGCCTGGGGCCGGCGCCGGTGGCCGCGGGTTGCCGGCCGCCCCATCGACGGCGGGGCCGTGGGGACCGTCGCGGCCCGGTCCGGTGGTCCGGCCGCACCCGTCGGGGGCGGCGGGCGGTTGGCGGAACCGGCGCCGGCCGGGGCGGGGCCGGGTCGGGACGGGTCCCGGTGCGATCGCCCGCCCCGGGTCGAGGCCGCCGCCGGCGGGGCGGCCGATGCCATCGGCGGCAGCGCGGCGCCGAGCGCCGCCGGCCCGGGGCGGCCGATCCGGTCGAGTCGTGTCGTCGACCTCGCGGCGGACCCGACGACCGCCGACGGAGGGGCGGTCGGGGCCCCGGCGTCGACCGGTGACGTCGCTGGCGATCCGGGCGCCGACCTCGACGGCCCGGCGCCGGTCGGCCGAGACCCGGGGCCGGACGCGGCGAGCGCGCCGGTCGGCCGAGACCCCGGTCGGTCGGATGGCGGCCGCAGCGACCGGGCCGGGCCACTCGGTCGGACGGGTCGATCCGTCCGTCGGCCACCGAGCGCCAGGGACGGGCCGGGTACCAGGCGGCCGCCGGCGGTGGACCGTTCGAGCCCCGTCCGGCCAGGCCGTCCGGGGAGCCCGGCCGAACGCGGTCGAGCGGTCGGGGCGGAGGAGCCACCACGACCGACCACCGGTTGGCCGGCGCGGCGATCGGCCACCGGCGCCGCGGTCGACGTCTCCGGCCGGGGGACGCCCGGTCGAGCGGCCGGCGGGCCGGGCCGGAGCGAGCCGACGGCGAGGGGGAGGGGGCCGCGGCGGGCCGGCGACGGGCCGGTCGGGCGGTGGGAGGCCGTCTGGGCGCGCCAACGGCCTCCGCCCCGACCGGTGGTCCGGGCGAAGGACCGGGCCGATGTCCCGGAGAGGCGACCCGATCGGCCGCGGTCAGGTGCCGGCGGTGAATCCATGGTGGGCGATCTCCAGCTCCTCGACTGCGGCGTCGCTCCCGGAGGAGCTGAAGTCGGGGCCCTTCCACTTCACCGGGAGGGCCCCGGTGAGGTTCCAGCGGCGGACCGGCTCACGCTTCTCGTCGAGGGCGACGATGCAGCCGTCGCGGCGCTCGAAGCCCTCGGCCCCGAGCGCGGCGGACGAGACCTCGGTGAACCACTCGAACAGCTCGTCGGTCTTGATCACCCCTCGCTTCAGGGTGATGTTCGGCCACGACAGCGGCCCGGGCATCTTGTGCACGTAGTCGTTGGTGCCGCCCTCCTTGATCTCCTCGACCTTCATCTCCACCGTCAGACCGGTGACGTCGCGAAAGGTACCGATCTCGACATCGTCGATCTCGACCCGGTAGAGACCGATGTAGGACGCCCGCTCGAAGTCATCGTCAGCCATCGATCGCCTCCTGCCACGCTCGCTCGTTCAACTCGGCCACCTCGGTGACGAAGCGGCGCCGGTCACCGTGCTCCAGGTCGAGAAGGGCATCGAGGTCCCAGTGCAGGTGGTAGGCCAGGTAGCCGAGCTCGTGCCAGATCTCGTCCCGGTCGTAGGTCACGAGGTCCCGGAGCCCACCGCCTCGAAAGGGTCGACCTCGACCTCCTCGGACCGGCCGAGATCACCGGCCTCGAGGACCGACGGGTCGCCGAAGTTGATGATGCTGTAGAAGTCCTGCAGATAGGCCAGATCGGCGGCGAACAGACCCTCGATCACCTTTGGGGTGATCTGCTGGATGTCGCCGAGCTCGATGACCACCCGAGACAGCATGATCACGGTCAGGTAGGCCTCGTTCTCCTGGACCCGGGGGTCACGCTGGGGCTGGATCTCGTCGCGGGCGGTGGCCAGGCGCATCACGCCGGTGCGGTGCAGCGTGCCCTCGTCGTCGACGTAGCCCTTCGGCAGGGTGAACGGGTACTCGGTCTGCAGCATCACTTGGCCCTCGACAGTCCCTCGTGGGTGATGGTGATCTCCTCGACCGCCACCTGGTCCTCGCCGGCGTTGAGGTCGGCGCCCTTCCATTTGGAGGGCCAGCCGTTCTCGAAGTTCCAGCGGGCCACCTCGGTCATGGTCGAGTCGTACAGCACGATCGACCCGTTGCGGCGGGCGGTGTCGATGTCACCGTCCTCGACCTCCTTGCGCCACTCCCACAGGTCGAGGCTGTTGTCGATGCGCTTCTTGAGGGTGATGTCGGCCCACTTCATGGCCCCGGGGACCTTGCGGATGATCATCTTCCCCTCTTTGGTCGCCTCCTTGTACTCGATGATCTCGGTCTCGGACTCGACGCCCGATGCCTCCTTGTAGGCACCGACGTCGACGCCGTCGAACTCGACGTGGAACGAGAAGGTTGTCAGCAGGTCCGGCATGGGTCACTCCTTGTGTCAGCGGATGGTCGGATGAGGTGTCTCGGGGTCGGGGGCCTCAGCCCTCGTCGGCCCCGCCGTCGAACTGCCGGATGCGGAAGATGACGAACTCGGCCGGTCGGACCGGTGCGATGCCGACCTCGACGGTCAGGTAGCCGAGCTTGACCTGGTCCGTCGGGTTGTTCTGCTCGTCGCACTTCACGTAGAAGGCCTGCTCGGGGGTGGCTCCGACCAGGGCCCCCTGACGCCACAGGCCCTTCAGGAAGGTGGTGACGGTTCGGGTGACCCTGGCCCACAGGTCGGCGTCGTTCGGCTCGAAGACGACCCACTGGGTGCCGAGCTCGATCGACTTCTCGATGTAGTTGAAGAGTCGTTGGACGTTGACGTACTGCCAGTTGGTGTCGTCGGTCAGGGTCCTCGCTCCCCACACCAGGATCCCCCTGGTGCCGAAGGGGCGGATCACGTTGACGCCCTCGAGGTTGATCGGTGCCTGTTCCTTCGGGGCGATCTTGCGCTCGAGGTTCAGCGCGCCACGGACCGCCTCGTTGGCCGGGGCCTTCCACACGCCACGGGCCGAGTCGGTTCGAGCCCAGACACCGGCGACGTGGCCGGACGGGGGCACGAGCTTGGTCGTCGACGAGCCGTCCCCGACCGGGTCGTTGACCTCGATCCACGGGTAGTAGAGGGCGGCGTAGCGCGAGTTGTGCTGGGCGTTGCGACGCCACTCGCCGATCTCCTGATGATCGAGTCCGGGGGGTGCGTCGAGGATGACCATGGTGTGGGTGGCCTCGGCGTAGGCGATCAGGTCGGCCTGGACCGCGGCCACCAGGCCGAGATCGACCGTGCCGTCCGGCCGCCTGGCCGCCGTCATCAGGTCGGGGACGGCGACCATGGTCACGTCCTCGGCGATGATGAGGCCGCGGATACCGGTCCGATTCCGCTCGTCGCCACTGAAGTCCTGGGCCGTCAGCTGATCAGCGCCGGTCACGACCTGGACCTCGGCTGCGGTCAGCTCGACCGTGCCGGCCACCGGGATGCGGTCCGCGATCGAGGCCACCTGGGCGGCGAGGGCCGTGACCCGGATCAGGTTCGACTCGCTGTTGACGACGTTCTCGACGTTGCGTTGGCCCCGCCCGAAGTTCAGCTCGCCGTGGCTCTCGGTCGTGTCGCCGTCGCGGACGTTGATGGTGAACGACGACGGTCCCTCACCCTCCTTTGCCGGCGGATCGTGGGAGATCTCGACCCGGGGTCGGCCGTCGCCGACCGCCTCGATGCGGAGGGTGTCGACCCCGTCGTCGCCGATCGCCTTGACCGTGGCCGACGCCACGGCCGCCGCTGGCGGGGCGCCGTCCGGGCTGACCCGGACGACGTAGCACGTGCCGCCGCCGTTGTTGAAGTAGCCGTAGACCGCGTCGGGGAGGTATGCGCCCTTCACGAACCCGCCGTAGAGGTCCTGGTACTGGTTCCAGCTGGTGACCAGCCGAGGCATCACCCCGGCCGGGTCCATGTCGGTCGGTGGCGGGCCGTGCTCGGTCAGGCCGACGAAGGCGGCCACGGCGGTGCCGACCCCCTGGATCGGTCGGGACCCCGACGGGTCCTCCCTGACGTACACGCCGGGTGCGAGGATTTCTGTCGTCATCGTTGTTCCTTTGTGGTCGGAAGGTGTCGGTGGTCTGGCTGGTCGGAGGTCGGAGGTCGGAGGTTGATGGTCAGGGGCTGGCGCTCGGTCACTCGAGCACGGCGCTCAACAGCACCTCGGGGTTGAGGTCGACGGTGTACGACTCGCCGTTGTGGAACGGCGGGTAGACCCGCATCGTCGGCTCGACCGCCGAGCAGGCCAGCACCTTGACCGCCGGGAACTCGCTGGCGATCCGGAAGGCCAGGCAGGGCCCGTCCGGGCTGTCCAGGTCGAGCACGACGACGTCGGGCGGTCGCTGGGTCAAGCCGGCGACGATCTTGGCGTTCGGGGTCTCCAGCGTGGCCACCCGGTCGCCTTCGCTGTCGAGGACATCGCGGAGACCGAGCCGCACGATCGCCCCGAAGTCTCCCATCAGCACTCTCATCGTCGGTCTCCCGAGGTCGATGTCTCGACCCTAAGACGGGGTCATCGGCGGTCCTAGAGGTGGAGGGGCAGGCGTCCGGGCAGACCTTGGCCCGCCGCTCGGGCAACCGCCCTACTTCTCGGTCGAGCCCTCGATGATGGCGGCCAGCCTGGTGAGCTGACCCCGGTACAGCGCGTTCCAGATGTCGTCGTCGGCCGTGAGGATTCCCCGCCGCCAGTCACCGGTCCAGGCGTGACCCTCGACGAGCTGGTAGAGCCGGCGGCGATCGCCCGGCGACGCCGTGTTGAACAGATCGATGACCGCTTCGCCCTCGGCGCCGCTGGTCCAACCTCCGATCAGCTCCCGCACGCGATCGGCCCGCTGGTTGAGCGAGAGGCCCTCGAGCTCGTCCTCGCTGGCCGCGCCCATCTCCTCCATGATCGCGTCGTCGCGGTTGTGGTAGGCCTGGCCCCGGGCCGGGTTGAAGTCGACGATCGCCTGCAGCTCCCGGCGGGTGTTGGCGCGGAGCGGCGCGAGAAACCCCTCGAGGTAGGCCTTCTTCGGCTCGATGGTCCCGGCGTAGATCGGTTGGCCCCACACCTCATCCCACACCTCCTTGGTCGCATCCATCGAGTCGGCCTTGCTCTCCAGCGTCTTGCCCAGCTCGCCGCTGGCGATCCCCTCCTCGATCCGGGTGCCGTACGTGACGTCGTTGTCCGGTCGGATCTTCTGCTCCCACAGCTGGTCGAACGTCGTCGGTTGGGCTTCGAGCTCGGGCACGTGGGCCGCCGCGGTCGGCACGACCTGCTCGGGGCCGTAGTTCGCCGCCGCGCTGGCCGGAGGGGCGGTGGCCGATCGCACTGCGGCGAAGATGTCGGCGGCGGCCGGCGTGCCCGGGCCCGTGGTGCCGAACCGGTAGGCGTTCTCGACGTCCTCGATGCCGAGGCGCACGGCCAATTGCGTCATCTCCCTCGTCCGGTTGCCCGGTTCGGCTGCGTCCAGGCTCCCGTCGCCGAACGTGGTCCAGGTCTCGCCGAGCTCGTTGGTCACGTCGATCCCGACCTCGTTCTCGAAGTCGTGGGCGACGAGGCCGACCACGTCACCGAACCCCATCGGTGGTACGCCCTCCATCTGCTTCTCCACCTCTTCGAGCACCCCGGCCGAGATCTCCTGGACGTTCCCCCAGATCGTGGCCAGGTTCGTGGTCTCGGCGTTGATGTGGATGGCCATCGCGTTGGCGATCGCCCGCTTGAAGTTCTGGAAGAAGAGCGGGTAGATCTTCTCCCAGTGCTGCACGATCGAGACCCGGGGCACCCGGAGATGGCCGGAGGCGAAGGCATCGGTGAGGAAGTGCTGGGCTGCGGCTTCCCTGGCCATGGCCACGTCGGGCTTGTCGCCGGACTGACCGGCGCTGAAGGCCGCCAGGAGCGCGCCCTCGTGGAGCGCCCGGTAGGACCCGCCGGCTGAGCTGCCGAGCCCGGCCAGGGCCCCGCCGTGACCCTCCGGGGCGACGAAGTGCTCACGGTTCTGCGCAGCCAGGCGGAGATAGCGGCTCTTGACCCTGGTCTGGACCTCGGCCGAGAAGGTCAGGCCGGCCCACGGTCCGCCGGTCGGGTACTGGGCCGAGGGGCTGGAGCTGAAGCGGGGATCGCCCGGCGCTTCGTGGTGGAGGGCGAAGATCACCTCGTCCCAGGTCCCGACCTGTTGGCCGGGATTGGTCGACGGTCGATTGGCGAGGTCGAACAGCGAGTCGCTGGTCCCGTCAGGACCGACCGCACCGTCGCGGGGATCGAACAGGTCGCCGCTCAGCATGACGATGTCGCCGTGGGTGAGCCGGAACCCGGCCCCGAGGTCGTAGTCGGGGCCGGTCGACAGGTCACCGGGGATCCGGCTGCCCCCGGCGCCGAGGTCGCCGAGCGTCTTGTGCTCGATGGCGCCGAAGCCCAGTACGGCCCACGACGGCACCCTCACCGCCGGCGGCGCCGGCGCGGCCGAGGCCGCATCGACGGCTCCTCTGGCCCGGCGACCGGCGACGTCGGCGGCCTGCTCGGCGGCCGCCGAGTGGTGGGGGCGAGCGGTCGCCGGGATCGACCGGGTGCGCTCGTTGGCCCGACCCTGCACGACGTGGGCGGCCTCGTGGGCGAGGACCTCACGGCCGGCGGCGCTGGTCGGCGAGCCGACCCGCCGGTGGAGGAACGTGTGGGACGCCGCCGTGAATGCGGGAACGTCGAACGCCTCGGTCAGCTGGTCGGCGTCGCCACCGGTATGGACACGGAGGCCCGGCACCGGCTGTCCGACGACCCGGGAGACGACCCGGTCCGTCTCGGGATCCAGTCGCCGGCCCCGTCCGCCGGCCGACCGCAGCCGTCTGACGACCTCACGATTGGAGGTGTGGTCGGAGGTGACGGGCCGGTCGACACCCCGGTCGGTGTCCGTTTCGGCGCCTGCGTCCGAGCGGGCGTGCCCGTGCTGTCGGTCCTGCCGTGACACCCATCGATCGTCGACCCGGGGAGCGCAGGGCGCCACAGGCGAACGGGCAGACCTGCGGACACCGCTGGTCAGGGCAGGGCGAGGATGAAGTCCGCCAGCTGGTCGAGACCGGCGGCGTCGACGGTCGACGAGCCGGTGTCGAACGTGATCGTGGTGCCGTAGTCGGCCCCGACCTCTTCGGTGTAGGGGATGATGATCTCCTCGGCCACCTCGGGTGGATCGGGGATCGGTTGGGTGAAGTTCCAGGGTCCGGCGGTCACCGATCCGCCCACGCCCCACTGGTTGAAGGTGAGGCCGCCGACGTAGACCGACTCCATGAACCAGGGGAACCCGAAGTAGGCCGCCCCGTAGCCGATGCCGAGCCCGATCGAGACCTCGGAGTAGCGGGCCGGCGTTCCCTCGAAGCTGTCGAAGATCAGATTCGACTCGGTGGTGAAGTCCTTCCAGCCGCTGTCGATCGAGACGGCGGGGATCGGCAGGTCGATGCCGCCACCGCCGCCTCCGCCGACCCACTTGCCCTTGACCACCTGATCGGTCAGCCGGTTCTTGAGCCGGCCCTGACCGAACGATGCGCCCGGCCCGAGTGCGCCGGCCAACACGGCGTCGATGTAGACCGACCACCGGGTGGTGGCCGTTGGCAGCGTCCGGGAGGTGCTCATCCCCGTGGTCAGGTGGGCCTCCTGGAGCACCTCGACGCTGACGTCGACCCGGCGGAGGATCTCGTCGTCGGCATCGAGGTCACCGCCCGCCTCGTCGATGGTCTCCTCGGAGCCGCGCCAATCGATCGACAGGTCGTCGGCGTCGTCGACCCGGCTGACGAAGTCGAACTCGACCGGGTCGTCGCGCAGACGGAAGGCGGCCCTGGCCGCCCGCTCGACGTCCTCGGCCCGCTGCTTGGACAGCTCGAGGTTCCGCTTCTCGGCCGTCGATGCGCCGGGCCGGCGCCAGCGGGGGCTGGCGTGACCGACGATGTTGACCCGGTAGCTCGGGGGCGACATGGGGATCGGGTCGGGGGTGGCGGTATCGGCCGAGTCGATGTCGGTGTCGCCTGACCCGCCGTCGCGACCGATCCCCCCGGCGGGTCCGGCCAGCGCCGGGAGCGCCCCCGGCATCGCTGGCGCCTCGAGCGCCGACGACCCCGGCCGGAAGGCCCTGGCGCTCGCCTCGGCCCGGCGCTCGGCTGCGTCGCCCGGCTTCGACAGCCGGCCGGCGGGGATGGCCGAGCCGGTCGAGTTGTCGACCGCATGGGTGACCTCGTGGGCCAGGAGCCGGTTCCCGGCGGTCGAGCCCAGCCCGGGGGCCCGATCGCCGAGGAAGATGTCGTGCCCGCTGGTGAACGCGGTGGCGTCGAGCGACCGGCTCAACCGGTGGCTCGGCTCGTCGTCGTGGATCCGGATGTCGTCGAGGCGATAGCCGACGTGGGCTTCCAGCGGCCCGCGATGCCCGGCCTCGAGCGGCCGACCCCGACCGCGGCGGGACTCGACGGCGGCGACCAGCGCCGGGGGCAGGGTCGCCTCGTGCTCGGCCGAGCCGGCCAGCAGCCGTTGGACCCCCCGGTTGGACACGGCCGGCAGCGGGGGCAGGGATCCGATCGACGGACGCTCGGCCAGGCCGGTGGCGGCGGGCCGCGGCGGACGCCGCGATCGGGTCCGCTCGGCCAGGGGACTGGGGATGACGGGTCGGCGAAGCCGCATGATCCCTCCTCGATCCGGTCGCCTGCCACGAAGCGTACCCCGACGCCGCCGGTCGATCGAGTGCGGCTCGGGACATGCGGCCGAATGGGTCTCCAGGACCGCATGGTGGCGCCACCGGGTTCGCCGACCGGCGAGCTCGGAGCCCCCGCGGCCGAGCACCTGCTCCCCAGGGTCGACTCAGCCGCCCGATGACGTCGTCGAGGCCGAGGCGGTGGTCGATGACGTCGTCGACGACGTCGTCGAGGCCGCATCCCCGGTCGCCGGTCGGCCGATGAACTCGATGGCGGTGATGGCGAGATCCTGGTAGCGCGAACCCGGATAGATCGAGTCGACCCCGAGCCGGACCGTGCGCACGATCCCGTAGGTCCGGGCGAACGACTGCATCGCCTGCTGGTCGGCCAGCTCGAGCGTGATCGACACCTCCGGCTGATCGGTGGTGACCGTCAGCTCCCGGACGCGGTGGTTGCCCTGGAACACATCGTCCGACTTCACGTAGCCGTTGACGATCCTGATCTCGGTCAGCTCGACCGGTTGGGCGAACTCGAAGGTCAGGAACTGGGCCTCGGGCCGACCGACGGTGTTGTCGTGGTTCCAGGCGGTGCTCGGATCGCCGTCGAAGAGGTTCTCGACGGCGTAGGTCAGGTCGCCGACACCGGGCAGGACCGACGAGGCCCGGGCCGTGATCACGGCCGGGTCGATCACCTCGGGAGGGGGCAGCGATCCGGTCGACGCCGCCACCGGATCGGAGCCCGAGCCGGTGATCGAGGTCGACTCGTCGATCGAGGAGCTCGACGACGATGCCGCCTCGCCGTCCGTGCCGTCGGTGGCCTGGCTGCGGGGCCGCCCGTCGCCGCAGCCAGCGGCGAGGGCCACGGCCGCGGCGACCACCGCCATCGCCACCGGCCTCGCCGTCGTTGCGACCCGCCGCGGCCCCCCACCGGGCCCGGCCCGCTCGCCGACCCGCCTCCGCCTCTCGCCCCTCACGTGGTGATCGGACCCTCCTCCGGGATCGTCGTGCGGATTGGGTCCTCGTCGCCGCTGCGACCGTCGACGGACACGTCGTCGCCGCCATCGCCCGGTACGAGGAAGGTGCCCGGTCGGCCCTCCGGCGGCTCCGAGACCCTGGTGTTGCCCCGCCGGGTCGAGACCAGCACCCCCTTGCGCTCCTCGTCCTCGACCGTCCCACCGACCGACCGGTGATGGGCGATCCGCACCTCGTCCCGGTCGGCGATGTGGAGGTTGCGACGGTGGACCGGCGGGCCGGCCTCCTGGTCGATGACGTTGTCGACCGTCGCCGTCACCAGCAGGTCGAGTCCCGGCTTGAGCTGCCCACCGAGGGCAGACCAGAAGTCCGACTTGGCGTCGTCGTCGACCGACGCCAGCTTGATCGTCGGGATGGGGCGAACCTCGGCATACCGCCCCTCGAGGTGGTCGACGGGTATCTCGGTCTGGGGCAGCAGGGCGGTGAGCACCAGGCCGAGCAGGTCGTGCTCGTCCTGGACGTCGTTGGTCCACGCGCTGATCAGGTACCGGCAGTCGATCCGCGGCTTCTGGGGCCGCCGCCTCGGTCCGCCGTCGTCGCGGTCCTCGACGACCATGCCGGCCTGCGCCTCCGACACGTTCCGGCGGATGTCCCACAGGTAGAGGTTGACCGTCGGTCTGGTGACCGACTGGCCCCAGTCGCGATCGGGGGCGTCGAATGCGATGGCGACGTCGCGTTCGGGCAGGGGAACGATGGCCCGGAGGAAGCTCTCCAGACTGGCGTCAAGCAGTTTGAGCATCGCGGATCACTCCTTCGGCGATGGCCAGGGCCGGTTCCTCGGCGGCGGTGTTCACCAGCTCGAAGTAGCGGCCGAACTCCTCCTCGGTCAGCAGTCGACCGAGCTTCTGGAACTCGCGCCGCAACGCCAGCGCCACCAGGTCCATCGTGATCGGACAGCCGAGGTCGACGGCCAGGAAGGCCGCGCCGATGGCGGCGTTGCGGATGGAGCCACCCGAGATCCGGAACTGGCGGGCCAGGAAGTCGAGGTCGAGCTCGTGCGACGGGGCTGCCGGGGGAAACGACAGCGCCCAGATCGCCAGCCTGGCCCGCTCGTCCGGCACCGGGAACTCGACGGCGACGTGGATGCGCCGGAGGAACGCCGTGTCCATGTTCCGTTGCAGGTTGGTGGCCAGGATCACCAGGCCGTCGTAGCTCTCGAGCCGTTGCAGGAGGTAGGAGACCTCGATGTTGGCGTAGCGGTCGTGGGCGTCGCCGACCTCGGACCGCTTGCCGAAGAGCGAGTCAGCCTCGTCGAAGAAGAGCACGACGTTGCCGCGGGACGAGGCGGTGAAGATCCGCTCCAGGTTCTTCTCGGTCTCCCCGATGTACTTCGACACGACCGAGGACAGGTCGACCTTGTAGAGGTCGAGGCCGAGGTCGCCGGCGACGACCTCGGCCGCCAGGGTCTTGCCGGTGCCCGACGGTCCGGAGAACACGGCGACCAGCCCCTCGGACGGCACCGCCGCGAACTCCCACCGATGGTGGACGACATCGCGGTTGCGGTAGCGCGAGCTGAGCTCGCGCAGCTGGGCCAGCTGCTCGGGGTGGACCACCAGGTCGGACCACCCCCGCCGAGGGGGGACCCGGGTGGCCAGGCCTTCGAGATGTCCACGGGCGAGGCGGCGCACCGCGGCCTCGCTGTCACCGCCGAGACCGCGCCTGGCCGCATCGGTGAGCCGAAGCTGCTCCCGATCCAGCAGGTGGCCGCCGCTGACGACGTCGAGCTCCGGCTGCTCGGTCGCAGCGCGATCGACGGCCACCGGTTCGACGCCGTCGAACGGGGGGAGCTCGCGCCACGGTCGGTCCGGCAGGTCCTCGATCGGGAGCTCGGTCGGTGAGCACAGCGCCCACCGGAGGTGGCGGGCCCGGTCGATCAGATCCGCGGCCGAGCGGGGCAGGCGCTCCAGGTCGATGATGACCCCGGCCCCGGACAGGCCGGCCTCCCGGACCACGGCGTCCCACTGGCTGTCGTTCTCGGGGAGCGGGCAACGGAGGAATCTGGTCCCGGCCAGCTGATCGACGGCCCGCTCGGCCCGGCTGGTCGGATCACCCCCGGGGACCAGCACGAAATCGAGGTCGCCGCCGCTCGGCCCGACGATCACCCGGGTGCCGGGCGGGAGGTCGGGGGCGGCGACGTCGTCGGCCAGCAGGTGCCAGGCCAGGCGGTCGGCGAGACCGACCATGCGGGTCGAGACGGGGCCGTCGCCGATCTCGACCGTCAGCCGCGAGCGGCGGAGGTGGCCGCCCCAGGCCAGGGTGGCCACCGCCCCACCGGCGCCGGGCAGGAGGCGGCCGATCGTGTGGTAGGTCGGTCGAGGCAGGTTCACGCTGTCCTGGAGGTACATCATGAGCCGCTGCCGATCGGGATGCAGGTCGACGGCGGCGACGAGGGCGAGGACGGCTGCGGCCTCCGCATCGAGGCCGACGTTGCTCGCAGCCACGGCCAACCCGTCGGCCGGCTCGCCGAGCGAGCTGACGAAGTCGGCCCTGGCCGCTTCGACCACGGGGTCGACCGAGGCCAGCAGGTCGCTCAGGTCCGTTTCGGCCGGACCGTCGAGGCCGGGGAGGGACCGCAGGATCCGGTCGACGTCGTCGTTGTCGACGAAGACGCCGGCGAAGTCACGGGGGGCGAGGCCGTCGCCGACCCGGCACAGGAGGGCGTGTCGCTGGAGGAGGGCGTCGGCCAGCCGTTCCCACGGTGCCGGCGATCGGGTCACCGCCGACCTCAGATCACACCCTGCCGGGTCGCGCAGGCCACGGCGTGGGCCCGATTCCGGCAGTTCATCTTCATGAGGAGGTCGTGGACCACGTTCTTGACCGTCCGCTCCGAATAGCACAACGACCCGGCGATCTCCCTGGTGTCGTCGCCATCGGCCAGCATGCGCAGCACGGCGAGCTCGCGGTCGGTCAGCGTTTCGCTCGACCGCCCCGAACCCGACCCTGCGGTGCTCACCAGCTCGGTGAGGACCCCCGTCGGGAGGAAGGTCGCCCCACCGACCACGGTCCGCATGGCGTTGACCAGGACGTCCGGGGTCATCTCCACCCGGTCGAGGACCGCATCGACCCCACGCTTGACCGCCTGGAGCAGGAGGTCCTGGTCGGCCCGGTCGGCGATCGCCACCCGGCGGGTGGTCGGGTCGAGTCGGTCGAGAGCGTCGAGCGCGCCGACGGTGGCGGCGAAGATGACGACGTCCACCCCGGCGACCTCGGTCGTCGAGAGGCTGGCCGACTCACCGACGATCCGGAATTCGGTGCTGGCCAGGCTGGCGATCAGACCTCGGCGGAAGATCGGGTGCTCGTCGTTGACCCAGACCTTCGTCGACGGTTCGACGCCCGGTTGCTTGTCCCCCTGCATGCTTCCCTCCTGCCAGCGACCTCGAGCCGCCGTCGTCACGTCATCGGCAACGCGCTACCCATACTGCTCCCACGACCTGCAAGCACGTGTGCCGACATGAAGGTGACGTCGCCTGCCCGTACGGGAAATACAACGAGTCGAAATCGTGTCCGTGCGACCGGACGCCCGTGCCCGAACGGGCAACCGAGCGTTGCCCCGATGGGCAGCGCAGTGCCCGTTCGGGCACCGTGTTGGGCCCGTCGCCCGTTGCCCGTTCGGGCACCGCGGGCCGGCAGCTCGGGGACGACCGCCTCATCGGGCTCATGGGCCGAAGAACTCGATCTCGGCGACCGAGGCGTCCTCGTTGTCACGCCCGTCGCGGACGGTGAGGATCTCGATCGTGGCCGACGTTGTCGTCCGGGGGGTGAAGGCGAAGGACTGGAAGTCGGGTCGATCCTCGAGGGTGACGTCGACCAGGGTGCCGCCGTCGAAGGTGACGCGAACCTGGTGGAGGCGGGGGCGGGTCGTGCCGTCGACGATCCGTTCGCCGAGGATGAAGCCGATCCAACCAACCTCGACCGGTTGCCCGAACGAGACCGTGACGACCTCGCCGACGCCAGACCCCGGCGCCCCCTCGACCCACGCCGTGGCGGTCTGGCCGTCCACGGCCAGACCGGGCGCACCGCCATCGGCGCTCGAGGTCGCCTCGACACCGACGACGACGACGGGATCCGGATCATTCGACAGGAAGGGCAGGCGATCGCGGACCGAGTCGAACGGGCCGCTGAGCACGCCGGCCGTGACGATCGTGACCACGCCGACGGCCAGCGCACCCCACCGCATCACGAACCCGAGCCCCCGACCCGTTCGTCGGAATGCCTGCCGAGCGCCGCGACGGGCGCCACCTCGCCGCGGGGTCGACGGCGTCGGGAAACCCTGGGCCTGCGGCTGGGCGGCGGGCGGTTGGGCGACGGACGGCTGGGCGGCGGGCGGTTGGGCGACGGGTACCGCTCGGTTGGTTGCCATGCGACCGGCGAGGCCGGCGCTCGATGCAACCGGCATCGGCTGCTGCTGCCTGGCGATCTCGTCGGCCGAGCGCCCGCCACGGTTCCATGGCCAGCGCCGACTGCGGTTCCCGGCCGGAGCTGGAGCACCGTCGAAGCCCGGGGCCGACGGCGCGGTGACCGGAGCGGGTGGTGGGGCCCCGGAGGCCGGTGGCGGGGCGTCGGTCCGGGGCGGCAGGAGACGGCCCGGCGATGCGGCGGCTCCGGTCGGTGCCGGCGCAGGCGGGGACGACGGGCGGGGCGGCGACGGCGGGGGCGAGGAGCGAGGCGGGGGCGCAGGCGGGGACGACGGGCGGGGCGGCGACGCCGTGGCCGCGGGCTGGTCGATCGCCCCGGCCGCTCCCGACGCCGACCCGGCGGCCGGACCGGTCTCCTCGAGGGAGGGGTCGATCGCCCGCCGGGTTGGCGGCGGCGACGATGGCGATGGCGGTGGCGGCGGAACCGTTCGACCCGGTGCGGCAGGGCCCGACCCGGCGCTCGGTTGGTCGCCGCCATCGGTCGGCAACGTCCGCCCGAAGAAGAGGTCTCGCTCGGAGCGCGTGAGGCCGTCGGCATCGGTCTCGTCCGGTCCAGCGACGACCGGTGTCTGTCCCCGATCCACCGGCTCGCTGACGATGACGACCTGCGTCTCGTCGGCCGCTGGCCGCGACGGCAGCTCGACGACCGGCTCCGGGTCCGGCGTCCCGTGGTCGGCGGCGAGTGCTGCCTCGTGCTCCGAGGGGTCCCGTCCCCCGGAGGGCGGCGGGTCGGCGTCGACGACCGGGGCGTCGGCGAGCGACGCGTCGGCCTCGGGTGCGCCGGGGCCGGGACCGGTGTCGCGGTCGCCGTCTCCACTCGCCGGCGGTGACGCGTCGGAGGTGGCCGCGTCGAGGTCGCCGGCACCCTGGTCACGGTCCGGTGCGCTCGGCTCGGTCTCGACCACCGGCCCGTCGGCCGGGTCGGTCGCCGCCATCGCTCGACCGATCGCCGGGAGGAAGCCGCTGCAGCCAGCACAGAACGTCTCACCGTCGTCGTTCTCTTGCGCGCAGACCGTACAGAGAATCATCGATGTCCCCCGAATCGAAGAGCTTCGCAGGCGATGGGGCCGCTTCACAAGTCGTTTCGGCGGTCCCCCGCCGCCGAAAACGAGCAACCCCTCGGGCCGTCCCACCCCGACCCCGGACGGGGCAACCCCGGGTCGTACCGGGGCGCGGGACCTGGCGGACCGGCTCCGGCATCGCTCGGGGTGGGTAGTGTCGAGTGGTGGCCCTGCGAGCTCACCGACTCGATCAGCTCAACGCGAGCTGGGACGGCGCCGGCCTCGTGCTCTGGGCGCTGGACGGCAACGCCGTCTCGAGCCCGCAGGCGTTGCGGTCGCTGGTCTCCGTCGCCTTCGGGTACGGCGGCCTGGCGCTCGTCGGCGCATCGGTGACACCGCTCTACCTGCCGACGCCTGGCGGTGATGCGGGCAGGCGAGGCCGGCGGGCGACCTACGCCCAGTCGATGCGACCGTTCGACCAGAACGCCCACGCCCTGCTCGGCGAGCGTCACGCCGTCGACGAGACGTCGACCTCGCTTCGCTGGATCTTCGCCGCGGCCGACCTCGGCGTGCTCGCCGCCCGAGCCGGCCTCCTGGCCCCGACCGTCCGCCAGCACGGTCGGGGTGACGACGCCGGCCTCACCGGACCCGCCGAGACCCGGTGGGAGGCCCGATGGCGGCTGCGTCACAGCGTCGAGCTCGACCGGGCCATCGCCTCGCTCGACCGTCAGGCCCCCGAGGTGCTGTTCGCCCCCTTTGCCGGCGGGGCTCCGGCGGGAGCGGCCCGCTCGGTGGTCGAGTACTTCGCCGACAGCGCAGCTCGGTTCGCGTTGGAGGCCGGACACTGGCACCCCGACCTCGGACGTTCGACCCGGGCCGATGTCGTGGTGGCCCGTCGAGTCGCTGCGGCCCTGCGCGGCGAGCGGGGAGTGTCGACCACCAACGGCGACCAGCGGGCGGCGGTGAGCGCCATCGGCCTCGCCCTCGACGAGCACCGGGCGGCCCGGGATGCCGGCCTCGGCTTCCGTTGTCGGGCCCGGCTGCGGACGCCGGACGACGACGAGGTCGACGGCCACGAGGCCGACGAGGTCGGCGTCGGGTCGCGAGGTGACGACCGGGAGTCGGCGCCGTGGCGGGTCACCTTCGAGGTGGTCCTGGTCGACGACCCGACGGTCACCTTCTCCTGGGCCGACCTCGCCGCCGGACTCGTCGAGCCGGGAACCACGCCTGGAGGGGTCGACGTGACCGCCACCTCGCTCCACGTGATCGCCGAGCACGTCGACGAGCTGGCGATCGAGCTGGCCACCCAGATCCGGGAGTTCGCCGACCTGACCGTCGAACGTGGCGTGGTGCTGCTCGACCTCCAGGCCGTCACCAGATTGCTGGCCGACGGCGCCGATCGCTGCGCTGCGCTCGGCTGCGCGCTGCTCGTGCCGAAGGAGCTGGCTCGGCGCCGCGTCCACCTGACGGGCAGGGCGACGGCCCAACAGGCCGGCGGGCCGTCGGCCCATCTCGGCCAGACCATGATCGACGTCGACTGGGCCATCGCCCTCGGGCGGCACCGGCTCACCGACGAGGAGATCGCCGCGCTCGCCGAGTCGAAGTCCCAGCTGGTGCGGCTGCGGGGCGAGTGGGTACGGGTCGACGCCGGTCACGTCGCCAGCGCCCTCGAGCACCTCGGCGAGCGCCGCCGGGAATCGGCCATGACCCCGGCCGAGCTCCTGAGGTTGGCGGCCAGCGCCGACCGTACGGCCGGAGGTGTCGCCGGGCCGGCCATCGAGCTCCTCGCCGTCGACGACGAGCACGGCGGCGACGGCGCCGACGAGGAGGGTCGCACGTCGGCCGACGGGTGGCTGACCGATCTGCTGGCCGGGCTGCCGGACGATCGGCTGACCGAGGCCGATGAGCCCGAGGGATTCGTCGGCCGGCTCCGGCCCTACCAGCGCCGGGCCGTCGGCTGGCTCGGGTTCCTGGCCCGGCTCGGCCTCGGAGGCTGCCTGGCCGACGACATGGGACTCGGCAAGACGCCGACGACGCTTGCCCATCTGGTCGGCCACACGACCGATCGGCCGAGCCTGGTCCTGTGCCCGCTGTCCGTCGTGCACAACTGGGAGGCCGAAGCGGCCGCCTTCACCCCGAAGCTCCGGGTCCTGGTCGCCCACGGCGCCAACCGCAAGCAGGGCACCGACTTCGCGGCGCAGCTCGACGAGGTCGATCTGGTGATCACGACCTACGGCACCGTCGCCCGCGACGTCGAGACCATGTCCGCCAACCCCTGGAACATCGTGGTCTGCGACGAGGCGCAGGCGATCAAGAACCACCGGACCAAGGCGGCCCGAGCGGTTCGGGCGCTCGACGCCGGCCAGCTCGTCGCCCTCACCGGCACCCCGGTCGAGAACCGACTCACCGAGCTCTGGTCGATCCTCGATGCCGCCAACCCCGGATCGCTCGGCGGCATCGGCTGGTTCCGCGACACGTTCGCCACACCGATCGAGACCGACGGCGACGAGCGGGCACTGGCCGGCATGAAGCGCCTGACCGGACCGTTCCTCCTGCGCCGGACCAAGGCCGACAAGACGCTGGTGCCCGATCTGCCAGACAAGATCGAGCAGGTCGCCTGGGCCAACCTGACCGAGGAGCAGGCGGGCCTGTACCGGGCGGTGCTCGACGACTTCCTGAGCCAGGTCGACGAGGTCGAGGGTGCGGGCCCATCGCCGTCCGGAAGCGCCAGGCGGGGATCGACGTCGAACCCGGATCCCGGCTCGATGCAGCGACGGGGCCTGGTGCTGGCGACGCTGACCCGTCTCAAGCAGATCTGCAATCACCCGGCGCACTTCCTGGCCGCCGGGGGCGACGAGCCCGGCCGCCTGCGCGGGCGGTCGGGGAAGCTCGACCGGTTCGACGAGCTCGTGACCGAGCTGCTGGAGGCCGACGAGCGAGCGCTGGTGTTCACCCAGTACCGGGAGATGGGCGAGCTGCTGGTGGCCCACCTGGCCGAGGCCAACGAGGTCCGGGCCAGCTTCCTGCACGGGGGGCTGTCACGGACCAAGCGAGACGAGATGGTCACCGAGTTCCAGTCGGGCGACGGTCCCCCGCTCCAGGTGGTCTCGCTCAAGGCCGGCGGCACCGGGCTGAACCTGACCTCGGCCAGCCGGGTGATCCACTACGACCGGTGGTGGAACCCGGCGGTCGAGGACCAGGCCACCGACCGGGCGTGGCGCATCGGGCAGCGATCGACGGTGTTCGTGCACAAGCTGGTGTGTCGGGGGACGATGGAGGAGCGCATCGACTCGCTCCTCCAGGACAAGAAGGCGCTCGCCGATTCGGCCGTCGGCAGCGGCGAAGGCTGGTTGACCGAGATGAGCACCGACCAGCTCAAGGGGCTGTTCGCGCTCGGGCAGCACACCACCGCAGACGGGTCGACCGGCAACCCATGACCGGCGCGAGGCCATGAGCAGGTTCCTGAGTCGGGCGGGCGAGCGGATCGCCGAGCTGGCCGACCTGTCGGCTGACGAGGGCCGGCTGGCCCGAGGTCGGGCGCTGTACCGGAAGGGCTCCGTCTCCGACCTCGTCATCGCCGAGGGTTCGATCACCGCTTCGGTGCGAGGCAGCCAGGGCGACCTCTACCAGGCGACGATCAGCACGGCGCCGGCCCCGCCCGGGGTCCGACGTCAGGTGCTCGACGGCTCGGACCGCGGTCGCCGAGTCGACGAGCTGATCGACGATGGGATCGATGTCTGTCCCCGCGAAATCGACCTGGCCTTCGGCTGCGACTGCGCCGACTGGGACGAGCCGTGCAAGCACGTGGTCGCCGCGGTCCTCGCCCTCGCCGATCGAGTCGACCTCGACGAGGCGCCGTTGCTCCGCTGGCGCGGCCTCGATCCGTCGACGGCCGAGCCAGGAGGGGGGACCGGGGAGTCGGAGACCCCGTCGCGAACCGCGGCGCCGCCGTCGAGGCGGGCGCAACCGAGATCGACGGCCGGCACCGGGCCGGACGAGGCAGGGCCAGGCCAGACTGGGCCGGGCGAGACTGGGCCGGACGAGACTGCGTCGGACGAGACTGGAGATCGAGCCGCCACGCTGTCCCGACTCGAGTCGTTGCTCGGCGACACGGTGCTGCGGGTGCCGGCGGACGGCGACCGCGAGCCGGGGCCGCCACCGGTCTCCCTCGATCCGGCGCTGGCGGCGTTCCTCGGAGTCGGCCAGGAGCTCGAGCCGGTCGACATCGGCGACCTGGCCGCCGTCGCCCCGCTCTTCACCAGCGTCGAGTTCGGCCCGCTGGCCGACCTCGGCCCCCAGCTGGCCGCGGCCCTGGCGATGATCGCCGACCGCCTGGCCGACCCAACGCCCGAACGGTAGCGCCGGTCGGGCGGCGGCGCCGGACCTCGCCGTCCTCGCGGCCTGCCGACGGCTCTGGCGACCGTCCGGACCTGGCCCGAGGCAACGGTGCGCCGGCCGTCGACCGACCCGATCCCCACGCTCGATCCCGAGTGGGCGGCCCACCGGTGCCATGCTGGTCCGGCCATGGCTGCCGTTCGCTTCATCGTCGACGTCCCGTTCGACGCACCAGCCCGAACCGTGTGGGACGAGTTGATCGACTGGAAGGGTCACGAGGGCTGGATCCCGGCGACCCGGGTCGAGGTCGACGGCGATGACCCGACCGCCGTCGGTGCCACCTTCACCGCCTGGACCGGGTTCGGTCCCCTCTCGCTCGAGGACCGGATGCGGATCACCGAGCTCGCCTGGGACGACACCTCCGGTTCCGGTCGGTGCGAGGTCGAGAAGCTCGGCCCGATCCTGACCGGCCGCGCCGGCTTCGAGGTCCGCCCGTCGCCATCGGGTCACGGCTCCGAGGTCGAGTGGCTGGAAGACGTCCGGGTCCGCTGGCTGCCCTCGTTCCTCGCCCCGGTCGTCGAGCGCCTCGGGGCCATCGGGTTCAGGCGGGGCATGCGGGGGTTGGCCGAGAAGCTCGCCGGCACCGCCACGGCCGCCGCCCCGACCGACGAGGGGTAGCCCGGCTCACGAGTCGCCGGTCGGCGCCTCCGTCCCGGCGACGGTGACGCGGCGCATGACCCGCCTCGTGCCGGCGATGTCGTAGGGCCGCAGGCGGTGCAGCGTCGAGCGGTTGTCCCACACGACCAGATCGTCGGCCCGCCATCGGTGCCGGTACACGAACCGCTCCCCGGTCGCGTGGGCCAGGATCTGGTCGATCAGTTCTCGGCCGGCCTCGTCGCCGACCCCCTCGACCCCGGCGACGTGACCGCCCATGTACAGCGACCGCCGACCATCCGGATGGCAGCGGACCAGCGGGTGGGCCACCGGCGGGTACCGGGCGAGCTCCTCCTCGCTCATCGGCTCCAGTTCGCCCGGGTTGTTGGCCCGGCTGTAGGCGTAGCTGTGGACCAGGCGGACCCCGGCCACCGCATCGCGCAGGCCGGGGGGCAACTCCTCGAAGGCCCGGTACATGTCGGCGAACTCGGTCTCGCCCCCTCGCTCGGGCACCTCGACCGCATACAACATCGTGCAGAGGCTCGGCACCGCCCGGAACGAGCTGTCGGTGTGCCACCGCTCGGTCCCCCGCAGGAACACGGCCTGGGGCTCGTCCCGCTCGACGACGTCGCCGTCCGGCCGCACGTTGGTCAGGTCGAAGATCTCGGGATGGTCGGGGTGTCGCTTCTCGGGCTCGGGCAGGATCTCCAGCTCGCCGAACGCCCGACCGAGCCCGACCAGCTGCGCCGGCGAGATCGGTTCGCCGCGGAACACCAGCACGCCGTGGTCGACCAGGCCATGGCCGAGGGCGGCCACCACCCCGTCGTCGAGCCCCGTCCCGGCCGCCACCGCCCCGATTTCGAGGCCGACCACCTGCGCTCCGAGCGGCGCGTCGAGCGGTTCGAATCGGATGTCCACGAGCTCAGCCGGCCACGAACCGGCGGACGCAGTCGGGGCCGTCGGCCTCGATCGGCGAGAAGTCCCTGGCCGCGTAGTACTCGGGCCTGGCGTAGGTCTCGCCCCGGTTGTCGACCGGGCACACGTTGACGTAGAGCAGCAGGCGGCGAAGCGGGCTGATGTTGACCGACGACCCGTGCACCACCGTCATGTCCATGAACAGCACCGACCCGGCCGACGCCGTGATCGTGTCCAGCCCGTACCGGTCGACCAGCGCCGCCATCGTCTCGTCAGTGATGTCGTAGCGGTACCGGGCCACCGCCTCGTGGTCTGGCACCGACGGGTCGACCCTGGCCGTCGACACCAACCCCTCCCGATGGGACCCGGGCACGGCCAGCAACGGCGCGTTCACGTTGGTCACGTCGTCGAGGAACACGGCGATCATGATCCCCCGGGGCTCGGGCACCCCGTCGACCCGGTGGTAGGTGCCGAAGTCCTGGTGCCAGGCCACGATCGACCCGTTCGTCTGCTTCATGTTGATCCGCGACTGGTGCACGAACACGTCTGCGCCGAGCAGCTGCGTGCTCGGGCCGACCAGGGCCGGGTGCCGGGCCACCGCAGCGAGCCGCTCGTCGAACAGGTGCATCCCCCAGCACACGTGGGGCGAGCCGTCGGCCTCCCGACCGACCTCGGGTCCCGGCCGATCCATCACCTCGATGGCGGCCTCGGCCAGCACGTCGACCTCGGCCCGATCGAACACGCCGTCGACCACGATCCAGCCCCGATCCCGGAACTCGCGCTCCTGCTCCGTGGTCAGCTCCATCAACTCCCCCTCGCTCGGTCGCCGGCCCGATCACCGCCACCACCGCCGGCGCCATCGCCGCCACCCCGGATCTGCTCGATGCCGGCGGCCAGGGCCGACCGGAACAGGCCGATGTCGTAGCTCACGCTGACCATCCGGAACCCCCGCCGCACCCAGTCGCGACCGGTGGCCACATCGCCGGCCAGGCACGCCGCCGCCTTCCCGTGGCGCTCGCAGGCGTCGAGGATGGCGTCGATCCCGGCCTGCATCGACGGGTGGCCGGTCTGGCCGGGCACCTCCAACGACAGCGACAGGTCGCCGTGCCCGAGATGGGCGACGTCGACCCCGGGGACCGCCATGATCTCCTCGACGTTGGCCAGACCGCGCTCGCTCTCGATCAACACGCACACCATCGTGCGATCATGGGCCCCGGCGATGACGTCGGGCACGGCGTCGTCGCCGTAGTCGTCGTGGGCGCCGCCGAACATCGCCCCCCGCCGGCCCTCGGGCGGGTACCGGGTCCAGCGGACGAGCTCCTCGGCCTGCTCAGCCGTCTCGCACATCTGGAACAGCAGCCCCATCGCCCCGAGGTCGAGCAACCGGGCGGCGTACTGATAGGTGGTGTCGGGCGGGCGGACCAGCGGCACGAGGTCGAGCCCGCGGCACAGCGCCAACTGGGTCTTGATCTCCGACAGGGTGAAGCCGCTGTGCTCCATGTCGTAGAACACGAAGTCGGCCCCCGCCTGCTCCAGGATCTGGGGCAGGCCGGCGCCGAGCAGCTCGAACACCATCGTGCCGTAGAGGGTCTCGCCGGCGGACAGCCGCTCCTTGACCGGGTTGGGGCGCACCAGGGCAGTGTCGCAGAGTCGGTGCGGCTACGAGAAGGTGAGCCCTCGGTAGTCGTCGTCGGCCACGTCGGCCAGGATCGACGCGTACTTGGGGCCGCCGCCGTTGTAGATGTTGTACCGCATCTTGCCGTACTCGTGGCCGTCGAGGTTGCCGTTGTAGCCGGTGATCCAGCTCTTGGCCTTCCGCAGCAGGAACGGCTCGTACATGGCGGCGACGTGGTCGTACCACTCCCGCTCGGCCTCGGCCGTCGGCTCGAACCGGGTGTGGCCCCGCTCCCAGCAGTACTGGAGCAGGGGGGTGGCCCAGTCGACGGCGGTCTCGCAGGCCCGGGGGAAGTTGGTCGCTGCGATCTGGGGGCCGGCGAGCATCAGCAGGTTCGGGAAGCCGTGCACGGTCATCCCGAGGTAGGTGACCGGCCCGTCGACCCACTTGGTCCGCAGCTTCTGGCCCCCGGTGCCCTGGATGTCGATTCGATCGAAGGCGCCGGTGAACGCGTCGAAGCCGGTGGCGTAGACGATGAGGTCGAACGTCCGCTCGGTGCCGTCCGCGGTCAGCACGCCGGCCGGGGTGATCCGCTCGATCGGGGTCTCGGCCGCATCGACCAGCAGCACGTTGTCACGGTTGTAGGTCTCGAAGTAGCCGGTCTCCAGCGGCACCCGCTGGATACCGAACCCGTGGTCGGTCGGGATCAGCTTCTCGGCCAGTTCCGGGTCGTCGACCCGCTGGCGGATGCGGTCGGCGATGTAGTCGGAGAACTCGGCGTTGGCGTCGTCGTCCATGAAGATCTCGACGAAGTTCTGCAGCCAGATCCCGAAGCCGGGCCCGTCGTACAGCCGGTCCCACAGCTCGAGGCGCTCCTCGCGGGGCACGTTGTCCCAGCCCCGCCGATCGGGCTCGTGCTCGAAGCCGCCGGGGCTGCGGGCGCACCGCTCGAAGATGTCGTCGTAGCGCTGGCGGATCTCGGCCATCTCCTCGTCGGAGATCGGGCGGTTGTTGAGCGGCGCCGCCCAGTTGGGTCGGCGCTGGAAGACCGTGAGCTGCGCCGCCTCCTTGGCCACCTCGGGGATGAGCTGGATGGCAGTGGCCCCGGTGCCGATGACGGCGACCCGCTTGCCGCCGAGGTCGGGCGGATCGTGGGGCCACTCGGCCGGGTGGAACGACGGACCATCGAAGGTGTCCATTCCGTCGATCTGGGGCAGGGTCGGGATCGACAGGACGCCGATGGCGGTGATGACGTGGTGGCAGGTGAGGGTCCGGCCATCGGCCAGGTCGAGCGCCCAGGTGTCGGTCGCCTCGTCGAACGTCATCGCCTCGACGGTGCAGCCGAACTGCATGTACCGACGGAGGTCGAACTTGTCGGCCACGTAGTTGAGGTACTTCAGGGTCTCGGGCTGGGGTGAGAACATCTCGGTCCAGTGCCACTCGTCGAGCAGTTCCTGGCTGAACGAGTAGCCGTAGGTGAAGCTCTCCGAGTCGAAGCGGGCGCCCGGGTAGCGGTTCTGGTACCAGGTGCCGCCGAGGTCGGCGTCCCGCTCGAGGACCGTGGCCGCCACACCGAGGTCGGTCAGCCGCTTGATCTGGTAGATCCCGGCGACGCCGGCGCCGATCACGATGACCTCGTAGTCGGGTTCGGGACGCGGCCCCGCCGGCGCATCGGTCGGCGCAGTGGCCTGGTCGGTCATCGGGCACCCCTTCCCGCCGACCCGTCGACGGCCGACGTCGGACCCATCGTAGGGATCGGCCCCGACACCGGACCAGACGACCGGCGACTCACTCGTCGTAGATGGCCCGGATGGTCTGCTCGTGGTTCTCGGCCACGACGGCCCGGCGGACCTTGAGGGTCGGCGTGATCTCCTCCCGCTCGAGCGAGAAGTCCTCACCCAGGATCACGAACTCGCGGATCGATTCGGCCCGCGACACCGACTCGTTGGCATGGTCGACGGCCTGCTGGATCTCCGCCCGGAGCCGGTCGCCGGGAGCCAGGTCGGCCACGGTGGCGCCGGTGAGGTCGTTGTCGTCGAGCCACTCGGCGAACGCGTCCTCGTCGATCGTGACCAGGGCGGCGACGAAGCGCTCGGCGTCACCGACGACCATCGCCTGGCTGACGAGGCTGAACGAGCGCATCCGGTCCTCGAGGGGGGCCGGGGCCACGTTCTTGCCGGCCGAGGTGACGATCAGGTCCTTCTTGCGACCGGTGATGTGGAGGAACCCGTCGCCGTCGATCTCGCCGACGTCGCCGGTCTGGAACCAGCCCTCGTCGTCGAACACCTCGGCGGTGGCGTCGTCGTTGCGCCAGTACCCCTGGAACACCTGCGGACCCTTGACCAGTACCTCACCGTCGTCGGCGATCCGGATGGAGGTGTCGGCGACGGCCCGACCGACGGATCCGGGCCGCCAGGCGTCGGTGCGGTTCAGCGTGACCAGCGGGCTGGTCTCGGTCAGGCCGTAGCCCTCGTAGATCCGCACGCCGACCCCGTCGAAGAACGAGGTCAACCGCTCGCCCAGCGGTCCGCCACCGCTGAAGGCCATGCGTAGCTCACCGCCGAACGCAGCGGCCAGCTTCCGGTAGACGAGCCGGTCGAACAGCCAGTGCTCGGCCCTGGTCAGCGGGTCGACCCGACCATCGGCCCGCTGCCGGGACCAGCGGACGGCGGTGGCCGCCGCCCGCTCGAAGATCCGACCCTTGCCGTCGGCCTCGGCCGTGTGCTGGGCCCGGCTGAAGACCTTCTCGAAGATCCGGGGCACGGCGGCGATCAGCGTCGGCCGCACGGCCGCGAACTCATCGGGCAGCCGCTCGATCGAGGTGCCGAACGCGAGCTTGACCCCGGTGGCGAGGCAGAACAGCGCCGTTGTCTTGGTCAGGACGTGGGCCAGGGGCAGGAACAGCAGCGCCACGTCGGAGGCATCGACGGTCCCGGCGAGGGCGTCGGCGGTCTGCTCGACGTTGACCCCGAGGTTGCCGTGGGTCAGGACGCAGCCCTTCGGTCGCCCGGTTGTGCCCGACGTGTAGATGACGGTGGCGATGTCGTCGCCGCCGATGGCGTCGAGGCGCTCGTCCAGCCGGCCGGCCGCCACCCCCTGGCCTCGCTCGACCAGCTCGGTCGTGGCGCCGTCGTCGATGACCAGCATCTCCCGGCACCCGTGCTCGGCGTCGATCGAGCGGGCCGCGGCCAGCATCTCCTCGGTCTCGAGCACCGCAAGCACGGCCTGGCTGTCGGTCAGGATCCAGCCGATCTGATCGGCCGACGAGGTCTCGTAGATCGGCACCGTGACGGCGCCGACGGCGTTGATGGCGAGATCGAGCTCCACCCATTCCGCCCTGGTGGCCGACATCAGCGCCACCCGGTCGCCCGGCTCGACACCGGTTGCGATGAGGCCGAGCGCCAACCGCTCGACCCGACCCCAGACCGCCGACGCCGACTGGTCGACGAAGCGATCCCCGACCCGGACCGAGAAGAGCGGACGGTCGGGGTGCTCGACGGCGTTCGCCTTCACCGCGGCCAGGACGGTCGTGCCGGTCGACCGGGCGGCCAGGGCCGGCCCGCTGACGTCGGTGATCATGGATTGCTCCTCCCGAGTGGCCCCTGCCGGTCGTGTCCGGTCGGGCCGATGGTCGTGTCATCGCCGTCGGGCGCCACACGGCGACCCGGCGACGCCGAGTGCCACCATCGTCGCCCGATCGGCCCCGGACCACCAGTGCCCAAAGACCTCTCTCGCCCGAGGCCGCACTAGCGTTCGGGGGGTGGAGGCCCGAGACGCCCCGGCCGAGCCGGACCTGCCCGGCCCGAGGCGGGCGACGACCCGCGATGGGCTGGCGCTGCTGATCCGCGCCCTGGTCCCCGACGACCGGGCGGAGCTGGCCAGGGGCTACGAGCAACTGTCGGAGGAGAGCAAGCGGAAGCGGTTCTTCTCACCACCGCCCCGGCTCTCGCCGGCGCTGCTCGACTACCTGACCGACATCGACTTCGACCATCGCTTCGCCCTGGTGGCCCAGGTCGGCGACGCCCCCGGCGGCCGTGGGGTCGGGGTGGCCCGGTGGGTCCGTGACCGGAACGACCCGACGAAGGCCGAGGCCGCGGTCACCGTGGCCGACGAGTGGCAGGGCCGTGGCATCGGCACCGTGCTGCTGCTCACCCTGGTCGAGGCCGCGGCCGAGCGGGGCATCACCGCCTTCGTCGCCGACGTGCTCTGGGAGAACCGAGCCCTGCTCGACGCCCTGCGGGACGCGGGCGCCACCGTCGGGCCGCTGGAGCCCGGCGTCGCCCGGGTCGAGTTCGAGGTGCCACCCGCCGGCGCCGACCTGACCGGCACGGCGATGTATCAGCTGCTGGTGGCGTCGGCCGCTGCGTCCTCCTGACCGGGGCCCCGGACCGCGCCGGTGGGACCGGAGGTCACACCAGGGCGCCGGCGTCTCGGTAGCGGTCGACCTCCGCCTCAGACAGACCGAGGAGGTCGCGCAGGACCTGCTCGGTGTGCTGGCCCAGCGTCGGCGCCGCCGAGCGCTGCTCAGACGGCGTGACCGACAGGATCGAGCCGGTGCCGTCGTAGAGGACCGGTCCGACCTCGCCGTGCTCGAGCACCGTGTAGTAGCTGCGGTGGGCGAGCTGCGGGTCGTCGAGCAGATCGGTCGACCAGTTGACCACCGACGACGGGACCCCGCCGGTGGCCAGCCGCTCGGCCAGCGCGAACGGCTCCTGCGGAGCGGTCCAGCGGCACAGCGCCGCCTCGATCGCCCGCTTGTGCTCGATGCGGGCGTCCAGCTCGTCGAACGCCGGGGCCGACCACGGGTCGAGCGCCGGGCCGGCCAGCGCAACGAGGGCCCGCCACTGGTCGGCGGTCTCGCAGGCGATCGTGACGTGCCGCTCGTGGCCGGCGGCCGGCAGCACCGCGTGGGGGCAGGCGTGGGCGCTGGCGTGGCCCTGCGGTGCCGTCTCCCGATCGTTGAGCTGACGGTCGAGCAGCAGGGGCTCGGCGAAGTGCATCGCCGCCTCGACCTGGGAGAGGTCGATGTGCTGACCCTCCCCCGTCCGCCGCCGGTGCAGCAGCGCCGAGGCCAGGGCCGAGATCCCGAAACGGGGGGCGCAGAAGTCGGTGTAGGCCCCCCATGGCCCGGCCGGCGGGCGGTCGGGCCAACCGGTGGCGGTGAACAGCGGGGTGACCGCCACCCCCTGGCTGCCGAATCCGCCGTAGCGGCGCTCGGGACCGTCCTGGCCCCGCAGGCAGGTCGACAGCATGACCAGATCCGGGTGCTGGCGGCTGAGGCTCCCGTAGTCGATCCCGAACCGCTCCATCGTGCCGGGGGTGAACGACTCGATGACGACGTCGGCCCAGGCCACCAGTCGGAGGGCGAGGTCACGACCGGCCTCGGTGGAGAGGTCGCAGGCCAGGCCGAGCTTCGAGGTGTTGACGAACGCGAAGAACTGCGAGCGGTCGAGGCCGGGAACGCCCTCGGCGAACGGCCCGATCCGGCGCAGCATGTCGGGCCGGGTCGCCGACTCGACGTGCACGGTGGTCGCCCCCTGATCGGCCAGGGCCCTGGCGATCAGCGGCCCGACCCCGACCCAGGCGAAGTCGGCGACCTTGAGGCCATCGAAGACCCCCCGGCGCCCGACTGCGGCATCGGAGGCCACGACCGGCCCGGACGGCGACGGCCGGTCTGGCCCACCGATGGCCGGGCGGGGCGGCCACGGCCGGCGGCGCAGGTCACCGTCGGCGTCGAGCGCCGGGGCCGGCGGCAGCTCGACCAGCGGGGTCGCCGTCATCCGGGCGAACGGGCCGGCCCGGCGGAGCCCGTCGACGTCCCGGAAGTAGTCCCTGGCCTCCAGCTGCCGGTCGTCGAGCACGTCGGAGGCCGTGTAGATCGGCGCGCACAGCGTCCGCGTTGCCAGGCCGTGGTCGAAGATCTCGCGCTTGGTCCTGGTGGCCACGAACGCCTCGATCGTGTCGAGCATCCGGCGGACCTCGTCGACCGAGACCGTCCCGTCGGCCAGGCCGGCCTTCCAGTGATGCCAGTCGCGGCCGGCCAGGTCGGCCGGGACCATGCCCTCCCGCTCCGCCCACGCCATCAGCTCGTGGCTCGTGTCCTCGCCCATCTTCGGCAACTGGAACCCGATCTGGGCCCACCCGTCGGCGACCCGCCACATGAGCTGGACCGGCAGGCCGGGCCAGTACTCGCGAGCCTCCGCCCGGTTGTCACAGGTGCCCGGCACGTTCTCCCCGAAGACCGTCGCCCACGGCGAGGCGTGCATCGTCGCCAGCACGATCGCCGCCTGGGCCGACGTGTCGATCCGCTGCCCGCGCCCGCTCCGCTCGCGCTCGTAGAGGGCGATGCAGATGTCGGCCGCCGCCTGGCCGCCGCCGTGGCACGACGCCTGCTGGTAGCCGACCGGGACCGGCGGCCGGTCCGGGTCGCCCTGGAGGGCGAGCACCCCGCCGGCGGCCTCGATGCTGAGCTCGTCGGCGGCCCAACCGGCCTTCGGCCCGTCGAGGCCGTATGGCGTCACCGACGCCCAGATCAGGCCGGTCGACACCTCGGGGGCGAGGCCCCAGTCGTCGGCCGCATCGCCGTTGTCGATCAGCACGTCGGCACCGGCGACGAGGGCCGCCAACGCCGCCCGGTCGGCGTCGACCGACGGATCGATCACCACCGACCGCTTGCCCCGACCGAGCGCCATCCACGTGAGCGACGACTCGGGACCGACGCAGCGATCGCCGACGAACGGGCCGAGGCGTCGGGCCACCGCTCCGCCAGGCGGCTCGACCTTGACGACCTCGGCACCGAGGTCGGCCAGGATGCGCCCGGCCAGCTCGCCCCAGCGGCCGGCCAGATCGACGACCCGTACTCCCAACAACGTCGACACGTCGACACCCCCGATCCGACACGATCGACACCATCATCACCCACGCCGGCCAGACGGACCTCTTTCGCCGCCCACCCCGGCGCCCGTCCGCCGGCGACCATCGGACCGGGCAGGGGACTCGAACGAGCGGCCGACGTGGTGCTAGACCTCTTGGTGAGCGGGATCAGGCCATCGACGGACAGGACGAACCATGGCAGCAGTGATGACCGCAACCCGGCGGGACTGGAACACCCGGATCGGCACCGAGCTGGAGGGCGTCACCCTCCTCGACCTCGACCAGGCCGGCGTCGACGAGCTCAAGGAGCTCGTGGCCGAGCGGGGGGTGCTCTTCTTCCGCGACCAGGAGATGACCCTCGCCGAACAGGTCGAGCTCGGCCGCCGCCTCGGCGAGCTCCACATCCACCCAGCGGCGAAGGCGCCGGACGGCTTCCCCGAAGTGCTCCTCGTCCACACCGACGCCGAGAGCACCTACACCGCCGGCAACGGCTGGCACACCGACGTCTCCTGCGACGCCCGCCCACCGGCGCTGTCGATGCTGCGGATCGAGCAGACCCCGCCGGCCGGAGGCGACACGGTCTGGGCCTCGATGTACGAGGCCTACGACACGCTGTCGACGCCGATGCAGGAGTTCCTGTCGACGCTCACCGCCGTCCACACCGGCGACAAGGCCTACCGCGGGCGCTACGGCTACGCCGGCGATCGGGAGTTCCCCGTCAGCGAGCACCCCGTCATCCGGACCCACCCGGTCACCGGACGCAAGGGCCTCTACGTCAACATGGGGTTCACGTCGCACATCAAGGGCCTCAAGCCGCGGGAGAGCCGGGCCCTGCTCGACATGCTGTACGAGCACGTCGCCGCCGGGGTCAACTTCCAGGTCCGCTTCCGGTGGGAGCCGAACTCGGTGGCCATCTGGGACAACCGCTGCGTGCAGCACCACGCCAGCTGGGACTACTTCCCCGAGACCCGCCACGGCTACCGGGTGACGACCCGGGGCGAGGTGCCCTTCCAGTAGTCCCGGTCGAGGCGATCAGGCCGCCTGTTACCCGGTGGCCGGGGTGTTCTCGATCAGGAGGTGGCCCCACCCGTCGGCGGGGTCGAGGACCCGCCTCCCGGCGTTGAGGCACCACTCGGCCAGATCGAGGTGGTCGAGGGAGTGGTCGACGGTCTCGGGCAGGTGGTGGGTGCCACCGTCGGGTGCGGTCGGCATGACGGCGTCTGCGGTCGATTGCGTAGGCATGGGGGATCCTCTCCGGTTCGTTCGTGTGCCGTACCGCCACTCTCCATCAGGTCCGGTCGCGGGCCTTGGAGAAAGGGTGGAGAAGATCTGGATCGACGCGGACGTCGGCACCGGTCGGACGGCCACGGGTTCGAAACTCTCGCGAGGCTCTAACTACCCTGGTCGACATGGATCAGCCGCTCTCCGAGAACGTCCCCCTCGACGACGACCTGCTCCGGGAGCTGATCGGCGACATCGACTTCGACCCGGACCAGCTCAAGACCCGCTACCTGGCCGAGCGCGACAAGCGCCTCCGGAGCGACGGCAACGAGCAGTACATCGAGGTCAAGGGCGACTTCTCCGACTACGTCGACGACCCCTACCTCGAGCGGGTCGAGCGGGAGCCGCTCACCGACCACACCCAGGTGGTCATCATCGGTGGTGGCTTCGGCGGCCTCCTCATGGGCGGCCGCCTCCGCGAGGCCGGCTACGACGACATCCGGGTCATCGAGAAGGGCGGCGACTTCGGCGGCACCTGGTACTGGAACCGCTACCCGGGCGCCATGTGCGACGTCGAGAGCTACGTCTACCTGCCGATGCTCGAGGAGCTCGACTACATCCCGAAGCACAAGTACTCGTTCGCCCCCGAGATCGCCGAGCACACCCGCAACATCGCCCGCCACTACGGCCTGTACGACAAGGCCTGCCTCCAGACCACGGTCACCGGCATGACCTGGAGCGACGACACCGAGCGGTGGACGATCGAGACCGACCGGGGCGACCGGATGACGGCCGACTTCGTGGCCATGGCCAACGGCCCCCTCAGCCGGCCGAAGCTGCCCGGCATCGCCGGCATCGACACCTACGAGGGCCACACGTTCCACACCAGCCGCTGGGACTACGACTACACCGGCGGCGACAACTCGGGGAACCTCACCGGGCTCGGTGACAAGAAGGTGGCGATCATCGGCACCGGGGCAACGGCCGTGCAGTGCATCCCCCACCTCGGTGCGGCGGCCGAGCACCTCTACGTGTTCCAGCGGACCCCGTCGTCGATCGACGTCCGCAACAACCGCGAGACCGACCCCGAGTGGGCTGCGTCGCTCGAACCGGGCTGGCAGCAGGAGCGGATGGACAACTTCAACATCCTGGTCAGCGGCGGCGACCAGGACGTCGATCTCGTCCAGGACGGCTGGACCGACATCTTCCGCAACCTCCAGGGGGCCAAGGCCAAGGAGGCGGCCCGCCGGCTCGGCCGCCGGTTGGAGAAGCGGGAGTACGGGCGGCTGCTGGAGATGGCCGACTACGTGAAGATGAACGGCGTCCGGGATCGGGTCGACGAGATCGTCGAGGACGCCGAGACCGCGGCCAAGCTCAAGCCCTGGTACCGCCAGTTCTGCAAGCGGCCCTGCTTCCACGACGAGTACCTGCCGACCTTCAACCGCCCGAACGTCACGCTCGTCGACACCGAAGGTCGCGGCGTCGAGCGGATCACGCCGAGCGGTGTGGTGGCCGACGGCGTCGAGTACGAGGTCGACTGCATCATCTTCGCCACCGGGTTCGAGGTCGGCACCACCTACACCAGGCGGGCCGGCTACGACATCGTCGGCCGGGGTGGGCAGAGCCTGTCCGACCACTGGGGCGACGGCATGCGGACCCTGCACGGCATGCAGACCACCGGCTTCCCGAACTGCTTCTTCATGGGCTTCACCCAGGGGGCGGTCACCGTCAGCGTGCCCCAGACCCTCAACGAGCAGGCCAACCACATCACCTACCTGCTCACCGAGCTGCGGGACCGTGGCGGGTCGGTCATCGAGGCGACGCCGGACGGTGAGCAGATGTGGCTCGACGAGATGGCGAGCAAGGCCAGGCTCGGGGCCCGGTTCCGGGCCGAGTGCACCCCCGGCTACTACAACAACGAGGGTCAGCAGGGGAACCCCAACCACTTCTTCGCCGGCAGCTACGGCGCCGGGCCGATCAGGTTCTTCCGGCTGCTGTCGCAGTGGCGGGAGGACGGTCGCCTGGAGGGCGTCGACCTGCGCTAGTTGGCCGCGCTCGGCCCCGACCCTGCGTTCGGGGCGACGTGGGTCTCGCCGAAGGCCCGAAGCCGGTCGAGCCCGCCGTCGCCGGCGAAGGCGAACGCCGGCACCATGATCCGACCGACCCCCTGGTCGCGCATCGACTCGATCCCGGCCATCGGGTCGGCCAGCTGACGACCGAAGATGGCGTTGATCTCGATCGAGTCGGGGTCCCGATCCCGGTTCTCACACGCCGCTCGGACGGCGGCGATCAGTCGAGCGAGCCCGTCGGGGTCGGTCTCGCCGGGGAAGTAGCCGTCGGCCATCCTGGCCGCCCGGTCGACGGCGGCCGGCGTGTCGCCGCCGACCAGGATCGGGATGTCACGGCCCTGGATCGGTCGAGGCGTCGCCGTGAGCGGCTCGAAGTCGACGAACTCGCCGTGGAACTCGACGTGGCTGCCGGACCAGACGGTGCGCATGGCCTCGATGTACTCGTCGGTCCTGGCCCCCCGCCCGGCCCACGGCACCCCGATGGCCTCGAACTCCTCCCGCAGCCAGCCGACCCCGATCCCCAGCTCGACCCGCCCACCGGTCAGGTGGTCGAGCGTGGCCAGCTCCTTGGCCAACACAAGCGGGTTGCGCTGGGGCACGATGAGGATGCAGGTGCCGAGCCGCAGCGTCGGCGCCGCCGCGGCCACGTAGGCCAGCCAGATGAGCGGATCGGGGATCGGCGTCTCCGGCGTGGCCGGGACCTTGCCATCCGAGGTGTAGGGGTAGGCCGACTCGATGGTCGAGGGGAACACGACGTGCTCCCCGCCCCACACCGACTCGAAGCCGACCGACTCGGCCACCCTGGCGATCTCGACCGCCGAGCCCTGGTCGGTGCCGACGCTGCTGGCGAACGCGAGTCCGAACTTCATGGTGGTCATGACAGCACAGCGGCGGTCGCCGCGACGGCTCGTGGCCGCTGGTCGCTTCGATGATCGCGGTGTTAGCTTGCCGGTGAACGCCGAGGAGAGGGACCGATGAGCGCCGACCGAGTGGACTACGAGGACCTGACCGGGATGCAGCTCGACCGACCCCAGCTCGACGCCCTGGTCGGCGACGTCGGCGAGTGCGTGTTCAACTGGACCACCAGCGACGGCTACCCGGTCGGGGTGGTCGTGGCCTACGTGTACCACGACGGCACGTTCTTCACGACGTGCGCCGAGCGCCGCAAGCGGGTGCCGGCCCTGCGGGCCAGGCCGCAGTCGGCCATCGTGATCAACCGGGGCGGACGGACGGCGTCGTTCAAGGGCGACTCGGTCGTGCACGCCCCGGGCGACGAGGGCTTCGAGGCGTTGAAGGCCTGGTTCTACCCCCGCCTGTCCGGGCTCGACCGCAAGCCGGACGACGCCTACATCCAGAGCTTCGCCCGGTTCCTCGACTCGCCCCACCGGGTGATCATCGAGACCGACGCCCGCCTCGTCGTCGGCTTCGACACCGCCAAGTTCGCCGCCTTCACCAGCGAGGCGATGGCCGCCTCCGACCGGCCGGCAACCGGCTGACCGGGGCCGTCGGCTCACGGCTCGGGCTCGGCCCGGTCGATGGCCAGCCGGGTCTGGTAGTGGCGGGAGCGGAGCCGGGCCAGACGGGCGTCGGCGTCGCCCGTCGGCTGGTTGCGGGCCCGTCGTCGCTCGACGTCGGCGGCCAGCGAGCGGATCTCGTGCTCGAGCGCGTGCTTGCGGTCGATCAGCTCCGCCCGGCTCGGGCGGCGACGCCGCCACGGTGCCAACCACGACCAGCGCACCATCGACGAATGGTACCCGGGCGTTACATCATCACTATGATGTAACAAACCGACCGTTCGAGGGAGGGCGGATGCCGAGGGTCGTCGACCGGGAGCAGAAGCGGATCGAGCTGCTCGACGCGGCCGTCGACGCCATCGCCGAGCGCGGCCTCGACGGGGTCAAGCTGATGGACATCGCGGCCGGGGCCGGAGTCACCACCGGCGCCATCGGCTACTACTTCCGCGACAAGGAGGACCTCCTCGTCGCCGCGCTCGAGCACCTGTCGCGGCAGGTCCTCGTCGACGGCGGGGCCGAGGCCATGACGTTCTTCCACGGTGAGCTCGGGCTCTACCTCCCGACCACCGGACGGGCCAGGTCCTTCTGGCGGGTCTGGCTCGCCTACTGCGGAGCGGCGCCGTCGTCGCCGACGCTGCTCGCCGCCTACCGTCGCTTCTACGAGGCCATCGAGGCCCAGATCGCCCAGCACCTCCGGGACCGGGGTGTCGACGACCCGGTCGACCTGGCCGGCGCCATCGTCGCCGCGGTCGACGGGATCGGCCTGTGTGCCACCGTCGCTCCCGACCTGTGGCCGGTCGAGCGGCAGACCCGGACGCTGCGGACGATCGTCGAGGCCCTGCTCCCCGACGGCGGGCCACACCTCGGCACGGCCGCCGCCCCGACCTGAGCGAACGAGCGCACCCGTCCACCCGTCCACCGTCAACGAAGCGAACCGACCAGGAGCACGCCATGACCGAGACGACGACCCAGACCACACCGGTGCACGCCTTCACCGACGACGCCATCGGCCGGACCGACGCCGTCGAGCTGGCCGAGCGGGTGGCCACCGGCCGGGTCAGCAGCCGGGAGCTGGTGGAGGCCGCCATCAACCGGACGGAGGCGGTCGACCCGGCGCTGAACGCCGTCGCCGTCTGGGACCTCGACCGGGCCAGGGACCGGGCCGACGCAGCGGCGCACACCGGCGTGTTCGGCGGGGTGCCGTCGTTCGTCAAGGGCGTGTCGGCCGTCGAGGGCCTGCCGAACCGGTGGGGCAGCCGGGCCGTCCCGGAGACACCGGCAACCGAGTCGGCCCCCGAGGTCGTCCAGTTCCTGTCGACGGGGCTGGTCAGCCTCGGGCTCACCACCACGCCGGAATTCGGGCTCGTGGCCACCACCGAGGGCGGCCTGACCGGCGCCACCCGCAACCCCTGGAGCCTCGACCACTCGAGCGGCGGCTCGTCGGGCGGGTCGGCGGCCCTCGTGGCCGCCGGTGCGGTGCCGATCGCCCACGGCAACGACGGCGGCGGCTCGATCCGCATCCCCGCCGCCTGCTGCGGCCTCGTCGGCCTCAAGCCGACCAGGGATCGCCTCGACATGGAGCCGCTCCCCAAGCTCTTCCCCCTCAATCCCGGCGTCAACGGCGTCCTGTCCCGAACCGTCCGCGACACCGCCACCTACCTGTACGGCGCCGAGCGGTATCGGCCGGGACCAGGACTGCCGCCGATCGGCCACGTCACCGGGCCGGCCGAGCACCGGCTGCGGATCGGCGTGATCACCGCCCGAGACGACGGGGTCGACTTCGACAGCTCGACCACGGCCGAGCTGCTGCGGGTGGCCGGCTGGCTCGAGGAGCTCGGCCACGAGGTCGAGACGATCGAGAGCCCCTTCCCCGCCGGGCTGGCCGACGACTTCCTGCTGCTGTGGTCGATGTTCCCGTTCCTGCTGTGGCAGGGCGGCGGGAGGCTCTTCGACGGCTTCGACCGCGATCAGCTGGACCCGTTCGCCACGTGGTTGGCCCGCTCGTTCCGGCGCCAGGCACCGAAGGCGCCGGTGGCGTTCCGCCGTCTCCGACGCTTCGTCGCCACCTATCCGTCGGCGTGGGACCGCCACGACGTGCTGCTGAGCCCGACCCTCGGCGGGCCGGTCCACCGCCTCGGCTACATCTCACCGGACGTCGACGGCGAGACCATGTTCGCCCGGGTCCGGGCCCAGGTGCCGACCACGTGGATCCACAATGCCGGCGGCGGCCCGGCGATCAGCCTGCCCCTGACGATCGACGGCAACGGCCTCCCGGTCGGCATGCAGTTCGCGGCCAACCTCGGACAGGAGGCGCTCCTCCTGGCGCTGGCCTTCGAGCTGGAGGCGGCCCATCCCTGGCCCACGACGGCCGACGTCGAGGCCACCCGCTCGGGCGGCTGACGGCGGCGGGGGCGGCGCCCGGTCGGGTCCACGGCGGTGGCCTCAAGCGACCGCACCGCAGCGACCTAAGATGACGCCGATGGATCACGCCAAGGCCGCCGACGTGCTGTTCGACATGCGCCGCACCGGGCGCATCGAGCCCGATCTGCCGCCCGATCTCCGACCGGATGATCTCGCTGCCGCCTATGCGATCCAGGCCGAGCTGGTCGGCCGCCTGGCGTCCGATGGCGAGCGGGCGATCGGCTACAAGTGCGCCTGCACCAGCGAGATCGCCCAACAGGCGCTGCAGATCGACCGACCGGTGTTCGGTCGCCTGCTGTCCACCACCACGTCCGACTCGGGCGTCGAGCTGGCCGCCGACATCTTCACCCATCGGGTCGTCGAGGCCGAGTACGGCATCCGGATCGGCGGCGACGTCCCCGAGCACGGTGGCCCCGGACCAGACGGCGGCCACACCATCGAGTCGATCGCCGATCACGTCGACGCCGTCATCCCGTCGATCGAGATCGTCGACTACCGCTACGCCGACTGGTCGATCGGCGCCCTCGCCGTGGCCGCCGACAACGCCATCCACGGTTGGTGGATCCGGGGCGAACCGGTGACCGACTGGCGACACCTCGACCTGATCGACGCCGAGGTCACCGTCCGAACCGGTGGCGAGGTCACCACCACCGGATCGGGGGCCAACGTGCTCGGCCACCCACTGGCCGTGCTGGCCTGGCTGGCCGACGAGCTGCCTCGCTTCGGCCGCCGGCTCCGGGCCGGCGACCTGGTCACCACCGGCGTGGTCACCGACGTCTTCGAGGCCGACGGCGGCGACTCGATCACCGCCGAGTTCGCCGGGCTCGGATCCGTCGCCGTCTCGTTCACCTGAAACCCGACCGACCGACACGCCTGCGATGAGCGACCCGAGCGAGCCAGCCGACCCGACCGACCCGTCGCGCAACTTCCTGGAGCTGCTGACCGACGACGTCCGCACGGCCCTGTTCGACGCCGGGCACCGCCGCCGCTTCGTCAAGGGCACCACGCTGTTCTTCCAGGGCGATCACGCCCACGAGGCGCTCGTGATCCTCGACGGCCTGGTCAAGGCGACGATCCCCGCCGCCACCGGTCGCGAGATCATCCTCAACGTGCTCGGCCCGGGCGCCCTCATCGGCGAGGTGACCGCGCTGGACGGCGGTCGCCGGTCGGCCACGATCGTGTCACTGACCGACGTCGAGGTGCTGGTGGTCGAGATCGGGGCCTTCAACCAGTTCCTGCTCGACCACCCGACCGTGCTCCACGACCTGGCCCGGGTCCTGGCCGCCCGGCTCCGCATCGGCGACCGTCATCAGCTCGAGTTCGGGACCGGCGACTCGCTGCAGCGGCTCTGTGCCCGGCTGGTCGAGCTGGCGGACCACTACGGCGAGCCGGGCGACGGCGGCCGAGCGGTGGTCGAGGTGCTCTCGCCCTTGAACCAATCGGACCTGGCCTCGTGGTCCGGCCTGTCGCGGGAGGCCGTGGTCAAGTCGCTCCGGGTGTTGCGGGACCTCGGCTGGATCGAGAACCGTGGCCGTCGGCTGGCCCTGCTCGAGCTCGACAAGCTGCGGGAGCGAGCCGGGGTCTGAGTGTCCCGGTGGCGGAGCACCGGGACCCCGAGTCCGCCATGCGGACGAACGTCGCCTGCCCAACCGAGGAGCCTGGAGATCGATTCGACCACGGTTCCCGACCGTCCCGCAGGTCCCGATCTCGGAACTGGGTACACGTACGCAGTGGAACTGCGCGTGCGGCCGCTGAGCCGGGCCGCGATCCGGGAGATGGTCGAGGTGAGCTCGACGACGAGGTCGGGCCGGACACCAAGGGAAACCGATCATGCGCAACTGGCTCGCCTCCATCACCAAGCCGATCACCGGCAACACCACCCGCAACCGGGCCGACCGGCCCCACCGCATCACCTCCGCCCCCGGGGTGGCCGCCGCCACCAGCCGGGAGCGGGCCCACCTCGATCGCCTCTCCAGCTGCTTCCCGGTTCCGGCCGGCACCCGTCTCACGATCGAAGGGGCCAACCGCCGGGAGTGGGGCATGCTGCTCGACGGCACCGCCACCGTCTACGTCGGCGGGCAGGCGGTCGGCACGCTCCGACCTGGCGACGACTTCGGTGCCGCCGGCGTGCTCGCCTCCCCCGACAGCCCCCTTGCGGTGCAGCCGACCACGATCGTCACCGACAGCGACCAGTGGGTGGCCACGATGACGCCCATCGAGGTCCGGAGCCTGGTCAGCGGTTGCCCCCGGGTGGCTCGGATGCTCGGCCTCGGCCGGCCACCGCACACCGCCGGTGCCGCTCCGGCGACCGGACGACCGGGAGACGAGGTCGGCGGCCTCGTCTCCCCGTCGACGGTCTGAGCCGATGGGCGGCCGCCCGATGGGTGGCCGCCCATGTCTCGGCGCTGCCCTTGGCGTTCGGGACAGGTGCCGGCCGGTCAGCGCAAGGCCGACCGGCACCGGGGGCGGCTCGACAGGAGGGACAGCCGCCACGGAGGGGCCCGCGCAACACGGGCCTCGTCTCAGACCGTTGCTTCCGGCCGGGTGCCTGACCACCCGGCCGGGAGCGCGTCCGGGCCCGGGTCGGTCACGGCACACCCCCGAGGGGGCGGAGCTGCCAGGCGACCCGCCGTGCATCGACGACGAGTACGAGTGGATCCGCGACGACGGCACCGACATCGTCGACGACATCGAGGGTCAGGGCATCATGGCCTGGGTGACCCAGGGGGCCGTGGCCGACCGGGTCAACGAGAAGCTGACGACGAGCGACGTCGGCGTGGTCGCCTGCCGTCGCATGTTGCGGGAGTCGATGGCCGCCGTGGCCGAGGGGCGCGACCCGGTTGCGGTGGTTCGGGAGCCCCACACCGACGCCGAGGCCACCCGCCAGCGCCTGGCCAAGGGGCCTGAGCAACGTCGGCCGGCCGGCTCGACTCGGGCCGGGCCGGCCGGGCGACCGTTCAGCGGGCGTGCGTGCGGATGATGGCCTCGGCCGCCGCTTCGGGCGCGTCCTCCTGCCAGAAGTGGCCGGCGTCGGGCAGGTCGAGACGCTCGGCGTCCGGCCACAGCTCGTCCCACTTGCGGAGGTAGGCCTTCGTGGTGAGCGGCACGTCCTTGAGCCCCATGATCCGCAACATCGGCCGGTCGGCCAGGTTGGCCCGGACCCGCCGCTCGAGGTCGGCGAGCCAGGCGGTCTCGCCGACGATTGCCTTGGGGAACACGGCATGGCCGATGCGGCTGTGCGGGGTCGGCGCCACGTCGAGGTAGTGGCGCAGCTCGTCGTCGGTCATCGGCGCCTGCAGGAGCGCCGGCATGACCCGCTTCACGAACGTGTGACGCTTGATCAGCGATCGCTGGACGGGGCCGAGGCCGGCCAGCTTCGAGAACGTGCGCTGCAGCAGGAACGGCGTGGCCGGCCACATCATCGTGTTGCCGGCGACGAGGCCGGTGAACCGCTCGGGCCGCCGCGAGGCCACGTCGAAGCCGATCGGGCCACCCCAGTCCTGACCGACGAGCACGGCGTCCCGCAGGTCGAGGTGCTCGACCAGCTCGGCGACCACGGCCGCGTGCTCCCTCGGCAGGTAGCCGTACCCGGCCGGATGGACCGACAGGCCGAAACCCGGGTAGTCCATGGCGATGCAGCGGAAGTGCGGTGCCAGCAGCGGGATCATCGTGCGGTAGAGGAAGCTCCAGTCGGGGTTGCCGTGCATCAGCAGCAGCGGCCGCCCCTCCCCCTCGTCGAGGTAGTGGACGGGCCCGACCGAGCTCTCGAACCACCGGGAGGTGAAGGGATACAGCGCCGGGTCGGGGGAGAACTCGACGCGGTAGGGGGCGTCGGGCGACTCGGTCGAGGTGCGGGAGACCTGGAGGCTCGGCATCTGGCTTCCTTCGTTGGTCGGGCACAGTGTCCCGGTTGCGGGGGGACCATTTTTGCACTGTGCAGTGGGTTATGTACGTGATAATCTACACTACGTGGTTCAAAAAGCAACCCCCACCACGGAACCAGCACCCGAATCGGCCTCGAAGGGCGGCTCGAGGCAACGCGGCCGGCCGCCGAAGTTCGATCGCGAGCGGGTCATCGCCGCCGCCATCGCCGCCTTCTTCCGCAAGGGCTACGAGGCCACGACGTTGAGCGACCTCGAGGCGGCAACCGGCGTCGACCGCTCGACGCTGTACAACAGCTTCGACGGCAAGGCCGGCCTCTACGCCTCGGCCACCGGCACCTACCTCGCCCTGGCCGAGGCCAACCTGTTCGAACCCCTGCTCGTCGGCACCGACGACGGCTACGCCGACCTCGACTCGTTCCTCGACCACCTGCGGCAGGGCCTGACCGCAGCCGATGCCATCCCCGGGTGCCTCATCGTCAACGACATGGCCGCCGGCGCCGACCCGGACGCCGCCACCCGCTACCGGTCGATACTGGAGGAGGGGCTGCGGCGGGCGCTGGCCCGCACCGGCGACCCCGACGCCGACCGCCGGGCCGACCGGGCCGGCCTGCTCGCCACCTCGGTGCTCGGCCTCAACCTGGTCTCGAAGGCCACCGCCGACCCGACCGAGATCGCCAGGCTGCTCGACGCCATGGCGGCCGAGGTCGACCGCTGGCGGCGCGAGGCCTGAGCCGAACGCCTGACCGGTTCACCCGCCGGCGGGCACGGATGGGGCGACGCTCCCGAGGTCGACCCGGGGCGAGTCCCGGTAGGCGCTCGGGGTGAGCCCGAACGCCGAACGGAAGACCTGGGTGAAGTGGCTGTGGCTGGCGAACCCGGTGGCGACGGCGGTCTCGGCGATGCCCCACCGCCCGACCTCCAGGTGGCCGAGTGCGGCCCGCAGCCGGATCGACGTGAGGTACCCGTGGACCGACCAGCCGGTGACCCGCCGGAACGTGCGGGCCAGGTGATAGCGCGACGCCCCGACCGCGGCGCCGATCGTCTCGAGCGACAGCGGCTCGGCGAACCGGGTGGCGATGACCGTCTTGGCGTCGTCGACGAGATGGCGGTGGGCGGCCAACGGTGGACCTTCGGCGGCGGCGCCGTAGGACGGCGGGATGACCAGATCGACCAGCCGGAGCAGTGCCTCCTCGACCCACAGCGGATCGGCGGCCGGATCACCGCCCCCTCCACCGGAGGTGCGGGCCAACGCCCGGGTCAGCGATCGCTGCAGCGCATAGGCCGCCGGTGACGCCGGGCCGTGGGTGTGACCGATCGGCGGGACCGCCGGGTCGCAGCGGTCGGGATCGAACGGCGCCGCGGCCTCCCGCAGCCAGCTCGGATCGACCTCGAACCACTCACAGCGGTCGCCGACCTCGTCGACCGGGTGGCGGGCGTACTCCTGCTCGCCCCGGTACAGCACGACGGTGTTGGCGTCGGCCACCACCGTGTCGGCCCCTTCCTGGGTGATGCGCACGCACGTGCGGGGGAAGACCATGGTCGGGCGGTCCATCCAACCGCCGGGGAACTCGGCGTCGCCGGGGTGGCAGCGGAACGTGCCGACCGCCGTCAGGCCCGATCGGTACAGCTCCCGTGACGGCCCGCTCATCGCCTGCTCAGCGGAGCTGGAGCGCCGTGCCGAAGCGAGCGACGAGGTCGCAGGTCTGATGGTCGGTCACGTTGGTGTCGGACAGCTCGAGGTTGAAGAAGCTCCGCTCGGCACCGTCGAACAGCGGGCCGGCGTGCCAGGTGCCGGTGGCCAGCATGATGGCCGTGTCGCCGGGGATGCGGAACGCCCGGATGTCGTCGACCACCGGCTCGGCCCCGGGATCGTCCACACGACCGGGCGGCGCCACCGCCATCACCCACTCGTGGCCGCCGGCCGACGCCAGCACCTGCGTGACCCGTCGATGGCGGGTGATCCGCTCGACCACCAGCCCCCGACCCGGGATGCGCATCGTGAGGAAGCGCGGCGTGCCACGGTCCAGCACCAGCTTGGCGTCGCTCGGGCCGAACGGTGCGCCGCCGTCGGACGGCGGCAGCACCGTGCCGAACGGCTCGAAGCCGGCCGACGTCAGCGGCTCGATGGCGAGCGGGCGGACCGTCGTCGCCCCGGTCGTCTGATCGGGTCCGTCGCTCATGGCTCGCCGATGTCCTCGTTCCAGAGCTCGGGATGGTCGGCGATGAAGGTGCGCATCAGCTCGACGCAGCGCTCGGACGCCAGGTTGACCACCTCGACGCCGTTCGCCCGAAGGTGGTCCTCGGCCCCGAGGAACGTCTCGTTCTCGCCGATCACGACCCGGGGGATGCCGTAGAGGAGGATGGCACCGGTGCACATCGAGCACGGCGACAGCGTCGTGTACATCGTGGTGCGGGCATAGGTCGTCGCCGGGAGGCGCCCGGCGTTCTCCAGGGCGTCGGTCTCGCCGTGGCGGATGACCGAGCCGAGTTGCATCCGCTGGTTGTGACCGGCGCCGAGCACCGTGTCGCCATCGGCCAGGACGGCCCCGATCGGGATGCCACCGCCGTCCAGTCCCTCCTCGGCCTCGGCGATGGCCAGGGCCAGCATGCGCCGGTCGAGGGCGAGCTGGTGTCGCCCGAGCCGGTCGTCACTCGTCCCGTCGGTGGTCACCCCGCCATGTTGCCACCGAGCCGGGCCCGCCGTGCAGCCGGGGTCAGCGTCAGGACCGATCGGGTCGAGCGGCATCGTCGTCGACCGGACCCGTGACGTCCTCGTCGCCGGCGGCCTCGGCATCGCTCGACGGGTCCTTGGATGACGCCCGGTTGCGGTAGGCGTCGACCCGACCGTGCAACCAGCGGGCGACGGCGGCCAACCACGGCAGCCGACGGTTGACCCAGGGGCTGTCGCCGATCAGCCACAGCAGGAAGAGCGACACGGCGACGAGGGTGGTGAGCAGGCCGACGATGGTGTTGATCCCGTCGAGGTCGACGCCGCCACCGGAGCCCCCCGACTCGCCCGTTCGCCCGGACCCGTCGCCCGGTGGCGAGGGCGGCGGATCGTCGGACGGCGGTGGCGACTCGATCTCCAGCTCGAGCGTCAGCTGCATCCGGTCGAGGCTCAGCTCGCTCAGCTCCGCCTCCGACAGCGGCCGGTCGGGGTCGGCCCTGGTCACCTGCCGGCCGGTGACGACCAGGCCGGTCTCGCCCGGCTCGATCGAGCGGACCACCAGGCTGACCTCGCTGATCCGCCCACCCTGCGCCTCGAGGGTGACGGTGTGCAGCCCGTCGTCGGTCACCGCCCCGGCGGGCCGGACCCGATCGATCTCCAGGCCGGGGAGGGCCTCGAACGTCAGCTCGACGTCGCCGGGGACCACGTAGACGGGCACCACCCAGTTCCGCCGCCGTTGCGGCCGGTCGGACGGGCCCGGGTCCTCCCAGCCCCTGGCCTCGTCGGGCAGGGTGCGCAGCACCCGCAGCTCCACGTTGACCACGCCCGTCGTGTCCGGCTCCAGCACACCGGGCCAGCGGGCGGTCAGCGAACCGGCACCGGGGACCGGGCCGCCGTCGGAGCCGTCGTCCGGCTCGTAGTCGTCGGGGTCGTCGCCCGTCCCCGGGTCGGTCCCGGCATCGGCCACGGTGACGCCGGCCGATGCCGCTGCGACGGGCTCACCGTCGATCGTGGCCCCGACCTCGACCCGACCGGGCAGGAGGTCGTCGGGCACGGCGGCGTCGAGCTCGAGCGAGCCGTCGTCGTCGGCCACGCCTTCGGCCACCACGTCGCCGTCGATCGTGACCGCAACAGCCGCCCCCGGACCGAAGCCGCTGAGGGACACGGTGATCGTCTGGCCCGCTCGCACGGTTGTCCTCGACAGGGAGATCGTCGGCGGGTCTGGCGGGGCCGCGACCGTGCACGACGTTCGGGCCTCGGCCCCCTCGCTCCAGGCGGTGACGTCGTAGGTGCCGGGGTCGAGATCGAGCACGGCGGTCGTGCGGAACCGGGCGTCGGCCCGGACCTGGTCCTCGGCCACCACCTCGTCACCGAAGCGGACGATCACGTCGGCGCCGGGGCGGAATCCACGTCCGTCGTCGCGACCGCCGGCGATGGTCACGAGCGCGCCGGCCGGGGCCGGGTCAGGCGAGCACGACAGCGGGATCTGCCCCTTCTCGGCGACGGTCGTCGCTCCGGCCGGGCCGACGAAGGCGGCGGCGATCGACGACAGGCCGATGGCGGCCAGCACGGCCACGCCGGGCCGATGGCCACGGCGCCGACGCTGCACCCACCCGCCCCCCACCATGGCCGACATCTTCGCACACCGGGAGCGCACCGGCGTCGGACCAGCCCCGGCTCAGGCGTCGTCGTGCCCCGTGTCGCTGCGCTCGGTGTCGCCGGCATCGTCGGGGCCGGCCTGGCGTGGTGGCTCGTAGCCGAGGCTCTGCGGCGACGGCAGCTCACCACCGATGACCTCGGCGGCCCGCAGCGCCGCCAGCCGCTGCGCGTCGTAGCCGGCCAGCTCGGCGATGACCTCGTCGGTGTGCTGATCGAACAGCGGGGCCGGGCAACGGGTCGGCTGGCGGCGTCCGTCGAGCAGGAAGGGGTTGGCCACGTGGCGGACCGGCCCGGTGACGGGGTGGTCGACGGTCTCCAGCAGCCCGGCCACCGGCTCGACCGACGGTGCGGTCCACGGGTCGAGCACCTCGACCGCCATACCACCGGCGGCCTCGACCCGGGCGATGAGGTCGTCGGCCGACAGCCCCGCCGAGCCGGCAAGCGCCTCCCCGGCCCCCGAGGCGACCCGCTCGTCACCAACCGCGGCGACCCAGCGATCGTCGGCCGTGACGTACATGCCCGATACCGCACAGCCCGGCTGGCGGTTGCCGACCCGACCGACGTCGCGACCGTCGCGCTCGGCCAGCACGAGGGCGTCGCCGTGCAGGCTCCAGGTCGCCTCCTGATGGGACAGGTCGAGCTCGATGCCCCGCCCGGTCCGGTCACGGCGGTACAGCCCCGCCAACAGCCCGACGGCGGCGTGGACCCCGGCGACCGGATCGGGGTAGTAGATGTTGGAGATCCGGGCCCCCTCGTTCTCGTAACCCTGGCGGTGCCCGATACCGCCCATCGCCTCGACGATCGAGCCGTAGCCGGCGGCCTGGCTGTAGGGCCCGTCGACCCCGAAGGCCGGCATCCTGACCACGACGAGCCCGGGGTTGGCCGCCTCCAGCGTGGCCCAATCGAGGCCGAGCTGGGGCAGCACGTGGGCCGAGAAGTTGGCCACGATGGCGTCGGACGAGGCCACCAGGTCGAGGAACACCTCCCGACCCTCATCGGTGGCGAGGCTCAGCACGAGGCCCCGCTTGCCCCGGTTGAGGGCGTTGAACAGTCCGCTGGCCTCGAACCACCGGTTGTCGCCGGTGAAGTGCTCCTGGCCCGGGCGCATCCCGTGGTCGTAGGGGCGAAGGGCTCGCCAGCCGTCGAAGGGCGCCTGGGCCTCCAGCTTGATCACGTCGACGCCGAGCGGGGAGATCAGGTTGCCGACGTACGGTCCGGCCCAGGCGACGGTCATCTCGATCAGGCGGAGACCGTCGAGCCGGGCCAGCCCGAGGGGTGGGGGTGACGACGGGTCGGGGGCGGGATCGGCGGCCCTGGCCGACACCGACTGGCCCGAGACCGGCAGGCCCTCGCCCCGCCAGACGGTGCCGATGGCCCTGGTCGGGCCCTCGGGGGTGTCGACCGGCTGCAGCACCTCGCGGGCAACCAGGTGCTCGTCGTCGACGGCGTCGGTCGGCGTCATCACCATCCCGACCGCCCACGGCGTGTCGAGTGCGTTCTGGAAGATCTCCCGCTTGGTCCTGGCCGAGTACCAAGGGGTGATGATCTCCCACAGCTCGTCGACGTGGTCCGGTCGGCTCTGGCGACCGAAGAACTCCTTGTTCTCGACGAGGTCCGGGCGGCCGTAGAGCAGGAACTGCATCTCCCAGTCGATCGCCCGGAGCGAGCCGGGGGTGACGAAGCCGTCGGCGCAGGGGATGGCCCCCGAGGGGAAGGCGGTCGGCGGGTGGGCGCCGACGGGCCGGCGGCGCCGCTCGCAGTGGAGGGCGTCGGCGTAGCAGAGCTCGACGCTGCCGAGGAACGACGCCAGCCACGACACGTCGATGTGGTGGGCGTCGACCCGGCGGCTCGACAGGGCGGCGACCGCAGCGACCGATCCGGCCAGGTACTGGGCCGGCCATCCCGGCAGTCGCAGGGGTGGTCCGTCCGGGTCGCGGTTGAACCCGAGGAAGCCGGACTGCGCCTGCACGATGAGCTCGTCGTCGATCCGACCAGGGCGAGGACCGTCGATGCCCCATGGCGTGACCGACACGAGGCGGGGCCCGCCACCGTCCGGGTGCAGCTCGGCCGGGTCGATCGCCGGTCGGACCCGGTCGTCGATCACGACGTGGGCCCAGCCCGGCTCGACTGCGTCGGCGGCCACGTTGGCCTTGCCGGCGTTGAGATGCACGAACAGGGGGCTCGTCCCCACCACCGGCTCGTCGTCGATCGGCTGGTGCCTGGCCGGATCGCCCCCCGGCGGCTCCACCTTGACGACCTCGGCACCCAGCATCGCCAGCAGGCGGCCGGCATAGGGGCCGGCGATGCCGGTGGCCGTCTCCAGGACCCGAAGGCCGGCGAGAGGGGGCTCGATCATCCGCCGAGCGTAGTGGTGGGGCGGGCCAGGGACCGCACTGACGGGTCGCCGGGCTCCCGGACCGGCACGCCCGGGATTGCAGCAACCCTTCCGGCGTCTTCGCGAGACCTTGACAAACCGCCCCGAGCATCCCCGCATCGCCCCCGACCAAGGAGTCGTCGCCCATGACCGACCCCAACCCCCCAACCCCCGTCCCGCACGAGCGGGCCCGCAGCGATCGTGAGCTCGACGAGCTCGCCGGTGATGCCACCGGCGACGACCGGTTCCGGCTCACCCGACGTCGCGCGCTCGGCGCCATCGGCATCGGAGCCGCCGGGATCGGGCTGCCCGCCGGTCTGGTCGGCGCCCAAGCCAGACGCAACCGCAGGGACGGTGGCGGCGACGGGGATGGCGACGGCGGCCCGGGTCGGCGCCGCCGCGATCGCGACGATCGCGACGGCGGGCACGGTGGCCCGGACGGTCCGGGCCGGTTCAGCCGACTGTTCGACGACCACCCGCCGTTCGCCGAGGTCGACGACGAGCTGACCGAGCAGCTGATCGAGCTCGGTCGGCCCGGCGGTCTGCTCGACGCCGACGACCCCCTCGAGGTCGGGCCGATCCGCCTGATCACCGAGCCCGAGCTGAGCCCGAACAACCCCGACAACCCGAACAACACGGCCGGCACCACGTTCATGGGCCAGTTCCTCGACCACGACATCACCAGCGACGGCTCGTCCCGCCTCGGGCAGCCGACCTCGATCCGCCGCAGCGTCAACCTGCGGTCGGCCCGGTTCGACCTCGACAGCGTGTACGGCGGCGGACCGGAGGCGTCCCCCCAGCTCTACCGCGCCGACGACCCCGCACGGTTCCGCATCGAGTCGGGCGGGCTGTTCGAGGACGTCCCTCGTGACGGCAACGGCCTCGCCGTCGTCGCCGATCCCCGCAACGACGAGAACCTCATCATCTCCGGCATCCAGGCCGCCTTCCTCCGCTTCCACAACGCCGTCCTCGAGCGCGTCCGCAGCGAGGGCGTGGACGATGCCGAGGCGTTCGACCGGACCAGGCGGCTCGTCCGGTGGCACTACCAGTGGCTGATCCTCAACCAATTCCTGCCCCAGTTCGTCGGCCGGGAGATGGTCGACGACATCCTCGCCAACGGCCGCCGCCACTACACCCCGAGCCGACCGTCGATCCCGGTCGAGTTCCAGACCGCGGCCTACCGCTTCGGACACTCGCTGATCCGGCCGTCGTACCGGGCCAACCTGGCCGGCGACGACGGTGAGCCGTTCTTCGCCCTCGTGTTCGACCCCGACACGTTCGGCCGGCCCGACCCGGACGACCTGTCCGGCGGCCACCGGGCCCCGCGCCGGTTCGTCGGCTGGCAGACATTCTTCGACTTCGACGATGGCGAGGTCAAGCCGAACAAGCGGATCGACACGAGGATCTCGACCCCGCTCTTCCAACTCCCGATGGCGGCCATCCCGAGTCAACGGGGTGAACCCATCGGGCCACTGTCGTTGCCGACCCGCAACCTGCTGCGCCACATCACCTGGGGCATCCCGAGCGGGCAGGATGCGGCCGCGGCCATGGGCGCCCCCGTGCTGGCGGCGGCCGACCTCGCCGACATCGACGCCGTCGCCCCCCGCCTCGCCGGCCGGACCCCGCTGTGGCTCTACGTCCTGCGGGAGGCCGAGCTGCTGGCCGAAGGGCTGCACCTCGGCCCGGTCGGCGGACGGATCGTCGGTGAGGTCTTCATCGGGCTGCTGCAGCTCGATCCCACCTCCTACCTGTCGGTCGAGCCCGGCTGGCGACCGACGTTGCCGTCGATGGGCGGCGACGGCGACTTCCGGATGGCCGACCTGCTCACCATCGCCGGCGTCGCCCCGGTCAGCCGGGGTCAGTAGCACCCGGCGGACGCCCGGGGCAGCGCCGATCGGCTTCCGACAACAGCCTGCCCGGCCCCCGGGGTCGCCGCCTCCGGCGGCCTCGGGTGGGGCCGGGACGAACGGCTCAACGCTGCGGGCAGATGTACTCAACGGGGGTTCACCACCCCGGACGGCACCGATATCTTGCTCCATGAGCTAGGAGGGGCTGCCGGCTCCGGCGGAGCGGTGGGGTTCGGTGCGGCCCGGGAAGGTCGTGGTGCCATGCGTCGCCTACTGGTCGGGTTCTTCGTCGTCATGATCGGAGGCCTCGCCATCGCCACCGCCCAGGGCGGGGCCATCCCGGCCGAGCAAGCCGGGTTCGAGGCGACCAACGTCATCACCGGCCTCAGCCGCCCGACCAACGTCGAGTTCGCGGCCGACGGGCGGGTGTTCATCGCCGAGCAGGGCGGCCTGTTGAAGGTGTTCGACAGCCCGACCGACACGACGCCGACCGTCGTCGCCGACCTCCGCACCGCGACCCACGCGGTCAACGGGCGTGGCCTGCTCGGCCTTGCCCTCGACCCCGACTTCCCCAACACGCCACACGTGTACGTGATGTACACCCACGACGCCCCGATCGGCGGCACCGCTCCCGCCTACGGCATCGTCGACGCCGACTTCGACGAGTGCCCCTCGCCGCCCGGGCCCGGGCAGTGCATCGTCAGCGGCCGCATCTCCCGCCTCACCCTGTCTGGCGACGTCGCCGTCACCGAGCAGGTGATCCTCGAGGACTACTGCCAGGAGTGGACCAGCCACAGCGTCGGCGACCTCCGCTTCGGCCCCGAGGGTGCGCTCTACGCCACCGCCGGCGAGGGTGCGTTCGCCGGCCAGCCCGACTGGGGCCAGCGGGCCGGCAACAACGGCTGCAGCGATCCGCCCATCCCCCACGGCGGCACGAACCAGGATGCGGCCACCGCCGAAGGCGGCGCCCTGCGCAGCCAGGACCTGCGGACCCCCGGCGACCCGGCCGGCCTCGGCGGCACCGTGATCCGGATCGACAAGAACACCGGTGCCGCCTGGCCGACCAACCCCAACGCCGGCGATCCCGACCCGAACGTCGCCCGCATCATCGCCTACGGCCTCCGCAACCCCTACCGCACCACGTTCCGGCCGGGAACCGACGAGCTGTGGATCGGCGACGTCGGTTGGAACGACTGGGAGGAGATCGATCTCGTCGACGATCCAGACAACGCCGTCCCGAACTTCGGCTGGCCCTGCTACGAAGGCCCGGATCTCGGCTACCAGATCGGCAACGATCTCTGCAACGCCTTGATCAGCGAGGGCCCGAGCGCGGTCGAGCTCCCGTACTGGGCCTACCGCCAGACCGTCGGGATCGTCAGCAGCACCGACGGCTGCCTCAACAACAACGGTTCGCCGAGCGCCCTCACCTTCTACGAGTTCGGTGCCTACCCGGCCGAGTACGACGGGGCCTTCTTCTTCGGGGACTACTCCAGGCGCTGCGTCTACGTCATGGAGGCCGGACCGGACGGGAGACCGGACCCGTCGACCGCTCGGGTCATGCTCGACAGCATCGCCGTCACCGACCTCGAACGCGGACCGAACGGCGACATCTACGCCCTCAACATCTTCGGCGGCGGTGGCCTCGGCGGCACGCTCGTGCGGCTGAGCTTCCCGGACGGTGAGGTGGTCCCGGTCGCCCGCATGACCGCCACCCCGACCGCCGGCCCCCTCCCCCTCGCCGTCGCCTTCGATGCCTCGACGTCCTCGCCCGGCTCGGTTGGTGACACCCTCACCTACGACTGGGACTTCGACGGCGACGGCACCTTCGGCGAGGCGTTTGGGCCGACGCCGACCCACACCTACACGGCCGAGGGCCGCTACACCGCCCAGGTCCGGGTGACCGACCAGAACGGCGGCGAATCGACGACGTCCGAGGTGATCTTCGCCGGCGACCCGCCGGTGGTGACGATCACCAGCCCGTCGGCCGCCACGTCCTGGGTGGTCGACGACGTGATCACCTACGCCGGCTCCGCCGTCGACGGCCAGGGCAACCCCATCACCGGCGACGACCTCGACTGGGATCTGATCCTGCACCACTGCGAGACGCTCACCGACTGCCACACCCACGACATCGGCTCGACCACCGGCTCGGGCAGCTCGTTCGTCGCCCCCGAGCACGAGTACCCGTCGTACATCGAGATCCAGCTGACGGCGACCTCGGCCTCCGGCCTGACCGCAACCGGCTCCGTCGAGCTGTACCCCGAGACGGTGTTCCTCGACCTGGAGGGCCAGCCAGCCGGCATCGAGGCCGGGTTCAACGGCCAGCAGGTGCCGACACCGTCGAGCCACGAGGTGATCATCGGCTCGATCAACACCCTCAGCGCACTGCCGAGCCAGATCATCGGCGGGAACAAGTTCGACTTCGCGGCCTGGAGCAACGGCCAGGGCCAGACCCATGACCTGGTGGTGACCGAGAGCCAGTCGGTGACGCTGCAGTACGCACCGTCGCCCGACCCCGTGCTCTACCTGAGCTCGACGACCGGCGGCAACGTCGACGGGATCACGTTCGCCGACGAGGACGTGCTGTCCTACGACAGCGGCCTCGACACCTGGGCCATGGTGTTCGACGGGTCCGACGTCGGGGTCGGCTCGTCCGACGTCGACGCCTTCCACCTGGTGTCCCTCGACCCGTTCGAGATCCTCGTGTCGTTCAGCGCCCCCCGCAGCATCCCCGGCCTCGGCTCCATCGACGACTCCGACGTGTTGCGCTTCACCGGCACCGCCGGCCTCGACACGAGCGGTACCTGGGATCGGGTGATGGACAGCTCCGACGTCGGCTTCGCCACCAACGGTGAGGACATCGACGCCCTCGGCCTGCTGGACGGCGACAAGGTGGTCAGCACCTCGGGCGGGTTCAACGTGCCAGGGGCCGGGCGAGGGGCCGACGAGGACCTCATCCGGTTCGTCCAGACGAGCGAGGGATCGACCACCGCCGGCACCGCGTCGTTCCTGCTCGACAGCAGCGACCTCGGCCTCGGGCCCCGCGATCTGTTCGGGGTCTCCATCGACCCGGCCAGCGGTGACGTGTTCGGCGCGGCGACGAGCACCTGGACGCTGGCCGGGGCCAGTGGCGACACCGACGACGTCTTCCGCTACGCCGGCACGCTCGGGACCGACCCGGCCGGCACGGCCGAGATCGTCTTCGACGGCGATGTCGCCGGCTTCGCCAACGAGCAGATCGACGCCCTGCACGTGTCGATCGCTCCGCCGAGCCTGCCGGGGGAGGCCGACCTGGTCGTCGCCATCGACGACGACGCAGCCGGTGGCGTCGCCGCCGGTGACCCGGTGACGTTCACCGTCGACGTGACCAACAACGGGCCGGACGTGGCGGCCGACGTGTCGGTCGACACCACACTCGGCGCCGGCATGTCGTTCGTCGCCACCGCAGGGTGCGCCGGCGACCCGACCGGCACACCGTGTGAGCTCGGCACGGTCGGCGTCGGCCAGACGGTGTCGTTCACCGTCGATGCCGTCGTCGACGCCGGCACTGCGGCCGGCCCGACCACGACGTCGAGCACCGCAACCAGCCCGGTGGCCGACCCAACGCCGGGCGACGCCACCGACTCGGTCGACACCGACGTGATCGTCGCCCCGAGCGCCGTCGACGACGAGCCTGCCGTCGGCAGCGGGCCGGGCGATCCGTTCCACACCGAGGTCGACACGACGTTGACCGTCGCCGGCACCGACGGCGATGCACTCGACGCCAACGACGATCCCGGCACCCCGACGGCCGTCGTCACCGGATTCGGTGGCGGTGACCTCGGCGGGTCCGTGACCGACAACGCAGCCGGGACCACCGTCGCCTTCGGGACCGGTGGATCGCTCACCGTCGGGGCCGACGGTGGGTTCAGCTTCACCCCGGACGGCGGCACCAGCGGTTCGTTCACGTTCGACTACCGCCTGACCAACGACGCCGGCAGCTCCGACGCAACGGTCACCATCCTGGTCGGGCCGCGAGACACGGTCGACGACGCCATGATCTACCTCAGCTCGCGGAGCGGGGGCAACGTCGGCGGCGTCGCCTTCGCCGACGAGGACGTCGTCGCCTTCGACACGGCGACCCAGACCTGGTCGATGGTGTTCGACGGCTCCGACCTCGGGCTCGGCGCGTCCGACCTCGACGGCTTCGTCATCGTCAGCCTCGATCCGTTCGTCGCCCACCTGTCGTTGGAGGCTCCACGATCGATCCCGGGGCTCGGGACCGTCGACGACTCCGACGTGCTGTCCTTCACCGGAACCCCCGGGACGGACACGTCCGGAACGCTCGAGCTGCTGTTCGACATGTCGGACATCGGGCTGACGACAAACGGTGAGGACGTCGATGGGCTGGCGCTGCTCGATGGCGATCACCTGCTGTCGTCGTTCCACACCGTCGCCGCCGGCGGCGTGACCGCAGCCGACGAGGACATCATCCGGTTCGCCTCGACGTCGACCGGGGCGACCACCGCCGGCTCGCTGTCGATCCTGATGGACGGGTCCGACGTCGGCCTCGGGCCCCGCGACGTCACCGGCGTGTGGGTCGACCCGTCGACCGGCGACGTGTACGGCTCGGCGCTCAGCAACTGGGTGGCCGGTGGCGCCGCCGGCGATACCGACGACGTGTTCCGCCTGACGGGCACCTTCGGTGAGACGACGAACGCCGTCGGCTCGATCTTCTTCGACGGCGACCAGCACGGGTTCGGTGGCGAGCAGATCGACGCCCTCCACATCGAGCCCCTCGACTGAGTGTCCCGGTGCGAAGCACCGGGACACCGAGTTCGCCCTCAGGGCGAACCTCGCGGGCTCCTGTGGGGTGCCCTGGAGATCGATCCAGCCGCGTGTCTTGCGTCCTCGCTGCGGAGCAGCTCGGTCGGAGGCCAGGGCCGGTGATGCAGACCGGACGCGGCGGCCGGGCCGGCTACCCGGCGATCAGCGGCCGAAGGTCAGGTCGTACTCGGCGAGCCGGTAGCCGCCTGGGCCGTCGAGCAGGCGTCGCTCGAAGCTGATGGCCAGGCCGTAGTGCCGCTCGACGCTGCCGAGCACCCCCTCGAGCAGGTCGAACATCTGGCGGGGCGAGTCGTAGACGATGCGCATGGTGTCCGGGCCGGTGTCCTCGCAGCGAAAGGTCGGCGGCTTGGCGTCCGGCCACAGCTTCTTGAGCTCGATCTCGTGGATCCGGTCGAGGTCCATCAGGACCTCCTTGGGGTGGTCCCGTTTGACCGCGTCCGGCGGGACCAGATCGGCGAGGTGGGGGAAGATCCACTGCCCGAACGCATGGTGGGCCTGGGGGACCGTGATCCCGAGCCGAGCCACGGCCTGCTCGACGATCTCGGCGAGGTCCTCGTCCGGGTACGAACCGGGGCGCACGAAGACGCCGTCGCTGGTGAACGAACACGCAGCGTAGATCTCGTCCATGACATCGGCGCCGGCGGTCTCCTCGATGAACTGCTCCAACAGGTTGAAGATGTGCCCCTTCACGGCGACCTCCCTGGTGTCGTCTCGGTGCTGTGCTCCCGATCGGCGGCTCGTCCGGCGGAGTTGAGCGGTGTCGAGGCGCTACGCTCCGGCCGACCGGCGTCGGCGAGGGGAGGGTCGTGGAGGACAGGCACCGGCGGTTGAGCGTTGCCCTGGTGGGATGCGGCGGGATCGCCGACGCTCACCTCGATGCTGCGGCTCGGGTGGGGGCCAGGATCGAGGTCACCGCGGTCGTCGACCCCGACCGGGAGCGGCGGGCAGCCTTCGTCGAGCGGACCGGGGCCCCGGGCTTCGCCGACCTCGGCGATGCGCTCGACCGGGCCGGCGACCGATTCGATGCGGTCGATGTGATGGTGCCACACGACCTGCACGAGGCGATCGCCGTCGAGGCCATCCGGGCCGGGAAGCACGTGCTGCTCGAGAAGCCGATGGCGATCGATCTGGAGGCCTGCGACCGCATCCTCGCCGAGGCCCGTCGCCGGCCCGAGCTCGTCTTCCTGGTGGCCGAGCAGTCCCAGTTCTGGCCCGACGTCGTCGAGGCGGCCCGGCTGATCCGTGAGGGGGCGATCGGGCGGCCGCTGTTCGGTCGGGCCTGCTACTGGGATCCGGGCGTGCTCGTGCCGGGACTCGCCGGCGACGAGCCGGTGCCGTGGCGGTACCGGCTCGACCGGGCCGGTGGCGGGCTCGGCATCGACGGCGGGGCCCATTGGATCCGGCCGCTGCGGATGATGCTCGGCGAGGTCGAGGCCGTCGTCGCCGTCTCCGGGCGTCACGTCGAGCGGATGGAGGGCGAATCGTGGCTCCAGGCGCTGCTGCGATTCCGGAGTGGCGTGTCGGCCACGTTCGAGGCCTTCGCCTCGACCGAGGTGATGGCGCCGGCCGAGCTGTTCCGGATCACCGGGACCGAGGGTGAGCTGGTGATTCCCGGTCCCGACTTCGTCGACGCCGAGCTCCGGCTCCACAACCGGGCCCATCCGCACGGCGAGCCGGTGCTGGCGATCCCCCGGGGGCGGGAGGACAGCTACGGCCACGAGCTGGCCGACTTCGCCGACGCCGTGCTCGACCGGACGGAGCCGGCGGCGACCGCAGAGGAGTCGCTGGCCGAGCTCCGCACCGCCCTGGCCCTGTACCGCTCGACCAGCTCGGGACGCTGGGAGCCGATCTGGGACTGAACGCGGCCCACCCGCCGCCAAGGAGGGGAATGGCGACGGGTGGGCCCGGTTGTGCACGGAGGGTTGACCGTCGCTGCGATGGCGACGGTCGACCGATCAGCCGGCGGGCGGCAGGAGCACGCTGTCGATCACGTGGATGACGCCGTTGCTGGCCTCGACGTCGACGGCGGTGACCGTGGCGTCGTCGACGGTGACGGTGTCGCCGTCGACCCCGATCGTGATCTCGGCGCCATTGACGGTGGCGACCGACGCGCCATCGAGGGTCACGACCTCGGACGACGGCACCTCACCGCTCACGACGTGGTAGGTGAGGATCGACGTGAGGGTCTCGGTGTCGGCCAGGAGCTCTTCGGCGGTCAGGCCGAGCGCCTCGAGGGCGGCGGCGAAGGCGTCGTCGGTCGGGGCGAAGACGGTGAAGGGGCCCTCACCGCTCAGGGTCTCGACCAGCCCGGCGGCCTCGACGGCGGCGACGAGGGTGGTGAAGCTGCCGTTCGCGACGGCGACGTCGACGATCGTGCCCGGCTCCTCGGCCATGGCCTCGTCGCTCTCCTCCTCCATGGCCTCGTCGCTCTCTTCCTCCATGGCCTCGTCGCTCGCCTCATCCGTGGCGGCCTCGGAGGCGGAGGCGGAGGCGTCGGAGCTGTCCTCGGTCGCGTCGTCGCCGCAGGCGGCGGCGACGAGGACCAGCGCCAAGAGCGCGACGAAAAAGCGTGGGAAACGGGTTGTCATGATCTCTCCAATGGGGGAAGGGGGATTGCGGCGGTTGATGCGTTGCTCGTACTCCGTCGGACGAACCACCCGTGGATGCGGAACCGGCGCGTTCTCGCCCCGACGTGACGCATCGCACACCGGCCGGCGATCCGCACCCGTGGAGGGACGGTCCGACCCGGTCGGGCGAGCGACGGGAGCGCAGGCTGCGGCCGACCCGAGCGGCGGCGAACGATGACGATCGTCGAACGAGGACCGCCTCCGGCTGTATCAGCCGGACCACACCGTCGTCTTGCACACATGACGGCCACCCTGCGACCGCCGACCACCAACGGTTCCGCACCCGAGGCACCGGCCGTGCCCGATGTCGGCACGGTTCGACCCGAGATCGACGAGGCGACCCTCGACGCCTTCATCCAGCGACCACCGAAGCTCCAGCTGCACCGCATGTGGTTCAGCGAGGTCAAGGCCCGGTGGTGGACCGGACACGTCCAGGGCGTCGCCGCCCATCACGACGGCCTGAGCACCACCCTCTACGCCAGCCTCAGCGACTTCCCCCGCGGGTGGGGCGCCGCCCTCATCAACGACAACCGCACGTACGCCGACGGCGAGCCCGTGTGGATGGAGGCGATGGCCTTCCCCCAGGGCCGCCATCCGGGCGGGATCACCGTCTGCGAGGACTACCTGGCCGTTCCCATCGAGATGGGAGACCGGCCCGGCCGGGTCTACATCTACGCCATCGACGAGCCGCTGTACCCCAGACAGGTCGGCCACGTCGAGGGCTGGATCGACGGCTGCGGGCTGAACACGCCGGACGACTGCCCGGCCAGGAACGAGAAGGCCTCGGCCGTCGGCATGACCCGGATCGGTGACAACGAGTTCCTCGTCGTCGTGCTCAGCCAGAACCGCTACCTGCGGTTCCTCCACCTGAAGCGGACCGTCGACCCGGTCCGTGGCGTCGAGCGGTTCCAGGGCCGCCAGACCGGCTTCGTCGACGGCAAGGACGTGCATCCGGACGGCTGGCCTGACGGCTTCACCGACAACCTCAGCCTCGTCCGCACCGACCGCGGCGTGCACGTCGTGCTGTTCTCGATCGAGCAGTGGTTCTCGATCGGCCCGCTCGTGGTGCCCAAGATCCGTCGCTCGTCGATCCATCGGCTGACGTCGTTCCGCGTCGAGCCCGGCACCGAGCTCGACGCCACGCCGACGCTCACCCACCGCGCCAACGGCTTCGTCGAGCTCCCCGATCGACAGGGCCCGACCGACTGGCTCCGACCCGGGTTCCGGTGGGGCGCTTCGCTCGGCGTGTACGGCGGGCGGCCGGGCCTGATCACCGCCGAGTACTTCGGCAGCGAGCGCAGCGCCAGCCACCCGGCCCAGTACCTGCAGGTGGCGGCCAACATCGACGCCGACCTGCTCAACTGGAACGTCGGCGTCGGCGACGAGCTGATCCACGGCGTCGCCAGGGCGACCCGCCGCCGCATCGCCAAGCGCCTCCGGTGGATCCGGGAGTTGATGACCTGAGCCCGGCGGTGCGCGGGCTCAGGTCAGGACGCGTTCCGCTCCGAACCGACCCGGGCGTCGAGCCACTCGACCAGACGCTCCCGCTCGGCCTCCGTGGTCGACGTGCCGGGCAGATAGGACGTCGACCGGGGCCGACGGTCGAGCCAGAACAGCCCGGGCTTCCACCCCGTCGCGCCGCCGGCCGCCAGCCAGACCGCAGTGTCGGTGCCGTCGGTCACGTCACGCAGCAGCGGACCCATCACCCACCCGAACCCGGGCAGCGCGGCGTCGACCCCCGGGGTGTCGACCCAGCCGGGGTGCAGCGAATGGAGGATCACGTCGGGGGCCCACTGCGGGGCGAGATGGGTCACCAGCTCGACCTGGGCCCGCTTGGCCCTGGCGTAGGCAACGGCCCCCTGGTAATCGCCCGGGCTCAGCTCGAGCCGGTCGACGTCGAGGCCCTGGGTGTACATCCCGCCGCTCGACATCCAGAGAACCCTGGCGCCGGGCGACAGATGGGGGCGGAGCTCGAGGGTCAGCGCGTAGGGGCCGACGAGGTGCGAGGCGAGGGTCTGCTCGACGCCGGCGCTGTTGGTCTCGTGACGATCGGTGAGGGCGCCGGCGTTGTGGAGCAACACGTCGAGGCCGGCACCGTCGAGCCGGTCCTCGACGGTACGGACCAGCGCATCGACCGACTCCAGCTCGCCGGTGTCGAGCGCATGGCCGATCGCCATGCCGGGGCTGCCCTCGCTCAACTCCTCGGCCACCGCCTCGGCCCTGGTCGCCGACCGCGAGGTGAGGTGGACCGTGGCCCCCAGCCCGACGAGCCGGCGCGAGGTCTCCCGACCGAGGCCGGACGAGCCGCCGGTCAGCAGGATCGTGGTGCCGGTCAGGTCGACGTCGATCGGCTCCCAGGCGTCGAGGCGCGACCGGACGGCCGGTCCGATCTTGGTGAAGCTGCCGACCACGGTCGCTTCGATGGCGGCGTCGACGAGGCGGTTGAGCACGACCCCGGTCTATCGCACCGGCGCCGGGGCCGCCGGATCGGACCGGCCCGCTGTGGCCGACGCCACGCCCCTCAGCGGGGGACGGTCACCCGCCAGGCGTCGACCGGCTCGCCCTGATCGTGACGGCCCTCGACGTGGAGGTGCAGTCCCTCCATCTCGGCCATGCCCTCCCACAGCCCGTTCCAGGCCTCGAACACCGACGACGCCTGTGGACCGGTGAACATCCTGGGCACCCACTCGACGGTCCACCCGGGTCGCGACGGGCCGACGTCGATGGCGGCGCCGTGGCCGGCCAGGAGGCGGGCCAGTCGGCCGGCGAAGGCGGCCGGGTCCGGGGTCGAGCGGAGGTCGGGCACCTCGTCGCCGAGGAGCTCGAGCACCGTCGGGTGGAACTGCATCCCGATCTGGCGACCGGCGATGCGGCCGATCGCCCCGGCGGTGGCGGGGCCGAGCACCTCCCCCATAGCCGGCAGCAGGGTCCGGATGTAGGTGGCGGCGTAGTTGCGGTCGACCTTGGCCAGCCTGACCGGGTCCCACGACGGGAGCGGCAGCTCGACCGACGGGCCGGGCGGCTCCTCGCCGGGGCGGTAGCGGACCTTCTCGTCCTCCGGGAGCGGCTCGGACTCCTCGGTGTAGTAGCCCTCCAGGCCGGGCTGGCCGTCGGTGGTCTGCTTGGTGCAGACGAAACCGAGGTTGTCGTTGCCGAGGGTGGCGCCGTTGTGACCGTGCCAGCCCCGCAGCATGGCCCGGCTCAGCTCGGTCGGGATGCCGCACACCGCGGTGCCGTCGAAGATCCAGCGGGGCGGCCGGTAGCGGACCCACGACTTGGTGTCGGACTCGGGGATCCACTCGACCCGGACCCCGCCGAGGGCGTTGGAGAGCACGTGGTACTTGGCGCAGGCCACGGCATGGGGCTCGTCGGTGAGTCCGAGCTTGTCGAGCCCGGGCAGGAAGGCGTCGAGGTGCTGGCGCCGGAAGGTCCGGAACACCACCTCGGCCGCCGGCCCGGTCCCGGCCCGGACCACGAGGGCGAGCAGGGTGCCGGTGAGGAACCGGTGGTACAGCTCGGCCAGGGCGGACCAGGCCTGCGGGTCGTCGTCGGGCCGGCCATCGGCAGCGGCGGGCCCGGCCCCGGGGGCGGCGTCGGCGCTCATGCCGGGATCGGCTCGACCCGGGCCGGCACGTGCTTGTGCCACGGCGTGCCGGCGATCTCGTCCTTCCAGTCGGCGGCGGTCAGCTCGTTCGGGGGGACGCCGGTGATCTTGATCTCCGTCGTCGGCGAGCTGTCGTCATCGTCGTCATCGGCGCCGTCGTCGAGATCGGCCGGGTAGTCGAGCCCGAGCCCGTTCGGCAGGGTGATGTGGCGCCGCAGCAACGTGTCGGTCGTCTCGACGGTGGCCTCGGCCGCGCCCCGCTTCGTCACCACCCGGACCCGGGAGCCGGTGTCGACGCCGAGCTCGTCGGCGTCCGCCGGGTGCATCCGCAGCGAGCCCTCGGCGTCGCGCTTGCGCCACCGGGGGTCGCGGATGATCGTGTTGGCGGTGAAGCTCCGCCGCTCGCCGGCCGACAGCACGAACGGGTAGTCGTCGGTGGCGTAGGTGGTCGGTCGGTCCGGCAGGTCCCGGAGCGCCGTCACCATCTCGGGCAGGTCGAGCTTGATCTTGCCGTCGCCGGTCTTGACCAACGACCAGGCCTGCCCGTAGTCGTGGCGGGTGAACGTGACCCCGTCCTCGCCGGCCAGGATCGCCTCGAACAGGTTGTCGCCGAGCGCCCGGTCCCCGTCTTGATCGCTGCCGGAGATGCCGGCGGCCCGAACGGCGTCGCCGTAGCGCATGGCCGTCTGCTGGGCGCTGAACCACAGCACCGCAGCCGGGGCGAGGCCGTCGGGCAGGATCGGGCCGAGGGTCTCGTAGAGGATGACCGAGGCGACGCCGGCCAGCTCGGGCCGCTCGGCCCCGGCCGCCATCATGGCCGCCCCGAACGGCTGGTAGTCGCCGGGCCCGCACCGGGCGGCGGCGGCGTGAAGCGGCTCCAGGTCGGCGTCGGTGTAGACCCCGGCGGCCCGGATCAGGCGGGCGTGGATCTCGGCCTCGGGCAGCGAGTCACCGAGCGGCTCGAGCAATGGCGGCCGGAGGTAGAACACGTTCTCGGGGAACTCGAGGTTGAAGAACGTCGCCTCCGCCTTCTCGTACTGGCTGCAGGCCGGCAGCACGTAGTGGGCCTCACGGGCGGTCTCGGTCATGGCCACGTCGATGACAACGGAGAACTCGAGCGACCGCATCGCCTCCCGGAACTGCTGGGAGTCGGCGAGCGAGTGCACCGGGTTGGCGCTCTCGATGAACATGGCCCGGATCCGATCGGGGTGGCCCTCGGCGAGGGCGGCCTCGGCGATCTCGTTGCAGACCAGCAGGCCGGAGATGATCGGGCTGCCGGTCACCGGGTCGGCGGGCTCGGCCCCGGCGGCCGAGTAGTTGAAGAGCGGCGCCATCGACGAGTGGGTGTTCATGCCGCCCGGCTTGGCGAAGTGGCCGGTCAGGGCCCACACCAGCTTCTGCAGCCACGACACCAGCGTCGAGTTCGGCGCCATCTCGACCCCGAGGTCCTCCAGGATGGCGACGCTGGCGGCCCGACCGATCCGGTCGGCCACCGCCTCCAGCTCGCCCCGGTCGATGCCACAGCGGTCGGCGTAGTCGTCGATCGCGACCTCGGCGAGGGCGGCCAGCACCGGCTCCGCCCCCACGGCGTTGGCCTCGAGCCACCGCCGGTCGACGTGGCCGCGCTCCACCAGCAGGGCCAGCAGCGCAGCCAGGCAGAAGGCGTCGGTGCCGGGAACGACCTGGAGGTGATGGTCGGCGATGTCAGCGGTCTCGGTGCGGCGGGGGTCGATGACCACGAGGGCCCGATCCTCGTCGGCCGAGATGGCCTTGATCGTGCGCCTGGCCTCGGGGATGCCGTGGGAGTGCCACGGGTTCTTGCCGAGGAAGATCGCCACCTCGCTGTGGTGGAAGTCGGGCGAGGTGTGGGTGCCGAACATGCGGCCGTCGACCCAGGCCTCGCCGGTCTTCTCCTGGGCCAGGGCGTTCGACCGGCGGGTCATCCCGAAGGCCCGCCTGGTGGCCGAGCCGTAGGCCCCGACCAGGTGGTTGCCCTGGCCGCCGCCGCCGTAATACAGGGTGGCGTCGCCGCCGACCCGCCGGAGCCCGGCCGCCACCTCGGCGATGGCGGTGTCCCAGTCGATCTCCTCGTAGCTGCCGTCGGGCCGGCGCCGCAGCGGCGTGGTCAGCCGGTCGCGCCCGTTCTGGTAGTGGTCGATCCGGAGCGCCTTCTCACACGTGTAGCCCTTGGAGGCGAGGTGGGCCTTGTTGCCCTTGACCCGGGTGATCCGCCGACCGTCGAGGCGGACCTCGACCCCGCAGTTGCACGAGCACAGCACGCAGGCGGTCTTGTGCCAGACGGGCGCCTCCACCGGAGCCTGGTCCGTGAGCGCGGTCGGGATTCGCTGGTCGGTCATCGGGTCCTCCGGCCGTCGAGGTGTTGCGATCTGCGGTGCGATCGAGGCTGGCCCGAATGCTACGGGTCGGCCGGAGGGCGGGCCAGGCCACCGCGGTCGTGCGACAAGCGTCACGGAGGCAGACTGGGACCATGAGCACGCCCTCGTCACCCGTTCCCGCCGGCTCCGGTCCCGATCCGAGCCGTCGGCCGACCGACGCCGAGCGCCAGCTGGTGATCGACCGCATCCAGCAGGCGATGGCGGAGGACCACCTCGCATTCGAGGAGCTCGACGACCGCTTCGGCGCCGTCTATGCGGCCGCGACGATGGGCGAGCTGGAGCGGGCGACCGCCGACCTTCCCGTTCTGCACCAGCCCCCGCCTCCGTCGACGGCGAGGCACCTGGCACCGGCGTCGAACGTGAGCCTGATCGGTGACGCCGAGGTCGGCGGCTGGATCGCCGTCGGCGACGACCTCACCGTGGCCACGCTGATCGGCGACGCCACCGTCGACCTGTCGTCTGCCGCGATCGGGCCCGACGGGGTGACGGTGAGCGCCCGCTCGATCATCGGCGACGTCAAGGTGATCGTGCCGGACGGGGCCCGGGTCCAGGTCGACGCCTCCACCCTGATCGGCGACAAGCGCCAGGGCCTCTCGACCCCGATCGAGGGTGGTCCGGTCGTTCGGGTCAAGGCGTTCTCGGCGATCGGCGACGTGCGGGTCTACTCGCTGTCGCTGGTGCCCGAGGGCAAGCTGCGCAAGCTGTGGGGCGCGCTCCGCAACCGGTAGGCCCGTCAAATGCCGCTCAGATGTACGACCTCGTGGCGTGGCGGGCGTTGAAGCCGGGCAGGATGCGGCTCCAGGCCGCCATCAGGGGGACGACGAGCGCCGCGAGCGGGAGCGTGTTGGTGAGCAGGTCGACCGAGTCGACGTAGTCGTCGCTCTGCACGGCCTGCGGCGCCAGTAGCTGGGACCTGGCCCGCTCGACGCAAGCCTGCGGGCCCCGCAGCCGGAACTGGGCGGCGCACACCGGTCCCATGAGCACGGCGAACCAGAGGCGGCGGTCGGTGCGGAACAGCCGGAACAGGTCGGGCTCGCAGCCGATGTCCTGGCGGGCCACCGAAGAGGCGAACGTCGGCGTCGTCCTGGTCGGCTGGTGGAAGCGGCGCCCGTGGTGGCGGAGGTCGGCGACGTGGCGGCGCATCGCCGGCGCCGGCGGCAGCCGGCGCTTGCCCGACACGACGAGGGCCCACCAGCGGGCCTGCAGCTCGGAGCTGAGGGTGATGGCGCCGATCTGGCCACGGGCGAAGCCGATGCAGGCGACGTGGGGATGGTCTGGCGGGATCGTGAGCTTGTAGAGATCGCGTGCGCTGCGGGGCACCGCCGGTCCCCCGCCGGTGCCGTCGACGGCCCCGGCCGATGGCGGGAGCAGCGATGGACCAGGCCGGTAGCCGGTGCAGTAGATCACGGCGTCGACCGGTCGCCGACCGGCGTCGGCGAACACCGCCGCATCCTCCTCCAGGCGCTCGACGTCGCGGACCACGGTGGCCCGACCGGTGTCCATGGCGAAGTAGAGGTTGTCTGACTTGGTCCAGTTGAGGGCGCTCAGCCGCCACAGCTGCCACTTGCGCGGGTGGTTCCACACGAGGATCCGCAGCACGTGCAGCGGGTTGTGGACCTTGACCCGGGTCGGTCGCAGCAGCGGGAGGAGCCCGAACGGGACGACGCCGGTGGCCAGCACCAGCCACCGGTGCAGCATCGGTCCGTCGTGCAGGAGGCGGGTCTCGACGTGGTCGGGCGGGAGGCTCCCGACGTCGCGGGGGATGACCCACGTCGGTCCCCGCTGCGACACGTAGACGTGCTCGGCTCCGTTGTCGACGAGGTCCTTGACCACGTCGGAGGCCGTCTCCCCCATGCCGACCACGAGCACCCGCCGGCCGGCGAACCGCTCGACCTCGGCCGGGCGGTAGTCCTCGGCGTGGAGCTGCGGTCCGAGGAACCGGTCTCGGCCATCGATCTCGGGGGTGAACGCCTCCTTGTTGAGCCCGGTGCAGATCGTGACGGCGTCGAACGTCTCCTCGAAGCGGGTGCCGTCGACGGTGTCCCGGAGCCGCAACCGCCACCGGTCGCCGCCGCGATCGTCGTCACCGGCCCCGGTCCCACTCCCGGGACCGGGGATCCGGGTCATCGCCTCGACCTCGGTGTCGCACACCAGCGTGTCGGCGAACACGCCGTGGTCGGCCTCGAAGTCGATCAGCAGGTCGTGGAACTGGGCCCGGTCGAAGTGGTGGGGAAAGCGCCCGTTCGCCGGGTGGTAGAGGTCGCGGACCGAGTCGGACAGCACGGTGTTGAGCGCCCCGGTCGAGGTCATCGTCGAGCCCCAGGCCACGCCGCCGCGGGCCTTGCTCGCCGCCCACACGCCGCCTGGCCCGGACGTGCGCTCGTACACGACCACCTCGTGGCCCTCGTCCCGGAGCTCCTTGGCCGCAACCAGCCCGGCCATCCCGGCCCCGATCACCGCGACCCGCCTGCGGCCGGACGGTGGCGGGCCCTCGTCGCCACCGTCCGGCATGGCGAGGCTGCGGTCGACGCTTCGACCGGCGAAGCCCCGCACGAGCCAACCGCCGTAGAAGAGCCCGACTGCGGTGACGAACCAGGCGGTCGCAGTGCCGGCGCCGGTCGCGGCGCTCGCGGCCCGGGCGAGCCACCACACCGGCGTCCACAGCACGATCAGGGCCAGCCAGTAGTAGAGCTGGGCGCCGATGCAGGGGAGCAGGGCGTTCTCCAGCGACTTGAGCGGTGCTCGCCAGCCGAACAGACGGCGGTACTTCGGCCGGATGGCGTGGCCGACGACGACCACGACCAGCCACGTGGCGGCAGCGACCGCCACCAATGGCCACAGCCACGACGGGTAGCCAAGGAATCCCAACATCGTTCTCGCCTCCGTTCCCCGACCGCTCGCCGGTCGAGCCGTCGGTTCCACCGTGGGCCCGGGGCGCTAACAGGCCGTTACGGCCCTTGCCCGACGGGGCTGAGGGGGCCGACAATCGCCGGATGCGTGCACACGAGCTGGTGATCGAGCAGGCGACCGTCCTCGACGGGACCGGGGCCCCGGGGTTCGTCGGCGACGTGGCGGTCGGCGATGGGCGGATCACGGCGATCACCGGCGAAGCCGGGCGGGACGCCGAACGGGAGGCCGGGCCAGGCGGGGGCGACGGCATCGACCCCGGCGCTGCTCGGATCGACGGGCGGGGGCTCGTGCTCGCCCCCGGCTTCATCGACGTCCACACCCACGACGACACCGCCGTCCTCGTCGACCCCGACCACGCCTGCAAGACCCTCCAGGGGGTGACCTCGGTCGTGGTCGGCAACTGCGGCTCGTCGGTCGCCCCGATGACCGAGGGCGGATTCGGCGGCACCGGCTTCGACCGGATGGGCGACTACCTCGCCGCGCTCGACGATCGGGGCCCCGCGGTCAACGTGGCGGCGCTCGTCGGCCACGGCACGATCCGGACGGCGGTGATGGGCCTGCGCACCGACCGTCGGCCGGACGCAGCCGAGCGGGCGGCCCTGCTCGAGCTGCTCACCGGTGCGCTCGACGACGGGGTCGTCGGCCTGTCGTCCGGCCTGGCCTACGAACCCGGCCGCTACGCCGCGTCGAGCGAGCTGATCGACCTGAACCGGCTGGTGGCCGAGGCCGGGGGGATCTACGCCACCCACATGCGCGACGAGGGCGACGAGCTCCTCGCCTCGATCGACGAGTCGATCGAGGTGGCCGAGATCACCGGGGTCCCGCTGCAGATCTCCCACCTGAAGGCGTCCGGTCGGTCGAACTGGGGCACCGTGGTCGAGGCCCTGGCCCGGATCGATGCCGCCAGGGCCAGGGGCGTCGACGTCATGGCCGACCACTACCCCTACACCCGCGGCAGCACCCTGCTCGAGCAGGTCGTGCGGGCCGGCGCCCTCGACGGACCCTCACCGTTCGGCCACATCACCCCGGCCGACGTGCTGATCTGCGCCGCCCCCGGTCACCCCGAGTGGGAGGGTCGCACGGTCGCCGCCATCGGTGACGATGAGGGGATCGACGGGCGGGCGATGGCCGACCGGATCGTCGAGGCCGAGGGCCGGCGTTGCATCATCGTCATCGACACGATGTCGGAGGACGACGTCCGCCTGGTGATGGGCCACGAGGCGATCATGGTCGGGAGCGACGGCGTGCCCGGCGGCAGCAAGCCCCACCCCCGCCTCCACCACACCTATCCCCGGATCCTCGGCCACTACGTTCGCGACGAGGGGTTGCTGGAGCTGGCGGACGCCGTCCGCCGCATGACGGCGACCCCGGCCGAGCGGTTCGGGTTCACCGATCGGGGCGAGATCCGGGTCGGGGCGCACGCCGATCTCGTGCTGTTCGACCCGGAGCGGATCCTCGACACCGGCACGTGGGCCGACCCGACCGCGGTGCCGGACGGGATCGTCGGGGTCTGGGTCAACGGCGACCGGGTGGTCGACGGCGGAGCCGTGACCGGCCAGCGGCCCGGCGTGGTCGTCCACCGGGGCAGCTGAGCGATCCGGGTCGGGGCGAGCCCGACCGGGAGCGGCCGCTCGGGGCCGGGGCGATCGATCTCCGGCCTCGGATGGCCGGCCGGCGAATGGCCTCGTGGGCCCGGGGGCGGACGGCCGTGGATCACCGAGCCGGTGAGAAGTCCTCGACCGGGAAGATCGGCGGCTTGTCGAGGACCAGGTCGGCCAGGGCCCGCCCGAAGACGGGGCCGATGGTCAGCCCGGCCGGCCCGAGACCGGTGCCGACCCAGAGCCCGTCGACACCGAGGACCTGACCGAGGCTCGGCAGACCCCCGGCCAGGGGTCGGAGACCGACCCGGGTCTCCAGCACCTCGGCGTTGGCCAGCCCCGGCGCGATCGACAGGGCGGTGTCGAGCACCTCGGCCTGCCCGGCTGCGGTCACCCTGGTGTCGAAGCCCGACCCGGTCTCCCTGGTGGCGCCGACCACGACCCGGCCGTCGTCGAAGGCCAGGAGGTAGTGGGGACCCGGGGGCAAGAGGACCGGCCAGCGGCTGGTGTCGACGTCGAGTCCGAGGTGGAGGATCTGTCCCTTCTGGGGCTCGACGTCGATCGGCCGATCCATCCCGAGCGGTGCCAGCACGTCGTTGGTCCAGGCCCCGCCGGCGACGACGACCGCGTCGGCCACCACCGTCTCCAGGCCGACTCGAACGCCGGCCACCCTCGACCCGTCGACCACCAGATCGGCTCGCGCTGGCGACACCACCCGAGCCACCTCGGACCGTTCCAGGAGCGCCTCGGCCAGCAGTCGCCCATCGACCCGGGCCCCGCCGGAGACGTGGAGGGCGTCGAGACCCGTCCGCAACGGCGGGAACAGGGCTCGGGCCTCGGCGTTGTCGAGCAGGCGCACGTCGCCGACGTGGTCGGCGACGTCGAGGCCGAGCACGGCACCGCTGGCCGACCGGCGATCGATCCGGTCCCTGGCCTCCTCCAGCTCGTCGGGCTCGTTCGAGACGACGAGGGCCCCGACCCGGCGGTAGCCAAGCCCGGGATCGGCGTCACCGACCCCGAGGTCACCGAGCAGCTCCCGGTAGTAGGCCGCACCCCGGACGTAGAGGTCGATCAGCGGCCCGTCGTCCATGGCCGACGCCCACGGGCACACGATCCCGGCCCCGGCCAGGGTGGCCTTGCCCGTCTGGGCCCGGTCGATCACCGTGACCTCGGCCCCGGCTCTGGCCAGGTGGTTGGCCGCGCTGGCCCCGACGATGCCGGCCCCGATCACCACGACCGACGTCATGGCCTGTCCGGCCCGGCCACGACAGCTGCGACGGTCACCATGTGGCCCATGCCCACCTCCGCGGCCAGGAAAGCACGTCTCGAGCCGGACCACCAGCGGGCCAGGCGTTGCCGCCGCGAATCGTCGGCCCCGATCCCAGCCTGGACCGGTTGGACCGAGCGACCGTAGGGTCGGGCCATGACGCGCTTCGACAACCGGATCACCCGGGCCCTCGGCATCGAGATCCCGATCGTGCAGGCCCCGATGGGCTGGATCGCCCGCTCCCAGCTGGCCTCGGCGGTCTCCAACGCCGGCGGTCTCGGGATCATCGAGACCTCGTCCGGCGAGCTCGACGAGATCCGCATCGAGATCGCCAAGATGCGAGACCTCACCGACAAGCCGTTCGGCGTGAACGTGGCCCAGGCCTTCGTGCGCGATCCCGGCATCGTCGACTTCATCATCGACCAGGGAGTCCGGTTCGTGACGACGTCGGCCGGCAACCCGATGCAGTACACGGCCCAGCTCAAGGAGGCCGGGCTGATCGTGTACCACGTGGTCCCGACGCTTCGGGGGGCGCTGAAGGCGGTCGAGGCCGGCGTCGACGGTCTGATCGTCGAGGGCGGCGAGGGCGGTGGGTTCAAGAACCCCGACCCGGTGGCGTCGATGGTGCTGTTGCCGCTCGTCCGCTCCAAGGTCGACGTGCCGATCGTCGCCGCCGGTGGGATGCTCGACGGCTCGACGATGGCCGCCGCCTTCGCCCTCGGGGCCGAGGCGGTGCAGATGGGGACCCGGATGGTGTCGGCGGCCGAGAGCCCGGTCCACGACAACTGGAAGAAGTCGATCACCGGGGCGGCGGAGACCGACACCGTGTTCCTCAACCAGCGCCACTCCCCCGCCCTCCGGGCCCTCAAGACCGACCGGACGCTCGGCATGCAGTGGTCCGAGGACAACGTCTTCGGCCAGTTCGGCAACGCCAAGGACCTCTACTTCGGCGGCGACATGGAGGCCGCCATCGCCCTCGGCGGCCAGGTCGCCGGCCGCATCGACGAGGTCAGGCCGGTCGCCGACATCATCGCCGAGTGCGCCGAGGAGTTCTTCGCCGTCGTCGACCAGCTGGCCGATGCCTACGTGAAGGGCTGACGACCGGCGCGGGAAGGTTCGGGGAAGCGGCGCGGGCGACGGTGTCACCATGGCTACCAACGCTTCGACCAGACGAACCAGGGCCGGCCTCCGCCGCCACCTCCGAACCGGGCCGGCGGTCGACGCCGTGCTGATCGCCCCCGACCGCTGCACCGCCTACCTGGCCTCTGCGGTGGCCACCGAGCTGGAGCGGATGAGCCCCGGCGCCGTGCTGCAGGTCGACCTCGACGACGCCGACCAGCGTGCCGAGTTCGCCGAGTGGTGCCTCACCGGCGGACGCCGGATCGTCAACCCCTTCGCCCACTACCTCGACACGACCATCCTGGTCGCCGCCGGCGGGCTGGCCGACGCCGCCTGAAGCGGCCACGAACCGACGCCGCCGGAAGCGGCGACTACCCGATCGCCAGCCCGAAGATCGTGAACTCGATCCGGCGGTTCAGGGCCCGGCCCTCAGCCGTGTCGTTCGAGGCGACCGGCTCGGTGCTGCCCCGCCCGGACGGCTCGAGCCGGAACCGGTTGACGCCCTGCTCGGCGAGGTAGTCAACGACCGCCTCGGCCCGCCGTTGCGACAGCGCCAGGTTCTCGAAGTCGACGCCGCCGGCGTCGGTGTGGCCGAGCACCGCGACCGTGATCATCTGGTCGGCCTGCATCAGCTCGACGAGCCGGTCGAGGATCGGGAGGAGCTCGACCTCGATCGTGTCGGCGTTGACCGAGAACCCGATCCGGTCGGACACCGACAACGCCACCTGGCGGACGGGCGGTGCCGCCGGATCGACGAGCACCTCCGACGCGTCGACCAGCCCGCCTGGACCGGACAGGACCGTGAGCGTGGCCACCAACCGGTCGAGGCCGTCGTCGGACGGGACCGCTCCGCTGAGCACGATGCCGTTGGTGTCGAGGACCCCGTCGACGTCGGGGGTCAGGCTCGGCGGCACGGAGGTCGGCTCGGGCTCGGACGTCGACGTGGTCGTGCCGTCACCGGTGCCCGCATCGGCGACGGCCTCGCCGTCCTCGTCCCCATCCGACCCGTCGACGGCGCCCGCCGTGTCGTCGCCCGCCTCCTGCTCGTCATCGGTCGAGCCGGTCGAGCCGGCGCCGTCACCCGATCCATCGGCCCCTGCGCCATCGGCGGTCGACGGCGAGGCGGCCTCGTCGACGGCGGCCGGGTCGCCTCCCGGCAGGTCCTGGTCGAGGACGACGACATAGAGGAAGGCCCCGATGGCGAACAGCACGGCGACGAAACCGATGGCGGTGAGCTCCGGCGACCGGGGCGGGAACCGCCGGCGCCGCTTGCGGGTGCGGGGCCGGGCGGCGTAGTGGTCGTCGACCCGGGGTCGACGAAGCTCCGTCGACCGGTGGGTGGGCCGAGGCACCGGGGCCTCGATCCGCCGGCCGCCCCGGACCGGACGGGGGCTTCGCTGCGGCGCCGGGTAGAACGACCGGGTGACGCGGGCAGGGTCGTGGTCGTCGCTCATTGCAGCAGCGCCGCCTCGGCCAGGCTGAACCAGGGGCTGACCTGGCGGCGGAACTCGCGCCAGTTGGCCAGCACCCTGGCGAAGTCGTCGTCGCCAGCTGCGATCTCGTCGAGGATGATGCCGGAGGCCGCACGACCGGCGTCGAGGATGTCGTCCGGGAACAGCCGCAGCTCGACGCCGGACGCCACCAGATCGTTGAGGGCCAGGCCGTTGAGGGCGTCGTAGTCGGCGACCATGCGGGCCGTCGTCTCGAACGCCGCCGATCGGATCGCCTCCTGGTACTGGACCGGGAGCCGGTTCCACTCGTCGAGGTTGATCTGGACGTCGGTGATCGGCCCGGGCTCCCAGAACCCCGGGTAGTAGTAGAACTGCGCGCCCTGCTCGAGCCCGAGGGCGGAGTCGTCGAACGGCCCGACGAACTCGGCGGCGTCGATCGTGTCGTCCTGGAGGTTGGTGACGATCTCGCCGGCGGCGATGTTGACCGGCTCGACGCCGAGCCGAGCCATCACCCGACCCCCGAGGCCAGGGATCCGCATCCGCAGACCCTGCAGGTCGGCGAGCGAGTTCAGCTCCTTGCGGAACCAGCCACCCATCTGGGCCCCGGTTGCGCCGACCGGGAACTGGATGGCGTTGAACCGGTTGGCGTGGATCTCCTGGAGCAGGTCGAGCCCGCCGCCCGAGTGGAGCCACGAGAGGCCCTGGCGGTGCGTGAGCCCGAAGGGCACTGCGGTGCCGAACGCCAGGGCCGGGCTGAGGTCGGTGTAGTAGTAGGAGGCCGATGAGCCGATCGAGAACCGGCCCTCGGCGACGAGCGGCAGGACCTCGAAGGGTCCCGCGACCTCACCGGCCGAGCGGGGGGTGATCCGGAACCGGCCGCCGGTGAGTGCGCTGACCCGGTCGGCGAACCGTTGGGCCCCACCCCACAGGGTCGGCAGGCTGGTCGGCCAGCTCGTCGGCATCTCCCACTCGACCAGCGGCAGCTCGTCGGCCGGCGCCGCGGCCGTGGCCGGCTCGGGGCACTCGACCGGATCGGAGGAGATCACCTCGTCCGAGCTGGCGTTGCCGGTGTCGGAGCCGGCGCCACCGGCGGCCCCGGCCACCTCGTCACCGCCACCGAGACGGGAACAGGCCGCCAGCACCGCCGGCGCAGCCACGGCCGCCGTCGCCCCGACTCCGGCCCGCCGAAGGAAACCACGCCGCGTGGACGCGCCGGATCCGCTGGACGAACTGTGGCCTTCCGTCATGATCCGCCTTCCACCGCGACAACGCGATGGTAGTTGCTGGACGAGGGCCGTCAATCCGCACCACCGGGCCCGAATCCGAGGGCTCGGGCGGGGTCGCCCGGACCGGACACGACCGGGACACAACCGGAACTCGACCGGCCGGATCGACCATGATGGAGCGGTCGACCCATGCCGAATCCGACGCTCGAACACCGACGCAGGGACCTGACGGAGATCACGTGACATCACCGCCGGACGCAGCCGACCCCGGGAGCGACACGCCGCTCCGGGTCGCGCTGCTCGGCGGGGTGGCGGCCGAGGTCGACGGCCGCGAGGTCGAGGTCGGGCCGGCCAAGTGCCAGCTCCTCCTGGCCGCCATGGCCCTGTCGCCGCAGGCCGCGGTGCCGGTCAGCCGGCTGGTCGAGCTGGTCTGGGGCGACGATCCGCCCCGCACCGCCGAGAAGACGCTCCAGTCGTACGCCACCCAGCTCCGCAAGGCGCTCGGACCGGACCGGGTGGTGCGGATCGGGTCGGCCTACCGGCTCGACGTCGAGCCCGAGGCCGTCGACACGGTTCGGTTCGAGCGGCGGCTGGCCGACGGCGACATCGCAGGTGCGCTCGGCGAGTGGACGGGGGCGCCCCTGGCCGGCCTCGATCCGGGCGGGCTCACCGCCCCGGTCGCCGGCCTGGTCGAGCGCTGGCTCGGCGCCGTCGAGACCGAGGCCGCCCAGGCGATCGATCGCGACCCGGCCGCCACGATCGGCCGCCTGACCGAGCTGACCGCCGCCCACCCGTTCCGGGAGGGCCTCTGGGCGCTGCTGATGACCGCCCTGTACCGCAGCGGTCGCCAGGCCGAGGCCCTCGCCGCCTACACCCAGGCTCGGACCCGGCTGATCGAGGATCTCGGCGTCGAGCCCGGGCCACGACTCCAGCAGCTGGAGGCCAGGATCCTCGACCACGACGCCGAGCTCGACCGACCCGACGTCGACCGGGCCCGCACGGCCGGTCCCGGCGGACCGTCCACGGGGGTGCCCTCGGGCACCGTGACGTTCGCCTTCTCCGACGTCGACGGCGCCAGCCGCCTCTGGGCCGCCGACCGGGACCTGACCGGCCGGGCGATCGCCCGCCACGAGGACATCGTCGGTCGGGCCGCCGACCGGTGGAACGGTCACGTGTTCGCCACCGGCGGCGACTCGCTCGGGGTGGCGTTCCATCGGGCCGACGACGCCGCCCGTTGGGCGGTCGCGGTCCGGTCGGCGATCGAGTCGGAGCCATGGCCGGAGGGGATCGACGTCCGGGTGCGGATCGGGCTCCACACCGGCGACGCCGAGGAGCGCGACGGCAACTTCTTCGGACCGGCGGTCAACCTGACCGCCCGGGTGGCCGAGGCCGGCCACGGCGGTCAGATCCTGCTGACCGCGGTCACCGCCGCCCTTCTCGGCGCCAACGACCTCCGAGTCGAGCTGCGCGAGCTCGGTCCGGTCCGCCTGGCCGCCACCTCGTCCGACCAGACGCTGGTCCAGCTCGGCCACGACGTCCACCCGCCGCTCCGGGTCACCGGCAGCCGCGACGGTCGGCTGCCGAGGGCGACGGGCCCGCTGCTCGGTCGGGCCGAGCTGCTCGATGCCACGGTGCAGGCCCTGGCCGACGCCCCGGTCGTGACGCTGGTCGGACCCGGCGGGATCGGCAAGACCCGCCTCAGCCTGGCCGCAGCCGAGCTGGCGGCAACCGAGCTGTCGGCGGGGGCCTGGCTGGTCGAGCTGGCCGATGTCGCGTCGTCCGACGACGTGGTCCGGGCCGTGGCCGACGCCCTCGACGTGCAGGAGGTACGCGGCCGCTCGCTCCTCGACTCGGTCGTCGCCACCGTCGCCAGTCGGCGGGCCCTGGTGGTGCTCGACAACTGCGAGCACGTGGTCGACGGGGCCGCTGCGGTGGCCGAGGCACTGGCCCGGGCCGGCGACGGTGACATCGTCGGCGACCGCCGGGGCCCCGACGACCCCGAGGCTCAGGGTTCTGGCGTCCGCATCCTGGCCACCTCCCGCGAAGGCCTCGGGCTGGCCGGCGAGCAGCTCGTCACCGTCGGCCCGCTCGACATCGACACCGCAGCGGTCGAGCTGTTCGGCCGCCGGGCCCAGGCCGCCGACCGCTCGTTCGACCTCGAGGCCAACCGCCAGACCGTCGCCGAGATCTGCCGCCGGCTCGACGGCGTCCCGCTCGCCATCGAGCTGGCTGCGGCCCGGGTCCGGACCCTCACCCCGGACGACCTGGTGACACGGCTCGACGACAGCTTCCGGCTCCTCTCGGGCGGGCGACGGCGCAGCGTCGAGCGCCACCGCACCCTGCGGGCCACGATCCAGTGGTCGCACGACCTCCTGACCCCGAGCGAGCAGGTGCTCTTCCGCCGGCTGGCCGTGTTCGCCGGCTCGTTCGACCTCGTCGCAGCCGAGCGGACCGCATCGGACGAGGATCTCCCCGTCGGCGACATCGGCTCCCTGCTCGACGACCTGGTCGAGCGGTCGATGGTGCTCGTCGAGTCGGGTCGATCGGGCCGGCGGTTCCGGTTGCTGGAGACCATGCGCCAGTTCGGGGCCGAGCAGCTGGCCGAGCACGACGATCCCGACGACCTGGCCGCTCGCCACGCTCGCTACGTCACCGAGGAGGTCGGGCGCATCACCGCCATGCTCGCCGGCTGGGGCGAGGTCGAAGGCTCCGGTCGGCTGGCCGATCTGTGGCCGAACCTGCGAGCCGCCTTCGATCATGCCGAGGCCACCGACGACCTCCCGCTGGCGGCCGGGCTGGTCGGGCCCCTCGCGCCGCAGACCATCACCCGCCGCAGCGTCGGCGAGCTGGCCGACTGGGCCCTTCGCATCCTGGCGATGACCGAACGGGGCTCGAACCGGCACCATGACGTCGGCAGGGAGATCACGGCCCGGGCCCTCATGTGGTCGGCGTTCTACTACTCGATGACCAGCGATCGCGAGGCCTACGAGAAGCTGGCGGCGCGCTACGGGCCGTCCGACCACCTCTTCGCCAGGGCCGCCAAGGCGGCGCTGTCCGAGACCGGGACGCTGCCAGCGGTCGCCGCCGAGGTGATCGTCGAGCTGGAGCGACGGGACGAGCCGTACCTGGCCGACCTCTTCCGGATCTTCCGGGCCGGCACCCTGCTCGGCGACGGCGACCTCGAGATGGCCGAGCCCCACATCGACGACCTGGTGAGCCGGTTCGAGCGTCAGGGGCCGCCGACGTTCCTCAACTGGTCGCTGTACATGCGGGCGGCGGCCGCCGACTTCCGGGGCGACGACGAGCGGGCTCGGCACTACTACGACCGGGCGCTGGCCGTCGAGGTGCCTCCCGAGACCAACTCGCCGAACGAGGTGCTGATGGCCAGGGCGCTGTTCGACCAGGGCCACCACCGCCGGGCGTTCATGGTGCTGCGCGACTACGCAGCCGAGCTGCTGGAGATCAACAACCTCAGCGGGGCCACGATGGTGGCCATCGAGTTCGTGAACCTCATGATCGACTACGACCGGATCGATCTCGCCGCCACGATGCTCGGCTACCTCGACGTCACCGGGCTGCTCAACGTGGAGGGTCCGGCGTTCCGGCTGCTCGTCTCCGACTCGATCGAGCGGGTCGTCGGCGATCCCGAGGCGATGCGCAGACGGGAGCGGGCCGCCTCGCTCGACATCAGCGACCAGCAGGCCCTCGAGCTGCTGGTCGAGCTCCTGCGGGAGCTGGCCGACGGGGCCGAATCGAGCTGATCGAGCCCGGATCGGACGGGTCGACCGGTCCTCGACCGATGCTCGACCAGGATCCGACGCCGCTTCGACCTCGGTGATCGATGGTCGAAGCATGCAGACACGACCCCCTGACCAACGCACCGTCGGCGGGACCGCCGCCGACCACCATCGACCGGCGTCGTCCGGCACCGCCACCGTCCCGGCGCCCGGCGCCCTGGCCCGCCTCGGCGCCTGGTGCTTCGACCACCGCCGGGCTGCGGTCGGCATCTGGCTCGTGGTGCTGTTCGCCGTTCTCGGCGCCGCCGGCGCCGTCGGGCCCGACTTCAGCGCCTCGTCGGACGCGCCCGATTCCGAGAGCGCCGACGGGCTCGCGGTGCTGGAGGAGCACTTCCCGCAGCTCGGCACCGGCGGCGCCTCGGGCACGATCGTGTTCCGGGCCGACCGGGGGGTCGACGACCCCGAGGTCGCCGCCGCCATGAACGAGCTGTTCGCACTCGTCGACGCCGGCTTCCCCGACGCCGACGGCGAGGCCGAGCATCCGGGCGCCACCGTCGTCTCTCCCTACGAGGCGGCCGGGCAGGGTCAGATCGCGCTCGACGGACCGCTGGCCGATCAGCTCGCCTACGCCCAGGTCAACCTGGCCCCCGAGGTCACCGACACCGACGCCAGCCTGCTCGGCGAGGCCATCCGGGAGCACGTCGACGCCGAGCTGACCGGCCCCGACGGCGTCGAGGGCCTCGAGGTGCTCACCGGCGGGCAGTACCTGGCCGCCTTCGAGCCGCCCGAGACCGAGCTGATCGGCCTGGCCTTCGCCGTCGTCGTGCTCATCCTGGCCTTCGGATCGGTGCTGGCCATGGGCCTGCCGATCGCGGTGGCCATCGGTGGCGTCGGGATCGGCATCGGCTCGATCACCCTGCTCTCGAACGGGGTCGACGCCCCCGACTTCACCCCGATCATCGGCATGATGATCGGCCTGGGCGTCGGCATCGACTACGCCCTGTTCATCGTCACCCGCTACCGGGAGGGCCTCGACCGTGGCCTCGATCCCCGGACCGCGGCCATCACCGCCATCGACACCGCCGGCCGAGCCGTGCTCTTCGCCGGGCTGACCGTCGTCATCTCGATGCTCGGGCTGCTGCTGATCGGGCTCGGCTGGCTGGCCGGCATGGGCCTCGGCGTGTCGCTGACCGTCCTGGCCACGATGCTGACCTCGGTCACCCTGCTGCCGGCCCTGCTCGGCCTGGCCGGGCGCCGGGTCGAGGTCACCCGTTGGCGTGGGCTGATCGCCGCCGGCTTCGTCGCCGTCGCCTTCCTCGGCCTCGGGCTCGGGCAGCCGACCATGGCCCTCGTCGCCGTCGCCGCCGCCGGCGCCACCATCGTCCTCAGCCTGGTCGTCCGACCGCTGCGCCGCGAGGTCCCCCGCCGGGCGCCCCGACCGCTGCACGAGACCGTCGCCTACCGGTGGAGCCGCACGATCCAGCGTCACCCCTGGCGGTGGCTGTTCGTCGGCACCGCGGTGCTGCTGGCCTTCGCCGCCCCGGTGCTCGGGCTTCGGCTCGGTTGGGCCGACGAGGGGAACTATCCCGCCGAGACCGACGCCCGTCAGGCCTACGACCTGCTGGCCGATGGCTTCGGGCCCGGCTTCAACGGCCCGTTCATCATCACCGCCGTGCCCGGTGATGGCGAGGGCGGGGCCGAGGTGGCCGCCCTCCAGCAGGCCCTGGCCGCCACCCCCGGTGTCGCCGCGGTGACCCCACCGATCCCGTCCAACGCCGCGGAGGCCGACGCCGATCCGGCCGACGCCGACGCCTGGCTGCTCAGCCTGGTGCCGACCACCGCCCCCCAGGACGAGGCGACCACCGAGCTGGTCTCCACCCTGCGGGACGACGTGATCCCCGCCGCCGTCGCCGGCACCACCCTCGAGGTGTCGGTCACCGGTCAGGCCGCGGTCCAGAACGACATCACCGACTTCCTGTCGGCCAGGATGCTCGTGTTCTTCGGCGCGGTGCTCGCCCTGTCGTTCGTCCTGCTGATGCTCGTGTTCCGGTCACTGCTGGTCCCGATCAAGGCCGTCATCATGAACGTGCTGTCGATCGCCGGGGCCTACGGCGCCGTGGTCGCGGTGTTCCAGTGGGGATGGTTCGGCGACATCCTCGGCCTCGAGGGGGCACCGATCAATCCGTTCATCCCGATGATGCTGTTCGCCATCGTCTTCGGGCTTTCGATGGACTACGAGGTGTTCCTGCTCTCCCGGGTCCGGGAGGAGTTCGTCCGCACCGGCGACTCGGCCCGCTCGGTCGCCGACGGCCTGGCCTCGACGGCCCGGGTCATCACCGCCGCCGCCGCCATCATGGTCGTCGTCTTCGGCTCCTTCCTCTTCGAGGACATCCGGGAGGTGAAGCTGTTCGGGCTCGGCCTGGCCCTGGCCGTGCTGCTCGACGCCAGCCTGGTCCGGATGCTGCTCGTCCCGGCGACGATGGAACTGCTGGGCGACCGCAACTGGTGGATGCCGGCCTGGCTCGACCGGGTGCTGCCCCGCCTGTCGGTCGAGGGCCCGTCCGGCGCCCACGAGGCCATCCCGGCCGGCCAGGCCGCCGGCGGTGACGCCGACGCCGCCAACCCGTCCGAGCGGGAGCGGGAGCTGGTCGCCGACTAGCAGGGTGCTGAAGTTCGGCTGATTGGGGCTCGCGGTCTGGGCCGGGATGGAAAATACTGGTGGGCATGCGTGGAACGCCTGATCGCCAGTTGTCG
>JANQPB010000039.1 GCA_028285495.1 Acidimicrobiales bacterium
GCCGAACCAGCCCCCGCCATCGGCTTCGACGACCTCGACGAGCCCGAACCAGCCGAACCAGCCCCCGCCATCGGCTTCGACGACCTCGACGAGCCCGAACCAGCCCCCGCCATCGGCTTCGACGACCTCGACGACCAGACGCCGAACCGGCGGAAGGACGACCCGGATGACGGCGACGATGGGCCGCCGACCGCCGAGACACCGGCCGGCGACGACGCCGACGGAGGCGAGGACGACGACACCGAGGATGCCGCGACCCCCGCTGCGGTCGGCTTCGAAGATCTCTGATGATCGAGTCCGCCCACCTCAACTGGACCGGGCGATGCGCCGATAGGGCTCGGAGAGGTTCATGGCTCCACCGGCCTGCAGAAGGGAACTCGCTGTGACCACGACCGACCCCACACTGGCGCTCCACCACGAGATCCTGGATCGCGCCGAGGCGCTGCGCCCGCTGCCGATCACCGTGGTCCGGCTGGCCAGCACCGTGGCCGACCCCGACTCCGACGTCGAGGACATGGTCGCCATCCTGCGTGAGGATCCCAGCCTGGTCGCGTCGCTGCTGCGCGAGGCCAATTCGGCCTGGTCCGGTCCGACGTCCAACATCACCACCATCCAGGCCGCCGTCACCCGGCTCGGGTCGGGTCGTGTGCTGGCGATCGCCATGGACGTGTCGCTCGACCTGCAGTCGCCGCTCCAGCTCGTCGGCTACGACCTCAGCACCGAGCAGCTGCGCGAGCACGCCATCTGGGCGTCGTTCGTGGCCGAGGGCGTGCAGTCGCTGGCCCGCGACCGCATCGGTCCCGAGGCGATCACCGCAGCCTTCCTGCACGACATCGGCAAGAGCCTGCTCGACGAGCACCTCGACGCCCGCTACTTCCGGTTCGCCTGGAGCCCCGATCGCGAGATCGTCGAGGCCGAGCAGGAGCTCGCCGGCGTCGACCACGCCGAGCTCGGGGCGCTGCTGCTCGAGCTCTGGGGCATCCCCCAGGGCATCGCCGATGCCATCCGCTACCACCATCACCCCGAGATCTCACCGACGCCATTGGCCGCCGTCGTCGCCATCGCCGACGGGCTCAGCCACCACTTCCGCGGCAGCCGCGCCGGGACCCTCGACGAGACCGTCGACTGGTCGCTGAACCTGCTCGGGCTGCAGCGCGAGCAGGTCCTCGACCGCAGCGAGAAGGTGCTGTTCCGGGCCGGCCTCCTCGACTGACCGGTCACCGGACGGGGCCCCGCCCGGTCGTCGGATCCGATCTCCCTGTTCCCCCCGCACGGAGCGGGCCCCGACCTCGGGGCCCGCTCCGTCGCGTGCACCGGTCGTCGTCCCACGTCGACACCGGACCGAACCCGCATCCGACCGATGGCCCGGCGGCGACCCGGGCACACCGGCGCCGCCGCCACGCCGTCCCGGGAACGCACGCAGGAGCGCACCCCGGAGGGCAGGGCACCCAGGGCGGACGATGGGCTCCGGTCGTCCGCCCGCGGTCTCGGACGGGTTGCCGTCGAAGCCCGGACGCGACCGGGGGGAGCCGCTGGCGGCTCCCCCCTCGGTCGAACAGTGGCGCCGGTGGCGCCGAGACGATCGGACCGGTCAGCCCTGGTACCAGATCCCGAAGCGCCCGGAGCCGTAGCCCTCGATCTGGGCCTCGCACATCGCCATCGTCGAGCCGGCGGACACGATGGCCTGCATGGCGTCCGGGTCGTGCTCCAGCCCCGGATCGAGTCGGACCCGCATGGGCGTGGCCTCGTCGATCAGTCGCGACAGCACGTTCGAGACCTCGCGGTACACCTCGAGGAGGTCGTCGTCCGGGGCATCGCCGGCGTCGTCGCAGCGAACCGCCGGGATCATCGCCAGGGCGGCCGACGACCGGTGGGCAAAGCCGAGATCCGAGGCGATCACCGCCACCAGCTCGTTCTCGTTGGTCACGAGGCCGCGCATGGTGGCCGGATGGGGATCGACCGAGTCGGCCTGGGTGACCCTGATCTCCCGCCCGACCAGGTTGGTCAACAGGTCGCCGACCTCGTCGGTCTGCATGGCAATGGCCATGTCAGGCTCCCACCGCGGTCAGCGCCGCCTCGAGGCGGTTGGTGTCGATCGGCTTGGACAGGAAGAACGATGCGCCGGCCTCCTGCGCCTGCTTCCGGATCTCGACGCTCGACTCGGAGGTGACGAACCCGACGGTGGTCGAGTTGCCCTCGGCCCGAAGCGACCGGAGCATCTCGATGCCGGTGAGGTTCGGCATGTTCCAGTCGGCGAGGATCAGGTCGGGCCGCTCCCGCTCGGTGACCTCGATGGCCTCCGCACCGTCCTCGGCCTCGACCACCTCGGCGTCCCCGTAGCCGGCCTGACGAATCGACCGTGCGATCAGCTTTCGCATGACGGGGCTGTCATCGACAACCAGTATCTTCATCCTGCCTCCAGTGGCGGTGACCGGTCCGGCCGACCTCCGTCGGCCCACGTTCCACCTTCGGTCTCCGCCGCCCGTTCTTGAGCACAACGGGGGCGGGCGGGGCCCTGCCGTCCCGCCTCGATTGCCGCTAAAGATGCGCCCCCGCGCTCCGATCCTTGACTTCGCCGCCTCAGATCAGCCGGCGGACCACCGGTCGTCTCCCCCGGGGCGGCCGACGAGCGGGAAGAGGACCGGACAGCCACATGACCACCGTCAACCCGAAGCGCCGTGAGATGGCCGGTCTCGTCCACCGGGCCAGCGAGCGATCACGGAGCCTGGACGTCACGTTGACGCTGATGTTCCTGGCCATCGGCATCGTGCCGGTGCTGTTCCTCGGCCTCTACGCCGTCAACCGATCGTCCGAGGCGCTGAAGGACACCGCGGCCAAGGAGATGCAGCTGGCGGCGGTCAACGCGCTCGACATGATCGACCGCAACCTCTTCCAACGCTACGGCGACGTCCAGGCCTTCGCCGCCAATCCGAGGGCCCAGGGCACGCCGGCCGAGGCGACCGAGATCATCGACTTCCTCACCGCCACCTACGGGATCTACGACCTGATGCTCATCGTCGACCTCGACGGCGAGGTCAAGGCCGCCAACACCATCGACGGCGGCGGCGGCAACATCGACACCAGCTCGCTGGTCGGGGCCGACGTGTCCGGCGAGGACTGGTTCGAAGTGGTCTCGTCCGGCGACACCCCCGATGGCGGCACCTACTACACCGACGTCGAGCGCAACGCCCTGGTCCGCGAGGTCTACGGCGACGATCGGCTGACGTTGCCCTTCACGGCCCCCATCTTCGATTCGAACGGCGAGATGGTCGCCATCTGGCACAACCAGGCGTCGTTCGAGCGCATCGTCGGAGAGATCGTGGACGCCACGGTGACCGAGATGGTCACGGAGGGCTTCAGCACGATCGAGACCCAGGTCCTCCGGAGCGACGGCGTCCTGATCGACGACGCCGACCCCGAGGCCGTCCTGTCCTTCAATCTGGTCGATGCCGGTCTCCTGGCCGCCGCCGGCGCCATCGGCGACGCCGGCACGAGCGGGTCCTTCATCGAGACCCACAAGCGCCTCGGGGTCGACCAGATCAACGGCTACGCCGCCAGCGACGGGGCCCTCGGCTTCGACGGCTACGGCTGGGGCACCCTCGTCCGGGTCGAAGTGGCCGAGGCCGCAGCCGCCGCCACCTCGCTCCGCAATGCGATCCTCGTCGCCGGCGTCCTGTCGGCCATCGTGACCGGAGCCATCGGCACCTGGTACGCCCGCCGGCTGTCGACCCCGATCCGGGACCTGGCCGACCGGGCGGAGACGGTGGCCAGCGGCAACTTCGACATCGAGAAGCTCGGCCTCGACCGCAACGACGAGATCGGCGACCTGGCTGCGTCGTTCGACCAGATGACCGACATCCTGGCCGTCGTCGGTTCGCAGGCCGAGTCCATCGCCGCCCGCGAGCTCTCGGCCCCGTCCCTCAGCCAGCCGATCCCAGGGCAGCTCGGCCAGGCGTTCCGAGGCATGATCGACTCGCTGCAGGAACTGGTGAACCAGCTCCGGAGCTCGTCCGGTCAGCTGGCCGACTCGGCCAAGACCCTGACGACCGTCAGCACGTCGGTCGGCGAGAACGCCGAGCGGACCTCGAACCAGGCGGCGATGGTCTCGTCGACCGGCGACGAGGTGTCCAGCAGCGTCTCCACCGTCGCCGCCGCCGTCGAGCAGATGAACGCCAGGATCGGCGAGATCGCCGTCAGCGCAACCGAGGCATCGCAGGTCGCCAACGAGGCCGTCTCGGTTGCCCAGCAGACCTCGAGCACGATCTCCAAGCTCAGCGACTCGAGCGAGGAGATCGGCAACGTCATCAAGGTGATCAACTCGATCGCCGAGCAGACCAACCTGCTGGCCCTCAACGCCACGATCGAGGCGGCCAGGGCCGGCGAGGCCGGCAAGGGCTTCGCCGTCGTGGCCAACGAGGTCAAGGAGCTGGCCAACCAGACCGCCAGCGCAACCGAGGAGATCAGCCTCCGGATCCAGACGATCCAGACCGACGCAACCGGCGCCGTCGAGGCCAACGGCAGGATCGGCGAGACGATCGATCGGATCAACGAGATCTCGACCGCCATCGCCTCGGCCGTCGAGGAGCAGTCGGCCACCACCTCCGAGATCGGGCGGAGCATCACCGAGGCCGCCACCGGCACCGGCGAGATCGCCAACAACATCACCGAGGTGGCCACCGCGGCCAACTCGACCCGCCAGGCCACCAACGACACCAAGACCTCGGCCGAGGAGCTGGCGGTCATGGCCGCCGGCCTGAAGCAGCTCGTCGACCAGTTCCGCTAGCCGACGCCCGACCGGAGAGACAGGAGACCGCAAGTGGACGAGATCATCTCGGAATTCCTGGTCGAGAGCTATGAGGGCCTCGATCAGATCGACCAGAACCTGATCGTGCTCGAGGAGTCGCCGGACGACGTCGGGATCCTCAAGGAGATCTTCCGGACCCTGCACACCATCAAGGGCACCTGCGGGTTCCTCGGCTTCTCCAAGCTCGAACGGCTGGCTCATGCGGCCGAGAACCTCCTGAGCCTCCTGCGGGACGGCGAGCTGTCGATGTCGGCCGAGATCGCCGACGCGCTGCTGGCCGCCGTCGGCGACATTCGCGGCATCCTGGCCACCATCGAGGCGTCCGAGGAGGAGGGCGACCCCGACATCGAAGCCATCGTCGTCCGTCTCGATGCCCTCGCTTCACCGGACGCCGCCAAAGCGGCCGAGGCCACGCCAACCGAGGACGCGCCCGCCGGAGCCGAGCCCACCGCCGATGGCGACGCCGGCGCGGCGGCCCCCGATGCGGAGGCGCCGGCCGAGGCGGCAACGGCCGACGGCGGGGCAGACGAGCAGCTGGCCGAGACGGCCAGCGCCGACCCATCGGCCGGTGACGCCGAGACCGGCGCCGCCGGCGAGATCGATGGCACCATCGGCGCCACCGACGCCGATGAGGCCGACGACCGGGATGACGATGCCGACGCCCGCCTCGGTGACCTGCTCGTCGAGGCCGGGGCCGCGGGTCGGACCGACGTCGAGATCGCAGCGGCCGAGCAGTCGCTCGGCGACCAGCGGGAGATCGGCAAGATCCTCGTCGACGACGGCCGGGCCGAGGCCAAGGAGGTCGAGGAGGCGGCGGCGACCCAGCAGAAGCGCAGCGTCGCCGACAGCTCGATCCGGGTCGACGTCGCCCTGCTCGATCGGCTGATGAACCTGGTCGGCGAGCTCGTCCTCTCCCGCAACCAGATCATCCAGCTCGCCTCGGACGGCGACAACGGCGGGCTCGGCCCGCCGTCGCAACGGCTCAACCTGATCACGAGCGAACTGCAGGAGGGGGTCATGAAGACCCGCATGCAGCCGATCAACAACGTCTGGGCCAAGCTGCCTCGGGTCGTCCGCGATCTCTCGCGCCAGCTCGGCAAGAACGTGCACGTCGAGATGATCGGCAAGGAGACCGAGCTCGACCGCACGATCATCGAGGCCATCAAGGACCCGCTGACCCACATCGTCCGCAACACGGTCGACCACGGCATCGAGTCGCCCGAGGAGCGGGCCGCCGCCGGCAAGCCCGAAGAGGGCCTGCTGCTGCTCCGGGCGAGCCACGAGGGCGGCCAGGTCAACATCGAGATCTCGGACGACGGCAAGGGGATGGACGCCGATCGACTGGCCAACCTGGCGGTGGAGAAGGGCGTGGTCACCCCCGAGCAGGTCGCCCGCATGAGCGAGCAGGAGATGGTCAACCTCATCTTCAAGCCCGGCTTCTCCACGGCGAAGCAGGTCAGCAACGTCTCCGGCCGCGGCGTCGGCATGGACGTGGTCAAGACCAACGTCGAGCGCATCGGCGGCACCGTCGACCTGAAGACCGAGCGAGGCGTCGGCACGACGTTCAAGATCAAGATCCCGCTGACCCTGGCCATCATCCCGGCCCTGGTCGTCAGCTGCGACAACAACCGCTACGCCATCCCCCAGGTCAACCTCCTCGAGCTCGTCCGGTTGGAGGCAGACGACGAGAAGAACCGGATCGAGGACCTGCACGGCGCCCCCGTCTACCGGCTCCGAGGCCGGCTGCTCCCGATCGTCGACCTCCGGGATCAGCTCGGCTCGGAGCGGGTCGAGCGGGAATCGACCAACATCGTCGTGTTGCGGGCGGACGACCACACGTTCGGGCTGATCGTCGACTCGATCGAGGACACCGAGGAGATCGTGGTCAAGCCGCTCGGCCGCCAGGTGAAGGACCTCAACCTCTTCGCCGGGGCCACCATCATGGGTGACGGGCGCATCGCCCTCATCCTCGACCTGATGGGCCTGGCCAGCGAGGCCCGCCTCCTCGAGGCGGGCACGACCGAGGGCAAGACCGTCTTCGACGGCGTCACCGACAGTCACTCGACCGTGCTCGACGACCGGACCCTCCTGTTGCTCGGGCTCGGCGAGCAGGACCGGGTGGCGATCCCCCTCGCCCGGGTCGAGCGGCTCGAGGAGTTCCCCTCGACTGCGCTGGAGCGCTCGGACCGCCGCACGGTCGTCCAGTACCGCGGCAAGATCATGCCGCTCATCGATCTCGCCCCGACCATCGGCTACACCAACAGCGCCTTCTACGACAACGACCGGATCAGCGTGGTGGTCTGCAACTTCGGCAGCCTCACCGTCGGCCTCGCGGTCGACGCGATCCTCGACATCGTGTCGCACGCCGAGGTCCTGGAGAACGTCAGCGACGACTTCGAGACCGTGGTCATCAACGAGCAGGTCACCGACGTGATCGATGCGACCTCCGTCGTGTCGTCGGTGCTGCCCATCCCCATCCCCCAAGACGAGCCGCCGCTGGCGGCGACTTCGTTCGATGACCTCGATTCCGCCGTCCCGGCGCCGACAGGAGCCTGAGCGCAACGGCTCGGCGCCCGCTCGTTCCACAAGACGATGACCAAGGGAAACCAGATGCTCGACGTCTCCACCACGCTGAATCAGCTCTGTACCTTCCGGCTCGGTCCGCTGTACCTGGGGATCAACGTCACCGAGGTCCGGGAGGTCCTGCTCCAGGCCGACGTGACCACCGTCCCCCACGCCGACGACGTGATCGAGGGGCTGATCAACCTCCGGGGCCAGATCGCGACCTGCATCGATCTGCGCCGCCGGCTCGGCATCGAGCCACGAGAACCGGACATGGTCCCGATCCACGTGGTGACCATGACCGACGGGGAGCCCGTGACCCTCCTGGTCGACGCCGTCGGCGACGTCGTCGACGTCGACCCGGACACGTACGAGACACCGCCGACCACGATGGACCCGAACACCCGGGAGCTGATCCTGGGCGCCTACAAGCTGGACACCGAACTGCTGCTCGTCCTCGACCTCGACAAGATCACCTCTGTCGGGCCGGGGGGCGGCCACAAGGGGGAGCCCTCATGACCGAGACCGCTGCGCCGACAACGGGGGCCGCCACCCAACTGACCGCCATGGTGATCGACGACTCGCGGGCCGCCCGCACGCTCGTCGGCAACATGCTGGGCAAGCTCGGCTTCAACGTGGTGGCGGCCGAGCACGGCCAGGACGCCCTCGACAAGCTGATCGGGAGCGATGACGCCCCGGCCGCGGTCGTCGTCGACTGGAACATGCCGGTCATGGACGGCGTCGAATTCGCCAGGGAGTTCCGAAAGCAGGCCAAGTTCAAGACGACACCGCTGCTGATGATCAGCTCCGAATCGGACCCGCGCCGGGTGGCGTCGGCCCTGTTGGCCGGGATCGACGAGTACCTGTTCAAGCCCGTCGACTCGGAGATGATCCGCGAGCGCCTGGCGATGCTCGGCCTCCGCGTCGGGGAGGGCTGATGGCCAGCAAGATCCGCGTCCTGGTGGTCGACGACGCCACGGTGGTCAGGGGGATGCTGTCGAAGATGATCAACGCCGAGCCCGACATGGAGCTCGCCGGGTCGGCCCCTGACGGCAAGGCCGGCATCGAGCGGGCCAAGGAGCTACGGCCAGACGTCATCGTGCTCGACATCGACATGCCGATCATGAACGGGCTCGAGGCGCTGCCGATCCTCCGACGGGAGCTCCCCGACTGCCCGGTCATCATCTTCTCGACCCTGTCGCACGCCGGGGCCACGGTCACACTCGATGCGCTGGCCGCCGGTGCGGCCGACTACTCGACCAAGCCGAGCAATGCGGGCAGCTCCGCCGCTGCGGCCGAGCAGGTCCGGACCGAGCTGCTGACCAAGATCCGGGGCCTGAGCGGCCGCTCGCCGGAGCCTGGCCCGAGCCCGAGCCAAGCCGGGGCCAGGGCCGTCGCTGGGCCGGCGCCGGCGGGTCCCGGTCCGATCAGCACCCGACCTCGCCTGGCCCAACCGGTCGACGCCCTGATCATCGGCAGTTCGACCGGCGGACCGGCTGCGCTCGAGGTCACCCTGCCGCAACTGCCCGGCAACCTCACGATCCCGATCCTGATCGTCCAGCACATGCCGCCGACGTTCACCACGGTGCTGGCCGAGCGACTCGACCGCATCTGCCCCTTCCCGGTCAACGAGGCCGAGCAGGGCATGAAGGTCGAGGCCGGGCACTGCTACCTGGCCGCCGGCGGCTTCCACATGCGGCTGGTCCGCGGCACCAACGGGGTCAACCTCGCCCTCGACGACGGGCCGAAGATCAAGTCGTGCCGGCCATCGGTCGACGCCCTGTTCGACTCGGCCAGCGACGTCTACGGGCCTCGCCTCGTCGCCGCCATCCTGACCGGGATGGGCGACGACGGCCTCGATTCCTGCGGCCGGTTGGCCAAGCACAACGTCGAGATCATCGTCCAGGACGAGGAGACGAGCGTCGTCTGGGGGATGCCCGGCGCGGTCGCCCGGGCTGGCCTGGCCACCCGGTGTCTCCCGCTCGACGACATCCCGGAAGCTCTGCTCGAGACAGCGGCTCGTCGGGCACCCTCCGTCCCCCGAGCCGCGAAGAAGGTGGTGACATCGTGACGGCTACCCAGGCTGAACAGGACGCGACCGAGCTCAGCGTCGACGACCTCCAGTACGTCGAGGACCTGGTCCGCAACAAGATCGCCGTGCAGCTGACCGGGAAGGGCTACCTGATCGAGAGCCGTCTGGCCCCGGTGGCCCGGCTCCACAAGATCGGCTCGCTCCAGGATGTGGTTCGCCAGCTCAAGCTGAGGAGCAACCGGCAGCTCGAGGCCGACGTCATCGATGCGATGACCACGAACGAGACGTCGTTCTTCCGCGACCGGCACCCGTTCGACGTGCTGGCCGAGAACGTCATCCCCCGGCTGCTCGAGGCCAACGCCGGCGGACCGATCCAGATCTGGAACGCCGCCTGCTCGAGCGGCCAGGAGCCGCTGAGCATCGCCATGATCCTCAGCGACAAGTTCCCGCAGCTGGTGGCGGCCAGGAAGGTGAGGATCCTGGCGACCGACGTCTCGCCGGCCATGGTCGATCGAACGAAGCGGGCGGTCTACTCCCGCTTCGAGATCAACCGCGGCCTTCCCGCCGACTACGCCACACGGTTCTTCCAGCAACAGGGCCGAGACTGGGTGGCCCGCAAGGAGCTGTCGGAGATGATCGACGCCCGCCTCCTGAACCTGATCGAGCCCTGGCAGGGCGTCGCCAGGGCCGACGTGGTGATGGTCCGCAACGTGTTGATCTACTTCTCGCCCCAGGTCAAGCGCGACATCCTGCACCGGATCGCCACCCAGGTCCTCAAGCCGGGTGGTTTCCTCTTCCTCGGGGCGAGCGAATCGCCGGCCGAGATGGACAACGACTACCAGCTGGTCACCGCCGGAGCATCCCGCCTCTACACCACCAAGAACGGAGCGTGAGCCCATGACCGATCAGGCCCTGAATCCCGGCGCCGTCAACGACGGGGCCGAGTCCCTCGTCGATCCGATGGAGCTGGAGGCGATCGTGGTCGAGGTGCTCGACGCCCTGGTGATCAACGCCGGCATGGACGTGGACACACCGATCCCGAACGAGCCGGGCGTCGACGCCTCCCCCCTCCACGGCACGATCCTGGTCCACGCCGACACCAGGGCCGAGCTCGTCATCGAGACCGACGCCCAGGCCTGTGCCAAGTTGGCCCGCTGTTGGGGCCTCATCGGTGACGAGGGCGCCACCGAGCAGGACGCGCTCGACGCGCTCGGTGAGCTGTGCAACATCGTCGGCGCCACGGCCAAGACGGTGTTCGAGGAGGAGAGCCACGTCGGCATCCCCGAGGTCGCCGACGGCCCGGCTCCCGCATGGGACGTTGCGGCCGTGCCCGTGTTCCACGTGACCGGCCGGTTCACGGTCTGGTTCGGTCGCCACCGGGGCTAGGCACCACATCGGCCGACCCGGCACCGCAACGTCGAGTGGCGGTGTCCGGGCACGGCCATCGATACTGGGCCGGTCATGAGCACGACCGGCCCCGTTTCGCGTCCCGACCCCGCTGCGGCCGGCGGGGGTGAGCCGACCCGTCGCCCCGGGACCGTCGTTCGTCCGACCGGCACCCACTGGGGAACCTACCTGGTCGAGGGCGACGGCCAGCGCGTCGTCACCGTGCACGACCACCCGTCCGACCCCGACCCATCGCCGATCGGCCGGGCGCTCACCGCGGCAACCGAGTGTCGGGTCGCTGCCCCGGCGGTGCGCCGCTCGTGGCTCGATGGCGGACCGGGGACCGCGGGCGAGCGGCGCGGCTCCGAGCCGTTCGTCGAGATCACCTGGGACCGGGCGCTCGACCTGGTGGCCGGCGAGCTCGACCGGGTCCGGCGCGACCACGGCAACCGGGCGATCTACGGCGGCTCGTACGGCTGGGGCTCCTCCGGTCGGTTCCACCAGCCGTCCAACCAGATCTACCGCTTCCTCCGCCTCTTCGGCGGTTACACCGACGCCAGGGGCACCTACTCGGCCTCGGCGGCCGAGACGATCGTCCCCCACGTGCTCGGACTGGGCTACCAGGCGGCGGTGGCCGAGCAGACGTCGTGGTCGGTGATCGCCGCCAACACCGAGCTGTTCGTCAGCTTCGGCGGCCTGCGGGTGTCGAACGCCCAGGTCACCTTCGGCGGCAGCGGACCGCACCACACGAAGCGATGGCTGGAGCGGTGCACCTCGACCGAGTTCGTCTCGATCGCCCCGCTGGCCGACGACGATGCCCCCGAGGTCGACGCCCGCTGGCTCCCGATCCGACCGGGTACCGACACCGCACTGATGGCTGCGCTGATCCACACCCTCGTGGTCGACGGGCGGACCGACGAGGCGTTCCTGCGGACCCACTGCCACGGCTGGGACCGGCTGCGGGCCTACCTCCTCGGCCAGGGGCCGACCGCCGACCCGGCCGGACCGACCGACGCCGCCTGGGCGGCAGAGATCTGCGGCATCGACGCGGCGGCCATCGTCGAGCTGGCCAGGACGATGGCGGCCAAGCGGACGATGATCTCGGTCAGCCTTTCGATCCAGCGGGGCGACCACGGCGAGCAGCCGTACTGGATGGCGATCGCCCTCGCCGCTGCGCTCGGGGGGATCGGCCGGCCGGGCGAGGGCGTCGCCCTCGGCTTCGGGGCCAACGGCAACGCCGGGGCCGGCCAGCGACGCAAGCGGATCCCCGGTCCGCCGATCCCCCCGCAGCGGCCGGACATGCCCGTGATCTCGGTGTCCCGGGTGGTCGAGCTGCTGGAGAGCCCGGGCGAGGAGTTCCACTTCGACGGGGTGACCGACACCTTCCCCGACATCAGGCTCGTGTACTGGGTCGGCGGCAACGTCTTCCACCATCATCAGGACCTCAACCGGCTGCGCCGGGCCTGGGCCCGGCCGGAGACCATCGTGGTCCACGAGCCGTTCTGGACCCCGATGGCCCGGTTCGCCGACGTGGTGCTACCGGCCACCACCCCGCTCGAGCGCAACGACCTCGGTGGGGCCGAGACGATGCTGGTGGCGATGGGGGCGGTGCTCGAGCCGCAGGGCGAGGCCCGCGACGACTACGACATCTTCGCCGAGCTGGCCGAACGGCTCGGCTTCGGGGGCGAGCACCACCAGGGACGCTCCGCGGACCAGTGGGTGCACCATCTCTACGACCGGTTCCGCGACGACAACCCGTCGGCCCCCGCCTACGAGCGGTTCCGGGCCGATGGTCACCTGGTCCACCCGGACATGGCCGTCATGGGCGAGCGCCGCCAGGTGTTCCTCGAGGCCTTCCGCGCCGACCCGGACGCCAACCCGCTGCCGACCCCGTCCGGCCGGATCGAGCTGTGGTCCGATGTCATCGAGGGCTTCGGCTACGACGACTGCCCACCCCACCCGATCTGGCTCGAGCCCTACGAGCGGCTCGGCACCGCCGCAGCCGAGCGCCACCCCCTGCACCTCGTCTCCAATCAGCCGACCGCCCGGCTGCACAGCCAGTACGACCACGCCGAGCCGAGCCGGGCCACCAAGGTCGCCGGTCGGGAGCCGGCCCGGCTGCACCCGGACGACGCCGCGGCCCGCGGCATCGGCGATGGCGACGTGATCCGGATCTTCAACGATCGGGGCGCCTGCCTCGCCGGGGCGGTGGTGAGCGACCGTCTCATGCCCGGCGTGATCCAGCTGTCGACCGGCGCCTGGTACGACCCGGATCTCGGGGTGGACGGCGAGGGCGACGGCACGTGCAAGCACGGCAACCCGAACGTGTTGACCCGCGACAAGGGCACGTCACAGCTGGCCCAGGGGCCGACCGCCCACACCTGCCTGGTCGAGGTCGAGCGCTACGAGGGCGAGCCGCCGCCGGTGACCGCCTTCGACCCGCCCGAGATCATCCGGGAGGGCTGAGCGGACCGGCCGGCTGGCCGACGGCGTCACGCGGCTCGGGGGCGGAGCCTTCGAGCAGCACGATGGCGAGGCCGACGCCCCCGGCCATGACCACCAGGCCGCCCCAGATCTCGGGTGGCCAGCCGAGCGGACCGTCGAGTCGGGCCACCACGAGGTAGAGGGCGAACAGCGCCGCAGGTCCGGCGAAGGCGGCGGCCATGGCGCCGACCCGGGACGAGGCGGCGGCCATGGCGCCGACCCGGGACGAGCCGACGGCCCGCAGGACCACGTCGTGGACCAGCCCGGCGACGACCGCGACCGGCACCACCCACGCCTCCTGGGAGAAGGCGAGCGCCTCCAGAGCGGCGGCGACGCCCCAGGCGACGGCGGCGGCGCCGAACGGCAGCGCCCAGTGCCGGGCGACCAGTCGGAGCGGGCCGACGAGCACGGCGGCCGAGACCATGGCCGAGCCGAGGAACAGCTGCACCATGTCGGAGCCGGCTCCGGTGTTCGGGTCGAAGAACTGCCGGGCGTACCACGGGTGGGGCACGAGCCACAGGTACTGGGTCAGGAACACGAGCAGGGCGATGGTCAGCGTGGCCGCGCCGACGGCCAGCCAGGGGGACCGGTCGGCCCGGGCCGCCGAGGCCCGGACCGGGGTCCACAACAGGAGCACGCTCCCGGCGAACAGCAGCAGGTGGGTCGGCGAGAGCAGGGCGTCGATCCCCACCTCGACGCCGAAGATCGTGTGCCAGATCCCGTCGCCGACGCCGCCGACGGCGAAGACGACCAGGCCGACCACCGCCGGCCGGTAGGCCGGTGGGAACCACTCGAGGATCGACGTGCCCGGGCGGCGCCGGCGGTAGCCGACCAGCCCGATCCAGGCGGCCAGCACGGTGAACCCGGCGTAGAAGATGCCGTGCCAGGGGGTGAAGAAGTCCTCGGTGGCGGTGTCGATCACGTAGGCGTGGGCGTAGCCGTCGAGGAACATGCCGCCGATCACCCAGGCGCTGAGGGCGAGGGTGATGCGGTCCTCCGACACCGTCGACTGGTGTGGCGGTATCGGGGCGGCTGACGCGAGGCGCCGTCCGTCGTCGCCGACCAGCGTCGTCATGCTCGTCTCCCTTCCGGTCGGGTCCGCAGCGGGATCGCCGGCGGCTCCTCAGTCTCGCACAGCCGACCCGGACCCGGCGCCGGTCACGACGACCGGGGTTCCCATCGGCGCTCGGCCTCGGCGGTCAAGGCCGCACGGTCGACCTTGGCCGTCCCGGCCAGCGGCAGCTCGTCGAGAAACCAGACCGCCCGGGGGTGCTGGTAGGCCGGTCCGTTGGCCAGGGCCCAGTCCCGCACGTCGCCCTCGCTCGGGTCCCGGCCCGGGTCGGTCCCGGCCGAGGCCACCACGAAGGCGACCGGGAGCGCCCCCTTCAGCTCGTCGGCCACCGGGACGACCGCAGCCTGGTGGATCGACGGGCTGCGCTCGAGCATCTGCTCGACGTCGCCCGGGTAGACGTTCTCCCCCGCGCACACGAACATGTCGTCGACCCGGCCGACGAAGTAGTGCCAGCCGTCGGCGTCCGCCTCCATCACGTCGCCGGTGTGGTACCAGCCGTCGGTGACCCGGCTCGCGGTCACGTCTGGCAGGTTGTGGTAGCCGGCCATCAGGCCGGGACTGCGGACCAGCAGCTCGCCCTGGCGGCGGCCGGTGGCCGGGTCGACGACCGCGTCGGCCCCGGTGGCCGGGTCGACGAGGCGGGTCTCGATGGTGGTCAGCGGGTGCCCGACCGAGATGTCGGGCCGTGGCGCCCCCTCCGGATGACCGCCGAACACCGCGACCACCTCGGTGGTGCCGTAGCCGTTCGTGATCACGACCCGATCACCGAACCGGGCCCTGGCCCGGTCGAAGAGGGCCTGGGTCATCGGAGCCGAGCCGATCGACAGCCGGCGCACCGAGGACCGGTCGAGCGACGCCGCGAGATCGGGCCTGGCGTCGAGCAGGCCGAGGAGCAGCGCGAACATCGTCGGCACGCCGGTGACGGCCGTGACCCGATGGAGGTCGATGGCCCGGAGCCAGGCCTCGGCGTCGAAGCGTCGGAGCAGCACGACGCTGCCGCCGAGCGCCATCGCCATCTTGAGCTGCATCTGGGCGTTCTTGTGGTACATCGGCGCCGACACCAGCAGCCGCTCGTCCGGGTCCATCGGCATCACGCCGGACAGGTACTGGTCGATGCTGAACCGCTGACCACCGTGGGTCAGCAGCACCCCCTTCGGGCGGCCGGTCGAGCCGGAGGTGTACATCTGCACGGCCACGTCGTCGGCGGCCACCGGGACGACCGGGACCGGCTGGCCCCCGGTCAGCTCGTCCCAGTCCGGGGACCCGAGCTCGACCGCCGGGACGCCGTCGGGGAGGCGATCGGCGTTGGCCCCGTCGTTGAGCACGAGGGCGAGGTCGGCGTCGGCCGCCACCCAGCTCAGGGTGTCGGCGGGCTGGCGGGTGTTGAGCGGAACGACGACCTGCCCGCCCCGCATGATGCCGAGGTAGGCGACGGCGTAGTCGACCGAGTTGTCGGCCAGGATCGCCACCCGGTCCCCCGGCCCGAGCCCCCGGGCGGCCAGGCCGGCGGCGAGGCGACCGCAGCGGTCATCGAGCTCGTCGTAGGTCACCAGCGTCGGATCCTCGAGGTCGCCGCCGGTGCAGTCGACGAAGGCGATGCGGTCGCTGCCGACCCAGGGAACGGCGATGCCGCCGAGGTTGCCGGCGCCTGGCTGCCCGGTCGACGGCGGGTTCGGCGCCTGGGTCCGGGTCACGGCGCGATCACCAGCTTGCCGAAGAACCGCCGCTCCTCGAGCAGCCGCATGGCCTCGACCCCGTCCGACAGGGGCAGGACCCGATCGACGACCGGTTGCAGCCGGCCGTCGCCGACCATGGCCAGCAGCGACTCGAGGTCGCTGCGCTGCCAGCCGTTGGAGCCGCGGATGTCCATCTCGGCGGTCCAGATGAACCGCAGGTCGGTCGGCGGGTCGTAGCCGATCGTGGCCCCGCAGGTCAGGAGCCGGCCACCCATCTTGACCATCTTGATCGTCTTGGCCCAGGTGTCGCCGCCGGTGAAGTTGACCACGACATCCCAGCCGCCACCGGCGAACAGGGAACCGGTTCGCTCCCTGGTGAAGGCGGCGATGTCGGTCGTCGAGTAGTCGACGGTCTCGTCGGCCCCGAGCCGCTCGAGCGCCTCGCACTTCTCGGGTGAGCCGGCGGCCGCCACCACGTTGGCCCCGACCAGCTTGGCCAGCAGCACGCAGCAGGTGCCGACGCCGCCGGAGGCGCCGAGCACGAACACCGTGTCGTCGGCCGTGACCTGGCCGCGGGTGAACAGCATCCGGTGGGCGGTGCCGTAGGCGACCGGGAGGCAGGACGCGTCGATGGCGGAGATCCCCTCGGGCCGGGCGATCAGCTGCGACGCGGCGACGACGACGTGCTCGGCGTAGGCCCCCCACTTCGTGTCCCCGATCATGCGGATCCGGCCGTCCGGCGTCCGCTCGACGGGATCGACGAGGACCGCATCGCCTGGCGACCAGCCGTCGACCCCGTCGCCGACGGCGTCGATCACGCCGGCGGCGTCGCAGCCGGGGATCATCGGTAGCGGCGTGCGGATACCGGGCATGCCCCGGCGGGTGAAGACGTCGTGGTAGTTGAGCGAGCACGCCTCGACGGCGACCCGCACCTCGCCCGGTCCCGGCTCGGGGGTCGGGACCTCGTCGTGGCGGAGCACGTCGAGCTCGCCGTGCTCGTCGAACACGATGGCCTGCATGGCCGACTCCTCTCTCGTCGCTAGTTGGCCGCGGTGTCGTCCCAGCCCTGGACGACCGGTAGCACCTCGGTGGCGAACAGCCGCATGCTGGCCTCGGCCTCGTCGATCGGGATGCCGCCGTAGCGGAAGCAGGTCCCGAGCTCGAACGGTCCGATCAGCTCCCGCCGCTGGCGCAGGGTCTCGACGATCTGGTCGGGCGTGCCGTGGGCGCAGGCCGACATGAAGCCGTCGAGGAACCCGCTCTCGCCGATCCGGCTGAGGACCTCGGCCGCCTGGGCGTAGGCCTCGTAGCCCTCGATGTCGGCGAAGTGATCGCCCATGACCTCGTAGTGGTCGAGCACGCTGGCCAGATAGCTGGCCTGGTACGTCCTGGCCCGCTCGGCCGCCACGTCGGCGTCGGCGTGGCAGTAGACGAAGTCGGCGGTCATCGGCGGTGGCGGCTCCTCCCCGTGGTACTCCCGGTAGAGGCTGCGCCAGCGCTCGATCGAGGGCAGCCTGGCCGTCCACGAGCGGTCGGCGAACATGACCATCCTGGCCCGGAGCCTGGCCGCCGACTCGACCGAGTCGTCGGAGCTGGCCACCGCATAGGTCCGGTCGGCGAAGTCGCGGCTCGGGGCCGGACGGATCTGGACCCGCTCCTGCGGGTAGTAGGGGCCATCGCCCTCGATCCAGCCGGTCCTGAGCGCGTCGAGGACCATCGTCGCCCCCTCGTCGAACCGGCCCCGAGACTCGTCCATCTCGATGCCACGGAACCCGGCGTACTCCCGCCTCGACAGCCCACGGCCCATCCCGAAGCGGACCCGGCCGCCCGAGAGCTGATCGAGCAGCGAGATCCTCTCGGCCACCCGGACCGGCTCGTTCCACGGCATGATCACCGCCGCCGTGCCGAGGTCGATCCGCTCGGTCACGCCGGCCAGGTAGGCCAGCAGCTGGGTGTTGTCCGGGCAGAACGAGTAGTCGAAGAAGTGGTGCTCGGCCGGCCAGAGGCAGTCGAAGCCGAGCTCCTCGGCCAGTAGCGCGAGCCGCAGCTCCTCGGCGGCGACGTCGTCGTCGCTGTGGTCGGGCCAGCCCCATCGGGCGAAGACCATCTGCATGCCGACGTCCATGGCGTAACCCCCTGCTGCGAACTGCGGCTCGATCCGAACATAGGCCACCGGTCCGTCGGGTTCTATTCCGGCTCGTGGCCCGGGCGGCCCCGCCGCCTCGGTCGGGCCGGCGAGCTCACGGCCGTGGCGCGTGATCCTCGACGTAGGCCAGGATCTCGTCGGTCGAGCGGTGCCAACCCGGCTGGAGGACGAGCCGGTCGACGCCGAGCTCGGCGTAGGCCTCGACGTCACCCGGACCGGGCCGGCGGACCGGGGTGATGCTGATCTCGAGCGGGCCGAGGTGGTCCGGTCGACCGTGCTCGTCGGCCGCCCGCCTGAGCCGCTCGACGTCGGCCGCCGTGGTCTCCAGGTCTCGCATGAACCCGTACCAGCCGTTGGCCAGGGTCACCGCTCGGCGGGCGGCGGCCTCCGAGTGGCCGCCGACGATCGTGTGCAGCTCGGCCTGGGCCGGCTTCGGGTTGGCGGTGACGCCATCGAAGCGGACGAACTCCCCGTCGAAGCTCACGGCATCACCGGACCACAGGGTCCGCATCGCCGCCAGGTACTCGTCCGATCGGGCGCCCCGACGGGCCATCGGCGTCGAGCAGGCGGTCATCTCCGGTTCCAGGTACCCGACGCCGAGCCCGAACAGCAGCCGCCCGCCCGAGACGTAGTCGAGGGAAGCCAGGCTCTTGGCCAGGACGGCCGGTTGGCGCTGGGGCAGGATGATGATGCCGGTGCCGAGCTTGATCGTCGAGGTCACGGCGGCGATGGCGGCCAGGGCGACGGCGGTGTCGACGAAGATCGTCTCGGGCGGAGCCGGAGACGGCGGGGCCTGGGGGTCGGGCAACACGATGTGCTCACCGGTCCAGACCGACTCGTAGCCGGCCTCCTCGGCTGCGGCGGCGATGCGGAGCATCGAACCGGGATCGGCGCCCATGTTGATGCCGAAGAGCCCGATGCGGGGCTCACCGGCGTCGAGCGCCAGGGTCTGACCGTCGAGTGCCATGGCGACATGCTGGCACCGGGCCCCTCGCCGGTCGAGCCGGCTGCGGGATGGGCGGCGCGGCAGGCGACCATGGCCGCCACCTCGACACCGACGGGCACGCGCCGTCAGGTATCGGGCCGGTCCGCCGACCGGTCGGTCGGCTCGGTCGGCGACAGCGACCGGGCGAGCAGGTCGAGGCGGCCCTGCCAGTCGGACTCGACCCGGGCGAGCCAGCGCCGGATGTCGTCGAAGCCCTCGGTCCTGGCTTCGAACCGGGTCTCGCGGCCGACCCGGGCCGACTCGGCCACCCCCGCCCCGGCCAGCAGCTGGAGGTGCTTGGCGACGGCCTGGCGGCTGATGTCGAGCTGACCGGCGAGGACGGTGGCCGTGCTCGGACCGTCGCGGACCAGCAACTCGAGGATGTGGCGCCGGGTCGGGTCGGCCAGCGCCCCGAACGGGTCCCCCTCGTGCACGGCAGGACTCACGGCGGGCTCAGACCGGCGACAGGCACGTGGCCACGGTGAGCACCGCCAGGCGCCATGACCAGAGCCCGATCGGGAGGCGGGCCGTGCCACCCCGAGGCGGTGCCGCTGCGTTCCCCGGGCGCGTTCCCGACGGTGCGGCCACGGTCGGGGCGGTGGCGGTGGCGGCGGTCCGGGCGAGGACGGGTCGGCGCTCGACGACCCGGACCCGGGTGCCGCCGGTGATCGGTTCGAGCGTGATCGACACCTCGGTGCGGTCGGCCGGGCGGAGCGCGGGCCACCAGGTGAAGTCGAGGCGACGGCCGTCGTCGATGCGGTCGACCTTGCCCCGCCTGGTCGCCCCGCCGACCGGGTCGGGCAGCGCGACCAGGCCACCGGGTCGGACGTCGATGCTGGACCCCGTCCCCATCCACGGGGCCAGGCCCTCGGCGGTGGTGATGGCCGACCAGGCGGCCTCGGGCTCGGCGTCCAGGTCGACGAACACGTCCACCTCAGGCGGGAGGCTCACGTCCTCGGGCGAAGGGTTCATGGGACCGACGATACCGCCGGAGCGACCCGAAAGGCAATCACACGGTTGCGCGTCGAGGCCGGCCGGCGTACGGTGGCCACCATCAACGCGCAACCATTGAATTGCGCATTGATGCGGGCGCCCACACGACGAACGGAGATCCTTCGACATGAGCTACCTCGTCCCCACCGTCATCGAGCAGACCAGCAGAGGTGAGCGCAGCTTCGACCTCTACTCGCGGCTGCTCGCCGATCGTGTGGTGTTCCTCGGCACCGAGATCGACGACACCAGCGCCAACCTGGTCATCGGCCAGCTCCTGCACCTGGAGTCGCAGAACGACGAGCGCGACATCCAGCTCTACATCAACTCCCCCGGCGGCTCGGTCACCGCCGGGTTCGGGATCTACGACACGATGCAGTACATCGGGCCGGACGTGTCGACGATCTGCGTCGGCCAGGCCGCCTCGTGGGCGGCGGTGCTGCTGGCCGGGGGTGCCCCGGGCAAGCGGCTGGCGCTGCCGAACGCCCGGGTGCTGATCCACCAGCCCCACGGCGGGGCCCAGGGCCAGGCCACCGACATGGAGATCCAGCTCGAGGAGATGCGGCTCGCCCGCCGCCGCATCGAGGAGCTGCTGTCGTACCACACCGGCCAGGACCTGGAGCGGATCGCCGCCGACATCGAGCGCGACTACATCGTCCGGGGCGACGAGGCGGTCGACTACGGGCTGGTCGACGAGGTGATCGCCCACCGCCTGCCAGGCGAGGCCCGCCGGGTCCCCGGCTACAAGTCGGGGGCGGGCCTGGAGGCCGTCACGCCGGCCCACCCCGACGTCGAGCCGGTCGAGGAGGAGCGGCCCGACACCGAGCCGGCCTCCGACGACGGAGCGGGCTAACCGACCCTGGCCGACTCGATGACCGGCAGGAAGACCTCGTCGACGAGCCGATCGACCTCGGCTGCGGTGGCCACCAGCACCACCAGGATCCCGTCGGCCCCGGTGCTGGCGGCGAGGCGAACCACCTGATCGGGATCGTCGTCCGATGCGAAGGTCTGCCACTCCCGCCCACCGACCTCGAGGGGCTCACCCGGTTCGAAGGTGACCTCGAGCTGAGCCTGGATGAGGTCGACGAGGAAGTCGGGGGCCGCACCGGCGGTCGGCTGGACGACCAGCGACGTCTGGTCGATGGCGGTCAGCTGGCGGGCGAAGACGCCGGCTCCGGCATCCTCCCACCCGTCCGGGCGCAGTCCCTCGACCCGGAACGGTGACTCGATCGTGAACTCGACGAGCTGGATGGCCACGTCGCCGGCCCCCTCGACCCACGCCGGGCGGGGGGCGGCGGCGATGCACGAGCTGTCCGGCTCGGCCGTCGGCTCGGCCAAGAAGGCGGCGACCAGCTCGGCCCCGCACTCGGTCGGGGCGATGCCGTGTCCCTCGTTCGGGAACAGGAAGGAGACGTGGTTGCCGAGGTTGGCGGCGACGACGTCGGCGTTGCCCGGCCGGGTGATCGGGTCGTAGGCGCCGGCGAGCAGCAGCGCCGGCACGTCGGTGACCACCGGCTCGGCTTCGACGTCCGGCGCCGAGCCAGAGCCGAAGACCTCGCAGATGTCGAACAGGGTGGCTTCGCCGTCGAGCTCGCCGAGCCGCTCGTAGCCGGGGCCGGTCGGGGCGTTGGCCACCAGGTCGGCCGCCGACTCGAAGGCGATCTCCTCGTTGCACTCCACGGCCAGCTGCATGCCGGACGCCGAGTACGGGAGGTTGGTCACGCCGATCGAGCCGAGGAACTCGACGGTGTCGTGGTCGCCGGCCTCGACCTCGCCGACCATGCCGGGGACGAGCGAGAAGGCCGAGCGATCGTAGAGGGCCTGGAACACCAGCCCGAGCACGTCGTCGCCGTCGACGACCGCCGGCACCGTCGTGCCATCGACGAGGTTGCGGTACTCGACCTCGATCGGCTCGGCGTCGAGGCGATCGAGCAGGGCGAAGAACCGGTTCTCGAGGTCCGGGTTGGCCTCGTTGCAGCCCGGGTCGGCGGCACAGCCCCGGAAGAGCTGTTCGTAGGCCCCCTGGGCCTCGGCCGCCAGGTTCGACCAGAGGTCGGCCTCGACCGGCACGATCGAGTCGAGCACCATCGAGCGGACCGAGCCCGGGTACTGGCGCACGTAGGTCTGGGCCAGGCGGGTGCCATACGAGATCCCGAGCAGGTTCAGCTGGTCATAGCCGAGCAGGCCCCGGATCGCCTCGACGTCATTGGCGCTGGCCACGCTGTTGTAGGCCTCGAGGTCCACCCCGGCCCGGGTGAGCCGGTCGCGGCAGTCGGCGGTCGCCGCCAGCACGACCTCGGCCTCGGTCCCGGGGGCGAGCTCCCCGGCGATCTCGGCCAGCTCGACCTCGTCGAGCTCGGGGCACGCCAGCGACGGCTCCGACAGCCCGACTCCCCGCTGGTCGAACACCAGGTAGTCGCGAGGGCCGGTCTGGGGCCCGTGGAGCGAGCCGAAGCTGGTCCACAGCAGGTCGAGGGTCGCCGCCCCGGGACCGCCGTCGAGGTAGATGGTGGCGTCGCTCCCCCCGGGCCCGTCGTCGGCCTCGAAGACAGCAACCGGCAGGACCACCCGGTCGTCCGGGTCGGGATCGCTCCAGTCCTCGGGCACCGACACCTGGTAGCAGGACGGCTCCTGGGGCAGCGGGACCGGTTCGTCGAATGCGCAGGTGACCGGTTCGATCGAGGCGGACGAGGCCGGATCGGCGACGGCCCCGACGGGCAGGTCGGCCGCACCGGGGGCCGGGTCGGCGTCATCGGCGCCGGCCGGCTCGTCACCGTCCTCGACGCCAACCTCGTCGTCGCCGGCCGAGTCGGTCGGAGCCGCCTCGGTCCCCTCGTCGTCACCGAGGCCGGGCTCCTCGTCGAAGCCCTGATTGACGCAGGCAGACGCCACGAGCGCGAGGGCGAGCAGGACGACGGTTCGGCGGAGACGGCGGACCCGACCAGGTTCGTGCACCGCCTCACGGTAGTGGCAATCCCCGGCGAGCCGGCGTCGGCGGACGGTACGGTCGCGGGATGGGGACCGCCGAGCTGTCCGACGTGAGCTTCGCCTACGACACCGGGCCAGCGGTGCTGAACGGCGTGTCGTTCAAGGTCGGTCGGGGTGACCACACGGCCCTCGTCGGGGCAAACGGCGCCGGGAAGACCACGGTGCTCCGGCTGCTGGCCGGCCAGCTCGACCCGACCGAGGGCACCGTCGGCACCTCGGGGTCGGTCGCCTACATGGACCAGATGATCGGGACGACGCCCGGCTCGACCGTTCGCGACCTCTACCTCTCGCTCTCCCCCACCCGTTTCGTCGACGCGGCCGCCGGGCTGGCCGTGGCCGAGCGGGCGCTTGGCGAGACCGTCGGCCATCCGGACCGGTCGGAGGCGGCCGGGGTCCGCTACGCCGAGGCCCTGGCCCGATGGGAGCAGCTCGGCGGGTACGACCTCGAGGTCCACTGGGCGGCCTGCGCCGACCGGGCGGTCGGCCTCGGCTGGTCGGAGGTGGCCGACCGGCCGACCACCAGTTTCTCGGGTGGCGAGCAGAAGCGGCTGGCCCTGGAGCTGCTGTTCGAGTCCGAGCACGAGCTGCTGCTGCTCGACGAGCCGGACAACTTCCTCGACGTCCCCGGCAAGGAGTGGCTGGCCGATCGGCTCGACGCCTGCGGCAAGACGATCCTGTTCATCTCCCACGATCGGGCGCTGCTGGCCGCCGCCTCCCGCAAGGTGGTGACGATCGAGACCGAGGGGGCGTGGACCCACGGGGCGTCGTTCGCCACGTGGGCCGAGGCCAGGCGGGACCGCAACAGCCGGATCGACGAGCTGCACCGCCGCTGGGACGAGGAGCGGGCCCGCCTCGTCGCCCACGTCAAGGAGATGAAGCGCCGGGCCTCGTTCTCCGACACCTTCGCCCCGAAGGCCAAGGCGGCCGAGAGCCGGCTCCGCCAGTTCGACGAGAAGGGTCGGCCACCGGCGCCGGTGGCCGAGCAGCAGGTCGACATGCGGCTCACCGGCGGGCGAACCGGCAAGCGGGCGGTGATGCTGGAGCAATTGGAGCTGAGCGACCTGACGTTCCCGTTCGACGCCGAGATCTGGTTCGGCGACCGCATCGGCGTCGTCGGCCGCAACGGCACCGGCAAGAGCCACTTCCTCCGCCTGCTGGCCGGCGAGCCGGTCGACCACGATGGCTCGTGGCGGCTCGGGGCCGGGGTGGTGCCCGGCATGTTCTCCCAGACCCACCGCCATCCCGAGCTGGAGGGGCGGACGCTGATGGACATCCTCACCGAGGACCACATCGCCACCCAGATCAACGCCCGAGGCACGGCGACGGCGCTGCTGCGACGCTACGAGCTGCAGCCGTCGGCGGACGAGCGATGGGACAACCTGTCCGGTGGCCAGCAGGCCCGGTTCCAGATCCTGCTGCTCGAGCTGGGCGGGGCCACCCTGCTGCTGCTCGACGAGCCGACCGACAACCTCGACGTGGCCTCGGCCGAGGCCCTCGAGGTCGGGCTCGCCGCCTTCGAGGGCACGGTGCTGGCGGTCAGCCACGACCGCTGGTTCCTCCGCTCGTTCGACCACTTCCTGGTCTTCGACGACGACGGCGAGGTCCACCACGCCGACGCCCCCGACCGGGCCTGGACCCCGAGCGCGCCGACCGGGCCCTGACGGGCCTCGGTGGGCACTCGGGACCTGGCCCGGCCGTTGGCCGATCAGCGCCTCCCGCGCCGGCCGCCGTGGCAGGCCAGGGGGTCGGTGCTGAAGCCGGAGCCGTCGATCAGGGCGACGGTCGGGGCGATGATGAGATCACCTCGGACGTTGACCGCGTCGAGGTTGGCCAGGGCGACCAGGGCGATGCCGTCGTTGGCCAGGGCGGTGAAGGTGGCCGAGAAGTCGGCATCGTTGTGTGCGTCCGGCCCATAGGCATCGGAGCCGACGCCGTCGATCCGCCGCTTGTCGAAGAGCCACTGGACCGCCTCACCCGAGAAGCCCGGGTTCGGATTGACGTTGCCGTCGAAGAAGTCGTCCTGGTTGGCCACGTTGTCGAGGTCGTCCTGGGCGACGACCTCGGCCCCCCAGAACGCCTCGGCCCCGGTCTGCAGCACCACCAGCGCGCCCCGAGGGATCCGACCGTGGCGTCGCTCGTAGGCCCGGATGTCGGCGATCTCCACGAACGGCACGTCGCCGTCGAACGTCATCTCCCGCACGTCGATCTTGTAGGCCGGCCAGACGAACTCGTCGGCCCGGAGCTCGTCGACCGTTCGCCCGCCGGCGATGAAGTGGGCCGGGGCGTCCAGGTGGGTACCCGCGTGGGCGCCGGTGGCGATGTCCTCGACGAGGAAGAAGTCCTGCTCGACCGTGTACTCGTCCTCGATCCGGACCGCCGGGTCGAACGCGAACAGCGTCATGTCCTCGGCCATCTCGTGGCCGAGCCTGGTCATGCCGCCAGGGCAGCTCATGCTGGCCGCCTTCGGCCCGGCCCCCCTGATGACGAGCCCGCTGACCGCAGCGCCACCGGCCGCACTGAGCAGGATGGCGCCGGCGATCACGGCGACGACGCCGAGGCGTCTCGATCTGGTCATCGTGTTGTCCCCCTGGGTGGTGTCACCCGGCCCCCGACCGGCCACCCGTCGCCGACGACGACGCTAGTCGACGCCCGGCGTGCGCGCCGACGGAGGCGGAACCTAGGGTGGCGCAATGCGAGCTGCGATCCTTCGCCATGGCCGGATGGTGGTCGACGACGTCGCCGACCCGGCGCCGGGGCCCGGTCAGGTGCTGGTCGAGACGATCGCCTGTGGCATCTGCGGCAGCGACCTGCACACGGTCGACCACGCCGACCACCTCGTGTCGACGGCGGCCGAGGCCGGGCTGGCCACCTTCAACTTCGACCCGGGGCGCGACCTGGTGATGGGCCACGAGCTGGCGGTCCGGCCGATCGGGCTCGGGGCCGGCGTCGACGGCGTCGAGCTCGGCGTCCCGATGGCGGCCATGCCGATGTTGCTCACCCCGGACGGGCCGGCCGTGCCCGGCTACGACAACGACTATCCGGGCGGCTACAGCCAGCGGTTGCTGCTCGACCCCGGGGCTCTGGTCCCGGTACCGAACGGCCTGCCCGGCCACCTGGCGGCGCTGACCGAGCCGCTCGCCGTCGGCCGTCACGCCGTCAACCAGTCGTCGGTGGCTGAGGGGCGGCCGGCGATCGTGATCGGGGCCGGGCCGGTCGGGCTTGCGGTGATCGCCGCTCTGGCCGCAACCGGGGCCGAGCCGATCGTGGCCAGCGATCTGTCGCCGACCAGGCGGGCCCTGGCGGCCACGATGGGGGCCGATGTCGTCGTCGATCCCGGCGAGGCCGACGACCGGGCCGCCGGCTTCGCCATGGCCGTCGAGGCGCTGGCCGGCGCCGGATCGGCCGGTGGCACACCGGGCATCGAGGAGCCGCCACCGGTGATCTTCGAGGCGGTCGGCGTGCCCGGCATGATCGACCTGGCGATGAGCGGCGCCCCGGCCGGCAGCGAGGTGGTCGTCGTCGGCGTCTGCATGAGCGACGACCGGTTCCGACCGGTGATGGGCATCTACAAGCGGCTGACGATGCGGTTCGTGCTCGGCTGGTCGCCCGAGGAGTTCCGGTCCTGCCTCCTCGACATGGCCGAAGGCCGGATCGACCCCGTTCCGCTGGTCACCGACGAGGTCGGGATCGAGGACGTCCCGGCCGCCTTCGACCGCCTGGCCGACCCGGAGGACCAGGTCAAGATCCTCGTCCGCCCGAACGACGGCTGACCGGGGGTCGGGCTGCCTGCCGTGATGGAACCCGTGCGGCTGCTCCACACGTCCGACGTCCACCTTGGCGGCGGGTTCCCGACGCCAGACGGTGGGGCCCACCGTGACGACTGCCTGTGTCCACTGCTGGCCCTCGAGGCCACGGTTGCGACCGACCGCCCCGACGTGGTGATCGTGGCCGGCGACCTCTTCGACCACCAGCGGGTCGACGACGACCTGGTCGACGAGGTGCTGCATCGGCTCGCCGTCCTCCACCCGGTCTGCGTGCTGCTGAACGGCAACCACGACCTGCACGACGGGCGCTCGCTGTACGGGGCGGCCGGGCGGCCCGGGCTGGTCTTCCTCGACGGGTCCGCCGGTTCGCTCGCCGCGCTGGACGACGCACCGGTCGCGGTCTGGGGCCGGGCCATGGACGACCACCACCGAGGCTTCCGCCCGCTGGTCGGCGTGCCCGAGCGACCCGATGACGATCGCTGGTGGGTGGTGGTCGGGCACGGCCATCACGAGCCCGATCTCGCCGGCGGCCACCGGTCGTCGCCGATCGCGCCGGACGACATCGCGGCAACGGCGGCCGACTACGTCGCCCTCGGCCACTGGCACGTCCGGACCGACGTCAGCGTCGGCGACGTCACCGCCTGGTACTCCGGCGCACCGCACGGCTACGGCGCCAGCGGCTCGTTCAACCGGGTCGGCCTCGACGCCGGCGGGGCCGCGGTGGCCCCGGTCGACGCCGTGTTGCCGGCCGAGGGCTGCCGACGCTGAACCGGTCCCGCTCGGCGTCGACGACCGTCAGCGGGGCGAGACGAGGTCCTCGGCCAGCGAGGCGTCGAGGTCGAGCCAGAGGTCGTCGAGCCAATCGGTCGAGGCGTCGGGATCGTCGGGTATCTCGTGGCGGGGGATGCGGCGGGCGCTGAGGCGGATCGGCTCGGATGAGGGGACGACGCCGACCAGTTCGGCGAGCGACCGGACGCGATCGAGGCCCCGGTGGTCGAGCACCACGACGTCGGCCGCGGGCATGGCGTCGAGCAGGATGCGGAGTCCGCCGGGCCGGGGCGGCAGGACGTTGGTCAGGCCGGCGAGGCGCTCGGCCCGGTCGGGATCCGTGCCGGCGAGCCGGTCGAGGGCCCGATCCAGGGTCGCCCGACGGAACAGCCGACCCTCGGGGAAGACGACGACGGCCGCCCGGTCGCCGTCGTTGGCCTCGACCGAGCGGGCCATGGCGTCGATGGCGGCACGGGCGGCCGGACCGTCGTCACGGGGGACGAAGACCGAGCCGAGACGCCCGTAGATGAGGTCGAAGCCCGGGTCGGTCAGCAGCTCGGCCATGATCACCCCCCGGACGGCGTAGCCGGCCCGGCCGTACACGACGCCGGCGAGGGAGGCGTCGAAGGGGCTGGCGTGACGGCCGACCACGATGACGGGCCCGGGCTCCAGGGCGGCGACCGACTCGCCGTCGAGCTCGATCCCGAGGCCGAGCAGCCGGTCGGCCCGGCGGGCCAGCAGCTCGACCGACCACCATTGCAGGGCCCGGTGGCGCCGGAGCGAGGGGGCCGAGTCGAGGCGGGCCCCGAACCCGGCTCGGGCCCAGAGGATCGGGGCGGCGACGATCTCGACCGAGTCGTTGATCAGGTACTGGCAGACGAAGAGGTAGACCCGGAGCCGGGGCAGGCGAGGCCGGCCGGTCAGCAGGTCGACCGCGACCAGACCGGGAACGGCGACGGGGAGGGCGCCGACGGCGACGGCCGTGGCCGCCAGCATGGCCGGAACGGTGACCGCCCGGCGGCGGAGTCGGCTGGCCAGGGGTTCGGTCGGCGTCTGGGTCGAAGCGCCGGAGGCGCTTCTGCCCGGGTTCGCCTCCGGCGGGCGTCGCCGGCTCGACCGTGGTGCCCTGAAGATCGATCTCGACGCATCCTGGGAGGGCATGGCCTGACCAACCGGCGGCCGGTGTGGCCCATTCCGATCAGCCGGCCGGCTCGGACCAGGTCAGGACCTCGCCCTCGCGCCGGAGCAGGACCGAGCCGGGCATGACCCGGAGCCGGAACGGCTCGAGCCGCAACACCCCGAAGGCCTCGGCGGTCGGATCGGTCCAGGCGGGGATGAGCCGCGGGTCGTAGCCGACCGGCTCCGGCCCGTTCACGAACCGGTCCCATCCGGCCCGCTTCGACTCCTCGTCGAGCTCCCACGCGGTGTTGCAGTCGGCGGTGCAGGTGTCCTGGGTGGCGTCCCAGTACGTGAGCGAGATCGCCGGCTGGCGCTCGAGGTGGGCGGCCTTCACCGATTGCGGGGCGGTGGCGATCCAGCCGGTCAGCCGCTCGCCGTCGAACTCCCAGATCGGATGGAGGATGCGGGTGCGGGGCCGGCCGGACGCGTCGACGGTGGCGACGGTGCACCAGACGATGCGGTGGGCCATGTCGACGAAGGAGGGGGCAACGGCATCGAGACCGGTCGGCATCACAGCTCCCGTGTGGTCGGTCGGAGGGACGGGCCCAGTGTCGCAGACGGGGAACGGGCCCGCAGCCGAATCGGCGCCCGATCAACGACCGCCGAGGCGCTCGGCCATGTCGCGGGGGCGGCCGTACGGGGCGCTGCGCTCGTTGGCCAGGGCCTCGGCTCGGCTCATCGTCCGGTGGTCGGCCAGCAGGGCCTTGTCGAACCGGCTGGTGTCCCACGAGTTGGCCACGACGGCGGCCGTCAGCTCGTCGACCGCGGCGTCGAGCTCGTCGTCGTCGACCGCCCGGTTGACCAGGCCGATCGCCGCCGCCTCCTCGCCACCGATCCGGCGGGCGGTGTACATCAGCTCCTTGGCGGCGGCCAGCCCGACCCGCTCGGGCAGGCGGACGGTCATGCCCCACACGGCGACCAGCCCCCACTGGCCGTGGGTGTCGCCGAACTGGGCGCTGCGGGCCGCCACGATCAGGTCACAACCGAGGGCCAGCTCCAGGCCGCCGGTGAAGCAGTGGCCCCGGACCTTGGCCACCACCGGCTGGGGCAGGGCTTCGATGGCGTCGATCGTCTCCGCCTGGAAGTGCGGGGTCGGGGCCCGATCGCCGGAGGCGATGCCACCGAGGTCGTTGCCGGCGCAGAAGGAACGGCCGGCCCCGGTGAGGACGACACAGCCGACCGACTCGTCGGCGGCGATGGCGTCGACGTGGTCGCGTAGCTGGACGAACAGGGCCGGGGTCAGGGCATTGAGCTTGGCCGGGCGGTTGAGGGTCAGGGTGCAGACGCCGCCGTCGTCGTGACGGAGGACCAGTGAGGACTCGTTCACCGCCCTAGTCAACCCCGTCGGTCGACCGCTCGGCCAGCTGGGCCCGGAGGACGTGCTTGGTCACCTTGCCGAGGGCGGTCCTGGGCAGCTCGTCGACCACGACGACCTCCCGTGGCTGCTTGAACCGGGCCAGCCGGTCCCGGCACCAGGCCCGCAGCTCGTCGACGTCGGGTCCGGTCCCGTCGGCGGCCTCGATCACCGCAACGGGGACCTCGCCCCATCGGGGGTCGGGGCGCCCGACGACGGCGACGGCGTCGATCCCCGGGTGCTCGGTCAGGGTGTTCTCGACCTCGGCCGGGTACACGTTCTCGCCCCCGGAGATCAGCACGTCGCCGAGCCGGTCCTCGATGTAGAGCCAGCCACCCTGGTCACGCCTGGCCACGTCGCCGGTTCGGTACCAGCCGTCGACGAAGGCGGCGGCGGTGTCGTCCGGTCTGCCGTGGTAGTGGTCGAACAGGTGGGGTCCGCGGACGAGCAACTCGCCGGCCTGGCCGTCGGCGACGTCGATCCCCTCGCCGTCGACGAGGCGGAGCTCGGTGTGCAGCGCCGGCCGGCCGCACGACCCGACGTTGGCGGCGCCGTCGTCGTAGCGGAGCACGACGGCGGTCGGGCCGGTCTCGGTCGAGCCGTAGACCTGGCCGACCGGGATGCCCCGGTCGAGGAAACCGCGGATCAGGTGATCGGGCACCACCGACGAGCCCGAGTTGATCCCCCGGAGCGAGCTCAGATCGGTGCCGTCGAGATCGGGGTGGCCGAGCAGGGCGGTCATCACCGCCGGCACGAGCAGCGTCTGGGTCGGGCGGTGTCGCTCGATCAGCGCCAGGGTCCGGCCCGGGTCGAATCGCCGCTGCAGGACGACCGTCGCCCCGACGTACAGGGCCGGCAGCGTCTGGATGTTGAGGCCGCCGACGTGGAACAGCGGGAGCATGGTCAAGACCGTGTCGTCGGCCGACAGGTCCTGGTGGGCCACCCCGTTCAGCACGGTGTGCAGCAGCGAGCCGGTGGTGTGGACCGCCCCCTTCGGTCGACCGGTGGTGCCCGAGGTGTAGACCATGAGGGTCGGCCGGTCCCCCGGACCGACTGCGGCTGGCCCGGCGCCTGGCCGACCGTCGACCGGTTCGCCGGCGACGGGTTCGTCATCGAGGTCGACGATCGGGAGGCGGTCGCCGGCCGCCCGGGTCACGACGTCGCCGAAGCCGTCGGTCACCAGGGCGACGGCCGGCTCGGCGTCGGCCAACTGGAACCCGAGCTCGCCGGCCGTCAGCCGGTTGTTGAGCGGCAACAGGACCGCCCCGAGCCGGGCGCAGGCGGCCAGAACCTCGAGCTGCTCGACCCGATTGAGGCCACAGAACGCCACCCGGTCGCCGACGGCGACGCCACGGTCGGCCAGCCAACCGGCCCGACGGGTGACCCGCCGGTCGAGCTCGGCATACGACAGCGGGGCCCCCTCGAACACCACGGCCGGATGACCGGGCCGGTGCTCGGCCCACTGCCGGATCCAGCGATCGACCCCGCTCACCACCGCCGCCCGGCGCTCAGTCGGAGCCAGGGGCTCCGCCGGTCGCCACCGCGGCCCCGGCCTTCGGCACGTCCCGGAACGGCAGGTCCCGGTCGACCGATGGCTCCTTCGGCAGGCCGAGGATGCGCTCGCCGATGATGTTGCGCTGGATCTGGTCGGTACCGCCCCCGATCGAGGTGAAGAAGGCGTTGAGCAGCGAGTAGGTGGCGTCGGCCGAGCGGGGCGAGTCGTTGCCGCCGATCATGCCCTCGGCCCCGAGCAGCTCGGCCTGGAGGCTGCCGGCCGTGTGGAGGATGCCGGACATGGCCAGCTTGCCGAGCGACGCGGTCGGCGACGACGTCCCGTTCTCCAGCGCCGCCTTGGCCCGCTGCCCGTTCCACTCGTTGACCTGGCGCATGGCGTGCAGCCGCATCAGCCGCTGGCGAATCACCGGATCGCCGGCCTTGCCAACGTCGCGGGCCAGGTCGAGGAGCGACAGGTCGGGCACGGGGGCCGGCCGCTCGTCGTCGGCCGATCGCACGGCGTCGGCGTTGCTCTCGGGCGAGGCGTCGCCGTCCGGGGCGCCGGTCCTGGCCCCGGACGCCCGACGGATCTGGGCCTGCCCCATGGCCACCCGCTCGTAGGCGAGCGCCGTCTGCAGCACCCGCCACCCGTCGTTGGTGTCGCCGAGCCGGTTGGCGTCGGGGACCCGGGCGTCGGTGATGAACACTTCGTTGAACCGTGAGTCGCCGGTCGCCTGCCGGAGTGGCCGGACCTCGACGCCGGGTTGGCCCATCGGGAAGAAGAAGAACGTGATGCCCTTGTGCTTCGGGGCGTCCCAGTCGGTCCGGGTGATCAGCAGGGCGTACTCGGCCTGGCGGCCGCCCGAGGTCCACACCTTCTGACCGTTGACCACCCACTCGTCGCCGTCCCGCTCGGCCCGGGTCTGGATGCCGGCAAGGTCGGAGCCGGCCCCCGGCTCGGAGTACAGGAGGCACATGTCGACCTCGCCGAGCATCAGCGGACGGATGAACGAGTCCTTCAGCTCATCGCTGCCGAAGGCGAGCAGGGTGTTGGCCCACAGGTTGACCATGTCCTGGCCGGTTCCGAACGCGCCGACGGCTCGGAACTCCTCGTCGACCACCCGGCTGATGGCCGGGTCGAGGCCGCGGCCGTGACGATCGACCGGCCAGCTCGGCGCTCCCCAGCCGGAGTCGACCACCCGCTCGAGCCAGGCCCGCCGGCCGCTCTGCCCGATGGGGCCAGGCCAGTTCTCGGCCAGCCACGTCCGCACCTCGCTTCGGATGCCGTCATCGGAGCCCGTCGTCCCGTCGCCTGCCGTCTCGTGAGCCGCTGCCGTCGTCACCCGCCCATCGTGCCCCATCCGGCGGTCGGCTCGCATCCCGGCCGACCCGATCGGCGAGCGGGCACCCGACGCCGTCGAACCGGGCGTTGCCGTCGGCGTCGTTGACGATGTGGCCGCCGGTCGGCGGGGCGAAGTGCGTGCCGAGGACGATGGCGTCGGTACCCCCGAATCGATCGAGCAGCCGCCGCCTGGTCGCGGTCGACTGCTCGGAGTCGGTGTCGAACCGCCAGGCCGCCAGCGCCGGATCGAGGATCTGGAGCGGTGAGTGGAAGGCGTCGCCGGTGATCAGCGCTTCGTCGCCCCCGTCGTGGATCCACACCGAGACGTGCCCGGCGGTATGACCGGGGGTGGCCAGCAGCTCGACGCGGTCGTCGACGCCGAAGGTGCCGTCGTCGAGCTCGATCGCATCGAGCACCCCGGCCTCGGCCAGTGGCAGCAGCGACGGGACCCGGACCCCCATGTGGTCGTCGGCCTCCACCTCCTCCAGCTCGGCCTGCGTCACCAGGTAGCGGGCGTTGGGAAAGGTCGGCACGACGCGACCGTCGACGGTGCGGGTGTTCCAGCCGACGTGATCGAAGTGCACGTGGGTGCAGACGACGACGTCGACCGCCTCGAGGCCGCCGTCGATGGCGGCGTCGAGCCGGTCGGCGAATCCCGGGTCGCCGGCCAGCCCCCGATCGGTGTCGGGGCCGACGCAGGTGTCGACCACGATCGTCGTGTCCGGGGTCCTGACGACGAACGAGTGGATCGACAGCCGCAGGACGGGATGGCCGTCGCCGTCGTCCGGTGCCTCGATGTAGGGCTCGATCCAGCCATCGCCGGCGGCGACGTGCTCGGGGGTGGCGTCCGGCACCAGCACCTTGGCCGTCAGGGGGATGATGGATTCCTCGACCCGGGTGATCGTGACCTCACCGATGGTCCAGGTGAGGAGCGGCGACGACAGGACGGCTCGGGGATCCGGCATCCGCTCATCATGGCAACCGGCCGGGGGCTGGCCCAATCGGCGGGGCTCCGGCGGCCGGGTCGGTGACCGTCCGGCGGTAGCCGACGGCGACGGCGGCGGCGATGGCGACCATGACGACCGAGTGGGTGACGAGGGCCGGGCGGAACCCGCCGGCCGCCCCGGACAGCAGCCCGGTGGCCAACGGTCCCGTCACGCCACCGATCTGGGCGGTGGTGAAGAACAGCCCGGTCGCAGCGGCGGTGCGGGTGGCGCCGACGTCGGGGTGGTCCATCAGGATCATGATCAGCAGCGGCACCAGGGCGGTTCGGGCGGCGAACGTGACGACGATGGCGGGCGTGAGCACGCCGACGGTGGTGGTCGGCAGCAGCTGGACCGCCGCCGCCCCGATCAACAGCGTGCCGACGAGGAGGAACGGGCGGCGCTCCGGGGTGGCGATGCGGGGCAGGCCGAAGCTGGCCACCAGGCCGCCCGCGGTCCCGAGGCCGGCCCAGAGTCCCGCCTCGGCCGACGGCCAGCCGGCGTCGACGAGGATGGCGACCGTCCACTGGCCGATCCCGTGCACGTAGAAGAAGGTGGCGACCGACAGGATCAGCACGAAGCGGACGACCGGCAGCCGGGCGATGCCGGCGTACTCCCGCAGACCGGGCCCCGAACCCGGGCGGAGCACCCGGTCGAGTCCGCCGGACACCGCAGCCCAGACGACGAGGGCGACGGCGGCGAGAGCCGAGAGGGCGATCGTGATCACCCGCCAGTCGCCGTCGACCCCCGTGCCGACGAGGGGACCGACGACCGAGCCGGGCAGGACCAGCCCCAGCACCCCACCGATCGCCGGTGCGGTGGAGTAGATCCCGACGGCCAGGCGTCGGTCGCCGCCATCGAAGAGCCCGGCGGCGACGGTCGGGGCACCAACCGAGATCATCGGAGCCCCGGCACCGTGCAGGGCGACCGCGGCGAACAGCGTCGGGAAGCCGGTGGCCGCAGCACGACCGAAGCCGGAGATCAGCATGATCGTCATCGCCGCCAGCAGCGCCCGGCGGATGCCGAATCGATCGATGATGCGTCCGGCCGGGATCGAGGCCCCGATGAACACCAGTTGCCACGCACCGAGCACGGCCCCCATCTGTCCGTCGCTCAGGTCGAGGTCGCCCTGGATCTGGGGCACGAGCGCCCCGGTGGTGGCCACCAGGAGCCCGAAGGCGGCGTAGACCGACCAGGCCCCGGCCAGCACCGCCCACCGCGAGCGTCGGGGGCGGAGGTCGTCTGGCTCGTGCGGGGGCAAGCCCGCAGGGTACCGAGCGGCTCGCCGGCGGCCCGCATCCCCGTTTGCGCTCGGCCCTACCCGTGGTCGGGCACCAGGCAGGCCAGGTCGAGCGAGCGGGAGCGGTCGATGGCCCTGGCCGTCCAGTCGCCGTGGGGCCCGTCGTTGGCGAGCACGTAGGCGTTGGTCCGGTTCGGGTCGCCGGCGACGGCGATCACGATGTTGGCCGGGTCGGTCACCACCGGGACGGGGCGATCGGGGTCGTCCGAGCGGGCGAAGACGTCGGGCAGGTGACCGTCGGCCACCAGGTCGATCAGCGACCGCCGCCCCGGCGTCAGGTTGCTCCACGCCCCGATCAGCGCCTCGTAGCGACGGGCCGGGATCGTGGCCGCCGCGAACAACGCCTCCTGCAGGTCGCGCTTCGACCAGCCGGCCCGGGCGCCGTCGCCTCGGGCGATCGTGCGGGCCAGGATCGGCGACAGCACGAGCAGTGGCCGGAACTGGTCCTGGCCGAGCCCGTGGTTGTGGGTCAGGTCCCAGCCGGCGACCCGGGCCAGCCCGTCGCCCAGGTAGGGCACGATCGCCTCCGGGGTGGAGCCGACCACGCTGCCGATGATCAGCCCCGAGTTCATGCGGGCCATCGTGACGACGTCGTCGGTGGCCCCGTGGCCGAACCGGGCGCTGACCGGCTCCCAGCCGATCTCGTCGATGGCGGCCATGTCCTCGGCCAGCACGACCCGGAACGTGTTGCCGAAGGTCGCCCTGTCGTGCTCGTCGGCGGTGAACCCGCCGACGTTGCGCAGGTAGAGCCGGAGCCAGCGACCGATCGCGGTGTTGGCCGGCGAGCCGTCCCGCATGGCCCCGGGCCCGTGGTTGAAGCCGAGCTCGCCGACGATCGGGCCATCGAGGATCATCAGCGCATCGGCCCCGGTCGTGTTGCCCGAGTGCTGCATCCCGTAGGCCGGGTCGGCCAGGATCTCGGCCACGGCCAACAGCACCGGCAGCTGCTCGGGCCGGCACCCGGCCATCACCGCGTTGACCGCGACCGACCAGACGGTCAGGTCGCGACCGGACGAGGCGGCGGTGCCGATCACCCGCCACGGATCGTGGCCGCCGGGGGCGAGGAAGGCCTCGACCCGGCCCCTGGTCGGCGGCACGATCGGGAGGCCGTCCGACCACTCCCGGGTGGCGAACAACTCGGTGATCTCGTCGATCGTCCCGCTGGCGACGGTCTCGATGGCGGCCGGCTCGACCCCGGTCCGGCCCGTCTCCGGGCCATGGCCGTCGTCGTCCGGCGGCCTTGCCGTCAGCCCATCGACGATCTGGTCGACGGTGTCGGCCACGAAGTCGGCCACCATGTCGTCGGTCGACTGGGCGTCGACGTGGCTCGTGGTCACCGCCAGGGGCAACCCGTCGAAGCCGTGGCCGCGGGCGGTGGCCGAGGCCTGACCCTCGAACCCCTTGCAGACGACGGAGACCGAGGGGATGCCGGCGGTCTCCGCCGCGATCGATGCCCGCATCACGGCGGGCGTGCAGCTGCCTCAACAACCCATCGCCGACACGACGGCATCGACGTGTCTGGCCCGCAGGTCGTCCGGAAGCCGGGCGATCCGCTCGTGCTCGTCGGCGCCGTGGATGTTCCCGAAGACGTCGTGCCCGACGATCTCGATGCCCTCGAACCGTCGGGTCAGCTCCTTCTCCAGCACCGGGAACAGCTCGTCGCCCCGGAACAGGTGGTCCCACAGGAACCCGATCGTCGCCCCGTCGAGCGACGCCGGGCGAGGGGCCGAGCGGCGGGCCGTGACCCCGACCGGGGACTTCGGCCACACCACGTCGTACGTCGGCTCGACGGACCCGGCTCGGGACGGCTTGGACGGCGATGCGGTCGACATGGTTTCCATCATCGCATCACCGACGGACCACCCGCTGGCGTCCTGATCGTCGGTTTCGGCCGGTTGTGGCATCCTGTGCCATGGACTCGATCGATCGCGACATCCTGTACCAGCTCCAGGTCGAGGGGCGGCTGGCCAACAACGAGCTGGCGGCGCGGATCGGCCTCAGCCCGTCGCCCTGCCTTCGCCGGGTCCGCAACCTGGAGGCCGACGGCACGATCGCCGGCTACACGGCCATCCTCGATCGCCAGCGGGCCGGGCTGCGGTACGAGCCGCTGGTGTGGGTGACGCTGTCGACGGTCACCAGGGAGGCGATGGTCGAGTTCGAGGCCGCGGTCGAGGACGTCGGCGAGGTGGTCGAGGCCCTACGCATGATGGGCCAGCCCGACTACCTGCTCCGCATCGTCACCGCGGATGCCGAGGCGTTCGAGTCCCTCTACATCGACACGCTCGCCTCGCTGCCCCACGTGCAGACCCTGACCTCGCAGGTGGCCATGAAGGTGGTCAAGCGCAGCCACGTGCTCCCGGTCCCGCAGCCCGGGGCGTAGGGGGTCAGCCGGCGGCCAACCGCCACTGGACCAGGGTGTAGGGCTCGACGCCGTCGACGTCGGGCGCGTGGTCCTCGAACGCCGCCTCGACCGGGGCGCCGATGACCACCTCCTGGAGCGGGTCGCCGAGGAGGTTGCCGACCATGCGGACCCCGTCGGCGTCGTCGAGCTCGACGAGGACAACGAGGTACGGCCCCTGGTCCCGCAGCGCCGGGTGCACCGGGTGGTGGGGGCGCTGCCAGGAGTAGATCGTGCCCCGGCCCGACGCCTCGACCCAGCCGACCTCGAAGCTCTGGCAGGTGTGACACATCCACTCGGGGCCCCACTGATGGGTGCCGCAGGTCTCGCAGCGCTGGACCAGCAGTCGGTGCTCCCTGGCCGCCGACCAGTAGGGCTCGTCGAGGCCGTCACTGGCCGGCCGGGGGGCCGGGAGTCCCTCGGCCAGGTAGGGCCCGCTCGGGCCGCTCGTCGCGGTGTTCGTCTGGTCGCCGGTCATCCGAGCGCCTCCTCGGAGCCGTAGAGGGCGGTCGAGGCCACCTCGACCATCGGGCCGGCATTGGCCAGTGCGACCCTGGCCCCGGGCACCTGGTTGGTCGACGTGCCCCGGATCTGACGGATGGCCTCGATCTGCAGGCCGAGCCCGTGCATGTAGCACTCGGCCAGGTTGCCGCCGCTCGTGTTGAGCGGCAGCCCGCCGCTCGGGGCGATGAGGTTGTCTGCGGTCAGCACCTCGTTGGCGCTCTCGTAGGTGCACAGCCCGTGCTCGATCAGGCTCATCACCACCGCCCCGGTGAAGTTCTCGTAGGACTGGACGACGTCGACGTCGCCCGGCGTGACCCCGGCCTGGGCGTACAGCCGGGGCGCGGTCGTCTTGAAACTGGACGTGGCGTAGTCGGGCTGGTTGTGGACCGTCGCCCCCGAGCGGTACTCGCCCCCCTGCTGCACGGCCAGCGGGTAGACCGGGGCATCGGTCACGTCACGGGCCCGCTCGGCCGACATCACGATCACCGCCGCGGCCCCGTCGTTCTCCAGGCAGCAGTCGTAGAGCCGGAACGGCTCGGTGATCCAGCGGGACTCGTCGTAGGTCGCCTCGTCGAGCGGTCGACCGTGCATCACCGCCCGAGGATTGGCCTGGGCGTGGTGGTAGGCGGCCAGCGCCACCGCCTTCAGCGTGTCCGGCGAGATGCCGTGCTCGTGGAACAGCCGGGTGGTCCGCATGGCGTACATCTGGGCCGGCGACATCACGCCGTATGGCACGGTGAAGGCCGGAGGGCCGCTGATCGTCGGCACCCTGGCCCCGGCCCCGAAGCGGCCGAACTGGCCCTGGGCCAGGCCCCGATAGGCGACGACGCACTCGGCATACCCGGCGACGACGGCGGCGCAGGCGTTGCCGATGGCGGCCGCCGCTCCCCCGCCGCCCGAGCCCCACTGCATCACCGAGTACCGCAGCTCCGGCAGGCCGAGGGCGTTGGCCAGGCGGGCCGGCATGTTGCGGTCGTTCGAGTACGAGCAGAACCCGTCGATGGTCGGCACGGGGATACCGGCGTCGGCGGCCGCGGCGAGGATGGCCCGCAAGACCAGCTTGAACTCGGGGTCGGGGCTCTGCCCCCGCTTGTAGTAGGTGGTCTCGCCGATCCCGACGACCGCCACCTCGCCCCGGATCGTGTGCTCACTCATGGCGCCTCCTCCATCGGCGGACTCGGCGAGTCGTCCGGCGTCCGGAACCAGCCGGGCTTGCCGAGCGGCCAGTACTCGCCCCACACGTGCTCGCCGCCGGTGATGTCGAGATGGTGGCCGGTGATGAAGGCCCCGGTGGGGCCGGCGAGGTACACCGCGCCCTGGGCCACGTCCCACACGTCGCCGAGGCGCCGCATCGGATTGTGACCGAAGCTGGCCCTGGCCTCGGCCGGGTAGGTCCTCAGCCCCTCGCTGGCCACCACGCCGACACCGATCGAGTTGACCCGGATGTGGTGCGGGGCCCACTCGACGGCCAGCGACCGGGTCAGGGCCACCCCGCCGGCCCGGGAGGCCGAGGTGTGGGGCAGGCCGACCGATGCCCGACCCTGGATCGTCGAGATGTTGACGATGGCCCGGTCGCACGGGGCCGCTCGGTCGGGCCCGGCTTCGTCGGCGGCGGCCAGGTCGTCGGCGATCCAGCGCCTGGCCGCCGCCTGCATCAGGTACCACGTGCCGTAGAGATTCGTCTCGACCACCGCCGCCCAGCCCTTCGGCGTGATGTCGACCGCGGGGCTGGAGAACTGACCGCCGGCGTTGTTGACCAGCACGTCGAGTCCTCCGTGCCGGGCCCACACCTCGTCGACGAGGTCGGCGACCTGGTCGGGGTCGCGGATCGTCATCGCCCGGGTGTCGACCGGGACGCCGATGCCGTCGAGGTCGGCGGCCAGACGATCGAGGCTGGCCTCGGTGCGCCCGCAGGCGACGATCGTCGCCCCGAGCCGACCGAACAGGGTGGCCATGGCCGTGCCGATGCCGCCCGCTCCACCGGTGATGAGGACGACCCGACCCTCGAACAGACCGTCGCGGTACACGGTCGGCAGCGAGACCAGCTCGTCGAAGCCGTGGCTCCGGTAGGGGTCGGTGCCACTCGGCACCGACCGGGGGTCGGTCGTCTGGTCGGTCAAGGGCCACAGCCTTCCATCGCCGAGCCGGACCCGCCAGTTGCCGCCGTTGACGGAGGCCTGGGCAATCTCCCGGCCGTCGCCGGCGGGATCGGGTCCCACCGCTAGGTTGCCTCCGTGAACGCCGCCGCATCGACCGTGCTCCTCACCGGGGGGTGCGGGTTCATCGGGAGCCATCAGGCCGTCGTGCTGCTCGAGTCCGGCCACGACGTCGTCCTGGTCGACGACCTGTCCAACGCCAGGGCCGACGTGGTCGACCGGATCGAGGCCATCGCCGGCCGTCGACCCCGGTTCATCGAGCTCGACGTCCGCCGAACCGACGCCATGGCCGACGTCATCGGCGACCACGGCGTCGGGGCCATCATCCACTTCGCCGGCCTCAAGCACGTGCGGGAGTCGATGGAGCGGAGCATCGACTACTTCGACGTGAACCTGGCCGGGCTGACCTCGGTCGTTCGGGCAGCCGAGCGCTGCGGGGTCAGGCGCCTGATCTTCAGCTCCTCCGGCTCGATCTACGGCACCGCTGGGGCGCTCGTCGGAGGCGCCCCGATCGTTGAGGAGACGATGCCGAATCCGACCAACCCCTACTCGCACTCGAAGTGGATCTGCGAGCAGGTGCTCGAGAGGATCTGCGGCGTCGAGGCGGGGTGGTCGGTGATCGCGCTCCGCTACTTCAACCCCGCTGGCGCCCACCCGTCCGCGATGCTCGGCGAAGACCCGACCAACCTGATCTCCAACCTCGTTCCCGTGCTGATGGAGGCGGCGGCCGGCGCCATCGACGCCGTCCCGATCTTCGGCGCCGACTTCGACACGCCGGACGGGACGGCGCTGCGGGACTACGTGCACGTGATGGACGTGGCCAGGGCCCACGCCGCCGCCCTGACCGCCGTCGACACCGCCGGAGGGTTCGAGGCGCTCAACATCGGGCGGGGCGAGGGCGTGTCGGTCCGCCAACTGATCACGGCCGCCGAGGTCGCGGTCGGCCGGCCCCTGGCCGTCGACGTGCAGCCGCGGCGGGCCGGCGACGTACCCTCGCTCGTGGCCGCAACGGACCGGGCCCGCAAGCGTCTCGACCTGGACGACTACCTCCCGGTCGAGACGATCCTGGCCGATGCCTGGCGCTTCCGGCAGCGGCGCGACCGGCCGCTCGGCTGACCGGTGCCCGACCGGCCGACCGCGACGGACGGGCCGCCGGCCTGGCGGTGTCGTAGGCTCGCGCCATGGCAGCCTTCTCGTACGCCGGGACGACCGTTGCGGTCGGCGACGACATCGCCGACTCCCACCGATCGGCCTGGGATCAACTGGCCAGGCCGGGGACCTGGTGGACCGCGGCCGAGCGGCTCGCGATCGCGGCCAGGGGCCGGCACCGGTTCGCCGAGCGGGCCACCCCACCATGGTTGCGGGCCGAGCCACCGGCCGACGAGCACCTCCCGGCCGAGGCCGGACCGGTGGTCGACCTGGTCACGCTCGATGCGGCGAGGATCGACCGCCAGTCGGCCGACGGCGCCGTCGCTGCGCTCGGCGGCCGCGGCCAGGGCCGCTCCACCCTCGAACGCGGCCAGGGCCGCTCCACCCTCGAACGCGGCCAGGGCCGCTATGTTGAGCTGATCGGCATCGTGGCCACGGTGGCGATGATCGACATCCTGGCCGAGTCGGTCGGCGTCGGTCCCGAGCCGCTGCCCGAGCCGCTGCCAGGCGAACCGAGCGAGGAGCGCCCGGACGGACTCGGCGACATCGGCGCCCACGTCCCCGCCCTCGACCCCTTCCCCTTCGCCAACGTCGCCAGGGCCCTCAGCCTCGTCCCCGACGCCAACACGCTCTTCCGGACCGTCTCGGTCCCCGCCTACTCGGCCCCCGGCTTCGACCGCCTGACCTGGGACACACCGCTCAGCCGCCCCCAGGTCGAGCTGGTCGCCTCCCGGGTGGCGGCGATGAACGAGTGCTTCTATTGAACGACCGCCCACGTGACGCTGCTCCGTGCGAGCGGCGATGCCATCGGGCTCGACGTCGACCTCGGCGCCGCCACCGGTGCGGTCGAGGGCGGCGGCGTCCCCGACGGTGAGGCGCTGGTCGCCTTCACCGAGGCCGCGGTGCTGGCCGACCGTGACGAGCTGGCCGCCCGCCGCCAGGACCTGCTCGAGGCCATCGGTCCCGCCGCCGCCGGCCATGCGGCGGCCACCGTCTCGGCCTTCTCCGGGCTGGTGCGGGTCGCCGACGCCATCGGCATCCCGATCGACGACGGGCTGGCCGCCGTGTCGGCCGACCACCGGGCCGAGCTCGGGCTCGAGGCCTACGGCGGGGCGGCCAACTCGGCTGCGGTCGAGGTCGACGGGGACCGGTTCTCGTCGATCGACGATCTCTTCGGGCCCCGGGTCGGGACCTGACGGCGCCCGGCGGCGGTCAGCGCAGCTCGAAGCCCCGGCGGCCCAGGAAGTCACGCATGTGCGGGCGGCGCTCGCCGTCGACCAGCCGGGCCATCTCCTCGGTCCAGCTCGAGTCCTTCGTGCCCCCGGTCCTGGTGCGGTAGTAGGCCCGGAGCGTCTCGTCGTAGGCCTCGATCCCGGCCCGATCGTCGGTGTCGTCGTAGACGTCGTCCTTCAGCACGACCTCGACCGGCAACCGGGGCTTGACCTCGGGGTCCTGGTCCGGCACGCCGATGCAGAGCCCGAACACGGGGTAGACGTGATCCGGCAGCCGCAGCAGGTCGGCCACCGTCTGCGGGTCGTTGCGGACGGCGCCGATGTAGCAGATGCCGTAGCCCTGGGCCTCGGCCGCCACCACGGCGTTCTGGGCCGCCAGGGCGACGTCGACGGTGGCGATGATGAACTGCTCGGTCATCCCGGTCGTCATCGTGCCGCCGGCCATCCCGCAGGCCGTGGCCGTCCGGTTGAGGTCGGCGCACCAGACGGTGAACGCACCGGCGGTCTCGATCTGGCGCTGGCCGCCGGCGACCTCGGCGATGCGGGCCCGGGTCTCGGCGTTCCGGACCCGGATGACGGTGGTGGCCTGCAGGTTGGACGACGTGGCCGCAGCCTGGGCGCTGCGGACCAAGTCGGCGACGACGTCGTCGGCCAGCGGCTCGTCGACGAACTTGCGGATCGAGCGATGGGAGCGGAGCAGGTCGTGGATCTCGTGCACGGGGTGACGCTAGCCGCCCATCACCCGGCCTGGTCAGCCATGGCCGCCCGGATGTCACGAACCGAGGGGTTGACCAGGGCGGTCTCACCGACGAACACCGTCGGCACCGTCTCGTTCCCGCCGGCGACCGCCCGGACCCGGGCTGCGGCGTCGGGGTCGCGCCAGATGTTGACCCGCCGGTTCGGGATCCGGGCCAGCCACATCCCGACTCGCAGCGCCAGGCAGAACTGGCAGCCGGGGCGCCAGTAGACCGTGACGGGTTCGTGGTCGGCGCCGGGGGCGCGAGCGGGGCCGGGATCCGAGTCGGTCATGTGCTGACCAACACCGATCCCGGCCCCGCGATTCCCCGTCAGGGAGCGGCGATGCGGCTCAGAATTGGTTCATCGTGTTGTCCTTGCCACCGGCCTTGAGGGCCTGGTCGCCCGAGAAGTACTCCTTGTGATCGTCACCGATGTTGGAGCCGGCCATGTCCTGGTGCTTCACGGTCTGGATGCCCTGGCGGATCTCCTGGCGCTGGACCCCGGCGACGTAGGCCAGCATCCCGTCCTTGCCGAAGTAGCCGCGGGCCAGGTTGTCGGTCGACAGCGCCGCGGTGTGGTAGGTCGGCAGGGTGATCAGGTGGTGGTAGATGCCGGCGTCGCGGGCGGCGTCGGCCTGGAACGACTGGATCCGGTTGTCGGCCTCGATCGCCAGGGGCGTGTCGTCGTAGCGGCCGTCCATCAGGTCGTCACGGCTGTACTCGGACACGTCCTTGTCCTCGCCGGCCCAGGCGTCGAAGACCTGCTGGCGGAAGTTGAGGGTCCAGTTGAACGACGGCGAGTTGTTGTAGACGAGCTTGGCGTTCGGCACGACCTCGCGCACCCGGTCGACCATCGCCTTGATCTGACCGACGTGGGGCTTCTCGGTCTCGATCCACAGCAGGTCGGCGCCGCCCTGGAGGCTGGTGATGCAGTCGAGGACCACCCGGTCCTCGCCGCTGCCGGCCTTGAACCGGTAGAGCCCGTTCGGCAGGCGGGTCGGGCGGACCAGCTGGCCGTCGAGCTTGATGGCGACCTCGCCGTCGGCCAGGTCGTCGGCCGAGTCGATCGGGGTGGTCTCGAGGAACGAGAGGTACTGGCTGGCCAGGTCGCCCGGCTGGGTCGAGACCGGGATCTTCTGGGTCAGGCCGGCGCCGAGGGAGTCGGTGCGAGCCACGATCACGCCGTCATCGACGCCGAGCTCGAGGAAGGCGTAGCGGACGGCGTTGATCTTGGCCAGGAAGTCCTCGTGGGGGACGGTGACCTTGCCGTCCTGGTGGCCGCACTGCTTGGCGTCGGACACCTGGTTCTCGATCTGGATGGCGCAGGCGCCGGCCTCGATCATCTGCTTGGCCAGGAGGTAGGTCGCCTCCTCGTTGCCGAAGCCGGCGTCGATGTCGGCGATGATCGGCACGACGTGGGTCTCGAAGTCGTCGATGGCGGCGAGCAGCTCGGCCTCGCGCTCGGCGTCGCCGGCCGCCCTGGCCTCGTCGAGGTCGCGGAACAGGTGATTGAGCTCGCGGGCGTCGGCCTGCTTGAGGAACGTGTAGAGCTCCTCGATCAGCTCGGGCACCGACGTCTTCTCGTGCATCGACTGGTCGGGCAGCGGGCCGAACTTCGACCGCATGCCGGCCACCATCCAGCCGGAGAGGTAGAGGTACCGCTTCGAGGTGGTGCCGTGGTGCTTCTTGATGGCGATCATCTTCTGCTGGCCGATGAAGCCGTGCCAGCAGCCGAGGCTCTGGGTGTAGCTCGAGGAGTCGGCGTCGTACTCCGCCATGTCCCGGCGCATGATCGCGGCGGTGTAGCGGGCGATGTCGAGGCCGGTCTTGAACCGGTTCTGCAGCTTCATGCGGGTGGCGAACTCGGGGTTGATCCCACCCCAGGCGGCACCGGCCTGGTCCCGCAGCGAGGCGAGCGAGTTGATCTCGGACTGGTAACTGGTCGGCGTGCTGGTCATCCCATCCCTCTGGTGTTCCTCCGGCGTCGTTGCCGGACTCGGACGTGCTGTCCATGACGATGCACCAACAGCCCGTCAAGAAGGAAGAGAGTTCAGGTCGAAAACGATGTCACCTTCCCCGCTCGCGAAAATCGAACGATTTTCGTACGGGCAAAAGTGCACACCTTCGTAGGTCGTGGGGTCCTAGGCCTGCAGCACCGCCAGCAGATCACCGAGCAGGCGGCTGGCCCCGAACCGTAGGGTGGCGGGGCCGACGGCCGCCGCCCCGAGCGCCTCGTCGGCCAGCGCCAGGTAGGTCGCGGCCTGGGCAACGGTGCCGACGCCGCCCGACACCTTCAGCCCGATCGGCCGGATGCGGTCCGGCGACGCCGCGCCCGGCTCGGTCAGCACCGACAGGAGCGCCGCGGCCGCCTCGGGGGTGGCCGAGCGGGCGGTCTTGCCCGTCGACGTCTTGAGGAAGTCGGCGCCGCCGGCCAGCGCCGCTCGGCCGGCCCGGGCCGCCAGCTCGTCGTCGTCGAGCTCACCGGTCTCCAGGATCGCCTTCAGCACGGTGCCGTCGCCGATCTCGGCCCGGGTGGCGGCGACCAGGCGGGTGACCGCGGCGTCGTCGCCATCGGCCAGACGGCGCCAGGGCACCACCACATCGACCTCCGCCCCGCCGCCGGCGACGATGGCGGCGGCGTCGGATCGGGCCCGGTCATCGTCATCGTCGCCATCGGGGAAGTTGGCGACGGCGGCGACGGGGATGCCGGTGCCGGCCAGCAGCTCGACGCTCATGGCCACGAACCGCGGCCAGACGCAGACCGAGGCCACCGGTCCGGCTGGGGTCGGGGCGTTGGCACAGAGCCGCTCGATGTCGGCCGGTGTGTCGTCGTCGCCGAGGCTCGTCAGGTCGAGCAGCGGCAGCACCCTGGCCGCCACCGCCGCGAGGTCGTCGGCTGGCTCCGCCCGGCTCGGACGGTCGTCACTCGTCATGACCCGATCCTACGTAAGACGGGCCGAGCGGGCACGGGATCTGCTTGAGTCTGTCCATGGACCTGGGCCACCCTCCCGACCGGGCCGCCGTCGACTGGGCGGCGCCGATCTCCTCCGAGCGGATGTACGGCGACTGGCCCATCGACGACGAGACGGTCGATGCCATCCTGGATCGGTCGAGGCGGCCGGCTCCGTCGAGCCAGCTCGACGACCTGCTCGACGACCTCGGCGTCGGGGCGGGCGACCGGCTGCTGGACATCGGCGGTCGCGATGGGGCCCGCGGCCTGACGCTTGCCTCGCGGTACGGCTGCACGGTCACCTCGATCGATCCGAGCCGGACGAACCTCGATCGGGGGCGCCGGCTGGTCGCAGCCGACCCGGCCGGCGGCCTCGTCCACCTCGTCGCCGGCACCATCGAGGCGATCCCGGTGGCCGACGGCGGGGTGGACGTCATCTGGTGCCGGGACGTGCTGACCCACGTCGACGACCTCGACCGGGCGCTCGGCGAGTGCCGCCGGGTCGTCCGACCGGGCGGTCCGCTGCTCGTCTACCAGACGTTCGCCACCGCGTGGATGGAACCGGGCGAGGCCGCCCGCATCTACCCGGCCCTGGCCGTGGCGCCGGCGCGGATGCACCCCGAGCAACTGGAGGTCGCAGCCGAGCAGGCCGGCTACCGGCTGGAGACCCGTGTCGTCGTCGGCTCGCAGTGGCGGGAGGCCTGGGAGGAGGACGGCACCGGCCGGACGGCCGCGCAGCTGCTGGTGGCGGCGCGACTGCTCCGAGCCCAGAACGAGATGCTGGACGAGCTCGGGCCGGACCTGTACCGGCTGGAGCTGGCCAATGCGCTGTGGGGCGTCTACCAGATGATCGGCAAGCTGGAGCCGAGGATCTACGTGTTCCGACCGGCCTGAGCCGATCGGCCGTCGGGCGGACCGCCCGGCGATGCGCCAGACCGAACGGCGGTCACCGACGGGGTCGGAACGAGAAGCCGTTGGTCAGCCGCTCGGCCGTGTAGTAGCGCTCGCCGGTTCCGATCAGCTCGCTCGATCCGAGCACCAGCGCCCCGTCCGGACGAAGCACCCGCTCCTTGACCCGGCGCAGGATGTCGAGCCGGTCGTGGTCGGAGAAGTAGATCAGCACGTTGCGGAGCAGGACGATCTCACATCGCGGGATCGGGTCGAGGGAGTCCATGAGGTTGAGCTGGCGGCACAGGACCATGCGCTTCAGCCGCGGGCCGACCACCCAGTGATCGCCGTCGCGCTCGAAGTACGTCCCGAGCTCGGCGTCGGTCAGGCCCCGTCGCGTCTCCAACGTGCTGTAGCGCCCGGCCCGGGTCCGCTCGACCATGGTCGTCGACAGGTCGGAGGCCAGGATCCGGACCCGGCCGGAGCGGACCAGCTCGGGGTGGAAGCGGTCGATGAGCATGGCCAGCGAGTAGACCTCCTGGCCGCTCGAGCTGGCGCCCGACCAGATCGTGACCCGCCCCTCGCCGCCGACGCGCTCGATCATCGCCGGCAGGATCTCGCTGACGATCGACCGGAACACCGGACCGTCCCGGAAGAACATCGTCTCGTTGGTGGTCATGGCGTCGACCACGTTGCTCTCGAGGTCGCGGTTGCCGGCCTGGAGCGCGGCGACGAGCTCGTCGATCGAGGCCAGGCCCCTCGACTTGGCCACCGGGTTGAGCCGGCTGATCCAGAGGGTCCGCCGGTCCGACCCGATCTCGATGGAGGCCCGGCGGGCGATCAGGGCCTGGAGGAAGGCAAGCGAGGCCGCCGACGGCCCCGACGACGCGTCCCGCACCCCGGCGGTGGTGGGGGCCGTCCGCCCGAGGTCGGCGGTGGTGTCGCCGGCCATCAGCCGTCGTCCTTGCGGCGACGGCCGCCCCGGGATCCGAGCGAGCTGAGCCGGTCGATCCGCTTGGCGATGTCGTCAAGGGGCAGGATCTCGTCGGCCAGGCCGGCCTGGGCGACGGCGCCGGGCATGCCCCAGACCACGCTGGTCGCCTCGTCCTGGACCAGCACCGGCGCTCCGAGCCGGCCCAGCTCGCGGCAGCCGTCGAGTCCGTCCTGGCCGATGCCGGTCAGCACCAGGCCGAGCTGGTTTGGACCGTAGATCTTGGCGGTCGATCGGAAGAGGACGTCGGCCGACGGTCGGCAGGAGTTGACGGGTGGGCCGTCGCGCAGCCGCATGACCGTGCCCCGCCCCTGCTCGTTTCGCTCGACGGTCAGATGAACGCCGCCCGGGCTGATGTAGGCCGCTCCTGGCGCCGGCTGAACGCCGTCGGCGGCCTCGGTGACCGGGAACGGGCAGAGATGGTCGAGCCGCTCGGCCAGGCGGGCACTGAAGCCACCGGCGATGTGCTGGACGACAAAGATCGGGATCCGGGGCGGGCGGAGCCGGCCGAGCACCGCCTCGAGGGCGTTCGGCCCGCCCGTCGACGAGGCGATCACCAGGGCGTTGATCACGCGGGGGACCTTGGTCGGTCGGGACGGGGCCGGATCGCCGTCGCCGCCTGGCGCGGGATCGCCCACCCCCGAGCCCGCCGGCGCCGGCGTGAGCTCGGTCGGGTGACCGGCCGCCGTGCCAGGCGACCGCTTGACCGAGGTGGCGGCGCCGACCGGGCGGGATTCGTCGCCGAGGCGGTTCGTGCGGTCGAGCGCGACCAGGAGGCGCTGGCGGATCTGCTCGACCGCCTGCTCGGCGTCGACGACCCCGGTCGGCTTGACCACGAGCGTTGCCCCGGCGGCCCGGACCCTGGCCACCGTCCGGTCGAGCTCGGCCGGCTCCACGTTGGCGAAGACGATCACCTCGACGGGCACGTCGAGCTCCCGCAGCGCTCGCATGGTCTCGAAGCCGTCGACGCCCGGCATCTCGAGGTCGAGGGTCATCAGGTCGGGCCGCAGCGCCCGGACCAGCGACAGCGCCTCGTCACCGTGGGTCGCCTGGCCGACGACCCGCAGGCCGGGGAGACCGCTGAGGGCGTGTTCGACCAGCCGCCGGACGACCGGGGAGTCGTCGACGATCAGGACCTTGCGGGTGCCATCGGAGACGACCCCGCGTGCGGTGGCGGCACCGATCATCAATGCCAGCCCGCACCGAGCAGGTCGTCGCCCAGTTCCTCGAGCCGCATGCCGGTGGTCGGCTCGACCGGGTCCGACGGCGCAGGCCCGTCACCGGCGCCCGCCGTTGGCGTCGTTCGCTCGCCCGGGCCGATCGCCGGTGGGGTCGGCTCGGGGCGGGCCCGGACCGAGCTGGCGTCCGCCGGGACCGACCGCCCGATCGGCGCGGGACCGGGGGCCCGATCGGTCGCCGGCGACGGCCGCGACCACGGGGCGGGGCCGGGGGCCGTCGACGCCGCATCGTCCGGTCGCCGTGGTGGTCGCGGCTCGGTCCGCAGGGCCGACGGCACGGTCGTGCCCGCGGTCGAGGTCGCGGTGGACCTCGAGGCCGCGTCGAGCGCCGCTGCCCCGTCGTCCGACGTCGAGTCGGTCGGCGGCCGCAGGGCATCGGCATCGAGCCGGAACCCGGACAGGATCCGTTGTAGCTCGATGGCCAGCTCGGCCAGGTGACCTGCGGCCCGCTCGGTCCGATCGGCGCCGTCGGTCGCGGTCCCGGCCTCGATCGCCACCGAGGCGATGCTCGACGAGATGTCGGTCGTGCCCTGGGTGAGCACCTGGAGGTTGGCGGTGACCTCCTGGGTCGTCGCGCTCTGCTCCTCGACGGCGCCGGCGATCGTGGTCGACGCCTCGTTGACCTTGTTGATCAGCGTGCTGATGTCGGCGATGGCCTGCACCGCCGCCACCGACTCCTGCTGGATCGCCTCGATCTTGTTGCGGATCTCGTCGGTCGCCGTCGAGGTCTGGGAGGCGAGGGCCTTGACCTCGTTGGCCACCACGGCGAACCCCCGGCCGGCCTCCCCGACCCTGGCCGCCTCGATCGTGGCGTTCAGGGCGAGCAGGTCGGTCTGCTCGGCGATCGAGGTGATGACGTTCACGACGTCGCCGATGTCGCTTGCGCTGTTCTCCAGCGCCTGCATCCGCTCCCTGGTCGACACGGTGACCTCGACCGCCTGGGAGCTGACCGCGGCCGCTTCGGCCGTGTTGTCGAAGATCTCGCGCACGCTGGCGCTCATCTGGTCCATCGCCCGGGAGACCGTTCCCGACGTGGCCGAGATCTCCTCGGCTGCGGCGGCGACGTCGCTGGCCTTGGTCGACGTCGACCGTGCGGTCTCGGCCATCTCCTGGCTGAGATCGGTCAGGCCGGATGCCGACGACGCCAGCTCGCTCGCCGTTGCCTCGACGCCGACCATCGTGGTGCCGACGGCGTCGAGGGCGGTGTTGACTGCGGCCGCGATCTTCCCCACCTCGCCGCTCCCCTCGCCGAGCCGGGGGGTCAGGTCACCGTCGGCCACCAGGGCAAGCTGCTCGGCGCTGCGGCGGAGCGGATCGGCAACCGAGCGGGCCAGTACCCAGCCGAGCGTGGCGACGAGGGCGAGCATCAGCCCGCCGATGGCGACGATCGACGAGCGGATGCCGTCGAGCTCGGCCAACGCATCGTCGAGGTCCTGGGCCACCAGGAACCCCCAGCCGTAGCCGTCGAAGCCGCGCGCACCGCCGCTGGTGGCGTAGCCGACGATCTGCCCGGTCGTTCCCGGCGCACCGGCCCGGAAGCCGCTTGCCCCCGGCTCGGCCACGGCCGCTGCGGCCACCTCCCAGCCGGCGTCGACCAGGTTGGCCGACAACACGCCGGCGGCGTCCCCGGCGTCGAGCACGAGACCGTCGACCCCCAGCACCTTGACCTCGACCGTCTCGAGCCCGTCGGTCGCGAACCCGGCCCGGACCTCGGCCGTGATCGCACCGACCACGCGCTCGAAGGACGCCACGTTGTACCAGACGCCGGCGACGTCACCGTTCGAGCCGACGATCGGGGCCGCGAACCCGATCCCGATGCGATCGTCGCCGTAGACGTCGCCGACGACCGTCGACCTCTCGACCCAACCGGACCCGCTGCGGCCGACGACCTCGCCAGCGGCCGCGGCCCGGAACCAGGCCTCGCCGGACACGTCGAGGCCCTGCAGGAACCCGGTCGCGAGCGGTTGCCCGAGATGGTCGACCCGGTTGACGCCGATGACCCGGCCGTCGCCGTCGGCCACCAGCATCAGGTCGTAGACGCCGTAGATCGTGGTCAGCTCGTCGATCAGCTCCTGGCGGCCGGCCTGGCTGCCGAGTGCCATCGGGTTGGCGGCGAACGCCTGCACGTCGCCGAGCCGCTGGTAGAGGTCGCGATCGACGGTCTCGCCGGCGACGACGGCCGCCTCCTCAAGCCGTTGACCGGCCTGGTCGACCACCACCGCCGCCGTCCGGCGGTAGCCGTACCAACCCAGCACCAGCAGCGGAACGACCCCGACGATCACCACGCCGATCGTCATGCGAGCCTTGAGGCCGAACGAGCGGGCTCGGCGAGTGGGCAGGGGCATCGAACGGGGCCTCCGGGAGGCGGACACGGGAACGGTCCTCCTAGGTTTCGGTACACCCCGCTGTTGCTTGAGGTCGGATGGTGGTGCCGGAGCGGAGGCTCCTCAACAACACCGGGAAGGGGCCGATGCGGGAGGGGTCCGGCTCCGCCAGGATGCACCGTCCACCGCCAGGTACCGGCCCATGACCGACATGTTGCACGACTTCCTCATCGAGAGCGCCGAGGGGATCGATCTCGTCGACCACCACCTCATCGCGCTCGAGGACCGACCGGACGACGAGCAGCTGCTGACCGAGATCTTCCGCAGTCTGCACACGATCAAGGGCAGCTGCGGCTTCTACGGCTTCGACAAGCTGGAGAGCCTGGCCCACTCGGCCGAGAACCTCCTGACGCTGCTGCGGTCGGGCGAGCTGACGTTCGGCCCGCCGATCGCCAACGCCCTGCTGGCGATGGTCGACATGATCCGCAGCATCCTCGGCACGATCGAGCGGACCGGCGAGGAGGGCGACCCGGACGTCGTCATGCTGGCGGCCCGACTCGATGCGCTGGCCGATGGTGGATCGTCCGAGGTCGACACCAGCTGGGACGCCGTCGCGGCCGACGACGAGCCACGCGACGACTCGACCGGCGCAATCGGCCAGCGCCTCGGCGACCGGCTGGTCGAGGCCGGGCTCGCCGACCGCCAGGACGTCGAGCTCGCCGCCGCCCAGCAGGGGCTCGGCGACGAGCGCATGATCGGGGAGATCCTCGTCGACGGGGGCACGACGAGCGCCGCCGACGTGGCCAGGACCGCCGGCCCGGTGCCGACCAGCTCCGTCACCGAGTCGACGATCCGGGTCGACGTCCGACTCCTCGACGATCTGATGAACCTCGTCGGCGAGCTGGTCCTGTCCCGCAACGAGCTCGTCCGCCTGGCGACCGACCACGAGGACAACGTCTTCGTGCCCCCGTCACAGCGACTCAACCTGATCACCACCGAGCTGCAGGAGGGGATCATGAAGACCCGCATGCAGCCGATCAACTCGGCCTGGTCGAAGCTTCCCCGGGTCGTCCGGGACCTGGCCCACCAGCTCGGCAAGGACGTCCGGGTGGAGATGATCGGTCGGGAGACCGAGCTCGACCGGACGATCATCGAGGCCATCCGCGATCCGCTGACCCACATCGTCCGCAACACGGTCGACCACGGGATCGAGAGCCCCGACGAGCGGGTCGCGGCCGGCAAGGACGCCAACGGGACGCTGACCCTCCGGGCCAGCCATCAGGGCGAGCAGGTCAACATCGAGATCGCCGACGACGGTCGCGGCATCGACCCCGATCGGATCAGGGCGATCGCCGTCGAGCGTGGCGTGATGAGCCGGCAGGACGCCGATGACCTGTCCGACACCGAGGCCGCCCACCTGGTCTTCCAACCCGGGTTCTCGACCGCGGAGTCGGTGACCAACATCTCCGGCCGCGGCGTCGGGTTGGACGTGGTCAAGTCGAACGTCGAGCGGATCGGGGGCTCGGTCGACCTGCGGACCGACGTCGGCCTCGGCACCACGTTCACGATCAAGATCCCCCTGACCCTGGCCATCATTCCCGCGCTGACCGTCCGGGCGGCCGAGAACCGCTACGCCATCCCCCAGGTCAACGTGCTCGAGCTGTTGCGGCTGAAGGCCGGCGGCGAGGAGCGGATCGAGGACCTGCACGGCGCCGCCGTCTACCGGCTCCGGGGCAAGCTGCTCCCGGTCGTCGACCTCCGGGAGCAGCTCGGGCTCGAACCGATCGAGACCCGCACGACCAACATCGCCGTGGTCAAGACGGACGCACTCCGCTTCGGGCTGGTCGTCGACGGCATCGAGGACAACGGCGAGATCGTGGTCAAACCACTCAGCCAGCAGGTCAAGGACCTGAAGCTGTTCTCCGGGGCCACCATCCTCGGCGACGGCAAGGTCGCGCTCATCCTCGACCTCCTCGGTCTGGCCGACCTGGCCGGACTCTCGGCCGGCAGCCCGGCCATGAAGGAGGTCGAGACCCAGCAGGCGGCCGATGAGCTGAGCCTCCGCTCGGTCGACGCCGAGGCGCTGATCGTGCTCTCGGTCGGGGGCGGCGAGCGGGTGGCGATCCCGCTCAACGAGATCGACCGGCTCGAGGAGGTGCCGGCCGACACGATCGAGCGGTCCGACGGCCGCCCGGTCGTCCAGTACCGGCAGGCCCTGATGCCGTTGGTCGACCTCGGCCAGGTCATCGGGCTCGGCGGCTCGGTGTTGGGCGAGCACCAGCGGATCAACGTGGTCGTGTGCCTCTCCGGCGGCAGGACCGTCGGGCTGGCGGTCGACCAGATCCTCGACATCGTGCACTCCGACGCCGTCCGACCGGCCGGTCAACCGGGCACGGTCATCATCGACGGACTCGTCACCGACCTCGTCAACCCGGAGACGGTCGTCGCCGCGGCGCTGCCGTCGCTGCACCGCCCGGCCGGCGACCGTCCAAGCGGCTACGAGGGCGAGTGGCTGCCGCTCGGCGCCGCCACCTGACCGACCGGATCGGCCGCGCCGCGGCGTGGCCCGGCGACCGGGACCTAGCCGTTCGCCTCGTCCAGGGCCAGCATCCCACCGGCCAGGTTGACGACGTCACCGAAGCCCGAGGCGGTGAGGTACTCGGCCGCCTTGGTGCTGCGACCGCCGCTGCGGCAGAGCACGACCACCCGACGACCCCGGTCCAGCTCGCCGACGCGGGTCGGGAGGTCACCGAGCGGGATGTTGACCGCGCCGGGCAGCGTGCCGCCAGCCACCTCGTCCGGCTCGCGCACGTCGATCAGCTGCCCGTTCGGGGCGACGGCGGTGGCGTAGTCGGTCACCGGGTGGTCGGTGTGCATCGTGGTCCTCCATGACGAGACGATCGGGCCGGTGGCGGCCGGAGGCCACGATACCGTCTGCTCCCATGTCGACTCCCGATGCAGACGCCGTGGCCAGGGCGGCCGAGCGGTTGGCCGGGCTCGTGGTGCGCACGCCACTGGTGGAGGCCGGGCCGATGGCGGTCAGAACGGGGTCCCGGGTCGTGATCAAGGCCGAGCACCGGCAGGCCACCGGCAGCTTCAAGCTCCGGGGGGCGACCAACGTCGTGCAGGCGCTCGAGTCGGACGAGCTGACGACCGGGGTCATCACCGCCTCGTCCGGCAACCACGGCATCGGCACCGCGACGGCCGCCGGACGGCGGGCCGTCCCCTGCACCGTCTACCTCCCCCGCGACGCAGCCAGGCCGAAGCGCGACGCCATCGCCCGTCTCGGGGCGACGATCGTCACGGTCGACGATCCCGACGCCGCGGCGGCCGAGCGCGAGGCGAGGAGTGAGGCCGAGCGGCTGGGTCGCCGCTACGTCTCGCCCTACAACGACCCGCTGATCGTGGCCGGCCAGGGCACGATCGGGGTCGAGCTGGTCGAGGACTGGACGGGCGAGCCCCCGGACGCGGTCGTCGTCGCGGTCGGCGGTGGCGGGTTGATCTCGGGCATCGGCACGTGGCTCCGGGCCAACTGGCCCGACGCCGAGCTGCTGGGGGCGTCGCCGGCCAACGACGACGCCATGGCCGCCTCGGTCGCCGCCGGCTCGATCATCGAGGTCGACGCCTCGTCGACGTTCTCCGACGGCACCGCCGGCGCCGTCGAGCCGGGGGCGATGACCTTCGAGCTCTGCCGGGAGCTGGTCGACCGGTGGGAGACCGCGAGCGAGGTCGAGATCGCCACCGCCGTCCGGTCGATGATCGACGATCACCACGAGCTGGTCGAGGGCTCGGCCGGCGTTGCCCTCGCGGTGGCCGAGCGGTGGGCCGGTGGCCATCCCGGCTCGACGGTCGTCGTGGTCAGCTGCGGGGCCAACGTCGCCTCGTCACGACTGGCCGAGATGCTGGCCGTGGCCGAGCCGTCGTAGCGCCACCGCTCGACCGCTCGGTCGGGTCCCGACCGGCCCCGTCCCGACCGACCCGGGCCCGACCGGTACGCTCGAACGATGGCCCCTCCGCCCGACCTCGACGTGCTGACCAACCGGATCGTGGCCCTGGCCGAGCTCAACTCGGGGTCGTTCAACCCGGACGGCGTCGACGCCTGCGGCGAGCGGTTGGCCGAACTGGTCGGCGAGCTGGAGCCGGATCGGGTCGAGACGCTCGCCGTCGAGCCGACCGCGCAGGTCGACGCCAGCGGGGTCGTCGTGCACCGGCCGGTCGGCCGGGCGCTGCGGGCGATCAAGCGGCCGGACGCGCCGTTCCAGATCCTCGTCTTCGGCCATCTCGACACGGTCTTCGGGCCGGACGACCCGTTCCAGGCGGTGACCGTCGACGGGACGACGCTCCGCGGTCCCGGCGTCGCCGACTGCAAGGGCGGGCTGGTGCTGGCCATCGAGGCCCTGCGGCAGCTGGACGACCCCGTCCCGACCGGCGGCGGCCCGCTCGACGACGTCGGTTGGCAGTTCATCGCCGTGCCGGACGAGGAGGTCGGCTCGATCGGCTCGAAGCGACTGCTGGCCGACGCCGCCACCGATGCCGACCTCGGGCTCGGCATCGAGCCGGCGCTGCCATCCGGTGGGGTGGCCGCAGCTCGCAAGGGCTCGCTGACCGTGCATGCGGTGGTGTCGGGCGTGGCCGCCCACGTCGGCCGGGCCCACGCAGACGGCCGGTCGGCGATCCTCGCCCTCGCCCGCTTCATCGACGAGGTCGAGGCGCACAACGGGCGAGACGGGGTGACGGTCAACTGCGGCCGGATCACGGGCGGCGGCGCGCTGAACGCAGTCCCCGACCGGGCGGTCGGCAGCTTCAACCTGCGGGTCGAGTCGATCGTCGACCAGCGATGGATCGAGGACCGATTCGCCGAGGCGGCCGCCGAACCGGGGCGGGAGATCGAGCTGATCTGGACCTCCCGCCGCCCCCCGAAGCCACGAACACCGGCGCTCGAGCGGGTCCTGGCCGACGTGACCGAGGCGGCGGCCGAGCACGGGCTGACCGTCGAGCCGGAGGACACCGGCGGGTGCTGCGACGGCAACGATCTGGCAGCGGCGGGGTTGACCAACGTCGACAGCCTCGGCATCGCCGGCGGCGGGATCCACAGCCCGGCCGAGTTCGCCGACGTGGCCAGCGTCCCGCCCCGGGCGGCGACGATGGTCGAGGTCGTCCGCCGGGCCCGCGACCGGGCGCTGAGCTCCTCCTGAGCCGCCGTGTTGGCCGAAGCGGGGCGATCCCCGCTCCGCCGCCAGCGGTGCGACGGACCCCCCTGCTCGTCCCCGTCGCCCGGCGGCAGCTGATCTACCCTTGGGCGTGCCGACCCTCCGCCACCCCACCTGATGGCCCAACCCCGAACCGACGACGAGACGAGCCTCCCCGTTCTGCGACCGGTCCGCTCGGCCGATGCCGAGGCGGTCTGGGGCCTGCTGGCGCCCTCGACCGGCGAGCTGATCGGGATGTCGTCGCTGCCCCACTCGCAGGAGGCCGCCGTCGAGACGTGCCAGGCGTCCGGAGCGACGCTGGCCGACCTGGCCGCCGGCTCGTTCGCCGTCGCCGAGGGGCAGGCCCGCCGCCTGCTGTTCGTGATCGAGCTGGTCGCAGTCGCCGCGGTCGGCCGTGACGGGGCCGGGGGCACGGCTCGGGCCGTCGGGCTGACCGGCGTCACGATCAAGCATCGCTTCCCCAACCTGGCCGTCGAGGTCGCCACCAGCGCGGACGGGCTCGGCCTGGTGATGGCCAGCAGCTCGGCGCCATGGACCCGGACCGAGCTCGACTCGTCGTTCCTGGGCCCCGAGGCCCGGGGTCGTGGGCTCGGCAAGCTGATGTCGCGCGGTCGGTTCCCGTTCCTCCAGCTCGTCGGCAGCCAGATCCCGCTCACCGTGGTGGCCCACCTGCGGGGCCGGTTCGACGCCGACGGCTCCGCCCCGTTCTGGCGGTGCTTCGGCGCCCACATCGCCTCGTGGCCGACGTCGACCGACGCCGAGCGGGCCCTGACCCGCCAGCCCGAGCTGCTCGACGACCTGGCCGGCCATCGTCGGCCGCTGACCGCCGAGGTCCTCGACTCGCTCGGCCCGGTCAACGCCGCCTCGCTACCCGCCTTCCACCTGCTCCGGTCCGAGGGCCTGGTCCCGAACGGGATGTACGACCCGATCGACGGCGGCCCGACCCTGGTCGCCGACCTGGCCGAGACCGAGAGTGGCCGGCGCCGGGTCCACGGACGGGCCCACATCCGTCCGAGCGGGGCACCGGCCCGGGGACCGGTCGTCGATGCGCTGGTGTCGGTGGCCGGGATCGACCGGTTCCGGGTGACGCGGGTGGCGGTCGCACTCGGCGACCGGACGATCGGGATCGACCGGGCGACGGCCGACGCCCTCCGGGTCGACGACGACGCCCTGCTCACCGCCGTTCCCCTGACCGAGGCGGCCGCAGGGTCGGCGACCCGGTCGGCCGGCCGGTCGGCGACGGCGACCAGCCGGGCCGGCGCGGTCTAGACGGAGGTACGCGTGACCGACACCAGGGGCGCCCGAGAGGTGAACTTCGACGGCCTGGTCGGCCCGACCCACAACTACGCCGGTCTGTCGCTCGGCAACCGGGCGTCGATGACCAACGCCGGGGCGGTGGCCAGCCCGCGCCGGGCCGCCCGCCAGGGCCTGGCCAAGATGCGGCGGCTCCTCGATCTCGGGCTGACCCAGGCCGTGCTGCCGCCACACCAGCGACCCGACCCGATGGCGCTCCAGGCCCTCGGGTTCACGCCGGGCACGCCGCTGGCCGACGTCGCCGCCGTGGCCCCCTCGTTGCCAGCGGTCCTCATGTCGGCGTCGCCGATGTGGGCCGCGAACGCCGCCACCGTGTCCCCCTCGGCCGACACGACCGACGAGCGGGTCCACCTCACACCGGCCAACCTCAGCTCGACCACCCACCGGTCGTTCGAGCCGGCACAGACCACCGCCATCCTGCGGGCGATCTTCGCTGACCGCGACCGCTTCGCCGTGCACGACCCGCTGCCACCGGCCCCCGCCTTCGCCGACGAGGGCGCGGCCAACCACGGCCGGCTGGCACGCGAGCACGGCACCGCCGGCACCCAGCTGTTCGTGTACGGCCGCGAGGCCGACGAGCCGGCCTCGGCGGCCGGCTTCCCCCGGCGCCAGACCCGCCTGGCCGGCCAGCTCATCGCCCGCAGCCACGGCCTGCACCCGGCCAGGGTCCACCACGTCCGCCAGGCCCCGGCCGCGATCGACGCCGGCGCCTTCCACAACGACGTGGTCTCGGTGGTCAACACCGACGTCGTGCTCACCCACGAGCTCGCTTTCGCCGACGGCCCAGCTGTCGCCGAGCGACTGCCGGGCGCCCGGGTGGTGGTCGTGCCGGACGGTCGGGTCCCCCTCGACGACGCCATCTCGTCGTACCTGTTCAACTCGCAGCTGGTGACGGTGCCGGACGGCCGGATGCTGCTGATCGCACCGGCCGAGGTGGAGGCGACGCCGTCGACCGCGGCCTGGGCGGCCGACGCCGTCGCCGACCCCGACAACCCGATCGACGGCGTCGAGATCCTCGATCTCCGCGAGAGCATGCGCAACGGCGGCGGGCCGGCCTGCCTCCGACTGCGGGTGGTGCTCACCGAGCGCGAGCGGGCGGCGCTGTCCGGCGGCGTCCTGGCCGACGCCGGCCTGCTCGACCGCCTCGAGGGGTGGGTCGACGACCACTACCGCGACCAGCTCGAAGCCGACGATCTCCTCGATCCGGCGCTCGAGGACGAGGCCCACCGGGCGCTCGACGCCCTCACCGGGATCCTCGGCCTGCCCGGGCTCTACCCGTTCCAGCGCTGACCGCTCGCAACGTCGCGCTTTTCGCGAACCGTTGCCCCGACGGCGGCGTAGAGGGAGGAGAGCAGAGGACGAGTCCCCCGTCAGGAGGCCATGGATGTCGACCGCACGCCACCGGCGACCGCCGGCCCGCATGCGTCGCTGGTTCGGCTGGAACCGCGACGTCCCGACCGCCGCCGTCGAGCTGGAGCGGGACGAGCTGCGCCTGCTCTGCCTGCGCCGGGGCACGACCGTGACCGCCAGCGGGCGGGCGACGCTGCCGCCCGGCACCGTCCGGGATGGCCGGGTCCGGGTGGCCGAGCCCGTCGTCGACGGCCTCTCCGCCATGCGCCGCCACCTCCGCCTCCCCGACCGCTGCGCACTCGTGCAGCTGATCCAGCCCCGCCGGACCGAGGTGGCCGACGGCGAGGTGATCGCAGGGATCGACGCCGACGAGGTGGCGATCCGCAGCCGGATCGCCACCGCAGCCGGCTTCGGCGACCACCGCCTGGAGCCGATCCCCGGTGCGGTCGACGAGATCGTCACCGCGAGCCGTCCCCCGGCCGAGCCGGGCCGGTCGACCGAGCCCCGCTACGCCGAGGGCGCCGGCTGGCGGCTCTACCGGGACGGCGACCACCTCGAGGTCGAGGCGAGCGACCGCTTCGTCGACGGCGTCATCGTCGGCCCCTCCCCCGTCGAGCGCCACGCCCTGGCCTGGCCGTCCGGGGTCGCCGTCGACCGTGGCGTCCGGGTGCTCGACCCGTGGCCGCTGCTGCTCGGGGCCGGCCTGGCCGCGGCGAGACGCCCGGCCCGCATCGACGAGCTGGCCCCCGAGAGGCCGGCCGGGTGGACCGTGGAGCGGATCGACGGCCTCGCCCCATCGCACCCCTGGACGGGAGCGGGATCGTGAGCGGCGCGGCCGTAACGCACGCCGGCACCGCCGTCGAGGGCACCTCGAGCGAGCGGGGCCGGTTGACCCACCTGGCCCGCAACCTCCTGCTGCTGGTTCCGCTGGCCGCCGTCGGTCTCGGCGCCGCCGTCGCCACCGGCCAGCTCCCGCTGGCGACCGACGACGAGATCGCAGCCACCGTCGCCGAGCCGGGCGGCACCGGGACCGTTGCAGCGACCGCCCTGCAGTCCGATCCCGTCCCGTCGACGACCGATCCCGAGCCGGAACCGGCCCCACCGTCGACGGCCCAGATCGAGCTCCCGGTCCCCGGCGCCTCCCGCCTGGTCGCCGACGGCGTGACCAGGATCGTCGACACCCGTGAGCTGGCGGCCGACGCCGACCGGGCCGACGTCGCGCTCCCGCCGCCGGCCGAGCTCGACGGCGGGGGCGATCCGGTCACCGCTCTCGTGCTCTCGGTCTCCGTGCTCGGCACCGAGGGGCCCGGCACGGTGACGGTCGACGGCGAGTACGGCTCGATCGACGCCGTGACCGTCGGTGGACCGGGGGCAACCACGACCGGGCTGGTCGTCGTGCCCGGCCGCCAGCCGTCGCGGCTGGCGAACCCGACCGGCGGCGAGCTGGTGGTCGATCTGGTCGGCACGTTCGTCGCCTCGGGGGCGACCGCCGGGGGGCGGTTCGTGAGCGTCGAGCCGGTTCGGGTCGGTGGGCTCGTGACCGCAACCGACGGCCGGGAGACCGAGATCGAGCTCGGCGGCGAGGTTGCCGGTATCGATCCCCCGCCGGTGACCGCCGCCCTGGTCCTGATCACCGCCGACGTCGGCGACGACGGGGGCCGCATCGGCGTCGGCCCCGCCGCCGGGGCGCTCGACCAGATGCTCATGTGGGGCCCGCCGGCCTCGGCCAACCGCCAGCGCAGCGGGGTGGTCCTGGTCGCTCCCGGCGACGACGGTCGGTTCGCCCTCCGCTACGACGGCGGCTCGGTGCTCGACGTCGACCTGATCGGCTACGTCACCGGCGCCGACGCCCCGGTCACGACCGACGGGCTGTTCGTCCCGGCGTCGACCATCCTCACGATCGACCGGACGTTCCCGGTCGGGACCACGATCGTCGAGGCCTCCCCGGCCGGGGTCGACGCCGCCTTCGTCGGCGTGCGGGCCGAGCCGGGAGGCGGGGTGACGCCACCGCAGCCCGGGCTCGCCCGTGACCTGACCTCGGCGTCCGGCCGCACGATCGGAACCGTCCTCGGCGTCGGCACCGGGCCGGACGGCCGGTCCGGCCTCGCGGTCGGCTCACAGGCCGAGCTGGCGGCCCGCCTCCAGATCTTCGGCCACTTCCTGGACGTCGGGGGATGACCGTCCAGCTGATCTCGTCGACCGGCCCCCCGCCCGGCCAGGCCATCGACAGGTCGGCGACCGGTCAGCCGACCGGCCTTCGGACCGACGCCGCCGCGCCCGGCCCGGCCGTCGAACCGGGCTCCCGCCCGACCGCCCGGCGGGCGACCGGCCTCCCTACACTCGGGGGGCAGGTTGATGGAGGGCGACCGTTGGACGATGTGATCAACCGATTCCGGGCCGGCGACGAGGCCGCCATCCGGACGCTCTACCAGCGTCACGGTGGTGCCGTGTTCACCGTGGCCCGCTCGGTGACCGGCGACCGGGAGCTGGCGAGCGAGGTGGTGCAGCAGACGTTCACCAAGGCGTGGCAGGCGGCCGACCGGTTCGACCCGGCCCGCCCAATCGCCCCCTGGCTGTACGCCATCGCCAGGCGGACGGCGATCGACGTGCTCCGACACGAGCGCCGCCCAACCACCGGCGGCCACGCCGCCGAGACCGACCCGGGCGTCCCCGGTCCCTCGTTCGAGCGGACGTGGGAGATCCACGAGGTCCGCACGGCGATCGACGGACTGCCGGCGGACGAGCGGGAGGTCGTCCGGCTGTCGCACCTGGCCGGCCTGTCACACCCGGAGATCGCCGAGCGCCTCGGCATCCCCGTCGGCACCGTGAAGTCCCGGTCGTCCCGGGCCCACCGGCGCCTGGCCGCCGCCCTCCGACACCTGAGCACCGAGCGGGAGGGTGGACGATGAGCGACCGCTTCCCCACCGACCCGATCGACGACGACGATCCGCTCCTCGATCCCGAGCTGGCGCCGATCGCCGCCCTGCTCGGCGATGCCGCCCTGTGGGAGGAGCCGCCCCCGGAGCTGGAGGAGGCGGTCGTCGCCGCCGTCCAGCAGGAGGCCGACGCCGCCAACCGGGTGATCGCCACACCACCGGCCGACGACGCCTCGCTGGCGCCGGTCGTCCCGATCGACCGGGCCAGACGGCGCTGGGTCGCCCCCCTGCTGTCGGCCGCGGCCGCCGCCCTGATCGTCGCCGCCGGCTTCGGCCTCTCGTCCCGCCTGTCGGGCGAGGACGGACCGGTCGTCGACCACGAGGTCGCCCTGGCCGGCACCGACCTGGCCACAGAGGCTTCGGCGGTGGCCGAGGTGACCGCGACCCCGCTCGGCACCCGCATCATCCTCGACCTTCGGGGGCTGCCGCCGGCGCCCGAGGGCTCGTACTACGAGGCCTGGCTCCGCCAGAGCCCCGAGGTCGGGGTCAGCGCCGGGACCTTCCACCTCCGCGGCGGCGACGGCGCCATCGAGCTGTGGGCCGGCGTCACGGTCGACGACTACCCGCTGATCACGGTCACCCTGCAGGAGGAGGGCGGCGGCGCCGCCTCGTCCGGCCGGGTGGTCCTTCGGGGCTCGGTCGGCGGCTGAGCGTCGGCCGCAGGCGGGCGTCCACCTCCCCGGTCGACACGCCGGGCGGGGGCGACCAAGATCGGGGGATGACCGCACCGGCTGACATCCTGATCACCGAGAGCCGCCCCGGCGAGGTGCTGGCCGCCCTGCACGAGTCGGCCTCGGCCGAGCGGGAGTACCTGTTCGCCGCCCGCGACGCCGACCCGGCCGACCTGGTGCTGGTGGCGTGGGAGGGTCAACCGGAGCGCCCGACCGCCGTCGGCTACATCGCGGCGACCGACAACCGCGAGGACGGGCTGGCCATCTGGGAGCACCTCGTGGTCCCGTCGCACCGGACCAGGGGGCTCGGGCGCCGGCTGCTCGGCGAGCTGGCCAGGCGGGCCTTCCCGGGGGCGATCGTCGTGGTCGATCCGCTCGGCGAGTACGACCCCGAGCGGATCGCCGACTACTACGCCGACCTCGGCTTCATGCGGGGCGACGGCGATGGCCGGATCTGGGCGACGGTGACCGACGTGATCCGGGCGACACCGGCGACCGAGCCGGGCGGCTCGGAGCGCTCGGTCACGGTCAGGACCCTGCTCGACTGCAAGGGCAGCTCGGTGGTGACGCTCGACCCGGGGGCGACCGTCACCGCCGCCGTCGACGCCCTCACCCGGCACCGCATCGGTGCGCTCGTCGTGTCCCGGGACGGGCTGCGCATCGAGGGCATCCTGTCCGAGCGAGACATCATGACCGGGCTCGGCGAGCAGGGCGCGGACTTCCTCGACCGCACGATCGAGGCGGTGACGACGAGCGACGTCGTGACCTGCGTGGCCGGCGACTCGATCGCCCATGCCATGGAGCTGATGACCAGGCGAAGGGTTCGGCACCTGCCGGTGACCGAGACGGGCCAGCTGGCCGGGATCATCAGCCTCGGCGATCTCGTCAGCTTCCGGCTCGATCGGGTGCCCGAGGCCGACGCGGCGACGTCGGCCTGACCTCGACGGCCGACCGACCGCCAGTGCGGGGTGGCCCAGTCGGCGGCATCAGCCCCCGGCCGCCAGGCGCCGTTGGTCGGCCAACCACCGGCGGACAGCCGGGTCGGCCGTCAGCCCGATCGCCCGGTCGTAGGCCGCGTCGGCGTCGTCTGGCCGGCCGGCCTCCGCTGCGAGCCAGGCCCGGACCGCCCAATGCGACTGGTGCCGCGTGAGCCGGTCGGCCTGGCGGGCGGCGACGAGATCGTCGAGCACGAGCAGGCCGTCGAGCGGCCGACCGACCCGACCGAGGCTCGCTGCGTACCCGATCGCCGCCCCGAGCGTCGGGCAGCACCGCACCAGCAGCTCGTAGCCGCGGTTGATCGCCACCCAGTCGGTGACGCCGGTCCGGAGCCGGTCGGCGTGCTGGGAGTGGATGGCGGCCTCGAGCTGATAGCGGCCGGGGCTGGCCCCGGAAGTGGCCCGGCGCAGAGCGGCCTCGCCGGCCCGGATCAGCTCGCGGTTCCAGTCGGTCGGATCCTGCTCCTCGAGGGGCACGAACGCGCCGTCGGCACTTCGGCCGGCGTGGCGACGTGACTCGCACAGGCACAGCAGTGCGTACAGCCCATCGGCTTCGGGCTCGTCCGGTAACAGATCGACCAGCAGGCCGGCCAGCCACAGCGCCTCGCCGACCAGGCCGTCGCCGTCGGCGTCCTGACCGGGCGCCGCATCGCGGCCGGCGGTGTAGGCGGCGTAGACCGCGTCGAGGACGTACCCGACCCGCTCGGGCAGCTCGGCATCGCCCGGCACCTCGAAGGGGATCGCCCGCTCGACGATCCGGCGCTTGGCCCTGACCAGCCGCTGGCCGATCGTGGCCGGGCGGACGAGCATGGCCGACCCGATCTGCTCGGCGGTCAGGCCGAGCACGGTCTGGAGCATCAGCGGGGTCCGTACCGCCTCCGGCACGTCGGGGTGGGCGCACAGGAAGAGCAGCTCGAGACGACGGTCCGGCATCCCGGTGAGCAGGGTGCCGTCGACCGCCTCGGTCGCCTCGTTGGTCAGCCGGAGGCGGGGATCCCGGCCGAGCCGCTCGACGGTCTGCTGACGGGTGGCCCCCCGCCGTCCCTCGTCGATGAGGCGGCGCCGGGCCACGGTCAGCAGCCAGGCCTCGGGGTTGTCCGGCACGCCCCGGTCCGGCCACGTCGTGAGCGCGGCGAGCAGGGCATCGCCGATGGCGTCCTCGGCGACGGTGATGCTCCCGCTCCGGGAGGTCAGCCAGGCCAGGAGCCGCCCGTACGACTCGCGGGCCGCCAACTCGACGTCGGCGCCGGCGTCCCGCCCCGGGGCCGGTCGCTCGCCGCCCGCCCGACCCGGGACGGGCCGTTCCCGGCCCCGAGGCTGCCGGCTCAGGCCGTCGCCTCCGCGTCGGCGGCGTCCATCTCCATGACCGGGCGGAGCTCGACGGCGCCGCTGGCGGCGGCCGGGCACGAGTCGGCGAGGGCGAGGGCCTCGTCCATGCTCTCGACCTCGAAGATCATGTAGCCGCCGAGCGACTCCTTCGAGTCGGCGTAGGGGCCGTCCTGGATCTGACGCTCGCCGTCGCGGAACCGCAGGGTGACCGCGCCGTCCGGACCGGCCAGCACGTTGCCGCCGACCACCTTGTCGGCGACGGCACCGCTGTACGACATCCACTTCTCCCAGTACTGCTCGGCCGCCGGGGACGTGCGGTCGGCGAAGTCCTCGGGACTCTCCTGGATCAGCATGACGACCTTCATCGGGTCCTCCTCCTCGTCCGGGCCGTTGGCCCGGTGTCCTGCGGGCCCGGTCGGCCCGTTCACCACACCCGTCGTGCGGACCGGCCGGCGTTCGACATCGGCGTCGGAATTTCTGCCGTCGAGCCCGGGGGCCGGCCGGGCGCGCTCAGCCGGCACCGACCCCCGATCGGGCGGTGACCACCAGCGCCGGTCGACCGGCGAGCGTCCGCTTGCCGGCCTCGACGTCGACCAGGCCGGCGGCGAGCAGGGCGTCGGCCATCGCCTCGGCCTCGACCGGGCTGAATCCGTGGCGATGGGGGCCGTGGCCCTTGGCGGCCCGCCGGGCCGCATCGGGGTGCTCGGGGTCGCCGAAGTCCTCGTCGACCAGCAGGATCCGCCCGCCGGGCCGAAGCGTCCTGGCCAGCTCGGCCGCCGCCGCTCGAGGGTCGACCCAGTGGTGCATGGCGTTGACCGCCCAGGCGGCGTCGATCGACCCGTCCTGCGCCGGGAGGGCCTCGGCCGCCCCGTCGACCACGATGATCCGCGACCTGGCCCGATGGACGAACCGGCGAGCGGTGAGCACCCGCCGCAGGAACGGCGTCGGTTCGACCGCCGTGATCACCGCTCCGGTCGGTGTCGCCGCGACGACGCCGGCCCCCATGCCGGCGCCGATGTCGACCACCCGCTCGCCCGGGGTCGGGGCCACGTCGGCGACCACCGCATCGTTGAGCTCGGAGCGCCACATCCTGGGGGTCTGCTTCACGTAGCGGCGGATGGCGGCGAACCCGCGGTCGTTGGCGTGTCCGTGATGGCCGTGGCCGTGCTGGTGACGGTGGTCGTTCCCGCCAAGGCCATCGCCGTGATGATCCGGGCCGGCGGCCCGATCGTGGTGGCCGCCGTGATCCTGTTCGGCCGACGAGGGGGAGCTCATGGGAGCGATCCTAGATCGGGTGCGGGACACCCTCGAAGACGGTGGCGACGATCTCGAGGTCCTTGAGCCCCATCGGATCGACGGCGAGCGGATCGTCACCCAGGACGGTGAAGTCGGCCCGCTTGCCGGCCCGGATGCTGCCGAGCTCGTCGGCCCGGCCGAGCACCTTGGCCGCATTGATGGTGATGGCGGCCAGCGCCTGCTCGACCGTCAGCCGCTCCGCCCGGCCGAGCACCCGGCCCCCGTGGTCGACCCGGTTGACGGCCACCCACGCCGAGTTGAGGGGCTCGGCCGGCGCCATCGTGAAGTCGGAGTGGACGGTCGTGGTGATGCCGGCCCGGAAGCAACTTCCGAGCCGGGCCATCTGGCTGGCCCGCTCGAATCCGATCCCTTCCCTGGCGTACATGTCGCCGAGCTCGTGCAGGTAGTGGACGTTGGCCGACACGTTGGCCCCGAGGGCCTTGATCCGATCGACCTGCTCGGGGGTGGAGAAGCCGACGTGCTCGAAGGTGAAGCCGTGCTCGAACCGGGGGCGCTCGGCCTGCAGGGCGGCGAGCACGTCGAGGCCGAGCTCGAGACCGAGGTCGCCGGTGACGTGCAGGTGGATGGCCATCCCGGCGTTCCAGTAGACCCGGGCCGCCTCCAGCAGCTGTTCGGGGGCCATGAGCCACTCGCCGTGATGGCCGTCGATGTAGCCGGGCGGGCCGACCTGGGCCAATTGGGAGAAGAAGGCCCCGTCGGCGAACAGCTTCACGTGGTCGCCGAAGCGGAGCTTGTCGGTGTTGCGCTCGGGGAGCCGGGCGATGAACTCGGCGATCTCGGCATGGCTGCGACCGCCCCGCTGCAGGCCGAGCCCGCTCGGGACCAGCTCGATCCGGAACGGCACATCGGCCCCGCCGAGCACGGCGCTGGTCGCCTCCCACTCGGTCTCGAAGTCGAACAACCCGACGGCGAGGTCGCCGAGCGTGGTGTGACCGCCGTGGTGGGCGACCGAGGCCAGGCGGGTCAGCCCCGCTGCGTACCGCTCGGGGGCGAGCAGCAGGGGGTTGAGCTTGGCGATGGCGTAGCCGAGCCCGGCCTCGTAGAAGTGCCCGGCCGCCCAGTCGATGCCCGGCCGGCCACCGAGGCGGGCCTCGGTCAGGTCGAGGTGGTCGAGGAACGCGGTCGACAGGTACAGCTCGTGGAACGACCGGTGCCAGACACAGATGGGCCGGCTCCGGCTCACCCCATCGAGCAGCTCCCGGGACATCGTCCCGTGCCAGAGCTGGTGGTAGGCCCACACGAACAGCGGGTCGTGGTGGTCGCCGGCTCCGGTCCGGGCGGCGTCGATGGCTCGGAGCCGGTCGACGAAGCCGTCGGCCGTTGTCACCGGCTCGACCCGGCCCCAGGGGAGCTTCCACTCCATCGCGGTGACGAACTCCATCGGGAGGAGCACGGCCGCCATCGTGGGATGGAGGTGGGGATCGATGAAGCCGGGCAGCAGCACGCAGCCGGCGAACCGCTCGTCGATGCGGTGGGGGTGCCGGCGCAGCCACGGCTCCATGCTCTCGACGGTGCCGACCTCGACGATGCGTCCGTCGCCGACGGCAACCGCCTCGGCCCTGGGCCACGACCGGTTCATCGTGATGATCGATCGGGCGGTGTAGACGGTCAGCTCCATGCGCGCAGTCTGGCAGAATCGTCGGATGAGCGGGATCGCCGTGTTCGACATCAACGAGACCACCCTCGACCTGGCCCCGGTTCGGGCGGTGATCGACGAGCTGGTGCCCGGCGAGGGCGGGACCCGGGCCTGGTTCGCCCGGTTGCTGCAGCTCTCGATGACCGTGACCGCCGTCGGCACGAGCGCCGAGACCGACTTCGGCACGCTGGCCCGCCAGGCGCTGGTCGCCGTCGCCGCCACCGGCGGGCCGGACCGGGCGGCGACCATCGACGACGAGGCGCTCGGCCGGCTCGGCGAGGCGATGACCCACCTCCCGCCCCACCCCGACGTGGCGGGCGGGCTCGATCGCCTGGCCGCCGCCGGCTGGCGGCTGGTGGCCCTCACCAACAGCGCCCCGGCGGCCGTGACCGCCCAGCTGGAGGCGGCCGGCCTTGCCCCCCGGTTCGAGCACATCCTGTCGGTGGCCGAGGTCGGCCGGTTCAAGCCGGCCCCGGAGCCCTACCGTCACGCCGCCGCGGTCGTCGGCGTCGACCCGTCCGAGCTGTTGATGGTGGCCAGCCACGACTGGGACCTCGCCGGGGCCAAGGCGGTGGGGATGTCGACCGCCTTCGTCGACCGGCCCGGTCAGTCGTGGTCGCCGACGTTCGCCGCGCCCGATCTCACCGTCGCCGGCTTCGGCGAGCTGGCCGACCGTCTGCTCGGCTGACCCGACCGGTCGCCGGGTCGGTTCCGTCGCTTCCGGTCGTCGCGACGGCAGAACCGACAGATTCGCAGCCAGAACGGACGAGATCGTGCCGACCGTCCGGCGACCGGCGGAGCTACCCGGCGAGCAGGCGGCGGGCGGCCTCGACGACCACGCGGACCGCCAGGGCCTCGGTCTCGGCAACGCTGGCCTCGTCGACGATGGCCTCCGACTCGGTCCGCTGGGCGATCACGCCGGCCACGCAACCGGCGCTCCAGCCGTTGGCCCCGCACATCGTGAACAGGGTGGCCGACTCCATCTCGTAGTTGAGCACCCCGATCCGCCGCCACTCCGCGAGGCTGCCCCGGAACGCCGGTGTCACCTGGCCGGCCACGGTGTCGTAGCGCTCCTGGCCCGGGTAGAACGTGTCCGACGAGGCGGTCACGCCGACCCGGTACGGGGCGTCGAGCGCCTCGGCCGCATCGACCAGGGCCCGGGTGCACTCGAAGGCGGACGCCGCCGGGTACTCGAGCGGGGCGAAGTGGCGGCTGGCGCCGTCGAGGCGGACTGCGGCCTGGGTGACCACCAGGTGCCCGGTCGGCAGGTCGGGCTGGATCGAGCCCGTCGTGCCGACCCGGAGGAAGGTGGTGATCCCGAGCTGGCCCAGCTCCTCGACGGCCACGGACGTCGACGGTCCGCCGACACCGGTGGAGCAGACGATCACCGGGTGCCCGCCGACCGAGGCCCGGAAGCTCGTGAACTCCCGGTTGGTGGCCAGGTGGACGGGATCGTCCATCGTCTCGGCGATCCGACCGACCCTGGCCGGGTCGCCCGGCACGATGGCCAGCCGGGCCCCGGCGACGTCGTCGGTTGACAGGGCGAGGTGCATCACGGGGGCACCGCTCGAAGTCTCAGCGCTCACGCTGCGATCGTAGCCCGGACGGGCGACCGGCCGAAGCGTCACCGAGCGCCATGGGAACGAGCCCCTTCCCCCACCGCGACACCGATGTTAGAGTCTCTTGCACGCCGCGAAGGTGTCTAACGGGGCTCATGGGAGGAGCAGCCGTTCGCCACCCGGTCGGCGACCGGCACGAGCAACCGAGGGGGCGTTTCCGTGGCCTTGTCGACCTCCGATCTCGACACGCAGCGATTGGCCCAGAGCCATCTGCTTCCCCACTTCACGAAGGGCCAACACTGGCGGAGTGACGGCCTCGGCGTCATCGAGCGGGGCGAGGGCTGCTACGTGTACGACACCGACGGCGTCGAGTACCTCGATGGCCTGGCCGGGCTGTTCTGCTCGAACCTCGGCCACGGTCGGGCCGACCTGGCCGCCGTCGCAGCCGAGCAGATGGAGAAGCTGGCGTTCTACCCGACGTGGGGCTGGGCCAACCCGCCGGCAGCCGAGGCCGCCTCGATGATCGCCGGTCGCGCCCCCGGCGACCTCGACGAGGTCTTCTTCGTCAGCTCCGGCTCCGAGGCGATGGAGTCGGCGCTCAAGCTCGCCCGCTCGTACCACCTGAGCCGCGGCGACGAGGGGCGCTACAAGGTGATCGCCCGCGAGTGGTGCTATCACGGCACCACCCTCGGTGCGCTCGCGGTGACCGGTGTGCCCAAGATCCGCGGGCCCTACGAGCCGATGCTGTGGGACGGCGTCCGCCATGTCCGCAACACCCTCGGCGACACCGCCGAGGCCCTGGCCTCGGCCGCTGCGGTCGAGGAGATGATCGTGGCCGAGGGACCCGAGACCGTGGCCGCAGTGGTGGCCGAGCCGGTCCAGAACGGCCGGGGTGGCCTGGTCCCGCCGGCCGGCTACTGGCAGGAGCTCCGGCGGATCTGCGACCGCCACGGGGTGCTGCTGGTGGCCGACGAGGTGATCTGCGCCTTCGGCCGATTCGGCCACTGGTTCGCCAGCGAGCGCTTCGGGGCGGAGCCCGACCTCGTCACCTTCGCCAAGGGCGTGACCAGCGCCTACCTCCCGCTCGGCGGGGTCGTCGCCCGACGTCCGGTCGTCGAGTCGATCTGGGACTCGCCGATGGCCGCCTACCTGCACGGCTCGACGTTCGGCGGCCACCCGGTCACCACCGCCGTCGCCGTGGCCAACATGACGGCGATGGAGGACGAGGGGATCATGGGCCACGTCCTGGCCAACGAGGGCGGCTTCCGGCGGCGGATGGACGAGCTGGCGTCGGCCCACCGCTGCGTCGGCGACCTGCGGGGGCTCGGCTACTTCTATGCGCTGGAGGTGATGGCCGACCGCGAGGAGGGTCGGACGCTGACCGATCACCAGCGGCAGGCGCTGGAGGGCGGGGTGCTGGCCGGCCACGTGCGCGACGCCCGCCTGCTCATCCGACCGGACGACCGGGGGGCGACGATGCTCGTGGTGTCGCCTCCGCTGATCGCCGACGACGTCGTGCTCGACGACCTGGCCGACCGCCTCGACCGGGTCCTGGTGGCGGCCGAGGCCTGGATCGCCGGGAACCCCTGAGCTCCGCCGGCGGGTCGATCGAGGTCGCAGCAGCGGGTGGCGCTGGCCCGCAGCATGATCTTCCGGGCCAGGAACTCCTCCCGGCTCGACGTCGTGGTGGTCGGCATCATCATCGCCGTGCTCGGCGTGCTGATGGACGTGCTGTTGCGGCTGCTCGAGTCCCGGCTGATCCCGTGGCGGGGCAAGGGCTGACCGCCGCCGCTCGGACTCGGCGACCGGGACGTCAGCCCGGGCCGGGGAAGAGTCGGTGGAGGACGTCGTAGGACCGGAGCGTGAGCGGCCCGTCGAGGTCGAGCGTGACCGATCGGGCGAACACGTCGGCCAGGCTGTGGTCGAGGCACACGGCGCCGAGCCGGAGCCCGGGCACGCCGCCGGGGCCCTCGAGCCGGTCGACGACCGAGCGGAGGTGGTCCTCGAGGTAGCCGTCGCGGTTGGCGTTGGCCGTGGCCGCCTCCATCGGCCACCCGTCGGACACGAGCACGAGGTGGCGGCGTGGTTCAGGGCGCTCGGCCAGCCGGGCTGCGGCCCAGGCGATGGCCTCGCCGTCGAGGCCCTCCCGGTAGTGGTCGACCCGGAGCATCGCCGCCAGCGACGGCCTGGCCTGGCGCCAGGTCTGGTCCCCGTGTTTGTAGACGAGGTGCAGGACCTCGGCCAGCCGGCCGGGGTCGGCTGGTGACCCGGCGGCCAGCCAGGCGGAGCGGGCCCGGCCGCCGTTCCAGGCCCCGGTGGTGAAGCCGAGCACCTCGACCGTGACCCCGGCCATCTCCAGGGCCCGGGCCAGCGTGTCGAGGAGGACCGCCGCCGCCTCGTAGCGCTGGAGCTTCATCGAGCCCGAGGTGTCGACCAGGAACGTCACGGCGGCGTCGCTGGCCGGACGGTCGGTCGGGATGCGGCGGATCTCGGGGTCGGTCGGGCTGGCCACGAGACGGGCCAGCCTGGCCGGGTCGAGCTCGCCGTACTCGTGGCCGCCGGACCACCCGTCGGTCCTCGGGGCGGCGAACAGGTGCTGGAGCCGCTGGGCCAGTCTGGCCACGCTGACCGTCTGGGCCGCGGCGGCCCGGTCGAGCTCGGTCCGGAGCCGGCGGAGGCTCTCGGTCCGGTAGAGCGAGGCCCCGGTCGCGGCCCGGTCGTAGGCGGTGGTGTAGACGTGGTAGTCGCCAAGCGCCGGCGGGCCGGCGGCCTCGACCTCGGCCTCGCCGAGGCGGTCGTCGAGGTCGTCCCAGTCGATGGCCGCGAGCAACCGGTTGCGCTCGACCACCTCGGGGGCCTCGTCGCCGGACTCGTCGCCGTCGGCCGCCAGCTCGGCCACGAGGCGGGCGATCTCCCTGGCCGGCTCGGCGAACGCCCGCTGGGAGCCGGCGGTGGGGGGCAGCTCCCGGAGGGCGTGGCCGACGAGGCGGGCCAGGTTGCCTCTCGTCGTCTCGATGAGGTCGTCGACCGCCTCGGAGCTGGCCCGCCGGAGCAGCCGGTAGCGGAGCATGTGGGTGATGGTGAACACGAGGAGGCCGACGCCGGTCTCGGCGATCCGCTCCCCCGCCGCCGTGTCGCTCCACCGATCGAAGGCGGCGGCGATGTTGTGGCCGACGCCGCGCAGCTCGGGCTCGGCCAGCGACTCGCAGCGGAACTGCTCGGCGATGTCGAAGACGACCCGTTCGAGCAGCGGCTCCGGAGCCAGCGCCCGGTGGAGGGTTCGGTCGCTGTGGCGGACCCGCAGCCCGAGCGCATCGGTCACGCCGCGCCGCTGGCGGTCGTCGAGACCGTCGAGCTCGACGGTCAGGTAGGGGACGACGATGCCGAGCGGCTCTCGGTCGATCTCGACCCGGCCACCCCGGAGCTCGGCCCCCGGTCGGCGAGCGAGGGCCCGCAGCCCGGCGCCGCCGAGCTGCTCGGTCCGCCGTCGCCGTGCGGCGTCCGACAGCCCGGGATCCGTCCCAGTGGCCGCCATCGCCTCAGGCGTCGTCGCCGCCGGCGGCTCCGTCGGGGAACAGCTCGGCGTCGAAGACCCGCTGGTAGTACTCGCCGACCACGGGCCACTCGCCCGGGTCGCAGCGGTTGACGAAGGTCAGCCGGAACGCGGCCTCGACCGAGCCGAACACGGCCACGTTCTCCGCCCAGTTCACGACGGTCCGGGGCGACATCACCGTCGACAGGTCGCCGGCGGCGAAGCCGGTCCTGGTCATGGCCGCCACCGCCACCATCGACGCGGCCAGCGCCGATCCGTCGGCCCGCTCCGCCAGCGTCGGGACCTGGCCGAGCACCATCGCCGCCTCGGTCTCGGGTGGCAGGTAGTCGAGGTTGGCCACGACGCTCCAGCGGTCGAGCTGGGCCTGGTTCAGCACGTTGGTCCCCCGGTACAGGCCGGTCAGGTCGCCGAGCCCGAGCGTGTTGGTGGTGGCCAGCAGCCGGAACCGGGCGTTGGGCTCGATCACCTCGTTCTGGTCGAGCAGGGTGAAGCGGCCGTCGCGCTCGAGGACGCGCTGGATCACGAACATGACGTCGGGCCGGCCGGCGTCGAGCTCGTCGAAGACCAGGGCCACCGGTCGGCGGATGGCAAACGGCAGGAGGCCCTCGGCGAACTCGGTGACCTGCCGGCCGTCGCGAACGACGACCGTGTCCCGGCCGACGAGGTCCATCCTCGTGACGTGGCCGTCGAGGTTGATGCGAACGCAGGGCCAGCCGAGCCGGGCCGCGACCTGCTCGACGTGGGTCGACTTGCCGGTGCCGTGGGCCCCGGTGACGAGGACCCGGCGGTTGTGCTCGAAGCCGGCCAGGATGGCCACCGTCGCCTCGGGGTCGAACCGGTAGGCCGGGTCGACGGTCGGCACGAGGCCGTCCAGGCCGTCGAGCTCGGGATCACCCGGCTCGAAGGCCTGGACCTTCATCGGTGAGGAGAACCCGAAGACCTCCCCGACCTCGATCAGCCGCACGTGGTTACGTCTGATCAGCTGCGCTGATCAGACGTAGTCCTTGTACTTGTCGAGGTGGCGGACCGGCTTGGACAGGGCGTCCTTGCGGAACGGGTCGCCGAGCTCCTGGGTGCACATGATCTCGATGACCGTGGTCTTGCCCTCGTTCATCTGGGCGTCGATGGCGTCGGTCAGCGCAGCCCCGACGTTGTCGAGCTTGTCGACCCGGACGCCCTCGGCCCCCATCGAGCGGGCGATCTCGGCGTAGTTCTCGCCGCCGTCCAGCTCGCCGGCAACGAACCGGCGGCCGTAGAAGTCGACCTGGTTCTTCTTCTCGGCCCCCCACTGCCGGTTGTGGAACACCACCGCGGTGACCGGGATGCCGTGGCGGACCGCGGTCATCGTCTCGACCATCGACATGGCCCAGGCCCCGTCGCCGGCGTACGACACGGCCGGCCGGTCCATCGCCGCGGCCTTGGCCCCGATGATCGTCGGCAGGGCGTAGCCGCAGTTGCCCCAGCTCATGGCGGCGAAGAAGGAGCGTGGCTCCTCGAACCGGAGGTAGCTGTTGGCCACCGAGTTGATGTTGCCGATGTCGGTCGACACCATCACCCGGGGCGGCATCGCCTTCTCCAGCTCCCGCAGCACCTGGCGGGGGTGCAGCCAGTCGCCGGGCAGGTCCTTGGCCTCGGCGATGGCCTCGACCGAGAAGTCGTCGGTCTCGTGGATCCAGGCGTCGAGCTCGTCCTCCCACGCCTGCTTCTCGCTCGCGGTGGTGGCGGCCCTGGCCTCCCTGGTGGCGTCGCAGGCCAGCTCCCGGCCATCGAGCCGGCGGGTGAGGGCGGTGGCGGCGGCGCCGGCGTCGCCGTGGATCCCGACCGAGATCTTCTTGACCAGGCCGAGCATCTTGTTGTCGGCGTCGACCTGGATGATCTTGGCGTCGTTGGGCCAGTACTCGAGCCCGTGCTGGGGCAGCGTGCCGAAGGGACCGAGGCGGGTGCCGAGGGCCAGCACCACGTCGGCCTGGCTGATCAGCTTCATCGCCGCCTTCGAGCCCTGGTAGCCGAGCGGGCCGCACCACTGCGGGTGGCTGGCGGGGAACGAGTCGTTGTGCAGGTACGAGTTGACCACCGGGCAGCCGAGGCGCTCGGCCAGGGCGATGCACTCACCCACGGCGTCGCCCTGCACGACACCACCGCCGCTGATGATGACCGGGAACTCGGCCTCGGCCAGCAGGTCGGCGGCGGCGTTCAGGCTGTCCTCGCCGCCGGGGCCGCGGTCGAGCCGCATCGGCTCGGGGATCTCGACGTCGATGTCGCCGTAGAACCGGTCGCGGGGGATGTTGAGCTGGGTCGGGCCGAGCTCCGACATCGCCCGGTCGAAGCAGCGGGCCGTGATCTCGGCCATCCGGTTCTCGTTGTTGATGTGGCCCTGGTACTTGGTGAACTCCTGGAACATCGGGAGCTGGTTGGCCTCCTGGAAGCCGCCGAGGCCGATGCCCATCGTGCCGGTCTCCGGGGTCACGATGACCACCGGGCTGTGGGCCCAGAAGGCGGCGGCGATCGCCGTCACGCAGTTGGAGATGCCGGGGCCGTTCTGGCCGATGACGACGCCGTGGCGGCCCGAGACCCGGGCGTAGCCGTCGGCCATGTGGGCCGCCCCCTGCTCGTGCACCACCGGGACCAGGCGGATGCCGGCCGGGGCGAAGATGTCCATCGCGTCCATGAAGGCCGAGCCCATGATGCCGAAGATGTCGGTCACACCGTTGGCGACGAGGGTCTCGACGAAGGCCTCACTCGGGGTCATTCGGGTCATTGCTGGATCCCTTCCGGTTCTCGGTCGATGGGGGCGGATCGGTCGGTCGGTGTGGCTGCGCGAGCCGTGCCTTGGCGACGCCCGGGGCGGCTATGCCATATTGTGGAAGGCAAACACCATCCGTTGGAAGGAGTCTGGTCTGCCCACCCTCGCACGTCAATCGCCGACGGGCCCCGGTCGATGGCCGACGCCAGCATGACGGGTCGACAGGCGCCGGCGGGCACCCAGGCCGTCAATCGGACCCTCGACGTGCTCGAGTGCTTCCTCGTCGAGCCCCGGCTCGGCGTGTCCGAGGTGGCCGGCAAGCTCGGTCTCAGCCCGAGCACGGCGCATCGCCTCATCCGGGCTCTCGTCGCCCGCGGCTACCTCGAGCAGGAGCCCGATCGAGGCCAGTACACGCTCGGGCCCAATGCGGCGCTCTTCGGCCAGGTCGTGCGGCGCCACTTCGAGTTCGACCGGGTCCTCGCCGTCCTCGAGCGCATCGGCGACGAGACCGGTGAGTCGATCAACATGGGTCTGCTCGACGGGTCGGAGGTCGTGGTCGCCGCCCGGGTGCCGTCGCCCCAGCCGCTGCGGTTCGAGCAGCCGGTCGGGACCCGGCTGCTCCCCCATTGCTCGTCGATGGGGAAGGCGCTGCTGGCGTTCGAGGCACCGAACGGCCCGGACTCGATCGACGACCTGGACCTGGTGCCGGTGACCGAGCGCACGATCACCGACCACCGGCGCTTCGCCGACGAGCTGGCCATCGTGCGGGAGCGGGGCTACAGCTCGGACGACGAGGAGAGCATCATCGGCGTGTCCTGCGTCGGGGCACCGATACTGAACCGGGCCGGCCGGGCCAAGGCGGCGCTGGCCATCCAGGCCCCGACCGTCCGCCTCGACCCGAGGCGGGCCGTCGAGCTGGCCGGGTTGGTCCGGGCCGCGGCCGACGAGATCGGGGCGGTGTACCCGGAGTAGCCTGCGATCGACCGGTCGGCTCGACGGCGACGGCAACCGCCGGCGCCGCATCCGGTCCGGCCGCCGTCGACCGCGGTCGACGGTCAGCCGGTGGCGGCGCCGGCCGAGGCGAGGCTGCGGATGCCGGCACAGAGCAGCCCGATCAGCTGGTCGAACGACTCGTCGAGATCGACGTCGAGCGGGTGGCCGTCGCCGGACTCGAGGTGGCTGAAGCCGTGGAAGGCGCTGCGGAGGGCCCGGCCGGCGTGGACCCGGTCGGCCTCGTCGAGCCCGAACCCGACGAGGGCCTCGCCGAGCACGCCGACCACCCGGCCGACGGCGGCCTCCAGCTCGGGGTCGCCGGCGCACGGGTAGCGATCGGTGGCGGCGTAGACCCCGGGGTGGTCCTGGACCATCCGCCGCCAGGCGAGCCCCATGGCCCGAACGGCGTCGTCGGCCGAGCGACCGACGGCGGCCTGCAGCAGGCGATCGGCCAGGATCACGCGACCGCGGAGGCCGAGCGACCGAACCAGTCCGTCGATCCCGTCGACGTGGCGGTACAGCGCCGGTTGGCTGGTGCCGAGCTCGCGGGCGACGCGGGCCAGGCTCACCGCGTCGAAGCCCTCGGCGTCGGCGATGCCGGCGGCCGTGTCGACGACGATGGCAGTGGTCAGCGGCTGGGCGGTCATCGGATCGGAGGCGGCCATGGAGCGGCCGGCAGCAGCTCGCTCCTGGTCGGGTGAAGCCCTCTTACGGTACTGTTAGACGCCGCGCCGACCACGAATCGCATGCCGATCCGGCGGCCGGCCAGCACGCAACACGACGACCGGGAGGACTCGACGTGGCCACCCCAACCCCCGACGGTCCGCGAGATCCGGCCGTCGACGAGTGCGTCGACCGGGCCCGAGCGGCCATGGCCCGGATGGCGTCCGCCACCCAGGCCGACATCGACCGGGCCGTGACCGCCATCGCCTGGTCGATCTACCGACCCGAGAACGCACGCGGCCTGGCCGAGCTGGCCGTCCGCGACACCGGCCTCGGCAACGTCGACGACAAGATCATCAAGAACCAGCGCAAGACGTTCGGCACCCTGCGGGACCTGCTGCGGGCCAGGACCGTCGGGATCATCGACGACGATCCCGTCCGGGGCCTGACCCGCTACGCCAAGCCGGTCGGCGTTGTCGGGGCGATCACCCCGTCGACCAACCCGGCGGCAACGCCGATCAACAAGGCGATGATGGCGGTCAAGGGGGGCAATGCGATCGTGCTGGCCCCCTCGCCGAGCGGCTGGTCGACCACGGCCGAAGCCGTGCGGCTGGCCCGGGCCGAGCTGGAGAAGGTCGGTGCCCCGGCCGACCTCGTCCAGGTCCTCCCGTCACCGGTGACCCGGGAGGCCACCCAGGCCCTGATGGCCGCAGCCGACCTCGTGCTGGCCACCGGCTCCCAGAACAACGTGCGGTCGGCCTACCGCTCGGGCACCCCGGCCATCGGGGTCGGCGCCGGCAACGTGCCGGTCATCATCGACGCCGGGGCCGACCTGGCCGACGCCGCGACCAAGATCACCGCCTCCAAGACGTTCGACAACGCCACCTCCTGCTCGTCGGAGAACTCGCTGATCATCCTCGACGAGGTCTACGAGGCGGCGATGGCGGCGCTGGTCGACGCCGGGGCCCACCGGGCCGACGCCGAGGAGTCGGCCCGCGTCGTCAGCCGGCTGTTCCCCGACGGCGACCTGACCCGCAAGCTGATCGCCAAGGACTACGCCGACCTCCGGGCCGCCTTCGAGCTGGGCGGCAGCGACGACGACCGCTACGTCATCGTCGAGGAGCCGGCACCGGGGCCCGAACGACCGATGACGGGCGAGAAGCTGTCGCTGGTGCTGGCCGTCTACCGGGCCCGCGACTTCGACCATGCGGTCGAGCTGACCCGCGACGTGCTCGACGTCCAGGGCATCGGCCACTCGGTCGGCATCCACACCGACGCCGACCCGGACGGACCGGGAGCGGCCAACGCCACCCGCCTGGCCGAGGAGCTGCCGGTGGTCCGGGTGCTGGTCAACCAGGCCCACACGTTCGGCAACGGCGGCTCGTTCGACAACGCCCTGCCCTTCACCCTGTCGATGGGCTGCGGCACCTGGGCCGGCAACTCGATCAGCGAGAACCTCAACATCGACCACTTCATCAACATCACCCACCTGGTCAGGACGGTCGGTGAGGACAGGCCATCCGAGGAGGAGCTGTTCGGCGACCACTGGGCGCTGACCGGCGTCGCCCCCGAGGCGGACGCCGGGCCGGCCACCTGATGAAGCTGCCCGAGCATCAGGCCAAGGAGCTCCTCCGCCGGTACCACATCCCCACTCCCGCCGGCCGACTGGCCACGACCGCCGACGAGGCCAGGGCGGCGGCCGAGTCCATCGGGGGCCGGGTGGCGGTCAAGGCCCAGGTCCGCAGCGGCGGCCGGGGCAAGGCCGGCGGCATCGCCGTGGTCGACGCCGCCCCGGCCGCCGGGGAGGCCGCCGAGCGGCTCCTGGCCATGGAGCTGAACGGCGAGCGGGTCGCCAGCGTCCTGGTCGAGCAGGCGGTCGACATCGACACCGAGCGGTACCTGGCCGTCGCCATCGACCCGTCCGCCGGGCGGCCGATGCTGATGACCTCCGACCGGGGCGGGGTCGAGGTCGAGGCCATGGCCGACGACATCGAGCGCACGGTCATCGCCGCCGCCGACCCCGGGCCGAGCGAGCCGATCCCGGCCGCCGCCCACCGGCTGTTCACCGACCTCGATGCCCTCCTGGTCGAGATCAACCCGCTGGCGGTCACCGCCGACGGCGAGCTGATCGCCCTCGACGCCAAGATCGAGCTCGACGACGCCGCCGCCTTCCGCCACCGGGACCTGCTCGACGAGCTCGGCGTCGCCGATGACGTCGACGTCACCGGAACCGAGCGGGAGCGACGGGCGGCGGCGATGGGCCTGCGGCTCATCGAGCTCGGCGGCGACATCGCCGTGCTGGCCAACGGGGCCGGGCTGACGATGGCCACGATGGATGCGATCGTGGCCGCCGGCGGCTCGCCGGCCAACTTCCTCGAGATCGGCGGCGACGCCTACACCAAGGCGACGCCGGCCCTCGAGCTGGTGCTGTCGCAGCCGGGGGTGCGGAGCCTGCTGGTCAACTTCTGCGGCGCCTTCGCCCGCTGCGACGTCATGACCGCCGGGGTGATCGAGGCCTGGGAGACCCTGCAACCCGGCCTGCCGGTGTCGTTCAGCATCGCCGGCACCGGGATGGACGAGGCCGCGGCCATGGTCAGGGACCGCCTCGGCATGGCACCCCATCCGACGATGGGCGATGCCGTTCGGGCCGCCGTCGACGCCAGCACGGGATCGGCCGGGGACGGAGCGGCCCGATGATCGTCTCCGGGGAGGACCGGGTCCTGGTCCACGGCATCACCGGCAAGCAGGGCACGTTCTGGACCGAGCAGATGCGGGCCTATGGCACCAGGATCGTCGGCGGGGTGCACCCGACCAAGTCCGGCACCGAGCACGTCGGCGTCCCCGTGTTCGCCTCGGCGCAGGAGGCCGCCGCCTCGCTCGACGGCGGCGTCGACGTGTCGGTGCTGTTCGTGCCCCCGGCCGGGGCCGGGGCCGCCATCGACGACGCCGTCGCCGCCGGGGCCGGGATGGTCGTCGTGCTGACCGAGTTCATCCCGGTCCACGACACGATGGCCGCCGTGGCCGGCGCGGCCGAGGCCGGCTGCGTGCTGATGGGGCCGAACACCGCCGGGGTGGTCACCCCTGGCCAGGCCTTCGTCGGCTTCATGCCCGCCTTCGACGACCGCATCTTCAACCCCGGCCGGGTCGGCGTCATCTCCCGGAGCGGCTCGCTCGGCACGCTGGCCTGCGTCGAGCTGACCCGGGCCGGGCTCGGTCAGTCGGCGTTCCTCGGCATCGGCGGCGACCCGGTGTCCGGCACCTCGACGGCCCAGGCCTTCGCCGCCCTCGACGCCGACCCGGGCACCGACGCCATCGTGGTCATCGGCGAGATCGGCGGCCGGAAAGAGGAGGATGCGGCCGAGGTCATCGCCGCCAGCTCGAAGCCGGTTGCATCGTTCATCGCCGGCGCCACCTCGCCACCGGGCAAGCGGATGGGCCACGCCGGCGCCATCGTCGAGGGCTCGACCGGCACATACGCATCGAAGCGGCGGGCGCTCGAGGAGGCCGGCGCCGCCGTGGTGGATGTGCCGTGGGAGCTGCCGGCCGCCCTCGGCCGGACCTGAGGTCCGGATCAGGGCTGCGACCGAACCGATCTCCAGGGCATCCCGTTCAAGCGAGCGACGTTCGCCCGGAGGGCGAACTCGGGGTGACGGCCTCCGGCCGTCACACTCAGGCGGCGCCGTCGCCGGCCTCAGCCGGCCGCGCCGTCGACCACGGCCATCGCCGCCGCGAGGTGCATCAGGCCCCGCTCGTCGCCCATCGTGCCCTCGGCCATGCGGTTCATGGCGTAGGTCACGGTCATGTTCCGGTCGACGACGTTCATGACCAGCGAGCCACCCCAGCCGCCCCAGAAGCAGATGCGGCGATCCGGGTCGAGTCCGGGCATGTTGCCGTCCGGCAGGCCGTAGCCGATGCCGTGGCGGATCGGGAGGCCGAGCACCAGATCGACCCCGTCGGCCTGGACCTCGAAGATCCGGTCGATCGTCGACGGCTTCAGCACCTGCTGGCCGTCGAGCATGCCACCGTTGGTGATGATCGACTGGAGGCGGGCGAGCGAGCGGGCGTTGCCGTGACCGTTGGCGGCGCCGATGTCGGCCCGGCGCCACTCGGGGGTCCAGGCCGCCTCCGCCTCGGGGCCCGGGCCGGTGAACGTCTTGATGGCCACGCTGTCCATCGGGAGATCGGGGTCGATGGCCAGCGGCGGCGGGGGGATGACGTTCGAGACCCGACCGAACTCCGAGTCGGGCAGGCCGATGTGGAAGTCGATGTCGAACGGGCCGGTCAGCTCGACGGCCAGGAACTCACCAAGCTGCTTGCCGGTGATGCGACGGATGACCTCGCCGACGAGGTGGCCCTGGTTGAGCGCGTGGTAGCCGGACGCGGTGCCCGGCTCCCACCACGGCGCCTGGGCGGCGAGGCGGGCCGACGCCGCCGGCTGATCGTAGAGGTCCTCGACGGTGATCGGCTGCTCCCAGCCCGACACGCCGGACGTGTGCGACAGGATGTGGCGCACCAGCACGCCCTCCTTGCCGTTGGCCGCGAACTCGGGCCAGTACGTGGTGACGGGGGCGTCGACGTCGAGCTCACCCCGGTCGACCAGCACGAGCGCACACAGCGCCATCACCGTCTTGGTGCTCGACCAGACGTTGGTGATCGTGTCCCGCTCCCAGGGGGCGGTCTTGGCCTCGTCGACGTGGCCGCCCCAGATGTCGACCACCAGCTCGCCGTCGAGGGCGACCGCAACGCAGGCACCGACGTCGCCTCCCGATGCGAGGCTGGCGCCGAGCAGTTCGGGCAGCGCCTCGAAGCGCGGGTCGCAGGTGCCGTCGATGGTGTCGTCGTTCCCCATGGACCGACGCTACACCGGCCCCCGGCTGGCGGTCAGAACGCGCCAGGGGGGTCGGGCAGCCGGCCGGGCGGGTGCAGCTCGTTGCCGGCCACGCTCGACACGGTGGCCAGGCCGGACGCCAGCCCTCCGAGCGGCTCGCCGGCGTCGAGCGCCCGCAGCAGCTGCCGCAGCCGGCGCCGCACCATCTGCACCCCCCTGTCGGTGTGGCCGAGGTGCTCGGTGGCGTGGATGGCGATCGGGCCCTGGCCGACCTGGGCCTCGTGGTCACCGGGCATGGCCTGGTGCTCCGCCTCGGTCAGCTCGTCCCAGCTGCGACCGTTCCAGGTGGCCCGCGGCGGGAACACGGCGACACCATCGTCGTCGGTCTGGCATCGCAGCAGCGAGTACATCGTCGTCGACGTGTCGTCGATGGGGACGACGAAGCCGAGGGCGCCGCCGGAGCGGTACCCCTCGCCCGGCGTTCCGGCCCCGACGTTCGGCACGATCCTCGCGTTCGGCAGGAAGCACTCGGTGATCCTCCGGTAGGTGCTGCCGTCGTCGAGCGTGCGGTCCTGGTAGGTGAGCACGCCGGTGTCGGTGTTGGCCCACTCGACGGTCGGCAGCACCGCCATGGCGTCGGAGAACTGCTGGACCGAGAACGTCGAGTGCAGCACGAAGACGTGGTAGGGGTCCATGACGTTCTCGAACACCTGGAGCCAGTTGCAGCCGAGCACGGTGCCCCCGCCGAGCCCGTAGCCGGTGGCGTCGGCCAGGATGGCGTCCGGCCGGTCCGGGTTCTCCGATGGTGCCTCCAGCACGTCCCAGGTCGGGAACGGCGGGCGGAGCTCGGGCGGGCCCATCCAGGCGAACGTCAGGCCGTGGTAGTCGAGGCAGGGGTACCAGGGCTGCACCACGGTCCGGCGGATGTTGGCCATGGTCGCCTCGGGCTCCATCGGGGCGTCGATGCAGCGGCCGTCCGCGGTGGCGAACTTCCAGCCGTGGTAGCAGCAGCGGATCCCGTCGTCCTCGACCTTGCCGTAGTAGAGCGTGGTGCCGCGGTGGGCGCAGCGGGGCTCGACGAGGCCGGGGCGACCGGCGCCGTCGCAGTAGAGCACGAGATCCTCGCCCAGGATCCGGATCGCCCGGGGCGGCGAGCCCGGTTCGGGGGTGAGGCCGACGGGCTGCCAGGCCCGACGCAACAGCTCGCCCATCGGCGTGCCCGGGCCGACCCGGGTCAGCTCGTTGTCCGGCTCGGGCTGGCCCCGCCCGTAGGCGCTGCCGACGACGCGGTCCGATGTGATCCCCATGGCCTGCATTCCAGCATGGGATCGGTCGGGGACACGAGTGGACGGGCGGGGCGACGACCGGTTCGGGTCAGGTGGCGTCGCCGTAGTGCCAGCGCTGCACGCGGCGCAGCGGCGACGGCCTGCCGGCGACGGCCCCCGGGTCGTCGCCTCGACCGAGCCCCCGGAGCACGATCCGGTTGGCGATGGGGCGGCGAGCGTCGACCTCGAAGCGGCGGTCGACCCCGGGCCCGCAGCTCGCCGTACCCAGCCCGCCGGTGGCGGCGTCGAGACGGAGGACGGTGTGGTCCGGCCACGCGATCTCGTGCAGGTGGTCGGCCTCACCGAGGGCTGCGGCCCCGATCGGCAGCGCCGCGCCGTCGAATCGATGGTCGCCGACGGCGAGGATGCCGGAACCGTCACCGTCGGTCAGCGCCAGCCACCGGAGGTCGGTGTGGTTGCCGCTCTCCTGGGGCCGGCCGTAGGGGAAGAGCTGGTCGTCGACCGGGCCGGCGTGGCGGTCGACGAACAGGCCACGGACCCGGTCCGGATACGACTCGACGGGCCCGGGCCCGAACCAACTGACGCTGCGGAAGCGGCGGGGCAGGTCGAGCTCCAAGCCGAACCGCAGCAGCGGTGGCACGTCGAGGCCGGCAACGATCGACAGCTCGACGGCGGCATCGCCGCCGGCATCGACGAGCCACCGGCACCGGGCCCGGATCCCGACTCCGGGTACGGTGAGGGGGAGGCGGACCTCGGCCAGGTCACCGTCGACCAGGACCTCCGGCTCGCCGGCCGGTTCGAAGGCGACGTCCTCGAGGCCGGCCCGCCGGAGGCGGGTCACGACCCGGTCAGGCCCGAAGGTGGCGTCGTCGTTGTCGGTCGGGGCCCGCCAGGTGCCGAGCCGGGCGGCGAGCAGCCCCGTCTCGCATCCGCCGAGCGTCAACCCGGTCGGTTGGCCGACGGCGTCGAGCACGATCTCGGTCGCCCCGGCCCGCACGACCCGGCCGTCGTCGACCGCCTCGACCGTTGGCCCGGAGGCCGACGATCGACCGGCGGACGACCGCGGGCTCGTCACCGGCGGTGGCGTCGGCCGTCCGACCGGGAGGGCCAGCTCGTCCCAGGCCACGAGCCCCCGGTAGGCGGCGGGGGCGTCGTCCCAGCCGACGCCGGTCCCGGTCGGGTCCGTCGACCGCCACTCGAACCGGAGCCGCACGTCGGCGAGGTCGGGGGCGATCGGCGGCAGGTCGATCGAGCGCTCGACGGCGGACCCGGCGGGGATCGCCGAGCCGTCGAGCTCGCCGGTGGCGAGCTGCGCCTCGCCGGCCAGGAGGGTCCAGCGGCAGGCCAGGTCGCCGAGGTCGACGTGGGCTCGCCGGTTCTCGACGGTCACGGTCACCGGTCCCCCCTCTGGCCACGGCAGGAACCGACCGCCGGGTGCGACCACGACCGGCCGGTAGACCCAGGCGACGTGCAACAGCGCCGGGTGGGCCCGACGGTCGGCGTCGACCAGGCCGTTGAGGTTGAAGTTGCGGTCGTTCGGCTTGTCGTCGAAGTCGCCGCCGTAGGCCCACCAGCGGACACCGTCGTCGGTGGTCCTGGCCAGCCCCTGGTCGACCCAGTCCCAGATGAAGCCGCCGCCAAGGCGGTGGTTGGCGGCGACCACGTCGCCGTAGTCGGCCAGGCCGCCGTTCGAGTTGCCCATGGCGTGGCTGTACTCGCACATGATCACCGGCCGGTGGTCGGCGACGGCGGCCAGCTGCTCCAGCTCGCCGATCGTCGGGTACATCGGGCCGATGATGTCGACGACCTCGTCGTCCTCGCCGGGGTGGTAGGCGATCGGGCGGGACGGGTCGGCCTCCCTGGCCGCGGCCGCGGCCAGGCGGTGGTTGGCCCCGAGACCGGATTCGTTGCCGAGCGACCAGGCGATCACGCACGGGTGGTTGCGGTCCCGCTCGACCATCCGGCGGGTCCTGGCCACGAACGCCTCGGCGAACCGGGGATCGTCGGCCGGGAGCCGGTCCGGGTCGCCGACGAGGCCGTGTGACTCGATGTTGGCCTCGTCCATCACGTAGATCCCCGCCCGATCGCACAGGGTGTAGAACCGCTCGTCGTCGGGATAGTGGGCGGTGCGCACGGCGTTGATGTTCGCCGCCTTCAGCAGGGCGACGTCGGCGGCCAGCAGCTCGTCGCTCTGGACCCGGCCGCGCTCGGCGTCGTGCTCGTGCCGGTTGACGCCACGGATGGTCACCGGGGCGCCGTTGACGAGCAGGGCTCCGCCCCCGACGGCCACGGTCCGGATCCCGACCTCGAGGGAGCGATGGTCGAGGATGTCGCCGTTCCGACCGACCTCGAGCTCGAGCCGATGGAGGTGGGGGGTCTCGGCCGTCCAGGTCGCGGGGCCGGTGATCTCGATCGTCGAGCGATGCCAGCCCGGACCGGCGGGATCGGCGACGAGCCCCAACCCATCGGCCACGATCGCCCCATCGGGGTCGGTCAAGGTGGCCAGGACGTCGAGATCGCCCGCCCCGTCGGGGGCGTCGACGGCGGCGGCGATCGTGACCAGGGCCGAGCTGCCGTCCGCCGCCAGCTCGTCGGTGGTGAACGTCGCGTCCTGCAACCGGACCGGGTCGGTGGCGTACAGCACGATCGAGCGGTGGAGACCGGCCATCCACCACATGTCCTGGTCCTCGAGCCACGTCGACGCCGACCAGCGGTGGACCCGGAGCGCCACCGCGACCGGCTCGCCCGGGGTGACGAAATCGGTGACGTCGAACGCAGCCGGCAGGCGACTGTCGGTCGAGCAACCGACCCAGCGTCCGCCGACCCACACCTCGACCGCCGACTCGGCGGCGCCGATGTGCAGGACGATCCGCCGGCCGACCCAGTCGGCCGGGACGCCGACCCGACGCCAGTGGTCGCCGGTCTCGTCGTCGAGTGGGATGTCGGGATAGCCCTCGACCGCGAACGGGTACTCGACGTTGGTGTAGATCGGGATGCCATGGCCGTCGAGCACCCACGAGGCCGGCAGGTCGAGCGTGCCCCACTCGGGCTCGAGGTCGCCGACCCAGTCGGTGTCGGGGACGGGCCCCACGTGGTGGCGGAAGCGCCACGGGCCGTCGAGGTCGAGCCGGCCGGCCGGGTCGTCCGGAAGCGGGAGGCCCGAGATCGGGAGGCGGTTCCGCTCGACGATCTCGGGATCGCGGTGCCAGCCGGTCATCGAGCGACCGCTGCGGCGAGCGAGATCTGGTCGGCGACCGGGGCGAGCATCAGCTCGACCCCGGCGTCGGTCAGGGCGTCGCGGGCCCTGGCCGCCAGCATCTCGTCCGACACGACGGCCGACGCGTTCTCGAGCTCGGTGATCCTCACCATCCCGGCAGTCTCCCACTTCGTGTGATCGGCGACGACGATCAGCTTGTCCGTCGCCGCGAGGAAGGCGCGGTTGAGCTCGGCCTCGGCCAGGTTCGGTGTCGTGAAGCCGAGCCGCTCGTCCATCCCGTGCACCCCCATGAACACCATGTCGAGGTGGAGCGAGGCCAGGCTGGCGGTCGCCAGCGGACCGACCAGCGCATCTGACGGGGTGCGGATGCCGCCCGTCAACAGGATCGTGTGGTCCGGCCGGCCGCTGGCGTAGCAGACCTGGGCAACCGACGGTGCGTTGGTCACGATGGTGAGGTCGGGGATCTGGACGAGCTCGTTGACCAGCGTCCAGGTGGTCGTGCCCGCGGTCAGGCCGACCGAGGCCCCCGGACCGACCAGGGAGGCCCCGAGCCTGGCGATGCTGCGCTTCTCGGCCGCCTGCAGCCCCTGCTTGGTCTCGAAGCCGGGCTCGGCCGAGCTGCGGCCGTTCGCCCTGGTGGCACCGCCGTGGACCTTGTCGACGAGCCCGTCCGCGGCCAGGCTGTCGAGGTCGCGCCGGACCGTCATCTCCGAGACGCCGAGCGTCGGCGCCAGATCGCGGACGCGGACGGTGCCCTGCCGTTGGATCAGATCGAGGATCACGTCGCGGCGCTGACTGGCGAGCATCGCCACGCAAGATGGCCCATCGATGAGCCAAAGTCAAACAAAAACGAACACGCCCATCCGCGAAGTGTCGCGATTCGGGGCCAAGATGGGGCTGAGATGCCACATTCGCTTGACAGCGGCCGCGATCGGTGAAAGATTCTGCTCGTTTCTGATTGAATCCGTGCGTTTTGCAATCAAACAGGGGAGAGATGACACGATGACGAAGCGACTCTGGACGCCGTCGCCGAGCCCGAGCCGGGTCGGCATCCCGCTCGGCCGCCGGTCGTTCCTGAAGGCCTCGGCCGGCGCCGCCGGACTGGCCATCGGAGGCGGCCTGCTGGCGGCCTGCGGCGACGACGACGAGACCACGGAGGCCAGCAGCGGGAGCGCCGATGGCGGCCTGGTGCTCGGCTCCGCCTCGGGTGACCTGACGATCGGGTCCAACTACTCGAACGAGCTGCCGCAGATGGGTCTGCAGGCTGCCGTCGACGCCATCCCGAACGGCGACATCAACTCGATGATCAACGAGGTGGACCACAACACCTTCCAGGAGAACATCACCACCTACCTGCAGAACCCCGACGACGTCGTCCCGTGGTTCGCCGGGTTCCGGATGCAGTTCTTCGCCGAGCAGGGCCTGCTCGGCGACATCACCGACGTGTGGGAGGCCGGGCTCAACGACGGCCTCGGCGAGGGGTTCAAGACCGCCTCGACCGGGCTCGACGGCCAGCAGTACTTCGTGCCGTGGACCTACTACATCTGGGGCGTCTACTACCGGCCGAGCGTGTTCGAGGAGAACGGCTACGAGGTCCCGTCGAACCAGGACGAGCTGATGAGCCTGGCCGAGGCCATGCAGAGCGACGGCCTGGTGCCGTTCGCCTTCGCCAACGACGGCTTCTGGCCGGCGATGGGCACCTTCGACCAGATCAACTTCCGCCTGAACGGCTACCAGTTCCACGTCGACCTGATGGCGGGCCGGGAGAGCTGGACCGACGAGCGGGTCCGCAACACCTTCCAGACCTACGCCGACCTCCTGCCCATCCACCAGGAGAACCCGAACGGCCGGACCTGGGAGGAGGCCGCAGCGGCGGTCGTCAACGGCGAGGCCGGGATGATGACCATCGGCACCTTCATCGGCTCGCAGTTCCCCGACGGCGACGTGAGCGACCTCGACTTCTTCACCTTCCCCGAGCTCAACCCCGAGTTCGGCACCGAGACGGTCGAGGCCCCGATCGACGGCTGGATGATGGCCGCCGACCCGGCCAACGAGGGCGCAGCCAAGGAGATGCTCTACCACTTCGGCACCGCCACCGCTCAGGAGGCGTACCTGGCCGAGGACCCGAGCGTGGTCGCCCCGTCGACCGAGGTCGACACGGCCCTCTACAACCCGCTGCAGGCGAAGGTGCTCGAGGCGGTTGCCTCGGCCCCGACCGTCACCCAGTTCCTCGACCGCGACACCAGCCCGGAGTTCGCCTCGAACGTGGCCGGGCCCCGGATCGCCGACTTCCTGGCCGACCCGTCGCAGCTCGACTCGATCCTGGAGGACATGCAGAGCCAGGCCGAGGTCATCCTCGGCGGCTGATCAGGCGACGGGCGTGACCACGACCACGGCCCCGGCGGAACCAGCCGAGAGGCCAAAACGTCAACGGAGCCTCTTCTCCGGGCGGGACCGCGTGGTCTTCGCCCTGATGGTCGGGATACCCACACTGGTCCACGTCGGACTGGTGTGGGTCCCGACCCTGGCTTCCATCTTCCTGTCGTTCACCGACTGGAACGGGATCCGGTTCTCCGACATGAACTGGGTCGGGATCCTCAACTACGAGCAGATCGTCACCGTCTTCGAGCGAGACTTCTTCCAGGCGGTCATCAACAACCTGGTGCTGCTGCTCTTCCTGTTCATCGGGCCGACGGCGCTCGGGATGCTGATCGCCTACCTGCTCGACAAGGAGCTCCGTGGCTCCCGGGTCTACCAGAGCGTGTTCTACACGCCGGTGGTGCTGTCGCTCGCCGTCGTCGGCTTCATCTGGCAGTCGGTGATGTACTCGACCGAGCACGGGCTCGGCACCGAGATCTTCGGCGGCGGCGAGGCGGTCAACTGGCTCGGCGACCAGTCGTTCCTGATCGCCTTCAGCGAGAACTACGGCATCTCCCGCAACTTCGTCGCCATCCTGGTCGCCATCGCCTGGCGCCATACCGGCTACATCATGGTGTTGTACCTCGCCGGGCTGAAGAGCGTCGACGCCTCACTCAAGGAGTCGGCGTCGCTCGACGGGGCGAACGAGTGGCAGTCCTTCCGGCTGGTCATCTTCCCAACGCTCAAGCCGATCAACGTCGTCGTTGCCGTGATCACCGTGATCGAGGCCCTGCGGGCGTTCGACATCATCTTCGTGCTCAACACGCCGAGGCGGACCCAGGTGCTGTCGATCCTGACCACCAACAACCTGCTGGGCGAGGGCGGTGGCAACGTCGGTCGGGGCTCGGCCTACGCCGTGATCCTGTTCCTGCTCTGCCTCGGCTTCGTGGTCTGGTACGTCACCAACCACTACCGCGAGAGCGAGTACCAGTGAGGAGGCGACCATGACAACGGCGACGGCTCCGACCAGGCGGATCAAGCCGGCCAGGTTGTTGCTGCACGGCTTCCTGATCGCCATGGCGATCCTGTGGCTGGTCCCTCTCGTCGGCGCGTTCTATGCGTCGTTCCGGCCCTTCGCCGACACGGTGAGCAACGGCTACTTCTCGATCCCCGACGTCAGCACCTTCACGCTGGACAACTACCGCAACGCCTGGGAGCAGGGCGACATCCTGCAGCGCTACTGGAACACGGCGCTGATCCTGGTGCCGGCCCTGTTCCTGACGTTGTTCTTCTCGTCGATGGTCGCCTTCGCCGCCAGCCGGTTCTCGTGGCGGTTCAACATCACGCTGCTCGTGCTGTTCACCGCCGGCAACCTGCTGCCCCAGCAGATCATCATCCAGCCCCTGTTCCAGATCTACAACCGGATCTCGCTGCCCGACTTCCTGTCCAACTCGGGCCGGTTGAACGGCTCGGTGTGGGGGCTGATCCTGATCCACGTCGCCTTCCAGAGCGGCTTCTGCACGTTCGTGCTCAGCAACTACATGAAGCTGTTGCCGAAGGAGCTGAACGAGGCGGCGATGGTCGACGGGGCCTCGGTGTGGCGCCAGTACTGGTCGGTGATCATGCCGCTGACCCGCCCGGCCCTGGCCGCGCTGGCCACGCTCGAATTCACCTGGATCTACAACGACTTCTTCTGGGCGGTCGTGCTGGAGCAGCAGGGCGCCGATCGGCCGATCACGTCGTCGTTGGCCAACCTCGGCGGCGAGTTCTTCACCGACGACAACCTGATCGCCGCGGCCTCGGTCTACGTCGCCATCCCGACGTTGCTGGTCTACCTGGCGCTGCAACGACACTTCATCGCCGGCCTGACCCTGGGGTCGACCAAGGGCTGACCGGCGGCAGGCCGACGACGGTGCTGCCGGTCCTGGACCGGCCGGTAGGGTCGTGGCGATGTCAGACGAGCGTGAGACGATGCGACGGGTCCGGGCCCCCGGCCGGGTCAACCTGATCGGCGACCACACCGACTACACCGGCGGGCTCGTCCTGCCGTTCGCCATCGACCGCCAGACCACGATCGACTACCGCCCGGCCGACGGCATCCGGCTCCGCTCGGTCGACGAGGCCGAACCGGTCGCCTTCGATCATCGCCAACCGCCGCAGCCGGGCACCATCGACTCGTGGGGCCGGTACGTGGCCGCGGTCGTGGCCGAGCTCGGCCCCGAGCGGGGGCTGGACGGCGTGGTCGAGACCACGATCCCGATCGGCTCCGGCCTGTCGTCGAGCGCCGCGCTCGAGGTTGCCGTCGCCATCGCCCTCGGCTTCGACGGCACCCCGATCGAGCTGGCCGAGCTGTGCCGGCGGGCCGAGCACGCCGCGACCGGCGTCCGCACCGGGATCATGGATCAGCTGTGCATCGCCGCGGCCACCGAGGGCCATGCCGCCCTGATCGACTGCCACAGCCTCGACATCACCGATGTGCCGCTCCCCCCGCCGTCCGAGGTCGAGTTCGTGGTCCGGTTCGTCGCCGGTCGGACCCTCGAGGGCTCGGAGTACGACACCCGGGTGGCCGAGTGCGCCATGGCCGAGGAGCTGATCGGGCCCCTGAGGCTGGCCGACCTCGACGCCGTCGCCGCGATCGACGGCCCGGTCATCCGCAGCCGGGCCCGCCACGTGGTGTCGGAGAACCGGCGCGTCCGGGACTACGCCGATGCCCTGGCCGCCGGCGACCTCGCCACCGCCGGGGCGATCATGGTCGACGGCCACCGCAGCCTGCGCGACGACTACGCCACCTCCATCCCGATCATGGACGCCGCCGTCGAGGAGCTGATGGCCACTCCCGGGGTCCTCGGGGCCAGGATGACCGGCGGCGGCTTCGGCGGTTGCGTGGTGGCGATGAGCGAGCCGGGCACGGGCCTCGACGGCTGGCCGGTCGTCCCGGTGGCCGGTGCCGGCCACGTGTCCGAGACATGAGGAGTCCGAGATGACCGAGACCAACCTGATCCTGACCGGCTTCATGGGCACGGGGAAGACCACGGTCGGGCGGCTGCTGGCCGACCGGCTCGACCTCGAGTTCGTCGACACCGACGCCGTCATCGAGGACCGCCACGGTCCGATCCCCGAGATCTTCGCCGAGGAGGGCGAGGCCGGCTTCCGGGCCATCGAGCGCCGGGTGGCGGCTGAGCTGGCCGACCGAACCGGGCTGGTGGTCGCCACCGGCGGTCGGATGATGCTCGACCACGACAACCAGGCCTCGCTCGGCGCCACCGGGCCCGTGCTCTGCCTGGTCGCCGATGCGACGGAGATCCTCCGCCGGGTCGAGGCCGACCCCTCCCCCATCGGCCGACCGTTGCTCGCCGGCGACGATCCGCCGGCCCGGATCCATCAGCTGCTGGCCGAGCGGGCCCCGCTGTACGCCGCGTTCGAGCAGGTGCAGACCGCCGGGCGGAGCCCGGAGGAGGTCGCCGACGAGCTGGCCGTCCGCTTCGGCCAAGGGCGGTCGGATCGGTCCTGACCGGTCCGACCGGCGGTCCGATCAGCGGCCGACGCCCTCGGCCAGCTCGACCAGGACCTGCGCCGCCCGCCTGGCCGTGTCCGGGCTGGTCCGCCACGACGAGACGCTGAGCCGCATCGCCGTCTCGCCATCCCACTGCGTCGGCCCGCACCAGAGCCGACCGTCTCGCTCGACCGCGTCGATCAGGGCCTCGGTGGTGCGTCCGTCGCCCCATCGGACCAGGACCTGGTTGAGCACGACGTCGTTGAGCACCTCGAACCCGGCGCCGTCGAGGTGCTCGGCGAGGACGCCGGCCGAGTCGCAGGCCCGCCTGACCAGCTCGGCGACCCCGGAGCGGCCGAGCGTGCGCAACACCGCCCAGACCTCGATCTGCCTGGCCCGCTGCGACGACTGCGGCGTGTGGTGCATCGCTTCGAACGGGGCCTCGAACGGGGTCTCGAACGGCGAGTCGGTATCGCCCGGGCCGGTGGCCGGGGGCAGGTAGCCGGCGGAGGCGGTGAACGTGCGGCGCAGTGCGCCGGGTCGCGCCACCATGGCCAGCCCGCAGTCGTAGCTGACGTTCAGCCACTTGTGGCCGTCGGTCGCCCACGAGTCGGCCCCGGTCAGCCCGGCCACCAGGTCGGCCCGCCCGGGGTCGGCGAGCGCCCACAGGCCGAAGGCGCCGTCGACGTGCAACCAGGCCGAGCGTCGGCTCCGGCACCAGTCGACCAGCTCGACGAACGGGTCGAAGGCGCCGGTGTTGACCTCGCCGGCCTGGGCGCAGACGATCACCGGCCGATCGTCGGGCAGGTCGAGCTCGCCGAGGGCGCCCGGCTCGATCCGTCCCTGGTCGTCGCTCGGCACGGTCGTCACCCGGTCCCGACCGAGGCCGATCAGGGCGAGCGACTTGCCGATCGTGGTGTGGGCCCCGGCCCCGACGACCACTTCGATCGGCGGTGCGCCGAGCAGCCCATCGGCCGGTACGTCCCAGCCGGCCTCGGCGGCCAGGGCGTCCCTGGCCGCGGCCAGGCAGGAGGCGTTGGCCATCGTGGCCCCGCTGACGAAGGTCACCTCGGTGGCTGCGGGCAGCCCGAGCAGCTCGACCAGCCACCGTCTCGTGACCCGGTGGAGCCGGGCCGCCACCGGTGACATCATCGGCAGCGCCCCGTTCTGGTCCCAGGCTGCGGTCACGAAGGCCGCGCCGAGGGCGACGGGGAGGGTGCCGCCGTTCACGAAGCCGAAGTAGTCGGTCCCCGGCGAGGCCATCGTCGCCGGACCGCCGACCTCGGCCAGCATCGTCAGCGTGGCCGACCCGTCGCCCGGCTCGTCCGGCAGTGGCTCGTCGAAGTTCTCGAGGGCGACCAGGGCCCCGGCCGACACGCCGGCTCCCCGATCGCCGAGGCCGGCCACGTGGTCGAGTGCGGCCTCGGCGCCGGCTCGGAGCACCGCCGGCTCGGAGTCGATCAGCTGACGGAACGGGGCGGCATCGGAGCGGTCCACGGGGCCAGTGTGCCCCAGGAGACCGCAGCGCAGGAGCCGATTCTGCGAGCGTGGCCGCGATGGAGGACGCCAGGGCTCAACCACCCCGGTTCCTGCGCCGACAACCGTCCCATGCCATTGTCCCGGCCGTCCCTGCGACGTTCGACCATCACGTCGCGGCTTGCGATCCTCATCAGCCTGCCGCTGTTCGGCGTGGTGGCCCTGGTCGCGATCGTGGCCCAGGACGCCCACCGGGACATGGTCGCGGCCCAGGACCTCCGCCGCGACTCCCAGCTGGTCGACCTGCTGAGCGAGATCGCCGTCACCGCCGACGCCGAGGCCGACGGCTACGACGCGATCCTGGCCGCCGATGCCATGGGCGTCCAGCTCGGCGCCGGCGTCGGCGTCGGCGTCGGCGTCGGCGGAGACAGCATCTCGGCCGAGATGTGGGTCGACTCCGGCCTGTCCGAGCTGGTCCCCGAGCTGGAGCGGCGGGATCCGGCCGACTTCGCCGACCCGGAAGCCACCGACCGGCTGGTGGTCGAGCTCGAGCGGTTCGTCGAGGCCGTCACGTCGTCCGAGGCCCCGACCGAGGCCGAGCTCGACCGGATGCGGGCGACCATCGGACGCAACGTCGACCGGGCGCTGACGGCCCAGCTGGCCCAGCTCGACGCCCACTTCGCCCAGGTCGACCCGCCGGCCGACCTGCTGGCCGTCCACGCGACCCTCGGGCCGATCCGCGAGCTGCGGGCCGCGGCCCGTGAGCAGCGACTCGCCGCTGCGCTGTACATGCTCCCGATCGCGGGCGCCGCCGACGGCACGGAGGCCGAGCGCTTCCGCCGGCTGGTGGCCGCGGCGGCCGACTACGACGCCAAGCTGGCGGCGGTGGTCGAGGTCATACCGGACCGCTACCGCACGGCCCTCGGCACCGCGACCGAGGCCGACAACCTCGCCGGCTACCAGCAGCTGGTGACCGACGCGCTCACCGGTCGGATCCAGCCGGTCGCCGACGCCGGTGAGGGCGACGATGCGGACCTGCTCGCCCTCTTCCCGACCGGCATGACGATCTTCGTCGACGGCCTCACCGCCATCACCGAGCTGTCGGACCTGGACGCCCAGCTCACCGCGGACTTCCTCGCCGGCTCGGCCAAGGTCGAGGCCGACGCCAGCAACCGCCTCTCCCAGGTCGTGTTCATCGCCACCCTGCTGGCCGTCGTCATGATCTCGATCAGCTACCTGACCATCCGCTCGATCACCGGTCCGGTCGAGCGACTGCTGGCCCGGGCCCACCGCATCACCAACGGCCACCTCGATCCGGTGGCCGGGTCGCGTTCGGACGGCCCGACCGACATCGCCCTCGTGCATCATGCGCTCGACGAGATGACCGCCAACCTGGCCACGCTGAGCGATCAGGCCGAGGCACTGTCGGCCGGGCGGCTCGACGACGAGGTGCTGAACCACCAGGTGGCCGGGCGCCTCGGCGAGTCGCTGCACGGCTCGGTGGCCCGACTCCGCTCGATGACCGCACGGCTGGAGCGGGAGGCGACCCATGACTCGCTGACGGGCCTGCCGAACCGGGCCGCGGTCATGGCCCTGCTCGAACACCTCCTGACCGGCTCGGAGGCCGACCGCCAGCCGCTGGCCGTGATCATGCTCGACCTCGACGGGTTCAAGCAGGCGAACGACAACCTCGGCCACACCGTCGGCGACGAGGTGCTGTGCAACGTCGGCGCCCGGCTGGTCGGTCGGGCCGGCGGGCACTTCGTCGCCCGCCTCGGAGGCGACGAGTTCATGGTGGTGGTCACGACGGCCAACGGCGACGACCCGCTCGGCCTGGCCCACCACGCCATCCGGGCGATCGCCGAGCCGATGCGTCTCTCCATCGGGACGACCGCGGTGTCGGCCAGCGCCGGCATCGTCAGGACCGATGCGAGCAACTGGCTCACGCCGTCCGAGATCCTGCGCCGGGTCGACCTCGCCCTCTACGAGGCGAAGGCCGACACCCCCGGCGCCGTGGTCGAGTTCGACCAGCGCCTCCACGACTCGTTGCTGGCCGCCACCCAGCTCTCCGGCGAGCTGCGCAGCGCCCTGCACCGCGACGAGTTCTTCCTCGTGGCCCAGCCGATCTTCGACGTCGGCCGCGGCCGCCTGCACGGCTTCGAGGCCCTGATCCGGTGGCGCTCACCGGTCCGGGGGCTCGTCCCGCCCGACATGTTCATCGGCGTGGCCGAGCAGTCGGAGCTGATCACCCACATCGACACGTGGGTGATCCGCCAGACCGCAGCGGTCCTCAGCGAGTGGCAGGCGACCCCCGGTCTCGACGACCTCAGCCTGTCGGTCAACATCTCGGCCCGTCACCTGTCGCGACCCGAGCTGCCGATCGAGCTGGAGGAGGCGATCGACCGCAACAACGTCGACCCGTCGTCCTACGTCGTCGAGATCACCGAGTCCCAGCTCATCCCGAACCTGGTCAGGGCCGAGGACAACCTCAGGCGGATGAAGGACCTGGGGCTCCGGGTCGCCATCGACGACTTCGGCACCGGCTACGCGTCGGTCGCCCACCTCCGCAGCGTCGACTTCGACCGGCTCAAGATCGATCGCAGCTTCCTCACCCACCTCGACGACGAGACCGACCGCTCGCTCGCCACCCTGCTCGTGTCGCTCGGCCGGGACCTCGAGCTCGACGTGGTGGCCGAGGGCATCGAGACCGAGGCCCAGCTCAGCTGGGCCCAGGGTGCCGGCTGCAGCCATGGCCAGGGCTACCTCCTCGGCAAGCCCGAGCCGATCGAGAACGTCACCACCCGGTCGGCAGCCGAGCTGGCGGCCAAGGCGGGCTCGCTCGGCCGGGTCCCGCTGCTCGGGTCCGACCGACCCTGACCGGCCCCGACCGATCGGCACCCCGGTGCCGCCACCCCCCCTGGCTACGAGCGGCCCCAGGCGCCCCGCAGCAGCATCAGCACGTCGTGCTCCATCTCGGCCACTCGCCGACCGCTGGCGGCCATGACGATCGACGGGAACTCACCGTCGAGGTGCTGGCGGGCCTGACCGGCAAGGCCGAGACCCCACCGGAACGTCCCGAGGACCTTCCACCAGTGGTAGGTGGCGTCGTCCCAGGTGCCGCCGGCCTCCTCGTAGCCGGACCTGAGGTCGTCGACGACGGCAAAACCGCCGACCGGGAGGTGGTCGTTGCGGAACCGCCACATCCGGACCGACATCCAGGCCAGGTCCGACATCGGCGCGCCGAGCCGGGACCCCTCCCAGTCGAACACGGCTCGCAGCCCGTCCGGTCCGACCATCAGGTTGCCGTTGCGGAAGTCGCCGTGGACCACGACCACCCGGTCGTCGCCCGGTGCGGTGTCCCGCAGCCAGCGGTAGGCCAGTTCGAAGGTGGCCGACGGCTGGAGCAGCTCGTCCATCTGCTCCCGCAGCGCCTCCAGGGCGAAGCTGGCCGGCGTGTGGCCGTCGCCGGGGCCCTCCATCCCGGCCGGCGCCCGGTCGAGCGGGGCGGCGTGGAGCCGGGCCAGCGCGGCGCCGCACTGGTGGGCCAGCGTCGGGCCGAGCGCCGGATCGGCCTCGACGAGCCGGAGGATCTGCCGGGGGACCGATTCGCCGTCGACCAGGGTCGAGACGAAGAACGGGCCGCCGACCCAGCTCGGATCGTCGGTGTCGGCCACCACGGCGGCCACCGGCATCCCGACCTCGGCACCGAGACGGATGGCGCCGGCCTCGACCGACACCGGCTGGATCTGGACGTCGGCCGTCGGGATGATCGTGGCGACGAGCTCTCGCCGCTCGCCCGCTGTGGTGGCGGTGAACAGCACGTTGCGACGGCGGGCCCCGGCGGACGCCATGCGGAGGTCCGACACCGTGGTCGCCCGGCCGGTCGCTCCGGTGAGGAAGCGGGCCAGGCCGTCGCCGGTCGTCTCGAGCTCGGGCGCTCCGCTCATACCGGTACCTCGCCGGCGAAGTCGAAGCGGTCGTACCCCGGTTTGTTGACCGCCAGCTTCTGGCCGGTCAGCGCCACCAATGCTGCGTGGGCCCCGGCGAGGAACTCGTCGTCGTCGGACGTGGCGACCCGGCGGGCCAGCTCGGCGTTCAGCTCGGCCAGCGGCGCGTCGGCCGGCTGATCGGGCAGCAGCTCTCCGAGCAGCGACCGCTCCTCGGTCTCCAGGTCGGGGCCGAGCCGAGCCTCCCGCTCCAGGATCCGACACAGGTTGGCCGCCACCCGGACCTGGTGCTGCTCGTTGCCGGACAGCAGCGGCAGGATGCGCTCGTCGAGGGTGGCGGCGATGTCGCGCAGCAGCTCGGCGGCCGTCGGTCGGTCCTGCATGGTCGTCTCCCCTCGTCGGTCCGGTCCGTCGCCGGCCGGCCACCGGCCGGTCTCGACGGGGCCCACCTTGCCACGTTCCACTACCCTCGGGGCAAACACCGCAGCCGACATCCCGGGGGAATCGTGAGCGAGAAACCGTCCTACCTCGGCCTGCTGAACGCCATTGCCGTGGCCGAGGCGGAGGCCGAGACCTACCTGCGCCAGTGGGCCGAGCTGACGACGCGAGACGACGTCCGCCAGGTGATCCACGCCGTGGCCCTGCGGGAAGGTGAGCACGCCAAGGCCTTCGAGAAGCGGATCAACGAGCTCGGCTTCGAGCTGCGCCCCGGCGGCGAGCCGAACGCCGACCGGGTGGCGATCGCCACCTCGACCGAGCTGTCCGATCGGGAGAAGTTCGAGCGCCTCGGACTCGGCGACGATCCCGGCGAGGGGCCCGACATCTTCGCCGGCATGTTCAACGACACGACGATCGACATCCAGACCGGGGGGCTGCTCGGGCGCTACATCGCCGAGGAGCGGGACTCCGGCCGGATGCTCCGGTCCTGCTACCAGCAGCTCGTGGCCGATGATGCCAACGGCCCGGCGGCCGATACCGATGGCGGCGACGCCCTGGCCACGGTCACGGAGCGCCTCGACCGTATCGAGGCCGCCGTGGCCGAACTGGCGGCCTCGGGGTCGAACGGCGGCGCGGCCAAGGCCAGGGGGAAGCCGAGGAAGCGGTCGGCCGGCAAGAAGCCGGCGAGCGGCAAGACGTCCTAGCTCGTCACCAGCTCGCCACCTCGCCCGCGCCGACGACCGACCCGAGCCGGACGGGCCCGCAGCCTCCGTCCGGAGCGGATCGTCGCGCCGATCGGGCGGTCGGCTCCGCCTGGGCGGTCGTCGCGTCGGCGGCCAGGACGTCGAGGTCCCGGAGCCGACGGACGACCCCGTCGGCGATGTCCGGCGACGACCGGGGGCCGGCCTCGGCGATGATGATCTCGCCGGCCTCGTCTGGTGTCGTGCTGGACAGGCGACGGACGATGCGACGGCGATTGGCCGTCGCCGCCACCCCGGCCACGCCGAGGGTGGCGAGGCCGGGGAGGAGGATGGGGCCCGGAACCCCCGCTACGAGCCGACGCCCTTCGGCGCCTGCTGCTTCATGTAGCCGAACAGGTAGCCGGCCACCCGGCGCATCTGGATCTCCTCGGCCCCCTCGGTGATCCGGTAGCGGCGATGGTGGCGGTAGATGTGCTCGAAGGGCATGTGGCGGCTGTAGCCGAGGCCGCCGTGGACCTGCATGGCCCGGTCGGCGGCCTCGCAGCACAGCCGGTTGGCCCAGTAGTTGCACATCGAGACCTTGTCGGAGACCGAGAACGCTCCCTGGGTGTCCATCAGCCACGCCGTCTTGTGGATCAGGGCCCGCAGCATCTCGGCCTGGGTCGAGAGCTCGACCAGCGGGAACTGGATGCCCTGGTTGGTCGACAGCGGCTTGCCGAACGGCGCCCGCTCCTTGGCGTAGGCGATCGCCTGGTCGATGCAGAACTGGGCCGCCCCGAGGCTCGAGGCGGCCTGGCGGATCCGGTTCTCGTTGAAGAAGTGCTGCACGACCCCGAGGCCCCTGCCCTCGCCGCCGAAGATGGCCGAGTCCGGCACCCGCACGTCGGTCAGGCGGATGTGGGCGTGGTCGGTCGGCATGTTGAACGTCCAGAGGAACTCGACGACCTCGAAGCCGGGTGAGTCGGTCGGGGTGAGGAAGGCGGTGATGCCGTCGCCGTCGCCGGCCTCGCCACTGGTCCTGGCGAAGATCAGGTCGTACTGGGCCTTGTGGATGCCCGTGTTCCACGTCTTCTCGCCGTTGATGATCCACTCGTCGCCGTCGCGGACCGCCGTCGTCTCCATGTGGGTGGCGTCGGAGCCGTGCTGGGGCTCGGTGATGCCGAAGGCGAAGCCCTTGCGACCATGGACCAGGTCGTCGACCCACTCGGCCTTCTGCTCATCGGTGCCGTAGTTGATCATGAGCAGCAGCCCGACCTGGTTGCCGACGATCGAGTGCTCGTTCTGCAGGTCGTTGTGCAGCCCGAGCCCCTTGCGGGCCAGGTGCTCCCGGATGATCGCCATCCCCAGGTTGTTGCCGTCGCTCCCCCCGTACTCGGACGGGAACGGCCATCGGTAGAAGCCGGCCTCGTCGGCCATGCGCTTGACCTGGTGGAGCAGCGCCTCCCACTCGTCGTTCGGCAGCCCGCCCCGCTCCCAGTCGGTTCTGGCGTCCTCCCGGCGATGGTCGAAGAACCGGATGTTGTCGTTCGACTGCTCGAGCGGCCTGATCTTCTCCTCGATGAAGTCGTCGAGGTCGGCCAGCAACTGCGTGATGTCGTCCGGGATGGTGAAGTCCATGGTCGACCCTAACCACGCCGGATCGCCGCCTGCCACCGGGCGGCGGGCTCGGGCCGACGCGACGGGTCAGGACAGGCCGAGCGAGTCGCAGGTCTCGTCGGCCCAGGCCGACGTCTCCGCCAGCACGGTGGACAGCTGCTCGACGGTCACCGCCGCCAGGTTGGGGGGCAGGAGCTCGACGAGGTCGGCCTCGATCACCTCGAGGTCGTCGACGTCCCGACCGGGGGCACCGGGCTCGGCCGACGGGAACATGAGGAAATCGGCGAACTGGACGATGGCGACGAGCTTGTCCAGGTCGGTCGTCGGACGGGTCACCGGCAGGTGATGGCGAGCGACCGTGTGGACGAGGATGTCGGGGAGGTTCCAGCGCCGGCAGGCCCTGGCCCCGAGCTCGGGATGGGTGATGCCACAGACCCGCTTCTCCGCCTCGATCAGCTCCTGGGGCGAGCCGAGGTCCCCGTCCTCGACCTGGCGCAGGATGTCGTGGTCGTGGTGGAAGATGATGATCCGGCCGACGTCGTGCAGCAGGCCGGCCACGTAGGCGACGTCCGGCTCGACCCCACAGGTCGGGTCGAGCTCGACCAGCGCCCGGCACGCCCCGCCGACCTGGATGGCATGGCGCCACAGCGCCTTCTCCCAGGGATCGTCTGGCACGAACACCCGCGACACGGCGGCGGCCATGACCGACCCGACCGCGCCCCGGCCGCCGAGCCGGGCCAGGGCGACCCGGACCGAGCTGATCGGGTTGGTCGGGCTCGATGCGGCCGAGTTGGCCGCCGCCAGCACCCGGGAGGCGAAGGCCGCATCGGCCTCGATCAGGGCGAGGACCTCGTCGAAGTAGGTGTCGCTCCGGCGGTCGAGCACCATCAACCGAGCAACCACGGTCGGTAGGACGGGGAGCAGCTCGACCTGTTCCTCGAGCCGTGCCCGGACGGCGGCGATCGACATGACGTCCCTATCGGCGGCGCCATCGGCCAGATGAGCGGCCCCGACGACGGGGTCGCTCGGCTCACGACGACGGGTTGCGCTCCAGCAGGCGGAGCCGCCGGCTGGCGTAGTTCGGCTCGGTGACCCAGGCGTTGACCACCTCCCAGGCGTGGGAGAGGCGCCTGGCCCGCTCGGTCGTGGCCCGGTCGAGCCCGTCGTGGCCGAGGATCCCGGCGTCGAAGACCGACAGATCGTGCCAGGTGACGTCGACCCGGCTCTCGTCCCAGTCGAGGAACCCGACCCGACCGTCCGAGCCGACCCGCAGGTTGGCGGCATGGACGTCGCCGTGGACGACGCCGACCGGGGCCTCCCCGACCGAGGCGAAGATCCCGACGGCCAGCGCCGCCACCTCGGCCGGGACCCGATCGAGGTCGGCGTCGACGCTGCGACGGCGACGGTCGAGCTCGTCGACCCGGCAGCAGCCCGGGCGCTGGGGATGGTCGGCGGTCAGCGCGTGCAGCCGGACCAGCTCGCGACCGACGCGGCGCCAGTCGCCGGTCGTCGCCGGCTCCGAGCCGTCGAGCCACCGCTGCACGACCAGACCGTCGACGTGGTGGCGACCGTCGTCGGCGACGATCACGGTCGGCACGACGAAGCCGTGCCCGTCGAGGTGGTCGAGCAGATCGAGCTCCCAGTCGAGGGACGGGGCCGACCGGCGGCTGTGGCGGATCGCCACCACCCCGTCCCGGCCACGACCCCGCCAGACCCGGTTCCTGGCCCCACCGGCGACCGGCCCGAGCAGCTCGATCCCCGACCACGGGCGGAGATCGGGGCCGGCCCCTCGGTCGGCGTCGGCGGCGTCTGGCGATGGCACGACGCCGACGCTAGTCGTCGCCCTCGGTCGGACGACGGTCGCCGGGCCCGGCCGATCGGCCCGGCCCGACGGCCGACCGGGATCGCTGGCTAGGGTCTGGCGATGGCCGTGCCAGGCGACCACGCACCGAACCGGACGGGCATCGGGCGACTCTTCGTCGCCGCCCAGTTCCTGCTGCTGGTCACGCTGATCGCCATCCCCCGAGCCGGGCACTGGCCGGTCCCGACCATCGTCGACGTGCTCGGGCTCGCGCTCATGCTCGGCGGCCTTGCCCTCGTGGTGATGGCCGCCCTCCGGCTCGGCCCGGCGCTGACCCCGACGCCGGTGCCGAACGAGCGGGGCCAGCTGACCACCGGCGGCCTGTACGGGCTCGTCCGCCACCCGATCTACACCGGCGTCCTGGCCGCCGTGGCCGGCGTGACGATCCGGTCCGGCAACGTGCTGGTCCTGGCGGTCGCCGCCGTCATCGTCGCCTTCTTCACCATCAAGGCCCGCTGGGAGGAGGACCGGCTCCGCGAGCGCTATCCCGAGTACGAGGGCTACGCCGCCGCCACCCCCCGATTCGTTCCGGGTCTCGGGCGTCGCCGGTGAGCGGCGCGGAGGGGCCCGCGGCCCCGGGCCGGGGGCTGCGGATCGGCGACCCGGTCGGCGGCCTCCGCCTGCCCGACCATCTCGGCCGACCGTGGGACCTGGCCGACCATCGTGGCCGGCCGGTGCTCCTCGTCTTCCATCGGCACCTGATGTGACTGCCGTGCCAGGAGCACCTGGTCGCCGTCGGCGACCACCTCGACCGGCTCGGTGACGCCACCGTCGCGGCCGTGACGTTCGCCGACCCGTCCCGGCTCCGCGACCACCATCGGCGGCTCGACCTGCCGTTCCCGCTGCTGGCCGACCCCGACCGCACGCTCTACCACCGCTTCGGGCTCGGTCGTGGCGCGGTGCGACAGGTCTGGAATCCGGGGACGCTGGCCCTCTACGCCCGGCTCGTCCGGCGGGGCCGCCGGCCGAGCAGACCGACCGAGGACGTCCGGCAACTCGGTGGCGACATCGTCGTGGGGCCGGAGGGCCACCTGTCCGCCGCCTTTCGGCCCCGCTCCCCCGACGCCCGGCCGACGATCGACGAGTTGGCCGCGGCGATCAGCGCCGCAGGTCGAGCGGGAAGTGGGTGAGCAGCTCGGGCCCCGACTCGGTCACCACGTACTGGTTCTCGAGCTTCACCCCCTCGCCGCCACGGCGCGAGCCGACGAAGCTCTCGGTGGTGAAGCACATCCCGACCTCGACGACGCCGTCGCTCAGGGCATCGGCGCCGGACGGGAAGTGGATGCAGGGGTACTCGTCGCACTGACCGACGCCGTGGAACAGGCAGCTGTAGTGGCGGTACTCGTCGATCGGCGGGGCCCAGGCCTGGTGGCAGAGGTCGTGGAAGCTGCGGCCGGGCGTCAGCAGCGGGGCGTTGCGCTCCATCTGCTCGATCGCCAGGTCGTAGACGTGTCGCTGGGCCGGGGTCGGCTCGACGTCGCCGGCGATCCAGGTCCTGGAGATGTCGGTCATCAGCCCGTAGGGACCGACCAGGTCGGTGTCGTAGGCCACCAGCTCACCCGGCTGGATCACCCGGGCGCTCGCCTCCTGCATCCACGGGTTGGTCCTCGGCCCGGACGACAGGATCTGGGTCTCGATCCACTCGCCGGCCCGGCGGATGTTGCCGGCGTGCAGCATCGCCCACAGCTCCCGCTCGGTCATGCCCGGCTCCATCGCCGCCAGCATCTCCCCCATCGTCGCCTCGCAGGCATGGATCGAGCACCGCATCGCCCGCAGCTCGTCCCGGCCCTTGATGCGGCGGGCCAGCTCCATCACCCGCTGGCCGTCGCCGATCATGACCCCGCCGGCCTCGAGCGCCCGGTAGGCGCCGAGGCTCGTCTGGTCGATGGCGATGCGGGGTGCCGGGCCGATCCGCTGACCCATCAGGGCGAGCAGCTCGTCGGCCCAGCGCTGCTCGCGCACCGGCCGGCGGCTGCCCGCGGTGAAGAAGTTGGTCCCCACAGCCGGCCTGACCTCGTCGATCAGCCGGTTGTGGCCCGAGAGGAACTCGCAGCCGACATAGTCCCAGACCACCAGGTACCCGTCGGCCCCGACCCAGGCGTAGCGGGTGGCGTTGTGCATCACCCAGATCTGCATGTTGGTGGTGTCACTCACGTAGCGGATGTTCATCGGGTCGGTGACGATCAACCCGTCGTAGCCCTGCTCGTTCAGCTCGGCGACGGTCCGGTCGAGGCGGTACCGGCGCATGGCGTCGAGGTCGGGCAGCTCGAGGCCGGCGGCCAGCCACTCGGCCTCCAACGCCGGACCGGGGCCCTGGGCGAGGTGGTGCCAGACGCCGGCGGCATCGAGGTTCTCCCGGCTGCGGTCGACCAGCGACGCCACCACCCGGCTCACCTCGGTGCTCATCCCGCTCCTCGACGCATGGGCGGACACTAATCGATGGGTCGGTCCGGTTAGCGTTGGAGCGTGACGACTCCATCGGATGGGACGCCTCGTGGCACGGTGGCCGCCGTCCACGCCAGCGCCGACCACACGTTCTCGAAGCCGACCATGACCAGCATCGAGCTGGTGGCCGGACTCGGGGTGGCGGGCGACGCCCACAGCGGGGCCAGGGTGAGACATCGGTCCCGGGTGGCCGCCGATCCGACGCAGCCGAACCTCCGCCAGGTCCACCTGATCCACGCCGAGCTGTTCGACCGGGTGGCCGCCGATGGCTTCGAGGTCGGCCCCGGCCAGCTCGGCGAGAACATCACGACGAACGGGATCGACCTGCTCGGCCTGCCAACCGGGACCACGCTGGCCATCGGCGACGATGCGCTGGTCACGCTGACCGGGCTGCGGAACCCGTGCCGCCAGATCGACGACTTCCAGGACGGCCTGCTCGCTGCCGTGCTGACCCGTGACGACGGCGGCCGCCTCAGACGACTGGCCGGTGTCATGGCGGTGGTGGTGCGGGGCGGCGAGGTGCGGCCCGGCGACCCGATCGTGGCGACGGCACCGGCGACCACCCACCCGCTGGTGCGGGTGTGAGCCGAGGCTCGGCCGTCGCGGCCGGCGTCGCTACCAGCTGATCTCGATCTCGAGCTTCGACTCGCCCTCTTCGATCTCGACCTCGACCTCCATCGTGACCTCGGCCGGGACCCGGACCGTGTACTTGAGGCCCTCCTGGCGGAACTGGAGCTGGTTGTTGCGAGCCAGCTGCTTCGCCAGCTCCTGCAGCCAGGCCGCCGCCTCCTCCCGGCTCAGGTTCCGCTCGTTCTCGATCTCCAGCAGCTCGGCCATCGGGGGGTGACTCCTCCGGTGTGTTCAGGCCTCGAACAGCTCGGGCGGGAACCCGCCCCTGCTGACCGGGCTCCATCGGGTTGGGGTGATCATGATCGCCGACTTGCCCTGGTCGACCATGGCCTGACGGTACTCGTCCCAGTCGGGATGCTCACCGCGGATCGCCCGAAAATACTCGACCAGCGCATCGGCGGCGGCGGGGTCCGGCATGTCGAACACCTCGGCCCGCCCGTCGATCTGGACCCAGGCCGAGTTGAACTCCTCGCCCATCACCAGGACGGACACATCCGGGTTGGCCTTGACGTTGCGGACCTTGGCCCGGCTCGGGTACGACGACACGGCCAGGATGCCGTCTGCGGTCATCCCACCGCTGACGAGGCTCATCTGGGGGCGACCATCCGACCGGGTGGTGGCCAGTACCCATCGGTTCTTGCCATCGACGTGCTCGGCCAGCTCGGTCGCGTCGACGTCGACGTCGCTGGCCCGGTGCTTGGCCCGGGGATCGTCAGACGAGATCTTCTTCACGGCCTCGGCTCCCTTCCGGCGGGGCCCTCGCCACCACCAACGACGCGGAGTGTAGGGTCCGGACCGGACGATTCGGTCCGGACCAAGGCCACCGCTAGTGTCGGCGGCCATGGACATCGACATCATGACCGGGGGGTCGCGCTGGGACGAGGCCGCCGCGCTGGCCACCCGGACCCGCGACGCCGGCTTCTCCGGGATCCTGTGGACCGAGACCAGCCAGGTGCCGTGGATGCAGATCACCGCTGCCGCCCTCGCCGCTCCGGAGCTGTTCTTCACCACCGGCATCGCCGTCGCCTTCCCCCGCAGCCCCATGGTGTCGGCTGCGGTGGCTTACGAGCTGGTCGACAACACCGGCGGGCGATTCCGGCTCGGTCTCGGCAGCCAGGTGCGGGCCCACGTCGAGCGCCGCTACGGCTCCGAGTTCGCCCGCCCGGCGGCGCGGATGCGGGACTACGCACTGGCGGTCAAGGCCTGCTGGCGGGCCTTCAATCGCGAGGAGCGACTGGCCCACGACGGCGAGTTCTACCAGCTCAGCCTCCTGCCACCCGACTGGTCGCCCAGGGCCCACGACCTGCCGATGAAGCTCGACATCTCGGCCGTCGGCCCGATCATGTGCCGGGTCGCCGGCGAGGTGGCCGACGGCATCCACGTCCACCCGCTTCACTCGATGCCCTACATCGAGAACCGGCTCCTTCCGGCGGTGGCGGAGGGCGCGGCGAGCGCAGGGCGGAGCCCGGACGACGTCGACCTGATCATCCCGGTGTTCGCCTGTCCGGGCGACACCCCCGAGGCCCGGGCCCCGTACCTGAACGTGGCCAGGCGCCAGATCGCCTTCTACGGCAGCACGCCGAACTACGCCTTCCAGTTCGACGACCTCGGCTTCGAGGGCACGACCGCCAGGATCCGGGAGAAGATGAAGGCCGGTGAGCTCGACACGCTCGGCGAGCTGGTCACCGACGAGATGCTCGAGCACTATGCGGTCGTCGCCCCGTGGGACGAGCTGGCCGACCGCCTCCTCGACCGCTATCGGGACCGGGCCTCCCGGATCGTGATGTACCTGACCGAGCGGGCGGTCCGCAACGACCCGACCGACCAGGCCCGCTGGGGCGAGGTCGCGGCGGCCGTCCGGGCGGGCTGAGCGATGACCGACGCCACCGACACCCAACCGACCGCTCGCACGGCGCTGGTCACCGGCGCCGCCTCCGGCATCGGCCGGGAGATCACCAGGGCCCTGGCCGCCGCAGGCCACCGGGTCGCGGCGGCCGACATCAACGCCGATGGCGCGACCGAGACGGTGAACCAGCTCAACGAGGCCGGGGCGACCGCGCTGGCGATCACGATGGACGTGGCCGACAGCGACTCGGTCGTCCAGGGCTGCCTCCAGGTGGCCGACGAGCTCGGCCCGATCGACATCCTGGTCAACGTCGCCGGGTGGGACCGGTTCCACCGGTTCGTCGACACCGACGAGGCCTTCTGGGACCGGATCCTCGAGATCAACCTCAAGGGCGTGCTGCGGACCTGCCACGCCTGCGTCCCGGGGATGACCGAGCGGGGCTGGGGTCGGATCGTCAACATCGCCTCCGACGCCGGCCGGGTCGGCTCGTCGCTCGAGGGCGTCTACAGCGGGGCGAAGGGCGGCGTGATCGCCTTCTCCAAGACGTTGGCCCGCGAGGTCGCCCGCAAGGGCGTGACGGTCAACGTGGTGTGCCCCGGCCCGACCGACACGCCGCTGCTCGACGAGATCGTCGGCAGCGGCGACGACGGCGAGCGGGTCATCGGGGCCATGGCCGGCGCGGTGGCGATGAAGCGCCTCGGGCAACCGGAGGAGATCGCCCCGGCCGTCGTCTACTTCGCCTCCGAGGGCGCCGGCTTCACCACCGGCCAGACGCTGTCGGTCTCCGGAGGCCTGACGATGGCCTAGGTGTAGATCCCAGGAGGGTTGGTCAGGGTTCGTCTGACTCGTTGAGTCGGACGGTGGGTGTCTTGTGGCCGAGGGCGCTGTGGGGTCGTTGGTGGTTGTAGTAGTTCAGCCAGGGCCCGAGTGCCGTGTGGCGGTGAGC
>JANQPB010000040.1 GCA_028285495.1 Acidimicrobiales bacterium
GAGCGTGGTGCGTCTCTGGTTGAGTACGCGCTGTTGGTTGCGTTGATTGCGGTGGTGTGTATCGGGGCGGTGACGTTCCTCGGTCGTGAGGCCGCCGACGAGTTCTCGACGATCGGCAATTCGATCAACTGATCGAGACGCAGGTTTGGACCCCGCCCGTCGGGGTCTCGACGGATGGGGAGGCCGCCGGCCTCCCCATCGGCGCGCCCGGTACGGGCCCCCGGCCCCGATCACGGCCAGCCCCGATCACCGGTCCGGTGGTCCGGTGGGTCGTTGGGCCAGGCCCGATCGGGTGAGGTGAGATGGGCGTAGGACCGGACGACGTCGCCGTCGGTCTCGATCCAGTCGAGCAGCCGGTGCCCGGCCCGGGCCAGCGTCCACCCGCACTGGCGATAGCGCCGGAGATCGGCCTCCCGCACCACGTCGGGATCGAACGACCGGATCGAGATCAACAGGACGCCGAGCGGCCGGCGATCGGTCGGCCCCGATCGGGCCCAGCCGTCGACCGCGGCCGCCCACGCCACCACCGCCTCGATCGAGGCGTCGAGGCCGCGGGCGACGGCGGCGTCGATCCGCTCGCCGCCGGACCCGAGCAGCACGGCGGCGCCGGCCATCGGGTGATCGTCGGCCAGTTCGAGGGCGGCGCCGATGGCATCGCGGAACGAGCGAATCGGCCCTCCGCCGGCCCGCGGGGCCGGGGCCGCCCGGCCGCTCGGGGCCGCCGGCGGCGGCCGGAGCCGCGGCGGATCAGGGTCTGACGGTTCGGGCACGCTGGCGCCTCCCGGTCTGCTGGCCGTCGGCGGACGGCCCGTTGGCTACCGGGGAGCGCCGCTCCCGAGGGAACCGACCCGGAGGTGGTTCTCGTTGCCCATGCACCCTAGGTCGCCGCGGTGACAGCGAGGGGTGGATGGCCCATGGAGGGTTTGTGGTGGCGGGTCGATGTCTTGGTGGCAAGCCCGGTTGGGATGGATCCCGTTTGGTGCTGGTGTTCGGTGCCAGGGGGTTGTG